>DASSEH010000362.1:0-152482 GCA_035695325.1 Candidatus Angelobacter sp.
ATTGCGCCTTTCAGGACGGGAGCGTATTTGGGGAATTCTGGACAATGGCGTATTGATTGTCCTGTGGTGGGATCCATTTCACTCTGTTTATCCTGTTTCTAGGGGATGACAGTCCTCAGAGATTCAAAGTAGCCCACTACCCCAGACTCCATTGCCCAAACCGCGAAATCGCGGTAATCTCCGCTCATGGTAAAAGAATATACCTGCGGGATTTGTGAGCAGCCGGAGCGCCGCTGCGAGTGCGAAAAATTCTGCTGGCTGTGCCAGAGCCAGCACGATGTCCGGCTCTGTGAAGACGGCCAGTATTACTGCCCGCCCTGCCGCGAAGCCTGCGAACTGCAGGCGCAGTATGGGCAACCGAAGTGAAATTGGAACCGGACTGAGTAATCTGTAAATGTCAGGCCGGGACACTTAAAATGAATCAGGCGTCGAAGACCCAGCTTGTCCAGCCGCTCCCGCCTGGCTCGGGGATCATCGCTTACTATCGTGCTCTGCTCGCTCGCTGGGGTCCGCAAAACTGGTGGCCGGCGCAATCACGCTTTGAAGTGGTGGTGGGCGCTTATCTCACCCAAAACACCGCGTGGAGCAACGTGGAAAAAGCCCTGGCGCAGCTCCGCGCCGCACGGGCGTTGAGCGTACAAGGCATCCGCGAAATACCACTGGGGAAGCTCGAGCAACTAGTGCGGCCATCGGGATACTTCCGCCAGAAGGCCGGCAATCTGAAGACATTTGTCCGGTTTCTCGATAAAAGCTACGGTGGTTCACTCGAGCGGATGTTTGCCCAGCCGACGGAGAAGCTTCGCGCCGAGTTGCTGGCTTTGAACGGTGTGGGCCCGGAGACGGCTGATTCCATTCTGCTTTACGCCGGCAATCATCCAATATTTGTGGTGGATGCCTACACGCGAAGAATTCTGGAGCGCCACAATATCATTGGTCCCAGGGCCAAATACGAAGAAATCAGGTTGCTGATCGAGCAGGCGGCCAAGAGCGCCGGAAGGGAAGAGTTATCGGTACCACGGCCAGGATCAGAGCACAGGCATCCGGTTTCTCGCATGAGCCGTATGAAACGAAGCGAACTGGCCGGGCATTACAACGAGTTGCACGCCCTGATCGTCCGCACCGGCAACCAGCACTGCCGCAGCAAGGCCAAATGCGAAGAGTGCCCGCTGCAGGGATTTTTGCCGCTGTAAAACTGCTGTTGATCAGCTTTCATCAGCGTAAATCGGCAGCAAATATTCTGACTACTCCGGCCAAATCTCCAGCGCCGTCCGACTCAGAATCTGGTCTTTTACCGATTGCGAGAGCGGCAGCGCCAGAAACTCATCTTTATTTTGTCCAATATCCTTTATGCCGGGACTCGGCCAGTCGGTGCCGAACAGAGTTTTGTGGGCAATCTCTTCCAGACGGGGAAAGTAGTTGAGCAGCAGCTTGGGTGGAATGCCGCTGATATCGAAATACATGTTGGGATGCCTCCGCAGGAGAAAGAATGCTGTTTGCATCCAGATGGGGCGGCCGCCATGGGCCATGAGGATTTTGAGTTTGGGAAAATCAATGGCCACGTCGTCCAGATAAACAGGATCGCCATATTTGCTGCGCGCGTTGGGAAAGATCGAGGTGCCGGTGTGGACCATGACCGGAATGCCGTGCGATTCGGCCATGCCATAGATGGTGGCGAGTTCCTTCATGCCGTTGGTGTAATCATTGGCAAAGAGCAACTGGTGCGGCGGATGGATCTTGATCAGCCGGATGCCGAGGCGTACCAGCTGTTCCATATCAGCCTGCACGTTACGGCTGTGCCGGGGATGCACACCTCCGCAGGAGAGCAGACGGCGAGGATTTTCCCGGCAGTAATTCACCTCCCACTCATTCACCTCCGCCGTCATCCCCATGACGTCCGGCGCAACGTAATTAATCAGTACGGCGCGCTCCAGGCCGATGGAATCCATATATTTGAGCAGCGCTTTGGGGGAGCGGCTGTATTCCAGAATGTCTTCAAAGTCGCCAGGGCGGGCCTTTTTTATGACCTCAATGGGCGCGGCCTTGAACATTTCATAGGGCTGAATGTGGATGTGGCAGTCGGTAACGATCATTGGCTTCCTTTGTCCCGAAGCGAAGCGAGGGGACCCTGCAGTCTTCGAAAGACATTCTGTATAAACTGTTTGAGTTGTAGTGGCTGCAGGCGCCTTCTCCTATTTTTATGGGGAGCGGAATTTTACAAAGCCGCCGCCAGAACAGCACGCCTAGCAAATACTTTTATCATCTCCCGGCGATACTCCGGAGTCAGCGCGGAGGTCGTGAGTGGCTTGGCGATTTTAGCCGCCAGTTCGCCGACTACCGTTGCCACGTGCTCGTCTACGCGTTTGCCAGCCAGAGCATGGTCAGCTCCCGGTACCAGCAACGGCGCGGGATTCACGGCTGTAATGGCGACACGCGCTTCCTCGACTGGCCCGGCTCCTTTTTTAAGCGCCACCGCCACGCCCGCCAGCGGATAATCAATGGAGCCACGGACGCGCAGCTTTTGGTAACTGCCCTTCCATCCGGCGAACCCTTCCGGCAAAAAAATGCGGGTAAGCATCTCGTCTGCTCCCATCTTCATACGCGCATCGCCCACATTGGTATAAAAGTCTTTGAGAGCAACGCAGCGAATGCCTGAGGGGCCGGCGATCTCCACCTCCGCGCCTAGACAGAGCAGCGCCGGCGGCGTGTCGCCGGAAAACACCGCCCAGCAAAACTTTCCCCCCGGCGCCACGTGGCAGAGGTCGCCGTCTTTCTTAATGCAGAACCCGCAGGAGCGCCGCCATTGCAGAGACTGGTTATACCAGGCACAGCGCGTATCCAGGCAGATGTTGCCGCCGATTGTGCCCATGTTGCGCAGAATAGGCGAGGCCACCGTGATCGCCGCTTCATGCAGCACGCGATAGTTGCTGCGAATATACGAGGAGTCCTCAATGGCAGAGAGCGTGGTGAGCGCGCCAATTTCCACGCCCGCGCCTGGCACCACGCGAATGCCCTGTATTTCGTCGATGCCGCGGATATCCATAAGATACGGCGGCGCAAAGAGCCGCTGCTTCATGGAGGGCAGCAGATCGGTCCCGCCGGAAAGGATCTGAACATCCTTGCCGTACTTCGCAAGATAATTGACCGCGTCAACAATGTTGCGGGGACGCAGGAGTTTGAATGCGGGAAGGCTCAATCGTCACCTGCCGCTGATTCAGCCGAATGCTCAGCTTCACCCGGATGATGAGCTGAGCGTCGCGCCGGATCTTCCGGATGCCGCATGGGGCCTTTATCCTTAAAACACAGCAAGCCGCCGTGCTCGCGGAAAGTGGTTGGCATGGAGGGATCGGCTCCGCGAGTTACTGCGAGCGCCTTAGCTTCCCAGTTCTTTTGCTTCAATGCGGCCAGCACTCGCTCGGGAGTAAAGGGCGCTTCGCGCAGGCGCACGCCAACCGCGTCATAAATGGCATTGGCGATGGCAGGAATGGTTGCCGCCAGAGAGCCTTCGCTGGCTTCTTTAGCGCCGAATGGACCTTCAGGGTCAACACTCTCCACAATCACGGCTTCGATCTCGGGCGATTCCACGGCCGAAGGCGAGCGATATTCGAGCAGGCCAGGATTCATCAGCAGGCCGTCTTTCCAGATCATCTCTTCCTGCAAAGCCTGCCCCAGCCCCATCCACACCGAGCCAATCACCTGGCCTTCCACCGAGACCGGGTTCAGGGCGCGTCCGCAATCATGCGCGGCCCAGATTTTGTGCACGGTAACCACGCCGGTCTCTTCATCCACGCTCACGTCCGCGACCTGCGCGGCGTAGGAATAGGCGGGGGAAGGACCAACGCCTGCGCCTTTGAATGCACCGCCGCGCGCGTCTTTGGGGGGAGCGTAGGAGCCGGTACCCGTCAAAGTGCCGCTGAAGTCGATGGCGGAGACGACGGCTTCCTCAAAGCTCATCTGGTCTTTGGGGCCTTCTTCCTTCCGTTTTTGCTGGAGTGAACCGCGGAGCGTCTGGCCTTCAACCCGCCCACTGACTTCATTTGCGGAATTCTCCTGCGCGGCTTCGGCTGATGCTCCGCGCTTCCAAACCATGTCGTCGCGCATCACTATGTCTTCGGGCACGCAATTCATTCTGCGGGCAGCCGCCGCCACGATCTTTTTCTTTACGTCTTCAGCCGCGCGCAGGGAGGCGTTGCCGTTCATGAAGGTCACGCGGCTGGAGTACGAGCCTATATCCACTGGCGTGAGATCGGTATCGGCGGTGATTACCTTTACGCGGCGCAGGCTGACACCCAGAGCTTCAGCCACGATCTGCGTTACCATGGTGTCCGATCCCTGGCCGATATCCGACGCCCCGGTGTACACCACCACGCCGCCGTCGCGATCAATTCTGATGTTCACCGTGGAGTGCGGCATGTCCGAGCGGATAATGCTGTTGGCCGCGCCGCTCACGTAGTGGCTGCAGGCGATGCCCAGGCCGCGCCCGGCACCGGTCTTGCCTTTGCGCTCTCGCCACTTCGACCGCGTGGCCACCTGCTCAATGCATTCCGGCAGGCCGTAGCTCTGTACGCGGAGATTGTTCACCGTAACGCACGGCGGCTTGAGCAGATTGCGGCGACGAATCTCCACGGGGTCTATTTCCAGTGCGTGCGCAATCTCATCCAGTTGCGACTCAAAGGCAAAGCGGACATTGACCGTGCCGTGTCCACGCATGGCGCCGCAGGCCGGTTTGTTAGTCAGCACGCGATAACCGTCATAGCGGATATTGGGAATGTCATACAACGCGCCCAGCAGCGCGCCGGAATAAAGAATCGTCACTACGCCGTAAGAGCAGTATGCCCCGCCATCCTGGACCACGCGCGCCGCAACCGAGGTGATGCGGCCATCTTTCTTTACGCCGGTTTTCAGATCAATGATGGTGCGCGGGCGTCCGCGATGCGCCCAGAAAACTTCCTCGCGGGTATATGTGATTTTTACGGGCGCGTTGGCTTTGCGCGCGGCCACCGCTGCAATAATTTCCAGCGGAATCACTTCGCTCTTGCCGCCGAAGCCGCCGCCGACTAATGGTTTGATTACGCGAATCTGCGACATCGGCATTTCCAGCACGATGGAGAGTTTGTGCTGGAGGTAATACGGCACTTGCGTGGAGGACCATACCGTCAGCCTGCCTGGCTGCCCGGTTTGTGGATCGATTTCAAAAGCCGCAAGGGTACAATGCGGTTCCATGGCCGCGTGTGTGACTTCATTGGCCAGATATCGGTTCTCGACAACGATGTCGGCTTCGGAAAAGCCTTTTTCCGGATCGCCGAAAGCATGGTGGTAGTCCTTCTCAATGTTGTGCGGGCGCTGCGGATGGATCCAGTCGTTCTCCGCTTTCATTGAGTCTTCCGGGTCAAACCACGCCGGCAGCGGCTCATACTCCACATCAATCAGTTCCAGCGCCTGTTCGGCGATGGCTTCGCATGTTGCAACCACGCAGGCGACGTTGTCCCCCACATAGCGGACTTTTTCCACCGCGAGCGCGGTCTCATCGTGACCGACCGGAAGAATGCCGTATTTATTCGGCGCGTCCGGGCCGATGACAACGCACACTACACCGTCGACAGCTTCAGCGCGGGAAGCATCAATCTTTTTAATCAGCGCGTGGGGATACGGCGAATGCAGAATTTTACCGGTCAGCATTCCCGGAAGCGAAAGATCGTCCGTGTACTTGCCCTGTCCGGTGGTCTTGCCGGCTGAATCAACCAGCGCTACCGGTTTGCCGATAATGGAAAAGCTGGACATGGTTTTTCTAACATCCCGAGCGCAGCGAGGGAACCCTATAGTCACGAAACTGACGATTTAATTGCACTCTTCGCTCTTGGCCTTTAGCCCTTAGCCTTTCGTGAAAGCAGCTTGCCTTGTTTTACGCTTCCAATTTCTTACGCACTTGTCATTGCGGTAAATACTTACTTTGTTCCTTACTTCGTTCCCGACTGGGCCGCGAGTTCCGCCGCAATGGCTGCCTTGATCGCCTGATACATCTGGGTATATCCCGTGCAACGGCAGAGATTGCCGCTCAGCGCGCGGCGGATATCCTCCTCCGTGGGATCAGGATTGCCATCGAGCAGCGCTTTTACCGTGACCATAAACCCCGGAGTGCAGAATCCGCACTGTGCTCCGCCCCACTCGCCATACGCCTTTTGGATTGCCGAGAGAGCGCCGTGATCGGCAATGCCTTCCACGGTGGTAATCTCCGATCCGCTCGAGTCGCCCTCGTCGCCAGCGCAACTCAGGGCCAGCACGGTACAGCTCAGGGATGGGACTCCATCCACCAGCACGGTGCATGCCCCGCAGGAAGAATCATCGCATCCGCGCTTGGAGCCGGTAAGCTGCAACTCCTGGCGCAGAACATCCAGCAGCAAAGCATTCGGCTCCACCGCCAGTTCATGGCTGCGCCCGTTCACCCGGAGTTCGATAAGCTCTTTTTTCATGACCGTAACAAAAATCTTTGAAACACAGAGGAAAGGGGGAAACAGAGGTTTTTAGAAAATTGCCCTCAAAATGCCATGGTTCAATGTTTAACTCCAAATGCATTCAGCGGGACATGTTTTTCTGTTTCTCTGCTGTGCTCTGTTTACTCCTTTCCTCTGTGTTTCAAAGGTGTTGCAAAGATTCTAATACCCGTAATCCGTCTGGGCTGCATACGCATGCTGCTTCACGCCCAGTTCCGCAGCCCGGCTCTCGCCCAGCAATTTTAAATACTCATTGCGATCAGCCACGCCCAGTATCCATTGTTCCGACCAGGCATTGAATTCAGCCTGGGTCTTTGTTTGCTGATGGTATTGCTGGAAGAACGTATCATCTCTTCTATAGTAGCCCTGAACGGGGGAGGGATGCGCGCCCAAACGGCACTCCACCACGGCCGAGACCAGAAACCCCGGAATCACAGTCCGATTGGGATCGCTGGCAATGGTTTCTTCCGAAACAATCTCTTCGGCGCAGACGATCACCTTTTTGGCCGCACGGGCCGCCTCCAGCATTACGCCATAATTGCCCCAGCAGTGCGCGTTGCCGTTTTTATCGGCCCGCTGCACGTGCACGATCGCCACGTCGGGCTGAAGGGCGCGCACCGCCAGCAAAGGCTCTTTGGGCTCGAAGGGCGAGTTGATCTGGCAGAACCAGGGACTGCCCTGGGAGACGTCACTGCCCATCGCCGTGCGCGTGGGCAGATACGGAACTCCCATGGCTGCGGCCTGCAACGCCAGCGCCATGGAAAAATTCGTCATGTTGAAGACTTCGAGCTTCGCGCCTGGAGCGCCAGGATTTTCCTGTTCGGTGGCGCGGCGGAAATTGTAAGCCGAACCCATCATCACATTACCGACCCATGCCGCCACCACGTCTTTCACGCAGCCGGCGCCGATGAGCTGGTCAAACAGAATGTCGGAAATCGGCCCGATCAGCCGCAGGTTCCGTTTGCCCTGGCGGATGATCTCGTGTCCGGCGGCAAAGGGAATCATCTGCTCCAGTTGCAGCCCCAGGGCAACGCTTGCCCCATTCGGCACCAGCTCCGCAATTGCTTCGTGAAGAGTGAATAGTTTTTTCATTGGTCAGAGTAGTTTAAAACGGGAGCCTCAAGCGGCAAAGTATTCTCAATGGTAAACTTCTGCCCGTGAAAATCCTTCGCTGGCTTGCGCTTTTCATTGCTGGATTGCTGGTTGCAGCCTGGTTTGTTCTGCCGGGAATGATCGAGAATAGAAATAACCATGTTCGCCATCATCCGCCTTACACTGTATCAGCGGCAGCGACGGATCTGCACAATAAACTGGTGGTTGCCGACCTTCACGCCGATAGTTTGTTATGGAAGCGAAATCTGCTGGAACGCGGTACCCGCGGCCACGCAGATATTCCGCGACTGGCAGCGGGCAATGTAGCGCTGCAGGCGTTTACCGTTGTCACCACCAGCCCGCGCAAACTGAATATCTATCGAAATTCCGATACAACCGACCAGATTAAGTGGCTGGCTATGGTCCAGGGATGGCCACCACGCACATGGAACAGTCCCAAAGAGCGCGCGCTGTATCAGGCAGCCAGGCTGCAGCAATTCGCTCAGGAATCGCAGGGTAAGCTGACGATTATCAGGTCGCGCGAAGACCTGCAAAAATATCTTGCCGCACGCACTCCAGGCCAGGTGGCTGGGTTTCTAGGAGCCGAGGGGGCGCAGCCGCTGGAAGGCAGGCTCAAAAACCTTGATGAACTCTACGATGCAGGCTTTCGCATGATGTCTCCGTCGCATTTCACTGACACTGCGGTTGGGGGCTCATCAGCAGGCATGACCAAAGGCGGACTGACTCAGCTGGGCCGCGAGTGGGTGCGTCGCATGGAAGCCAAAAACATGCTGATTGATCTGGCCCATGCTTCCTCCGCTACTTTGCGCGACGTTACTGCCATGGCCAAACGTCCGGTGCTCGTCTCGCACACCGGAGTGAAATGTACCTGCAATAATCCGCGTAATCTTTCTGACGATGAGTTGCGCGCCGTAGCCCAAACCGGCGGCGTAATCGGCATTGGCCTTTGGGATACGGCCAGTTGCGGCACGAATGCCCAGGCCACGGCCCGCGCCATACGCCATGCCGTGACTGTAGCAGGAATTGAACATGTTGCCCTCGGCTCCGATTTTGATGGTGCGGTAACTACTCCGTTTGATGCCAGTGGATGGGTACTACTCACCGAGGCACTCCTGGCACAGGGTTTTTCAGAACAGGATATCCGGAAAATCATGGGAGAGAACGCGGTGCGGGTGATCTTGCAGGTATTGCCAGAGCGGTAGATTTATCTCTTTGATCTGCGTTCATCCGCGTTCATCTGCGGTAAAAAGTTTTATCGTCCCTTCCACTCCGGCTTGCGCTTCTGCAGCCATGCCTGAATACCCTCATGGGCATCTTCGGTCTTCATCAGGTCTTCGAGATAAATTTTCTCGGCCCGCGCCAGGCCTTTATCCAGATGAACGGAGTCCCAGGCATAAAAGGCTTTTTTGGCTACGGAAAGGGCAGCAGGGCTTAGTTTCAGCAGATGGTCGAGCGTACTCTGCAGGGCTTCCGTGAGTTCGCCTTCCGGATGCGCCTCACTGGCCAGTCCCCATTGCGCGGCTTCTTCACCGCTGAAGGTCCGGCCAGTGAAGATGAGATCCGCGGCGCGCTTCTGGCCCACCAGTGCTGCCAGTGCCGCGCAGGCCACCGGGGGATAACAACCCAGCGTGATCTCCGGAAAGCCCCACTTTGCCCGCTCGGTGGTGAACACCATGTCACAGACCATGGCCAGCTCGGCCCCGCCTCCCAGGCAGACGCCATGCACCTCGGCAAGGGTGATCTTCGAGCACTTTGCCAGTGCGTTGATGACTGCGTGAAACTTTTGCAACATGGCCGGGATTTTGTCCGGCGTGTGGATGGCAACGTCAACGCCGGCGGAAAAGGCCCGCTCGCCTCCGCTGAGAATCACGGCAGAAACGTGGGTAATTTGTTCGAGCAGCGCCAGTACTGCGGATAGATCGTCCATCATCTGAAAGCCGATCACGTTGAGCGGGGGATGATGGAGCGTAATGCGCGCGACCTGGCCAGCGGTCTCAAAAGAGAGGCACTGCCAGCTTTTCCCGAATTCCTGCTGATGGGCGTTCATGGGTGGCGAAAACCTTCAGTTGGTCCAAAAGCCGTCTTTATCATAGTCGCGGATGGCCTTCAGTTCCGCCTGATTTGGTTCCGGCGTGGGCTTTACATCGTCCGCAACTTTCAGCTTCCAGCCGGTATTGGCCAGCACGTCGTCCACAGTTACACCGGGATGAATGCTACTCATGCGGGCCTCGCCATCTTCGCCAAAACGCAGCACGCATTTGCTGGTGATCACAGCGGAAGGTCCGCCACGGGGCAGGCCGGCGCGCTTTCGCCATCCTGCTCCCTCGCCGTTACCAGGGCTGGTAATGTAACTCACGCGCTCGGGAAGACGATGCTTTGCATGGTCCAGTAACGCCACAAAGCGGTGCGCCATGCTGGCAATGTCACAAGCGCCGCCGGAGCCAGGCAGGCGAATCAGGCCGTTTTTGCTTTGCACCTGCGTGGAATTGAGGTTGCCGAATCGGTCCACCTCAGCCGCCCCGAGAAAGCCCAGATGAACGCGCCCGGACTGCAGCAGGCCCATTACGGCCATCATGTCCAGGCATTGCGTGGCGCCTTTGATGTTGGGCGGATCGGCCATGGTGTAGATCAGTTCCGGCGACGGCGTGGAGCGCACCACGCCATTTTCAAACAGGCCAGTCGCATTGGGAGCGTGGGTCTTTTTGGCGATGACGAAGGCAATCAGCGGAAGCCGCATCCCGACAAAAACAACTTCATTGTCCTGGATTTCACGCGCTGCCGCCACGACCATGAGTTCATTGAGGGTATAGGACATTGTTTGTGAATTTCCCGATCCCGAGGAACACCTATGATATAGAAGAAAACCCTCTCCCGCATGGCAGCAGAGGGTTTTAAGCGGCTACTGCAGGCTGGCGTTCAGCGCGTTCTTTCTGACTTCGCCAATGGTGAGCAAAGGGTCTTTGGCCCCGGCGCGCGATGCGATCCATTTCTTCTCCGTGCGCACAATGTCCATGAGCAGCTTTTTGTCCGCCGCAGTAGGCATCCAGGTGTCGAACATCTGTTTGTATTCTTTTTCTTCCATCATCTGGCCGGTTTTCGGATGGAAGTACTGCCCCTTCCAGCGGCCAATCATGCGATTGAATTTAATGTCAGGGCAATAGAGATCTTCGTTGCCGGGCTTCTGGGCAATGCTGATACGCCGCACCAGTTGCGCGCATTCATCGCGATAGAGGTGGCGATTGTAATCGTTGAGATCGTCGAGCACCGGTTCGGTCGTATTCTTCAACTCGTCATAGCGACCTTTGATTCCCCAAACGTAAGCCCAGTGTGCGGACGATGAATTGTCCGTGCCGAACAGGTCATAGGCGCTGGAGATCCATTTGTTGAGATACTTCTGCATCAGCCAGCCGGGTACCACGCCGGCCTCGGCGATGCGCGCCAGCCCGGTATTGCCGGTGCCCATGTGGAAGGCCTCTTCCTTAAGCATGTAGCTCATGGAGCGGCCCAGCGGGGCGAAGGCCGAATACTTGAGCATCTGGAGCTGGAATTTGCCGTCGCGGTCCACGAAGTCGGTGAAGGCGAAAAAGTCCAGCCAGTTGTCGCATTCTTCGTTGAAGGAGCCGAGCAGGCGCTTGTTCTCATAAGCTTTGCGCTCCAGCATTTTTTGCGCTTCCACCTTGCCGGTGGCGCCGAAGTGCTCGATCAGCAGGGCGCACATCTGCCATCCGTGCCGCATCTCTTCGATCATCACGCGGGTGAGGGCTGAACGGTCCCAGTCGGTGGGCGCGGTTTCAAACAGATAGCGCTGCTGCTCCACGCTGGCAAACTCGGTATCGCCCTGATAGACGATCAGGTTCAGCAGAGCGTCACGCATGTTCTGCGTGGGAATCTGGCGCAGGTTCTCCCACTTGGGACGGCCCTTGTAATAGCCAAAGGAGATTTCTTCCGTCTCAATCGCTCCGTAAAGCGTCTCGAACTTGAAGGCCTTGATGTCGTCATTATTGACGCCAATTTCCTCGCGCCATTCCTTGAACAGGCCCACCCAGTCACTGAATGTTCCGATCTTCATTACTTTTCCCGGCATAATGCTCCTCGACAAATCCTGTTTAGATCACAAATTCATCCACACGGTTTTCAGTTCCGTGTAGTGCTCAATCGCGTGCATTCCCAGTTCCCGGCCAAAGCCGGATTGTTTGTATCCGCCAAAGGGCAGAGCAGCGTCCATTACGCCATAGGTGTTGATCCACACCGTGCCGGCCCTGAGCCGCCGTGAAAGCTGGTGCGCTTTCTTAATGTCATTGGTCCAGATGGCCGCAGCCAGTCCATAGATATTTTTATTGGCCTGTTCAGCGACTTCTTCAATATCGTCAAAGGTGAGAGTTGCCAGGACAGGACCAAAGATTTCCTCCTGGGCAATTTTCATGTCGTTTTTCACGCCGCCGAAGATGGTAGGTTCAATGAAGAAGCCATGGTCGCCGTTGACCGAGGCACGCTTTCCGCCCGCCAGGAGCTTTGCGCCTTCGCTCTTGCCGGCTTCAATGTAGCCCAGCACGGTCTGCATCTGCTTTTCGCTCACAATCGCGCCCAGCCTGGTCTTGGGATCGAGCGGATCGCCCAGTTTGATTTTCTTGCTGCCTTCGACCAGCTTGGTGAGGAATTCGTCTTCGGCTTTTTTCTCGATGAAGAGCCGTGATCCGGCGCAGCAAACCTCGCCTTTGCCGTAGAAAATGCCGTTCAACGCGCCTTTGACGGCTGAATCCAGAGCGGAATCGGCAAATACAATGTTGGGCGACTTGCCGCCCAGCTCCAGCGTGATGCGCTTGAGTGAATCCGCCGCGCTCTTCATGATTTCCTTGCCGACGGAGGTTGACCCGGTAAAGGCAACTTTATCCACGCCCGGGTGGCTGACCAAAGCCGCGCCGGTTTCCGGCACGCCCGTGACGATGTTGAGTACTCCGGGGGGCAATCCCGCTTCCAGCGCCAGTTCACCAAAGCGCAGCGCGGTGAGCGGAGTCTGTTCCGCTGGCTTGAGCACCACGGTGTTTCCGCACGCCAGGGCCGGTCCCAGTTTCCAGCTCGCCAGCAAAAGAGGGAAGTTCCAGGCAACAATCGCACCGACTACGCCAATCGGCTCGCGCAGGGTGTAGGTGAATGCGTTGTTGAAAGTGTTGACGGTCTCACCGTGAATTTTGGTGGCCCAGCCGGCATAGTAGCGGAAAACATCCGCGACCATGGGCATGTCCACATAGCGCGATTCGAAGATGGGCTTGCCGTTATCCAGGGTTTCCAGCTCCGCCAGTTCATCGATGTTTTTTTCCAGCAGATCGGCAATACGCCACAGGATTTTGCCGCGCTCACTGGCCGAAAGCTTGCGCCATGGCCCGCTCACATCGTCAAAAGCTTTGCGGGCGGCAGCGACCGCCTGGTCCACATCGTGGGTGCTGGCATCCGCGATCTGCGTGAGCGTTTCACCCGTGGCGGGGTTGACTGTAGGGAAGGACTTCCCGGAACCCTCAGTCCACTGCCCATTGATAAGCAGTTTGCCGGGTGCGATTTTGGCTTTGGTGGCGGTAAGCATGAAACAAGCTCCTTGCTGTTAGCTTTTGAACTACTGGTTGTTGGCACAGGCACTCCTGCCTGTGCTCTGCAATCCCTGGCGTACGCCTCAGGATGGCGCAGCGGGCGCTCGCCTGTGCTTACGCCCGCTGATCGTTGGTTATTTTGCCGAGAATGATGCTGGGCGCTTTTCGACATAAGCAGCCAGGCCTTCCTTGGCGTCTTCACTGGCGAACAGGCGCTGTTGCAGTTCGCGTTCCACGGCCAGCGCGGACTCCATCGGAATCTCCCAGCCGGTCTGTACCGAGCGCTTGATGTTGCCCACGGCCTTCGCTGCTTTATTCGGGGGCGTGAACTGGCGCGCATACTCCATTATGTTTTCCATGAAGTTTTCACGCTCGTAGATATCGTTGATAATGCCCATCTCCTTCGCTTCTTCAAAGGTGAAGGTGTTGCCGGTGACCATGAGTTCAATGGCTTTGCTCTTGCCGACCATCCGGCTCAGGCGCTGCGTGCCGCCGGTGCCAGGCAGGACGCCCAGATTGATTTCCGGCAGACCGATCTTGCCGGAGTCGCGGCGCGCGATGCGCAGGTCGCAGGCCATGGCGATCTCGAGACCGCCGCCAACGCAGTGTCCATTGATGGCCGCAATCACCAGCTTGGGCGTGTGCTCCAGACGCAACAGGGTTTCATTGGCATGCAGGCAAAAGTAGTATTTAAAGGTCGGGTCCACGGACGAAAGCATTTTGATATTCGCGCCGGCGGAGAAGAATTTGTCGCCGGATCCGGTCAGCAGCAGGACATAAACGTCATTGTCCATGCGCGCCTTCAGAATGCATTCATCGAGCTGCCGGTTCATCTCATAGGTGTATGTGTTCGCGGGGGGATCGTTCAGTTCGATTACGGCAATGCCGTCTGCCACGCGATAATTCACGAGGGTTTTAGTTTCGCTTGCTGTAATTGTGGCCATGTCAAAAGCTCCTTTGATGTCTCTTCAATCCTGAAATTGGAAAATACCGTTGCCGGTCAGCTCTTGCGTTTCGCTTTCCGGCGCTGCGCTTTTACGGGATGCAGTACTCCGCGCAGAAAAATGTCGCCCATTTGCCGGGCCAGCACCGTGGCATCGGCGTCCACCTGCGGATTATGCCACGTGTAAATCCAGTTGATCATTCCGAACAGGCTCAGCACAGCCAGCCGCCCGGAGAATTCGAGGCCCATGGTTTTCCGCAGATCTTCCATGAGGTCCAGGCAAATACCGTAATACTCCTTCTTAATGGAGCGTATGCGCGCGCCCCGGCCATTTTTCAGGGTCTCATCCTCATGGGTGAGTACCTTCATGGCTTCTTTGTTGGCGAGAAAGTAATCCAGATGGTTCTGGATAAAAATTCGCACCCGCTGCTCCGCGTCATCGGATTCAGCCAGCCGCTCCCGCAGCTGCTCCATGATGGTAGTGAACGTGTGCTTCTGAATCAGATACAGCAGCTCTTCCTTGGAATCAAAGTAGTGATACAGCCCGGCCAGGGACATTCCGGTGACGCGGGAAAGGTCGCGCATGGACGCGCCTTCGTATCCTTTTTGCCAAAAAATGCGGGCTGCGTGTTCCAGAACTTCCGCCAAACGACGGTCGCGCGCGGTCCCGTTCTTTTCGTCTCCGAATGAGGGCCGAGGCCTGCGCCCCGCAAGGGGCAGGCTGTTGGACCGGGATTCAGCAGCGACAAGGGCCATGAGAATACAGAGATTTACCGAACGTTCGTTCGGTAAAAATTATGCCTGTTGCCGGGTATGGCTGTCAATGTCCTGTGGAGATGAAAAGCCGGCTGCGGAGCCGGCTTTTGGGTTCAACCTGCAACAGTCCCGAGGTTAGCGGTGGTCATGATCATGGTCGTGGTCATGATCGTGATCATGATGATCACGATGGCAGCGCTCGCGCTCTTCTTCCAGTTTGCGGCGTCTGTCTTCGGCCTGATGGCTGTGTTCGCCGTGCTTGCGCTCCGCTTTATGCAGTTCCTCTTCGGCATTGTGGATGCGTCTTTCGCATTTCTCATCGTCCCGATCCATTGCCTGCGCGGGAGTTACCCGGCCAATGAGCAGGAATGCCATGACCAGGGTGAATATTCCACTCTTCCATAATTTGTGATTCAACATAACACCTCCAGTGCAGAAGTATTCTATTCCGTTTCAGCGCGATTATTCGAAATGCTTTACAGATAAGGCCCGCGCAGATCGCAGGCACGGCCTATTTCTTCATTGCCGTTTGACTGGGCGGCTCTGGATTTTGCGCCGCTTTTGGCTCGTCCGGCTGGAGCCCGACCGGGCTGAGAATCACCATTTTGGCCCGCCCCTCGCGGCCGCCCGGCAGAAACAGCATCTTGCGGATAGGATCGTAGGCAATACTGAAGCCCTTTACATCCGTGGGCAACTCGTGGTCAAGCATGTTGCGGGTGAGATCAATGGCCAGCACCGAGCCATCACCGCCTGTGGCATAAAGCAGATGATTCGCAGGGTCCAGAATCAGCGAGTCGGTTCCTCCGGGAGCGGGAATGCGAAAGAGTTCAGCGCCGGTATCGGCATTGAGCGCCAAAACCGCATAGCGGACAGCAACGTAAAGCCGGCGGCTGGTGCTCTCCAGCGCAAGGCTGGTGGGCTCGGACGCAGCCAGATGAAAAAGACGGGAGACTTTATTTGAACCATCGAGCGCCGCGATTTCATTTTGGTCCTGCAAACTAATGAGGAGCCGGTTGCGGCTGGAGTCATACAGCAGGTCCTGCGGCAAAGCGTTCATCTCGATCACCGCTGTTTCCCCCGCGATTCGCGGGTCCACCACGCTTACAGTGCGGTCGTGAACGCTGGTTACATACAGCAGTTTGGTTTCCGGGACCCACAGCAGCTTCTCCGGCATATGCTGCACGGGGATCAACTGCTCCGTCTGCCAGTTTTTGCTGCTGATGACCGCAATGCGATTGCTGCCGGCGAGTGCGACATAGATTCGGCTGCCCGCATCGTCTACCGCGATGCCGCGCGGATTATCGATTTGGGAAATACGGGCAATGATGCGCCGCTTGACCGGGCTGAAAATCTCAATCGTGTTTGTCTCCGGACGAGTGATCACGACCTCCCCCGCGGCCATGGTGACCTGATGGAAGCCAGGATTGCCCGGCAGATCGATCATTGCCACCTGGCGTAGTTTGGCCGCGGGACTCGATGTCGCATAGCCCACGAGCAGGAGGAGACAAACACAGGCTGGCATTCTGTACGCTTTCAGGAGTTTGGTCACACCTTCTTCAGATGCGCGCGGAATCCGTGCTGCTGCCCGAGCAGCATTGAAACGCTTCTAACGGACCAGGCTGAACTCGATATCCGGCGGATAACTGGCGGCCACTCGCAGGTCATTTCCCCGTGAAAGCTCGGGCGGCGACGAGAGAGCATAAAATTTTCCGCTGGCGGTATCCACCAGATAAAAAATCAGCACGTCATTCGAAACGGACGGCCAGAGTGGGTCCCGCGAAAAGTCCGGCAGATTCGCGGTGAAAGAACCATCGGGCGCTACCTTCGCAGTGGCCAGAGCGATGGGCGAGAGCGAAATCTGCGGCACATTGAAGACATCGCGAGCCCAGCCGTAGGCATACAGCACCTGAAGCTGCCACTCTTTACTGCTGTCAGCGCCAGGCACTTTGCCTTGCAACTCAACCGTCGGCAGCTCCTGGCATTGAAATTCACCCTGGTGGGTGGTGGAAAGATCATCAATCTGAATGGTCGCGAACTGGCACCCCGGAGCATAGACAATCGCCTTCAGGCTTTTCGCCTGCCGCTCCTGCACCTTTGTACTAATAACCACAGAGCTGGCGCGCGACTCGGTTTCCGTGGACCCGAAATCAGTACTCTTGCCGTCGGAGAATACATACCGCAGCTGCACGTCACGAGGCGAGACACTCGCGGGAACAGAGAGCGTGAACGTATTGGTTTCAGACTCCTGAGCTGACGCGCAAAGCGGCATCGCGAGTCCAAGGGCGGAAACAAGAGCGAGCAGACTGGGCCGGTGCAGATTCATGGGTGGGAAACTCCGCAGCTATTATTGCGCAATAACCGCCAGGTTTTTGAACTTTATTGCACAATACCTTTGTTTCTAACCTTTATGAGAAAAAACTTATGCTTAAAGCGAAAGCCATGAGCGCAACTCATGGCTTTTGCTGTTCTCTGAGGGGTGCCAGTGTTACGCGAGGTTCAGGGCGCGCTTGAACGATCCGCGTTCCTTCTGGATCTTCTCCTGCAGTAGCGTAATGGCGTAAATCAGCTGCTCCGGACGCGGCGGGCAGCCAGGAACATATATATCCACGGGAATCACCTGGTTCACGCCCTGGACCAGCGCGTAATTATTGAATACGCCGCCGGAGGTGGCGCACGCGCCCATGGAGATCACCCACTTGGGTTCCGGCATCTGCTCCCACAGCTGGCGGATGACCGGCGCCATCTTCTGGGAAACGCGTCCGGCAATAATCATCAGATCAGACTGGCGCGGCGAGGGACGAAACACCTCGGCGCCAAAGCGCGCAATATCGAAGCGCGAAGCGCCCATGGCCATCATTTCAATGGCGCAGCAGGCGAGGCCAAACGTCATGGGCCAGATGGAGCTTTTGCGCATCCAGTTGACCACGTTGTCCAGCGAGGTCAGCACCACGCCCTGGGGCTGCTCGTTGCCAAACAGCACTTCCTTAAGATGGCTGGCATCCGCCGGATAACCGGCCGTATTCTCGTAGCGCTTCACCTGCATGGCGCGTTCTGCGTGCGGATCAATTAAATGGTCATTCATGACAGTACCTATTCTATTGGATCACGCGCCGAAGCAAAAGCGCCTAACGCCCGCTTTCTTCCGGCTTCGCCTGGGTTACTGTAAACACCGCCTCTTTGCCCATTTTTTTTCCAGACCACGGCAAAGCGCTGCTGGCCGGCGGCGGAATCGAAATCGCCTTCCAGCCGTACATGGCGAAAGGCCACATGCCCGAGCTGACCGGCGTAATCGAGTTTGTAGTCCCACTTGATTTTCATTCCCGGCAGGCCGTGTGTCTCCCATGAGCAGTAGACGGGAAGATCGCTGGTCTCAACCGGCGACACTACCCGGATTTCCACCCCAAGCTTCCGGTCGCCGCGCCAGCCCTGTCTGATCTGCCGAATCGAATCTTCCTCTTCCGATGTCACAATCTCGCCCGGCAGAG
Source organism: Candidatus Angelobacter sp. (assembly GCA_035695325.1). Taxonomy (GTDB): domain Bacteria; phylum Acidobacteriota; class Terriglobia; order Terriglobales; family Acidobacteriaceae; genus Angelobacter. The sequence goes on from DASSEH010000362.1 coordinate 18,368, forward strand.
TGCAGCCGGCGATCTCGTGGAATAGCATCTCGAAAAAGCCGCTGATGCTGGGAGTAGAGCAGATAGCGTCCCAGTCGCCGGTATCAGGCTCGTCTGGTGTGCCGTGCTGGAGTAGAAAATTTGCCATAGGATTCACGGCCTTATTTCGTGGCTGTGGGCTTCCCGCCCGCATGGCAGGTGGCGCACAGTTTCGGCTCCGCCATTCTCAGCAGATGAGGCGCAGAGGAAAAATGCTGCGAATGGCAATCCAGGCATCCTGCTTGAATATTCGGATGTTGTGCATGCACCAGCGCGCCCGGCTCCTTCGCTCGATCGTGGCCGTGGCATTGCAGGCAAAGCCTGGATGCCTCGCCGCGGGTGAGCGCCTGTGGACGGACGATGCGCTCCGGATCCCCGGCTTCGGCATGGCTTCTGCCCGCTCCATGGCATTCTTCGCAGCCCCGCCACTGCGGTCGAGCTTTCGTCCGCGCGGCCTTGCCATGTGGATTTTGGGCAAAGCCCGCGCCAATCTCTTCGTGGCAGCTCATGCAGGTTTCTGTACCCACGTACTGCGAAGGGTCTGCCACCGCTGGCGTTTTGTTTTGCGGCGCAGCGAGCAGCGCCACGCCGGCAAACACTAGGGCCATCCACCGAAGCTGAATTTGCGCCATCACTTTGATTCCGAATTCAAAGGTTACGGATTCAAAATCACTTTTCCGAACTGCTCGCCCTTTTCCAGCCTTGCATGGGCGGCGACTGCGTCCCGCAGAGGAAAGCTCTTGTCTACCACCGGCTTCAGTTTGCCGCTGAAGACATGCCGCAGCACCTCATGAAAATCGCCCATGGTGCCCATGAACGAGCCAAGGAAGGAGAGCTGCCGCGTAAACAGAAAACGGATATCAAAGCCCACCTCCGGGCCGGTGGTCGCTCCGCAGGTCACCAGGCACCCGCCAGGCTTGAGTGACTTCATGCTCTCGGTCCAGGTGGCCTTGCCCACGTGCTCAAACACGATGTCGCACATGGCTTTGCCGGTGATCTTCTTTACTTCCTCGGCAATTTTCTGCTGATAGTGGTTAATCAGATGGTCCGCGCCCAGGTCGCGCGCCTGCTCCAGCTTGTTCTCGTCACCGGCGGTGGCAATCACGGTCGCGCCAAACATCTTGCCAATCTGTATGGCCGCCGACCCAATGCCCGACCCGCCTCCCAGCACCAAAATAGTATGGCCGGGGCGAAGGCCGCATCGCGCCACCAGCATGTGCCACGCCGTCAAAAACACCAGCGGCAGGGCGGCGGCTTCGTCATACGTCAGCGAGTGGCCGTCCACGGCTTCCGGAATGGGGACCACGTTCACTCGCGGCACGGCGATGTACTCGGCGTTTCCGCCGTCATTGAGGTAGCCCAGCACGCTGTACTGCGGACACATATTTTGCCGGCCCTGTGTACACTCCGCGCAGTATCCGCAAAACGTCATGGGCGCGAGCAGCACGCGCTGCCCCGCCTTCAGGTCGGTGATGTACTCGCCCACCTCGGCAATGTCGCCGGCCACGTCGCTGCCATTGATGTGCGGCAGCTTTACCCCCGGCAGCCCCTTGCGGATAAATAAATCCAGATGGTTCAGCGCGCAGGCCTTCACCCGCACCAGTACCTGGTCCTTGCGCGGACGAGGGTCGGGAACATCTTCATATTTCAAAACTTCAGGACCACCAAATCCGTGGAAGCGAACAGCTTTCATTCAGGCCTCTTTGTATAAATTTTTATAATAAATATGGAGCCAGTACATTTTTGCCCCGGTCTGCCAGGCTCATGTAGCACAGCCGCCCCCGGCTGTGTCCGGGTTTTGATCTTGATGTTTGCATTCCTAATCCGTGTTCATCTGTGCAAATCAGTGGTAAAGCCCGCCGGTTTTGGGGGGCTGCCTACCCCCCTCCTGGTCGATCCCCATCACAAGATCTAAAGGGGTTAGCTCAAAACATCACAAGTGATATCACAAGCGATCACTCCCCAAAAACACGAAAGCCGCAACCAAAAACATGGCTACGGCTACTGACGCGACACTATAGCAAATAAATAGCGAAAAAGCAAGAAGGCCCAACTCGCAGCAACTCAGCACGTCACGAAACAAGAGTTAGGAGGTAGGGAGATAGATTTGCGGTAATAGCATCAACGTTAAACGACTATTCTGCCGGGCCCTGCGAGCTTCGATTACTCTTCAGGAAGGCCATCGCATCATGGAACTCAGGGCGTGTGGATGCAGGATCTGCAATTGCTGCCAACCTTGCAAAATATCTTCCCGCCATTTGATGATCACCTTTCCGCATTGCGGCCTGCCCCGCTCCGTAAAGCGAGTTGAACCGGTTCGGCGCTTCTTTGAGCGCGTCGGCGTAAGCCTCCAACGCAGCGCCCGGTTTGTTTAACTCCAGAAGCAAATCACCCAGCAACTCAGAGGCGGGGAGGACAGATTCATCTACGCTAAAACGGTCCACCGCGACAGCGGCAGTTAGTTGGCGTTCCGCCTCCTCGTCATTTCCATGCACAAAGGCGAGCCATGCTTCTGCCTCCATAATTTCAGGTCTCCGGCCTGTCGTCTCCTGGGAATAGCTTTGCAGCGGAATTTGTAGAAGCTCCTCCATGTCCGTTTCAGCTTCATGTACTTTTCGTAACCGGCATTGGGCAATAACTCGCGCTGCCAATATGCGCATTTTTACGAAGGGAACCGCAGCAGGCTGGGTCACCAATTCGTCGACGCTGTCCCATTTGTGAGATTCCATCACGTACTGTGCATGCATGATGCTGCTGTCATTGACAAGATCCCCGCTTCCTATTCCAGGAATATCCCTGACGTCAGCTACTATGCGATCAGCAGCACTGTCGTTACCGATTTGCAGATAGGCATATTCGAGATATTTCATGGCATGCAACTGATAGCCGGATTCATTGTCGACGCCATTTCGGGTGGCGTTACTCGCTGCCTCTGCGGAAGCAAGGTTCGAAGCAATCGTTTCGGGCCAGAGTCCAAGCTGAGCAAAGATATGAGAAGGCATGTGCAACGCGTGGGCTGAGGAAGGTGCGATCGTGGCATAAAGCTGAGCGGCCTGCAGCCCCTTTGGCGCAAGTACCGGAGTATCAGTGGCGTGAATTAAATAGTGTGCAGCCCCTGGATGGTTCGGTGCTGCATGAAAGACTTGGGTGAGCACTCCAATAGCTTTCGTTCTCGCTGGCTCGTTGCCCTCATTGCCAAGAGCCAACAGAGAGAGCGCGTAAAATGCCGCTGCGTCAATGTCCTTTGGATACTTCTGATACAGACGAGACATCGCTTTGGCATAAGCTTCTTTCCTTTGGAGTCGAGTTACCCCAGGCCTTGCATCGTAAAATGAAAGAAGGGCCTGGATGTACTTTTGTTCTCTCGTTGTTTTTGGCCTGGTTTGAAGTGCATGCTGTAACAACCCATGTCCCTGCTTTAGATCTTGATAACTGGGCCAATGCCAAATCTGGTGATAAAGACTCATTGCCTCGCCCCAGAAGGCTATGGCGCAATCCGGATCCTGCTGCGAAATAATTTCAAATGATGATTTTGCGAGTGCATATTGAAATGAATGGAGCAAGGCGATACCGCGATCAAACTGCTGCTGTAGAGCCGGTTTGCAGGAAATTTCGAATGAAACTTGCCCGAGGTGATCACGAAATAAGGGTTGATCTTTGTCCTGCGCGAGCCCAAATGAGGCTATCAAAATAGTGAATACTACCACAGGCAAAGATACGCCTCTCATGGACTGCCCTCCTGGGATGCTTTTCCCATTATGGTCTGTATTTGACAGAAAAGCCAAACTGAAATCGGATGTCTGACTCATGTCATGGTTCGACATGATCGGTGTTGCTTTGGTGCGTCGTAAACCTGACTATCGTTTCATAAATTCAGCAAAAACGACTGTAGATGACGAGAGAGCGCAAAGGAGGAAAGTGGTGTCTAACTATGAGATCGAGCGGGATGGTTTGGTGATTCAATTATTGACTGATCGGGCTTGTCAGCGGGGTAGCGGTACCAAGCCGGCTCTCGGTGTGCGGCTCGCGTTCAAGACAAGGCTATGTCTGTGTTCGTATTCACAGACATAGCCTAAAAATACATCTACTCCCGATTTCCCCCGCTCTCCTGCGGCTCTGGATTCGCCTCCAGCCTGAGCTCCGGCAGATTGGCCTGGCGCAATTGCGAGTTGAGCGCCGGGAGGTCCTGAGTTTGGATGGCCTTCCAGCGGGCCATCACGGGCGGAAAAGATTTTTCCAGTTCGGCCACTGCGGCCGTTGCCTGGGTGGTGGGAGCATCGTCCACATCCTGCAGGATCGTGAGCAGCGCCAGCATGCGCGTGCGGATGCTGCCCAGCGTTGCCGGTTCGTCTGCCGGGCCTGGGCGGCGGGCCGCGCCATCAGTTAAGGCCTGCAGTTTTTGCTCGAAGGCCTTCACCGCGTTCAGCGCCGCGCCCTGGGCATGGGACTGCACATCTTTCGCTTTCTCGCGCAACGCCACCACCTGATCGAAGGCTGGTGAGATCTCCAGCAGATGCGCGTACAACTGCTGCGTCAGCTGGAACTGCCGGGCCAGTGCCGGGGCCGGAGTCTTCACCCGTGGGTCCATCTTTACCGTGAGCGTCTGCGAGTAGGTTTTGCCGCCGGCAGTCAGCACCGCCGTGTATTGCCCCGGAAGCACCCACGCCGACGTGGACTGTGGCGCGGTGTTGTGTGGCACCGCAGCAATGGGATACTCGGCTTTCACTCCCGGCACCGGCGCATAGTGCAGGTCCCACAGGAAGCGATGCGCTCCTGCCGCGTTCGAAAGTACCTGCGGCGGACGCACCCAGTACGCGGGAATCGCCAGCATGGGATCGGGTGCCGGAACCGGATCGGAACTTGAATACTTGCGGACCGTTTTGCCCGCGCTGTCGCGAATCTCCAGCGTGACCGGCCCGGACACTGCCGAAGACAGATAGTAGTCGATCACCGCGCCATCCGGCGGATTGTCACCGGCAGGGAAGTCGGGCGGCAGCGGCGTATCGGTATTCATGTCCCACCGCACACGGACCGCGGTTTGCGGCTGGAACAGAAACGCCTCGGCCGATGTGGCTTTCGTGTCGAGCTGGCGCAGCGGCGTGATGTCATCCAGAATCCAGAAGCCCCGGCCATGCGTCGCGGCCACCAGATCATCGTCTTTGATGATTACGTCGCGCACCGAACTGGCGGCCATGTTGCGCCGCAGCGATTGCCAGTGCCCGCCGTCATCGAAAGAGACATAGACCGCTCGCTCAGTACCCGCAAATAACAGGCCTTTGCGCCTGGGATCTTCACGCACTACGTTAACGTTTTCATTCTCCGGAATGCCGCTTACGATCTCCGTCCATGTCTTGCCCGAATCGCGTGTGCGCAGAATATGGGGATGCAGATCGTCGAGCCGCAACGTGTTGATGGCGGCGTAAGCAGTCTGTGCGTCGGTATGGCTGGCTTCAAGAATCGAAACCTTCTGGAACGCCGTCATGCCCGGCGGCGTGATGTTGCTCCAGTTCTTGCCGCCATCGGTCGTCAGATGAATCTGGCCGTCGTCCGTGCCTACCCAGATGCGATTCACGTCCAGCGGCGAAGGCGCAATCGTGTAGATCACGCCGCGCTGCGTAGCTTCCGCCGTTTTTTCTGACTTGTATTTGCCGATGCTGGCTGGCGGATCGAACGTCTTGCGCGTGAGGTCCTGGCTGATCTGCTGCCAGCTTCGCCCGCCATCCTGGGTCTTCCACAGAGTGTTGGTGGCGAAGTAGAGAATGTGGGGATTCACCGGAGAGAACACAATCGGCTCGGTGCGCAGGGCGCGGAAATCCGCCGAGCGAAACGGTTTGGGCATGATGTTTTGCGCCTGATTGGTGCGCCGGTCAAAGCGGGTGAGCTTGCCGCCATAGATGATGTCCGGATCGAGCGGATCGGGCACCACATAGCCGTATTCTTCCGCCGCTACCGGATGCCACTCGCGGATGGTTACCTCGCCATCAATGCCCCGGCTGGAGATGCAGGCCGAGCCGCTTTCCTGCTGTCCGCTGCACAGCCGGTAGGGGAAAGCATTGTCGGCGTTTACGTGATACATCTGCGCCGTGGGCTGGTTGTACCAGGAACTCCAGGTCTCTCCGCCATTCACCGTGATGATGGCCCCCTGGTCGCTGGCCAGAAGAATGATTTGAGGATTGTCAGGATTGATCCACGCATTCTGGTAGTCGTCGCCGCCGGGCGCGCCGCGGAAGCCCGTCCACGTCCTTCCGCCATCGGTGGATTTCCAGGTGACCGTGCTGGTGACGATCAGCGTGTCCGGATTCTTCGGGTCCACGCGCGGCACCGGCAGATCACCGCCGCCAATGCGTCCGGCGGGCCGGGGATCGGTAGTGGCCTGTGCCCAGCTTGCTCCGGCGTCGTCCGAGCGATACAGGGCGACTGCGCTTTTGCTGGCCACGGCCGAATATAGCCGGTTGGGATTACTGCGGGAGATGGTGATGTTGGCCTGAACAATTCCCTCCGGCAGGCCTTTGCTCAGCGGCCGCCAGCTCTTGCCGCCGTCGGTGGATTTGAAAATGCCGCCGCCCGTGCCGTTCCATGCGGCGTTCTCCCACGGCCCCTGCCGGGCTTCCCACAGAGTGGCGTAAACCGTATCGGGATTGCTGGGATCGATCTGCACATCGGCTCCGCCAGTGTTTTCGTCCTTGTAGAGGACCTTTTGGAAGGTCTGGCCGCCATCGGTAGAGCGGAAAATGCCGCGCTCTTCGTTCGGTCCATAAGGATGCCCGGCCACCGCCACCAGCAGCGTGTTGGGATCGCGGGGATCAATGGCGATCTGCGGAATCTGCTGGCCATCGCGCAGGCCGAGATGTGTCCAGGTTTTGCCGGCGTCGGTGGACTTGTAAATGCCATCACCCACGGAGAGATCGGGCCGCTGCAGGCCCTCACCGCTGCCCACATAGAGAATGTTGGGATCGGAGGCCGCGACAGCCACGGCGCCAATGGAGCCGGTAGGCTGCTGGTCAAAAATGGGAGTCCACGTCGTGCCGTAGTCGGTGGTCTTCCACACGCCGCCGTTGCACACGCCTATGTAAAAGACATTGGGCTGGCCGGGGACGCCGGTGGCGGCTTTGGTGCGTCCGCCACGAAAGGGGCCAATGCTGCGCCAGTGCAGCGATTGCAGATAGTCAGGATTCACCTGCTGCGAGAGGGCCACGGGCAGAGCAGCCAGACAGATAACGACCAAAAGACTCAGAATTGCAAAACGGCGAAGAGCGTCCACAATATGCCTCCGAAGCGACAGAGGAGAATACCGCAGAATTCGCTGGAAGCAAAAGGCGATTCGAAAGTCTCACCACGGATTGGCACGGAGGAACACAGATCGGACACTGGCCGTTTTGTGTTCAACGATTATTTCTGTTTGTATTTGCTCCCTAAACTGATTTTTCGTTGAACTAAAAGCCGAGGTCCTGCTTGCTCCGGCCCAAACGACATGTGGCGACTATATGTCTGCCACCGTTACTTGTCCTCTTCCAATTCGGCATTTACAGTAGCAACTCCGCCTGAAACAGCCAGCTTGCGCTCCCATGTCCTGAAGCCTTTTTTCGTGATTTTTACAGAATGGTCTCCCGCAGGCAGGCTCACGGAAGAAGGAGTATTGCCGACAAACTTGCCATCCACCTCTATGTCCGCGGACCTTGGCGTCGAGGAGATGGAAACTGCAGTCAATGCCGATACGGTCGAGGGTGCGGCAGCAGAAGATGTCTCGAGCGCGCCTTCCTGAAATTTGGTTTTGGTCAATGGAGTGTTTCCGGCCACATAAGCAGTAATTTCCGTACCCTTGGGAATATTGATGTCTTTGCCATGCATGAAAAGAAACAAGGGCGCGGCAGGGAAAAATATAATGCCTGTGGCTACCATGGCTCCCGTCATTGCACCCACGTGACCACCGCCCTTATCTTCACGGACAGCGCGCAGTGCCGCCTTCTCGCCATCTTTTAGGCGTACAGAGTCGATATTTACGTCAAGCTTGCCGCCTCGCCCCATTCTTTTCTTGGGGGACGCCTCGGTGATAGTCGCCCAGGCGGTGCTTCCGCGAGGAATCACCACTATGTTGTCCATGCTGACATCTTCTATTACTTCGAAATCAACCGTGTCGCCCGTTCTATCGGACGCTGAAGATAGATTGCGTGTGAGCCGCAGCTTCACTGGCGTACCATCTTCCAGTCCAAAGCCAGTCAGCGCGGCAGGCTTCGGAGGCGTCACTGAATTGTTGGGAGAGCTTTGCGGTTGTGCGGTCGACTGTACTTGCGGCGCTAAAGGTTGGGTTGGTGATTCGTTTTGGATGGCAAATGCAGGAACGGTAAAGAGCAAACCACTAATGGCGAAACGGCGAACGCTTCCCATGAATTACTCCAGATAAATGTGAAATGTGAGACGGCTGGCACTCTAACAGAGTGTAGTCGGCTCCCGCAACAGGAAGGCAGGCTGTAAATGATAGCAGCCAGCGCTACCGTCCACTATCCCGCATTGGCCAGCACGGCCTCGCTGTCAACCTTTGCTTTGACCGGCAGAGGCATGGCACGCACTACCAATACGAGACCGGCAGAGAGCAGCGCCAGCAGGGCGCTGCCGTAAAAGACTGCGTCCCAGTTGCCGAATTTTTTAAAGACCAGCGCGGCGATTCCACCGGCCAGAATCGCGGCTACGCCCTTGGCCATATAAAGAAATCCGTAATTCGAGGTCGCATTGGCCGGGCCGAAGTAGTCGCCAACAATGGCAGGGAAGAGCGAGAACATGCTGCCCCAGATGAAATACACCGCCACCAGACACACGGTGAAGGCCGTCCCTGAACTCCGGCCGAACCAAAGCACGGCCAGAAGACTGAAGGCCTGTAGAACGTAGGGAATGAACATGGCCATCTCACGGCCAATGCGGTCGGAGAGCCATCCCCAGAAGATTCGCCCCGCGCCATTGGCCAGCCGGCCTATGGCCAGTGACGCGGTCAAAGCGGCGGCGCTGATCTTGAAGTAGTCGGCCACCGGGGCCGTCTGGATCGTCACCATCGACCCGCCCACGTTGATCATGACAAAGGTGAGAAAGAGGAGGTAGAACTGCGGCGTCATCAGCATCTGCAGGCTGTTGAACTGCGCCGTGTTGCGCCGTATGCGGGGTGAGATCTTCGCGCGCGAAGCCTGAGACACGCTAAAGTCCGGGCCGGGGTTGTGCAGGAACTGCGCGGCAATAAGAACCAGCAGCCCCTGGGCGATGCCGGTATACAAAAATGCCGTGCGGTAGCCGGAGCTTCGGATGATGGCCGCAATCATGGGAATGAACAGCGCCGCTCCCGCGCCGAAGCCGGCGGTGATAAAACCCGCAATGGCGCCGCGCTTGTCGGGAAACCACTTGAGTGCCGTGGCCACGGAGCCGCTGTAGATGAACGCCGCGCCAACTCCGGCAATCGAGTAAGAGGTATAAAGCTGCGGCAGTGTCTGCACAAAGCCCATCGCCGTCCAGCCCAGCCCCACCAGCACACCGCCCATGGAAAGAAAAATTCGCGGCCCCAGGCGGTCAATCAGCCATCCCTCTACGGGAGTGATCCATGTTTCAAACACCAGAAATAAAGTTCCCGCCCACTGGATGGCCACCAGCCCCCAGTCTGTATGGGCCTGCTGCAGAGGCCGGACGAACAAGGTCCAGGCGTACTGCAGGTTGGCAATCATGATCATCGCTACTACTGCGCTTGTGAACTGGATCCAGCGTTTGCCCACGGCATTTCCTCCTCAGGCGTAAACTTTGTCCCTCAGGCGTGAACTTTTTCAGCCAGTGCAGCGGTCCGGCATTCGGCCATCAGTTTGGTGCACGCGTAAATGGCGCGCGTGCGCGGCATCTCCACTCCCAGCCGCTCGCTCAACTCGAGGACCGCCCCCACAATGGCTTCCAGTTCCAGGGGGCGTCCTGCCTCCAGGTCCTGGAGCATGGATGTCTTGTGTTCGCCGATTTTGGCCGCACCCGCGATTCGCTGTTCAATCGTGACAGGCAATTCGATTCCGAGCTTCAGCGTCACTCCTTCGACTTCGCGCATAATGCCGCGCACCACGTCTGCGATTTCGGGAGTGCGGATCATGTGAGCGAGGGTCGCGCCGGTAAGCGCGCTGATGGGATTGAACGCGATGTTGCCCATCAGCTTGACCCAAATTTCGGTGCGGATTTGCGTGGTGACGGGCGAGCGCAGCCCGGCGGCGATCAGGGCCTCCGAGATTTGGCGGCAGCGTTCGGAGCGCGTACCGTCCGGCTCGCCCAGAGTCACGCGATTGCCTTCATTGTGCTGGATCACTCCAGGGCGAACAATTTCGGTGGCAAAGTAGATAAGCGATCCCACAACGTGCTCGGGCGCAATCACCGCGGAAATCACGCCGCCTGGATCGATCCGCTCAATGTGCGTTCCTGCCAGTGGACCGTTTTCGCGCTGAAAATACCACCAGGGAATCCCGTTCTGCGTGCTGACCACGGTGGTTTCAGGTCCAATGACCGGCTTCAGTTGTGGGGCCAGCGCCGGCAGCCCATGCGCTTTTACGCCCAAAAAAACTACGTCAAAAGTGCCGGCGTCCGCCAAATTACCTGTGATTTCCGGATGCACGGTAAATTCATCTTTGGCCGTGACCACGCGGACACCGTTTTTCTGCATGGCCGCAAGATGGGCGCCACGGGCATGCAGAGTTACGTCAGACCCGGCGCGCGCCAGACATGCGCCTATATAAGCCCCTACCGCGCCCGCACCTACGATCAGAAATCTCATGACTGTGTCCCGCTCAGCGTGGCCGCCACTACTCGGCGCTGAATTTTTCCGGTTGCGGTCCGTGGAATCGCCTCCACGATATGGATCTTCTTTGGACATTTGAAGTCGGCCAGGCGCTCACGGCAGTAACTCAGCAGTGCGGTTTCTGCGTCCTTCTGCGGTTCGCGCAGGACCACGGCCACGGCAACTTCTTCTCCCCATGCCGGATGAGGCGCGCCGAAAGCCACCGCCTCGGCCACTGCGGGATGCGAGAGCAGGACTTCGTCGATTTCGAGAGGCGCAATCTTCTCTCCGCCGCGCACGATCAGTTCTTTAATGCGCGCTGTGAGATGCAGGTATCCATCGGCATCGATCTTTCCCTGATCGCCGGTGCGGAACCAGCCGTTGGTGAAAGATTTGGCGTTGGCTTCGGGATTATTTTCATAGCCCTGAATCACGTTGGGCCCCTGAATCACCACCTCGCCCAGTTCGCCTGTCTTCAAATGGTTCCCATCTTCATCCATGATGCTTACGTTCACGCCTGTGCCCGGTCCCACCGAACCAGCCTTGCGCGCCGAGGGTGGCAGAGGGTTGGAGCACATTTGGTGGGATGCCTCCGTCATTCCGTAGGCTTCCAGCACCGGAACGCCGACAATGTTTTCAATTTTTTCCATCAGCGCGGGCGACAAGGCGGAGCTGCAGGAGCGCACAAAGCGCAGCCGCTCCAGGCCTTCCGGACGCTCATTCTGCCGCGCCAGCGAAAGCTGGTGAATCGTGGGGACACACGAATACCACGTGGCGCGATGCTCCCGCGCCGTCCGCCAGAAAGACATCGGGTTGAATTTGGCCGGGACCACCACCGTCCCGCCAGAAAGAAAAGTCGAGAGCGTGGAGGCCACCAGTCCGTGAACATGAAACAGCGGCATCACGCACAGTGAGATATCTTCCGACGAGAGCTGATAGGTATCGACGATGTTCCGGCACGAGACCGCAAGATTTTTGTGTTTCAGGGGCACGCGTTTGGGCCGGCCGGTGCTGCCGCTGGTGTGCAGCACCAGGGCGATATCGTCAGCAGCGGGCGTGCCCACCGAACCGGTGCGTGGGGAGCCGATCATGCGCGCAGTCGATGGATCGGTCATGTCCACCGAAAATACAGGAACTCCCATCTTCTCAGCCGCGCGCCGGGCATCTTCAGCGCCGTCTGTCGGGCACAGCAGCAGCTTGGCCGCAGTGTCTTCGAGGTAGAAACAGAATTCGTCAAAGCGGTACGCCGGATTCAGCGGCGCCGCCGTTCCGGCAATGGATGCGGCCAGAAAACTCACAATCATCGGCAGCCCGTTGGGCATAACACTGGCTACGCGGTCGCCAGGGCGAATGCCGGCTCCGGCCAGGCTTTCCGCCATCCTCATGACCTGATCGCGAAGAGAGCTGTAGGTGATGGAAGTTCCGCTTTCGGGAATAATGACTGCGGTTGCGTTGCCGGGAGCAGACTGTAAGAGAGAGGGAAGATCGCCGGGTGTGCTCATTGGGAACTCTGGACTTCTCCTTAATGCTCGAACCTCGGTTAGATGGCAGGGCTGGAATACATGGTCACCTGAGATTTCTGCTGGGCACATATTTTCTGTGCCGTTTCTGTACCGACCTAAAATACCTGAACTTTTTCCATTGTCAACCGGGGTGCTCAAAATCAGATGCCTGCTTCCAGACAGGAAAAAAGTTGTTCGGGAAGACAATGCCGGAAATGCCTTGCCGAAAAAATGCCCCGGACACTGCCCGCAGAGAGCTCACTCCGTGGTTCCATGCCGCATAGGCCCGCATCAATATGGTAGGCTTTATTTTTGATTCCTCTGGGATTTGAAAACCCTTCTAAGGACCCAAATTGATCCAGAAAGCACTCGCCAAAATTTTTGGCACCAGTAACGAACGAGAGGTCAAGCGGATTCGTCCGCTGGTGGACCAGGTCAACGCGTTTGCGCCACAGGTGCAGCAGCTCTCGGATGAGCAGTTGCGCGCCAAAACCGACGAGTTCCGGCAGCGTATCCGCGAACGGCTCCAGGGCATTGAGGACCAGGCTGAGCGGCTGGCTGCCCGCACCGGGGTCCTGAACGAACTGCTGCCCGAGGCCTTTGCCGTGTGCCGCGAAGGCGGCAAGCGCGTGCTGAACATGCGGCATTTTGACGTCCAGCTCATTGGCGGCGCGGTGCTGCATCAGGGGAAAATTTCCGAAATGAAGACCGGCGAAGGCAAAACGCTGGTCGCCACGCTTCCGGTCTATCTGAATGCCCTCGCCGGCGATGGCGTTCACGTGATCACGGTGAACGACTATCTGGCCAAGCGCGATTCCGAATGGATGGGCAAGCTCTATCGTTTTCTCGGGCTGAGCGTGGGCGTGATTGTCCACGACCTTGACGACGACGAGCGGCGTGAAGCCTATGCCGCCGACGTAACCTACGGCACCAATAACGAATTTGGTTTTGATTACCTGCGCGACAACATGAAGTTCGATCTGAAGGAGTGTGTGCAGCGCGGGCACAACTTCGCCATTGTGGACGAAGTGGACTCCATTCTGATTGATGAAGCCAGAACACCGCTCATCATCAGCGGCGCCAGCGACGAATCCACCGACAAATACGAACGGGTGAACCGCATCATTCCTCATCTCGAAAAAGGCGAGGAGATTGAGGTGCCGCCCGGCGAGCCGAAAATCTATACCGGCGACTTTGTGGTGGATGAGAAGCACAAGAACACGACCATCACCGATCAGGGCTGGGAAAAAGTGGAGAAGCTGCTCGGCGTGGAGAATATAGCCGATCAGGAAAACTGGGCGCTCAAACATCACGTGGAAACCGCGGTCAAGGCCAACGCCCTGTATCGTCGTGACGTGGAGTACGTGGTGAAGGATGGCGAAGTCATCATCGTGGACGAGTTCACCGGACGCATGATGCCCGGCCGCCGCTGGTCCGATGGTCTGCACCAGGCCATTGAGGCCAAGGAAGGCGTGAAGATCGAGCGCGAGACCCAGACGCTCGCCACCGTCACCTTCCAGAATTATTTCCGCATGTACAAAAAGCTGGGCGGTATGACGGGTACGGCAGAAACCGAAGCCGCCGAGTTCGACAAAATTTACAAACTGCAGGTAGTGGTCATTCCCACCAACATGCAGATGCTCCGCATCGAGAACCCGGACATCGTCTATCGCACGGAGAAAGAGAAGTACTATGCGGTGGCCGATGAGATCCAGAAAGTCAATGCCGAGCAGAGGCCCATTCTGGTGGGCACCACGTCCATTGAAAAGTCCGAGCGTCTCTCCGATCTGCTGAAGAAAAAGAACGTTAAGCACGTGGTGCTCAATGCGAAATACCACGAGCGCGAAGCGGAGATCGTGGCCCAGGCCGGGCGTGTTGGGGCCGTAACCATCGCTACCAACATGGCCGGACGCGGCACGGACATTTTGCTGGGCGGCAATGCCGAATTCATGGCCCGCCAGGAGGCGGTGAAGAAGGGAATTGCACAGCCGTTGCGCGAGGCCGGTGGTGAAGTAGTCCTGCAGCAGGACAGCGAGCACAGCATCGTCTTTTACTACAACGGTACGGAATTTCAGTGTCCGCTGGACAAATGGACTGAGATTTATGCGCGTTACAAGGCAGACACCGATACGGAGCACGCTAAAGTCGTCGCCTCCGGTGGTCTGCACATTCTTGGCACCGAGCGCCATGAAGCCCGCCGCATTGATAACCAGCTTCGCGGGCGCGCCGGACGTCAGGGAGATCCAGGTTCGTCCCGCTTCTACCTCTCTCTGGAAGACGATCTCATGCGCATCTTCGCGCGCGCCTGGATTTCAACCCTGCTGCAGCGTTTGGGTATGGAAGAGGGCGTGCCGATCGAATCGGGCCTGATCTCTCGCCGAATTGAGGCCGCGCAGAAAGCTGTCGAGGCCCAGCACTTTGAATCGCGCAAACACGTCCTTGAATATGACGACGTAATGAACAAGCAGCGCGAGGCAGTGTACGGCCTACGCCGCCAGTTGCTGGAAGGCGTGGACCAGAAAGAACTGGTTCTGGATGATTACGTTGCCGGAATGGTCGGCGAAGCCCTGGATCGGTTTGTTCCCAAGAATCTTCATGCCGATCAGTGGGACATGGAGGGCCTCCGCAAATACCTGCTGGAGATATTTGCCCTGGATCTGGCAAAGCAGGGAATTGATGACAGCCAGCTCAATCGCGGTGAACTGGGCGATGCCGTCTTCAACAAGCTGCGCGAATTGTATGACGCCAAGGAGAAGCAGCTTGGGGCGGACGCCATGCGCTATCACGAGCGCATGATCATGCTTAGCGTCCTCGATACGCTGTGGAAAGACCATCTGCTCAACATGGACCATCTGAAGGAAGGCATTGGCCTTCGCGGCTATGCCCAGCGGGATCCTCTGGTTGAGTACAAGCGCGAATCGTTTGAAATGTTCGAAGGCATGCTGCAACGCTTCCAGGAAGACACAATACGCTATCTGTTTCACATGCAGATTGTGGAATCCTCGGCGCCCATGCCAGCAATCCCCTCCGGCGACAATGATGGTGAGGCCGCCCGCCCGCCTGCGCTCCCCCAGCGGCGCGCACAAACCTCAGTGGACGACCTGGAAGAGCAGTTCCAGAGGCGAAAGAAACGCGAACTCGAGCAGGCGCGCATGGCCGGCGCCACCAACGGCAACACGCCGCAAACCGTGGTTCGCGATGCGGCCAAGGTCGGGCGCAACGATCCCTGCCCCTGCGGATCAGGCAAAAAATACAAAAAGTGCCACGGTACGGCAGCAAAAGCCTAGGTAATAGCCTTAAATGAAAGGCTTGGTTACCTGAGTAATATTGCACACTTCCCAAGCACGTAGCATCTTTAATCCAGCGACGATTTTTGACGGAAAGCTTAAATCCTTCTCATCGGTGGTGCCCAGTGCTTGCGAAACAAAATCATTTTTTGACCCAATCTCATCATGAGGAGAAAAACTCATGATCCAGCGAGTAGTTTTTTCACTGTTCAGCCTGTTGCTGCTAAGCCTGTCAGCACAGGCGGGAACCGTCAACGGCAAGATCGAGTGGACCAAAACCTCTGGCGGCAAAACCAGCCAAACCCAGGACAAAATCGTAATCTGGCTTGAGGGCGGGCCGGAACTTCAGCCGCCTGCAAACTCACTTGTTATTGAACAAAAAGAACTGCGCTTTATTCCTGACTTTCTGGTGGCGGTCAAGGGGCAGAAGGTCGAGCTGCCGAACCAGGATGATGTGGCTCACAACGTCTATTCTTACTCGGAAAACAGCAAGTTCAATTTTGGCCTGTATCCCAGGGGCGAAAGCCGCACAGCGGTTTTCGACAAAATTGGCATCGTGGACATGTTCTGCTCCGTGCATCGTTACATGCATGCAAGGATCTTTGTGGTGCCCACCCCTTATTTTGCTGTCGCCCGGCCTAACGGAACGTTTTCGATTCCCAACATACCCGCTGGCACGTACACGATAAAGGCGTGGAATGACCGCGCGCGTATGTTTAGCAAGAGCATTGTGGTCCCCAAGACCGGCGCCCTCACTTCTGACATTATGCTTGATGTCCCTGAGAGTGCCAGCAAATAGAGGTAATGAATATGGATTTCATCAGATTTGTCAGTAAAGGTGGCGCTGCAGCATGGATGCTGGGAGCCATTCCGTTCTGCGCCACTCTGGTTGCCGGTACGCTGGTGGCTTCTGATGCACGACCCGAGCCACCTCCCATCACCGTTGAAATGGTTGATAGTATGAAATCTCTTCCCGGAGGGCTTGGTGCTTTGCCTCCGGTTCCGGTGCCCCGCGACAATCCGCAAACCAGCGAGAAAGTGGAACTCGGGCGCCATCTTTTCTTTGACACCCGTCTCTCTCTTGACTATTCGATGAACTGTGCGAGCTGTCATGATCCGTCCAAAGCTTTTACCGATGGAAAAGAGAAGGCCATTGGCTTCCACGGACGGGTGCTGACCCGCAATTCGCCAACCATCCTGAACAGTGCATATAACCGGGCACTGTTTTGGGACGGACGAGCCGTCTCTCTGGAAGAGCAGGCCAAAATGCCGCTGCTCTCCGCGGAAGAGATGAACATGGTGAAAGAGGTTGAGCTGGTGAAACGGCTGAACGCTGTTCCGGAGTACGCGAAACAGTTTAAGAAAGTATTTAACTCCGGCCCGTCTCTCATGAACGTGGAAAAGGCTATTGCGGCTTTCGAGCGTACGCTGGTCACGCCCGATTCTCGTTTTGATCAGTATGCTCGCGGCAACCACAGTGCTATGAACGATCAGGAAAAAAGAGGGCTGCTGGTGTTCTTCGGCAAGGCGTCCTGCACCGAGTGCCACAGCGGACCCAACTTCAGCGACGACAAGCTCTACGCGCTGGGAGATGACAAACATGGTGATCTTGGCCGGTACAACGTGACGCACCGTGCTGAAGACAAAAGTGTTTTTAAAACTCCAACCCTGCGCAATATCGCGCTCACGGCGCCGTATATGCACAACGGCTCCATGAACAGCCTCGAAGATGTGGTGGAATTTTATAATCGCGGCGGTGATCCCGGATTCAATAAGTCGAAACTGCTGCACGAACTGAACCTTACTCCCGAGGAAAAGGCCGACCTGGTCGCATTCCTGAAAACTCTTACGGGAACTATGCCCGCAGTGGAAAAACCGGAAATGTATCCGGATGGTCCGGCTGGCATGGTAGCGAGGGCCAAATGAAACCGGCCCAATCCATGTCCACGGTAAAGAAAGCCTGTATTTTTGCGGTAGTGATCGCGGTTGTGCTGGCCGCTGCTTATTATGGGCTGCGGCGCAGTTATGCGGCAGGATTACGGCATCGCGAGAAACTGGATGCCGATCTGGTCCAGGTAATGCGCGCGAAAGTGCATCCGGATTACACGTTTTTGAGCTTTACGATATGGCATGATGTTCCGCTCGATTCACGGAAGATGGATGCCATTGCGGGTTCAGCGCAAAACATCAAGGTCGCGGCCCACGACGTTGGTGAGTACCAGAGTTTATGGAGCAGCGGAAATGGCGGCGATTTCTTTCGCGACAACGTTCAGGAACTGGACGAGGTGGCCGGGCAGCTTGAGGACGCCGCCCGACATCATGATCCACACAGGGTAGAGAATCTGTTCGCAAAGATGGATGGTGTTTGCCAAAACTGCCATAACCGTTTTCGGCCTGACCTGAGCGCGCAGGCGGTCCCGGTATACACGCCTGAGGCCCATACACCCTAAGACACGATTTAGAAAGCACAAACCGACTACTGAAGCACGAAGACGAACACTCAGTCTTCGTGCTTTTTTTGTTTTTGGCGATGCTCAACACCGGCCCGAGCGACCGGAATCATTCCCCAGTCACAGGATTCCTGAACGCCAACCCCCAGGACAAGTAGTTTGCCCATACCCCAACTATTTGAGGAATAATACGTCCATGCCAGTTTAGGTGTACGATACAGCTTCTTGCGAGTGAAGGGGAGACACCAACACTTATGAGAATCGCAGTCCCGCTGGAAAAACAGGTCGGAGAAGCTCGCGTAGCCCTTACGCCTGAGTCGGTCAAAAAGCTGGTTGCCGCCGGAGTGGAAGTTGGCGTGGAAGCAGGGGCGGGGGCCAAAGCCGGGTTTCTCGATAGTGATTACACCACCGCCGGTGCAGCCATCATGGACCGCGCCACACTTCCGCAGGGTACAGACGTTGTGACCTGCGTGAACCGTCCGGAAACCGAGGATTATCAGCAACTCAAAGCAGGGGTTGTAATTATCGGCTTCCTGAAGCCGCTGGACGAACCCGCTGCTCTGGAGCCTATCATCAGCCGCAAGCTTACGGCTTTTGCCATGGAGCTGATACCGCGCACTACGCGTGCTCAGTCCATGGACGCACTTTCTTCCATGGCGACGGTCGCCGGATATAAAGCGGTGATCATCGCCGCGGAACATCTGCCCCGCATGTTTCCCTTGCTGATGACCGCCGCCGGTACCGTTCCCCCGGCCAAAGTGCTGGTACTGGGGGCCGGTGTTGCCGGCTTGCAGGCCATCGCCACCGCCCGCCGCCTGGGCGCAGTGGTGGAAGCCTATGACGTACGGGCCGCCGCCGGGCAGGACGTGAAATCACTGGGCGCAAAGTTTCTGGAAGTCGATCTGGGCGGCATTGAGACCCAGGATGCGGGTGGATACGCCAAAGAACTCAGCGAAGAGGCCCTGCAGCGCGGACGCGACATGGTGGCCAAACACGCGGCCCAGTCTGACGTGGTAATCACTACGGCGCAGATTCCAGGCAGGCGTGCTCCTCTTATGCTGCCGGAGCCTGCGGTGGCGGCCATGCGTCCGGGTGCGATTATTGTCGATCTGGCCTCGGGCACGGGCGGAAACTGCGCGGTCACCAAAGCTGGCGAGACCATCAACTACAAAGGCGTCACGGTGATGGGGCCACTGAATCTTCCCGCCACCGTGGCCGGCCATGCCAGCCAGCTTTATTCCCGCAACCTGACCAGCTTTCTGGCTTTGATTCATGACAAAGGCACTCTGAAGATTGATCTCGCGGATGACATTCTGAAGGGCTCGTGCGTCACCCTGCAGGGCGGCACAGTTCATCCCCGAGTGGCAGCAGCGCTCGGACATTCGGTTGGAGCGGTGTAGCAAAGGAGATGGTGAATGAATTACCTCTTGTTCAATCCCGCAGCGCTCATTGTGGTGATGTTTGAGGGCGGAAGTGCGGATAAGATGGCTTTCAATCCGGCAGTGCTCATTGCCTCACTCTATGTTTTTGCCCTGGCGGCATTTTTGGGATATCAGGTGATTTCCCGCGTGCCCCCTCTGCTGCATACACCGCTGATGTCGGCCACGAACGCGATCTCCGGTATCTCGCTGATCGGCTCACTGGTCATTGCCGGTTCGCGCTATGACCATCATCAGCTGCTGGCCTCGGTTCTGGGTTGCGCGGCTGTGACTTCCGCCATGATCAACGTGACCGGCGGCTTTCTCATCACTGATCGTATGTTGAAGATGTTCCGCAAGAAGGAAACTGCGAAGGCGGAGGAGAAAAAGTGAGCCACGCCCAGTATTTTCTTGAAGCCACATATCTGATTGCGTCCTGCCTGTTCGTTCTCGGCCTGAAGGGCCTGAGCCATCCGGATTCCGCCCGGCGCGGCATGATCATGGCCGCGGCCGGCATGGCTGCTGCCGTCATTGGGACCCTTTTTCACCCTGATATTCATAATTACATCTACATTGCCATCGGTCTGATGGTGGGCTCGGCGATTGGCATTCCCATGGCCATGGTCCCCATGACCGCCATGCCACAGCGAACCGCTCTGTCCCACGCATTTGGAGCGCTGGCTGCATCCATGGTGGGCATTGCCGAGTATGTGATCCATGGCTCTGCCCTGGGCGGAATCAAAATGGGCGCACTTGGCCTGGAAGTGATGCTGGGCTCTCTGACCGTGACCGGATCGCTGATTGCCGCCGCCAAGCTGCAGGAGCTCATGCGCGGCACGCCCATCACGTACCGGGGACAGCAGTTCGTGAATCTGGGATTGTTCCTGACCATGATCACGTCTTTTGTGCTCTGGCTCACACATCCCGGGGATGCGCATTACTTCTACGTCATGGTTGGCTGCGCCTTCGTTTTCGGCGTCCAGTTGGTGATTCCCATCGGCGCCGCGGACATGCCTGTGGTGATGTCACTGCTGAACTCGTACGCTGGTCTCTCTTCGGCCGCCACGGGATTTGTCCTCGGCAACAACGTTCTGATTATTGCCGGAACACTGGACGGCTTTTCCGGCTTCATCCTCTCCATTCTGATGTGCAAAGCCATGAACCGCTCCATCACCAATGTTTTGTTTGGTGGTTTTGGCACGCCAATTACGGCGGAAACGACGGTATCCGGCTCCATGCGCGAGGTCAGTATGGATGACGTGGCCGTGCAGCTGGCATACGCCAATCAGGTGGTTTTTGTGCCGGGATACGGCATGGCCACCGCACAGGCGCAGCACGCCGTCCGTGAACTTGGGAATGTGCTCGAAGAGCGCGGTATCTCGGTTAAATATGGCATTCATCCCGTAGCGGGCAGAATGCCTGGCCATATGAATGTTCTTCTTGCCGAAGCCAACGTGCCCTACTCGCAGCTTTATGAAATGGATCAGATCAATCCGGAGATGCCCTCGACCGACGTTGCTGTGGTGATTGGCGCGAATGACGTGGTCAATCCCGATGCGCGCGACAATCCTCAGAGCTTGATCGCCGGTATGCCGATTATCGAAGTGGACAAGGCAAAGTCTGTAGTGGTGCTGAAGCGCGGCAAGGGCAAAGGTTTTTCTGGCCTGGAAAATCCTCTGTTCTTCAAACCAGTTACAGGGATGCTCTACGGTGATGCAAAAAGCAGCCTTACGGCACTGACGCAGGCAGTGCAGAAAGTTTAACTATTCGTTCTGCCCCCCCGAGCCCGCACTGTGGGCGAAGGATCACTATTGCCACCGAGTCTTCAGGTTGGCGATACACTCATCTCTCATTTACCGAAAAATGTTAGATTGCAGTATGGCTCCATCTTCGCTCTGCGGGATTTGAATTTCAAAAAAACTTTTCGAGATCAGAAGCAAAATGTTTTCACTCCGCACCAACTGGAATCGCAGTACCAACCGTCTGAGCGAAGCTCTGGACCAGCATCGTGCCAGCGGCCGCAAACTGCTGGATCTCTCAGCTTCAAATCCGGCTGCGTGCGGGTTTGAGTATGATTCGCGCGCGATCATGCGCGCGCTGTGCAGTCCGGCTTCGCTGGAATATCATCCGGAATCTCGCGGTCTGGAAGCAACGCGGCAGGTTGTGGCTGCTTATTATGCCGAGCGCGGCCAGGCGGTCTCGACGGAAGATATTGTGCTTACCGTCAGCACCAGCGAGGCGTATTCGTTCATCTTCCGGCTGCTCTGCAATCCAGGAGACGAGGTGCTGGTCCCCACGCCGAGTTATCCGCTGTTCGAATTTCTGGCTGACATTCAGGACGTAAAGCTGGTCCACTATCCGCTGATTTACGATCACGGATGGCTCATCGACTTTCACACTCTGGATCGGCTGGTCACGCCCCGAACGCGCGCGGTGATCGTGGTCCATCCCAACAATCCCACGGGCCACTTCACCAAAGCGGCGGAAATGGAAAAGCTGAACGGCATCTGCTCGGCGCGCGAAATGGCGATCATTGCCGATGAGGTTTTTCTTGATTTTTCGTTGGCGAAGTCCGCGCCGGGTTTCGCCTGCAATTCCGCCGCGCTCACATTTACCATGAGTGGCATCTCCAAGATCTCCGGTCTGCCGCAGATGAAGCTGGCATGGCTGATTACCAGCGGTCCCGAAGAATTGAAAAGGGAAGCGCTGGCCCGGCTGGAAGTGATTGCCGATACTTATCTCTCTCCCAACGCTCCCATTCAGCATGCCGCTCCGGTACTTTTGCAGCAGCGTCATTCATTTCAAAAGCAACTGATGATGCGAGTGCGCGCCAATCTGGCTGAGTTGGACCGCCAGCTGGCCGGGCAGAAGTACGGAAACCGTCTGGATGTTGAAGGCGGCTGGTATGCCGTGCTGCGTGTACCGGCAATCCGATCTGATGAAGATCTGGCCCTGAAGCTGCTAGAGAAGCACGATGTGTACGTGCATCCGGGACACTTTTATGATTTCCCCGGCGAGGGATACATAGTTGTAAGCCTGATCACGCCGCAGGATGAATTTGCCACGGGGCTAAATCGAATTTTGGCGGAGATCGCCGACGCAGCGAAAACTTAAATCAGCTATTGAATGGGTTAGGATTTCGCCTTCTTCGAAGGTTTCGGCTTGCCAGAACTATTGAGGGCGACCGCCTGGCGAACGAGCGCCTTGAAGGCGGACTCGTCAACTTCTTCTCTTCGTGGATGTCGATCGCGCGGCGTGTGTTTCCGTCGAGACTTGAGTTGAAGAGACGGGCCGGATCTTTCAGAGACGCTCCCTTGGCGAAGGTAAGTTTTACGGCATTTTTGTAGGATTCGCCGGTGCAGATGATGCCGTCGTGCGACCAAACCGGAGTGCCCATCCACTTCCACTCCTCGACGACCTCCGGAACAGCTTCCTTGATCAGTCTGCGCATTCTGCCGAGGGTTCCCCCGCGCCAGTCCCCGAGTTCGGCGATTTTTTTCGAGATGAGCTCCGATGCCGGATGGCCCAGGCTTTCGTCCGATTTTTTCATGTTCTTATCCTTGAAGTTCGCGGATATAGTTCATGTTTAGTCTGAGATCAGGTTATTGATTGCCGCAGCTTGTACCGCTGAATTTTCCCTGTTGCCGTTTTGGGCAGGTCCTGAACATACTCAAGCCGCTGCGGGCATTTATGCGGAGCCAGTCTGGCAGCCAGATGTTGCCGGATTTCTTCACCGATTTGCGGTTGGGAACTTTGTCCGTTCCGGAGCACAATGTAGGCCGCCGGTTTTACCAGCTGATTTCCGTCCGTCACGCCGATGACTGCGGCTTCCTGCACGGCGGGATGTTCGAGCAGCGTGCTCTCAATCTCAACCGGGCTTACCCACATGCCTTTGACTTTCAGCATGTCGTCGGAGCGTCCGGCGTACCAGTAATAGCCATCGGCATCGCGGGAGTATTTGTCCCCCGTACGCAGCCAGTGTCCGCGCAGTGTTTCTTTGGTGATTTCGTGCTGGTTCCAGTAGCAGGCGCAAACCGCATCGCTCTTGATCCACAGATTGCCGATCTCTCCATCGGGTACGGGACGGTCGTTTTCATCGAGAATACGCGCTTCATAACCAGGAAGGACCTTTCCGCTGGAGCCGGGACGCAATGCTCCAGGACGGTTGGCGATGAAGATGTGCAGGGCCTCGGTAGAGCCGATACCGTCCAGTATTTCCACGCCGAACCGCTCTTTGAAGCGATGAAAAAGGGGCGCAGGCAGTGACTCGCCGGCGGAAACCGCATGCCGAACGCCGGAAAGGTCGAAGTCCGGACCACCTTCCTGCTTGTAAGCGAGCAGTGACGCATAATTCGAAGGTACCGAGAAAAACAGAGTGGGCTTGTGCCGCTCGATCACCGAATAGATGTTTGGCGGCGCCGGTGAGCCGGGCCAAAGAATGCTTGTGGCGCCCACGGAGAGCGGGAAGTACAAGCCATTGCCCAGTCCGTAAGCAAAAAACAGCTTGGCCACGCTGAAACAGCGGTCATCCTCGCGAATGCCCAGCATCGGCTTGGCGCACAGCTCCGCACTCACCACCATATCGTGCTGCAAATGCACACAGCCTTTGGGAGCGCCGGTGCTGCCGGAAGAATACAGCCAAAACGCGGCGTCGTCCTTGTTGGTGGGCGCGGCTTCCAGCGTAGAGGAGGCATCTTCCATTAAATTCAACAGCGACACTGTCCCCTGCGGCGCATCGCCAAAGACAATGACCGTCTCCAGAAAGTGCAAATCCGCCCTGGGTATGGCCTGGAGCTGCGGCAGCAGGGATTCGCTGATTACGACCACGCGCGCTCGCGAATCATTGAGGATGTACTGATATTCCGCCGGCTTGAGCATGGTGTTGACCGGGACGGGCACCGCGCCCATCTTAATGCCGCCCAGAAAGCAGCAGGCAAACTCCGGCGTATCCAGCAGCAGCAGCGCAACGCGCTCCTCCGGGCGCACGCCCAGCGATTTCAGAGCATTGCCCACCCGGTTGACGCGCTCGGCAAGCTGCAGATAGGTAACGCGCTCCTCGCCGCATTCAAAAGCCACTTTGCCGCCACGGCCTTCGGGGATATGGCGGTCCACCAGCCATGTGGCCGCATTGAAGGTCGAAGGCAGGTTGATAGTTTTCATGTCTGGAAGCAGATCAGTTCCGAGCACAGATTTTGTGTCTTTCTCTACGTTTTCCCAATACCCGGTGCGGCGGAGTGTAAAGGTGGAACTTCCGGGTGGTCAAAAACGTAAATTGCTTGGAGCGGTAATTATTTTAGCTCCGTGTTAATAAAGGCGTCTTCACCCCGTCAATATAGTCAGAGGAGCGCCGCACAATGCAGGCTACCATGCAAATAGCGCAGGCGAATATGGCTGGAACTGCCGAAAGCGAGAATGTCTTCCAGAGTGGTTCGGACCTGGAACAGGTATTTCTTGATCATAAAAACCTGGTATTCCGGGCCGCTTACCGCGTTACCGGCAACTCGAGTGACGCGGAGGACGTTCTGCAGACCGTTTTTCTGCGGCTGGCCCGGCAGGAATGTTTGTCCGGAATCAAGAACATCCGCGCTTATCTGCACCGGGCTGCCGTGAATGCAGCTCTGGACCTGCTTCGAA
Source organism: Candidatus Angelobacter sp. (assembly GCA_035695325.1). Taxonomy (GTDB): domain Bacteria; phylum Acidobacteriota; class Terriglobia; order Terriglobales; family Acidobacteriaceae; genus Angelobacter. Next base: position 43,457 of record DASSEH010000362.1, read on the forward strand.
TGAAGAAGGAATCGCAGACCGTCGTCCTTGAAGAAGAAAGCGATATGGCGTTGTCCCGGGACGCAGGTCCTGGATCGAACGATACGCGGCAGTGGCTGCGCCACAGGCTGGCGCAGATGAATCCCAAATGGGCGGAGATGTTTGTGCTTCGCTTCATTGAGGAGTACAGCAACCGCGAAATTGCCGTCGCCATGAATACTTCACCGGCCGTGGTTGCGGTAATACTGCATCGGACGCGCTCCCTGCTCAAAAAAGACATTCAGTCACTTTCAAGGGGTGGACGATGAGACATCAGGAAAAGAAACCCGCGGAATTTTTGGAACAGGCCACCAGCGCTATGCATGCGGATCAATCATCACCCGAGGTAATGGAAGCAGCGGGCGAGCGGGTCTGGCAGAGACTGAGCACGCAATTGTCGGGCGGGGTGAGTGATGTCGAGTCTATTCATGGATGCGATGATGTTCGCACGCTTCTGTCTAACTATCGCAGCGGCACGCTTGCTCCGGCCCGAGCGCTGCTGGTGGAAGATCATCTGCGCTCCTGCATTGCCTGCCGCAAGGAAGCAGAAGCTGGCCCGCGCACGCCGCTTCCCTGGAAGCAGGAATTGCCCCAGGGGGGATTTCATAATTTTCGCTGGGCGGCGGCTGCCGCCGTTTTGCTTGTGGCTGCTATTTCCGCATATCTGCTGCAGGACAAATTCTTCACCGGCCCTGATGGATTTCGCGCTCAGGTAGTGTCGGCCAGTGGGCCGCTGTATCGCGTGGCCGATAGTGGCGAGCAGTTGCTCCAGCAGGGTGAACAAATTGGCGAAGGTGAACTGGTTCGCACGGCGGCAGGATCGCGGGCCAAACTGCGGCTGCGCGATGGCTCTTTGGTCGAGATGAACGAGCGGGCGCAGTTTTCCGTTGCGCTTGGATATCGCGATACCACCATTCACCTGGACCGCGGCGACATCATCGTGCAGGCGGCGAAGCGCAAAACCGGCCACCTGTATGTTGCCGCCAGGGATTGTCGTGTCTCTGTCACCGGGACTGTGTTTTCCGTGAACAGCGGCATCAAGGGCTCGCGTGTTTCTGTGATCGAAGGCGAAGTCCGGGTAGCGAGTATGGGTGTTACCACGGTTCTTCATCCGGGAGAGCAGGTTGCCAGTAACGAGAGCGTGTCCAGCGTGCCGGTGCAGCAGGAAATAGCATGGAGCGAGGACCGCGATAAGCATCTGGCCCTGCTGGCTGAATTCGCGCATTTGGGCCAAAAACTGGAACAGGTGCAGATGCCTGGCTTGCGCTATGAAAGCAGCCTGCTTCCGTTGCTGCCGCCGAACACCGTTGTTTATGCAGGCATTCCCAATCTGGGTGATTCTATTCATCAGGCCCGTGAACTTTTCCTGCAGGAGTTGCAGGAGAGCCCGGTACTGGCCCAGTGGTGGCAGCAGGCGCAGGCTAATGGAAGTGCAGGCAAACTCGAGCAGTCCCTGGATAAGCTCCAGAACCTCAGTCAATATCTGGGTAACGAAATTCTGTTTACTGTGGGGCACAGTGACAGCAGCAATAAAGAGACTGTGTTGATCGTGGCCGCAGTGCGAGGGCAGGGGCTAAAGGAATTTATTCAGCAGGAACTCGCCCGGCACGGGAAGAGCAATACCCTCGTGCTGGACGAACAGGAACTGATGCACGCGCAGCCCAATGGAAACACAAGCTTCGTTATTTTGGTGCGCCCCGATTTGGTGGCTGCGTCCGGCGATATCGCCGAGTTGCAAAAGTTTGCGGCCGCGATTAAAAACGGCGGTGGATTTGCCACCACACCTTTCGGCCAGAAACTGGCGGCCCGCTACCAGAAAGGCGCCGGACTTCTGCTGGGAGCTGATCTGGCGCGGCTGGAACAGAATTTTAGGCATAACGGTACAAGGCAAAATACCGTGTTCGATCGCACCGGTCTTGCCGATCTTCAGTATCTGATTGCCGAGCGCAAAGAGCTGAGCGGACAAACTTACAATCATGCTGAGCTGAGCTTCTCCGGCCCGCGGCATGGCCTTGCTTCCTGGCTGGGAGCGCCGGCGCCCATCGGTGGTTTGGACTATATCTCCAAAGACGCCGCTGCCGTAGGATCGTTTGTGGCCAAGAACCCATCGCAGATGCTGGATGACGCTCTGGCAATTGCCCTGGCCGCAAATCCCGGTGCGCAAAGCGAAATGGAGAAACTGGAATCCGAACTCAACATCCGTTTTCACGAGGATCTGGCCGCCACACTGGGCGGAGAGATTACCGTCGCTCTGGATGGGCCGGTGCTTCCCACGCCATCGTGGCGGGTGATCGTGGAAGTTTATGATCCGGTGCGTCTGCAATCGACGCTGCAAAAGCTGGTGGAGGATGTCAACGCGAAAATTGCGCTGCATCATTCATCCGGTGACAAGCTAAAGCTGGAACAGGAATCCTCGAGTGGTTTGACCTACTACACACTGTCTTTCACTGACCCTGAAAAGCCAGTGGAGATCACGTACGCGTTCACCAATGGTTATATGATTATGGCCCCGAACCGAGCCATGGTGAAGAGCGCGCTTCTCGTGCATCAGAGCGGTAACTCGCTGGCCAACTCCGGCAGCTTCCACAGCCTGATGCCGCAGGATGGCCATGCCAATGTTTCCGCGCTGCTGTATCAGAACCTGGGCCCGGTTATAGGACCGGTGTTGCAGCAGCTTCCCCCGTCGCAGCAGCAGTCTCTCCAGCAGCTTGCCGCCGAGACGAAACCGAGCGTAGTCTGCGCGTATGGAGACGAAGCCGCCATTGAGGTGGCCAGCAACAGCAGGTTCTTTGGACTGGACCTGAACACAATGGTGCTTTCCACGCTGATGAAAATCGCGCATCCGCCGCAGTATCGCGCAGCGCGAGGCATTTAAGGGAGAGTGATGCCGGCAGTCATTGAACTGGAGAATCTGGTAGTCAGGCTCGGTCACAGGACCATCCTCGACCGGTTGAGCGGAGCGCTTTCCGGCAACTGCATTGGCCTGCTGGGGCCGAACGGCTCGGGCAAATCGACTCTGATCAATACACTGCTGGGATTTTATCCTCCCTTGTCTGGGCGGGTGCGCATCTTTGGTGAAGACGTTCAGGAAAACCCCGGGTGTCTTCGCTCGCAAATCGGTTACATGCCGGAGACGGACGCCTTCATTGCCGATATGACCGGCATCCGCTTTGTGCGCTACATGGCGGAGATATCCGGTCTGCCGCGCCGAGAAGCGATGGAGCGCGCCCACGAGGCCTTCTTCTATGTTGGTCTGGGTGAGGCTCGCTATCGAAAAGTTGGTACCTATTCGCTGGGTATGAAGCAACTGGCCAAGCTGGCCCAGGCCATTGCCCACGGTCCCCGTTTGCTCCTGCTCGATGAGCCCACCAACGGATTGGATCCGGAAGCACGGCAAAGGATGCTGCAGCTGGTGCGCGACATTCGCGACACGGGAGAGGTCCACGTACTCATCTCATCGCATCTGCTGCACGACATTGAAGAATGCTGCGATCAGGTGCTCATTCTGAAAGACGGGCACGTTGCCGCACTGTGCAATCTGGAAGAGGAGCGCAAAGCCAATCTCAAATTTCTGGAGCTGGAGGTTAGCCATGAAAATGGCTTTCTCGACGCAGTCCGCGGACTCGGCTGCGAGTGCGCCAGCTTCGGCGCCGGACGCCTGAAGATTGTGCTGCCGGACAACATCGAACTGGGCCAGATCTATCGCCTGGCCTCCGACGACACCGTGCAGATTCGCCGCATGAATTACCGGCGGGATTCGCTGGAAGATATCTTCCTGAAGGCTATGTCAGGGAAAACGGAAATGCGAGGCGCCACGAATGGCCGTCTATAAACGTACTTACAAGGCATATCACGGCCAGCTTACTCCGGCTTGGTCGCGCTTTACGGTGTTATCGCGCTATGGCTTTGCCCGGCTGTTTGCTTCGCGAATGTTCACCGCCTTCACGGTGCTGTGCTTTGTGCCATTCATTATCGGGCTGCTCTTCATTTATTTTCTCCACAGCAGCATGGCCCAGGTGCTGCTGGGAATGCAGATGAGCACTGCTTTGCAGGTGAATAACGTATGGTTTTCCGTGTTTTTGGGCTTACAGGCGTGGCTGGGCTTCATGCTTGCAGCCTGGTGCGCGCCGGGAATGATGAGCACTGATTTTGCCAACAACGCCCTGCAGCTTTATCTCAGCCGTCCTCTTTCGCGCCCCGAGTATCTGCTGGGCAAGGTGTCCGTTCTGGTCGCTCTGCTTTCCTGCGTAAGCTGGGTTCCGGCGCTCATCCTGTTCTTTCTGCAGGCCAGCATGGAAGGCCATGGATGGCTCTTCGAAAATCTCTGGCTCGCGGGCGCCATTGTGACCAGCGCACTGCTGTGGATCGCCGTTGTTGCACTGCTGGGCCTGGCCACTTCCGTCCTGGTGAAGTGGCGCATTGCCGCCACCGCGCTCATGCTGGCGATCTTTTTTATGTTGCCCGGATTCGGCGTGGCGATGGACCTGATCCTGCATACGCGCTGGGGGCAGTTGTTTAACCTCACGTACGTGTTGGCCCGGCTGTGGGCCAGTCTGCTCCGGATTCCCCCTCCTCACGGCGGACGCCTTGAGCCTGTACCACTCTGGTCAGCCTGGGCCACGGTATTTTTCGTCTGTGCGGTATCGCTGTGGATACTGAACCGCAGACTGAAAGCGCGGGAGGTGGAATGATCATGGGCCGCGCCGACAACAGGATTGTTTTTGAAAATGTTTCCAAATTTTACGGCGAAGTGCTGGGTGTGAACCGCGTGAACCTGACTTTGCCGCCTGGGGTTACCAGTCTGGTTGGCCCGAATGGATCGGGCAAGACAACCCTGATGAACCTGATGACTGGCCTGGTCCAGCCCACACAGGGGCGCGTTACCGTACTGGGCCTCACGCCGGACCAGCCGGAAGAGTTCTTTCGCTACGTGGGTTATTGCGCCCAGTTTGATTCATTTCCCAAAGGCGTTACCGGATACGAGTTTATTTATCTTTTTCTGCGGCTGCGCGGACTTTCCTCCAAAGATGCAGATCGCCTCACCTGGGAGGCCATTGAGCGCGTGGGCATGGTTGAACCGGCAAAACGCAAGGTCGCTGGATACAGCAAGGGCATGCGGCAGCGCATTCGTCTGGCCCAGGCGCTGGCGCATCATCCCACGGTGCTGGTGCTGGACGAACCGCTGAACGGGCTGGACCCCATGGCGCGTGCTGAATCCATTGCTCTGTTTGAAGCTCTGGGAAAGCAGGGAATGCATGTGATTGTTTCCAGCCACGTCCTGCATGAAGTGGACCGAATATCAGATCAGGTTGTGCTGATGAGCTATGGCTACGTGATGGCGGAAGGGAAGATACAGGGTGTGCGCAGTGAGGTCAGGGAGCATCCCATGCAGATACTGGTCCGCTGTTCTCAGCCTAATCTGCTGGCCTCGCGGTTATTCTCTCAGGACCACGTTGTGGAAGCGCGGCTGGTCACCGATGGCAGCGGAATATTAATTCGCACGCGGGACGCCGACCGTTTTTACACACTGCTCAACCAGATCGTGGTGGAAGGCGGCGTGAATCTGGAAGCCGTGGCCCCGGCGGATGATGATGTGAACTCTCTCTACCAGTACCTCATTGGAAGCGGAGGCGGCGCCGTATGACCATTCCTGGATCACAGTTTTTCCGCGAAGCCAGCTGGCAGCTCTGGACCGCTCAACTGGCGGCACTGGTGCGCATGGAGCTGCGAAAAAATCTGCTCCGCCGCCGCAATCTCTGGATCTATCTGCTGGCATTCGCTCCGCTGATCCTCATTGTCGTCCACGCGATCGTGGTGCATGAGTTTCCTCTCTCTGCCCAGACAGACACGCTGGCCGGAATCTTCCAGTTTTATTATTTAAGGCTGGCGATTTTTTTTGGCTGCATGGGGCTTTTTACCTGGCTTTTTCGCGGCGAGGTGGTGGAAAAGAGCCTGCACTACTATTTTCTGGCGCCGGTTCGACGTGAGGTGCTGATAGCCGGCAAGTTTCTCGGTGGAATCGTCAGCTCGGTGCTAATTTTTGGTCTCGCCATCTTCCTCTGTTTTGTGCTGATGTATGGGCACTTCGCTGCTGGCCGGGCCTTTGCCTTTTCCGGGGCCGGCTTCGGACATCTGGTCGCCTACCTGGGAGTCACCGCACTTGCCTGTGCCGGTTATGGATCGCTGTTTCTGGCTCTCAGTCTGCTTTTCAAAAATCCGATCCTGCCAGGCATTGTGGTTCTGCTGTGGGAGACGTTTCACGCAGTACTGCCAGCCCTGCTGCAAAAGCTCAGCGTGATGTTCTATCTGAAGCAACTGTGTCCGGTTTCGCTTCCACCGGACGATTCGCTGGCGCTCTTTACCGTGATTGCCGAGCCAGTCTCTCCCTGGCTTGCCATTCCCGGACTGTTGCTGTTAAGTGCGGCAATTCTTGTGTTTGCCTGCTGGCGGATTCGCCGGGTGGAAGTCAGTTATCTGGCAGATTAAATAGAACATTGACAAGCTGTGAAGCGATTAGAAGAAAAATTTCCCAACTTGACAAAAGTCCTGTTGATCAACTGATGATCAAAGTAGTCGGTTTTGCTTCCAATCCATCCATATGGTGTCCCATACCTCGACGTAAGCCTGCGCAACAAGAGTGTCATCATCAGCGCAACAGTGGTAACTTTACATTGCGGTTGCAACAAGACGAGGCAGGCTCAACCACAATCATGCCCATTGGCTTTTGGATTATTTTCAACGCAGTCATTCTCATACTGGTATTGCTGGATCTGGCGGTCTGGAACCGCAAGGGCCGCACCTTAAGCATTCGTCAGGCGCTGGTGAGCAGCGGATTCTGGATTGCCCTGGCGCTGGCATTCGCCTTGTTCGTCCGCTGGTGGATGGGGCCGGCAAGGTCACTTGAATTCGTGACCGGGTTTCTGGTTGAGGAGGCTCTTAGCGTAGACAACCTGTTTGTTTTCATTCTTTTATTCGCATATTTTAAAGTCCCACCTGAGCAGGAGCGTACGGTGCTCTTTTGGGGGATTTTGGGTGCGCTGGTGATGCGCGGCCTTTTCGTCTGGGGTGGAGTGGCGCTGGTCAGCCGCTTCCACTGGATTCTGTATGTCCTGGGCGCCTTCCTGGTCTATACCGGCGTTCAACTGATGCGGCAGGGAGACGATGCTGCAGTGGATCCTTCCCGCAACTGGGTCCTGAAGCTAAGCCGCAGGTTTTTGCCCCTCAGCGAGAATTACGAAGGAAACAAGTTTTTTGTTCTCCGTGACGGGGTGCGTCTGGCAACGCCGCTACTGATCGTGCTGCTCGTAGTCGAGACAACGGACGTAATGTTTGCCACCGATTCCATACCGGCGGTACTGGCCATCTCGCGCGACCCGTTCGTGGTTTATACCTCCAACGTGTTTGCCATTTTGGGGCTGCGATCTTTGTTCTTTGCCCTTTCCAGCATGATGAAACTTTTTCACTTCCTCAATTACGGGTTGGCCGTGGTGCTGATGTTCATCGGCGCCAGAATGCTGGCTTCCGCTAAATTTGAGATTCCAACGTGGATCACGCTGGCGGTAATCGCCGTGGTGCTGGCGGTATCAGTTGTGGCGTCGATTCTTTTTCCTGAACAGCGGGAAGAGCCGGGAAGCATCGGCTGAGTCTGGACAGTTAACGAGCCTGCAATATCTGAGGGGCTTCGTTGCTGTTAATGACAGCTTCGAGCGCTGTGCGGATCGCTTGCACACAGCGTTCGGCTGCTTTTCCGTCCCAAAGGTCGGGAATTCGTCCAAATTGAGGTTGGGCATTCAGATCGTGCCATGCTGCGAGAATGCTTTCTCGGGTAGTGCCGGCCAGCCGGTTGCTTCCTTGCTCAATCGTTACGGGACGTTCAGTGTTATTGCGCAGGGTAAGGCATGGGATTTGCAGGGCTGTAGTCTCTTCCTGCACCCCGCCTGAGTCAGTAAATACGACTGCACTGTGTGACATCAGACATACGAAATCGATATAGCTCAAGGGCTGAAGAATGTGCAGGTGCGGGGAGCGGGCTTGCCCGTTCATGCGCGCCAGGGTGCGAGGATGAGCGGGAAAGTACAGCGGAAGCTCACTGGCAATTGTCTGTAGTGCATCCAGCAATTCCTGTAGCTGGGCGGTATCGTCCACATTGGCTGGCCGGTGCAGCGTGACCAGGCCAAATCGCTGGTTGCGCAATCCCAGGCTATCCAAAATGCGAGAATTCCTGGACTGTTCCAAATGGAAATAGAGGGAATCAATCATCAGGTTGCCCACATAGCAGACTTTTTCCGGGGGCACACCTTCACGCTGCAGATTCTTCAACCCGCTTTCTTCGGTGACCAGCAGCAGGTCGGAAATTGCATCGGTGACCAGGCGATTGATTTCTTCCGGCATGGAGCGATCAAAGCTGCGTAATCCTGCCTCGGCATGAATCACGAAGATGCCAAGTTTTTTGGCCACGAGAGCGCATGCAGTGGTGGAGTTGACATCGCCGACCACCAGAACTGCGTGTGGTTTGTACTGCAGAACGACAGGCTCAAAGCGCTTCATGATTTCCGCGGTCTGCTGCGCGTGAGAACCGGATCCGGCTTCGAGATTCTGAGCGGGGGGGGGAAGTTCCAGGTCGCGGAAAAACTGTCCTGACATCTGTTCGTCATAGTGCTGGCCGGTATGAATCAAAAGCGGCTCCAGATCAGGTGCTGAGGAGAATGCCCGGAACAGAGGCGCAAGTTTCATGAAGTTCGGCCGCGCCCCGCCGATACATAGAATTCGGATTCGGTTTTCTTGTCTCACTTCGTCAGCGCCCGCCTTCGGGATCGGACAGCATCCCTGTTCAATATCGTTCAGTATCCCGAACCTTTGAGTATTTCGGGAATAGTGTTGAGAAGAATCTTAATGTCCAGCCAGATGTTCCAGTTCTCTATGTATTCCAGATCGAGCAGAACATTGGTGGCGAAGGAAGGATCATGACGGGCGCTGATTTGCCAAAGTCCGGTGATTCCGGGCAGGACATCCAAACGGCGGAGATCCCCCAGTTCGTATTGCCTGAAATCGTCCAGAGGATGGGGACGTGGCCCCACCATGCTCATGTCTCCCTTGAGCACATTTAAAAGCTGGGGAATTTCGTCAATGCTGAATCGCCGCAGAAATCTCCCCACGCGGGTGATTCTGGGGTCCTGCACGACCTTAAAAGTGGCGCCCTTGCGCAGGTTCATGGAGCGCAGCTTGTCTTTGCAGGCATCGGCGTCCGAGATCATGGTGCGAAGCTTGTAAAAGCGAAATCTGCGCCCTTTTCTTCCGACTCTCCAGGCTGTATAGAAGACTGGACCGGGCGAATCGATTTTAATCGCGATCGCGGCCAGCAGGAGCACGGGCAGGCTCAGAAGAAAAAGCGATGTGGCAACCGTGAGGTCGATCAGCCGCTTGATAAAAAACTCAAATGCCGGAATCGGCTGGTGATTCAGTTCCAGCACCGGAACATTGCCAATGTGAGTTACGCCTGCACCCAGCGCCAGTCCTTCATACAGATCGGGCACCACCTTGATGCTGATTCGTTCCTGCCGTGCCTGTAGTGCGACATTGAGAATCAGGTCACGGCTGGCTTCAGGCGTGAAATATACCTCATCAATGAAATGTTCTTTTAGAATGCGCGGCAGGTCATGAGATGTCCCCAGCCAGCCGGGAACTGAGCGCCTGTTGTCATCCACAAATCCGCAAAACATCTTGCCCAGATAGTTGTCACTTTCCAGATAGTGCTGAAAAGCCCGGCCAACGTGTCCAGCGCCAACAATCAAAACATGCCTGGTGCCAATACCACGCTCAAACTGCCTGCGGTTGTACCTCTGTATGGCGAAACGCACTGCCAGAAGACCAGCCAGGCCGAACAGCATGGTGCAGATAAACATGAACCGGGGCGCGGATTTTTCGTCGGCCAGGAAGACCACGGTTGTTGTGAGAAGGGAGGCGATAAGAAAGCTCTTGAATACCCTTACTTTGTGTACCCTGGCTTTCTGCAGCTGATTCTCGGAATAGAGGTTGGCCGAGCTGTTGCAAAGCACTGTCAGAAACGAATAACACGTTAAAAGCCCAAGCAGGCGAAGATGCGGAAGCTGGTGGACATCCATGTAGAGCGAGCCCGGCAGGTACAGTCGCAGATTGAAAGCCAGTATTCCCGCGGCAATAATAATGAGTCCGTCGGCAACAGCAACAGCCAGACCCGGTTCACTGATCCATTTGCGTGTGGGCTGCTGGACAGATGACGAAGCAAAATCCCCATCGAGATCGCCCTGATCGAACTCAATCTCTTGCCCTGCTGGCATCGAACACCTCTAAAGGCCAGATTGAAACCAACAACAACTTTCGTCTATTTAAAACCGGTGCTAATCGACCAGGCGCCGTTTTTCAATCGGCGCCGGAAACCAAAGCGCGGATTACTATAAAACCAAACTGAATACCGTCGAGCAGATACCGCTTCCACATCCTCCCCGGCTCCTGCAGGACGCGCCAAAACCATTCCAGACCAGTCCGCTGCATCCAGAGCGGCGCCCTTTGGGTGACGCCAGCAGCTACGTCGAAGCTGCCGCCGACTCCCATGGCGAATGGAACCTGCATTTGGGTGAGGTTGCGGTCCATAAACAGCTCTTTGCGCGGAGAGCTGATTCCCACAAAGAGAATATCGGGGCGAGCCTCGCGGATGGCGGATACCACGCTGCTTTCTTCCTCGTTCGACCAGTATCCATTGCGGCTGCCAACCACCCTGAGATCAGGAAAGCGCTGCCTGTACTGCTTAATCATTGCCTGCAGAACTTCATCCTGGGCCCCGAGCAGATAAACTCCATACTGCCTGCGGGCGGCCAAATCAACCAAACGTTCCATAAGGTCCGTACCATTTACCCGGCCTTTTAAGGGACGGCCAAACCATCGCGAGGCCCATAAAATGGGCTGACCATCGGCGGTTACCAGGTCGCTGTGATTGGCGATCCTGTGCATTTCCGGTGAGTGGCGGCAGGTAACAATCTTGTGGATATTGACGGCAAAGTATCGGCGGGGCCCGCCCTGCTCAATGAAGCTTTCCACTCGTTGCACGGCTTCGTTCAAGGTCAGATTATCTATCTGGCAGCCGAACAATGAGATGCGACCGTGAGTTTGTTGTTCGAGTTGGCCGCGGCCGTCCATTCCCTTGAGTGCAGGCGAAATTCAGACTTAAAGCGAACGAACTATTTAAAGAACTGTTTCTGTTGGGTTCAGCGACACAGATAGTAACAGAGATAAGTACCACCCAAGAAAGTTAATTGTTAAGAATTTAGTATGCGAGAGCCAAGATTAAAGTTTTTTATTCTTTGACCGTGTTCTTGCCGCCTGGTAGAATGGGGGGCGCTTATCGCTTATTATGTCGGGGCTAGTTGGTACCTTTTCCTGAATGTTGGCAGGATTGTCCGCATTTTTGGGGTATCCAGGGACTATTGATACGTGAAGCAGGTATTAGTTCGTGATGGCAGCGTTTTGGTTCAGCAGGTGCCAGCTCCCCATGTTGGCGCCAAAAACCTGCTGGTAAGAGTTGTTCATTCCTGTATCAGTCCTGGAACAGAGATGGCAGGCGTCAGAATGTCCGGATTGCCGCTCTACCGCCGGGCCCTCAAGCAGCCGCAACATGTGCGCAGAGTGTTTGCAATGATGCGCGACCAGGGAATCAAGCGTACCTGGGACCGTGTCCGAGGGCAGCTGGCTGCCGGGCTTCCCACCGGGTACTCAGCGGCAGGCGAGGTCCTCGAAGTTGGAGCACAGGTAACCGGATTCCGTCCCGGTGATCTTGTGGCCTGCGCCGGCGCCAGCGTGGCCAATCATGCTGAAGTTATCGATGTTCCTGTAAATCTGGCAGTGAAAATCCCGGAAGGCCTGAGCACGGAAATTGCCTCCACCGTTACACTGGGCGCCATTGCTCTCCAGGGAGTGCGCCGCGCGAATCCCACTCTTGGGGAAACGGTCGTGGTCCTCGGGCTGGGATTGCTGGGACAACTCACTGCTCAGTTGCTTCGTGTGAATGGCTGCCGCGTTATCGGCGCGGATCTGGATCCGAATCGAGTTCAGATGGCGGTGGAGAATGGCCTCGACTTCGGGGTGACATTCGAAGAAGACCTGGTTGAGCGTGTGTATAAGCTGACGGATGGATTTGGAGCCGATGCTGCCATCATTACAGCCGCAAGCTCCGGCAATGAAGTTGTTAGTACCGCAATGCAGGCTTGCCGTAAAAAAGGCCGCGTGGTCCTTGTGGGGGACGTTGGTCTGGGGCTGAACCGGGAAGACCTTTACAAGAAGGAGCTGGATTTTCTTGTTTCATGTTCCTATGGCCCCGGCCGCTATGATCCTGCTTATGAAGAAGGCGGTCAGGACTATCCGCTGCCCTATGTTCGCTGGACCGAAAACCGCAACATGGAAGAATATCTGCGCCTGCTGGCCGAGAGCAAAGTTTCTCTGGCAAACTTCCGTCCGCAAATTTTTCAAATTGACCAGGCCCAGGAAGCGTACACACAACTCAAAAACGGCGCTCAAAAGCCGCTGTTGGCGCTGCTGGCCTATCCGTCGAGCGAAACCGCGCTGCAGCGCACGATACCGTTGCGCTCTGTCAGCAGAAAAGACGGTCGCATTCATATAGCTTTGGCCGGGGCCGGTTCTTTTGCGCAGGGAATGCACTTGCCCAACATCATAAAACTCAGGGACAAACTCCAACTCCATTGCGTGATGAGCCGGACCGGCGCGAATGCTCGCTCCGCGGCAACACAATACGGGGCCGCATACGCAACCACAGAGTATGAACAGGTGCTGCGGGACCCGGATGTAGATTTGGTTTTGATCGCCACCAGACATGACCTGCACGGACGCATGGTGCTTCAGGCGCTTGAAGCCGGCAAGCACGTTTTTGTCGAGAAGCCGCTTACTTTGTTTCCGGAAGATATTGCAGCTATCGAAAATTTTTATCAGGACCGCGAAAACCCTCCGCTGCTGATGACGGGCTTCAACCGCAGGTTTTCTCCCGCAATCTGTATGATTCGCGAAGTACTCGCCAGGCGCACCACACCGCTCATGGTGAACTATCGCATGAATGCCGGATACATTCCGCGTGAGCACTGGGTCCATTCAGAAGAGGGTGGCGGGCGCAACCTGGGCGAAGCATGCCACATATACGATCTGTTCAATGCGCTGACCGGGGCCGATCCTGTTTCCGTTTCGGCACAGGCCATTGTTCCGGATTCCCGGCAATGGGGCAAGAATGACAACTTTATTGCCACCGTGAGTTACAGCGATGGTTCGGTCTGCTCTTTGGTTTACACCGCGCTCGGGCACAAGTCGTTTGCCAAAGAAACCATGGAGATATTTGCCGATGGCAAGGTCATCACTCTGAATGATTACAAAAGCGCGACGGTGACAGGAAGCAAGCAGAAAGCATGGAAATCGATAACTCAGGAAAAAGGCCAGCGGGAAGAACTGAGTGCTCTGGCGGAATCGCTTCATCACGGTAACTCCTGGCCAATCTCTCTCAAACAGCAGATACAAGCCACACGCATAGCCTTTCAGGTGGAAGAACAAATCACGATGTCAGAGCAGCCCAGAGGGAGTTTTGATGTGCAGTAAAAGATGGCCATGGAATACGATTGTGAGGCATTGCGCGATGCCACTGCTCTTAATCAGCGCATGGATGCTGGGCTGCGCCTGGAGTATGGATCGAGCAGATGGGCAGACTCACTCACCGGACTCTCCGGTACTCTCAGACCTTGCCCGAAAGAACCTGGAGCATGTTGCCGCTGCCCCCGCACAGGTGGAACCCATTCTTCGGAGCAACCCGGGAATTCTGCTGGAGCTGAAGCGCTGGGTTGCGCAGGAAGCAGCCAATCAGGGACGGCTTTTGACCGACACAGATCTGGCCGATGCTGCCATCTTCGAGCGTCTTAGGAGCGATTCGAGCTTTCGGGCCGTGGCCACGCGTATTTTGCAAAGATATGGCTACTTATCGCCGGAGCTAAACCCGAATTCACCTTCAGGCAAGCAGCAGGATTACCTGATCAAAGAGCGGGTAAAGATGCAACTGGCCCGTGATGAACAATTTCCGTTGCAGCAACCCCAACCTAACACACAGGCGCGAACGCCAGTTGTCTGTGCTGATGGTGATCCTGATTGCGATCTTGCCGCCGAACCACTCGTCCCGGCTCCAGCAGCGGAGGGAAACAGCAATGATCTGCTGGTTCCGGCCACTCCTCGAAATGCACCTGTGTTCCCCGATGCCCAAAGAGCTGGTCTTAATTCGCGCAGAGACGCGGCGGATCAGGGAGCGGATGCCCAGCCTATATCAGCCAAAATGAGCGATGCTCAGGGATTGGGCAATGCAGGCGCGGGACTGAATTCAAATTCTCCCGACCGCGCATCGTTCCTGGATGGAGGACAAGCCGAAGGGTTGCGTCAGCTTTTGGGCAGAGAAGAACTCGACGCCGAAGCCACGCCCCGCGAGGAATCACAGCCGGTGGCTTCAGGATTCTCCTCCCCACGGTCTTACACAGGTTCAGGCCCTTCACGAGTCGCGGAGCGAGCACCCACTCCGGTGACCGTCCGGGTACGAAATCCTTACAGCAATATTCCGTCACTCTATGACATGTACGCCAAAGCCCCCGACCCCAATCCCAGTGCGGAGCCGGTGCAATTTGGGGCTGATATCTTCAGGCGAGGCACGGGAGCATCGCGCCGGGTGCCCATGGATATGCCCGCTGGCCCTGACTATGTGGTGGGTCCTGGAGACACACTAACAATCAATCTTTGGGGCAGTGTTTCTCGCAGATTTGTGCATGAAGTGGACCGTGAAGGAAGACTGGCTGTGCCGGAAATTGGCACCGTGATGGTGGCGGGAAAAACTCTGAGCGAAGCGCAGCGTGCCGTGCAGGAGGCTTTACGCTCAGAGTTCCGCGATATTTCGGCGGACATTTCGCTTTCCCGGCTGCGCAATGTTCGCGTTTACGTAGTTGGAGATGTTGTGCGGCCGGGCGCTTATGACGTGAGCGCGCTCTCCACCGCTTTGAATGCACTCTTTGTTGCAGGCGGCCCAGGCGCCAACGGCTCTTTGCGGGTTGTTAGGCATTATCGCGGCGGCAAGCTTCTGGAAGATGTGGATGTTTATGATTTGATTATCAGAGGCGTCCACTCCCGGCCCTGGCCTCTGGAAAATGGCGACACGATTCTTGTTCCGCCTCTCGGCCCGCAGGTTACCGTGAATGGAGCCGTACGCCGGCCCGCAGTCTATGAATTGCACGGCGAAAAAAATCTGTCAGATGTTTTGGATCTGGCGGGTGGCATTCTTCCAACGGCTTCGCTCAGAAATATTCAGGTGCAGCGGCTGATCGCGCACGAGACGAGGACGATGCTGAGTCTCAATGTCTCTGATAAGGATGACGCGCAATCGCTGGCACTCCGACTGGCGGAATTCCATGTTGAACCTGGTGACATAGTCCAGATTTTCCCGATTGCGCCCTTCAATCCGGATTCGGTGTATCTGCAGGGCCATGTATTGCGGCCAGGAAAGTATTCGTGGCGTCGCGATATGAAGCTCGCCGAACTGATTTCATCCTGGTCGGCTTTGCTACCCGAACCTGCCACCGCCTACGGAGAGATCATCCGGCTGACGCCGCCTGCTTATGCTCCGGAGGTGTTCAGCTTCAATCTGGCGGACGTTCTGGAAAAGCCTGCTGCCTCGCCAGTACTTCAGCCGCTCGATACCGTCCGAGTTTTTGGGCGTTATGAATTTGAAGATGCGCCCACGGTTACAGTCACGGGAGCGGTGCGCAGGCCCGGCACCTATCGAACCGCAGGTCAGATACATGTGATGGATGCAGTCCATCTCGGTGGCAGCCTTACCATAAACGCACAGACAGACGATGCACAGGTTGTCCATCATCAGCCGGATGGCACGATCCGGGTCATGAGCGTCAATCTTAAAAGAGCGGAAGCTGGAAGTCCTGACGACAATTTCCTGCTGGCATCTGGGGACCGTGTTCTCGTACACGAAGATCTGACTAAGTCTGATCCGGCGACGGTTACGATTCAGGGAGAGATCGCCAATCCCGGACGTTATCCGCTGAGCGCCGCATTGCGTGTGAGCGATCTTGTGAGGATTGCCGGTGGTCTCAAGCGGAGCGCTGATAATTCCAGCGCCGACCTCGTTCATTATTTCCTGGGCTATGAGGAAAAGACATCTGGACAGCGGGATATGATCCACCTGAATGCCGCTCTTGATCATAGCGCCAATGAAGACAAGCCGCTGCAGGATGGCGATGTGCTTACGATTCGCAGAGTGCCTGGCTGGAGCGATATTGGCGCTTCCGTCACCCTTGATGGCGAGGTCCAGCATCCAGGCGCCTACGGATTCCAGCCCGGCGAGCGCCTTAGCTCAGTCATTCGCAGGGCAGGAGGGTTTACCGGGAATGCGTATCCTTATGCCGCAGTGCTGACGCGGGCGGACGTTAAAGGGCTTGAAGAGCAAACCAGGACGGAGCTGATTCGGCGGCTGCAAACGCAGGAGCAACAATTGAAGCTACAGCCGGACAACGGCGACGCCGACCAAAAGAAGGCGAAGGACTCGGCAATCGAGCAAATACACGGTACGGTCGATAATCTTTCGGCAAATGAACCGCTGGGCCGGGTGGTGATAAGGATCTCGTCCAAAATCGAAAATTGGGCCAGCACGCAGGCGGATATTCAGCTTCGGGCGGGAGATAAGCTGTTCATCCCCAAACAAATGGAGTCGGTTACCATTATCGGCCAAGTCTATAATCCTACGGCGGTGACATATCGTCGAGGAAAGAGTGCGGAGTGGTACCTCAGTCAGGCTGGCGGTCCTACGAGCCTGGCCAACAGCAAGGCTGTATTTGTGATTCGCGCTGACGGTTCGGTAGTTGGGCAGCGCGGATCGTTTTGGAGCGGCAACTCGCTGAGGACATCGTTGTCCCCTGGCGATACGGTGGTTGTGCCGGAAAAAGCCTATGCGGGTGGACGTAATCTGCAGAACGTTCTGCTCCTGGCCCAGGTTACTTCCGCGGTTTCGAGCGCTGCTTATCTGCTGTCGCTGAGCCTGCCTTAGGCTTGTTTTAAGAAAAAGCTGAATGATGGAGTTTCGATATAGATGAGATGGACTGAAAACAGTCCGGAAGAAATGGACACCCTGCAGGCGACTGAGTCGGACTCAGTTGTTCGGTCAGGCTATTCCCATTTTGACAAGCTTAACCTGCTGTGGAATGAAAGACGCTTTCTTCTTCGCATGGCTGCCTGGGGATTCGTTTGCTCGGTATTGCTGAGCCTGGCGATGCCCGTGCGTTATGAATCGACTACACGTCTGATGCCGCCTGACTCAACCGGTGACAGCCTGGCGATGCTTTCGGCAGTCGCAGACAAAGCAGGTCTGCCGGGCAGTTTGGCCGGAAGTTTTCTGGGACTCAAGAGCTCCGCTGATCTTCTGATAGGAATTCTAAACAGCAACACGCTTCAGGACCGGTTGATTACGCGCTATAACCTCGCAAAAGTTTATGGCGCAACCTTTCCGGAAGATATTCGTCAGAAGCTTGCTGAGCATACTGCGATCGGCCAGGACCGCAAGAGCGGGATCATTGCGATCACTGTCACCGAGCATGATCCCAAACTCGCAGTCGCGCTGGCCAATTCTTATGTGGACGAACTGAATGCGCTGTCCTCTCAGCTTTCCACGTCATCAGCGCGCCGCGAACGAGTTTTCCTTGAAGAACGCCTCACTCAGGTTTCAAAAGATCTTGAAAAAGCCCAGATAGAGCTCAGCCAGTTTTCCAGCAAAAACGCCACCTTCAATCCGCTCGAACAAAGCCGGGCCATGATTACGAGTGTGGCTGAACTGCAGGGCCGGATGATTGCCGCACAGGCCCAGCTTGAGGGAGTGCGGGCCATCTATTCCGATAACAGCGTGAAAGTGCGCGCTCTGCGGGCCGAGATCACCCGTCTGCAGCAGGAAATCGAGCGCATGGGCGGCAAACCAGGGGCAGATCTGAATGCGGATGCCTCCAGTGAACTGTATCCCTCAATCCGCCAGTTACCCTTGCTTGGTGTTACCTATGCCGATCTCTTTCGCCGCGCCAAAATTGAGGAAGCAGTATATGAGGCCCTTACCCGGCAATACGAACTGGCCAAAGTCCAGGAGGCAAAGGAAATTCCCGCAATACGAGTGCTTGACTCCGCGGAGCTGCCGCAGAAAAAATCCTTTCCTCCGCGTACGGTCATTACGCTCTTTGGAATCGTGTTGTCATTTGCTTTTGCCGTGCTGTGGACTCTGGTAAGCGGAGTGTGGGAAACAACAGATCCGGAGCATCCGGGCAAACTGCTTGCGGGGCGGATATGGGACAGCATCAGCTCGCCAGTGCAAAAACGAATGGCCTCGGCGAATGGCTGGGTTGCAGCCGCAAAGACTCCTCTGCGGCGGAACGGCGCAGACGAGAAATCAACACGGAGCTAGATTCGAACCGGCCAGTTCCAGACAGCAGCAAATGAAGGCAGGGAATTGGATCAAATAACATGTGCGGCATAGTTGGCGCCATTTCGTGGAATAACAAATTTCGCATTACGGATTCCTGGCTGTCGGGATTGCGAGATGCAATGCTCCATCGTGGTCCCGATGGAGCAGGTTCGTGGATTTCACCGGATGCAACCGTCGGGCTGGGGCACCGCAGGCTGGCTATTCTCGACCTTTCTGAAGCTGCGTCTCAGCCGATGAGCAACGAGGATGGCTCGCTGTGGGTCACGTTCAATGGGGAAATCTATAATCACGCGGAAATCCGCCAGGAACTGGAGACCATAGGCGGACACCGCTGGAAGACCAGCCACTCCGATACTGAAGTCATCCTGCATGCATTCGAGCAGTGGGGAATTGATTGCCTGCAAAAGTTTAGAGGCATGTTCGCCATTGCGATATGGGACGCTCGCAATCAGGAGCTGTGGCTTGTCCGCGATCGCATTGGGATCAAGCCGCTGTATTACAGCATTCATCATCAGCGCCTGGTATTTGCCTCGGAAATCAAGGCCTTGCTGAAGGACCCAGAGCAGCCGCGCGCCATGAACGAAGAAGGCCTGTATCACTATTTATCGTTCATTACCACGCCAGCGCCGGACACGCTTTTTAAGGGAATTCACAAGCTTCCGCCTGCAACCTGGATGCGGGTGCGTCCTGATGGCTCCGTGCGACAGTCACGCTATTGGGAAGTCTTGGACCATGTGCAGCCTCGCCCCCGGCAATCCGAGCAGGAAATCGCCGAGGAGTTGCTGGCCGAGCTGCGCACGGCAGTAAGGCTGCGAAAAATAAGTGACGTTCCTGTTGGAGTTTTTCTTTCTGGAGGTGTTGATTCCAGCACCAATGCCGTGCTGTTTTCGGAAGGAGAGCGGAAGGCGGTTCGCACGTTTTCCATTGGCTATGATGATAATTATGGAAGCTATCCATCCGAGCTTCCCTATGCCCGGCAGATCGCCCGACTGATCCGGTCAGAACACCATGAGCGGATTCTGGACGTAAATGATCTTGTCAGCTTCTTGCCGCGAATGGTTCATCTGCAGGATGAGCCCATTGGCGACCCCGTGTGCGTGCCGGTTTTCTACGTTGCGGAGCTGGCGCGAAAAAATGGAGTCACGGTTTGCCAGGTGGGAGAAGGCGCGGATGAATTGTTCTGGGGATATCACGGATGGAAGGTCAAACTGCGGCTGCAGGAGTTAAATAATCTCCCGGTTCCGCGCTTCCTCAAACAGATGGCGCTCGGAGCCCTCAATGTTGTTGGGCAGGGCGGCGAATACCACACTGAGTTACTGCGGCGCGGGGTTGCGGGACTGCCGGTTTTCTGGGGTGGCGTGGATGCGTTTACCGAGAGTGAAAAGCAAACGTTACTCTCTCCCGAACTCAGGACCCGGCTTGGCGGGCTGAATACCTGGGACGCTCTGGCGCCGATTCATCAGCGCTTCCTCGAAAAGGCCTGGGACAAAGCCCCGCTGAACTGGATGACTTATCTGGACTTGAATCTTCGTTTGCCCGAGCTGCTGCTCATGCGAGTGGACAAGATGAGTATGGGCGTCAGCCTGGAAGCCCGGGTTCCGTTTCTTGATCATAAGTTCGTTGAATTGGCGATGAGCATTCCGGCTGCTATGAAGACAAAAAACGGGGAGCTGAAACACATCCTAAAGCGGGCGGTGCGGGGCGTGATTCCGGACAATATTATTGATCGCAAAAAACAGGGGTTTGGCGTTCCGGTACAGGAATGGTTTACGGGGAGCCTGGGCCGCTATGCGCGAAATGTCCTCACGGAGTTCTGCGATCACACTGGTTATTTTGATGCAAAGGGGCTGCAAAAGTATTTCGGGCCTCCGCTGTCCTCGAGGATTTGGTTCCTGCTGAATGTTGCTCTCTGGTGGAATGAGTATATTTCGCCCGGATCGCTGCTCTCAGCTTCGTCGGTGATGGGCAGCGAACCCGCGAATCCTGTGATTGCCACGCCGAAGCTGAATTCATCGGCCCTGCAGCCGGCAGGGATACATACAGAAGAGTGATCCACGAGAGCGCAGCAACGTCCCCACAGGCTTCCTTCGCGGGCCACCAGAAGACCGCATTCGTGGTTCTTACAGCGATTTTTCTTTTCTACTGGCAACAGCCAGTGCTGCTTCAGCTTGCGGGCATGGCATTGCTGGTATTACCCCCTCTTCTGTATGTAAGCTTTCGTTTTCTTGACGGAGATGCCAACCCGGTACTGCTGCTGTGGGTGGCGCTTTTCCCGCTGGGATACTACTTCCTGCGATTTCCCCGCAACCACGCAATCATCCTTTTTGATCCCACAATTATTTTGCTGCTCGGCATCGCCATACTGTTTTGTCCGCGGAACCGGTACACGCAAATGCCGGATATGCTGCGATATTCGGGCTGGGTTTGGCTGGCCTTTCTTATTCTGAGCTCTGTCTCCCTTCCTTTTAATAAGGATTCATTTGCTGCGCGGTTGTGGAGTGATGCTCTGCTTTTTCCCGCGATACTCGGATGGTATGTGGTGTGCTGTTTTCCAGCGCGTTCGTATCTCAGGACTCTGCACGCAATTCTTTGCGTGGTAGCCATATATTGCGCGGCCATTGGTCTGGCGGAAATTGTGCTCAGGCAGGATCTTTTGCCTCTGTATGCCGCAGGCGGAGATTTTTCCTTCGCGGGCGCAAATGGTGTTTTAATCCTGCGGCCCAATGGACCTTTTGGTCATAATTATTCCTTTGGTCTGATCGGATTAATCTTCTTTTGTCTGCTGCAGTTTGTTCACCGGGCCCAAGGTAAAGAGTTCCCCTGGTGGCAAAGGCGATTGCATGGGATGGGGGCAATCGCAGCTTTGCTCGCCGCCATGATGCCTTTGTTCCGTTCCATTTTCATCAGTATTGGAATCATCCTTGTCTGGGACCTGTTTCAGGAGATCAGTCGTCGTCAAAAAGTCATCAGGGTAGCGGCCCTGAGCGCGATCGGGATTGGAATCATTTCGGTCTTGATCTTTGTCCCGGAAATTTATCAGGACCGTGTCTCGGATCCGGTGAATTTTTATGCCCGCGTGGCCCAGCAGAAACAGAACCTTGCGGTTTTCATGGAACATCCTCTCTTTGGTGTAGGACTGGCCAACTTTGTTCCGGCAGCCCTGCGCATGCCGGGTTCGTCCTTGTCGTATCGCGGAGAAGCGCCACTCGATTCTCCGCACAACACTCTCGCCGCCGTACTGGCGGAGACAGGTGTCTTCGGCTTTGTACCCTATGTGCTGAGCCAGATTCTGCTGGTTGCGGCATTCTGGAGATTTCGGGCTTCGGAAAACAAAGAGGTAAAGCTGGTGTGGACTTTCTTTTGGTACATCTTTTCGGGCTACTGGCTCAGCGGATTGCTGAACAGCAGCGGATACTCATCTGACCTCAATCTCATCTACATGTTTGCGCTCATGCTGATCTATAAATACGGAATTACTGCTGGTTCCTGCGGTGTCCGGCAAAGGGGGGCTGCCAGCCGGATATGAAGGCAAGCATACTGACATTGGTTGGGCAGTACAGACGCCTGCATTTTCGGTGCTGGATTTTACTGTTGATTCTGGCTGCTTCGTGCTGTGTGACCGCTGCCGGCGAAACGAACTGCGCGGTTTCTCAGGCCACTTTTGATGCGGACTGGCGAAATTTAGCGCAGCACCCCAATCCATCGCATTTACCGCTGATGGGCGTTCGGTATGTTGACCTGTTGCGCGCGCAGCGAGGTCTCGCTTGCTCGGGAGTGCCGCTTGTGGCCTTTGACGGGCTGCGTTACAGGCCAGCCGCTGCCTGGTCGGATGATCCGGGGCTGTATCTTCTGGTGCCGGAACTGGCTCGGTTGACAGGCTTAAATATTGCGGACTCTGCCGACGTGCTGGTAGCCAGCAGCGTTGTTCTTGCTGGTTTGGTGGGACTGTGGGGTTTTCTGAAAACCGCCAAAACTGTTGCTGGCCGCTGCATTGGTATGATTGCGTTCCTGCTGATGGTCACCCAAGTGTTTCGAGTAGGCCAGGTTTATGCATTAGGAGTTGTGCCTGCGATAGCCTGTGCGCCCTGGATCGTTTTTTTCGCTCTTCGCGAACGGCTTACTTTAGGCAGCATTTTGACGATGGCTGTGTCCGGGGTCCTGGCGGCAATCGCGAATGCGATACGGTCGCATTCCGGTCTGGCGCTTCTCATTTTTGCTGGTGTCATGGCTTTCGGTGTTTACAAAGTTAGGCTCACAGCTCGGGTTTTAACCGCACTCGCGTTATTGGCTGGCCTGGCGTCTGGTGAATTTGTGCTTCACCATATTTACGATCAGCGGGACGAATTTCTTCGCCATCAGGCTGGTGCTGTGGTCGAAAACGCAGGCGGGCACGTATTTTGGCATTCCGTCTATATCGGTTTTGCGTTCGTCGGTAACTCCGATGTTCCGGCATACCGCGACGATGTTGCCTTTGGTAAGGCATATCAAATGCGGCCAGAGGTCGCGCCCTATACTCCGGAATACGAACAGGTCATGCGAGATCAGGTCCTGGAACTGGCACGGAAGAGACCTGCTTTGGTTGCCGGTAATGTAGCTCTGAAAGTGGTGATTATATTCCTGTATTGCCTGCTTTTTACTAACGTGGGACTCTATGCGGCGGTAATTGTCCCTAAAGAGATAGCGGTGGAATCCGCATTCTTGCTGGCTATTGGCATGGGTGCTCTGCCAGGAATTCTTGTGGTGCCAGTTAAACCCTATATTCTTGGGGGGATTGTGTTTTGCGTGATTTATGCCGCCTTCGGTGTTGACTATGCGTTACAAAACACAGAGAAGAAAGACAGGTTCCGATGGGTCCGGCAAATCATGTTCATGAACCCCGTTTTTCCTGAATCGTGAGGATAATTTTGTGCTTTGTCATGCGTTGTTTTTGAAACAAAATTTACGTGTGATGGCAGAGGGCAAGTTTTGCGCCTTCCTGCGATTCAGAATGTTCCTGCCATCCCAAAATCAATCTTCGGTGCCGAAATGAAAAAAAAGCGTGTCTTTGTGGTTCCCTGGAATGACGATCCAGCCCGAAGCCTGGCTGCAGTGAGAACCGTTTATCCGGAGAGTGAAATCATTTTTCTGGAAAAACGAAAGCTGCGCAGAATTGGCTTCCTGAAGCAGTTATTTTATTTGCGACAGTTCAAAGGCGAGGCCTTTGTCTTTTTCTTTCGCTCCATAGATGAACTGAACGCTCCACTCCTGCTTGCGTGGATCGGGCTGTTACATCGCTGTTCGGCTACTGTTTTACTCGACGAATCCGGCAATAAAAAGATATATACATGGCGAAGCTGGTTTCGTCTGGCTCCGCTGACTGCGATTGCGGTGATCTGCGATGTGCTTACGTTGCTCTGCAGTTTTGCTGTTCTGCAGACTGGACTGAAGTGGCGCAGGCGGGCAGAGATGCGAACGTCTGGCACGGAATTGAATCTGGCATATTTGTTTCCCTATCCCATGGCGCGCATGGGGGTTGGTGGCGCCATGAGCCATGTGCAGGGTTTTCTGGATGGCGTCAGGCAGAACGGCGTGCCATGCCGGGTGTTCACCGGACGGCCGTTGCCGTTTCATGATTTATCGCAGGATTGTATTCCCCTTTCTTCCATGCCTTTTTTATTCTGGGAAGCGGCGGCGCTTGCATACAACTGGCATTTTGCGCGAAAAACTGGCAAAGCTTTGAGCAAAAGCCGCCCACGAGCCCTTTATCAGCGCCATGGCCGTTTTGTGGTGGCCGGAGCTTTACTCTCGAAAAAATTACGGGTCCCACTGGTTCTCGAATACAACGGCTCCGAGATATGGACGGCCAAAAACTGGGATCCTTCGCGGTTTAGCGCGTGGCTGCAGTTGTGCGAAGATTATGCGCTGAAGTCGGCATCATTCATTGTGGTTGTTTCTGAGGTCCTTCGGCAGGAACTCGTGGCCCGTGGCATTGAGAAAGAGCGAATTCTTGTTAATCCTAACGGTGTTGATCCGCAGGTATTTAGGCCCAGCCAGAATCGCGGAAAAACTCGAGACGAACTGGGTTTGGCCCCCGATGATATCGTGGCTTGCTTTATCGGGACATTCAGCTACTGGCATGGGATTGAAGTTTTACAGAAAACAGCAAGACGCCTGCTTGGAGACAGCGGAGGTGATATCGCTGCCCGGGTACGATTTCTGCTGATTGGAGATGGCCCGCTGCGGGCAGAGATAGAGACTGCGTTAGCTCCCTGGGTAAAAGATGGGCGCGTTATTTTTACGGGCCCCCTGCCGCATGATCGTGTTCCGGAGATTCTGGATGCGGCGGATATTTTTCTGGCCCCTCTTATCCCCTTTGCGGATGGAAGCGAGTTTTTCGGCTCACCCACCAAACTTTTTGAATATATGGCCATGGAAAAGGCCATTATTGCCAGCAACCTGGGGCAGATGGGAACGATCCTTACGCACCAAGAAAATGGCTGGCTCTCGGAGCCGGGCAATGCAGAAGCACTGGGAGCGGCAATCTTATATTTGGCCGAGCACGCGGACATGAGGCTGCAGATGGGGAAGCGTGCTCGCGAGGCCGCAATATCACGCCATACCTGGCAGCAAAATGCGCGGGCAGTGCTGGCAGGTATTCAGGACAATTTTGCGATACAGTGTTCTCCGCGACCGGAGCAGGCCAGTTCAAATTCTGCTGATGCGGCAAGGGCAGGCATCGGGAGCAAAACAATTCATGAGAAGAATTGAAATGTTTTTGTGATCAATACAAAAAGACTGGAGAGCGGAAATGACAGTGCGTTGGCCTGAGATACTGGTGCGCAGCACGCCTACCTGGTTCCAGTTCATGGGCTCTCGTTACGATACATGCGTGCAGATTGTGAATGGAACTCGCGTGGCAGGCGCGGCCCCAATTGACAATACCGCTTTGCTGGTGGCGGTTCCGGCCTTGTCGAAGGCCCTGCACCTCTCCGTGGCTGGCGCCTACGATCTCATTATGGGATCTTGTCTCGTTCTTTCGACGCTTATCGGAGCGCTGGCCATCCGTAAGTGGGATGCACGCATAGTGCTGTATTTCTTCACTGCGGTCTGGCTTACGGCTATGGCATCCGATGCGTATGCTTTTCAGGCATTTCCTGCGCTTGCAGGCCTACCGTGGTTGATACGCTTTTCGAGGGACTGGAAGCTTTTTGCCATAACTGCAATCCTGGTGGCTTTTGCGGTGGGAGTATGCGGCCTGATGAGATACCGTGCGGCAGTGCCATACCTGGCCATGCTGGTTGCCATGGCATTTGTTTATTTTGCGAAATTCAGGGCCGTTATGCTGACGCTTGTTGTTTTACTCTCTTCTTATCTTCCGGGAGCATGGTTTTATCGGCATTACCCCCTTAGCCACCCCATGTGGCACAACATCTATATTGGTCTGGGCTGGGTGCATAATTCCGAGGTCGCTGAATATCGGGATGAGGTTGGAGGCAACAAGGTCAGGAGTATCGACCCCAAAGTGATTTACTGCGGCCCGGAGTATGAAGCGATTTTGCGCAGGGAAGTATTCAGAATCGCACGAGAGAAGCCCTGGATCATTGCCGTGAACGTGGTGGGCAAACTGACCACGCTTGTTTTGATGCTGGCGATTCTGCTGTTTCCGGTGCGGAAAAATTGCCGCCTGAATTTTCCTGCAGATATACCGATTGTTGTTGCCATAACTCTGGGTATGCTGCCGGGCCTGCTGGTGACTCCCAATTTCAGATATGTTCTTGCAGGACTGTGCTTCGCTTTATTATTCGGCATACGGGCTTCATTCCACGGACGGGTACAGGAATCTGTGGCAGTGGCAGCATAAAAGGGATGCCTGAAAAGACTGTTCGAATGAAAAATGTATCGATGGCTGAACAATATTCCGGCTCTCAGATCGTTCGCCGAATCGCAGGATCATCCTTCATAAGACAGGCAGTTGGTACTTATTCGACACAGCTGCTCATGGCTGCTCTGGGGGTGTGTTCGAGCGTGATTGCCGCTCGAGCTCTGGGGCCGGCAGGCCGGGGAACTTATGCCGTGGCCGCCGCCATCGGCGCTATTGGCGTGCAGTTTCTTAATCTGGGTCTGCACAGCACAAATTCTTATTTTCTTTCAAAAAACCCTTCTTTGCTGCCGTCTCTTTTGGCCAACGCCCTTTTTGCGGGTTTTTTACTGGGAGGTGCCGGGGCAATCGTTTTGGGCGGGACATTTTATATATGGAACCGGGCTCCGCTGAGCGGTCTTATGCTGCTGCTCGCCGTTCTCTGGATTCCGGTTGGCACAGCCTATCTGCTCGTAGTTAATCTGCTGATGGGGCTGCTGCGCGTGCGGCTTTACAACACAATTGAGCTTGTAAATAAAGTTTTGGCCGTTGCATCCGTTGCAGCAGCGGTACTGCTGGGGGCGCGCAGGCCCGAAGTGCTTTTTTCGCTGGTGCTGTTGGCCATGCTGGCCGGATTTCTGCTGGCGCTTCGAGCATTGATGCGATTGTCGCCGGGAAGAATTCAACCTTCAGTTCATCTGTTCCGGCAGAACTTTCGCCTGGGGTGGAAGGTTTATATCTGCTGTCTTCTGGCGTTTATCGTCATCAAGATCGATTTGCTCATGGTCAAGTCAATGCTTGGGGCCACGGCTGCCGGATATTATTCGATTCCCGGGACGCTGGCCGATTACGTGCTCCTGCTGCCCACTGGCGTTGCTGCCATCTTATTTCCCAAACTTTCGGGCATCACGGATGATTCTCGGAAACGTTCGCTCCTGCTGAAAGCTGTCGCGGGCAGCTCCGCAGGTCTGCTTGGCATACTGGCGGTTTTGGCCTTGTGTGCGCGATTTGTCATAGTTTTTCTTTTCGGCAGGGCTTTTGCCCCGTCCGCAACGCCTGTGCTTTTTCTTCTGCCCGGAATTTTGTTTTTGGGAATCGAGACGGTGCTGGTGCAGTATCTGAACAGCTGCGGCTTTCCTTTCAGCGTCGTTGTGCTCTGGATCGCGTCCACGGTGCTCAATATTGGGGCCAATCTTTGGGCCATACCGAGGTACGGCATCAACGGCGCGGCGGCAGTTTCCTCTGTTTCCTATCTTTTTGCGCTGCTGGGAGTGATTTGGATCACTCATGCGAAGTGGAAGACCGGAACGTCTGTTCAGGAGCAGGCTGCTCTAAGCGTGGGCTAAGCAGAGTGACTGGGTTAGGAGCGGGGCCATATTGTTCGTGGTGGAGAACTGCAGCCGGTGGAAGGTTTTTTGTTCGCGGCTATCTGGCCGCCGTCTTTCCTGACTCGGTGGTGTCTCGGTTCAGCGACTACATGAACTTACTCGCTTTGCTGCTGAGACCAGAAACTACAATACTGGACTATGAAGCACTATCGTTCGTCCATTCCAAAAGAAGCGAAGGAACGCGTTCTGGCTATCCATTCAGCGGGGCCACAGAAATACAAGGCAGAGTACATTCTGAACGGGGAAGTTCTGGGCGAACGGCAGTTTGATAAGAACGGACTTCTTGAATTTGAGCGCCCGCTAAAAAACGGGGTCACGCATGGGTCCCTTTATCACTTCGAGAACGGCGTTGTGACTTTCATGGAGCATTACTCCAACGGCTTTGCCCACGGGACGGCGAAGCAATGGTCAGATGACGGAGAGCTTATAGGCACCTACACAATGAAGCATGGTACGGGCCTTGATCTCTGGCGTGTCAAGAACGATTGGGGTGACGGACGGGTCTATTTGTCTGAAGCCCGTTTTGTGAAGGATGGGAAGCGGCACGGTTTTGAATGGTGGCTGAATGAGGACCAGAACAGCGTTCATGATGAGCACCATTTCTGGGAGAATCTTCAACATGGCATACAACGCAGCTGGAACAGCCAAGGCCGTTTGCGACGCGGCTATCCCCGATATTGGGTGAGGAACACGAGAGTCACCAAGAGGAAATATCTGCGCGAGTGCGCGAACGATTCGAACCTTCCTGTTTACCGGGAACAAGATAATTTACCGGCTAGAAAGTTTTCTGCTGAAATAAGGAAGCACTCAAAGGCTGAACGTTAACTTCTGACCACGTTCAACCGGGGCAACACCAGGTGCTGATTGCGTGTGCGGAGCGCACGCTGACGGTTCTGACGCACAGGCCGGGCCGGAAACGAAACAGGCGGCCACATGGGCCGCCCGAATCTTTCGAACCATCGATTCGACTACTTCTTGTCGTATTCCAGGGCTTCCTGCAGCTGCTTGATTGCATTGTCCACGGCTTCGATGGCTTCTTTGCGATGGCCGCCGAAATCGTGGGCCGCGGTCTGCAGCTCTTTTTTGGCTTCTCTCAGTTCGCGCAGTGCCGTGCGGATGTGCGGGTGCTGCTCTCCGCCTTTTTCTTTCTGAACAGGAGCCGGCGCCGGAGCGGGCTGGGCTGCAAACGCGGCCGAAGTGGCCAGCATTCCAAGTGCGAGTGTTGCGCTAAAAAATTTCTTCATCATAAGTGTTTTCCGTCCTCCTTAATGACGGTGTTTCTTACAACCCTGGTTCGTGATTGATGTTGTGCCGAAAATGCCGGCAGCAGAACTGATTGCGCAAGTTATTTAACATAAGCAGGCCCGGAGATTCAAGATTTGCAGATAGAATGTAATTATTGCTGAATCAGCCCGGCAAATTTTTTCCCAAAAGAGACTGTTTTTTGAATTCCACAATTCGCAACATCGCTATTATTGCCCACGTTGACCACGGAAAAACCACACTGGTGGACGCCATGCTGCGCCAAAGCGGCGCTTTTCGCTCGAATGAAGCCGTTATGGACCGCGTTATGGACTCGAACGAACTGGAGCGCGAGCGCGGCATCACCATTTTGTCGAAGAACACGGCCATCTGGTACCACGATATGAAAATCAATATCGTGGACACGCCAGGGCACAGTGACTTTGGTGGCGAGGTGGAGCGTGCTCTGAAGATGGTGGACGGCGTCATGCTCCTGGTGGACGCCAGTGAAGGTCCGCTGCCGCAAACACGCTATGTACTGAGCAAGGCGCTTGAAGCGGGGCTGTCTCCGATTGTGGTCATCAACAAGATTGACCGCCCGGATGCGCGTCCTCAGGAAGTGCTCAACGAGCTTTACGATTTGTTCATTGATCTGGATGCACGCGAAGACCAGCTTGAATTTCCAGTCCTGTACACCAACGCCAAAGCCGGAACAGCCTCGGCCAAAGCGGATGTGCCGGGAGAAGATTTGCGTCCGCTGTTTGATGCTATTTTGGCTACGATTCCCGCGCCTGCCGGGGAAGCCGGGAATACCCTGCAGATACTGGTCGCCAACCTCGATTACAGCGACTATCTTGGCCGCCTGGCGATTGCCCGCGTATTCAACGGCACGCTGCGGAACGGCGAAGATGTTGGCATTGCCAAACTGGATGGATCAATACAGAAGGTGAAGATCACGAAGCTGTTTTCCTTCAGCGGGCTCAAACGCGTGGACACCGACAAAACCGAACTCGGTGACATTGTGGCCATCGCCGGCGTGGAAGATATTGGCATTGGCGAGACAATCACCAGCGTCGAAAATCCCGCACCGCTGCCGCCAATTGTGATCGACGAGCCCACCATCGCCATGCAGTTTACGGTGAACACTTCGCCCTTTTCGGGCAGAGAAGGCACTTACGTTACGTCGCGCAATCTGCGAGACCGGCTGCAAAAAGAGCTGCTGACCAACGTTTCGCTGCGCGTGGAAGATTCGGGCAGCACCGACACTTTTAAAGTCCTGGGCCGGGGAGAGCTGCAGCTCTCGATTTTGATTGAAACCATGCGCCGCGAAGGATTCGAACTCATGGTGGGCAAACCGGAAATCGTGACCAAACGCATGGACGGCAAACTCATGGAGCCGGTGGAAAAATTGACGATAGATGTCCCCGAGACGTTTGTGGGAGTGGTGATTGAAAAAATCGGCGGACGCAAAGGGCAGATGGCCAAGATGCACAATCATGGCTCCGGTCGCGTGCGCATGGAATTCACCATTCCCAGCCGCGGCATGATCGGGCTGCGCTCGGAGATGCTCACCGAAACGCGCGGTACGGTCATCATGAATTCGCTGTTCGATGGCTACACCGAGTGGCTGGGCGAAATACCGCACCGCATGACGGGCGCTCTGGTATCCGACCGTGCCGGCACAACTACTGCCTATGCTCTCTGGAGTCTGCAGGAGCGCGGAGTCCTCTTTGCTGGCGCCGGCGTGGACGTGTACGAAGGCATGATCGTGGGAGAAAACGCGCGCGAAGTGGACCTGGACGTGAACGCAGTCCGCGAAAAGAAACTCACCAACATGCGGGCTTCAAGCGCCGATGAGGCCATTCGTCTGGTGCCGTTCAAAGCCCTGACTCTGGAACAGGCCATTGAGTTCGTGGCCGATGATGAGATGGTTGAAGTTACGCCGAAATCTCTCCGCCTGCGGAAAAAGATCCTTCAGGCCAACCGAAGGCCCAAGAAAAGTAGTATGCCGACGGACGCCACCGCCACGGTGTAATCGCTGTCTATTGCATATTGGCAGGAAAGACAGCGATTGCACTTTGCGGCATCAGCTTGCTCAGATTCATCATGCTGCTGCAAAGAGACTGATACTGCGGGACCGTTTTGAAGGGAGCAAGTTCCAGCCCGGGAAAAATATATTCGATCGACAGTTTGCCCAGTGCGAGCAGGCACTGAAGGCGAATCTGCATGGCCAGAACTTTTATTTGCGCCGTCTCCTGCACAGCTTCAGAAGTCTGTGGCGCCGCCATTACCAATTGCAGTACGCAAGCCGCATTATCGGCTATACGGCTGACATACTTTTGCGTCATGCGAATGCGTTTACGCCTCAACCTGAGGAATGGCGCGTGAGAAAGATTTGAGCGTAAAAACTCCTCATCCTCTGGGTCCAGCAGGGTGTCAAGCGCGACCATATCCACCGGATGAAGGGCTGCGTGCCGGAAAGGATGCCGGATCGTGATTCCGATCGCCGCCAGGGTGAGAACGACAAGTCCGAAAATGAGGATTAACGTCATTGGTAATTAAGTTTCCTTACTGCCTGGTTCCATTGCTCCAGATGACTTTTTGAGGGCAGTCCGGCGTAGACGGTCACCTGGGCGGGCAGCAGACTATATCCCAGCCAGACCAGCAGGCTGGCGGTGAAGGATATGCCGCGAATGGCATTCATCAGGGTGATCGTGTCTATTCCAAAATGCGCCCTTACGGCGATGGCGGCCAAATCGAAGGTCGCGAGTATCGCCATACCCAGAGCCAGGCCAAAGACAGGCTGCCGCCAGTTGATTCCAAATGCCCGCGAAAAAATAAGCAGGGTCAGAAGCAGGCCAACTTCGAGGATTCTCAGTGCTTCAGAAATCACATACAGGGCGGGAGCGTAGCTTTGTCCCGAGACTGGCGGCTGGGCATAAAGTGTAACTGCTCCGAGAACGAGAAAGGCCAGCAGTGACCAGTAGAGAACGCTGCCAGCCAAACGGCGAAGAGCGTCCTGCTGGGCAAAAAGTCTGCTGAATACCTCATACGTTACGGCGAACTCCAGAAACGTGAGCGCCGTTTGCGAACCCCAGTAGAAGGGGCCAAGTACAGTGGAGTGAGAAAGCAGATACAGGGCAACGCCAGTAAAGCTGCTGAGCGCGCAATACACGCTGAAAAAGGGGAACTTCTTCCACTGGTTTCTTATGATCAATACCAGGGTAATGATCATAAGAATACCCGTATCCCCGTACCACAGCGCATAGATGAGTTGCAGCTTAGACATTTATTTATGCCGATAGATATTTGCCCTACACCGCAACTATCGGCCAAAAGCGCTGCCCTGCACAGAGTACATAATACTCATTACTGAGCCGAGCAAAGGGCCGGAGGCAAACACGGGAATGGCCTGGCTGCCGATGTATTGCTTGAGGTACTGAATGCCGAAGTTCCAATCGTTAATATGGCTGCCAGCAATGTGATTTTTGCAAAAGTGTTTTTCATAAATCCTTCTCCTTGAAGAGTTTTTTATTACTTGCAAAATGAGTTTGACCGGGGAGCGGCATTCCAGAGCAAAATTGTGATTTTTGTACTAACTTCCGGATAGCGAAGAAGGTATGGACAGTCGTGACAAAAACAAGGCAGGGCCAATTATTTTACGGTCAAGCGGGTTATTGCCGGAGCGGCAATTCGTTCCGGCAATACTGGACGGGGCCTGGATAAAGGTGCTCAGAACGCTGAGCGCAGAGGTAATTTCTTTTACTGATATTACTGTTCGTACATTGGAGATATTTTTCTCTGCAGGAAGATAGTACTTTTGTTGCGGCTTAGTTGGCTTGTTCGGAAAATGAAAATTTATACAAAATTGATCGTTATGAAAAACAGTTACTCCGAAATGAAGGGAATTGAAGACTGGTGCAGAGGCATGTTCTCCTGGGAAAAGGCAAGGACTAAGGTGGGCAGATATAGGCGGGGAAGTAATTCGCGGGTGCGGAAGAGGGAATTACGATCAGCCGTTATTTAAGGGCGCAGCGTGCGTGTATCCACACCTTTTGGCGCTTATCATTGCTCTGTAAGCAGAAGCTCAGCTATTGGCTGAGAAGATCGTCATCCCGCGTAACTCTGCCGCGTTCCAGTTGTATCCAATTCCGTATGTATTGCGAGCAGTTGCGGATACTCATTCCCTCAATCTCGCAATCCCGGAGAAAGCGAATTGCATCCACGTCTACGAGGGTCACTTCTTCAAGATCCAGAATGGTTGCAGAGTTGCTGTCCTGTAGCTCTTCTTTCAAGGTGCCTAAAACATCACATTCTATCTGGCCAATCAATCTGATCTCTGTTTGCTGACTGTCTGCCTTTTTTTCAATTTTTAGAGTCATAGTTGGCTTACCTACACTTTCGCATTTGAATATGAGTGCAATACAGTGGCCAGCTTAAGTAATTGAATAAAAACAGCTTACTTATGGCGTGGGTGACGAAGTATCAGGAATTGCTTAAAATTCGGCAGCAGGCAGGAGGATTGACTCGCAGGAGAAGCCAGAAAGCAGTCAGGAATGGTTGGTTTTGAAGCGAAACTTATCGATTCCCAGGGTCTTGATCTTGGATTCAAGGGTTTGGCGGGGAATGCCCAGCCGGGCCGCTGCTCCGTTGGGTCCTGAGACTCGTCCCCGGGTTTCCTTCAGCACCGTTTCGATAATTTCTTTCTCTTTTGTGACAATCGTGGATAAAGACAACATCTCAGGACTATCCCGTCGGGGCGATTCTGGTTTGAGCCAGCTTTCCTCGACTTCAAAGGTGTCGCCATCGCACAGGATCACTGCTCGTTCAATTACATTTTGCAGCTCACGAATGTTTCCCGGCCAGTCATAAGCCTGAAACAGATTCAGAGTCTCTTCATGAATGGTGGTGAGCCGCTTGCCCGTCTTCTTGGCATACCGGTCCACCAGATATTCGACCAGCAGGGGAATATCGTCTTTGCGTTCCCGTAAGGGCGGTACCTGGATGGGAAAAACATTTAAGCGGAAAAACAGGTCCTGGCGAAAGGTTCCGGCAGCTACCGCGGCCTGCAGATCACGGTTGGTGGCGGTAATGACCCGGACATCGACAGGGACCGGGCGGTTGCTGCCCACCCTTTCGATTTCCTTCTCCTGCAACACCCGCAGCAGAGCGATTTGCGTCTCCGGGGGCAGGTCTCCGATCTCATCGAGAAAGATGGTGCCCCCGTCGGCGGCTTCAAAGCGCCCGGCCCGCCGTTGCACTGCTCCGGTAAAAGCACCCTTTTCATGGCCAAACAGTTCCGCGGCAATCAGAGAGGTTGGAATGGCGGCGCAGTTCACCCGCACAAACGCCCGTCCGGAACGTTTGGACCGCTTGTGAATCGCCCGGGCAATCAACTCCTTGCCGGTCCCCGTCTCGCCCAAAATAAGCACCGTTGATTCGGTGGGGGCAACTCTGGATACCTGGGTGAGGGCCCGGCGCAGAATGTCGGAAGAGCCAACGATCTCTTCAAACATGGAGCTGCGGTCGATTTCCTCGCGTAGTTCCAGGTTCTCATTGCGCATTCTCTCTTCAGCCTTTTTGCGATCGTTAATGTCAGTTCCCGTCGCATACCAGCGGATGACCTTGCCCTGTTCATTGCGCAGCGGATTGTAGCGAATGAGAAACCAGCGATACTTACCGTTCTTCCCCAGCACTCGCTGCTCATTTTCAAAAGGTACGTCGAGCGTCAGTGCTTTGCCGCGCTCCTCGCGCAATCTCTCCACATCTTCGGGATGGAAGATACGCGAGCGAGAATCCTGCCGCTGCACCTCGGCTAAAGTGAGCCCCAGATAATTGAGCACTGTCTCATTTGCATAGAGAACCGTTCCATCCGTGTTCAGCACCTGAATAAAAGTGGGGATGGCGTCGGTCATCCGGCGCAGTTCCGTGTCGTCCTGGCGAACTCTTTCTTCTGCTCTCTTCTGTTCATCAATATCGGTGACCAGGATATACCAGCGGGAAATGTTGCCTTCCGGGTCACGCACCGCCAGACCGCGCACATGGAACCAGCGATATACTCCGTCCGCCCGGCGTATCCGGTGCTGAATGTCGTAGGGTTCTCCCGTTTCGCCGGAGCGCTGCCATGTGGCGATCACGGCCTCACGGTCATCCTCGTGCAGGACCGTGGACCAATTCCTGATCTGATCGAGAGTCATTCCCAAATAGTCCAGGGTTTGCTGATTGACCAGCTCGATCTCACCTTCCGGACTCATGATGGAGATAAATCCAGGAATGTTATCGATGGTTTTCCGAAGCTGAGCTTCTGATCGTTTGAGTTCGCTGGTTGCTTTCGTCAGTGCTGCCTGTGCCCGGTCACCCTCAATGGCCAGGACCGCGATGCGCCCCGAGGATTCCATGAGCTGCAGATCCGAAGGATCAGGTGTTCTGAGCTCACGGTAGTACAGGCAGAATGCGCCGGCCACTTCGCCATTTCTTAAAACCAGCGGCTGAGACCACACGGCGCGCAGGCCATTGGCCAGAGCGACCTGCCTGAGGTTTACCCAGCGTGGGTCGCTGGCAATATCAGAGACGATTACTGCTTTGTCCGGAAAAGCCGTGGTTCCGGCCGAATTGACCAGCGGCCCAACGGCTACCGGATTAATGGCGTCCAGCCAGGCCCGGGGAAGCCTTTTCCCTGCGGCTGGCCTAAGGTGACGGCCATCGGTATCCATGAGCATAACCGCAGAGACAAGTTTGGGTGATTGTGCGTCGATGGTGTCGCAGAGATTTTCGAGTGTTGCCTGAAGGCTGAGGCCGCTTCCAATCATTTCCAGGGTCTTTTTTTCGGTGGCGATCAGGGCCTGGGCCCGATGCAGGTCCTCGATATCGGTATTGGTTCCATACCAGCGAACAATAGCTCCTGCCTCGTCTCTGGCCGGCACGACGCGAAAGAGAAACCAGCGGTACTCTCCGTCAAAACGGCGCAGCCGGGCCGATTCCTCTCCGGGCTCACCCGAATCGATCAGGGCGCGCCAGGTAGCCACTAATTTTTCTCGATCCACCGGATGCACGGCTGACGTCCAGCCCCATCCCAGTGCTTCTTTGAGAGAGAGACCCGTGTAATCGAGCCACCGCCGGTTAAGGAACTCGGTAGTACCATCCGGCAGGCAATACCACGCCAAAACAGGGATATTGTCGATGATGATCCCGTGCTCGCCTTCCGGTTGCTCCGGTTTGGTGAGTGTGTTTGGCAATGCCTGCAGCTGCTTTCTCCTTGTAAAGTCTAAGACTACCCCAATCGGCGGCGAATGACAGCCCAAAAAGCTTTCGTTCGTGCCGGCTATTTATCTCCAGCTCAGGGGCTTGAGATAACGAGGCAGATCTGCACTTGCTGGTTTTTCTGCTGAATTTTGGACATTTGCCGACATTTCAGCATGAAGTATATTAAATAACTCTAAGTTATTCAATGTTTAGCAATGGCAAGCGTATTGCACTATTGAGTGCAGAATTTTGCAAAGAGGCAGGAAAACAGGGACCCGATTCGAGCTGATTGTCCGTATGCGGTAAGGAGGTTTACGTGAATCGTTTTCAGCAAAAGCAAACAAGGAAGTTGCGCACAGATTACGAGAGTTGCACCGGTTTCTGCGAGATGTCTGCAAATGATATGAAACAGCTCTATCTGCTCGCCTTTCTGCTCACGGCGAACCACCAGAAAGCGGAGCAGTGCTTTTTGCAGGTATTTGAGGAGTTTCCGGACAATCCAACCATGTTCGGGGAGATGTTCCAATCCTGGATGAGGCGCACCCTTATTCAAGGCGCTATTCAGAATTTTTCCCCGCAACTCGGACATGATGAACAGAACCGTGACCGGTGGTGGGTAGAACAAGGCGACGTAGATATCGCTCTGATCAACCCCGTAACCAAACTCACTCCGCTGGAGCGCTTTGTATTTGTGATGTCGATTTTGGAAGGGTATTCCATACACGAGTGCTCTGCCATGCTGGAGTGCACACTGCAGACAGTGGCCGCGGCGAGAACGTGCGCGCTGGCTGAACTTGCGGCCTTCCAGCCGATTTTACTGGAAAAAATGACCGAAGCTTCCTGTTACCACGGGGCTACAGCGTGAATTTCGAAGCCATCGATTCGCCGTACCTGGCCCTTCCGCAATAAAAAAAAGTATGGCGGACGGACGGGTGGGCGAATCGATGGCGAGAGCGTACATTCGGCCGGAAAGATCTTCCGGCAGTCAGTTTGTAAGAACTCAAAATCCTCGATTACAAACGGCCCTGGAAAGTACGAGTACAGCAATGATGAAACAGCCAATCCTGGGAATTCACCACGTTACGGCCATAGCGTCTGATCCCCAGCGGACCCTGGATTTTTACTCCAGAGTGCTGGGGCTTCGCCTGGTGAAGCGGACTGTCAACTTCGACGATCCCAACAGCTATCATCTTTATTTTGGAGACCAAACGGGCAGTCCGGGAACGATTCTCAATTTTTTACCCTGCCTGTTTACCCATCGCGGGAGTCCGGGGGCGGGAATGGTGGCGGCCACGGCATTCAGCGTTCCCGACGATTCACTCGGGTATTGGGAAGACAGATTGCGCAGGTCAGGAGTGTCCGTGGAGCGCCAGAGGAAGCGCTTCGAGGAATCAGTTCTTACTTTTACCGATACTGACGGAATGAAGCTGGAGATTGTCGGCCAGACCAATGCCCAGTCGCCACACCCGTGGCCCAATGCCGCAGTGCCGCCGGCACATGCGATCCGGGGATTTCATTCCATCACATTCATGGAGCGGCGTTACGAAAAAACCGCCCAGCTTCTCCACATGATGGGATTTAAAAGGATTTCCCAGAACGGAAATCGCTTCCGTTTTGATATGGCCGAAGGCAGTATCGTGGCCCACGTTGATATGCTGTGCGCCTCGGACGCTCCACATGGCAGCATGGGCGCAGGCAGCGTTCATCACGTGGCGTTCCGGGTAAGCGATGATGCCGCGCAAATGGCGTGGCGTAAACGCCTCATTGAAAATAATCTGGATGTAACTCCGGTCCTCGACCGGCAGTATTTCTATTCGATTTACTTTCGCGAACCTGGCGGCGTGCTGCTGGAACTTGCCACGGATTCACCGGGATTCGCCATTGATGAACCAGTTGAATCGCTGGGCGAAGCACTCAAACTGCCGCCCTGGCTGGAGCCGAAAAGGAGCCGGATTGAAGGCGTTCTTCCGGCAATTCAGCTGCCTGATCCTGCCGAGGATTCCCAGTGAGACTTCTCCCTTTGTAAATTGCATTCATCCAGTTTTGGGTTGCCGGAGTATCTGTTGTGCTACTCCGGCTTTTTTTGGGGGATAAGCGCCGCCGGGCCGTTCAATGATTTGATCGGCCCGGCGGCGGAAATAAAGGTTTACGGCGCTATGAACGCCGCTTGATTGTTAATTTCATCAAAGGCGTTTTTGGCGCCCTCCTGGACCGTCTTGTTCTGTCCGTACCAGATGCTGCCGTCTGCGTTCGACTGGTTCGCGGCAAACACGAGGATTCCGGCGACCGTCAAGCTTCGATTGCCGCCGAAAGAAAGCGAACTCACGTCGTTCCGGATGCCGGAGCACGAACTGCCCCCGGATCCATCGATCATCGCGCACACCTGGGTCAGATCAATTTTGACTGCGCCAAGCGGTGTGGAAGCACCAATGAGATTGCCGCCCAGTGCTGGATCGCTAAAGAACACGTCCAGTGCCGTGGAGAGCATTTGGGCCTTGAGCTGGGCATTCATCGAGGAACCGGAAGCATTGGATCCGGCGATGATGTTGCTCACGTATGCGGCGACCTGGCTGCAGGTTGCAGTTGCGCTCAAATCCTGGAAGGGATTGAGCGTCCGCAGGAACGCGCCCGAGTTGCAGATACCCCCGGTCGAGGCTCCTCCCGCGATGATATTTTGCCCATTCTTGTTCTGCCAGAAGCCCCTGGTGAGCGCTCCGGTGGCCGTGTTGCAGACAGTTACCGTCCGGCTGGAGGTTTGGTTGGTCGGTGAGAGGGTGGCTACATTCGTGAATGACTGGCATGCTCCGCCGGTCGTGTTGTTCACCGTGTGAATGTCGGTGAAGGTGGTCGAAGCTGCGGGCGCGCTGATCACACCCAGAGTAACGGGTGCTGCACCGTTGAACGCATCAAGAGTTGTGAGCGCGCCGAAGGCAAAGCCGGCTGAGCCCGAACTGGATGCATCGGGGGTGAAGAATGCAGCCTTATTCCACGAAGCCGTAGCGGTATTGATGCCGCCGGCAGCGGGAGCAGCGCTGAACGTGCAGACGTAGGGCAGGGAGACTGAACTGCTCGCTCCTACCGTAACGCCGGGGCCTCCGCTAATCGTACAGGCTCCACCGGAGATACTCAGCGCATCGCCGACACTGGCTGAAATTGCCTCCCAGTCGTTCGGGTTTGCGACGGTGATGTTGCCGGCGACTTTCCAGCCGCTTTCCGTCACTTGTATGGTGTAGGTGAAGGTAGCCGTGCCGCCCGCCTGTTCAGCCAGCGTTTTATCCACGTTCTTCACGATGCTGGAGTCGAATGTCGCAGCCGCGGTCTTGGTTACAGCCAGGTCGCTGGCGCCGCACGCCTTCACCGACTGCGAGGCTGTTTGATTGGTTTCAATAATGGTTGCCGTGTTCGGGAAGGTTGAACACGTAGCGGTGGGCGCGGTGATCGTCCGCGGATAGGTAAAGGTGGTGGAAGCCGCCGGCGCGCTGATTGTCCCCAGGCTTCCCTTAAAGGAATCGGTGACCGTCAGTGAGCCAAAGGCATACGCGGCGGTACCCGTGGACGAACTGTCCGCCGTAAAGGCTGCGGCGGGATCCCACGTGGCTGTAGCCGAATTGACGCCGTTGACTCCAGGCGCGGAGGCAAATGTGCAATTGTAGGCTCTGGTGGCGGAGCCGCTTGCCGGCACAACTACACCGGTTCCGTCAGTGATCGTGCAGTTTCCACCGCTCAGCAAATCGGCAAAATTCGCGGTGATGTTCTCCCAGTCATTGGGGTTGCTGGCCGTAATGTTGCCGGAGACGTTCCAGCCGCTCTCCGTGACTGTGACGGTGTAATTGAAGGTCACGTTTCCGCCGGAGAATGTGTTGAGCTGTGCATTATCCACGGTTTTCGTGATGTTGGAGTTGAACGCCGCGTTGGCCGTCTTGGTGACGGTCAGGTCGCTGGCTCCGCAGACTTTCACCGACTGTGAGGCTGTCTGACTGGTTTCCACGATCGTTGCGGTGTTGGGGAACGTCGCGCAGGTTCCGATTGGCGCGACGATCGTACGCGGATAAGTAAAGACCGTGGATGCCGCCGGCGAGCTGACCGTCCCCAGAGCTCCGTTGAAGGAATCGGTAATGGTCAGCGAGCCAAACGTATACGGCGCGGTACCCGATGCCGAACGATTGGTCGTGAAAGCTGCGGCCTTGTCCCAGGTGACCGTGCCGGTATTTACGCCGGCGGCCGCGGGTGCGGAAGCAAAGCTGCAGGAGTAGGGCACAGCCTGAGAACTGGCGGCTGCCACGGTGATTACGTTTGAGCCATTGTTGACGATACAGCTCCCCACTGAATCGCTCAACAAGTCGGAAACTGAAGCGGTGATGGGTTCCCAGTCGTTGGGGTTGGTCACCGTGATGTTGCCCGAGACCTTCCAGCCGCTCTCGGTGACTGTAACCGTGTAGTTAAAAACGGCATTGCTTCCCGACGCGGTATCCACCAGGGTCTTGTCCACCGTTTTTTGAATACCGGAAGTGAATGCAGGCGTTGCGCTTTTGCTGACCGTCAGGTCGGCGCCAACGCAGACCTTCACCGACCTGGAGGCGCTGCCGGTGGCGCCGCTCGTGTTCGTGGTGAACGAGGCGGTGTTGTTATGCGTGGTGCATGTGCCCACAGGATCGTTAAAGGTAAGGGCGTAGTTGAAAATGCCCGGGCCGGAAGACGTTACCGGTGAATTCGCGGTGGTGGTTACGTTGCCCGCAGCATCAACGCTGACCGTTCCGAGAGCGCCCTGCAGGGTGTCCGTTACGGTTACGCTGCCATCCACGATGGTAGCCTGGCTGAAATCGAAATCAGCAAGGCCAGAGGCCGTGCCGGCGGCCCAGGTTGCGGTTGCGGTGTTGGTATTCACTCCAGCGGCGGGCACATTCGTGAAGGTACAGGAGTAGGTTGCGTCTGCGTGCGAGCCAGCGACCACGCTAATCGTGCCGTCGTCGGCGGTAATATCCGAAGGAGTGCCGACTGTGCAGCTTACGCCATCAGCCGTGGCATCGCTCACTACATCGCTGACCGTGATTCCACTCAGGTCGGGGCCGAAGGGATTCGAGATCCGGATATTCCCCGTCATCGTGGCGGTCCCGGCGTGGCTGAGCGTAACAGTGTAATTGGCGACGGCGCTGCCGCTGGTGTCAATCACGCTGTTGTCGACGCTCTTTTGGGCCGTCCAGGTGTTGGTTACGACCGGGTGCGCGGTTTTTGTGACCAGCAATTGCTGTCCGGTGCAGCCGGTCGTGCAGTTGGGATTGAAGTTGCCGAAGTTAGGCGCGCTTATGTCGTCGCCGGGAGTCACGGTGAGAGTAATGACTCCGCCGGTGATGGAGCATGAATCTCCGGAGCTGACCGACGAGCCGCTAAGCGTACATACGCCGTCGCCTGGAGCCGTGCGCGTCCAGTCAGGACCCAGTGTTCCTTCCTGCAAGGTTACAGTCGCACTGCCGTTGGTGAAGTTTGCCACCGAAAACGACACGCATCCGCTGTCGTCGGTTTGCGTAGCCAGACCGTTTCCTTTATCTCCAACCACTCCGGTCGCCGTCAGCGGCCAGTGTGGAATCAAAGGCTCGCCTGCATCCTGTGTACCGTTATCATTCTGATCGTTGAATTTGCAGACCGATATAGTCGCCATCGCCGGAGCTTTGACTTTGAAGTTGTCAGTTTTGCTGTCCGAATCACAGAAGCCGAAGGTGCTGTGGCCCTTGGCGCAGCATTCCTTGAATTTTGCCACCGGCGTAACCCAGACCTTGTACTCGCCGCCCGCGTCGGGTGTGTCCTTGAAATCCGGAGAACCCGCGGGGCATCCGCCTGGCGCGCACAACTGAACCGGTGTTTGGCCGCTGTTGGGGTCGCTTGTGCCCAGGCTGTGGAAAGCGCCTGGCGTAGCAGAACCCGTTGGTTCTGTACACGATGCCGGAACGGGACCGGCGGGAACACCGATTATCCTTCCGCCGGATACTACAACTTGCCGGCAGCTAATATCATCGGTTGAAAGCAATACCGCTCCGCTGGGGTCGGTGACCTGGAAGAAGTAGACGCCGTCCGGGCTTAAACCCCTGGCGTGCTCGTTCTGCGGGCCTCCACTGATGAATACCTTATCTTTTGCGGGGTAGATGTTTCCGTTAACTGTAGTTCCATCCTGAAACGTAGTGAAAATTGCTCCATTGACTTGAGCGCCGGCGATTTGCGTAGCCGTGAAACATAAGGCTAGCAATAACCAGAGCAGTGTCCCGGAAGCCGCTTGACGAAGCGGACCTTTCATTTGATCTCTCCTTTGAAATGAATCAGAACCGTTGAAATGAATCAGAATCGTGTTGCGAATATGAAGCGACGTTTTGCGAACGAGGTGCGGCGAGGATCATGGGGGCCTTGCCGGGCGCAGAACCGCTTTGCTTCAGAAACGTGAGCAAAGCTGATTAGGACATACTGTCGCCCGATGAGCCGCGTTCCTTATTTGCCGCCTGTGAGTCCTTCGGAAAGTACTTTCACAGACAGGAAAGGTGCGACGCTGGGAGTGTCTTTTAAGCTGACCGTAGCTTGTACTACAGTTGGCAGCCCATGAGATTAGCCGCAGACGAGTTTATAAAGTACGCCCGCGGGTGGCTGCAAGTTACTTTTGTCATGTCGGACGATAGCTCTGACCGAGAGGGGATTCGCCGTTTCCGGTGGTGGCAAGGTCAAAGGATCGTGATGAAAGACAACCACTTGAATCGGTGTTCAAAAACGGCGCGAAACACGGCGGGATTCGCCATGGACGAACCAGTGGAATCGCTGGGCGAGCACTCAAACTGCCGCCCTGTCTGGAACCGAAATGAGCCGGATTGATAGAGTGCTTCCGGCAATGCAGCTGTCTGATCCTGCCGAGGATTCCCAGTGAGACATTCTCCCTTTGTAAATTGTATTCATCCAGTTTTGGGTTGCCGGAGTATCTGTTGCGCTACTCCAGTTTTTTTTTAGGGATAGATATTTTTGGATAATTCATAAAGCCGTCCCGCCACGAACGCCCAGAACTAGGGCGTAACTTTATTTTTCACGCTGACTTTTTTGTCTATTGACTTTTTTGTGAGTCGCGCTACCATGCGCGCGGGTTGCGGATACAGACCGGGTGGATGACCGACAAAGTCTTACCGCGGATTTGCGCGGATGGAAGCGGATAAGAATATAAAGCCAACAGCCGGGTTGGGTGGCCGTTGGGCCACCCAAGGGCCACGCTTGGGTCGAAATGAGGTAAGTGCTGTGTTCTCAATGGAGGGTCGGATTTTAGGGGAGGGGGGTACCCCCGATTTCAAAGCGGGGTCTGGTACAGAACAAAAAGCCTTTACCGCGGATTTACGCGGATGGAACGCGGATCCAAAACAAAATCCCTGACACAGCCGAGGGCTTCCTATGTCGGTTGCAAAATTCCGGAGACTATTCGTTGTTTTTGAGATTTTGCTGTAACCCAGGACCCTTGTCTTGTTTTCAGAAATTAATAATTAAGGGGATGATTTTTTAATTTATGATGCCCACAAGTCATTTCTCCCTGGGGATAGATTAAAAAATAACTGGCTGAACATGCTTTTACTGGCGTGCTTCCGAACGTATTGGCTGGCACTTGTGGTTGTGCTGCTGGGCACCGTTGCGTCCGCGCAATCCGGTGCGCCGTTCCTGCGGGTGAGTGTGCAGGATGCAGGCGGAAAACCTGCTTTCGGCGTCGCTATCACTATAGCGGCGCAAACGGGGAAGGAATGGAGCGGAAAAACCGACCAGGGCGGCGTGTGGCAGCTTACGGTACCTCCGGGTAGCTATTCGGTCACCATATCCGGCGAGAAATTACAGGAGCAAACCAAAGAAGTTACTGTTGCGCCCACAGCCGAACTGGAGGTCCAGTTCACTGCAATCACTCGAATTGCGGTCCATCAGGAAGTCACGGTGCAGGGAGCAGCCGACAGTGGTGTTCAGGCGGGAGCGTCTCCACCGGCGGTACTGAGCCAGGAAGAGATCAAATCTGTTCCGGCCAAACCGGCCACGGTGGCCGATGCGCTTCCGCTTCTGCCTGGTGTGGCCCGTGTCCCTACCGGAGAAATCGAGATTGGCGGCGCCAGCGTGGTGCACAGCGCGATGATCGTGAATTCGGTGGATGTGACCGATCCGCAAACCGGGCAGTTTGGTTTGACCGTGCCGGTAGATGCCGTGGACAGCCTTAACGTGTATCAGACGCCTTATCTGGCTTGCTATGGCCGCTTTACCTCCGGCATTGTGGCCGTAGAGACCAAACGGGGCGGCGATAAGTGGCGTTTTGATCTGCAGGACCCATTTCCGGAGTTTCGCATTCGCAGCGGGCATTTGGCGGGGCTGCGCAGCTCCTCGCCCAGAGTAACCTTTGGAGGTCCACTGATCAAAGACC
Organism: Candidatus Angelobacter sp.; assembly: GCA_035695325.1. Lineage (GTDB taxonomy): Bacteria > Acidobacteriota > Terriglobia > Terriglobales > Acidobacteriaceae > Angelobacter. Next base: position 88,123 of record DASSEH010000362.1, read on the forward strand.
GGCTGTTCAGCGCGACCAGTTTCGAATATAACCTCGAGAAAACGCCGGTGCGGACTTTGCCGTTTCCCGTGAACGAGAGCCGCCACGAATCACAGAATTTGTTTACGCAGTTTGACTATGTGATATCGGAGAGGCATGTTTTGACGGCCACCCTCCATTCCGCTCCGCAGAATGTGAAGTTTGCCAATCTGGATTTTTTCAATCCGCAGCCGGTTACGCCTAACCTGAATTCTTTTGATCAAACGGGGACGGTCATTGATCGTTTCAATTTTTCGTCCGGAGTAGTGCAGAGTACCTTTGCCGCGCGCACCAGCGACTTTGCCACTGCGCCGCAGGGTACGGCGGACATGTTTCTGCGGCCTGGCGGGAACTCCGGCAATTATTTCAGCAGCCAGGACCGATATTCCCGCAGGTATGAGGGCCAGGAAAGTTTTTCCCTGAATCCTTTCGCGGCTTTCGGTACGCATAACATTCAAGCCGGAGCAGGGGCATCAGGAAGCCATACGGATGGATTCTTCCATGCGCGTCCGGTGGATATTTTCGATGGCGTGGGCAATCTTCGGCAGCAGATTGATTTTCAGGGAGGCAAGCCCTACATCCGCAGCGACCTGGAGCTGGACGGATTCGTTCAGGACCACTGGGTCTTCAATCAGCGTTTTTCGCTGGATAGTGGAGTCCGGATTGAAAATCAGCGGCTGAGCAGTGCGGTCCGGGTGGCGCCACGCCTGGGTTTTGCCCTGGAGCTGTTTCCCCGGTGGCATACAGTGGTGCGCGGGGGCGCCGGGATCTTTTATGAGCATGTACCGCTGAGCGTCTATGCTTTCCCGTCATATCCGCAACAGGTAATCACCACCTTTGACGCCAGCGGCATGGTGATTGATGGACCGAGACCCTTTCTCAACGTTATCAATCGTCACACGGAAGAAACCATTCCCCTGGCTAGCCGGGCGGCGCGCGCCGGCAACTTTATCCCTTACAGCATTGCCGGGAATGTTGAAATCGAACAGCGGATAGCGTCTTTCCTGAAGCTGCGGACTGGGTTCCTGCAGAATGAGTCGCATGGTCTGGTAACGATCCATCCTGGGCAGTTTCGCGGCCATGACGCCCTGATACTGAGCGGAGACGGCGGATCACGCTACCAGCAGTTTGAGATCACCAGTGTTTTCAAGATAAAGAACGTGCAGGAAATGTTTTTTTCCTATGTGCGCAGCCGGTCGCGGGGAAGCATCGATCAGTTCAATGCCTATCTGGGAGATGTGACATTTCCCGTGGTGCGGCCGGGGCAGTTTACGAACCTGAGCGGCGATCTTCCGAACCGCTTCCTGGCGTGGGGTACCGTCAATCTTCCTCTGAAGGTACAGGTGAGTCCCATGGTGGAAGTCCATACTGGATTCCCTTACGCCGTGACTAATCTGTTTCAGCAGTATGTGGGCGTGGCCAACTCCGATCAGACGCGCTTTCCTGAATTCTTTGCGCTCGATGCGCGGGTGCGGCGCACTTTTCCGGTGACGCCGAAATACAATCTGCAACTGGCGCTCACGGGGCTGAACCTGACCAACCATTTCAATGCCCTGGCCGTGCACTCGAATACTGACGATCCGCAGTTTGGCCAGTTCTTTGGCACATACAAGCGGAGATTTCGCATCGACTTCGACGTGCTGTTCTGAAGCGCGGCTTATTGTGAGCTGTTCGCCGCCTGACTCCAACTCCAGGCTGCATAGCGCTTGCGCAACTCGGTCTTGAGCAGTTTGCCGGTAGAGGTATGAGGCAACTCGTCCACAAATACGAAATCATCGGGAAGCTGCCATTTGGCGAAACGTGCGCCGAGGAATGCACGGAGCTCTTCCGGCGTGGCGCTGGCGCCCGGCTTGAACGCGACCACAGCCAGAGGGCGCTCTTCCCATTTAGCATGCGGGGCCGCTACCACGCCTGCTTCACGAACTGCCGGATGACTCATCAGCGTATTTTCCAGATCGACGGAGCTGATCCATTCGCCGCCGGACTTGATCAGGTCCTTGCTGCGGTCCACGAGGCGGATGCAGCCGTCAGCATCGGCCGTGGCGACGTCACCGGTACGGAACCAGCCATCGGCGGTCCAGCGGTCACTGGATTGCGGAGAGTGGTAATAACTGCCGGCGACCCAGCAACCACGTACCTCCAATTCGCCCGCGGTTTTTCCGTCCTGGGGCGCTTCGCCTTCCGAAGTCATCACGCGGGTATCCACAAAGGGCATCGGCCATCCCTGTTTGGAGCGGGATTGGTATTTCTCGTCCTCGGACCAGTCATGCATGGCCGGACGTATTGGGGAAAGAGTAGCCATGGGGGAGGTTTCCGTCATTCCCCAAAGGTGCATGAGATGGAAGCCATGCCGGTCAAGCCCGCGAATCAGGGCCTCGGGCGGGGCGGTGCCACCACAGACGATGCGAATGTCCTGGGGGAATCTCCAGTTGGGCCCGCGCTGCTCGAGCGCCGCCAGCACCGTGAGCCACACGGTGGGAACGGCGCTGGTGAGGGTAACTTTTTCCTGTTCAATCAGGCTGAGCAGGCTTTCCGGATCCATGTGCGGGCCGGGAAGGACCACTTTGGCGCCCGTCATTACCGAGGTATAGGGCAATCCCCAGGCATTGGCGTGAAACATGGAGGAGCCGGGCAGCACCACGTCATGCTCAGACACGGCACAGCCATCGGCCATGGCCATGGCAAAGCTGTGCAGCACCTGCGAGCGATGCGAATAAATTACGCCTTTGGGATTGCCCGTGGTGCCCGAGGTGAAGCACATGGAAGCGCCATCCAGCTCGCTGACTTGGGGAAGTGGAGCCTGCCCGCTGGCCTGCCGCAGCCACTGGTGGTAGTCCTCGTAGGGGCCGATGGTGGAATCAGCATTGTGGCGCACTACAAAGATCCGCTCCAGTTTTGTGCGCGACTTGAATTTTTCGAGCAGCGGGACAAGTACGTCATCCACGATCAAAAAGCGGTCCTCGGCGTGGGTCGCGATATAGGCGAGCTCGTCAGGATGAAGCCGGACGTTCAGAGGATGGAGAATACAGCCGGCGGCAGGAACGCCAAAATACGCTTCCATGTGGACATAGTGGTTCCACATGAGCGTGGCCACGCGGTCTCCGCGTTTCAACCCTGCAGCGAGCAGACATTCCGCCAGTTGTCGCGAACGCCGGTGCAGCGCCTCATAATTGGAGCGATCAATGGAACGGTCCGGCAGCCGGGAAATAATTTCCCGGTCGCCAAAATATTTGCCTGCCCGCTCCAGGATCGCGGTGAGCGTGAGCGGATAATCCATCATCGTGTGCATAGTCGAATTTTTCTCCGGGCTGGCAATTCTATAACGAGGGAAGCATCACGACAATTTTTATATGAGTAGCTCAGGTAACCGTCTGAAGCCGGGAATGCGGAGGGCCAAAATGTGTTCAGGGAATTTTCCTGTGCCTGGAGCACCTAAATTGTTACGCAGGGTAAATTGCAGAGAAAGATTCAATGCAACGGCGGAAAACCTGTGTTCTCCGCCGTTGCTGTTATTTCAAGTTGTTTATTGCCAGGTGATCTTCATCTTGTCCACATAAACGCTGTAAGCGACAGCGCTGGAGTTACTGTCGAGCTGTACTGCATTGGTGAATTGATTGCCCGCACCGGAGAAAAACGCATTGTGCTGGATGTTCACGGGATAGCGCACACCATCCACGGTGAGTGCGTCATGAGTGACCACGTGCGTGGTCACGTCGTTGTGATATTCGGCGACAATGTGGTGCCAGGCGCCGGCTGTGAACGCGGAAAAGGGAATATTGGCCGTGTCCCAGCGCTTGGCGCCGTAATCGAAGATCCGCCATACATTCAGGGTGTAATTGGCCTGCCAGCCAAAGTTATAGATCCAGCCATTCAGAATCTGCTGGCACTCAAACTCAAATGCCTGAGGAGCGTTTTGGGAGCCGGAAGGAATATAAACATCAAACTCATACGACAACGCGCCAATCTGGCTTGTGACCGGGGTATGAGAGAGGTAGAAGTAGGCATTGGTGTAGGGCACTGTGGGTGAAATCGTGAATTGCGTGCTGACGCCATCCTCGCTTGGAGAAACTACGCCGGGCGTAAAGGAAAAATTGGGGGTTGCGCCTGTTGCTCCGTCATTGCCGCAATTTCCGCAGGTCAGCCACTTGCTGGTGTCTTCCACATTGTCCAGGACGTTCGCAGTTGCCCCGCTGCCTCCAGGAGGAGGGGGAGGAGGGGGAGGAGGAGGAGTTGGTGGTGGTGGTGTGGAAGGGGGAGGAGGGGTACCAGAACCTCCACTGCCGGTGCTGCTGCCATTGCCACCAGAACTGATTTGTGTACTGCCCGTGGGCTTGACGGACGCATTGCCGCCACAGGAAACCACAGCGAACATTAACAGAGTTACTGCCAAAGAGAGACTAAGAACGGAATTATAGTGTTTCAAAAAATGCCTCCTGAATAGGGCTAAGCTAAGTGGCTTAGTCACTCTACTAGTCCGGAGGCATTACACGATTACAGCGAAAGCCTGAAATTAGGGTATTTAAGGTCAGTACAAGGGGCCTTGGACTGACCTTAAGGAGTGTGAGTCTTTGATTACTTTCCGCCCAGAACCAGCTTGGCAATCGTTTGCAGCTGCATGTTGGAGGTGCCTTCGTAGATCTTGCCGATTTTGGCGTCGCGGTAATATTTTTCGACAGGATAGTCTTTGGTAAAGCCGTAGCCACCGTAGATTTCCACGCACAGCGATGCCACGCGCTCCGCAACCTGTGAGGCGAACAGCTTGGTCATGGCGGCTTCTTTCACGAAATTCAGTCCGGCATCTTTCATGCGCGCGGCGTTATAGACCATCATGCGCGCGGCCTCAATTTCCGTGGCCATTTGCGCCAGCTGGAACTGGATGCCCTGAAACTCAGCGATGCTTTTGCCAAACTGCTTGCGTTCGTGGGCATAACTGGCGGCATATTCCCACGCGCCGCGCGCCAGGCCCAGCATCTGCGCGCCAATGCCGATGCGGCCCTCGTTCAGCGTTTCAATTGCGATTTTGTAACCTTTGCCTGGTTCGCCCAGAACGTTTTCCTGGGGCACGCGGCAGTCTTCGAGAATGAGTTCGCAGGTGCTGGAAGCGCGAATGCCCAGCTTGTCTTCTTTCTTGCCCACGCTGAAACCAGGGAAGCTCTTCTCCACGATAAAGGCCGTGATGCCCTTGTATCCGGCAGAGGGATCCACGGTTGCAAGAAGAATGAAGACGCCGGCCTCTTTGGCGTTGGTGATAAAAATCTTGCGCCCGTTGACAATGTACTCGGAGCCTTTGCGTTCCGCGCGGGTCTGCATGGCAAAAGCGTCTGACCCCGAGCTGGCCTCGCTCAACGCATAGGCGCCTACCGTATTGCTGACCATTTTGGGCAGATAGCGGCGCTTCTGCTCTTCGTTGGTCCAGCGCTGCAGGGCGTTATTGACGAGCGTGTTTTGCACGTCAACAATTACGCCAGCGGAGGGATCCACGCGGGAAATTTCTTCCACGGCCAGAATGGAATCAAAGAATTTTCCGCCCGCACCGCCGTACTGCTCCGGAATCTCAATGCCCATCAGGCCAAGCTGAAAGAGCTGCCCGAGCAATTCATGATCGAATACGCCCTTTTCGTCCATTTCCCTGACTTTGGGCCGAAGGCTCTGGGTGGCAAACTGACGTACGCTGTCGCGAAAAAGAATTTCATCTTCGGTAAGAGCAACCAGCGGCTGCGGAGCGGGAGCAGTCTGTTCTGTAACAGTAGACATGACAGGAATCCTTTATGGAGGTGTGAACCAAAAATTGTAACATCTTCGGGTATTAAGGCTTGCCGGGCTTGACGTCTAAGCGAAAGGAATTTCTAATCGCTGGATTATGCGCGTAGCCTTTCTTGGATTAGGAATCATGGGACGGCCCATGGCCGCTAATTTGGCCAAAGCCGGACACGAAGTCACCATCTGGAATCGCACCCCTGGCAAAGACGTTCCTGGAGCCAAAACCGCTGCCACTCCTGCGGAAGCTGTCCGGGGGAAGGAAGCGGTATGGATATGCGTTTCCGATACCAAAGCCGTTGAAGATGTTTTATTTGGCGCGAACGGCGCAGCCGCCGCGCTGGAGAAGGGAGCCGTCGTCGTTGATTCCAGCACGATTTCTCCCTCCGCGAGCGTGAAGATTGCCAGCAAACTGAAGCAGCAGGGCTGCGATTTTCTGGATGCGCCGGTGACCGGCTCGAAAATTGCCGCCGAAGGCGGCACGCTGATTTTTATGATCGGCGGCGAAGCAGCGGTCATCGAGAAAATACAGCCGCTGCTCAAGGCGATGGCCAAACACGTGATCCACATGGGCGGCAATGGCAAAGGACTCTCCGCCAAGCTGGCCCAAAACATGAACATCGTGTTTATTTATGAAGGCCTGTGCGAAAGCCTCACTCTGGCCAAAAAACTCGGGGTGGCGCCGGAGAAGATGTTTGAACTGATCGGTGCGTCCATGATTCGTTCCGGCGTGGCCGAATACAAACAGCCTTTCATTCTGAATCGCGACTACTCACCTAATTTTCCTCTGCGCCTCATGCACAAGGACATCCATTTGATGCTGGAGGCAGGACGGGAAAGCGGTGTGGATCTTCCCGGCCTCACAAAGATTGAAGAAATCTATGCAGAGGCCAAACGCCATGGCCTGAGCGACCTGGATTATGCCGCGACCATCACGCTGCTGGAAGAGCGCGCCGGGCTGACGAAAAAGAACTGATATTTGAGCGGCTACGGGTTTGGTGATTGGGAACCAGGGAAAGCAGATTTCATTCTTCTTTGGGTTCAACTACAAACTCGTAGCCGAGTCCCCTGACCGTCAGTAGATGGCGGGGGTTGGCGGGTTCGGCTTCAATATAGCGCCGCAGGCGCACGATAAAGCGATCAATGGCGCGGGTATCGGTGTCCTCGCGCAATCCCCATACTTCTTCAAGGATCTCCTTGCGCGAAACAGGGCGTCCGCTGTGCCGCACCAGATAGCGAAGCAGCTCCGATTCCATCAAAGTAAGCTGAACAACTGTTTCGCCACTGCGCAGCTGCAGCTTCTGGAAATCAACCAGTTTGCCGTTAAAACGAAAGGTGTCCGGGGAATCAGCCGTAGATTCTTTTTCGCCGCGAACCCAGTTTCGCCGCCGCAGCAGGCTGCCGACGCGCGCAATCAGAATGTCCAGATTGAACGGCTTAGGCAAATAGTCGTCGGCGCCGGCTTCAAATCCCAATAGTACGTCTTCCGGACGTCCCCGGGCCGTGAGCATCAGCAGGGGAATAAAGTTTTGCGCCTCGCGCAGCTCGCGAGCTACGGTAAAGCCATCTTTACCGGGCAGCATGACGTCGAGAATCAGAACATCAAAATGTTCGCCGCGATGCAGCAGGCGCTCCAGGGCGTCTTCGCCATTTTCCACGAGCTCTACGGAATGCCCTTCCGCCTCCAGATTAAAGCGCAGGCCGCCGGCGATGTGGGCTTCATCTTCTACTGCAAGAATGCGGCTCATACGTGGTACACCCGGGGCAGGCGAATCATAAATGTGCTGCCGCGTCCTTCACCTGCGCTCTCCGCTAAGGCGTCGCCTCCATGCCGGCGTGCGATTGAGCGCACGATGAACAGGCCGAGCCCGGTGCCTTTCACGCGGACGGCCGCAGGATTGGGTACGCGATAAAAGCGCTTGAAAATGCGCTTAACCTCGTCCCGGCTTAGTCCGATTCCGTTGTCATGCACCGAAAACAACACTGTATCCAGGTTGGGTGTCCCGATGGTGACCTGGATTCTGCGCTCGGCCCCTGAATATTTCACTGCGTTCTCCAGAATGTTGGCCATTGCCGTTCGCAGCTCTTCCGGATGGCCCATCACCGTGATCTGGCCGGCAGGCTCAGCAGAAAACGACAGCTCCTGGTATGAGAGATTGTGGCGCAGACGCGCGAGATCCACCGACTCCCGCGCCAGGGATGTAAAGTCGATGTGCTCCCGGTTCCGGCGGCCAGTGTGCCGCACCTCGCTTGCCTTCAGCACCTGCTCTACCGTGCCCAGCAGGCGGTCGGTATCTTCCAGCATGAGCTTGTAGAAGTCCTGCCGGCGGGGTTCTTCGACCGGGCGTTTTTGCAGAGTTTCCAGATAGAGACGTATGGAGGTAAGCGGGGTTTTCAGTTCGTGAGTTACGGCGTTGAGAAAGCTGTCCTGCTGCTCGTTGCGGCGGACTTCGCGGACCAGAAAAATGGTATTGACCACCATGCCGGCGATGATCACGCCGAAGAAGATTATGCCCAGCACCAGAGGTAGCGCCCGGCGCCAGTTCAGGACGATCCAGCCGACGTTCAGCGCTATCGCCAGGCCTACAAGAAGGGCGCCGAGCGTAATGAAAAACGCAATCGTCCTTGTGCGGCTGGTGATGCGCATAATGTCTCAAGGGAATTGTAGCGGAAGACATTCATGCGCATCACCACGCCAGCCGGGAATGGGCCCGGGCTAGTCGTCGCCGGAAGCCGCTGCCGGCTCCAGTGCCGTGGGCGCTTCCTGATTCACTTTGAATTTTGGAGTTTTGATGTCCCACGCCAGGCCGAGGAAACGAAGGACGCAGATGCCGTACCAGTTGAAGTCGATCTCCCACCAGGTGAGGCCGTGGCGGGCCGTCTGAGGGTGGGCATGATGGTTGTTGTGCCAGCCTTCGCCAAACGTGAGCAGGGCCACCCAAAAGCTGTTTTTTGAGGTGTCACTGGTGATGAAGCGCTGCGATCCCCACATGTGGGTGGCGGAGTTGACCAGCCACGTGGAATGCAGGCCGATGACTGTCCGCATGAAGATTCCCCACATCACAAATGGCCAGCCGCCAACTGCCAGCAGCACGATTCCCAGCACCACCATTGGTACCCAGTGCCATTTGCTGATCCAGGTATGAAATTTGTCTTTGCGAAGATCGGGAATATAGGGAAGCAGGGCAGAGGCGTTGTTGTTGTGCATGACGCGCCCGGTGATGATCCAGCCCATGTGTGACCAGAAACCGCCGTCGCGGGGTGAGTGCGGATCGCCTTCAACATCAGTGTTCTGATGATGTACGCGGTGAACTGCTACCCAAAAGAACGGACCGCCTTCCAGAGCCAGAGTCGCGCAGGTGGTAAGAAAATACTCGACCCATTTTGGGGTTTTGTATCCGCGATGCGTAAGCAGACGGTGATAGCCCATCCCAATGCCGAGACTGCCGGCCACCCATATCAGCACCAGCATCAGTACCAGCGCCTTCCAGGAAAACATAAACAGCGCGCCAATGGCGCCAACATGAAATGCCGCCATAAAAAAAGTCGTTATCCAGCTTATGGGTTCGTCAAATGTCCGGTCGTGCTTCCGTGTGCTCACTGCGGCTCCTTCAGGTTTCGGATGGCTGCTTTAGGCCAAAATACTGTAGACAACATTTAAGTTAACAGCCTGGCGTGCGACCGTCTGTAATACTTGTGTAATTTGCGCGCAGCAGTACTTCCAACTGCCATGAACATTGCCAATTTGGTATTGATGGCTGCGTTATTCCTGAAAGGTTCAGGAAAAGGAGGCGGTGCAGCTCCTGGCCAGTTCGCACACATCATCGAACAGGCAGGTATTGCTGGACGACTCCGGAGCAATACTGCTCAGCAGCAGCGTGGCGGAAAAATGCGGCGACTTGCGCTCAAAACGGATATTCAGAAAATTCCGGGCGGCATTCCGGCTCAGCAGGCCCATTGTGCCTGAGATTTCTTTTTGCCAGTGGCAGCGGGTGGTCAAAACCAGGGGAGGAGCCTGCTCTTCCGGCCAGGTCATTTCCGTGGCGGAACTATTCTTCCGGCTGCTGGCAAACCAGCGCATGGTGTGGATATCGAGTGAAAACGCCGGCGGCAGATCAAGATCAGCCTGAAACGTAATCACCTCGCTCCGCTGGGCCGCACGGGGCAGAAGCCAGCCTAATGGATGTTCGCGAGGGATTAGCTCCACCAGTATCCATGCCCTGCGAAACATGCCGGTAGAGAGCTTCAGGGGGACTTTAAAAGCCGAGGGTGTCAGCCAGACAATTCCCCCGCTGTAGCCATGGCCAGCCAGGGCTGTATCGATCCAGCGAAGTATGAGAACTCCTCTTCGCCGGTGACTGCGCACAACCAACCCGTACCACAACGCGTACGCAAGGGCCGCGGTTGCAAAGCCGATGGCCAGATAATACATGCGGCAAATTGGATGCCATGCACTCTGCTTTTGGATGCAAGGCCCTACAATCCGTGGTAAATTCCTCCGTCGGCCAGCACGGTTTGGCCGGTCACATAGGAAGCCCGTTCCGAGGCCAGCCATACAATGAGGTCCGCGATCTCCCGCGGCTCGCCCACTCTCCGGACGGGAGCATCGGCAGCCCATTGCTCATAGATTTTCTCCACCGAGACGCCCGACGCCAGCGCGCGTGTGCCGGCCAGTTCCTTCAGGCGCTCCGTTGCGGTATAACCCGGCCCCACGTTGTTGACCAGTATTCCGTCTTTCCCGAACTCATTGGAGAGGCTTTTTACCAGGCCGACCACGGCCGAGCGCACTGCATTCGACATAATGAGATCGGGCACCGGCTGCTTGACCGAAACTGAGGTGATAGTGATGATCCTGCCCCAGCGATGCCGCTGCATGTAGGGAATCACCGCCCGGGCCATATAAACCACGCTCAGAAAGTTCATTTCCACGGCCCGGCGCCATTCGTCGGTGGAGATGGAGAGAAAGTTCTTTGCCGGAGGGCCTCCAGCGTTGGTTACGCAAACGTCGATACGTCCGAATTGCTTGGCCGCGTGCTCTGTAAACTGTTGAACTGCTGAAGCATCAGTAACATCCAAAGGCTGCGCCAGGATTTCAGCGCGGGTCTCCTGGCGGATCTTTTCGGCGGCGTCCAGCAGTGTTTTTTCGGTGCGGGCGCACATGGCTACCTGCGCGCCTTCACGGGCAAAGGACTGCGCTGTCGCCAGTCCAATACCTTCACTTGAAGCGGCCACGATCACACCGCGTCCTTTGAGTCCAAGATCCATGTTTTCCTCGTTATTATTTTGCGGGCAGTTGTCCTGTATATATCTGTACCGGGGACCCGGCTTTGATCCTGTTTTGCTCAAAACAAGTCTTGATGCGTCGCCTGAGCTCGCGCGCAATGGCATACTGCTGACCAGGGCGAACCTTGACGAGCATGAGATAGTCCACTTCCTGACCGGTGAGGCGCTCAATTCCCGGAACGTTAGGTTCGGAAACCATGTCTTCGTGAAACTCGGGATCATTGTAAAAATCTTTTGCCATGTCCTTCAGGACCTGGACCACGCGGTCGCTGTTCTCGCTGTAATCTACGGCGATATGCAGCATCACCTGTGACCAGTCACGCGTCATGTTGCTTACGATCTGGATGGCCCCATTCGGCACGATGTGGAGGGTGCCGTCTCCGTCGCGCAGGATTGTGTGCCGCAGAGTTATCTCCTCGACAGTGCCGCTGACTCCCGCTGTGCGTATGGCATCGCCGATTTCATACTGGTTTTCGACCAGAATAAAAAAGCCGTTGATCATGTCCTTGACCAGCGCCTGGGCCCCAAAGCCGATTGCCAGGCCGGCGATACTGGCGCTGGCCAGCAGCGGCCGGATATCGATATGAATCAGCGGAAGCGCCTGCAGCATTGCCCAGGCCACGATCAACGAGACACCGGCGCTGTGAACCACTCCGGTGATGGTACTGACCTGTTGCGCCCGGGACGCGCCGTTTTTGGAGCGCTCCTGACTTAAGCGAATGATTTTGCTGGTAAAAAATCCAAGAAGCTGGATAAAGACAAATGTGAGGATGAGAATCGGAAGCAGCTTGGGTGCGTCGTCCCGAGTCCACTGGACCAGAGCTCTGTGCCATTCCGGCAGTAAATCTTCCCACTTTTCCATATCGTCCGTCCGCTTCGGGATTATAGCCGAGGGAATGATGTTTATAATCTGTGCAGCATCTGCTGCCCAGGAGTTCATGCTTGCTGAGAAGAACAATTCTGCCGATCATGGCGTTTCTGCTGGTTATCTCACTCCAGGTTTCAGTGATGCACCGGGCATTTGCGGCTTCTCCGCCTCAGGCGCAGTCGTTTCCGCCTGCTGGCCAGTTGGAGCGCGATATGGAAGCTCGCCGTCTCAAAGAGGCCAACAAGAAACGTCAGGAAGAAATTCGGCAGGACACCGTCAAACTCTTTCAACTGGCTGCGGAGTTAAAAGACGCGGTTGATAAGAGCGATGAGAACATGCTTTCTCTGGATGTGGTCAAAAAAGCAGATGAAGTCGAGAAACTGGCCAAAAAAGTGAAAGAAAAGATGAAAGAGGGCACTCCAGTCCCCCAACCGGAGCGATTACCCCATCCACAGGGGCCGCGTCTGCCGTAACTGCAAGCAAGACCGCATATTGTAATAACTGCCCAATTGAGAGAGTTGTAATGAGTCCCATGGAGACACAACATTTTCGCGGTCTGGTAGCGCTCAAGCGCTGGCCAGAGACGGCGGCTGTTCTCAGCGGCATGTCCCCGGCAGATGCGGTGGAGTATGTATCAGCCCTTCCGGACGATCAGCAGCAGGAACTTTTCCGGACCTTGCCTGTCAATTTGGCTGCGGCGCTTTTGGGGCACTTCCCTTATTTCCATCAGTACATTTTGCTGCACACGCGTCCTCCAGCGGAAATGCGCCGGATCGTGGATGAAATGCCTCCCGACGAGCGCATGAGGTTTTTCGATGAGTTGCCCGAGGAAGCCTGGCTGCGGATTACCGAGGAATTAGGTGAATTTGATGGTTCCGCGGCGCAGAGAAAGACTCCGGCGTCTGACTTACCGGCCACTGCTGCTCGTGCGGTAGCGGCGCCGAAGGCAGAGGCGGAAACACAGCCCCTGATTCAGGCCCAGGGAGTCGAGAAAGTTTTTGTGCAGCCTGATGGGCAGAAAGTCCAGGTGGTCGCGCCGCTCGACCTGTCCGTATATCCGGGAACAATCGTCGCGCTGCTGGGGGCTTCCGGATGCGGCAAATCAACGCTGTTGCGAATGCTCTCCGGTCTTGCCCAGCCTTCTTCCGGCACGGTCCTCTGGCACGGGCGTCCGCTGGCTGAAGTCACGCCCAGTGTTGCCATTGTTTTTCAAAGCTTTGCTTTATTTCCCTGGCTTACGGTACTGGATAACGTGGAAGCCCCACTGCTGGCTAGGGGCGTGAATGCACGGGAGCGTCATCGCGCCGCCATGCGGGCCATCAATACCGTTGGCCTGAAGGGATTCGAGACTGCGTATCCCAAAGAGCTTTCCGGCGGTATGAGGCAGCGTGTGGGCTTTGCCCGCGCTCTGGTGGTCCAGCCAGAAGTTTTGTTCATGGATGAGCCTTTCTCCGCGCTCGACGTGCTCACCGCTGAAAACCTGCGCAGCGAACTGCTGGAGCTGTGGGGGACGAAGAAGATCGATACCAAAGCCATCTTCATTGTTACGCACAATATTGAAGAAGCGGTGCTGCTGGCCGACCGAGTGATTGTGCTGGGGCGCAACCCCGCGCGCATTCGTTCCGACTTCCACATCGCGCTGCCTCAGCCGCGCGATCGCAAGTCGCCACCGTTTTTGCTCTATGTGGATTTCATCTACAAGGTGATGACCCGTCCGGATGGCGATTTTGCGCTGCCCGCAATCAAGGACGCTCCGCCGAAGACCGCATACCAGTTATTGCCTCATGCCCGTCCGGGCGGAATTGCCGGTTTGCTGGATGTGCTCATCGATGCCGGAGGAGAAGAGGACCTCTACCATCTGGCCGAGCGGCTGCTCATGGAAGTGGATGATTTGCTGCCCATCATTGAGGCTGCCGTGCTGCTGGGCTTCGCTACCCTCGAGCAGGGCGACGTGAAGTTAACTCAGGACGGCAAAACATTTACGGAAGCCGGTATCGCCGGACAAAAGACTATCTTTCGCCAGGCCGCGGTCACACGTATTCGCCTGTTCCAGCAAATTGCGAACATTCTTGCCTCCAAGTCCGATCACAGCATCTCGCTGGAACTGTTCCGGGACGTTCTGGATGAACATTATCCTGACATTGAAGTCGAGCGCCAGCTTGAGACCGCACTGCACTGGGGGCGCTACTGCGGAATGTTCAGCTACGATTCAGAATCGGACAAGCTGGTACTCCCTCACCCTGCCACCGTGGGTGAGGCGTCGTGAGCGCACCTGAGCATAAAACGGTACGTTCACTGGGCTGGTCGTGGCCTTCCGGGCTGCCTGCTGGCCGCTCCCTGCTGACCGATATTCCCATTTTTGCCGCGGGCCTGGCGTTGTTCTATTCCGTGCTGGTGATGGCGCGCTACTGGACCGGGCCGCTCACTCCCCAGGTGCAAATCGATCTGCGCCCCCAGGCGCTGCCGGTTTACGCGTTCTATTCCGTGCTGCGAATCGGGATTGCGTATCTGCTGAGCCTGGGCTTCACTCTGGTTTACGGTTACATTGCCGCTTATAACCGCACGGCCGAGCGCTTCATGGTGCCACTGCTCGATATTCTGCAGTCCATCCCGGTGCTCAGCTTTCTTCCCGGCGTGATGCTGGCCATGGTGTCACTTTTTCCCCGTCGCCAGCTTGGTGTGGAACTGGGCGCTATCCTGCTGATCTTTACCGGCCAGGTATGGAACATGGCCTTCAGCTTTTACACCTCGCTTAAAAATATTCCGAATGAAATGCGGGAAGCCGCGGAGCTGTATCGTTTCAACTGGTGGCAGCGCTTCACCCAGATGGAATTGCCTTATTCCATCATTGGACTGATATGGAACTCGATCATGTCCGTTGCCGGTGGCTGGTTTTTTCTGATGGCCTGCGAGATGTTTGTGCTGGGCAATCGCGACTTTCGCCTGCCCGGCCTGGGCTCGTATCTGCAGGTGGCTTCGGGGGCCGGCGATACCAGGGCCATCCTGTGGGGGCTGGCGGTTATGCTGGCGATTATTGTGCTGACCGACCAGCTGGTGTGGCGCCCGGTGATTGCGTGGGCGGAGAAATTCAAATTCGAGACCGTAGAAGCAGCCGATGTGCCGCGCTCCCCGGTACTCAATTTCATTCGCCATTCAGGAGTGTTGGGATTTCTAACGCGAAAGACCGTTCTGCCGGTTCGCGAAGCTATGGCCATGCGTTTCGCCAGGCAGCATCGTGAGAGCCGGCCAGTCAGCGGGAAGACCGGCTGGGGCAAGTGGATGGCCTTCGCCACCGGTGGGGTAGCGGCAGTTGGCGTGGGGTATGCCATTTGGCGCAGCATGGTACTGCTGAGCGGCCTTGGGCACCGGGAGTTCAAGGTGCTGGTCATTGGCGGGCTGGTAACGTTTATTCGAGTGATGATCACGCTGCTGATTGGCGCGCTCTGGACTGTGCCGGCTGGCGTTGCCATTGGGACCCGCCCCAGACTGGCCCGCTTCGCCCAGCCTCTGGCCCAGATAGCCGCTTCTGTTCCCGCAACCGCTCTGTTTCCGGTAGTGCTTCTGGGATTGATACGTCTTGGCGGCGGGCTCGGCATCGGCTCCATTGTCCTTCTCTTGATGGGAACGCAGTGGTACATCCTCTTCAATGTGATTGCCGGAGCAACCGCCATTCCCACCGAACTGAAGGAAGTGTGCAGCCTCTATCGCTTCAGCCGCATAGAGCGCTGGCGCAAGCTGATTTTGCCGGCAATCTTTCCTTACCTGATTACGGGCCTGGTTACGGCCTCGGGCGGCGCATGGAACGCCAGCATCATTGCTGAATACTTCCATTTGAAAGGGAAGATCTTTTCCACCGCCGGCCTGGGCGCCATCATCAGCCAGGCCACGGACGATGGAAATTTCACCGTGCTTCTGGCGGCCACCATTCTTATGGCGGCGATTGTGGTGACCATCAATCGTCTTGTTTGGCGACGCATGTATACGCTGGCTTCCACGCGATTTCGGCTGGAGATGTGACCAATAGTTAAAGTACTGTGATTTACGTCACAGTCAGAGTACCTGCTCAAGCCATAAAGTCACTCCAGCACAGGTTCCCAGGAAATAACCAAAGATGGTCTTCGATGTTTTCTGACATTTTGTCAGGGGATGTCCGTCCCTGTGCCGTGCAGAGCATCCGCATTCCGGGAGTGTAAGCCCTTGACTGCGAAGACGGCGAATCGGGAGGTAGTGTGTTCTTTCAACATCTGATTAAGATTGTTATTTGGCTGGCAGCCATTGTGCTTGCAATTGATCTGGTGCTTGTGGCCTCCATTCTGTGCCGCCGTTTGATCCGCTTCATTTATTTCCGAAAAAAAGACGAACTCAACAGGCAGTTATCACGCCCAATTCGGCAATTCCTCAAAGGTGAAATGCAGGTGGAAGAATTAGCCGGCACTCTCCAGGCAGTGTCTGGCAGGGCGGGCCGTGATCTTATCCAGGAGCAGCTTCTGAATGGTGTGAGCAATGCCAACCGGCAGGCTGTTACCGAGCTCCTCTTCCGTTTGGGCTACGTCGATCGCTGGGCGAGAGAAGCCTTTGGACGGCGCCGCGGCAGGCAGCTCATCGAGCATATTGTTCACGGATGCGAACTCCCGCCTGCGCGCAGGCAGCGCGGGGTGGCGATTCGCCAACTACGCTTGTTCTGTGTCGGGCGGTCGCGTGCGGTAAGTCATCTGGGCCAGCTGGATGCAAAGTACACCCAGGTTTTCATGCGCGAGGCCCTGCTGGATCCTTCACCCAGCGTGCACCGTGCCGATGTTGCCGCGATGGGGCGCAACCGGCAGATCTATAAAATTCCTGTCCTGCTGGATCTCCTGCGGAAGGCTGTAGAAGGAGCTGGCGAGCTTCCCGTCTCGGAAGTAAAAGCTGCTCTGGCTCGTTACTCCATCCGGGATCTGGAGCACTTTGTGCCGTTTCTCGACAGCGAGAACCCGCATTTTCGCTTCATGCTGGTGGACACGATTCGCGAGATTTGCGACACCACGTGGAAAGTTCCTTTGTCTGCCCAGGATTTTTCGGAGTCTTTCTGCCGCTGGTTCATCGGTCACGCAAAAACGGATGACTCCATGGATGTCCGTGCCCGCAGCGCTCGAGTGGTCCGTCATTTTCATAATGCCGAGGCTGCCAGTACTCTGCGCGCTTTACTGTATGACCAGGATGAGTTTGTGCGGCTGCATGCGGTCCGAGCGTGCGCCGATCCGTATTATAGCGAGCTGATCGGTGACGTCGTTCAGCGAATCAACGACTCCAAATGGAGGGTCCGCGAATCTGCGGCCAGGACGCTGGTCACATTTGGAAAGACCGGACAAACAGAGATGGTGCACCATTTTCTGCGGACCGCCGACCGCTATGCCAGTGAACAGATTGCGGAGCAGATGCAGCGTGAAGGTTTTATTGCAGGAATACTGCCGGCCCTGGGCAGCCACAATGGGGAATTCCTTTTGGCCCGGGAGGTTTGCGCAAAACTGGTTGACCTGGGAAAGACTTCAATTCTGGCGGACCTGCTGCTGCAGGAAACACAGTTCATTGCCATAGGCTCGTCTTCTTCAGTGATCAGCGTTGCGTCCAGAGAGGATGCACAAAGAGCGCGTGCGTGCCTGCTGGAGATACTGCTGGCATCGCCAACGCCGCAAATTATGGCGGCTGTGAAGACTCTGGCGGCACGCCAGCAGGACCATTTGAATGTGAAAGCCGGGCTCCTGCTGAGTTCAGGCATAGCAAAAACGGCATCCGCCGATGGAGGAAAGTGACCATGCACCATTTTTTGGCAGAGCTGATTTATTACGCCAATGCCGTTTTTATCGCATATTTCGTGGTGGCTAATCTTTGCTACACGCTGTTGATGGTGTTGTCGCTCTATTCAGTGTCATTGCACGCCAGGTATGCCCGCCTCAGGACATATGCCGATCTGGCGGATTCCCCGGTCACGCTTCCGGTGTCCGTCATTATTGCAGCCTACAACGAAGAAGAAAGCATCGTGCAGTCCGTACTGTCGATGCTCGACCTGAATTATCCGGAAAAAGAGGTGATCGTTGTAGATGATGGCTCCACGGATGGCACGCTCGACCGGCTCATCGAACATTTTCGTCTGAAGCGCATGGACCTGATCTTTCGCGAACGCCTGAAGACAGGGCAGCCGCTGGGTTACTACCATAATCCTGCTTTTTCTCAGTTGATTGTGATGTCCGTAAAGCATGGAGGAAAATCGCACGCCCTGAATTGCGGCATCAACATGGCGCGCAGTCCCTACTTTTGCACCGTGGATGCCGATTCTATTATCGAGCGCGACGCCCTGCTGCGGTTGATGGCTCCGGTCATGCAATCCAGGGAAAACATTGTGGTAAGTGGCGGCATTGTGAATATCGCCAATGGCTGTACACCCCGCGAAGGGCGTTTGGAGAAACTTGCTTTGCCTTCCTCGTGGATTGAGATGTGCCAGATCGTGGAGTATATCCGGACCTTCCTCTTCGGCCGGCCAGGCTGGAGCATGCTGAATGCGACATTTATTGCGTCGGGGGCTTTCTGCCTTCTTCACCGTGAATCAGCGATTGGGGCCGGCGGGTACGGCTCGGACACAGTTACGGAAGATATTGACATCATTGCGGCCATACGCCGTTACCTGACGCTTGAAAATCGCAAGTTTCGCATTGTCTTTACTTCTGATCCGATCTGCTGGACGGAAGGGCCGGCCACAATCAAAATGCTGGCCCGTCAAAGGCGGCGCTGGCAGCTGGGACTTACGCAAACCCTGATCAAAAACAAGGACATGATCTTCAATCCCGGATATGGAGCGACCGGCATGCTGAGCATGCCCTTCCATTTATTGATTGAAGTAATTGGACCTGTCATTGAGGCTGCGGGTACGGTGATCTTTCTTCCCCTTTCTTTCCTTTTTTTGGGGGCGCCGCTGCCGCTTTTTCTGCTCTTTCTGGTGCTTTCGGTGGGATACGGCACTTTACTGTCGATGGGGTCCGTGGTGCTTGAAGAGATGACATTACGGCGTTATCCACGGGTAAAGGATGTGCTGATCCTGATGGCCTTTGCGGTCATTGAAAACATGGGCTATCGCCAGATCATAACTTTGTTCCGGGCCTGGGGCGTTCTGCAGATCTTGAGAGGACGGCGCTCCAACCAATGGGAAATTGTGGAGCACAATGGCTTCTCTCATCACAAAGTGACTGCAGAAAGCACTCACTGAACAGGAGGCGCGACGTGAAGTACAGAAATCGGCAATTCATCCCGAAGATGGCGGTACTGCCGCTGTTCCTTGCCATACTCGCCCTGCCTGTGTGGAGTGCCGGGCCGGCAGACGATTTGGCCCAGGGGCGCAATTTGGTCCAGGGCGAGCACTCCCGTGAAGAATCTCTGGCTGTTCTCAAACAGCAACTGCTCCATGATCCCGATGATTCCGAGGCGCGTACGCTGTACGGAACCATGCTTTCCTGGGAGGGCCAGTATGGCGAGGCGAGGGAGCAACTGCAGCAGGTGCTGGCCAGGATACCGAACCATCGCGATGCGCTGCCCGCTCTGATCAATGTTGAACTCTGGTCCAATCATCCCGAAAGGGCCGAAGAATTAGCGAGTCAGGGTCTGGAGCAGAGACCGGACGATGTACTCTTGCTGCTGGCGGATGCGCATGCCTTGCGCAATATGGACCGGCCAGCCGCGGCTCTCAAGGTGCTGGACCGTGTATTGTTTCTGGAGCCTGCCAATCAGGACGCCAAAAACATGCGGCGGAGAATCTCTCTTTCCCAGGGGAAATGGGAATATCAGGTAAATCATACCTACGACTTCTTCAGCGACGGACGGAACGGGCAGCACGAGACTTCCATGAGCCTGCGCGGGCCGGTCGGAAATAACTCGCTGATTGCCCGCGTCAACCGGGCCGACCGTTTCTCGCTGGTCAGTTATCAAACCGAACTGGATTTCTACCCTCATTTCCGCAGCGGTACTTATGGATATCTCAATGCCGGGTATTCGGCAGATGCCAATCTTTATCCGAAGTATCGGTTTGGAGCGGAATTGTTTCAAAGCCTGAAAAAGGGTTTTGAAGTTTCGGGAGGATATCGCCGGTTGTCCTTCGGTTCCGGCGTCGATATCTACACATTTTCCGTGGGCAAGTATTATCGCAACTGGCTGTTTACCACTCGTGGATTTGTGACTCCTGGCGCCCCGGGTACCTCTGGCACGGCACTGCTTTCCGCTCGTTATTTTCTGGGTTCAGAAGGGCTGCATGACTATATCGAGTTCCGGTCGAGCTTTGGCGCCTCACCGGCCCAGGCGCAAACTCTTCAGGACATTGAGATACTCAATTCCCGCCGCTACAGCGTGGAATTCAACAAAAGACTGGGTAGCAAGTGGAGCGCCTCTTTTGGCGGAGGCGCCGGCCAGCAGCAGCGCGCCGGCCTGTCTGATCTCTGGCAATATACCATGCAGGGCGCTGTGTACTTCAAGTTTTAGGTCAATGCCTGTCCTTTTGTTTCCGGTAATTGCAGGGCCATGATCATGGTCAGGAGAAACGCCACCGCACAAATGGAGAAAGCCCAGCTCAGCCCCCGCGAGGGACCAAGTTTTTCTGCCACGTAGCCAATCGTATAAGGGGCAATGCAACTTAGGGTTCGTGCACCATTGTAGGTAAATCCCAGAGCGCGGGCGCGGATGCGGGTAGGAAAGATCTCGCTGCCCACCAGTCCTGAACCGGAAAAGAAGCCGGTGCCAAAGAAGCCGACCAATGCTCCCAGAACCAGAATCAGCCAGGGTGTGCGGGCAGCGGCGTACAGAGGAATTACCAGCGCTGCGCAAAACGTAAAGAGCGCCAATGACCGCCTGCGTCCCAAACGATCGGCAATCCAGCCAAAGCAAAGGTACCCAGGAAACATACCCACGAGATTCAGCACCACCAGCAGCCAGGTCGTGTTCAGCAGAGCAAATCCTCGCCCTCCTTTGGCAACAGGCAGGGTCAAATAAGGGGGAATCCAGGTAAACAGGCCCCACCAGGCGAACAAACCAAAGGCGTTCATCAGGAAGAGCACGATTGTTTTTCGCCGCAGCTCAGGCGAGAAAACTTCAGAGAATGGCGCAGCTTGCGGATGCTGTGCGCGATCTTGTTTCCACATCTCCGATTCCGGCACGCTCTTCCTGATCCACAGCGTGACGAGCGCCGGAATGATGCCCACAACAAAGACCATGCGCCAGTTTTGGTGCAGCTGGTCCAGAACAATCCACGTCACCAGTGCTGCCGAAGCCAGGCCCCACGCCCAGGCGCTTTGCACAATGGCGATGGCCCGGGCGCGCAGATGCGCTGGCCAGGTTTCCGCAACCAAAGTAGCTCCGGTATTCCATTCGCCGCCCATGCCCAGGCCGAGTACAAAACGGATCGCGATGAGCACATAGATGGAGGTGGCCAGCCCGGAGCCGAGGGAGCAGACGGAATACGTAAGAATGCTCAGCATGAGCGCTTTGGTTCTGCCGATTCTATCTGCGATAAAGCCAAAGAGAACGCCGCCAATCCCCGAGGCCAGCAGCATGAATGTGTTGGGCAAACCGGCGATGTCCTTGCGCGCAATGCCGAGCGCCGCCATCACGTAAATTTGCACGTTGCTGTAGAGCAGAACGTCAAATCCGTCCAGCCCCCAGCCCAGAGCCGCGGCGATCAGTGTGCGTTTTTGCGCCGAATTAGCTTCAGAGAGGCCGGATATGGCTGTTGCCATCGCGGGGCGATTGTAACAGAGAAGTACTCAGGATTTTATTGGGTAGGCAATGCCGAGGGAGATGAACACTGTTTGCCGCTCAACTGGAAATACCGCAGCGCCCACTTTATGTCCTTCCCAATTTGCTCTTTGAGCGCTTCCACGGAAGGGAACTGGATTTCTGCTCGTCTCCAGGAAAGAAATGAAACTTCCACTTTAGTCTCGGGCGTGAGTTCCAGAGGATGAAAATCGAACAGATGGGTCTCAATAGCGAACAGACCGTCGCCAAACGTAGGCCGGATTCCGACATTGGTAACTGAGTTAAACAGCTGATTGCCTGCGCGCGTGCGGGTGATATAGACCCCGTTGGATGGAATGAGACCTTCATGTGGGCTCAGATTGATAGTAGGCACCGTGTACTTATGCCCGTAGCCCCGGCCCAGACTGGGAGTGGAGACTACACTGAAGGCGCGGCCCAGCAGGCGGTTGGCGCGGCTGACCTTTCCTGATGCGATCAGTTCGCGAATGCGGCTGCTGGAGATTGGTTCACCGCGCAGGGTCATCATTGGATACACTTTGACTTCAAATCCCAGCTCGTGACCGAACACCGCCAGGCTGGAGATGTCTCCCTTGCCTCCGTGGCCAAAACGAAAATTTTCGCCTTCATAAACTGCTTTGGCGTGCAGCCGTTTTGCCAGAACATTGCGGGCAAAATCTTCAGAACTAATCATGGAAAATTCCCGGGTGAAGGGAATTACCAGCAGCGCGTTCAGTCCGGTTTGGGCGAGAAAGGCTTCTTTCTGCGCCTGGGGCGTGATCAGCCTGGGCGCACTCTCTGGCCGCAGCACCTGCACCGGATGAGGGTTGAAAGTGACGGCTATGGATTTGCCGCCAATTTCTCGTGCCCGCGCGATCATCTCTTTTAAAACCTGCTGATGGGCGCGATGCACTCCGTCAAAATTTCCCAGGCTCACCAGGCTGGGACCAAAATCCGTGGGCACGTCTTCCAGTGCGCGAAAAATCCTCATGCGATATCAAACTCCAGCTTCAGGCCGTCATGCGCCAGACGCACATAGTCCGGCAGATTCCGGTTGGTATCTTCATGATGCAGATCGTGCGAAATATGAGTAAAGAAAGCCCGTTGCGGCCTGAGCTCTTCGGAGATGCGCAGTGAATTCGCCACGGTGGAGTGCGTTGGATGAGGATTGTGCCGTAGTGCGTCTAAAAACAAAATGTCGAGATTTTTGAGGCGGGACATGGATTCAGCCGGAATCTCACTAAAGTCCGTAAGGTAGGCCGCGGTGCCAAAGCGAAAACCGTGAATCGCCGCATCGCCATGCAGTACCGTAATCGGCTCGAAACATGCGCCGAATAATTCCAGAGAACCATTGAGCTGGTGCATCTCCACTCGGGCAATGCCACCATACTTATAATCAGCGTCAAAAATATATTTAAAGATCTGTTGCAGCGCCTCTGCCGTTTGCTGGTGTGCGTAGAGAGGAATTTTGTTTGGGTGGCGGAAGCTCAGCGGACGCACATCGTCCAGGCCGAGAATGTGATCGGCATGGGCATGAGTGTAGAGAATCGCGTCCAGACGGGTAATGCGCTCGCGGATGGCCTGTTCGCGAAAATCTGGCGTGGTGTCGATGAGCACGCAGTGTCCGCCGTATTCCACCATGATCGAGGGGCGCGTGCGGCGGTCCTTTGGATCAGGTGAAGTACAGACGCGGCACGAGCATCCGATGGTGGGCACACCCATGGATGTGCCGCTCCCCAGTACGGTGAGTGTCGCTCTCATTTATTGCTACCGGCGGGTTGCACAATCCCCGGCGGGCGGGCCGGCGCTTTGGCAATGGCGTTGGTGATCTCAATCCAGGCCATTCTAAGTTCGAACAGAACATTTTGCAGCAGGTGCTGCTCGCGCTCGGAAAGATTGCCTTTGGTTTTTTCCTGCAGAATGTTCAGCGAGTCGATGGTCTGGCGCGCGCCCATGATGTCCACACGCGGCTGCTCGCCTTCCGCACGCACTGCGCCCATTTGAATCAGGGCCGTCATGTAAAAAGATTCCACCAGACGCTCAAACGTCATCTCGGGTGGTGCGGTGCGGCCGCTGGCCTCGCCGATCATGGCGTCAATTTGCCTGCCCGAAGCATGGTATGCGTCGCGCTGCGTCTGCTGCTCTGCTTCTGAAGGTGGCTCGGGGAAGTCTTCCGATTCAGGCACGGCTGCTTCTGCAGGCGGGGCAGCTTCCGTCGCAATCTTTTCTTCTTCAACCTGATCTTCAGCCGGAGCAGGATCCGAGCGCAACTCGCCATCAGCTACAAATCTCCGGCGATCACTTACAACAAATTCTTCTTTTCTTTTCTCAGCCATTAGTTCCTCAATTCGATGAGATAGCAAAAGGCAGATCAACTACGGTTGCCTTTTTTCCGTTCAGATCAATCTGTGAACCTGGAGTTACGGACTCGCGGCGAACGTAACCGAGTCCAAAATTTTTCGTGCCCCCCGGCACCGGTATTTCCAGTGATGTTGTGATTTCGGCCAGCGTGCGGCCATCCGCCTCATATTTACCGGGGGCAATCAGGCCATCGGTAAATTCAAAGCCGGAAAATTTGCGGTGTACCTGCCCGCGCGAGCGGATACGCTCCACAATCTCCTGCCCGATATAGCAGCCCTTGGTAAAGTTCAGTGCCTGAGATTGTTCGGTCTCCTGCGGCAAATCTCGTTCGCGGATGTCCTGGCCATACTGCGGGATGCCGCGCAGCACGCGCCAGAACTCAAGGGCATTCGCGCCCACGGGCTGG
Source organism: Candidatus Angelobacter sp. (assembly GCA_035695325.1). Classification (GTDB taxonomy): domain Bacteria; phylum Acidobacteriota; class Terriglobia; order Terriglobales; family Acidobacteriaceae; genus Angelobacter. The sequence goes on from DASSEH010000362.1 coordinate 112,581, forward strand.
GCTCCCGTTCTCGTCAGGATTTCCCATACGGCCTGGATATTTTCAGGATGCGTCCAGATTTCATACCAGTCCGGCTTCTGCTCCGGCCCGCGGACAACCGTGATCTCAAGAGCACCGAGCTTCTCCTGCGCAACCTGTAAAGGCCCCGATTCTGCGATATTTACCAGGGCTGAGAGTGCGTCTTTGGCTTTCGGGCCGCAAACTCCGAGAGCGGCCAGTGTTTGGCCGGAATCCGCAAGCTTTACGTCATCCATGATGATGTAGCGCCCCAGCGTTTTGAGGATGGTTTCGGACAACGAACGGTCCGAATCGATCACAAAGTGGTCGCCAAAATTGTATGTATACAGGTCAGCAATAATCCGCCCCTGGTGATTGAGGGCAAAGCTGTAATTGCCGCGGTTCACTGCCAGATCGCGAATATTGTTTGTGATCATGCCGTTGAGCCAGCGCACGCGGTCTTTTCCGGTGACTGCTGTCTTGGTTCGCCAGCCCAGGTCGAAAACACCAAAGGAAGAGAGCAGCGCCTGCAGCTCAGCCGCGGCGCCGCTGAAAGTCAAAGGGGTATCCGCGCCAATGTAAGAACCAAAGAGCGCGCCCTGAAACATTGCTGCCCTGGGATGATCGGTTGCTGTTTCGCTCATAAACCTGAATTTGATTATAGCCAGGAGAGCGTGGATGGATTATGTCATTGCATTCAGGTTTGCAAAGTGGCCCTAAGCAGGCCACAATGATTCCAATATGGCTGAAAACAGTGGTGGACCGAAGAAGATGTGGGTGGGAGCGGAGAAGTACATTCAAATTGGCTTCACGATTCCCGCGGCCACATTCGTAGGCTGGGCTTTTGGCGCTCTGCTCAACCGCTGGCTGCACCATAGCTGGCTGCCTCTGGCCGGGCTTTTAGTGGGAACAGTTGCCGGTTTTGTTTATTTTATTCGTGTAGCCATGTCTGAGGAGTTCAAGGATTGACTCATCCGGCCGCCGTGCCTGACGACAATGGCGCACGGGATTTTGCCATAAAGATTTATTCCCGCCTGGTATGGACCATGTCAGTCATGGCTGTGCTGGCCAGCATTGTGCTGTGGCGGATCTACGGCCACAATTTCGCTCTGGCATTTATGATCGGGGGCACGGTGTCGCTGGTAAACTTCCACTGGCTCCGGCGGACCATTGAGAGCGCGTTTGAAAGAACGGTCTCATCGGGTGAATCGCCCTCCAGCGCCGGGATCGTCACACGATTTTTGCTGCGTTATGTTTTGATCGCTATTGCTGCGTATGTTATATTCAATAGTTCTTCACTGAGCGTGCAAGGTCTTATAGCGGGCCTCTCTTTGCCGGCAGGAGCGATCATGCTGGAAGCGCTGTACCAGATCTTCAGAGTGCTCAGACACGGATTTTAATTTCCAGGAAAATACCAGAGAATGCCTGAACAATTGAGGTTTACTGCCCTGCTGAACAGGGTCTTTGCCGGCCCGGTGAATGCATTTCTTGAAAAACTTCCTCCGGCTTTCCATCCCAAATATCCGGAAGCGCCTATTAGCAATGGCGTTGCCATGGAAGTGCTGGTGGTTGCGATTCTCGTGCTGTTGTTTCTGTTCGTGCGCTCGCGCCTGTCAGTGGACAAACCGCGCGGGTCGCAGCATCTGGCTGAGATGCTGCACGAATTCATCAACGGTCAGAACGAAGATATTATTGGCCATCACAGCGAGCGATTCATCCCGTTCCTGTCCGCTCTCTTTCTGTTCATTCTGGTTAGCAATCTGATTGGACTCATTCCCGGCTTTGAATCTCCCACCGGCGCGATTTCCGGGACTCTGGGCTGCGCCGTGGTGGCGTTTGCGTATTACAACCTGCACGGGCTGAGAGCACAGGGCCCGGTTGGATACTTTAAACATTTTTTGGGTCCGGTGTGGTGGCTTTCGCCGCTCATGCTGCCCATTGAAATTATCAGCCATCTGGCGCGCGTGATGTCGCTCAGCATTCGTCTTTACGCCAATATGTTTGCCGGCGACATGGTGACCATGGCGTTTTTCACGCTGATCCCGCTGGGCGTGCCCGTAATCTTCCAGATGCTGCACGTAGCGGTTTCATTCCTGCAGGCTTATATCTTTACGCTACTGACGACAATTTATCTGTCGGGCGCCGTGGCCCAGGAACACTAAAAAGAGCACTAAAAAGTTTCGCTTCAAGCGTGAGGGCGCCAGTTCGGTGAGCGTCAACCACCCACTGGAGGCGATTTTCATAAGGAGAAGAACATGCGTAAAACAATGATGGTAATTCTTGCCGTGGTGGTCATGATGCTGGTGGCCATGCCGGTGTACGCTCAGGGCGCCGACGCTGCGGTGCAGAAGAGCTGGGCCGTGCCGTTGGCCGCTGGTCTGGGTATGGCGATTGCCGCCGGTCTTTGCGGTCTGGGACAGGGAAAAGCAACTGCCTCTGCGGTGGAAGCCCTGGCTCGTAACCCTGGAGCTCGTCCTGGCCTTTTCATCTTTTTGATTCTCGGTCTGGCCCTGATTGAGTCTCTGGCTCTGTACGCACTGGTCATCGCGTTCAAAGTGCTTGGATAAACCTGACAGTCTTTAAAATACAAGCCCGGCTTCGGCCGGGCTTTGTTGTTGCCTCAGCTTTCGTTATCCTGTAGCGGCCATGTCCCGCCCCGCCGCACTCGAATTCGACAACATCACCAAAGAGTACCGAAGCTTTTTCAAAAGCGAATCCGTGAAAGCGCTGGATGGATTTTCGCTCCGGGTAGAGCAGGGAGAGATATTCGGCTTTCTTGGTCCGAACGGCGCAGGAAAAACCACGGCCATCCATATTGCGCAGGGCTTTCTGCATTCTACAAAAGGCAAAGGGACGATGCTCGGCCACCCATTTGGCCATGCGGGCACCCGACGGCGTGTCGGCTTTCTGGCGGAAAACATTGCTCTTTATCACCGGCCCGCAGCCAGGTTGGTTCGCTTTTATGGCGCACTGAATGGAATGAATGGCTCTGATCTTCGCCGCCGCACCCGTGAGATATTCGCGGAACTCAACCTGCAAAATGCTGCCGAACGGAATACAGCCAGACTTTCCCGGGGAATGCTGCAGCGTGTTGGGCTGGCGCAGGCGCTGGTTAACAATCCCGATCTCCTGATTCTGGATGAACCCACCTCAGCGCTGGATCCGCTGGGAAGAATTGCCGTCCGTGACATCCTGAAGCGTTTTCGTCAGGAAGGAAAGACGGTTTTTCTCAGCTCACACATGCTGTCTGAAGCGGAACAAATATGTGACCGGCTGGCCATTGTGGTCCATGGCAAAGTGAAGCGAGTGGGTTCCATACCCGACCTGCTGGAGTCGCAGGAACGGTTTGTGATCACGGCAAAAGGAATCGACGCTTTAATGTTTCCCGGAAGCCAGCAGAACGGCTACATCAAGATCACCGTTCCGGCACTGGAGCAGCGCCGCATGATCGAACAGGTTTGGCTGGCGGGCGGAGAAGTGATTGCCGTGAATCCGGTCCGGCGTACTCTCGAAGATTTGTTTGTGGAACTGGCTCATCAAAACGGAGGCGGCAAGCAGAAAGACAAAGGCGCCTCATGACAAAATTTCTGCTTATCGTGATGATGCTGCTGGCGGCGTCCACGTCCAACTCTGCACAGACAGTGCGGGAACGCTGGAGTATCAGGCTTACTGGCGAAGGTGGTATTCAGGGTTTTGAAAGAGCATCACTCGGGATATGGTCGGCACAGCAGGGCGTTGTATTTCTCACGCCAGAGCGCTTGCTGATCTATCAGGTCAATGAGTTGGCGAAGGTAAGGCTGGGTGCGCGGGGTGCAAGCGGCGGAGGCGGAAACTTTGTACTGGCGGTCCGCATTCTGGATGTCCGCGACGGTCATGAAACGGGCAGAAATATTTTTGTCACCAGTGCGGGGTCTTCAAGCATTGTCCCCACTCATGACGGAAAGTTTCTCATGCGCACCGGCGATATTCTCAGTCTTTGCTCCGCGGACCTGAAGCCCAGGATTTCAAGGCCTTTGCCTGTGGGCAAGGAAGCTGTGGTCGATGTTTGGCAGGTTCGCGCGACTGTTTCAGGCAGCAAAGCCGTGCTGCTGCATCAGCAGATATTCGTCCATCCGGAAGATGCCCCGGATGGGCAGATGATTACGCCCGGCAAAACACACGCGGACATGGAGATTCTGAACGCCGATACACTGGACTTGCTGAAGAAGGCTGAGCTGCCACGCTACCTGCGATACTGGTCCGCCGGAGAGAATTTTCTGGTGACCACGGATCCCGCGCAGCCTCTGGACGATGGGCGTTACGGCACAATGGACTTTGATGGTAACTGGACGCTGCTGCAAGTTCCCGGAGAAGAGAAGCAGCATTCATGTCCGTACACTTTCATGGACGCCCTGCCGCAGGATCTTTTTGCTGTCCGTGGTTGCGGAAGGCTGACGGTGGTTTCTGAATCGGGCAATCAAGTATTGTCAGCCAACGTTCGAGATGATGAGACGATCTCTTCCATTGCCAGCGCAGGGCCTTACCTGACCGCCAGATTTGACCGCCGGCTGTCGTCGGATTCACAGTTCCGGACACGGCCCCTGCACATTGATGTATTTGATTTAAATTCGCGGCAGCGCGTGATAGCCGTTAATCTCGAAAAGGCTGTTGTGGCTTATGACATCTCTTCGCAGGGAGCACTGGCGGTAATCGACGGCGATACTTTAAGACTTTACCGGCCCGAGTAAACTTTATGCGTCCTGTTCTGTTGATCGCTATAAATTTTGTTCGCACGCAGTGGCTGGTGGTGGCCCTTATGCTGACATGGGTAGTGGGCATCACCGGCTTTTTTGGCTGGCACAGCAACCGCTCCGAGGTGCTGTTCTTCTTCCGCCAACAGTCTTTTTATGCGCTGGGCGCCGCCACACTGGTTGGCCTGCCGGCAATCCATAATGAGCGCCGGTCGCGGCGTATTCTGGCCGTGCTGGCCAAAGGGATTCACCGCTGGCAGTACATTGCGGGCCTGCTCTGCGGATGTGGAATGATTGCAGCCATATTTTGCGGAGCTGTAGCAGTGAGTACGGTATGGCTTTGCCGGCAGGCGGGGATTCAGTCCTCAGAAGTGCTGCCACTCATGCTGGCGCTGTTTTTAGGCTGCGTTGCGGCGTCGTCCGCCGGAGTGTTCTGGTCGGTTATTCTGCATCCCCTGCCGGCGATGGTGGTCACAATGGCTACTCTTTTGGTCCCATTCTCGTTCGATCTCAGGGCAGAGCAATTCAGCCTGTTTTTCCCGGTAGCCGCAATCAGCCAGTTTATCTGGGACTTCAACTTCGAAACTTCTGCCCATGGGCTATGGCAGACCGGAGCGGCCGCCGCCGTTCAGGGACTCATCTTCTGGGTTGCAGCGGCCATGATCTTTACCCGGCAGGATGTGACTATCGCGCCGGAGTAACTAAAGCAGGAGCCGCTGGAAGACCAGTCACGATAACACCGCTCTTCTGCCTGCTATCCAGATCGAGAGCGCCCTGCTGGGCAAAATTCATGATCCGTCCAGGGACAACCCCGAGATAGATGGTGAATACGATTGCCAGCACCAGCGCCAGACGCATGGCCGGCGAGGCTGGCTCGCACGGCTCAGCGGTAACTGGTTCACGCATGTACATTACGACGATCAGCCGCAGATAGTAGTAGGCGGCAACCGCGCTGTTCACCACACCGATGATGGTAAGCCAGATGAAGTTCGAGTTAATCGCCGCACTGAACACGTAGTACTTGGCAAAGAAGCCACCCGTTAGGGGGATGCCAATCAGCGACAGCATGAAAATCGTAAGAGCAAAGGCAAGAAAGGGGAAGCGCCTGCCCAGACCGGCATAGTCATCGAGCGAGACAAAGCGTTCGCCAGCTCCGGCAAAGTGGCTGATCACGGCGAATGCACCCACATTCATTGCGGCATATGAAGCGGTGTAGAAGATGGCTGGGGCAATGCCAGCCTCTCTGCCGGCGACAAAGGCCACAAGCAGGTATCCGGCATGAGCAATGGACGAGTACGCCAGCATGCGCTTTACGTTGCTTTGTGTCAGCGCGCCAAAGTTGCCCAGAGTCATGGAGAGAACGGCGGAAATCCACAGCAGCCATTGCCATGAAGCAACGGCTGTGCCAGTGCCAAACAGCACGCGCAGCAGCACGGCAAAAGCAGCCGCTTTGGGGCCGGTGGACATGAGGGCCACCACAGGAGCTGGAGCGCCTTCATAAACGTCTGGTGTCCAGATATGGAAGGGAGCCGAGGCTATTTTGAAGCCCAGCCCCGTCAGCATCAGCGCGGTGGCGGTATAGACCAGCACCATGGATTCGCCGGAGTTCATCTTGCCAGCGATGGCTTTGGCAATTTCGGAGATGCTGGTGGAACCGGTAGCGCCGAACATCAGCGCCACGCCGTAAAGGAAAAATGCGGTGGCAAAGGACCCGAGCAGAAAGTACTTGAGCGACGATTCCATGCCGCTGGCGACTCGGCGGCGATAGCCAGCCAGAATGTATGTGGAAATGGAGGAAATTTCCAGAGCAATAAAGATCAGCACCAGCTCCACGGCGGAGGACATCAGCGCCATGCCGACCGTGCCGAAGAGAATCAGCGCGTAGTATTCACCGCTGCGGATATTTTGCTGGTCGAGATACTCAAGGGAAGACAGAATGCAAATGGCTGAAATCGCGGGGACCAGAATATGGAAAAAGATGCTGAAGCTGTCCACGCGAACCATGCCAAACCAGCCGGTAGAGCCGGAGTAGCCGATTTGGAAGAAGGCAGCGGCAATCGCGGCCAGTGTGCCGACCAGGGACAAAATCCCCAGCCCTTTGCGGCTGGCCTGGGGCGGCAGCAGCGGGTCCGCCATCATTACGATGATGCCGAAAACGGCCAGCACCAGTTCGGGCAGAATGCAGATGTAGTCGGTAGCGGAAATTGGGTTCATCTATTTGTGTCCACTGGCTGTTGCTGTGATTGCTGCCGTCTTCACCGGCTGGCCTGCATTGGCAACCACCGCCGGATGAATTGTCCTGATCCAGTATGGCGAAGCTACGCCCATGATTAGCGCCATCACGGCAACCGGCCACAGTGATATCTGTTCGCGAGCATTGATATCCTGGAGGCTGCGGTTTTCATCGTGATGTATGGGGCCGAAGAAAACTTTCTGGTACATCCAGAGCAGGTAAGCCGCGCCCCAGATTACGCCCGTGGTCCCCAGGATTCCATAAATCATATTCTGCTGGAAGGCACCGCTCAGCACCAGGAATTCGCCGACAAATCCATTCATGAGTGGCAGACCCACCGATGACAGCACTGCGATCAGGAAGAACGTGGCATAAACCGGCATGGGCGTGGCCAGCCCGCCAAATTCACGGAACTCGTAGGTGTGTTTGCGCTCGTAAAGCATTCCGGCGAGCATGAAGAGAGCGCCGGTAGAGACGCCGTGGTTCAGCATCTGGTAGACCGCGCCATCCGTACCTGCCTGAGTGAAGGTGAAGATTCCCAGAACTACAAAGCCCAGGTGACTGACGGAGGAATACGCGATCAGCTTTTTCAGATTTGGCTGGACCAGGGCGACAAGCGCACCGTAGATGATGCCAATGATGGCCAGAGCAACGATCCACGGAGCATTTTGCCTTGCCTGTTCAGGAAACAATCCAACATTGAAGCGCAGAAGGCCATAGGTTCCCATCTTCAGCAGCACGCCCGCGAGCAGCACCGAGCCGGCGGTGGGAGCTTCTACGTGCGCGTCCGGCAGCCATGTGTGAAGAGGGAACAGCGGTACCTTGACCGCGAACGCAATAAAGAAACCCAGAAAGAGCCACTGCAGAGCATCCGTGCTTACCCGGCCGCTGTGTATGGCTTCACGGATAACGGTGTAATCGAAGCTCTGCGTGTGAACATACAGCCAGATGATCGCCGCCAGCATAAAGACCGATGCGACCATGGTGTACAGGAAGAACTTTACCGCGGCATAGATGCGGCGCTCGTGTCCATACATGCCGATCAGCAGGGCCATGGGGATCAGCGTGGCTTCCCAGAAAACGTAGAAGAGGAACATGTCCAGCGAAAGGAATACGCCGATCATGGCCGATTCCAGCAGAAGCAGCAGGACAAAGAATTCCTTTACCCGGTCATGAATGGATTTCCACGAGACCAGCACGCCCAGCGGAACCAGGAAGGTGGTCAGCACGACCAGCCACAGGGAGATGCCGTCAGCGCCAAGATGGTAATGAATACTTTGACCAATCCAGAGCTTATTTGTCTCGAACTGGAATCCCGGCTGGCCGCTCTGGAAAGCAATGGGCAAGTACAGCGACAGCCCAAATGTAACCAGGGACAGCAACAGCGCCGCACCACGAATAATACGGTCATTGCGCGGCATCAGCATCATTGCCGCGGCGCCTGCGGCGGGAAGGAACGTTACGAGGGTAAGAATCATTTCGCTCATTTGATCACCGCCCACGTCATATATGCGATTACCGCAGCGCCGCCAATCGCTACCCAGGCGGCGTAGGAGCGAATATTGCCGGACTGTATCCTGCGCAACTGATTGCCAATGCCTTTGGAGGTGGAGCCCGCGCCGTTCACCGTGCCGTCAATCATCTGCTGATCCACTCCATGCCAGAGCACGACAGTGGAGAGCGCCAGCAACGGCTTAACAAAGAACCTGCCGTAGAGCTCATCCACGTAATACTTGTTCAGCACCAGGGCGTAAAGGCCGCGAATGCGGGCCGTGATCCGGCTGGGAAGCTCAGGCTGCAGATAATAGAGCCAGTAAGCCAGCAGAAAGCCCAGCAGGGCCACGCCAACGGATATTCCTGCGAATACCAGTTCGCTGCCACGCTCAGCGGCTGTTTCCGCCGGGGCATGGATCGCAGGTGAAAGAAATGATTCGAAAACGTTGGATCCGCCCATAGCATGGGGGATTCCCACCCAGCCGCCGACAACCGAGAGAATCGCCAGAATCACCAAAGGAGCAAGCATGATCCAGGGTGATTCGTGGACTCCGCCGTGGCCATGTCCGTGATCCGCTGCATGACCTTGCGAGTGCGAGGCCGCAGCGTGTGCATCGTGGCCATGGTTCGCCTGGCCCAGACGCAGCTCGCCGAAGAAGGTCATAAACCACAACCGGAACATGTAGAACGAGGTCAAGCCCGCAGTGATGATGCCGACGGTCCACAAAATCCAGCCGCCATGCTCAGCCTGCAGGGCGCGCCACAAGATTTCGTCCTTGCTGAAGAAGCCAGCCAGAGGAGGGAAGCCTGCGATCGCGAAGGTTGCAACCGTAACTACCCAAAACGTAACCGGAATCAGCTTGCGCAGCCCGCCCATGCGGCGCATGTCCTGTTCACCGCCGATGGCGTGAATCACCGAACCTGCGCCGAGGAACAGAAGTGCTTTAAAGAAGGCGTGCGTCATCAGGTGAAAGATGGCCGCTGAATAGGCAGCGACGCCGCAGGCCATAAACATGTAGCCCAACTGAGAGACCGTGGAGTAAGCCAGCACGCGTTTGATGTCGGTCTGCGCCAGGCCCATGGTGGCGGCAAAGATCGCCGTGAGGCAGCCGATGACCGCGACTACTTCCAGAGCATGAGGCGCGAGACTGAAGATGGCGCTGGAGCGCGCAATCATGTAAATGCCGGCCGTGACCATGGTGGCCGCATGGATAAGCGCGGAGACCGGAGTCGGGCCTTCCATGGCGTCCGGCAGCCAGACGTACAGTGGAATCTGTGCTGATTTTCCGGTGGCTCCGAACATCAGCAGGAGCGCGATGGCAGTCAGCAGGCCCCAGCCGGTTTCCGGCGACATCTTCGATACGGCGCTGAAGACGTTATCAAAGTTTAGAGAGCCGAAGTTCTGAATGATCAGGAACATTCCCAGCAGGAAGGCAAAATCGCCAATGCGGTTGACGATGAAGGCTTTCTTGCCGGCATTCGCTGCTGAGTCCTTCAGGAAGTAGAAGCCGATCAGAAGATACGAAGCCAGCCCCACGCCTTCCCAGCCGACAAACATCAGCAGATAGTTGTTGGCCAGCACCAGCGTGAGCATGAAGAACATGAAGAGGTTCAGGTAGGCAAAGAACCTGTAATAGCCGCCTTCATGCGACATGTAGCCAGCGGAATAGATGTGGATCAGGAAGCCGACGCCGGTGACGACCAGGACCATCACCGTGGAAAGCTGGTCAAGATAGAACCCAAAAGGAACATTAAATGTCCCGGCAACGATCCAGTCGAAGGGCAATGCTTTGTTATAAGGCAGGCCAATATGCTGCCCGAGAATCACAGCCCGCAATGCCCATGCAAAAGAAGCACCAGTGAAGAGCAAAGCCACGGCAGCAACCATGCCATTCCGAAAGCGTCGCCCAAACAAACCATTGATGGCGGCCCCAATTAATGGGAGCAGGGGGATCAACCAAAGCTTTAAAGTATCGTCGGTCATAATTTCAGCAGGTTCACCCGGTCAACATTGAGTGTTTCGCGTGACCGGAATACGGCAATGATAATCGCCAGCCCCACGGCGGCTTCCGCCGCCGCCACTACCATCACGAAGAAGACAAACACATGCCCGCTGAGTTTGTGCAGATGGGCGGCAAAGGCCACAAAGCTCAGATTCACGCCATTGAGCATCAGCTCAATGGACATGAAAATGGTGATGATGTTTCGTTTGATCAGGAACGCGGCTGCCCCCAGGCAGAATAAAATCGCGCTCAGAATGAGATACCAGGAAAGCGGAACCATTTAGCTCTCCTTCCTTCCCAGCAGTACCGCGCCCATAATGGCGATCAGAATCAGTACTGACGTTACTTCAAACGGGAGAAGGAAATCGTGGAACAGAAGTTTGGCCACGGCGTGGGTTTCGCCGAAGTCCGATGGGCCAATCGCAATGCCGCCCAGTTGGGGATCCATGCGAACAATGGTCCAGGTAAGCAGGCCCGCGACTACCGCGACTCCGGGGCCGCCCAGCACCAGTGCGACATGACTGCCGCGCGTGCGCTCTTCCTCACCGGCATTGAGCAGCATGATGACAAAGACAAACAGCACCATGATCGCGCCGGCATAGACGATCACCTGAACGGCCGCGACAAACTCCGCACCCAGCAGCAGATAAATGAGGGCGAGAGACGCCATCACCACCACCAGGGAGAGCGCGCTGTTGATGGGGTGGCGCTGCAGCAGCAGGTTGATCGCGCCGGCCACGCAGATCAGGCCAAAGAAGATAAAGAGTGCCTGATGGACCATATTATCCTTGCACCGCCACAATCAAGCTGGTAACGATGATGTTGAGAATGGCCAGCGGCAGGAGGAACTTCCATCCAAAGGCCATGAGCTGGTCATAGCGGAAGCGCGGCAGCGTGCCGCGAATCCAGATATAGAAGAACATAAAGAAAAATATCTTCAGCGAAAACCAGAATATGGGCAGCAGCGACTGCAGCAATTGCGGAAGATGCAGGAAAGCAAGCGCCGGTCCGTGCCAGCCGCCAAAGAAGAGAAGCGTGGCCACACAGCCCACCGTGACCATGTTCAGATACTCCGCCATAAAGAACATGGCGAATTTCATGGAACTGTATTCGGTGTGGTATCCGGCCACCAGTTCGGTTTCCGCTTCCGGCAAATCAAAGGGAATGCGGTTGGTCTCCGCAAAGGCCGCCATGAGATAGATAAAGAAGGCGACGATTTGGGGAAATATGTACCAGTGGGGAAGACCGAACCAGCCCGGGGTCGTGATTTGTCTGTTCACGATCTCTCGCAGGCTCAAAGAGCCGGACAAGAGCAGAACGCCGACCAGCGAGAGTCCCAGCGCCAGTTCGTAGCTGATCATCTGCGCGCTGGCGCGCAGCGAACCAAGCAGAGAATACTTGCTGTTCGAGGACCACCCGGCCAGCGCTATTCCATACACACCGATGGAAGTGGCGCCAAGAATGATCAGCAGGCCGATGTTGATGTCGAAAGGATGATCGCTGCCCGGCACCCCGGTGATCTGCAGAGGCGTGCTGAAGCCGTGGAGCGCAATCGTCTCCCCGAAGGGAATAACGGCAATCGAGATCAGCGACATGGTCAGGGCCAGAGCCGGCGCAAGGATGTAAAGCCCCTTGTGGACACCGTCCGGAACCATGTCTTCTTTCAGGATGAACTTGATGCCGTCTGCCAGCGGCTGAAGCAGCCCAAACGGTCCAACGCGCGTGGGGCCCCAGCGATTCTGCATGTGGCCGATTACCTTGCGTTCCAGCCAGGTCATATAGGCCACACCGGTCATCAGAAGAAAGAGGACCAGAGCGATCTTGATGACTGCCGCGATGATGAATGTTGTAATAGTCACGTTAAGCTAGCGATCTTCCAGCGCTCACAAGGGCGGCGTGTATTGTCCGCCTTCGGCGCTAATCCTGTTTTTTGTGAAACAAATGCAGCAGCGTGAAAACACTCTGCCGTTTTAATCCGCCATTACTTCCCTGGACGCGATATTGGTCTCGTGGTTTTCCACAACCGAGTTCAAAACCTTCGAATAACGGCCCAGCGTGCCGGAAGTAAAGAGCGTGTCATTCGCGGGTTTGATTTGCACCAAACCGTTGCCCGCGCCAGCATGGCTGTGTTCCGCCGCGGTCACATGCTGATCGTTTCCTCCCAGCAGGTTCAGCCGCGAGAATTCGTAGCCTGGAACCAGACGCTGAATTTCATCCAGAATCGCCATGGGATCCAGTGGACTCAGGCGGGGCTCAAGATTGTTTGCGGCCAGCCAGACGGAATGCCGGTCTGCTTCGCCGGACTGCGCTCCGCGAGTTTGCCCCATATCAGCATGTACGCCCTTACCGAAAGGAACCAGTTTGGGAATGTCCGCGCCCATGCGCTCGGCAATGCGAACAATGATTTCAAATTCACTGCGCACACCCGCGAGGTCGCCGGCTTTCTTCAGCAATTGCAGGTCGCCGCAAGTGTTGGTGACGGTGCCTGTTTTCTCATAAGCCGAGGCCACCGGCAACGCAACTTTGGCCCATTTCGAAGCCGGATTGATCGATGTTTCCTGCGCAACCGAAGTCTGGCAGCTTTCAAGCGCCTCGGCAATGGCGGCTGATTCATCGATTAATTCGACGGCAAAATCACCGGCAGGCGATGAACTGAATACCAGCAGGGCAGCCATACGTCCCGCTTTCGCCGCCTGCGCCATTTCGGGAAGGCTCAGCCCTTTTTCTTTGGGCAGCGTACCCCACTCGTCCTCAAACTTGTTGGGCGAGGCGAGTGCGGTGTAGCCGGGAAGCAGATCGGGGGATAGCCCCATATCGGCAGCGCCACGCGAGTTGGAGTAATCGCCGAGGCAGATGAACTTTGCGCCAATCCCGGCGCCAAACTGGACCAGAGTTGCAATAGCAGCGCCCTGCACTTCAGAGCCGAAGATGACGACCATCTTCTCGTGCGTGCGTAACTCATCGCGCAGCTGCTTCAGGCTGTCAGTAGTCGCGCCCGCGCCGGTGAGCGCGGCTGCAGCCGTATCGTCACCGCCGAGGAATGCCGCGAACTTGCCTTCACTGCCTGCGGGAACCTGGGCAAAGCGCGCTGCCTGGCGGCGCAGTTTGATGTCCCGAGAATTGACGATGAAAAGTTTTGCCCGATTCAGTCGTACATTGGAGCGAATATTCCATGCCAGCAGCGGATGCTGCTCGGTGGGATCGTTGCCAATCAACAGAATTGCCGAGGCGCTGGCCACATCGCGCATGGTGGCCGTAGCGTCCGTTTTGCCGGCAAGAGCACGGGCAAAAGCAGGGAAGTCCGCAGTGCGCTGATGGTCAATATTGTTGGTGCCGAGTACCGTGCGGGCAAACTTTTGCAGCAGATAATTTTCTTCGTTGGTGGTGCGGTTCGACCCGATCACGCCGATGGCCGCGCCGCCCTTTGTTTCTTTGATTTCGCGCAGACGCTGGGCCACATGTCCGATTGCTTCTTCCCAGGTGGCAGGCGTGAGGGAGCCATTTTTGCGCACCATGGGCTGGCGCAGGCGGTCTTTGTGATCGAAGAAGTCGAATGCGTAACGGCCCTTGATGCAGAGAAAATCGCCGTTGATGCCGCTCTTGTCGCGATTGTCGCCGCGAACAATGTCCATGCCGGTGTCCGACCGGCGAACGCCGAGCGTGGTCTTGCAGCCATCGCCGCAGTGGGTGCAGATGGTGCCCACATGCTTCATTTCCCACGGGCGGGTTTTGTAGCGGTAGGTCCCCGAGGTGAGAGCGCCGACCGGGCAAATATCGATGCACATACCGCACTCTTCGCAGTTCAAATGATCGCCGTCATTCGGCGCGATCACCGAACCGGAGCCGCGGTTTTGAATGCCCAGAGCGCCAACGTCCATGCCTTCGGCGCAGACGCGCACGCAGCGATAGCAGAGAATGCAGCGCGGCCGGTCAAAGAACACTACCGGCGACCACTGTTGCTCTTCCTTGTGCAGCTTACCTTCCATGTAGCGCGATTCGGCCGCGCCGTACTTGAAAGTCATGTCCTGCAGTTCGCACTCGCCACCGGCATCGCACACCGGGCAATCCAGCGGATGGTTGCCGAGCAGCAGCTCGATCATGGACTTGCGCGCCTGTTTGACTTCGTCGGATTCGGTCGTCACGACCATTCCGTCGGTGACGGGAACCGTGCAGGCCGTCTGCAGCTTCGGCATTTTATCAATGCGCACCAGGCACATGCGGCACGCTGCCTGCAGAGACAAGCCGGGATAGTAGCAGAACGAGGGAACTTCAATGCCAGCGCCCTTGCACGCTTCAATCAGCAGCGTACCCGCGGGAGCGGTGATGTGCCTGCCGTCAACGGTAATGGTTACGTTCTTTATCTCGGCCATAAATTTCGTTTACGCGATGATTGGTATTTCGTTTCGTTTTCCTGCTGGCTCAGCCAGGTATTGCTCAAATTCGCCGCGCCATTTGTCCATAATCGAGATGATGGGAATCGCGGCCGCATCGCCCAGAGGACAGAAAGTTCTTCCCAGCATGTTCTGGGCGAGGTACTTGATATTGTCGATGTCCTTTTTTACGCCGCCTCCGGCATGGAAGCGAGTGAGCGTCTTCTTGAGCCAGTCCGTGCCTTCGCGGCAGGGAATGCACCAGCCGCAGCTCTCGTGCTGGTAAAACTTGATGATCCGCAGCGCGAACTTGATCATGGAAGTCTGGTCGTCAAGGACCACAACGCCGCCCGAACCCAAAAACTCGCCGCGCTTGCTGAAGGAGTCAAAGTCCATGTTCATCTGGTCGGCTTCTTCAGCGGTGAGCACAAAGGTGGACGAACCACCGGGAACAACCGCTTTCAGCTTGCGGCCGTTGGGAATTCCGCCGCCCACTTCATAGATCAGCTTTTTGAGCGGATAGCCCAGGGGAAGTTCATAGACACCAGGCTTGTTGACGTGTCCGCTGAGGCAGAACAGGCGCGTGCCACCATTTTTCGGCGGGCCAAGGTCCGCGAATTTTTGCCCGCCCATCAGAAGAATATGCGGAACAGATGCGAGTGTCTCAACGTTATTGATAACGGTCGGACCGCCCCACAGCCCCACGACGGCAGGAAACGGCGGACGAATGCGGGGAACACCGCGCTTGCCTTCGAGCGATTCCATCAGAGCGGACTCTTCACCCACTTCGTACGCGCCAGCGCCGGTGTGCCAGCGAACGTCAAAATCCTGTCCACTGCCGAAGATGTTTTTTCCCAGAAAGCCTTTGGCGTACGCGTCGTCAATTGCCTTGCGCATAATGTCCACAAGGTAGCGATATTCGCCGCGAATATAGACAAAGCCCAGTTTGGCCCCCACCGCCAGCCCGGCAATCACCACGCCTTCGATCACCGAATGCGGATCATGCTCGAGAATCAGGCGGTCCTTGCAGGTACCGGGTTCGCTCTCGTCACCATTGACCAGAATGTACTTGGGTTTGGCCGATTCCTTCGGCACAAAGCTCCACTTCATTCCGGTAGGGAATCCGGCTCCGCCGCGCCCACGCAGATTGGAAGTCTTGACTTCATTAATGATGTCTTCAGGCTTCATCTGCAGCGCCTTCTGTACGGCTTTGTAGCCGTCCTGCTCTAAATGGCGCGCGAGGTCGGTCGCCCCTTTGCCAAAACGGCGGGAGACGATTCTTACTTCATCGGGATGGGAGACTAAATCAGCCATTCGTTTTCAGTACTTAGCTTTTAGCTTTCGCCAATGCTGGCTTTCCACAAAATTATCGTGAAGCAGTCTTCCTGTATTTCTCGAGGACCGCACTGGTTTTTTCTGACGTCAGATTCTCGTGAAAATCGTAATTCACCTGCATGGCCGGCGCCCAGCTGCAGGCGCCAATGCACTCTACTTCTTCCAGCGAGAAAACACCATCGGGCGTGGTCTGCTTGTGGCCGATGCCCAGGCTCTGCTTGCAGTGATCCAGAATCTCTTCTCCGCCACGCAGCATGCAGCTTATGTTGGTGCACACCTGAACGTGATATTTACCCAGCGGTTTGGTGCGCAGCATGGAGTAATAGCTGATCACGTTGCGAACTTCCAGTTCGCTCAGCTCGGTCTTTTGGGCCAGGTGAGCAATCACTTCATCCGTGATATAGCCAAGCTCGTCCTGGCTGTAAAGCAGCATGGGGACGAGGAAGGAGCGCTTCGTTGGATACTCCTTCATCTTCTCGGTGAAGAACTGGTCGAGTTTTTCGGAGATAGCTGCCATTAGCGATCAATTTCTCCCAGCACAATATCAATGCTTCCGATTGCCGCCACCACGTCCGCAATCAGCCGCCCTTCGCACATCTTTGCCAGGGCCTGCAGGTTGGCGTACGAAGGCGAACGCATGTGGACGCGCATGGGTTTGCCCGTGCCGTCACTTACCGCGTAGTAGCCCATCTCGCCGCGCGGCGACTCAATCGCCTGATAGACTTCGCCCGCCGGAACCGTGAAACCTTCGGTCACAATCTTAAAGTGATAGATGAGGGCTTCCATCTCTGTCTTCATCTTTTCGCGGTCAGGCAGAACTACCTTGGGCGCATCTGCTTTGGTCGGGCCTTCCGGCAAACCTTCGAGCGCCTGCTTCGCGATTTCGCGGGACTGCCGCAGTTCCTGAATGCGGCAAACGTAACGCGCCCATACGTCGCCATCCGGTGAAACCGGTACTTTGAATTTGAAGTTCTGGTATCCGCTGTAAGGAATGTCGCGCCGCAGGTCCCAGTCCACGCCACTGGCGCGTAGCGATGGCCCGGTTACTCCCATGGCAATTGCATCCTCGGCGCTCAGGTGGGCCACGCCTTTCAGGCGGTCGATCCAGATGCGGTTTCCGGTAAGCAGGTTTTCGTATTCGTCAATCTTTTCCGGGAAGGTATTCAGGAAGCGCTTAACCGCTTCAAAGAAACCAAGGGGCGGATCCAGCGCCAGCCCGCCAATGCGGAAGTAAGAAGTCATCATGCGCTGGCCGCTGACCATCTCGTAGATTTTCAGCAGCTCTTCGCGTTCGCGGAAGCAGTAGAGGAAAACCGACATCGCGCCCATGTCGAGGGCGTGCGTTCCCAGCCATACCAGATGCGAACTGATGCGCTGCAGTTCGGCCAGCATCACGCGAATCCACTGCGCGCGGGGCGGAATTTCCATCCCCAGCAGCTTCTCCACCGCCAGCACGTAACACAGGTTGTTCACCATGGGGCAGAGATAGTCGATGCGGTCGGTAAGCGGGACGACCTGCTGATAGAACTTGGCTTCGCAGGTTTTTTCAATACCGGTGTGCAGAAAGCCAATGTCCGGAACCATGCGCACCACCTGCTCGCCGTCAATTTCCAGGAGCAGGCGCAGCACACCATGCGTGGAAGGGTGCTGCGGACCCATATTCAGGATCATGGTTCTGTCTTCGGCTGCGTCCAGAACAGGCGTGGGGCTGAGATGGGCCATTTACCGATATCCCTCCACCGGATAATCTTTGCGCAGAGGATGACCTTCCCAGTTTTCCGGCAGCATAATGCGGCGCAGATTAGGATGGCCGAGGAAGCGCACACCAAATAAGTCAAAAATTTCGCGCTCAAAGAAGTTTGCGGCCGGCCATATCGAGGTGATCGATTCAGCCACGGCGTCCTCACCGTCGAGACTCACCTTCAGGCGGACAAACTCTTTGCGCTGATGCGAAAGCAGCTGGTAAGCCAGTTCAAAACGGGGAACACGAGGATAGTAGTCGGCGCAGGTCAAATCAGAGAGGAAATTCACTACGCCGCGGTCTTTGAGTTGCGTGCAGGCTTCGCGGATAAACTCACGCGCAATCCAGATCGAAAGCTCGTCGCGATCCCAGCGTACACCGCGCACTGCGTCTTTGTTCCATGAGAGCAGCGTGGCAAGTGCCGGATGGTCTTTCAGTTGGTCAATGTCGGTAATTGGAGGCGCCAGTGGCATTAACGCTTGCTCCTCTCAGGTATGTTCCAGTCAAGAATGCCTTTTTTCCAGATATAGAAGAAGCCCACCAGCACCAGGCCAAGATAGACCAGCATCTCCCAGAAGCCGAACATGCGCAGCTCGCGCGCGATCACAGCCCAGGGATACAGAAACACGGCTTCCACGTCGAAGAGGATGAAGAGCATACCCACCATGTAAAACTTGACGCTGAAGCTCCGCTGAGCGTCTCCGGTGGGAACAATGCCGCATTCATACGCGGTGTTTTTGGCGCGCGTCCATTTGCGCTTGCCCATAACATGGGAAAGAAGAACCATGCCAGCTGCCATCAGCATGGCTACGACAACCTGAATCAGCAGCGGAATGTAACGAACGAAATAGTTGTCCAGCATCAAGGGCTCTGTATATAAATCCGCGACTACTGTCGGCCAAACATTCGAATGTAATTGTCTCTTCGCAGGGGTGTCAAGACCCTGAGGCGTATTGTCGTGTTTTGCTAATGATCGAAGCGCGAATTAAGGCTGCTGTTTAAAATTTCCTGCGTCGCGCGGGCGTAAATCGTCGTTTATTATCGATGTAACCGATGACCATCTTTGGGTTCAACACCGACGTAAAACATGGCGATACCGTGTACCACGTACAGAGCGAGTCGCGCGATGCCGATCTGCTGCTGCAAACCCTTGTCTTCATAAAAGGGCAATGCGTGGAGAAGCACGTATCTTCCTACGCCCACATGTTTACCCGCCCTGATTTCTCACAGGAAGTCATCCACGAATATTTGAAATCACAGCATAAAAATGTGCTGGAAGCGATTCAGGCAGGCCAGCGAGGGGTAGCTCCCACGACCAGCGCCGAGGTGCAGGATATCGGTGGTGGACTGGCGATCACGATGATTGAGGTACAGCGCAACGCCGAAAACACGAAAATCCGGCTGCGCTTTCAGGTTACAGACGCAGGCCAGGCTGCTTCCAAAGCCGCTGTGAAGTGCTGGCCTTGTGGAGTGACGAATCCTTCACCCCTGGCTCAAACGACCAGCGGCATTGACGGAATAGCCGAATTACAGATTCCAGTCACTGAAGATGTTCAGCGCGAGTCCGCAGTCATGCTGCAGGCTGCCTGCCTCGGCAAATCTGCCACGCGGAAGTTTCGCTTTAGAAAATAGCCGCAAATCTTTACATTGCAACGAAAAACAGGAGCGAATTGCACAGCTCCTGTTTAGGTTAAGCGAGAGCTTATTCTCCCGGTGGTGGTGTGCTCGTGCCGGGCGAAGTTGTGCTGCCTGAAGGGCACGGATTGGCAACGGTTGGGCTGGTTCCGGATGGTGTAGTGCCCGCTCCTGTTGCTGATGTACTGGTTGAAGGTGAAGTTGATGCGCCTGTTCCCGGCGAAGGAGTTGTTGCGCCAGTGCCAGCGGCGGACGGCGTAGTTGTGCTGGTCGTTCCGGATGTGCCCGACGATGTTGACGGACACGGGGTGCTTCCCGGACGAGTGGTGGTTGTTCCCGGAGTAGTCTTGGATGGCGTTGCCCTAGTTCCAGGAGTCACGGTTCCAGGAGGTGTGCTCGAGGTGCCGGTGCTCTGTCCTGGAATGGTTGTCGTGATCGAGCCAACCCCGCCGGATGGAACCGCGGGGGGGATGCCACCCGATGGAACTCCAGACGGATTCTTGCTGGGCGTGGTCGACGGAGATGTTGTTTGTGATGGAGTGGTGGTGTTTGTTCCCGGTGTGCTGGTTTGCCCTGTTGGATTTGCCGTACCTGTACCAGGGGAAGCTGTTCCACTCGGGGTTCCCGTACCGGAGTTGCGGCCAGTTCCGCTGGAACCAGTGCTGCCTGCTCCGGCCTGTGCGATCACCAATCCTGTCGCCAGCAGAAATGTGGATGCGGTGAAAAGAATTTTGCGCATGAAAAATCTCCCTTGCTTGCCAATATGAAATCGGGCAGCGTGTCTGTTGATGTAATTGTTTCAATGCAGTGGGATGCCCGTTGGCGCTTCTGGGATGGCATTTCATTCGTTTCCCGGGCCATGCGACTGCCTGAAGATGCGCGATCATTGGCAATTCTGTTTCAGCTGTTTACAATGTGCGGGAACCCACCGCTGCAACTTCTCTGGCGCATCGGTATTCGTGACTCGAAGCACGCAAAAAGCGTTTACATGGGAGACACTCTGGACTTATTGAAACAGGTTTGCCGGCGATGGATCTGGCTGCCTGTGCTCCTGATTTTTTGTTGTTCCGGAGCAGCGTTACGTGCTCAGGACAACGCCAGCGCCGGTTTTACCGCGGACGAGGTCATTCAAATCCTGCAGGAGAATCCCGACCTGCTGGGAGAAGCAAAAACACAGATTGCCGCGGCGCTGCAGGAGCGTGGATATCCGGCCACGGAGCGCGATATCAGCGATGACCGGCTCTTTTCCACCATTCAGTCTGACGATCGTGCGCGCAAGCTGCTCAGTGACGAGTTACTGAAGCGCGGTTTTGTTCCGGCATCGGCTGAACAGCCCCCAGCGAAAGCAGCGGCAACCACGCCTTCGGCAGTCTCACCGCAAAAACAGCCTACAAGCAATACCACGGCAGGGGCGGGTGATCAGCCAGAAACCATGGCTTCAGGCAGAAAAACGCGTGAATCCGGTGCAAAGAGCCGAGGCGCCCTGCAGAGTCAGTATCCGTACAGAAATCTTCCGGCGCTGCACGATCTCTACACGCAATCACCTACAGATGACCATCCGCTGGAAAGATTTGGCGCAGCGCTCTTCCGCAACAGTGCTGCCGCAGCGGACAAAATTTCTCTCGATGTGCCTGTTGGCCCCGACTACGTGCTTGGCCCAGGCGACGATCTGATGGTGGAGTACTGGGGGAGTTCGTCACAGCGAGTGCAGCTTACGGTGAATCGTGAAGGCCGTATCCTGCTTCCGGAAGCAGGTGCGCTGCTGGTTGCCGGGCATACTTTAGCCGATGCGCAGGATCTGGTTCGCAAAGCTCTGCTGCATCAGCTCAAAGGCATTTCCGTGGATGTGAGTTTGGCCAAGCTGCGGACGGTGCGCATCTTTGTGGTGGGCGATGTCAAAAATCCCGGGGCTTACGATATCAGCTCGCTCTCCACACCCCTGAGTGCGCTGCTTCTGGCGGGAGGGCCGACAGATGCGGGGTCGCTGCGCACGGTGAAACACTTCCGGCGCAGGCAGTTGGTGGAAGAAGTGGATTTGTACGACCTCATGCTGAAGGGGCTCAGCTCTAATGAGAATCTGCTTCAATCGGGGGACAGCATTCTGGTTCCGCCGGCTGGTGCGCAGGTAACTGTAGCTGGTATGGTGCGACGCCCTGCGATTTATGAGCTGCGCAATGAGCAGACACTGGACCAGGTGCTGGACCTGGCTGGCGGGGTCACGGTTTCCGGCGAACTGGGCAGAATTCGTGTAGAGAGAATTGAAGCGCACGAGCGCCGGGAGATGCTGAGCGTCAGCCTTCCTGCAGGCTCCGATGCAAAGACCATGGAAGACGGCTTCAGGCGTTTCGCCGTGAAGGACGGCGATGCCGTTACCATTTCGTCGATTCTGCCTTACAGCAATCAGGCTGTGTACCTGCAGGGGCATGTTTTTCGTCCGGGGAAGTACGCATACAAAGAGGGAATCAAAGTCACGGATCTGATTGGCTCTTTCGCCGACCTGCTGCCGGAACCGGCAGATCGGGCGGAGATTGTCCGGTTGCACCCGCCGGATTACAGTCCGCTGGTCATCGGCTTTAACCTGCGCGACATTTTTGAGAAGCGAGCGGAAGCGCCGGTCCTGCAAATGTTTGATACCCTGCGCGTCTTTGGCCGGTATGAGGCGGACGCCCCCAAGGTTTCCATCTATGGTGAGGTCCTTCGTCCGGGCGAGTATCCGCTTTCTGAGCGTATGACGGCGGCGGAGCTGCTGCGCCTGGCAGGCGGCTTCAAACGAAGCGCGTATGCCGGCTCGGCCGATCTCGCCAGCTATGACGTTATGAACGGAGAGCGGGTAGAGCTGGAGCATCGCAAAATTCCCATTGCGAAGGCGCTGGCCGGTGAGTCCGATACCGATGTGGTGCTTAAGCCCGGCGATGTGCTGACCATCTCGCAGCTTGGGGGCTGGACGGACATTGGAGGATCAGTCACGGTTGCCGGTCAGGTTCTCCATCCAGGCCGCTATGGCATCCAGCATGGCGACCGGCTTAGCTCCATCCTGAAGCGTGCCGGAGGTTTTCTGCCCGATGCATACCCCTACGGAGCAGTGCTGCAGCGCGCACAGGTAAAGGAAGCAGCGGTAAAAAATCGCGATGATCTGATTCGCCGGCTTCAGGAACAGAGCCTGCAAGGCGATAGCATTAGCCGGACAGAAAGCCCTCTGGTTGCGCGGCAGCGCCAGCAGCTTATCGACAAGCTAAAACAGATCGAACCCAGCGGACGGCTGCTGATTCGCATCACGTCACGAGTGGAGAAATGGGAGAACACGCCGCTCGATGTTGAAGTGCGTCCCGGGGACAGCTTGCTGATTCCGAAAACGCCAAATTTCATTTTGGTCGCAGGCCAGGTTTATAACCCTGCCGCTATGACCTGGACGCCCGGCCGCCATGCAGACTGGTATCTCAAACAGGCAGGCGGACCCACCAGCGCTGCCAACAAACAGGATATATTTGTGGTCCGCGCCAATGGATCGGTGGTGGGCAAGGGATCGAATGGCTGGTGGTCGGGCAGCGTTACCGGGGCCCTGCTGCAGCCCGGCGATACCATCTACGTTCCCGAAAAGGTCTCAGGGAGCGGTATTTTCAAGAACTTTGGCCAGACGGCCCAGATCCTTTCTGGTTTGGCCGTGGCGGCGCGCGTGATTACCACCTTATAGGAGATGTGAATTTGTCCCAGCTTCCCGAAGCCGCAGAACTGGAACAACAGTACCCGCAGATCACCGGGGAGAGCAGCGGCAAGGCGGACACATTGTGGATCCTGTGGCAGCATCGCCGCTTTCTGTGGCGTGTTTTCTGGATCTCGCTGCTGGCGTCGATTGTGGTGGCTTACTCGCTCCCGAAGCACTATCAGTCGGTGGCCAGGATCGTTCCCGGCGAAAATTCCGGTAATTACACGGCTGGATTGCTGAACAAGGTGAGTGGAGGCGCTGCTGCTTCCGGTCTGGGCATGGATGCCTCCACGCTGCTGGGCCTGAAGACGCCGGGCGCGTTTTACATTGAGATACTCAAGAGCCGCACCGTTCAGGACCGCCTGATCCAGAAGTTTGATCTTACTTCTCGCTATCGCCTGTGCCGCTGGTGTTCGAAAACTTCAACCTACAGCGCACGAAAGAAGCTGAAGGAGTTTTCCGATTTTGGAGAGGACAAGAAAAGCAGCGTCATCACCATCACCGTAACGGATTACGATCCTGGAACCGCAGCCGATATGGCAAATGCCTACGTGGCTGAACTCAACCGCCTGGCTGCAGACCTGAATGCCTCGGCCGCACATCGCGAGCGGGAGTTTTTGGAAGAGCGTTTGAAGACTGCCAAGCAGGAACTTGATGATGCTGCTCTGGAGCTGAGCCGGTTTTCAAGCAACAGCTACGTAATGGACCCGCAGAACCAGCAGCGCAGCATCGTGGATGCCGCCGCCAGGATTGAAGGCGAATTGATTGCCGCCGAAACCGAGTTGCGCGGCCTGCAGCAGCTCTACTCGGAAGATAACGTGCGTGTACGCACTCTTCGGGCGCGGATGGGAGAGCTGCAGACGCAGATGAGAAAACTGGAGGGCGCGCCGAATTCTTCAGCGACGAACGACAAAGCAGCCACGGGAGCATATCCCTCTCTGCGCTCTCTTCCCGGACTGAATTATCGCTATGCCAATCTCTACCGGCGTTCCAAAATTCAGGAAAGCGTCTATGAATTTCTGACGCAGCAGTACGAGATGGTGAAGCTGCAGGAGGTCAAAGAACTTCCCACGGTGCGAGTGATGGATGCCGGTGTTCCGCCGGAGCGTAAGTCCGGGCCTATGCGCACGCTGGTCGTGGGGCTGAGCGTGTTTTTTGCGTTGCTCCTCGCGGGCTTCTGGGTGATGGAACAGCACCGCTGGCATCAGCTTCCCGCCGACGATACGCGGCGTCTTCTGGCTGCGGAAATCAGTACGGCAATGAGAGCTGCTCTCAGCAGGTTCAAACGCTGATTCAGGGCGTATGAAAATAGCTTTTGATTTGCGCAGAATCGGCAATCCGGGCATTGGGCGGTATATGAAGTGTCTGGTGGAAGCGGTGGTAAAAACCGCGCCGAAAAATGACTACCTGCTGGTCCTGCCGCCGGGAAGTGAAGAAGCCGTTGCCGCTTATGGTCACAATGTTGACAGGGTGGAGACGGAGATGAAGTACTACTCGGTCCGGGAGCAGGTTGCATTGCCGGGACTTCTGCGGCGCCATAAAGTTGATTTTCTGCATTCTCCGCACTTCCTGCTTCCGGTTGCCTGTCCCTGTCCGGCGGTGGTCACCATTCATGACGTGATTTACCTTGCCTGCAAAGAAGATCTGCCTTCACTTCCGGGCCGTCTTTATTACCGGGCCATGATGGCGCTGGCCGTGCGTTCGGCGGCGAGGATCATTACGGACTCTGAGTTTTCCCGAAACGATATAGTGGCGCGTCTCAACGCTGATCCCGAAAAAATTGATGTAATTTATCCGGGAGTGGACGCTCGGCTCGCCCGCGTCAATGATGATGCAGAGCTGCAGAGAATCCGTGCAAAATATGGAATCCACGGCGATTACATCCTTTACGCTGGCATTTACAAGCTGAGAAAAAACCATGCTGGGTTGCTGCAGGCGTTTCAAAGATTTCTTTGGGATGGGAGCCGCGCCCAGTTGGTGATTGCCGGCCCCTTGAAAGAAGGCGAGGCCATTCTGCGCAGGCTTGCCGAAGAGTTGGGTATTTCGGAAAGCGTGGTATTCACCGGATTTGTTCCAGAGGCCGATCTTTCGGCGCTTTATTCCGCGGCCAGAGTTTATGCATGTCCTTCGCTGTATGAAGGCTTCGGTTTTACTGTACTGGAAGCGATGGCGTGCGGTACTCCGGTTGTGTGCTCACCTGCCACTTCGCTGCCGGAAGCCGCAGGGAATGGTGCGCTGTATGCTGATCCCGCAAATGCCGTGGACTTTGCCCAGGCCCTGCAGCGCGCATTCCATGATGAGCCGATGCGGCAGGAGTTGATCGCAAAGGGGCGCAAAAATGCGGAGTCTTTTACCTGGGACAAGGCTGCGGCACAGACGCTGGCGGTTTATCAAAGCGCCATAGAATCGCCATTACGAAGCGCGGTCTAGGCATGAGCACGGCTGCAGCCAGGGAGACGCAAGCGCATTCTGGCTCCGGCGCGCGTGGTTTATTTTTTGCGCAAATCCTGAAGCGCTTGTACCGGTTTGCCGCAATGTTGATTGCTGCTCGCCTGCTGGGAGTAGAAGGTTTTGGTGTTTATGCGCTGCTGCTCACGATTGTAGAGATGGCTGCTCTTGTCTCCGGCAGCGGCTATGGCGATTATTTGACGCGTGAAGTGGCAAAATCTCCCGCACGAGCGCGGGGCATCGCGCTGCGCGTGACTCAGATCCGGCTGTTGTACATCGTAGTGGCAGTCGGCATTATGTTAGGTCTGCTGCGCCTGCTGTCATCTTCAGGCGTGGTTCTGAATGCCACGTTTCTATCGGCAGCCCTAATACCGCGTGCGTTCAGCGAGTCTGCTCAGGGGGTGCTCCGGGGACTGCAGCGATTTGCCCTGTTGCCGTGGCTGGAGTTATTTCAGGGGCTGGTGCTGCTTGCGGCTATTCCGCTGTTCCTTCTGCCCGGTTATGGTGTGCGCGGGATCATCGCTGCCGAGGTAATCTCCTGGACTGTAGCCGCGGTTTTGGCCACGATGGCCGCCCGAAAAAATACAGTGGCCGGCACTGACGCGCCAGCTTTTCGCGGCGTGCTGCGTTCCATACTCCCGTTCAATGTCTATCCTTTCATTGTTAACGTTTATGATCGGGTTGACGTTGTGCTGCTTTCCCGCCTTGCCGGGGCCTTTGCCACAGGAATTTACGCTCTGCCTTATCGCGCATTCAGCTCGCTGCAAATCATTCCTTACGGCGTGATGGGAGCACTACTGCCAGGATTCTCTGCTTCCGCCATGGATGCGGAGGCGCGCCAGCGTTGTTCGCGGGCCATGAAGTTTCTGTATACGACGGCGCTCCTGATGGTACTGATCACCATGGCGTTTGCCCGTCCGGCAGTCACACTGATTCTGGGTGAGCACTTTGCGGCGTCGGCAACGGCCCTCAAAATCCTGGTCTGGGCCGGTGTTCCGGCATTTCTCAATTACGCCCTGAACACGCTGCTTTTGGCGGCCCATCGCGAAAAAACGTTTCTTTGGACGGCGAGCATCTGCACCATCTTCAATTGCACTGCCAATGTCCTGCTGATCCCTCGTTTTTCCTGGGTTGCGGCCGCAGCCGTAACCATACTGACGGAGTTGCTGCTGTTCCTGCAGAATTGCTTTCTGGTGCAAAAATATTTTGGACATTTCGTGCTTCCGCAGCACTGGCTGAGAATCACCATCGTTTTTTCTGCCGCTTTTGTCTTGCTGATGGGCCTAAGCCGTGTTGTTCCCGAGGCCTGGGCAGGATTTTTGGTATGCAGCGGCTTTGCGCTGTTTGCATGGCTGACGGTACAGGACGTTTCTGAATTTCACGCGATGGCCGGACAATCCAGATGAGCAGAATGCCGGAAAAGATCAGGGTCGCCTTCGATACCTGGGCTCTGGGTTCATTTGCCCGCAACCAGGGAATTTACGTTTACGCCCGGCATCTGCTTACGCAGTTTCACAAAATCGCGTATGAGAATTCGATTGAGGTCCTGCCTTATGTATGCGCAGGAGCGGAGAATGATGCCAGTGCTTTTTCCAGCGCGCCCGGTTTTTCACCTGCTCCAGCCAGTCTGTTACAGTCCAGCCGAATTTGGCGTTATGGCGGGGCCTGGGCCACGGCCTGGAGGCGCAGGCCGGATATTGTTTTTAGTCCTCATGTAAATTGTTTTTACGCGGGGAATCGCCCTCCCGCGGTGATCACCATTCATGATCTGATTCCGGTGAAAGTATCAGTGCAGTCAAAACGAGTGATGCAGACGCTGAGATTTTTATCGTGGTCAGCGGCCAAATTTTCGCGGGCCATCATTACCGTCTCCGAGCATTCAAAGAAAGATCTAATGGAAACTTATGGAGTGCCCGAATCCAAAGTGTCGGTCGTCTTCCAGGGATTCGATAAGGAGATCTTCAATTCCGCGCCTACCGCTCCTGAGCAACAGAAAAAGCTTCTGGGCAGGCTGGAAGTCGATAAGCCCTATATATTGCATCACGGCGCCATTCAGCCGCGAAAGAACCTGAAAAGACTGATTGAGGCGTGGCGGCTGGTGCTGTCGCGAAATCGAAATCTGGACGTGGATCTTGTGCTGGCCGGGCCGCTGGGATTGGATAACGAAGAGATTGTTACGGCGGCGCAGGCGAGGGAGTCCAGAGGTCGCGTTGTACTCACCGGGCCGCTCAGTGATGCCGACCTGGGGATTTTGGTGAAAGGCGCGACACTTGAGGTTATCCCATCACTCTATGAAGGATTTTCCCTGCCGATGGTGGAAGCCATGGCCTGCGGCACGCCGACTGTAGTGGCCAATGCTTCCTGTTTGCCGGAGATTTCGGGTGGAGTGCTGCGCTATTTTGATCCATATTCAAAAGAAGAAATGGCGGTGTGCATTGAAGAGGTTCTGGAGAATGAAGAATTGCGGCGTAAGTTAGCGGAGAATGGACGAAAGCGGGCTGCACGGTTTGACTGGCGTATCTGTGCCGAGCAGACTTTGGGTGTTCTGAAGCGCGTGGCGGAAAGCGAATCATGACCTCGCTCAAAAAACTACAGCGAAACTGGGAAGGCCTGGCCCGGACGGATCCATTGTGGGCCATCTGCGTGGATCCGAATCGACGCGGCAATCAATGGAAAAAGGAAGATCTTTTAGCCGCAGGCAGGACCGAAATTCGCCTAGTCATGGAATATCTCCGTTCGCTGGGCCTGGTTCCGGATGCCGGAGGAGCCGTACTTGATTTCGGCTGCGGCGCCGGGCGCCTTACACGGGCGCTCGCAGATTATTTTGGCGAATGCTGGGGCGTGGATATCTCTCCCGCGATGATCGCGCTGGCAAAGGAGTTTAATCGGGACCGCGCTACCTGCCATTTTCTGCTGAATGAGAGAGGCGATCTCAGTAGTTTTGCTGGGGAAAAATTTGGATTTATCTACAGTAGTATCGTGCTGCAGCATATTCCGCGCATCTATGCCGAGCGCTATCTTTGTGAGTTCATACGTGTGCTCAAGCCTGGCGGCGTGCTGGTGTTCCAGATTCCGGAGCGTGAAATTGCTTCGATAATCACCAAGCTAAAGCACAGAATCGGCCTGCGCGGAGTCATCAGCCGGTTGCCAGGCATGAAAGGTGTAGCTCCATTTCACATGCAGATGTTCTGTTTTCCGGAGAATGAAATTCGGGAGCTTTTCAAAGCTCAGCCGGTTCGTCTTCGCGATGTTAAGCTCACCAATTCCTGCACCGGCGGTTTCAATGGGAATTTGCAATTTCTGGACCGGGAGCCGCAGGCAGGTTTTATCAGTAAGCAATACTGCGTAATCAAGACTGGCTTATGAACCACTATCGCGAGAACGGAGTTCGTCCGGATTGAAAATCGCTTTTGATTCGTGGGCCCTGTCGAGCCGTTTTCGCCATACGGGTATCTACACCTACGCGCAAAATCTGCTGGCACAATTTAGCCGTATGGACTCGGGCGAAGAAGTTGATTTTTCCGTGTTCGCCTGTTCTGGCATCGAGAATGACGCCAATTTGCTGGAGCGAGGGCCGGTAGTACGCCCTTGCCATGCCTCTTTGCTGCGCAGCAACATGCTGTGGAGACTGGGCGGAGCGAGTCTGGCGGCAGCGCGCAGTGGAGCAGACATGCTGTTTGCGCCAGTGGCCCTGACCATGCCCACCGGCATGATTCCGATTGTATGCACCATACACGATATTGCCGCCGTGACGCAGCCCTCGCAGCCAGAAATGGTGACGCTGCTGCAGCGTGCGTTTTTGTGGCCGCTGGTCAAATTTTCCCGGACCATCATCACCGTTTCTGAGTTTTCCCAACGCGACATCGTAAATGTGTACGGTGTTCCGGAAGCCAGGGTGGCGGTGGTTTATCAGGGATATGACAAGCTAATTTTTAATGACATTCCAGCCGACCCTGAGATGCAGACGAAGCTGCGAGAGCGGCTCGGTATTCAGAGGCCATATATTCTTCACCACGGCGTGATTCAGCCGCGAAAAAATTTAAAGAGACTGATTGAAGCTTACCGGCTGATGCTGTCACGCAACCACGGCTTTGATTTTGATATGGTGATGGCCGGTCCGCTGGGCTGGAAATACGATGAAATCCTGGCTACCGCTGCCAATTCTGCGGGAACTAAAGGCCGCGTGGTGCTGACAGGCGCCTTGAGTGATACCGATCTGGCGCTGCTCATAAAAGGCGCGACGCTGGCGGTGATACCGTCACTTTATGAAGGCTTTTGCCTGCCCATGGTGGAAGCTATGGCCTGCGGCTGCCCGACCATTGCCGCCGGTGCGTCCTGTTTGCCGGAGGTGTCCGGAGGCGTGCTGCGGTATTTTGATCCTTTGTCGGTGGAAGACATGGCGGATTGCATGGCAAAGACGCTCGAAGACACGGGTATGCGGGCCGAGCTTTCACAAAAAGGCAAACGCCAGGCAGGTGTTTATACATGGGAGCGCTGTGCGAAAGAGACGCTGGAGGTACTGCGGCGGAGCGTGGAATGCTGATTTCGCACGGGGGTTTCGGCGTGCCTGGAATGCGTGTGGGGTTTGACGCCCGATGGTACAACGATTCCGGCGTGGGCACTTATGTTGCCGGATTACTTGCGGAGTTCGCGCGACGGCGGCTTGATTTTGATCTTGTCATTTACGAGAGCGCCGAAAATCCGGTACCTGGGCTGGATTCGAATACGTTTGAGCGAATCCCGCTTTCTTCGGGCAGGTATGCTCCTCGATCGCAATGGGAGATGAAACGGCGTGCCATCATCGACCGGCTGGATGTATTTCACAGTCCGTTCTACTGGAGTCCGCTGCTGGTTTCCTGCCCCGTGGTCATCACGATCCACGATTTGATTCCCTTGCTCTTTCCGATTTATTCCTGGCCCAAGCGGATGCTGGTAAACGCCGGGCACAGGATGGCCGCAAGACAATCCACGGAGGTTATTGCCGTATCCGCACACACGGCGCGCGACATAGAAAAGATCCTGCATGCGCCTTCCGAGCGAATTCATGTGGTGCACAACGCGGCTGATCGCACATTTTTTCATCCCGAAAAGCAGAGCTCTGAACTGGACGAGCTGGCGCAGAAATATGGGATACGTCCTCCCTTTGTGGTGGCGGGCAGCGCCCGAAACTGGCGCACCAAGAATCTGCCCGCCGCGCTCAGGGCTTTGGCTTTGGCCAGGAAGAAGACAGGGACAGAATTTCAGACAGTAGTGTATGGACCAGAAGAGGGACTGAAGGCGGCCCTCGCTCAAAGTCACGCTGACGATCTGCATCTGGTTGCCACGGGATATCTGAAGGCGCAGGAACTGGGAATGCTTTTTCGCCATGCGCACGCTTTTATCATGCCTTCGCTCTATGAGGGATTTGGCCTGCCGGCGCTGGAAGCGATGAGTTGCGGGTGCGCGGTGGTGGTTTCCAGTGGCGGTTCGCTCGCGGAGATAGCGGGTGAGGGCGCTCAGGTGTTCGCCGCAGGGGATACAGAAAAAATGGCTGAGGCTATCGCTAAGCTTGTGTGCAATCCGCAGGAATTACGCGCCTGGCAGCAGCGCGCGCTCAAACGCGCTGCCGATTTTTCCTGGAGCAGGGCGGCGGAGCAGACGATCTCGGTATATGATCGTGCAGTGGCGCGGCGCCTTCGAGCGTCAATAAATATTTAAAGGTAAAAACAGGAATGCGCGCTTTCATTACGGGAATCACCGGGCAGGACGGCTCGTATATGGCGGAGCTGTTGCTGGCCAAAGGGTATGAAGTTTACGGTCTGGTGCGAAGAAGCAGTCTGGAAAAATTCGACCGCCTGACCGACATCAGGGAGCAGGTTCGATTTGTGGAGGGCGACCTCACCGATCAGGGTTCGCTCGACATTGCTCTGCGAGAGATTCAACCGGACGAGGTCTATAACCTGGCCGCGCAAAGCTTTGTCCATGTTTCCTGGAACCAGCCTGTGCTGACCGCGGACGTGACCGGCGTAGGCGTGGTGCGCATTCTGGAAGCCATCCGCAGGCACTCACCTAAAAGTAAATTTCTTCAGGCATCCAGCTCTGAGATGTTCGGCAAGGTGATCGAAGACCCGCAAACGGAGAAGACGCCGTTTCATCCACGCAGTCCGTATGGCGTGGCCAAGGTGTTTGCTCAGCACCTCACGGTGAACTACCGCGAGAGCTACGGACTTTTTGCCTGCTCTTCCATTTGCTTCAATCATGAATCGCCGCGCCGTGGGCCGGAATTTGTTACGCGCAAAGTTACTCAGCATGTGGCCAAAATAAAGCTTGGCCTGGTGGACAAGCTGAAGATGGGCAATCTGGACTCAAAGCGCGACTGGGGATACGCGGGCGACTATGTTCAGGCCATGTGGCAGGTACTGCAGCAGCCGAATCCCGAAGACTTTGTGATTGCCACGGGCGAGACCCACAGCATACAGGAACTTCTGGACCTGGCCTTCTCATACGTTGGGCTGGACTGGAAAAAATACGTCGAGATCGACCCCAAACTTGTACGTCCGGCGGAAGTGGACTATCTTCGGGGCGACGCCAGCAAGGCGCGCAGAGTGCTCGGCTGGAAACCCGTGGTGAGCTTTCGCGAACTGATCGAAATGATGGTGGAATCCGATTTGGCGGCGGTGAGACAAACCATGGCCGCGCGCACCGCACTTGCAGGAGTTTGATCATTGGCCGCTCCCGCTTCCGAGCAGGCAGGACCGCAGGGTTACGCCACGCCGCAATGCCTGAGCCGGGCAGCGCAGAGGTGCAAGCGCGCGGTTGACTTTGCCGGATCAGCTTTTCTGCTGCTGTTCTTATTTCCCGTGCTGGCTGTGCTGGGTCTGCTGATTCTGATTTGCGATGGCGCGCCGGTTTTCTACCGCCGCCGGGTGACTGGGCCTGCGGGCGAATTTGACGCATTTAAACTGCGGACGATGCGAACCGACGCGGAGGAAATTCTGCGTCGCGATCCGGATTTGCGGCGTGCTTATGAAATCAATTTCAAGTTGCAGAACGATCCGCGCGTCACGGCGCTGGGCGCATTTCTGCGCAAGGCCAGTCTGGATGAGCTGCCACAATTGTGGAACGTGCTGAAGGGGCAGATGAGCCTGGTGGGGCCACGGATGATTACTCCGGCGGAGCTCAGAAAGTATGGCGATGCGGCGTGGATTTTTCGCCAGTTTAAGCCCGGACTCACCGGCTACTGGCAGATTCATGGCCGGCAAAACACTTCCTACGCCGAGCGTGTGGAGATGGATTTGTTTTATGCACGGAACTGGTCCATGTATCTGGACCTGAAAATTCTCCTGATGACGCCGTTGCGCGTGATTCAGGGAGCAGGAGCTTATTGATGGCAAATGTGCTGGTTACTGGAGGCGCGGGCTATGTGGGATCAGTCTGCTGCGCTGAACTGCTGCAACAGGGACATTCGGTTACGGTAGTAGACGATCTCTCCACCGGATTTAGAGATGCGGTCCCTTCCGGCGCGTCGTTTTTTCAGATGGGCATTGGCGATCGCGAGGCATTGCGTTCGCTGCTCAAAAATATTCGGTTTGATGTGGTCTTTCACTTTGCGGCCAAAGCTTTGGTGGCTGAATCGATGACCAATCCGGCATTTTTCTTTGAACAGAACGTGGCGCATGGAATCGCCATGCTGGAGGTGATGCGCGAAGCGGGTATCAAAAAGCTCGTGTTCTCATCTTCGTCGGCGGTGTACGGAATTTCGGAAAAGATTCCCATCCAGGAAGACGATCCTAAAAAGCCGATCAATGCCTACGGGGAGTCCAAGCTGATTTTCGAGCAGATGCTCCACTGGTATGCCCGGGCGTATGGCTGGAGCGTCATTGCGTTCCGCTATTTCAACGCTGCGGGAGCAACGGAAGAGCGCGGAGAGCGGCATGATCCGGAAACGCACGTGATTCCGCTGGCACTCGATGCCGCGGCCGGTGAGCGAGAATCGTTCAGCATCTTCGGCAAGGATTACAGCACGCCCGACGGCACCTGCATGAGGGACTACGTTCACGTTCTGGACATTGCGCGTGGGCACATCTGCGCTCTGCGGCGGCTGGACCAACCGGGAATGCGCGCCTACAACCTGGGGTTGGGCACCAGCTACTCCGTGCAGCAGATCTGCGAGATGGTGGAAAAGGTTTCCGGGCGTTCTTTTCCCGTGCGCATGGCGCCACGCCGCGAAGGGGACCCGCCCATCCTCTGCGCCAGCCCGGAGCGGATCATGCAGGAACTGGGCTGGAAGCCGGAACTCTCGTCGCTCGAACAGATCATCTCGTCCGCGTGGCAGTGGAAGCTTAAGCAGAGCGGTAACAAGCACACTCTGGCCTCTGCAAGATGAAGGCATTCATTCTGGCAGCGGGCAACGGCACTCGCCTGCGCCCGCTGACCGATAATCTTCCCAAGTGCCTGTTGCCCGTCCGGGGCGTCCCACTGCTGGCGATTTGGCTGGAAAACTGCAAAACCGCTGGCATTGATGAAGTGCTGATCAACGCACATGCCCATGGGGAAAAGGTGCGGGAGTTCGCTGCGATATACAGCGGCGAAATCAAAATTCATGTGACGCAGGAAGAGCAGTTGCTGGGCAGCGCCGGAACACTGGCGGAAAATCACTGGTTTGTCGATGGCGAGAGCGCATTTTTTGTCCTTTACGGCGATGTGCTGACCAGCGCCAGTCTGTGCGAGATGGCTAGTTTTCATCTCCAGAAAAGGCAACTGGCCACGCTGGGCGTTTGCCAGGTTCCTGATCCGCAGCGCTGCGGTATTGTCACGATTGACCATCAGGGACTGATCCAAAAATTTCAGGAAAAGCCTGCTCAACCTGAGGGCAACTGGGCGTTCTCCGGTGTGATGATGGCCTCACCGGAAATACTTGACTGCATTCCTTCGCACCGTCCAGCGGACATTGGTTTCGATCTGCTTCCGCAACTCGCGGGAAAGATGGCCGCGTATAAAATTTCAGAGTATCTGCTCGATATTGGTACACTCCATAACTACAACATGGCCCAGACTTCGTGGCCAGGACTGCAAGCGTAAAACTGAAGAAAAGCCGGAGCCGATGCTGCAAGGGTTAATCTTTGATCTGGATGGCGTATTGGTGGATAGTCATCCTGTCCATTTCCGCGCGTGGAAGGCCCTGTTTGCTTCTTTAGACAGGCACTTTTCCGAAAGCGAACTGCAATTCATTCTGGAAGGGCACAAGCGCGAGGAGATTCTGCGCCACTTTCTTGGCCCTCTTTCCGAGGAGCAGTGCAGAGAGTATGGAGTGCGCAAAGATGCACTGGTACAAGCCGCAGCGCATGAAATTGGGCCCGTGAGCGGCGTGCTGCAATTTTTGGACGAAATACAGCGTGCCAGATTGCCGATGGGCGTGGCTAGTTCCGCTGGCCGGACGCGAGTTGTATCCACGCTGGAGCGCCTGCATCTGAAGCAATATTTTTCCGCAGTGATGACGGGCTCTGACGTGGCGAAAGGCAAGCCTGATCCTGCCATTTTCTGCTGTGCAGCCGAAGCGATGGGAGTGAGTCCATCCGGTATTCTGGTGTGCGAAGATGCGGTGAGCGGTGTGCAGGCGGCAAAGCGTGCTGGGATGATGTGCCTGGGCATTGCTGTCCCGGAAAGAGCATTGCTTTTGCACAAAGCCGGCGCGGACAAGATTGCTGCGGACTTTAGCGAGATTCGCCTGGACGATCTGCGTGGACTCTTTCCGCAGGTGAGAGTGGCAAAGGAAGGCAGCCGGGGTGATAGTTCCCAAGGCCCCGGCTGTCCTCCTCCGTTCGCGGGACGCGAAGTCTAAACTGCTTTGGCCAGGCTGCGGCCAGCGGTTTGGATCACCTGCTCCGAGAAGCGCTCCATTTCTTCGAGCTGCGGGCTGAATTGCAGGAGTAGAAGATCCACGCCTGCTTCTTCGAATGCTGCAACGCGTTCGGCGACCTGGTCCGGCGTGCCTACCAGTCCGGAGCGCAGACCACGATTGGAAACGGAATAATCCTCGAGCGAGACGCGCTGCTCCAGCTGCGTGTTGGCCAGCCACTGCTGATAGTTCTGGTAGCCGGCGGCGTTCTGTTTTACGTCGGTGATGCGGCGCACTTCGTTATGGGCCGCTTCTTCGGTTTCGCGGACCACGGCATAGGCGGCCACGCCGAATTTCATACGTGGCAGGCCTGCTTTGTCCCGGCGCTCGGAAAGATCGTTGATCTTGGCGCGGACTTTTTCCGGAGGATCGCCGTGCATCACGTAGGCGTCACACTTGGTGGCAATCAGGTTCTTGGCCGCTTCCGATTCGCCTCCGGCATAGATCACCGGACGCGGAGTGGAAAGCGGTTTGGGCTGCATGACCAGATCGTTCACCTGGTAGTATTTGCCCTGATAAGAAAAGTGGTCTTCCTTCCAGGCGCGGTCCACGATGTCCAGCCACTCCGAGGTGCGGGCATAACGATCGTCGTGCTGGTCGAACTGTATGCCGTATTTGCGCGCCTCCTCGGCCCACCAGGACGAGACTACATTCAGAGCAACCCGTCCGCCGCTAATGTGGTCGATGTTGGCGGCCTGCTTGGCCAGCAGCGCCGGATTGTGGAAGGTGGGGCGCACCGCGACCATCAGCTCGAGTCGGCGGGTTACCGCAGCCAATGCGGCGGCGGTGGACCAGGCGTCCAGAGATGGCGCTTCCGGACCTTTGATGTCGTTGAGGTTGAGCTCGGCGATGAGCGTGAGATCAAAGCCGATCTCCTCGCTGCGGCGGGCCAGCCGGCTGACGTAGTTCCAGTTTGGCTCCATGCCCTCGTCTTCGACATTGCGCAGCCAGCCGCCAAATACAGGAAGCCAGTATCCGTAACGCATGTTATTTCGCCTCCGCTTTCAGGTAATCGACCAGGCGTATGAAGGGATCGAAGCCGACCACGCGCGGGCCATCGGCGACGAAGTTGGAGAGAGCGTTGATGTCGTAGTAGTAGATCTGGCCGTCACGGTCGTCAATGATGTATTCCACGCCGCCGACGTCGATGGTTGCGGTTTGCATGATGCGTTCCACGGCCTCAATGACTTCTTTGGGTGGAGTGTAGCCTTCGACTTTCAGGCCGGTTTTGGGCGCGTCCACGGGGCAGGCCGAGCGCTGCAGCTCCTGGCCGGTGGTGGTGCGGCAGATGTCGGCGGGGCAGAGGTCGAAAGTCTCGCCGGTGAGATGGACCTTGATGCCGTAGAGATATTTGGAGCCGACCACTTCCACGCGGACAATGTGTCCGCCGCGCGCGGGAATGAACTCCTGCACCAGCGCCGTGTTGTCGAGCCCGAGATCAAGAACATTCGACCGGACGCCTTCTTCCAGTTGTTTGAGATTTTCAAACTTGGCCACACCCGCGCCGCTGCCGCCAATATTGGGCTTCACCACGATAGGGAAGCGCAGGCCGATGGAGGCTGCGACGGCATCTTCCGGATGGTTGATGACCCGGCTTTTGGGGTAGGGAAGTCCGAGGGATTCGAGCAGGGAGAGCTGCAGGGCTTTGGATGTCTCGTAACGGAAGGCCTTTTGCCCGTTGATCACGCGCTTGCCGCGCTGCTCCAGATGGGCCAGATAGTAAAGGGTGTAGAAGATACCCTGTCCGTGGCCGCGCCGGTAGGCCGAGGGGCTCATGCGATTGAAAAGCAGAGAGTATCCGCCTTCGCCATTCAGGCGGGCAGGATCAAAGTGGTGCTGGGCGGCGTTGATGCGAGCGAAGGGTACGCACTGGCGCTCCAGCTCGTTAAAGAGAGGCACAAACCAGTGCGGATGTTCGTAGTAAATCGCGATTGGCTGCTTGGGGTCTGACATTGAATCTCCTTATCCTGGAGGGCCT
This sequence comes from Candidatus Angelobacter sp., assembly GCA_035695325.1. Classification (GTDB taxonomy): domain Bacteria; phylum Acidobacteriota; class Terriglobia; order Terriglobales; family Acidobacteriaceae; genus Angelobacter. The sequence continues at coordinate 150,125 of DASSEH010000362.1, forward strand.
TTGTCTCGGGAGCAGCCTGAAAAACCAAGGGCCGCTCCTGAGAGCGGCCCGAGTGATGTACTTTGCTTCTGCTTAAGTAATATTGCTTCTCACTGGCCGCTCGTTTGTACACATACAACAGCACATGCACATGGCCATAGCCATGGCTTTGGGTGCAACAAACGCCGGAGTGGAATTAAGGTGTTTCATTCGAAGATGGAATATTACACCGGAAGGGGATGGGCGTCAAATGCTGTGAACATTTTGTCCCAATATGGATTCGCTTTTAGCAGTGTACTTAATGCCGCATCAGAACACTGCAGCCCACTCACGGACGGTAGTGTGATGTGGCGACCACGCCTTCCAACCCGATTCCGCCCATGCGCGAACCAAACGAATATGCTCTTCGGCATTCGTGCAGGTTCAGCAGAAAAAAGCGGATGCGCGCAAACGCATCCGCCGAAATGCCTCGAAGCCGGTGAAGCTTACTTCAACGGGGTCGCGGGAAGCACGTTCGTCCCCTCAATCCGGACCGCATCCAGTGCGTCTGGGTCGATACCCAGCGCCTGAAGAATGGTCGGCGCAACCTGGCTGGTTGCCACGGGGGCATTTATGGTTTTAGCCTGGAATCCGGCATTCGAGAGCAGCAGAACGACATTGGTGTCGTCGTGCGCAAAACCGCCATGCTCTTCCTGCTTTTTGGTGCTGCCGGTGTAAGTGACGCCAACGTTCGGGGTCACAATGATATCCGGCGTACGCGGATCCACGGTTGGCTCGTTGAAGTTGAGCGAGAGCGCAGGGCCGAAGTAGATTTGCCCCAGCGCAATCCCGGTGACAGGATCAGCATTATTTTCAAGGACATTCACAGCATCAAGAGTCTCCGCCGGGTTATTCAGCCAGATCAGCGAGACATCGTCTTCCGTTGGCCCGATACCGTTGGGATTGTTGGTCGATTCAGAGAACGGGATGAATCCAGCGTTCGAGAGCAGAGTGGCAGGCGAGGTGCCGTTTTTCAACTGGGGCACATAGCGAGTCGGATCGATCGGTGACTGGCCATGCTTCGCAGTGATTACGATCAATGTTGAATCGAAGAGTCCCTGCTTCTTCAACTCACTTACGAAAGAAGCAACGGATGCATCGATAAACTTAAATTCGCCGAGCAGCGCGTCGGTTGGGGTACCGGTCGCATCAAGATATCCGCCGCGCACACCGATATTTTTTTCGTTGAGTTTTTGGCCGACGCTGAGGGCCTGAAAGTTCATGCCGAACACGTTCGGGGTCCCTTTCAGGGCGCTGCCGCCAAGGTGGCTCTTGCCATCGATCCAGTTGAGGACAGCATGGACCTTCAATGTGTCATAGCACTGAATTTCCTGGAAACTGTTGGTCCAGGAAGTCAGATCGGACGTGGGGTCGAGGATTGAATCGCAACGGACGCCTGTTGGGGTTGTGACATTGGGGAGTCCGATTACATTGGAATTGATTTCCGGCGCGTAGAAATCGTCGAGCGCCGCCGGGCCGATGCCCGAGGCCACCGAAGCATACGCGGGATGTTTATCGGACCAGGCAGTGATTCCGCCGGCCTGATGGATGACGCTGAAGATGCTGTTGGCGCGGACGAAGTTCCAGGGCAAAACGGGCGCGCAGCCTTTTGCGGGGTCCTGCGGAAGCTTGTTGAAATCGATCGACGCGATGGTGCCATCCGTGAGGGAAGCGCCGGGAGCTCCGCCGTTTAATTTGGTTTGGTCGATGTCAATGCCTTCTTCGTATTCCGTGGTAAAGCCGGTCGGCGCCGCGCCTGGAGTGCAGGGGCCAGGGCCATTTCCGTTGCCGGTTATCACCTTAGGCCCGTCGAGATTGCGGGCGTAGGCAACATCGTAATAGACGCCGGTCAGCGCTGGGCTGCCGCCGGTAACAATTGCGGTCAGGCCGGGAAAAGAGTCGGATGGCTTTGAAGTGGTTGCGGAAACATAATTGATGCCGTTCTTTGCGAGCGCGGCCATGGCTGGGCAAAAAGGCTCGCCATGGTTCGCACCGCTCACACCATTAGCACAGTTGAGGAGATCTACCGCGTGCATTCCATCGACGCTGATCAGCAGGACGCGTTGTATGTGGTTGCGAGAATTATCCTGCCGGTTTTGGGCAAAAACGGAGCCCATGATGCAAACGATTAGCAGGGGGAGAAGGACAGCTTTTCTAATCATCGTGACCTCGGTTCAAAATGAAACTGCAGGTCGCATTCTAGGGAAACTCTGAACAGGGACAGCATATGGGCAGGGGATGAGTTCACAAAGATATTTGGGCAATGATAGGCACGGATTCGGCGAACTGTGAAGCGGCTCTGAGGATTACGCGTAAGCCGGAACTGGCTTGCCGGAGGTT
>DASSEH010000363.1:0-18472 GCA_035695325.1 Candidatus Angelobacter sp.
CCATCAAGGCTCGTACTTTGGAAACCCTGGAGCAAGCCATCACTCAGGCTTTGGCTTCTATTACCCAGGACAATGCTCTTGCCTGGTTTCAGCATTGTGGCTATCCATCCCAATCGATTCCGAAAATGGTCTAAACAGTGCGGCTGAACCCAACGCATCTCTTATAGAAGTGGCGGAGGAATGGTCCGCGACCTCTGATGAGGATTTAAAGGCTGGCTGGCTCTATGAGATTCTTACGCACGAGTTACTTTCAGACAGTGCTGACCAAACCGGCCCTGTTCTGAGCTCCAGCATCAGAGTAATCGTGGCCGCGGCACGAGAGGAGCATCGTTTCACAGAAGTGGAGTTTAATAAATTATGCATAAACTCGCGATCACCGTGGGATCGATATACAAGACAAGTTACACCCGATCTGCCGACACATTTATCTGACACGCTTTTCATGTTTTTAAAAGCATGGCACTTTAAGACGTTCTGGACTTCAGTTCTTCACCGGGTAACCGACAAACAGCGCGATGAATTGACCGTTTGGTACACAGTAATGGCGAGAACTCGCGCCAAAAGAAATATTGCTCCGAGCTACTTTAGGCTCAGCAATTCTGAACAGAATAACTAACCACCGACAGCATGTCATAAAAAAAACCGCGTCCCATAGGACGCGGTTTTTTAAAACAGCAACAGAGAGCTGGAAGACTTACTTCTTGTCTTCGCCGTCGCCTTCGCTGCCCTGTTCGGCAGCGGCTGCGGCCTGCTCTTCTTCCATCTGCTTGCGGACTTTTTCCTGGCGCTCGGCGCGGACTTCCGCACGCTTGGCGCGTTTGGCTTCAATGACTTTCTCGCTGCCAATCAGTTCGATATAAACCGTGTTGGCCCCGTCACCAGCGCGCCAGCCCTTATGCAGGATGCGCACGTAGCCGCCGTTGCGGTCGCCCAGACGCGGCGCGACAGTATCGAACAGGCGAGTGACTGATTCGCGAGTCATCATGTATCCCAGCGCCAGCCGGCGCGCTGCCAGATCGCCGCGCTTCCCCAGGGTAATCATCTTTTCCACGTGCGGACGCATGGCTTTGGCCTTGGCCGGGGTGGTTTCAATCCGCTCTTCCATGATGAGCGAGGTCACCAGGTTGCGCAGCAGTGCGCGGCGGTGGCTGGTATTACGTCCGAGTTTCTTGGTTACTTTACGGTGACGCATGGATCAATCCTTAATTTGGTTATTGGGTAATCTGTTATTTCGTAATTGGGAAAGAGTCATCATTGCCGACTGCTTTCCCAATTACCCAATGGCTAAAATTCCTGCTCGTCCGCGCCCTCGTCGTCGAGGCCGCCGGCCAGCAGAGCAGACGGCATCTGGCTGGTTGGGCCAGGGACCGCGTTACCCTGCTCGTCAATCTTCATGCCCAGCGAGAGGCCCATGGAAGCAAGGATTTCCTTGATTTCATTGAGCGACTTGCGGCCGAAGTTTTTGGTCTTGAGCATCTCGGCTTCCGTCTTCTGCACCAGTTCGCCGATGGTTTGAATATTGGCGTTCTTCAGGCAGTTGTAACTGCGGACGGAAAGCTCCAGCTCTTCCACCGAGCGGTTGAGATTTTCGTTCTTAATCTGCGGTTTTTCGTCGCCGCGGGCGTCGGTCTCCAGCTCTTCTTCAAAGTTGATGAAGATGGTCATGTGGTCTTTGAGCAGCTTGGCCGCAAGACCCAGAGCATCGGCCGGAGCAATCGAGCCGTTGGTCCAGATTTCAATGTCGAGCTTGTCGTAATCGGTGATCTGTCCCAGACGGGCCGCTTCCACCGTGTAGTTCACCTTGCGGACCGGCGAGTGCACGGAATCAATCGGAATGAAGCCCAGGCCCAGATCCTCTTCAAAGTTCTTGTCGGCGGAAACGTAGCCCCGTCCGCGCTTCAGGCGCATCTCCATCTCCAGCTTGCCGCCCTCGGAGACCGTGGCGATGTGGACGTTTTTATCCAGAATTTCCACGTCTCCGTCGGCCTCGATCATGCCGGACGTGATCACGCCGGGCTTGTCGGCCTTGAGGTAGATGGCTTTCGGACCTTCGCCGCTGAGCTTGAACGGGATTTGCTTCAGGTTCAGGATAATGTCGGTGGCGTCTTCCACCACTCCCGGAATCGACTGGAACTCGTGCAGCACGCCTTCAATCCGGGTGGCAGTCACGGCCGCGCCTTCAATCGAAGACAGCAGCACGCGCCGCAGGGCGTTACCGATAGTTGTGCCGAATCCACGCTCGAACGGCTGGGCGTAAAAGCGCCCGTACTTATCGGTTAATGTCTCGGTGTCGGTCGCGAGACGCTTGGGTTTTTGAAATCCTCTCCAAAGTACCATTTCATTTTCCTTTCAATTCCGCTCCGTTTGGCTCCCGGCCTTTTTGAGATCGGGGCTGGTTTGGTGCGGTCAATTGGGCCAGAAGCTGTTACCAGCTTCTGGCTTTCGAGCTAAACCTTATTTGCTGTAGAGTTCGACGATCAGCTGCTCATTGACCGGCAGGTTGATGTCTTCACGCTTCGGCAATGCCAGGACGCGACCTTTCAAATTGTCGCGGTCCACTTCCAGCCATGCCGGCGCCGGCTGATGACTGGAGAAATCACGTGCGCCTTCTACCACGGTAAACTTCTTCGCTTTTTCGCGGACCTGTATTTCGTCGCCCACCTTCACCGAGAAAGAAGGAATATTCACGCGGCGGCCATTCACATCAACGTGACCGTGGCGAACCAGCTGGCGGGACTGCCGCCGGGAGACGGCGAAACCCAGCCGCAGGACTACGCTGTCGAGACGGCGCTCCAGTTGCTGCAGCAGCAGCTCACCGGTAACACCAGGCTGGCGAAACGCCTTTTCAAAGTAATTGCGGAACTGTTTTTCCTGGGCGAAGTAGATGCGCTTGGTCTTCTGCTTTTCGCGCAGCTGCAGACCGTAGCCGACGATCTTGGCTTTGCGGTCCTTGCCATGCTGGCCGGGAGCAAAATTGCGCTTTTCGACGGGGCACTTATCCGTGAAACACTTCGCGCCCTTGAGAAACAACTTCATGCCTTCGCGACGGCAAAGGCGGCAAACTGGACCTTTATATCTTGCCATTTCTTCTCCTGTTTTCCGGTGTCGATCGGTTTACGGGGTGGCGCCCTTTCGTCCCGATCCGAACGGCGGCTGGTTTCTAACTGGCCAGCTGCCTTCAAAAATATTGTTCAGCACCAGCCAGCAGCCATAGCTGACCAGTACGCAGGGAGCAAACGCTTATACGCGCCGTCTCTTGGGCGGACGGCATCCGTTGTGCGGAATCGGCGTCGAGTCCTTGATGGACCTGACTTCCAGTCCGGCGGCTGCCAGTGCACGGATGGCCGACTCACGTCCGGAGCCTGGACCATTCACCCGCACTTCCAGCGAACGCATACCATGGTCGCGCGCCTGGTTGGCGGCATTCATGGCTGCCTGCTGCGCGGCAAACGGCGTGCCTTTACGCGAGCCACGGAAGCCGAGCGAACCGGAGCTCTTCCATGCCAGAGTACGACCTTCGCTGTCGGCGATGGTGATGATGGTGTTGTTGAAGGAAGCCTGAATGTGCGCAATTCCATGCGGAACATTCTTGCGCTCCTTCTTCTTGAAAACCTTTTTTTTGCCTTTCGCCGGCCCCGACGCTCCGGCTCCTGCTGCTGCCTTTGCCATTCTTTTAAGTCCTCAATTGCCCGCTTCCGCGGGCCAATATCCTGGGCTGCTCACCCGATTCATACAGAGCAGGCCCCTCGTGTTGCTTTGGCGAGGGACCAGTCAACTATGTCTTGGCGGCTGCCTTTTTCTTGTTGGCGACCGTTCCCTTGCGCGGTCCTTTGCGCGTGCGCGCGTTGGTGTGCGTGCGTTGTCCGCGGACCGGAAGACTGCGGCGATGACGGTAACCCCGGTAGGAGCCGATTTCGATCAGCCGCTTGATGTTCATGGAGATGTCTTTGCGCAGATCACCTTCCACTCCGCCTTCGCCCTCAATGGCCTGGCGGATACGGTTGACCTCTTCTTCATTCAGGTCCTGGACCTTCTTCATCGGCTCAACCTGGGCCGTACCCAACAACCGCTTCGACCGGGAGTGCCCAATGCCATAAATATAAGTCAGCGCGATGTTCACGTGCTTATTGCGCGGAAGATCAACGCCTGCGATACGAGCCATGTTCTACTCTCCTGAAATCCTTGTCTGTTCGCGATCCAGCCCTGAGTAATTTGGGAATGGGGCAGTTCGCCTGCCGCTGCCGCCCAATTGCCAAATTACCCAGCTGCCCGAGTCGCCTCAGCCCTGTCTTTGTTTATGCTTCGAGTTTTCGCAGATCACACGCACCACGCCCTTGCGGTGCACGACCTTGCACTTGTCGCAAATCTTTTTAACTGACGCCCGAACCTTCATAATTCTTCTACTCTCTTTATCCGGATCTTTTTTAAGATCCGGATTTTTTCACTCACTTATACCGGTAAACGATTCTTCCTCGCGTCAGGTCATACGGTGAAAGCTCGACCGCGACCTTGTCTCCCGGAAGGATGCGAATAAAATTCTTGCGCATTCTGCCGGAAACATGCGCGAGCACCTGATGCTTGTTATCCAGTTCCACGCGGAACATAGCATTGGGCAGCGGTTCAATCACCGTCGCCATTACCTCAATCGCGTCTTCTTTACTCACCTAACTCCTTGAATAAATCCTGCCGCAAGCCAGAAGCTGCCGTTATTCGGTCAGCACCAGCGGTCCATTTCTGGTGACCGCCACGCAATGCTCAAAATGCGCGCTGTAGCTGCCGTCTTCCGTGACGGCCGTCCACTTGTCTTCAAGGACGCGCGTACCGGGCTTCCCAATGTTGACCATGGGCTCAATGGCCAGCACCATTCCCTCACGCAGTCGCGCTCCGTGCCCGCGGGTACCGAAATTGGGCACCTGCGGATCTTCGTGCAGCCGCGCACCAATTCCGTGCCCTACAAACTCACGCACTACGCTGAAACCGTTTGCCTCTACATACTCCTGGACGGCCGCGCCGACATCACCCACGGTCTTACCCAGCGCAACTTCCGCGATACCCTTGTGGAGCGAGGCTTCTGTAACTTCCAGCAGCTTCTTCAGCTCCGGCGACAGTGAGTCACCCACGGGAACCGTAATCGCCGAATCGCCATAGTAACCATCGAGGACTACCCCACAGTCAATCGATACGATGTCACCATTCTTCAGCACACGCTTCGCCGAAGGAATACCGTGTACGACTTCGTTGTTGACTGACGTGCACAACACGCAGGGATAATCATAGTATCCCTTAAACGCGGGCTTGGCTCCCAGCTCGCGAATCTTTTCTTCCGCCACGCGCTCCAGATCCATGGTGGAAGAACCCGAAGCCACCATCGCCCTGACCGTGTCCAGTACCTGGCGGACAATCCGGCCGCTGCGCCGCATTTTTTCCAGCTCCGCCTGTGACTTGCAGTTAATCATTGCCCACCCGAACCAGGCGGGAACTGAATGGCCGCCAGCGTTTTCTCCGTCACAGCTTCCACCGGAAGCTCCCCATCAATTTCCTGCAGACGTGCTTTGCGGCCGTAATATTCCACCAGGGGCAGTGTCTGCCGTTCATAACTCATCAGCCGCTCGGAAATGACCTCTTCCCTGTCATCTTTCCGCTGGACCAGCTTCGCGCCACAAATATCACAAAGCCCATCCTGCCTGGGCGGATGTAAATAAATGTTGTAGATCGACTGGTCAACAGGACAGGAACGGCGCCCCGTAAGCCGTTGCAGTAGCTGATTATAGCTGACCTTGATATTGATCACAACCGGAGGGATTTTTCTTCCGCCAAAACTGCGTCCCTCTAAAAACCGATCCAGCCATTCCGCCTGAGGTACGGTCCGCGGAAACCCATCCAAAATAAAGCCATTCGCACAGTCTTCCTGATTCAGCCTATCCGCTACCATCGGCAAAACCAGATCATCGGAAACCAGCTCGCCCCGCTCCATGACTTCCCTGGCTTTTTTGCCCAGCTCAGTACCCCGCTGGACATTGCTGCGCAGGATATCGCCAGTGGAAATCTGCGGAATTCCGTACCGCTCCGCAATTCGCTGGGCCTGAGTTCCCTTGCCGGCGCCAGGCGCTCCCATGAGGATCACGGGGCCAGCAGCAATCGCTTTGCGCGGCGGAGCGTAACTGGCGACGTCAGAAGACACGGACGCTTACCACCTCCGCCCGCGAATTCGTCCGCTGCGCGGCGTGAATCCCTCGTAGTGCCGCATGATGAGCTGCGACTCAATCTGATTTACCGTATCCATGGCTACACCCACCACGATCAGCAGCGATGTACCGCCAAAGTAAAAGGTAACTCCCAGTCCGTGCAGCACCCAGGGTGGCAGATTCTCGAAGATATTTCCGCCCAGCCATACCGGCAGCTCATTCAGCCGGATACCGGAGATCATCCACTGGGGAATCAGCGAGATCAGGATCAAATACAGTCCGCCAACCAGCGTGATCCGGGTAAGAACGTCATTGATGTAATCGCGGGTGCGATGTCCAGGACGTATTCCAGGAATGAATCCGCCATGCTTGCGCATGTTGTCCGCCACGTCTCCCGGATTAAACACAATGGAAACGTAGAAATAGGCAAAGAAAAGGATGCCGAGGCAGTAGAGCAGAGTGTACAGAGGATAGCTTGGGGTAAGCTGCCGCAGCAGCGAGCCAAAATATCTGGAGCTGGAAAATCTCTGGGAAAGCCCCAGCATCGTGGGAATGCTGAGCAGCGAAGAAGCAAAGATCACCGGCATTACGCCGCCGGAGTTGATACGGAGCGGCAGATGCGTGGACTGCCCGCCCATGATGCGGCGCCCAATGACGCGCTTGGCGTACTGCACGGGAATGCGCCGCTCGGCCCGTTCCATATAAACGATAAAGGCAACGACCAGCACCATCATCACCACGAGGATGGCCAGCGCCGGAATGGTGAACCCACCCCATGCCTGCTTCTGGGCCTTATCGTAAAGCTGTGCGATGCCGTTCGGCAGGCCTACAACAATGCCCGCAAAAATCAGCAGCGACATACCGTTTCCGATGCCGCGCTCGGTAATCTGCTCACCCAGCCACATAATGAATACGCTGCCGGCCGTGAGCGTGACCATCGTCAGCAGAATGAAACCGGGGCCCGGATTCACGACAACGCCCTGCTTTTCAAGAGCGTAGGCAATACCCACGGACTGGAGGATCGAAAGAATGAAGGTAAGGTACCGGGTCCACTGGGTGATTTTTCGCCGCCCCAGTTCGCCTTCCTTCTGCAGCCGTGCCAAAGGCTCCCACACTACCGTGAGCAGCTGCAGGATGATCGAAGAAGTGATATAGGGCATGATGCCCAGGGCGAAAATAGTGAATCTCTTCAGATTGCCGCCGCTGAACAGATCATAGAAGCTCAGCAGTCCGCCACCCTGCTGGTTGAAAATTTTCTCCAGCGCATCGTGGTTGATTCCCGGGGTGGGGATGTGAGACCCCAGCCGATACACCGCAAGCATGGCCAGCGCGAAAAGCACGCGCTTGCGCAAATCTGGTACGCGGAATATGTTGGCAAATTTTTCGATCATGAGGTCACTTCTTTGGTTTCTTCGCGCCTGTATCAGCTGCCGGAGCAGCGCCGAGCAGTTCAGCCTTGCCGCCGGCTTTGGTTATTTTCTCCATTGCCGATTTGGAAAATTTGTGTGCGTGCACCGTGAGTGCCGACTTGAGTTCGCCATCGCCCAGCACCTTGATGAGATCGTTTTTGCTGGCCAGGCGATGCTTTACCAGCACCTCGGGCGTAATGTTGCTCTCACCCAGCTCCGCCAGCCGATCCAGATTTACCACCTGATATTCGGTGCGGAAAATGTTGGTGAATCCGCGCTTGGGCAAACGGCGATGCAGCGGCATCTGGCCGCCTTCAAAGCCGCGCATCAGGCGCGAGCCGGAACGCGATCCCTGGCCTTTGTGGCCGCGGGTGGACGTTTTGCCCATGCCGCTGCCCATACCACGGCCAATGCGCTTACGGTTCGCCGTAGCGCCTTTCGGTGGTCTCAATGTTGAAAGATTGGTTGGCACTTGTTTCCTCTTTTTGCGCAGCCCTGCTTTGCAGCGGCTACTCGGTTGCCCTGTCCATTATTCCATTACTTATGCGACGATCTGCACCAAATGCGGGATTTTCGCGATCATCCCGCGAATCGAGGGAGTATCTTCCCGTTCCACAATCTGGTTCAGCCGGGTAAAGCCCAGCCCTTTGACCACCAGCTTGTGCTTTTTTGGAGTACAGATTTTAGAGCGCACATACTGAATGCGAATTTTCTTTTTTTCCGCGGTCATAATTACAGCTCCTGCGCGGCCTTGCCGCGAATCGCGGCGACTTCCTGCCGGTCGCGAAGTTTTTTCAACGCGTCAAACGTCGCCTTGATTACGTTGTGGGGATTGGCGGTTCCAATCGACTTGGTCAGCACGTTCTGCACGCCAGCCGAGGTCATGACTGCCCGCACTGCACCACCGGCAATCACGCCCGTACCTTCCGGAGCCGGCTTGAGCAGCACCATGCCCGAACCAAAGCGCCCCAGCACTGCGTGCGGAATGGAGCTTTGCGTCAGGTTGATGCGGAACAGGTTCTTTTTGGCTGATTCGATTCCCTTGCGGATGGCCTGCGGAACCTCCTTGGCCTTCCCGGAACCGTAACCGACCACGCCCGCACCGGGATCACCCACCACCACCAGCGCCGCAAACGACATGTTTTTTCCGCCCTTGACCACCTTGGTCACGCGGTTAATGGCGACTACCTGGTCCTTGAGCTGGTAGCTGCCGGCATCGAGTTTCTTTTTTGTCGCTATTGCCATTCTTTTAAAACTCCAGACCTGCTTCGCGGGCCGCGTCGGCCAGTGCCTTGATGCGTCCGTGATAGAGATATCCACCGCGATCAAATACGACTTTTTTTACGCCTTTTTCCTGGGTGCGCTCCGCGATCAGCTTGCCAATTTCTTTCGCGCTGGCCACGTTGCCGCCCGTCCGCTTGCTGCCTTTTTTCTGGCCCTGAACGGTGCTGGCCGCCGCGATGGTGATACCGCTGACATCGTCAATCACCTGCGCGTAAATGTGGTTGAGCGAGCGATACACGTTCAGCCGCGGACGCTCCGCCGAACCGGACAGCCTGTTCCGCAGCCGCGCATGAATGCGCTTGCGGGTCTTGTCTTTGGAAATCTCAGGAATCATTTATTCAGTCCTTTGCTTCGTAGAGCCACCGGCCCCACGATCAAATCAGCCCTTCATAATATTCGGAATCAATTCACTGGCGATCTTGAACCCGGATAATCGAGACGGCCAAACCGCCTCAGATTACTCCGTCACCAGTTATTTCGCTCCGGTTTTTCCGACCTTCTTCTTCAGCTTCTCGCCTACGTAACGAATACCCTTTTGCTTGTAGGGATCCGGAGGACGCAGACTGCGGATATCAGCAGAAACCTGTCCGACTTTCTGCCGGTCAATGCCGCTGACCGTCAGCCGGGTTTGTTTTGCGTCAATCGCGACCGTAACACCGGTGGGCAGTGGAACCTCGATGGGATGCGAATATCCCAGGGTAAACACCACCATGTTCTTTCCCTTGAGCTCGGCGCGATAACCGATGCCGACGATTTCCAATTCTCTCGCCCAGCCTTTAGTGACGCCCTCAACCGCATTGCTCACCAGAGCGCGCACCAGACCATGTACCGCTGCGTAGCTGTCGCTTTCGCGGATGACATTAATATGGCCGTTTGCGGTCTCCAGCTTAACTCCGGAAGGAAGGTGGGACTCCACCACGCCCTTGGGGCCCTGCACCACAATGGTGTTTCCCTTAATTTCATATTTCACTCCCTGCGGGAGTGGAACCGGCTTTTTTCCGATACGTGACATTTCGATACTTCCTTCTGTAAGTGAGTCCCTCGATTGCGCACAATCGAGTTCCACGATATTTCAGCCTGGCTCTTGGCCTTTGGCCTTTAGCTTTTGGTGCGATATTCCGGTAGCTTCTGTTGAGCTAATGGCCAAAAGCCAGCAGCTAACAGCGCTCTATTACCATACCTCGCACAGAACTTCGCCGCCCACGCCTTCTTTGCGCGCCTGGCGACCTGTCATCACGCCCCGAGGCGTGGTAAGAATATTGATGCCCAGCCCGCCTAATACGCGGGGAATCTCATTTCGTCCCACGTACACACGGCAGCCCGGACGGGAAACCCGCTGCAGACTGGCGATGGCCGCGTTATTATCGGGGCCGTACTTCAGGTAGATACGGAGGACTTTTCTGCCTTCTTCTTCCGTGGTCTTGAAGTTGACGATGTAACCTTCTTCTTTCAAAATGCGCGTGATCTCCAGTTTCAGTTTTGAAACGGGGACATCAAGCTTCTGATGCCGCGCACGGATTGCATTACGAATGCGCGCCAGTAAATCGGCGACCGGATCGGTCAAACTCATCTTCGTTCATCTCCTCTTATCGTCACCCGTTTGCCCCGGATAGCGGGGAACCTGCCGTGACGTTAAACCAAGCCGTTAGCTTTTAGCTATTGGCCCTTAGCCTTGCTGTGTAAGCTTCTAACAGCTAAAGGCTAAGTACTAAAGACTTCTTTCTTACCAGGAACTCTTGGCCACGCCGGGGATCTCTCCCTTGAGCGCCAGACCGCGGAAACAGAGTCGGCAAAGGCCGAACTTGCGCAGAAAGCCGCGCGGCCTTCCGCAAATGCTGCAGCGGTTACGGTGCTGGGTCGAAAACTTTGGTTTCTTTGCTTCTTTGGCTATTTTTGCTGTTGTCGCCATAAACCTTCCAATATACGATTCGTCGTTCCGCGCAACGCCTGCCTTCAGGCCACTTGCTGTTTGTTACTTGCTGCCCGCTTCTCTGAACGGCATTCCCATGTGCTTGAGCAGCGCACGCGCCTCATTGTCGTCCCGGGCCGTGGTCACAATCGTCACGTTCATTCCCTTCAGCTTATCCACCCGCGAGTAATCGATTTCCGGAAAAATAAGCTGGTCGCGCAGGCCGAGTGTGTAATTGCCACGTCCATCGAACGATTTGGTCGAGACGCCGCGGAAGTCGCGCACACGGGGAAGGGCCACGTTAATCAGGCGGTCCATAAATTCATACATGATCTCGCCCCGCAGGGTGACCATGGCGCCAATCGCCATGCCTTCGCGCACCTTGAAAGCAGCAATGGATTTCTTGGCCCGGGTAACTACCGGCTTTTGTCCCGCGATCTGGCCGAGGTCGTTGACCAGCGGATCCAGCATCTTGGTATTCTGCGTGGCCTCGCCCACGCCCATATTCACTACGACCTTGTGCAGGCGCGGAACGGCCATGGGGTTCTTCAGGCCCAGTTCTTTCACCAGCGCCGGGGCGATCTCTTTGTGAAACTTCTCTCTCAGTCGTGCTGCCATTTTCTTCTGCTTCCTTCTCCCGCGGTTTCGGAGTGGTTACCGGTTCGCAGGGTGTTCAATTGGACTGGACGCGGTTATTTGTCCAGCGGCGCGCTGCATTTGCGGCAAACGCGAATGCTTTTTTCGCCCGACTTCTGGTGGCCAATCCGCGATGGTCCGCAGGTGGAGCACACAATCATTACGTTGGAAATCGAGATGGGCGATTCCTGCTCCGCGATTCCGCCCTTGATCCTGCGCTGCGGATTGGGACGAAGGCTCTTCTTTACCATCATTACATGCTCGACCAGGACGCGGCCTTCCGCCGGAATCACACGCAGTACCCGGCCCTGCTTACCTTTGTCGCGACCGGCAATTACCTTCACCGTGTCATTGCGCTTTATGTCAACTCGTTTATGCATTTCCTTAACCTTTTGCCTGTTGCCGCGGACCACCCGGCCCGCCGCTGCTGGGCCGCTTACAGAACCTCGGGAGCAAGCGACACGATTTTCAAAAATTTCCTCTCGCGCAGTTCGCGAGCAACGGGACCAAAGACGCGCGTGCCAACCGGCTCGCCGGCATCGTTGATGAGCACGGCGGCATTCTGGTCAAAACGGATGTATGTACCGTCGCGACGACGATGCTCTTTCCGCTGGCGAACAATCACGCACTTCACCACGGTGCCCTTTTTGGCGGTCCCGTCGGGCGAGGCTTCCTTCACCGCGGCAGTAATCACATCGCCCAGGCTGGCATTCAGGCCTGTGTGCCCGCCCAGAGGCAGGATCATCTGCAGGCGGCGGGCCCCGCTGTTGTCCGCCACATCAAGAATACTTCTCATCATTACTGCCATGTCGGTTCTCCCTAGCTCGCTTTGGGTGCGGATTCTTCACCCGCCACCAGCTTGGCTTTTTGAATCACGCTTTTCAGCTTCCAGCGCTTCAGGCGCGACAACGGGCGGCTCTCTTCGATCTCCACCGTGTCTCCCACGTGCGCGATTTCGCTCTCATCATGGGCGTAAAACTTTTTCGCCTTGGCCACCACCCTGCGATACAGGGGATGCGCCTTCTGCCGGATGACCTGCACCACAATGGTCTTGGCCATGCTGGTCGACACCACTTTGCCAATCTTGGTGCTGCGACGGCCCGGCTGCTGCTCGGTTGTTGTCTCTGCCATTTACTTCTTCCTCTTTGTTGTGGCGGTAGTTTTCGCCGGCTTGCTCGCTTTGGCAGCGCTGCTGCGCTTAGCCGCCGGCTTTGCCGCGGCACTCTTTTTCGCCGCTGCGGCCGGTGCGCTGCCTGAGGACGCTGAAGCCGCTTTTTTATGGTGCTTAATGCCGAGCTCCTGCTCCCGCACAATGGTCTTGATGCGGGCCACGTCCTTGCGCAGCTCCTGAAGCTTCTTCAGGCTTTCGGTCTGCCCCATTTTGAGCTGGAACTTCAGCCGGAAGAGCTGATCGTTCATCTCGCGCTGCTGCTGTATCAGCTCCGGCCCGGTCAAATTTCTGATTTTCTCTGCATCCATAATAATTCTTTTTCTTCCCCGAAGGATTTAATGCGCGTCGTGCCGGGCCACAAACCGAGTCCGGAGCGGAAGCTTGTGTGAAGCCAGCCGCATTGCCTCCATGGCATCGGCACGGTTCACGCCTTCCATCTCAAACAAAATCTTTCCCGGGCGGACTACGGCGATCCAGTGGTCCGGAGCGCCCTTGCCCTTACCCATACGAGTTTCAGCCGGCTTCTTGGTCACCGGCTTGTCCGGAAACAGACGCACCCAGATCTTCCCCGCGCGCTTGATAAAGCGCGTCATAGCCACACGGCAGGCCTCAATCTGACGGTCCGTAACCCAGCCCGGCTCCAAAACCTTGAGCCCGAAATCGCCGAAAGACAGTTCGGCCCCGCGCCACGCCTTGCCCCGCATACGACCGCGCTGTTGCTTGCGGTACTTAACTTTTTTTGGCATTAACATAAGTTCAATCCCTTGTTGCCGCTAAAAAACCAGCCTTGAGTACTTAGCTCTTCGCCTTTAGCCACAGCTCTGGCTAACGGCTGTTTATTAAAACGCTCCCGCGCCCGCCGGCTGCTCCGCTGTCTTCTTTTTCGCGGGCAGAATGTCGCCACGGTAAACCCATGCCTTCACTCCGATCACGCCGTAGGTGGTGCGGGCTTCGGAAAAGCCATAGTCCACGTCGGCGCGCAGGGTATGCAGCGGCAAACGTCCCTGCAGATACCACTCGGAGCGCGCGATTTCGTTTCCGTTCAGGCGGCCCGATACCCGGACCTTGATGCCTTTGCAGCCGAAGCGCAGGGCCGAATCCACAGCCTTACGCATGGCGCGACGGAACCCGACTCGCTTTTCGAGCTGCAGCGCGATCGACTCCGAAACCAGCTGCGCATCCAGTTCAGGCTTGTGAACCTCCTGGATATCGATGAAGACGTCACGCGAGGTGCGCTTCTGCAGATCCTGCTTCAGCTTGTCGATCTCGGTGCCCTTGCGGCCGATGATGATGCCCGGACGCGCCGTGCGAATAATGATGCGCAGCTTGTTGCCCGGACGCTCGATATCCACCGAGCTGACGCCTGCCGACTTGAGCTTTTCCTTCAGCTCTTCCTTCAGCTTCACGTCTTCGAGAAGCAGCTTGTTGTAATCACGCTCGACAAACCAGCGCGATTTCCACGGCTTGGTGTAGCCGAGGCGGAATCCGTATGGATGAACCTTCTGTCCCATAAATTTCCTCTGTTCCTACTTCTTTCCGGCCGTCTTGCGAGCGGCGGGCTTTTTCCTGGCTACAACTTTCTTCTTGCTCGCGGACGGAGCGGCTGCGGCCGTATCTTCTGCGCCAACGACCGTCGCCAGGGCTTTCCGGTTCTGCTCGCTCCGGTCGGCCAGCACAATTTCCATGTGCGCGATGCGGCGCTGGTAGTGATACGCGCGGCCCATTGGGGCCGGACGAATACGCTTCATGCGCGGCCCGTCATTGGCAACAGCGTGCCGTACGTAAAGATTGTCCACGTCGACATCGAGACCTTTTTCGTCACGAAGATACGTGGCATTGTCCACCGCCGACCGCAACAGCTTGAAAATCGCGGGGGCGATACGCTTCTTCGTGAACTGCAGCGTCGTGAGCGCGTTCTCTACCCTCTTGCCCCGGATCAGCTCCAGCACCAGCCGGGCCTTTTGCGGCGAAACTCGCATGAACTGCGCTTTTGCTCTGAATTCCATAGAATTTTCCTTCGCAATAACCTGGTTACTTCGGCGGTCCAGCCGGCTTGGCCGTGGTTTCCGTTGCGGCGCGAACCGAGTGTCCCTTGAACTGACGGGTAAATGAAAACTCGCCCAGTTTGTGTCCCACCATATTTTCAGTGATGTACACCGGAATGAACTTTTTTCCGTTATGCACGGCGACGGTGTGGCCCACCATCTCCGGCGAAATCGTGGAGCGGCGCGACCAGGTACGAACCACTTTCTTTTCGTTTCTCTGGTTCAGCTCGTCCAGCTTTTTGAGCAGATGGCCGTCAATATGCGGCCCTTTTTTAAGTGAACGCGCCATTATTTCTGTCTCCTGCTGACAATAAACTTGTCGGTGCGCTTATTATTGCGGGTCTTGTAACCGCGCGTGGGCTGGCCCCAGGGAGTGACCGGATGCCGGCCGCCGGAGGTCTTACCCTCACCACCGCCGTGTGGATGGTCCACCGGGTTCATGGCGACACCGCGATTTACCGGCTTTTTGCCCAGCCAGATATTGCGTCCCGCCTTGCCGATAGCCACATTCTCATGGTCCACGTTGCCGATCTGGCCTACGGTCGCCATGCAGTCAATCAGCACCTTGCGGGTCTCGCCCGAAGGCAGCTTGACCAAGGCATATTCGCCCTCTTTGGCCACCAGCTGCGCCGCGGCACCCGCCGAACGCACCATCTGCGCACCCTTGCCCGGCTTGAGTTCAATGTTATGCACCGTGGTGCCGGGAGGAATATTGCGCAGCGGCAGGGCGTTGCCGACCAGAATATCCGCCTCTGGTCCGCTTACCACTTTCTGCCCCACCTTCAGCCCCACAGGCTGAAGAATGTAGCGCTTCTCGCCGTCTAAATAAGAGATAAGGGCGATACGCGACGAGCGGTTAGGATCGTACTCAATCGAAACCACTGTTCCCGGGACTCCGGCTTTGTCGCGCTTGAAATCAATATCACGCAGCTTACGCTTGTGACCGCCACCGCGATGCCAGATAGTGATGTCGCCCCGGTTACGGCGTCCGCCAGTGCGCAGCTTGATCCGGGTCAGCGGTTTGTGCGGCCGGTCGGTCGTAAGTTCGTCGTTGGTCAAAGTTGTCTTTGTCCGCAACGACGGCGTCATCGGTCTGTAAGTTTTAATGCCCATAAGATCAGCCTTTGGTACTTAACTCTCGGCCACCAGCTTCAGTCAGTGGCCTCATTTTTTCTTTTTTCAATAAGCAATTCGACACCACAGTCGCCGAATTGCGCCGCTTCAGGAGCCTCCGCAATCCAACCACATGCGGGACTTTGAAGCGGTTTAGCTTAAATTAAAGATTCTGTGCGTACTCCGGCATTTTTTCGCCCGCCTTCAGCCTTACGTAGGCCTTTTTCCAGTCAGGACGGTAGCCGGAAAACTTTCCACGACGCCGCTCTTTCCCGAGGAAGTTGGCAGTGCGCACCGAATCAACTTTTACGTTGAAGACCTTCTGCACCGCGTCCCGGACTTCCGTCTTGGTGGCTTTGGCAGCGACTTCAAACACCAGAGTGCCTTCGGTTTCTTTTACGCCCAAGCCCTTTTCGGTAATCACCGGACGGCGAATAATCTGATATGCGGACTTCATTACGCCACCTCCGCTTTGTGCTTCGGTGCGCTGGCTTTCAGCGCTTCCTGCAGCTTCTCAATCGCTGTCTGCGAAAAAATCGCGGATTCAAATCGCAGCAGGTGGTAAGGATGCACCCGGTTTCCCGCCACCAGCTCAACGCCGGCGATATTGCGCGCGCTCAGCTCGAGATTGCGGTTTTCCTGGGTGGAATCCACCAGCAGCGCTGTTTTTTGCACGCCCAGCGAATCCAGATTCTTGCGGAAAACTTTTGTTTTGGCTTCCGTCAGCTCAAAGCTCTGGACCACCGTCAGCTTGCCGTCCGCCAGCTTGGCCGCCAGCGCGGAGCGCAGTGCGCCCAGCAGCTTTTTGCGGGGAAACTGGTAGTCATACGAGCGCGGCTGCGGTCCGTGAACGGTGCCGCCATGGCGCCACAGAGGCGACCGGATGGAGCCCACACGTGCGCGGCCCGTGCCTTTTTGCTTCCATAACTTTTTTCCGGCGCCGGAAACCAGCTTTTTGTTTTTGGTGGCATGGGTGCCGGCGCGCTGTCCGGCGCGGTAATGCTTTACCGCTTCCCACAGCAGGTCTTCGTTAACTGCACCAAAGACCTCTTCCGCCAGCTCCAGTGTGCCGGTCTTTTTGCCATTGAGATCAACTACATCAATCTTCATAAAATCAGCTCTTAGCTTTTAGCCGTTGGCTTTTAGCTTTGTCTCGTACTGCCTTCCATTTAGCGATCACGATGAGCCAGGCAACTACAATCTGCCCATCGAACCACGTGTGACACAGCCATATTTGGCCGTGCAACGAATGAATCCAGTTATTTCTTCTTGCCGGCAGCGGCCTTCTTGGCTGCCTTCAACGGATCGAGAGTGGTTGAACCGGCGAAGCCGCGACGCTCGCGTGGCGGTTTCTTTGACTTCAGGATCACCACATATCCGTTCCGATGTCCGGGAACCGCGCCTTCTACCAGCAACAGGTTCTCTTCCGGATCAATTCCTCTGATTTTCAGATTGCGCACCGTCACCTGATCCACACCCATGTGACCAGACATACGCTGTCCAGGAAAAGTACGGGAAGGAAACGACGAGGCGCCGATCGAACCCTGAACCTGGAACATGTGTCCGTGGGCCGCAGGGCCGCCGCCGAAGTTATGGCGCCGCACGACGCCGGCAAAGCCGCGTCCCTTGCTGATACCCACAACGTCCACGTATCTCTCGGAGGAGAAGATGTCCACCAGAACTTTGTCGCCTACCTTGACGCCATTCGGGCTTCCCTGGGCGTCCGCCGGCTGCTCGCTGGCTGCAACGACATCCGCTGTTTCCACCGCAACTTCACGCATAAACTTAACCGGAGGCAGGTTGTGCTTGGCAAAGTGGCCCTTCATCGGCCCGGTAACATTCTTGCCCTTGACGAACTCAACCAGGCCAATTTGCGCCGCATCGTATCCATCTTTGCCGGCGCGCTTGAGCTGCGTAATCACGCAGGGCCCCGCCTGCAACACCGTAACCGGATGAACCTCACCCTTGTCATCAAAGATCTGGGTCATGCCGATTTTTTTACCTAAGATTCCGTTGACCATTACTTCCTCTCCTCATCATTCCTCTGCCGCAGAGCAGCCTCAAGGAACTGCAGGTTGTTCGCTTGAAACCCGGCTTTGGCTATTCGCCAAGCCGTTCAGCGCTATTTGTGTTCTTTACCGAAGGCCTTGATCTCGACATCGACGCCAGCGGGAAGATCCAGCTTCATCAGTGCGTCCACGGTGTTTTGTGTCGGCTCGAGAATGTCGATCAGGCGCTTGTGCGTGCGGATCTCGAACTGCTCGCGTGACTTCTTGTCCACGTGCGGGGAACGCAGCACGCAATACTTGTTTTTCACCGTAGGCAGTGGAATCGGCCCCGCAATTTGCGCCCCGGTACGCCGGGCGGTCTCCACGATTTCACCTGTGGATTGATCCAGAATGCGGTAATCGTACGCTTTCAGCCGTATGCGAATTCTTTCTTTTCCAATCACTCGTTTGTCCTCAAAGATCTTTTGCGGTCAGGCCGATCCAAGCCGAGGTCACTGCCGCTGGTTGCTTTACTGGATAATCTCGCTGATGGTTCCGGCGCCGACGGTCCTGCCGCCTTCGCGGATCGCAAACCGCAGCCCTTTTTCCATGGCTACAGGCGTGATCAGCTCAATCGCCAGTGACACGTTATCGCCCGGCATCACCATCTCCGTGCCCGCCGGCAGCTCCGCCACTCCCGTCACGTCCGTGGTCCGGAAGTAGAACTGCGGC
>DASSEH010000364.1:0-1459 GCA_035695325.1 Candidatus Angelobacter sp.
TCACTCTCTGGAAAGGCGCCGACCCCGACATTCCCATCCTGAAAGAAGCGAAGGCTGAGTATGCGAAACTACAGTAGCTCTTAGAACTTGCCGACGTGTATTTCCCCGAACGGGATAGATGTCGATAAATCGGGTGGTCTCAAGGGGTCGATGCAACACTGGCTTGCAGTTTATCCGCCGGAGTTTCAAATCCCAATGTTTTTCGTGGCCGTTGATTGAGGCGCAGGGCGATCTCGTCCAGGTCCGACTGAGAGTAG
The DNA here is from genome assembly GCA_035695325.1 of Candidatus Angelobacter sp. Taxonomy (GTDB): domain Bacteria; phylum Acidobacteriota; class Terriglobia; order Terriglobales; family Acidobacteriaceae; genus Angelobacter. Next base: position 258 of record DASSEH010000364.1, read on the forward strand.
CAGGACAGATCCGCCTTCTTCGGCAGGTATTGCCGCAGCAGCCCGTTCGTGTTTTCGTTCGAACCGCGCTGCCATGGGCTTTGGGGATCGCAGAAGTAAACCTGTACATCCGTAGCCATCGTGAAGCTTTTGTGCTGGGCCATCTCCAACCCGCGGTCCCAGGTCAGCGAGCGCCGCAACGTCGCGGGCAGAGTGCGCACGTGCCGGCTCAGGGCGGCCACCACCGTAGTCGTGTCCTTGCCGGGCACCTTCACCAGCATGCAGAACCGCGAATGACGCTCCACCAGCGTGGCCACATGACTGTTGCGCGCCCCGCGCAATAGATCGCCTTCCCAATGACCGGGAATGGCGCGATCTTCGACTTCCGCAGGTCGCTCGCGGATAGAAATGGCATCGACGATCTTGCCTTGGGAGTGTCCGTGAACGCTGGAATGCCGCGAGCGGCGCATCCGCCGCTTGGAGCGAAGGTGCTGAATCAGCTCCTTTTTCAGCGCTCCTCGCGCTTGAAGGAATAGGCTGCGATAAATGGTTTCGTGCGACACGCGCAGGCCCTCATCCTTGGGAAACTGCCACTTCAGCCATCCGGAAACTTGCTCGGGCGACCAGTCCTGCATCAGTTTACTCGCAACGATCTCCCGGAGCGTGGTGTGAGTGGCCAGCAGGCACGGCTTGGGCCGCAGGGCCGATTCCCAGGCCTGCTGATCGGCTTCATTGGCGCGGTACTGCGCGCGCCCGCCATGGCGGGCCACTTCCCGGCTGATCGTCGAGGCACAGCGGTGCAGGCCTTGGGCGATTCCGCGAATCGACGAGCCACAAGCGATTCCGCGGGAGATGTCTTCTCGTTCTGCCAGGGTGAGTGCACTCGGTGAACGGCGGCGGATGGGCGGCGCAATCCCACCATGGCGCTTCAACAGAAGGTGAATAACCACATTGTTCTTGCCCAGCGCTCGACCAATCGCATGTAACGACTCTCCCACTTTCCAACGACGCCATACCTCAACTCTTTGCATCGCAGAAAGCCGTATACGTTTCTTTGGGATCATAAACACCACCTTTTAGAAAAAAGATTTATACCAGGTGGTGTTGCATCGACCGGTTGAGCCCTCAGGGCTTATCACTAGCTATCTCAAAGTGCGAATGCCATCACTCACCGCAAACGTACGGACACGATCTCGACCTGATGAACCTTGAAAATGTGTTGG
>DASSEH010000365.1:0-2010 GCA_035695325.1 Candidatus Angelobacter sp.
AAGCTCGGCGGCCAGGCGAGTTTGCCGCAAGTTCTGTCTGCCGCAAGTCTGAAAATTTAGCCCTCGGCCATCTCGAATGCCGGGGCACTTTACTGCGTCTGGTTTTGAACCCTCCGTGCCAATGATGGTGAGACATCTGAGTCCTTAAAGTTTAGCCTTGAGGGCGTGGGACAACCATCACATGGTCATGCCAAGCAAAGAATCGAAAACGAATGGAGCCGCTGGAGTTGATGCGGAGGGAGGCCGGAGGCCTACGGTGGTGCCGACCCCGGCGGCGGCGGCCGAGATGTCGGATCAGCCCCGGCGTCGGACTTTTACGGCGCAGACGAAGCTCCGCGTTCTGGCCGAGATTGACGGTGCCACCGACGTTGGTGGGATCGGAGCGATCCTGCGCCGGGAAGGCTTGTACTCGTCGAGCCTGACGGACTGGCGCCGGCAGCGCGACAGCGGCGCTCTTGGTGCGCTGACACCGGCCAAGCGGGGGCCGAAGCCGATGGCGCGGAATCCTTTGGCGCTGGAACTGGCGCAGGCCAAGCGGGAGAATGCCCGGCTCGGGCGGCGATTGGAGCACGCCGAGGCGATCATCGAAATCCAAAAAAAAGTTGCGGCCCTGCTGGGTATCCCGCTTGCGACGCCAGACAGCGACGACAGGTCATGATGGACGAGGTCGTCGCCCTGGCGCCGACCTCCGGCCTGACCGTCGGCGCCTGCGCCGCCCTGAACATGTCGCGCGCCAGCGTCTACCGCTGGCGCGCCGATCTGGTCCGGCCACGGGTCGAGCATCGCCCCAGACCGAGCCCCCAGCGCGCGCTTTCTATCGTGGAATGCCAAACCGTGCTCGATCTTCTGCGCGCGCCGCGCTTCGCCGACCAGGCCCCCGCCGAGGTCTATGCCAGCCTGCTCGACGAAGGCGTCTACCACTGTTCGATCCGCACCATGTACCGCATCCTGGCCGCCAACCAGGAAGTCCGCGAGCGGCGCGATCAACTGCGCCATCCGGCTTACAAGAAGCCGGAACTGCTGGCGCAAGCCCCCAACGAGGTGTGGTCCTGGGACATCACCAAGCTGATGGGGCCGGCGAAATGGACGTACTTCTATCTCTACGTCATCATCGACATCTTCAGCCGCAAAGTCGTCGGCTGGTGCGTCGTCGAGCGGGAAAGCGCCGCCCTGTTCGCGGCGCTCTTCAAAGATACGATTGCCAAACATCCCGTGCCGCCCGGCCAGTTGACCCTGCATGCCGACCGCGGAGCTCCCATGCGAGCCAAGACCACTGTGTTCCTGCTTGCCGATCTCGGCATCAACAAATCCCACAGCCGGCCGCACACCTCCAATGACAATCCGTTCTCGGAAAGCCACTTCAAAACCATGAAATACCAACCGCAGTTCCCACAACGCTTCGGCTCCATCCAGGACGCCAAGGCGTTCTGCCGCAGCTTCTTCGATTGGTACAATCAGGAGCATCACCATGCCGGCATCGGCCTGATGACCCCCGATCAGGTGCACCACGGTCAGGCCGACGCCATCCACGCCGCCCGCCAGCTTACCCTCGATAGCGCCTTCAACAAAACCCCGGAACGCTTCGTCAGAAAGGAGCCTCAACCGCCGGCAAAGCCAATTGCGACCTGGATCAATCCACCCGCCGTTTCAAATCCGAAGTGCAACAGGGCGGCATAAACGGCATGGCGGAGCGAGTGGTGGGGGAAAAGGTCGGGGTCAAGGGCGTTAGTCGCCGGAGGCGATGCGAGCGCAGCGAGCACCCTTGAGGCCGACGTTTTCCTCCGCCAGACTTTGCCATGTTGTGCATGTCGCCTTGTTGTACTTCACTGAAGAATGGGGCCCCGCAGAAGACCCTAAACATCCAAGCTTAAATTCAACACCGGGCTGTCTCAAAGTCATTGACACGTTCCGCTGTGCCGCTTGATGATCGAGTTGGCAAACGGGTACAGTCTCGTGACTTCACATTTGATTTCACCGTTATTCTGCACGCAGTCCTCGCCTTCGATGACG
>DASSEH010000366.1:0-206752 GCA_035695325.1 Candidatus Angelobacter sp.
TGCGCGCCATCAAGGCTCGTACTTTGGAAACCCTGGAGCAAGCCATCACTCAGGCTTTGGCTTCTATTACCCAGGACAATGCTCTGGCCTGGTTTCAGCATTGTGGCTATCCATCCCAATCGATTCCGAAAATGGTCTAGAGCCGTAATAGCGCCCACAATCCCATTGGGGCGGCGAGGCACGTGGCGCGGTCACGGGGGTACGCTTACCCCGCGCCAAGATAGCCAACAACCGGCATGGGTTGGTTGCGGAATTGGCAACGATTCGGGATTTGCCGGGACCCAGGTGGGGCGCGCCCGGTTTATTTGATGTTGTCTACAACGATTGGTATGGATGGCAGCATTGGCCACGAGTCAAATTGTCCGCTGCGTCTGCGATCGATGCTCGTTTTCAGTCTGTCCACGTTCTGCGAACCTGGACCAAAAAGGAGCGGTGGGCCAACGAGTCTCGCTGCTGTAAATGCTCTGGCAGCGCAACAAATAGATCCTGCGGACCTCCTCAAGTCTCTTCGAGTACAGATCGACGGCTGCCGGATCATCGTTGAGGGCTGCAGCCACCGCCAAGCCAGCATCCCTGCCGCTGTAAAGCGCGGAGAAAATGCCTTGTGCGGCAAGAGGGTCGAAAGACAAAGCAGCGTCGCCACAAGCAAGCCATCCATCACCAAAGAAGCGATTGATTCGGCCTCCAGATGCATCCAGGGCACGCAGTGGAGAGTCGAACGCAGCATTTGGGAATAGAGCAGCGATATGACGCGTTGCCATCAGTGCTTGATGCCAGGCCCCAGGTTTTGCATTAAGTTTTGCCGCGTCCTGCGGGCGAAGATGAAAACCGGCGAGCGGCGCTCCCGAAGGCAGCAAGCCGGCGTACCACCATCCCCCGGGCACGGATTCCACCACAGTGCGATTGAGGCGGAATTCCTCTTTGGGCCTGGCGATGGCATAGAGGGCAACCAGTGGAGTATCGCGCGTCGGTCTTGCGCCAAGTCGGCGTGCAAGCGCGGCACTCCGTCCTGTAGCATCTACCAGCCACCGCGCCGTCGCTGTCTCGCCGCTATCGAGCCTGAGTTGCCACAGATCGTTTTGACGCGCCACCTCCGTGACACGCGCCATCTTGAACGTAGCGCCAGAACCAATAGCCGATTCGCGCAAAGCAGCGTCAAAGCGGAGACGATTCAGCCTCCATCCCGGTCCATCCGGATCGAGGAGAAAATCAGTCGCTACTAGTTCTTCTGAACTCCATGAAGAGAAATTGCCACCAATCTTACAGTGCGATCCCTGAGAGTCCGGCAGGGGCAGGTCTAATGAGCGCAAGAGACGCAGCGCTGCTCCCGGCAATGCCTCTCCCACTTTGTGTTTGCTTCGATTCGCGTCTACGAACAATGTTCGTCGTCCGTCGCGCGCCAGGACATGTGCAGCTACTGATCCTGCCGGCCCAGCCCCGGCGATGACCACGTCCCACATTGCGGCTATCTATGCCTCACGCGGACGCTCCGGAATTCTTCCAATTGCTCCTGACTTTCCCATCCAGCGCGTTGCGTGCGAGTGAGAGCCTCAGGCGGGGCAGCCAGCAACCGTGCAACTTTTAAGGCCGCGGTTTTCAGACGGCTTCCAGTAAGGGACTCGACATAGATCACTTCTGGAAAATCCGGATCGCCCTTGATGCCGGGTCGTGCCTCAACGATTCCTAACGCTCCGAAATGAGCAACCATCTGTTTCATCTGTTCCGCAACGCTGCCGGTGAGGGCGCGAAGCCAGCCCGGACGGTTGTTGAAGGCGACAATGCGTTCCTCGCGAGGCAGCAACGTGTCCATCACCTTCCGATAATCCTCCTCTGTAAGCACCTGATTGGGAACACGAGCCGGCCAGAAGGTCGGTAAATACGGGTCATACTCAGGTGCGTATCCTGAACGGCAGAATGCCGTGTCACCCTGCCAGGGTAAAGCCATCCATCGGCTGATGTCGCCTGGTCCCTGTGCATAGAGCGGACCGCCAGGCTGAAGTGCGATCTGCTGGGTGAGTTGTGAACCATAGGAGGGTTCCGGCTGCCCTGGCGGACGACGGCGAATGCGGAACGGGGCCTCATACATACTGGCGTGGCGCATGGGCCAGGTCATCTCGCAGCCTGGATGAAATGCATCCGCGAGACAAAAATGCAGGGCCGCTTTGGTGAGCATCTCCGGCTGTTCCGCAAGAGGAACCAGGTCGATCGATCGGGGCGGAACAACTGCAGCGTTCCAGTCGTTGACAAAGTCTCCTTCTACCCAACGCTGGAGCAGTGCCTGCTGGACGGAAGGGAGAGCAAGATTGTTATTCGGCGCGGCTTCGGAGAATGACCCGAAAGCATCACCATAGATCCAGGGCCACGTACGCGGTTCATTCACTGCCGTATCTGCAGGACGGAAACAATTGAATATCACTTGCCGCAATTCGGCGAAGGGATCGGCCTTTGTGACGGTGTCAGGCGTCTGGGCCAGTCGCGCAATGAATTCAGCATTTTCGAAATCCATCGGGCAGCCCTTGCCATACATGGTGGCAAAGCCCTTGTTGACCCATTGCAAATTTGAGAGGCGACGCAAAACCGGCAGAATATCGTTCATGAAAGAGACGCGATCCGGCATCGGCAACCAGCCGCACTGGACGTAGACATCAGCCAGCAATTCGTAGAGTGTGCGCCAACCAACGATGTTCGGCGCATAGTCCGGTGGGGCGACCGTAACCCAGGCACCATCCACGGGAATAACTCGACCATTGATGGAAACTGAAGCGGTTACGGGGCCATCGGAAATATCGTCGTACCAGTCATTGGCATTGTTGAAACTGTTTGGATCGGCCGGAATATAGATGGGCGCGTCCGAAGGAGAGGCCGACTTCCCTGTTCCTCCCAGAACCAGCAGTCGTCCGGCGTCGTCAGTTCGGAGCTCTCCCAAAGGTACTGGCGTACCCTTGAAGGTCCCTGTGTCAAACACATGCTCGGGACCGCCTGAAACTGACCGTCCGGTGATGCTGCGTTCGCCGGGATCAATCACCAGGCTCGCGCGCTCGTCGCCTGACACTCTCGAATTGCGGAGTGGCACTGACATGGTTGCCGCCTCGGGAATATCAAGCGCGGCCTGAAACTGGTACCACTGAGCTTTTTTGTTCACGAGATGCGCAGTCCACTGAATATCGGCATTCTCCGCGGTAAGCTCGCGCACTACCTGGCCAGCGGCATTGTAGCCGTAAATCCGAAAGCGGGCGGCCTGTCTCTTCAACGCCCCTGTTGGGTCACGATAGTAGTTGGGCGGCTCTGACGGCGGATCGACCACCTCGGGACCAATGAAATATTCCGTTGCGCTGTCACCAATGCGCGCAATGCCGATGCCCGGACAAATTGCCGCGCGCACGATGACTTGATCTGCACATGGCGCCGGATCGATCGCCGGCTTGGGTTCCACAGGCTCACCTGTTGGAACGCCGTTGACATCTCTCCTCAAGTCCGCAGAAGCAGCGTAGACTACGCGCCGAGCATCGGCAATCGAACCTGCAGGCTTATGATCCTCAGTGACCCGCCAAATATTCCAGGAAAGATTCTCGCCATAAGCCGCTTGCCCGCGCACCGTGATGTCTTGCTGGGGCAGAATCAGGTCGGCGATATGCACCGGCGGGCTGGCCAATTCGTCCCAACGCACCATGGCTTCGTCGAGTGGCATCGTCGCCGGATGGGTGCGGAATTGAACCGTAAAACGAAAACGCGTTTCCCCGTTCCTGAGCTGCTTTTCAAGATCCGAGGCAAGGTAAGTTGGATCTAGCGGCGAACTAAGAATCGGTCCTGTCGGGTTGGTTGGCTCCAGTTTGTATTTGACAAAGCGCCCCGGTCCGAAGGCAAATGGGACGCAACTCCAATAATCTATCCCAAGTACGCTTGCGACCGGCTTCGCCATTTCATCAAGGATCCTGGCGGTTTGTGGATGCGCTTTCAGGTACGGATCATAATCACCGTCGACAACGCCGGCCTTGGTGAATTCGCACATGTCTTTAGCGGTATTTACAAAAAACACGTCAAAGTTCTGCAAAATGAAGTCGAAGGTCGTCTCGTCCGGAAGACCGAAGACCTTTGGCGTCGGCGTATTGAACAGCTTTATGGCAATGCCAACCGTTGTCTTATAGTCGCTGATCGTCGGCAGAGTGTCTGAGGAGAAGCGCACCCAAGCGGGATACTCAGTACCAGCAAACAGCCCAACTTTGAGATCGTCTGGTAGATCGGGCAGTACACGGAATACTCCTCGCACTACACCGTGGGGCTTGAGGAACACCGGGCGCAAGGCCGGACATTGTCCCTTTGCAATGCGACCTGCCTGCACCATTCCCACAAACATCTCGGTCAATGAAGCAACTGGATCAGCACCGCAATCAATTTTCCGGCTTTGCGGGGGTGGATTTGAAACTCTTAAATGACTGATCATCGGTTTTCCTGTCCTTGACTAAACAACGACCATCCACACAAAAACCTGGCTCGCTGGTCAGATCACAATATGCCCCGAAGAGAATAGCTGGGCCGCCGGTTCTACTGCAAATAACGACTCTCGTGGCCAATGTCCTTCGCCATCAATACATTAGAATTTGCCAGGAATAGTGTCGCCGCTCGCAAGACCTAGAACAAGCCGATGCCGTCTAAAGACGCGCAAGATCTTTCTGGATTCGGGCGAGGATTGTGCTCAAGGGAATTTGGCCGCGAAAGTAGAGCGGAGCCGTTTTTGCGTATTCGGTCTCGAATTGTTTACGGATGTTTTCGTCGTCGATAGTGAAAGCCCCACTCTCCGCTACGTTTGGACTCAAAGACTTGAACCGCTTCTTTTTGTGCTCCAGATATTCCGGGGTTCCAATAAATTTCTGCACGGTTTCTACATCAAGAAGCTGATGGATGTCGTAGTAGTGTCTTAGGAAATTCGTTGGAAGCTTCCCCGTGCCTTTGAACTGGCCGTATTTCCTGACGACGGCCTGGACTTTTTCGACAAACGTGTATTCGGGGTTATAGCAGCGGATGTTGAGAGCTCGGTTGGTCGCATATTGAAGTTTCTTCGAATCGGCGAACTGGACGACCCAGGAAGAGATCGTAACGGCATGATTCGAGGCCGTCTGATCGAAGCCAACTTCCAGGAGAATCCCATCCTTCAGGCCAGGGATTGAGCCGAAGTGGGTCTCATAGCTGAGTCTGAGGCCGGCGTTTCTCAGCGTCTCGTCGTCATATGTCGTATCTCTCTCGACCGCCGTGATTCCTGGGATTTTGATCTTGCCACGCAGCCTGTCGAAAAATTGTCGTCTCGATTCGACGTGCTGGGGCTTCTCGTGATTGGGATTTGTATCGACTTGCAGTCCATCGAAGGATTCGATGCGAATGTCGATGTCTTCCGAAAATCGATGAATGAGCCCAAAGCCCTTGGAAAGCGAGGTGCCGCCTTTGAGCTCAAACGTTAAGCCGAGCTGTTTGAGCCCAAAGACAGCGTGCATGATCCAGTAATCTTTTTCCACGAGGGCGGGATCGTTGATTCCCTCGTTGCTGGCAACGGTTTCGACAAGCGCCTTGAAATCGCTTCTCTCATGCAGAAAAGTTTCAAGCGGCATGTTGCAGCATCTTCTGGAACTTTTTCTGTGTGGAATACTTGCCGTAGAGAGAAACGGCCCGTGAAAGCTTTCTCGGATCCATCTCTTTGGCTTTTTCGCGAACACGAGAAAGGACAGCGTCCTTATCCTCAGCAAGTTGGTCTAATTCATTAACGAGATCGACCAGCAGAAACTCTGGAGAGAGCTGCCTTGGAACGTTGAATCGGCGCTCGAAAGTGACCATTCGATTGCCAAGTGCAAACGTTCCATGCCGCTTCTGATTGTAGACAACCCGTTTGTTGTAGAGCTGCGTCGTCCCGAGTCCCAACTGGTTGTAGGCATTCGGCGAGGTAACGACAAAATGGTCTGTTTTCAAGAATGCCTTGACGAGCTCGTGCTCGTCCGCAGGAGCCTCCCCAAACTCAAACTTTCGCGGACAGTAGTACAAGCCGGTACGGAGCTTTTGGAGAGTCCCGTCACCAGTCAGTTCTTTGAGGTGTCGATCGACGCTGTGGGACCAAGGCAGAAGGTCCTCCCTGCGGTAAACCCGTCCAGGGCGGAGATGTCGCTTCAATTGTTCCAGCGTGCTGGTCTGCATTGTCCCTGATCCTCTACATTCTGCATGCTAAGTTAAATACGTGTCGTATGTCAATTATATTATTAATTTTTCATGCATAAAATATCGCAACATGATGGATATAAAGGGGTTGCATTAAAGTATCCATGACTATTCAACGCTTCCATGCGAGACTCATCGTGACTGCATCAACTGCGAAGAATTGGTGTGTATGAAAGGCGATTCTTCAAGAAATGCCGAGGTGAGACGCCAACTGCAAGAAGCCCGGCGGCTTCTGGAGCAGGCTGAGTTCGCGATGAAGGAGAACAATTATGGAGCCGATAGATGGGTTGCCCACCAAAGAATGACTGTGGAGCGCCTGGAACATCCCATGTTCCGCGTATCCTAATCCCGCGAAACCGGGCAGACGACGACGCAGACTCTAGGCAAGCAACTAGACGACGGCAATTGGAGGTATTATTGCCGATGAAACTGACCGTGCGGAGATTTACAGTGAAGATCGTCCAGCTCAAAATTGAGAACTTCCGGGGAATCAAATCTGCCGATCTTCATTTCGATGGCCATGCACTTCTGGTCGGACCGAATAACGTTGGCAAGAGCACGATTTGCGAAGCCTTGGACCTCGTGCTTGGGCCTGATCGGCTCAACAAATTTCCGCCTGTTGAAGAGTTCGACTTCTACAACGGTAAATATGTCGAGCCAAAAGCCGACACGAACGCTGATACAAAGCCGATTCCCATCCGCATCGAGGTAACGCTGATCGAGCTCAGTGCGGAGGTGCTGAACCGTTGCAAAGGTCACATGGAATTTTGGCATGTGGTCGAGAAGCGTTTGCTGAAACATCCTTGTAAAAATAACCAAGAACAGCATCCTTTATTCCCGAAATAGCACGAAATTCTGAAGGTGCCACTAGTTCGGGCCGAACAGAACCCCGGCTCCTCGGCGATGGGTCGTGAGCTGCGGCGTCGCTGGAAGACACCATCATCTTGCTCCAGATGCATGAGCGAAGGTCCTGGTATCGCATCCATCATTGGGAAAAATCCGTTGGGAAGCCGCTGCAAGAGTGAGCGGAGTTTGGACGGGGCGGCGGCATCGTTCTCTCCCAATTCCCGCGCGAGGTCTTCGCGTAGGTACTCATTGACAGCCGTTTCCAACGCATCGTAGGCGTCACGCGGCGTGTATTTGCCCTAAGCCCGAGTACCGCCAAAGGCATGTTCCGCCAAACGCTTCAGCTTCGTATTGTCGAAGGATTCGCCAGCATTCGGGCGCTGGATTAAACCCGCGGATCAATTTCGTGCGTGTTCGGAGTGCGGGTCGCTCTCCGAATCGTCTTCGACTCCATCCTGCTTGTCCTTGAGCGTTGCGATGTTGTCGGCCTTTCTAAGGCCCTCGCCTTCCCGCGATCCCAGGTACACGGGCTGGTAGAGAGAACCGCCGCGATACGCATAGAGGTATCGCACATTAATCAAGTCGCCCTTGCCCGGAATCTCGTGGTTCACGGGAATGGTTACGTTGCCAACACCCACAAGCGCGCCACAGTCGCCCTCCATCCCGATCTCAACGCTGCGCCTGGAGTTGATCTTGCGGACAAAGCACGTCGCGTCGGCGGTGAATTTGAATTTCAGGTGGTCGCCACCCGAATTTGGACGTCCTGGCACATAAGGGGAGTTCGCGCGCTTGAAAACAACGCCTTCGGCCCGGATCAAGCGAAGCCTATGAAACTGTTGGCGCTTGTCGTCCGCGGTCTCAAGTAGTGGCACAATATCGATGCCCGAGGGGTTGGACTGGAACAATGAAGAGAGACGGCGGTGCCGCTCCACAACACCGAGCCTCCGTAAATTTTCTCCGCCTGCTTCCAACAGGTCGAAGCTGCAAAACATATCGCCTACAGCTTCGCCATCCATGATGAAATTGCCATTGAGACAAGCAGCTGCGTGTGCAACTGGAGACGGAATCGCGACGAACATGCCTTCACGGTTGCTCCCCAGAATCTCCAGGGCTTTGCGTTCAAGCATGAGTCGACGGCCGTCCTTCTTCTCCTGCATGACCCACTCCGGGTCTTCGATCAGTTGCAGCGCCGTGGCTTCGTCAATCTGATTGAGCAGCTGCGGAAGATTACCGGACTGTTGCCCCGCCTTCGCGCTTCCTGCATAAGGAGTACCTGCCAGCCCCTCGGTGTACCCCTTGCCTTTCTTCTCTTTGACCAGTTTGTCGTAGATTTTCCTGGCCTGTTCGAAGGACACGGGAACTGCCGTTTTCGAGCTTTCGCTCAGGGTTGAACCGCGCCGGCCATATTGGAAATTGACGGCGAAGAGATCGCCAGTGCTTACCAATTGGACGTGGTATTCCTTGTCGGAATTGCCCTCCCGGTAATAGAGGGAGATCTGTTCTTTCACCATGCGTGGATTTCCTTTCGTTTGTGAGTGGGATTGGAGAAGAGGTCATGATTTATCCGTGTGGCGTCAACGGATAGGCCTGATGAAGCCTGCCAGGGAGGCCAGCATCGCAGCAGCGAGACGCCGCAAGCTTGTTTTTACTTTGTTTTGCGCAGTTTCGCTTTGTTGGAAGGCCACCACCGGGGCTTGCGATTTGCCCGCTTGATCGAGCGGGTTACAAAGCGCACTGAGTGCCTGGTCGAGTGGCTGGACATGACAGATGGCAAAGAGGGTTGGGCCATTCCAAATACCGATCATATAAAGGTCCTGCTCCGGCCAACTCTGGTTTTCTTGGGCACATGAAGAGAGAACTCAGGGTTCTTTGGCGCCATTTCTATTTCCTTTGTCGCATGCCGGCGGCAGAGGTCCCAGCGATGGATCGGTTAAGATCGCAACGGAGGGTGCAAACCGAATTTCATGAATGTGCATTTGGTCGACGGAACCTATGAACTGTTCCGGTATTTTTTCGCCCGTGCCCGCGACCGCAGACGTAAACGGCCAGGAAGTTGGCGCGGTGCGTGGCGTCCTGACATCCGTGCTGTCCATGATTGAGGACGGAGCAACCCATATCGGGGTTGCAACCGATCACGCGGTCGAGTCGTTCCGCAACGATCTGTATCCCGGCTACAAAACAAGCGAAGGCGTGCCTGAAAAGTTGCTCTCCCAGTTTCCAATTCTCGAAGAAGCATTGGAAGCAATGGGCGTGATGGTTTGGCCGATGGTCCGCTATGAGGCGGACGATGCGCTCTCCTCTGCCGCAGCCAAGGCATCGTAGGATGACAGAGTAAAGCAGGTCTTCATCTGTACGCCCGACAAAGATCTCCGTCAGTGTGTCGTGGGCACACGGGTGGTTCAACTGAACCGCAGGCGCGATATCTTGCGCGATGAAGCAGCTGTCGTCGCCAAATTTGGGGTGAGGCCACAATCGATTCCGGACTATCTGGCAGTGGTTGGAGACAGCGCCGATGGCTTTCCGGGTGTGGCTGGATGGGACGTGAAGGCTGCGGCGCTTACTCTGTCTCAGTACCCGCGCCTTGAAGACATCCCAAAAGATTGGCGGGAATGGCATACATCGATTCGAAAAGCCTGCCAACGCTCTCATCGAGCAAGGATTTGAGCCGGCATCCGACATTGGTCCTGTGAAACGGGTTTCACGACGGTCATTCTCGGCCGAATCGCTTGCAGCACGGTTTGGTGTGCCTTGCCGACTTGTCGATACCAATCCGGCTAACTTCGTCGAACCCCGGTTTCTTGGATAACTCATCGCTGGGCAAAGAAGCCCGCAGCACATAGTCCTAACCATGCACCGCGCATCGAATCGCTCCTCGAACACTCGACGACATGTTGTGTGCTCGATCATCTCAATGCGACGAACCGCGCGAACGGCATCGCCGACTGCATGTACGGTGAACCCTAGGACGCCACTGCCACACGCTGCAGGCAGTGGTTACAGCGGGATCGACACGGGGTCACCGAGGTCCGTGTCCCCGAAGTGTTTGCAGACGTACTTTTCGATCCCGATCAGAGTTTTGCTCGGCGTGAGTGTTCCTTCGTTGCCGTCGTACACGAGGTACGCATACGAGCGATTCTTCCGTGTCCAGCCGGTGACGAGATCGACGGCCAAGCCGACGGCCGTGGACGCAAGCGCGCCGTTGGGCCAGACGACCTGCGGTCGTCCGCCGGCGTTGCCGTACCGCGCGGCCTCTGCCGCCAGCTTCTCCGCAGTGAGGAATCCCATGCACGTCATACACGGGCTGCACGGCGACGAGAGGATAATCTGGCCGCCGATCACCGGGCGCTCATCGCCATGCACGTCCATGCCGATATCGATGTAGTGCATCAGGTACCGGCGGCAGGCGATTTCGAGTTCGCGGCGCCCGCGGTAGCAATCGACGGCGCCCATTACGATCTGGCATTCGCGCAGCGGCTCGGGTTTCTCTTGCCACTTGCAGGCGTAGCCCCTGATGATTGCGTGGGGCTGCAGGCTCAAGATCCTCATCTTGGCGATGTGCAGCTTCGGTGTCTCGGCGAGCGCGTCCCGCGCCTCAGCGCCCACCAGACGGTTGAGATTCGACTCCTCGACGACGTCATCGTCGTACAGCACGTAGCGCTGAAAGCCGATGTGGGCCAGTTGCTGGATGATGTGCGAGCCGCCGCCGCCCAAGCCTGGCACACCGACGGTCACGCGCGCAACCCGCGCCTCCGCATCGGCGCCGAGGAACGACTGGCGGGCGAACCGTTCGGCGGTCATGACGTCCTGCCTCTCTCGAATACCTTCACTTCCGTGCCGATCACGGCGATGTTTCCGCACGGCACCAGCGTCGCATCGCCGGGCAGGCAGACCCATCCCGAGCCATGATCGAGGCTGAGAATGATGATCCCGTGCGTCGCGTCGCGCCCCACGGATTGAAAACCCGGCATCATCGGCGGGATTTCGCGGCGGTCGGTCTTGCTCATGCCGGTCTCGCCGGCATAGCCGTGCATGTGAATATGAAAGATGCCCTCGCGCGCGGCCCGGCCGTGATAGACCGCCTGCATCGCCCAGGTCATCGCCTCGGGGCCGATGCGCGCGCTGACTGTCGGATCGTCGATGTACTGCGCGTCGGGGATCGCGTGATACCGGGTGAGCAGCACCAGCTTTCCGCCAGCGTCGCGAGTGCCGATGCGGCCGAAGACGAAGCCCACGCGCTCGTGGGCGAAGGGGTGCGGCCGCTCGAGGTCACGCCGGATCTCGTCGTACAGCCTGCCGGTCATCTTGATCGCGACGGTCATTTTTCCTTCGTGAACCCCAGGAGATGCGCCATTAGCATCTGCGCGAGGGTGAGGTTAGCGCCCTCGACCTTCCAAGAGAAGGCGAACCAGTTCTTCTCACCGATCCGCGCGTTCTCGCAGTTCCAGTTCCGGTCGTAGAGCGACTTCACCTTGACCGAGAAGTACAGCCGCGACGGGTAGTTGTCGCGAGTGACCGGGCAGAGCAGCGCGTCGCAGACCTGCGGCTCGCAGCCCGCCGGAAGACGGAGTCCCTCCAAACTGAAGAAGGGCACGCCGCCTTCCATGAACATGCTCAGCTTCGTGCAGTACGGTTTGAGTTCATCGGTTTGCGCGCGGGGATAGTCCATGGTAAACCCCTTACGACGAGCCGCCCGACTGCACCTGGAAGTGGAAGACCTCGCAGCCCTGGATGTCGACCGGCTGGTTCGCCGGGAGCGGCAGCGGCGGGCCGTCCTTCTCCTCGAGCAACGCGTAGGTGTCCGGCGTCTTCCCCACCTTGTCGAGAATCTCCGCGACCGTCCGTTTGCCGCGCTCGATGGTGTACGGGCTGCCCTCGATCGTGATGGTGACGATTTCCTTGTGCGCAGTGATGAAGCGCTTCAGATTGTGATCCGCGAGGTCCACCGTCTGGTGCGGCTCGATGACTTCGTTCTCGCGGTGCTTGAACTCAGCGATCAGCTCGAAAGCGCAGGGCTTCCTGTCGATGAGCGCCAGCAGCGCCTCGCCGGTCGGGTGCTGCTCGTGGACGGCGACCTCGTGGCCGTCGATGTGCACGTGGTAGGTGGTCGTGTGCGGCCCGCCGTGCGCCGGGCCCGGGGCCTCGGCACCGGGTCTTGTAAAATCGGGATTATCCACTTGAAACTCCTTTCTTACATCGTGGTCAACTAGTCTCTTTCACTCTGTTCTTGGTCGAGCCAACGATGGTGAAGTCACTCCACCTTGTCGCGACATTCGTCGCTCGCATGTGAACCATTGTGCCAGCTATGTGTCTCAAGGGATGTGGACTGAGCCAAGCAAAGATGTGAGTGGAACACCGCAAAATCAGGGGCCTTCAACGCGAAAGAACAGGAAGATGTGACTTCTCATCGAAAAGACGTGAGCACTTGTGTGGGAGCAGGCACCGCTGGGATCTCCTGGCTCCAGGCAACCAAGCTTCACTACCAGTGGATTGAGGTGGTACTTGTCCTCGTTTTCGAAAGTCCTAGCGACTTGTTCACGGCAGGTACGCGCTCTGCGCGGACTGTTTCTCGTTGATTTGGAAGATCGAGGCTAGTTCGGACGTTCGAAGCTTCCTGTCGCGAGGAAGTAGTTAAGCCGATCATTGAGTGCAGGTATTGTGGCTCCGCAAGGAGTCGGCACGTTGGGCGATTCTCAATAATCAACGACGTGAATCGCCGGCGGCGCGTCGCCGGCGCCATTCTTGGATTCGATCTCGTAAACGAACGTCTTTTACTACCTATTTTCCAGCACGCCTAGCCGCTGTCTGTCATCCAGGGAACTCGAATGTGGAGACATAGCCAGGGCTGAGGTCATCGTAGACGACGGTCCTTCCGACTCGGTTCCAGATGTGACCGAGTAGAAGTGCAGCGCCGGCTGGCACAGACATGAAGAGGTGAACCCGTCGCGCACCCGAATCACGAACAGCAGATCGAATTCTCTCACGCGTGGCGTGCGCCCAGCCGACAGCCGCAGCCGCGTCCGAAATCGATAGAGCCCCGACTCCTGCCAGTGGCGAGAGATCGACGTATCTCGCGACAGGCAGGCTCACCTGCCTGCAATACGAAACAACGTCAGCTGTGATTCCATTGGTGACGCTGAGTCCTACTGCGAGATCTGGTCCCTGTGCAAGATCTACAACCGTGTCAGCCACCTTAAACGCTGCTGGTGCAACTTCACTCGACCAGAGTTGATCCTTCTGGTTGCATGCGACCTGGTGCTGACGGATGTCAGGAAGTTCTACGCCACACATGAACCAGGACGCTAGTCGCATGTACCCACGGACCATGACGCGGTTGTTCCCCGTCGCCTTGAGCGCCTTCGCTGCGGCAACGAGGTCAGGGCGCAGTCGCTGGTTCCAGTTCTCAGGATCGCGAAGCTGTCGACGCGCGCGCGGTTCATCACCGGCAAAGAGGTCGACCCAATCGAGGTGAACTTGACCGGCGTAGGACCATGGCGATCGATCGATCGCCTCAACGACGAGGGTGGAGTAACTGGTGTCACCGCCTAGACCTCGCCTTTCAATCTCAGCGCGGAGTTCGTTGCGGTTCAAAGTGCGCTTGCCGCTCTTCACCATCGCCCGAATGACGGCGACGCCGGTCTCGACGTCAGTGTCTGCCGTGCGAAGTCCAGCATAGCCCATACGATCTGAAGCGACCTTCACAAGATCACTCCATGGCCCTTGGTCTGTTTTGAGCCCCAGCCGGCAGAGCAACTCCAAAAGTTCCGGCTCAGTGATCCCTGCGTGCTTCACCCATTCCGCAAGCGCCTTCCTTGCGGCCGACCGCGGTCTTTCAGTAGCGAGACGTTGGCCCAGGGTACCAGTTGTACCACTCCTAAACTTCAAGACTGGATCGGCTGAGTCGATTACACGATTGGTAAAGAGTAGTAGTTCGGGCGGCGTCCCCTTGGACTTCAGAAGATGCCAGCTCGCCATGAACCGCTCAAGGGGACTCCTTGAGCCAGCGCCAGTCCCGCGTGTTGTGAACCATTCCGATGACAAAGGGCTCCTGGCGTCAACGGAATACTTCACCTGCGTGTATTCGTCGGGACCGCTCGACCGCCGGACGACAACATCGTCGACATTTCCGGCGCTGAGGGCTTCGACCTCGATCAGCGTTACGTCCGTCCGCGGCGTGAGCAACCTCAGGGCCTGCCACCATGCGTATAGGTGTTGGTAGTCGTCTCCCTGAATGCGCGCGCCGCTGGCTGACACCGCTGTAGTGATCATAGTGACCTCACGTGGCCGGGAAGTATTGCCCCAGTATCTGGCGCCAGAGTGCGAGCGCTTCCCCTTGTCGGCCTTCCTTTTCGAACCGCACCGCACGAGTGGCATCCACCTCAGCCTTCCGAAGTGCTACACCAGCGGCCGTTCGCTTTTCGGACGTCATCTGATCGGAGACGGGCGGACCATAGCCCGCCGGGTCCGGCCACTCTTGGTTGATGCCGTCGAGCGAGGCGGCGAAGAAGCGGCGTACTTCACTCGGGTAACTCGTGAACGGACCGTCGACAAGACTCTGGGCCATCACTTCGACAAGGAAAGATGGCCCGATGGGCTTTCCTGCCTGACGGTTCCACGCCTTCAACATCTTGACGAGGGGAACCCACTTGCAGTCGAGGGACTTGTTCTTAGCTGTCGACTCCGTGGCGTGGACATCTGGATTGCTCTTGATCCATCTGCCTAGGTGGCCGTCGGCGATCTCGTAGCAGTCGCTCAAGGCGACGGCGGGGACAGCGTCGATCGACAAAATCTTTCCGTCCTCGCTAACGGCAGGATTCCTCTTGTCGAATGTGACGGTGACGCAACGACGCCCGCACTCGACGGAGTCAACGCCGTAGGCTTTCACAAGACACTCCTTAAACGCGTCGAGCACTTCGCGGGGCGCCTTGTCGCGCCACTTCTTCGAGTCGCCGACGAGCGGGAAGAAGATATCGACGTCCTTCAGCGGTTTCGTTTTTGTATGCCGCGCGTATGAGCCGGTAAGGAAGTCACCCTCGACATCAAAGACGGACTTGATCTCGTCGCGAACGTTCTTGTGTTGGCGCCGCGCATCCTCAGCCTCGGTGCTGCTGAGTTCGAGGCGCTGACGGAAGGCTTCGAAGGCTTCAGTGGTCGTCTTCATTTCCTGTAGTACCTCGCGGATGCAATTAGATCGGGGGTGACGATGACGCTGCCCGCCTCCCGCGTGGTGAGAGCGCCCATCGAGAACGTCGGCGCGTCACCGACTCCTCTGACCGGAGGAGCGCCCGGACTTGTCATTAGCACGATTCGGTACACCGCACTTGAAGGCGGCTTCTCGGCCTTCATGATCGACTCGCGAAAGTGGTCCTCGTCGACGTAGAGATCGGCATCGCCGTTGCCGTCGTAGCGGATGGGGAACTCGAAACCGCCGCGAACGAGTGTCTCGCCGGGCATGTGAAATTGGATCTTGAAAGCGGTTAGGTGACCACTCTCCATCCATGTACGAGCTGCAAGGTCGATCCATTCGGTCCAGGCATCGGCAACGCCGCGCGGATCGAAGCCGAAAGCGTTGACGAGTCGCTTCATCAGACCGGCGATCTTGTCGGACACATAGGCGGCGGTATGGGTGCGAGCGTAAGCGAGAGTTTTGGTAGTCATGCCTTTTCCATCGCCGTCCAGTCAATCTCGACCTCGGCAACCTTGCGCGCCGGCTCACCGTCGGGATCCGGTTTCTCGTTGACGTCGTATACAGTGATGCGTGGCGCGCGCTCCTTGAGCGCTTTCGACATCCACCCGACGTCTTCCTGGGAACACGGGACCGTTATCGCCCACGCGTCGCTCGCGGTCGGGTTCCAGCTCAGCTTATCGACGGCGAGCCCTGCCTCCATCGCGTCGGCGCCGTGCACGGTGTAGATCACAAGTCGCGATGCGCCGCCCTTCACGACGATCGGCGCTGACGCAGAGTGTTCTTCAGCAATCGCCGAGCACAGAACACTGGTAGCGGCTTCGAGTTGTGCCGTGTTAATGGAATCAGCGCCGGTGATGAGCTTCACGATTGCGCCCCAGGTTTCTTTTGACGTACGCGCAGGGAGCGACGCGATGTCACGTCGGATTTTCACGCCGCCTCCTTTGTCTCGGCAGCGACTTCTCTGAGCGTTACGATGACGTGCTCCGCAGTAAGAAGCGTCGGGTCGCGGGCGATCTCGATCTTCGCCGCGAATGCCGCAAGGAGAGCCTTTCGTATACGTCGGCCGTCGAGGCCCTCGGTCAGTTCAACGAACTTGGGAACGCGTTTCTTGAGTGCCGCGAGCGGCGGCCACTCTTTTGCGAATGCGTCGATCATTTCATCAAAGATCGTCGTGCGAGCCTCCGAGTTCGGCGGACCGATCCTCTCAATCCAATCAGCGCGAGAGAGAAACGCCCGGTCGACGGCGTTCTCGAAGTTGGTCGTTGCGATGATCAAGGTGTTTCGGTGTGAGCGCGTCAGTGCGTCAACACCGGCAAGCGCCGCATCTGTAGCGCGGTGCACGTCAATGGGGTTCGCTTCGAGGCTGAGTCGCTGCCGGTCGGCGACAATGGTCTCGACTTCGTCGAGCAGGACGATGCAAGGCCCCTCGTTCGCGTGCTCGGGGATGGTCTGCTGAAATAGCTTCGTGACTTCGCGCTGGCTCTTCCCGAGCGATGAACTCGCGAGCGCGTGCGGGTCGATCTGGAGAAAGCGAACCTTTCCGCGGATCACGCGGGCGACTTCATTGGCGAGCCCCCTCGCAAGCGTGGTCTTGCCGTTGCCGGGCGGGCCGGTGAGCAACAAGATTCCGTGCGACGGCACGACCTCGAATGAAAACTTCGTGCGGACTACCATCGCGAATACGCCTTGCGCGATCAGTCGCTCCTTGGTTGCGACGTCCATCTTGATACTCCGCCACGCGTCGGCGTAGTCGTCATGAGGCAAGCTGTGGGTCGAGATGATGCTGTCATTCATGGCTGGCTCTGAGAGTCTCCCATCGCTTCGAGCTACGACATTCGCAGCTCAGCTGATGAGAATGATTGTGCCGAACCTTTGCGAGGAAAGATGTGGACGAGGTCTACGAAAGATGTGAGCAGGGACACGCAAGCCAATGGCCCCAGATCGCCGTGCAAGCGCAAAGATGTGACTTCCGGACGAAAAGATGTGAGCAGCTACCTAGGCTTCGGCGTCGCAACCATCTCTTGCTCCCAGGCGACCAGTTTCACCACGAGCGGATTCAGTCGATACCCGTTCCAGTCCCGCTGGTTCTCCACCACGTCATTTTCATCGAGGATGCGCTTCAAGCGTTCCCTGAAGTCCTTCGAGATCTGCTGGCGGAATTTGCTTACCCTGCGCCGAACTGCTTCCTCTTCAATCTGCAGAATCTCCGCGAGTTCGGCCGCACGCAGCTTCTGGTACGAATCGTGCGGCTTTAGTGCTTGGTGATCTCGGAGAAAGACATCGTGTAAGGCGCGCAGAAGCTTGTACGTAGCACCCGTGTACTTGAAGCCCTCAATAAGCACGAATTGCTCCGTAGTGTTGAATTTGAGCTGCACGACCTTGATGGTTGTTTGAAGGGGGGCACTGAAGCTCCCCTCGTTGCAGAGAGCAACCTCAATCTTCCTCTTGAGCGCCTTACCGTCACCGAACGGCTTCTGCACATAGTCGCACGCGCCACGATGTTGTAGAAAGTCGGCGGACAAGAGCCTGTCTTTTCCGAAGGCCGTCATCACGACGACTGGCAGCGAATCGGTCGTGCCGCGACGATTGATTTTACGCTCGCGAATTTGCCTTAAAATATCGACGCCGACATCCGGGCTTGGATTCATGTCCGACCGGTTGCGGGGCAGTTTCAAGTCGAGGAGAACGAGATCAAAGGTCGATTTCTCGAGCGCTGCAAATGCCTCATCCTGATAAGTGGCACATGAGATCTCGTACTGCTTCTTGAGCCGTCCTTTCAGAAGCTCTTGGATCGCCACTTCATCTTCGACGATAAGAACATGCGGTTTTTCGGTCACCGGTCGACCTCCGAAGTTTGCCGTATAGGCAGCATGATGGCGATCTTGGTGCCGATTCCAGGCGTTGAGTCGATTTCCAGCTCACCGCGGTGGTCGTCGGCGATGATGCGCACCGCGATCGGCAGCCCAAGGCCTGTGCCACCCTGTGCCCGCCGCGTAGATCGAAATCGTAAGCGAGCGTGTTCGACGGCTTCAGGAGTCATTCCCGTTCCCGTGTCTTCGATCGTCAGGCGTACGCGATCACCATTCGTCACAAGCGCTCGAATCGTGAGGATTCCACCATCCTCCATTGCCTGGTACGCGTTGGCAACGAGGTTTGTAATCGCACGTAGGAGGCGGTCAGCGAGAGCATCTATCACGATCACATGGGACACGTCGATTACCTGTCTGACCAAGCCTTCAACAACCGTCATCTCGCCACGGTCGGCGCCCAGCGCGAGCGCTTCGCGGACGATGCTATCGAGATTCGTCGGGGAGAAGTCAGCGGCGGTCGGCGCGCTATAGACGCCGAGGTCGTCGATCAGCCGATTGATATGCTCCAAGCGAGAAAGGGCGAGACCAACCAGCTCTCTCTCATTTTCTCTGTCAGCATCGCCGTCTGATAGTTGCTCCCGGAGATCTATAAGATAGCCTTCGAACGGGGCGACAATGTTCCGCATCTCGTGTGCCGTGTCGGCTGCGACTTCGCGGTAGGACTGCTCGCTGACTTCCATCGCGAGATTGTAAATGCGCGCGGGTGTCATTGAGCGAAGACCGATCTCGCGAATCTTCATCATGATGTGCTGAAGCGTTGGGTCGCGCGCGTCCTCCGTGAGTTTCCACTCTTTCTGCCGCTGCGTTCTCGAGCGAATGCGCTTGAGTGCTCGGTCCGCCGCCTCCTTCACGTAGTGGGTCTGCTGATGTAATGCGAGCCCCTCCAGGGTTGACTGGACCAACCCGACATCAGCATAGCGAAGTTCGGAGAGCGCGACGGCCGCGGCCTTCTGCACTTCCCATTTCGAGTCTTTCGCAGCGGCGACGATCAACGGAACCATGACCTCTTCGCGCTGCTCGCTGATCTCACCAGCCGCGAGCTTCGCGGTGAGCGTTCGCAGCGCCTCCGTCTTCTTGCCCCAGACTGGCTCTCGGAGTGCCGCCAGTAACTCATCGATCTCGCTGCTCACTTGGGTTTCGTCCTAGGGACGGGACGTCCATAGCGTTCACGGCGCGCTTCGAACGCGGCGTATCCACCTTCCAGGATTGTGACTATTTCCTGCGCAACGTCGTCGACGGTCCCTGCATTGGCCACGGTTGCGGCCCGGCCGGTTGAGCGAAGCGCAAAGACACGCGCGGCATCTCCAAGAACGGGGATGTTCGGATTGTGGGTAACAAAAATGAGTTGGCGGTTCTGACTGGCTCCCGTGATGCTCTGGACTACAGTCTCAAAGACAAAGGCGTTGTCAAGGTTGTCCTCGGGCTGATCAATCAGCAGAGGACGTTCGCTCTCGATGAGCAGGATAGGCAGAATCGTTGTGCACTTCTGCCCTGTCGAGAGAGACGCGGAGTCTTTGTAGTCCTCACCGTCCTTCAGCTCCAGAACCGGGCGATCACGAAGCTCGACGGTCTCAATGCCAAATATCTCGGGCTTGTCTTTCAGCTGGATGATTAGGCGCGTTGCGCGATCGGCATCGATGTCCAGCTCACGCACCAATGTCGCATGGTCTTCTCTTTGAATCGCCGAGGCGAACTCAACCGGGGGGAGGCGTTCAGCCGCGCGCTCGACGATCGATGCGTAGCGCAAGCCAGAACCCTTCATCGCTTGGTTTAGTACGTTCTTGTACTCGTCCCTGTTGCCGAACTGGTTCACTTGAATGCGGATCATCGGCATAAGCCTCTCGTTGAGGCGATTAGCCACTTCGACCCGAAGGCGGTAGCGCTGATCCCTCAGGTCAGAGAGCTGCCCGCGGCACGAATTGCGATCCTTGTAGAGCGCCTCAAGATCCGCCTTTGCATCCGTAAGGACTTTCTCTTTCGCCTTGAGGTCACTGTACCGTTGTTCGAGGCGAGTACGCTCGAGGCCCTTCGCTCGCTCTTTTTCGTCCTTATCCAGGAGAGCTCGATATCCCTGCTCTTGAAGCGCGTGCAGTTCTGCGAGCGCAGACTGTGAAGGATTGAGCCCAGTCTCCGCGTCGCGGAGGGTGCTGATGGCTGCGTCGATATGTGCTTGCATCTTCTCGAGCGCGAGTTGCGCATCCTGTTTCACTTTTGCGAGGACGTCCTTATTTGACGATGCTGAGAAGTCCTGTCCGATCGCATCGGCGAATCGCCGCTTTACGTCGAGAGCGGCAGCAGTGAGGGCACGAGATGACTCTTGGTACGACATTCGAAGAAACTCGACGAGTTTAGACTCTCGATCGCGGAGACTCTTCCCTTCGTGGCCCTTGCGCATTTCTTCGCTCTGCGCGCCGCCTTCCGCATTTTCGAAGTTACGAATCTTCTCGGTGATGTCAGGAAGTTCGCGCGTTGCCTCAGTTTGGTCGCCAATAACCTTCTTGCGGTCGAGAATCTTCTGCCCATTCGTTTCCAAGAGGTTTGTCGCGTCGCGGATCTGACGTTCAAGTTCATCGAGCGGTTTCTGGATGAACTTGTCGATAAGCTGAAGCTGGAAGTAGTCGTTGTTTGCGATGTCCTCGATCTGATTCTGGCTGTAGATATCGACGCCGAAATGCATGTCATGGCCGATGCGGATGTCAACTGGCTTTCCATCCGCGTTTGTAACGAGCGGCGTCTCGCCGAACGCGCGAGCCACAGAGTACAAAACCCCGTCCGCGGTTTCTAGTTCAACCTTGATGCTACCGGTTCCCAAATTAGCTTGAAGGAGCTTTTCGAGCGCCTCGTAGCGTTTGCGGTCCACTGTTTCGTTCGGCATCCGATCCAAGGTGTAGCGAAGCGCCTCCAACACCGTTGTCTTCCCCGTGCCGCGCCCGCCGATCACGCAGTTGAGACCGTCACTGAAGTCCATCTTGATTCCCTGCAGGAACCCGCCTGTGACCTCAAGAGAGCGAATTTGGTGGTGCTTTGGAGAAGTCTTGGCAGACGCGATCATGGCGGCTTCCTCTCGACGCTTAATCGTGCACAGGCCTCAAGACGCTTGTCTTTTAGGCTCAATGTTTGGTAACGAGTAAATCTATCAAATCCGGCGGGCCCTCCGCTGTCCGAATATGAAGTGAGTGGCAACCAATGTCAAGGTAATCGAGTTGAAAGGTAGCGGGCATTGGCTAATGAAAGAGCGACCCAAGGAGACTATGGACGACCTCGTTAGGTTTCTCTGAGCTGGATAACTTCCAGATAACGGGCAATTGGGAAATTGAGACATACCGTCAGGTTTTCCGAGTGAAGCCGGATTGCACCGGCGGCACTGCAAATGGCCACTAATCGCCGTCCCCATCCTCACCGTCTATCCTTTCGTCGCAAGCAATGAAACAAGTGCGCAGCCGCTCAATTTCAGCGGGCGTAAATCCGGTTTCCCGGGCAAGATTCTCCCAGCTTGCCTTCACTTTTCTCTGCATGGCTTGAGCGATTGCCACGGCTTCGCTCTTCGACAACCCAAAACTTGCAACCTCGCTCAAAGCGTTCTGCAAAGTTGCCCGGCGTCCATTGGCTCCAACTCCAATTGCCAGGTCTCGCTCCAGTGAAACCTGGGGAAACGGAACAATATCGTAACCGGGTGAAAGGCGCCATCCTTTGCCGTCCCACAGGAAGCCGTGGTTTCTGAGATGGTCATCGTTGTTGTTGCAAAGAATGTTGAAGACCATCCGCTGCCACAACTCGCGCGCATCCTTCACTGGAGCCGCCCCGAAGAGCCGCAATTGCTCTGCCAGCCGGCGATAGCTCTGTTGCGGTGATTCACTCTCATGCGCGCCAATGATCGTCAGACCCGAGATGAACGGCAGACGCTTGAATCCGCTGTCACTTTCCACCCGGTCGAAACGTTCGATGAGATAAATATCCTGTCCGAGCACTTTTTCGAGGCGCACGGCTGGCACATTCAGTCCAACCTGCGCCGCCAGTGTCATGGTCAGGTATTCGGCGCGGCACATCGGATAACGGTCGTTGGCCCGGCCGAACTTGGCAATCCATTGCTTACCTTTGTAGATAGTCGTGCCCTTGGGCCGCGCTCCACCGAGGGATGAGCCGCGTGCCAGAAAGCGGCGATGCTTAGGCGGAAGATCGTCTGCGGTATCCAACTCCCGCACTGCTTCCAGCATTTCGGCAAGATCGAGAGTTTCGCCATCAGGGTCTTCTTCGGACCACGGCCAGATGCGTTTCGGGCCGAACAAGTCCGGACCAAAGGCCAGCGCGCCGACCCGCGTGTCACCTGTTGCAACCAGATAGTCAAATTCTGCGAGTGGACGGTCGCTGGCGGCTCGATCGATCAAATGGCGGCCCCAGCCATCGGGAGAGGCATCGCGGATACCGTTGAAAAGAACAAAGCCTTCTGGCGTTGTGTATTCGCGTTCGGCCTCAGGATCATGCAGAGGCAATTGGACAGGATCAAGTGCGAGCCGGTCCTTCCGCTGAAGATAGCGGCGGCCATACCGGAACCGCGCCGTTGCTTCGCGGCCTTCGCCGATGGTTTCGAGCAAGCCGGCAGGAACCGGTCCTTCCCTGAGATAGATATAGACGTATGTTGTCGGCATCGCTCACTCAGAAATCGGTAATATCCGCTTGCTTTCTTGATCTGCGAAAATCCCGCGGCAGACGTTTTATGTCTTCCTGAAGCCCGATTTGATCGGTTTCCGGGGCTACGAGATCCCCAATTCGCCTGTGCATTCCCAACACCCATAGTGCTGTAGTCACAATCCCAATACTGACGGTGGGATCACCCTTTTCAAGACGTTGCACCGTCTTGATATTGACCATCATCCGCTCCGCCATTTCGTTCAAGGACATGCGCCTGCGCTTGCGGGCGATGGCAATATCCCGCCCCAGCTTTTGCAACTGGTCCATTGCCACGGCAGGCAAGGCCCTTAATGATTCAGTTGATTTTGGCACTCCTGTATTATAACCCATATAAGGGATATTAAATAAACTATTAACCTCTATATAGGTAAAATTTGACGAAACAAGCTGGGAAATACTGGGGCCATCCTTTCCCGTTAAAGTTCGGAGCCGGATTACTTCGCGCCGGGACTAGCGGGCGGTGCATACACAACTTGATCTTCGAGCTTGCGGTGGTTGAACAGATCGAAACTAAACTGCGCCTTCATGATAAGCATCTGCTGTCTCAGGAAGTGTCCTTTCTGTTGCCCCACGGACTTATTCTCAAAGAACAACAGATCGAGTTCTGGCCCGATCGAAAAGCTCGGAAAGATGGTGAATTTTAGTTGATGCTGTGAATAGTCGCGAAATAGAGTGCCTGTCGAATTGTCGGTATTATAGTGAACAAAGAACGAATCTCCGGCATCGGTCAATACGTAGCTAACCCGTGGATGGAACGGAACGGTAAGATTCAACTTCCAGTAGACGCCGGCATGATCTTGTCCCAGCCGTCTAGTTTCAACGTCGGAAGCGGGGGTGATTGCCTGCGGATTCGCTTTGACGGCGGACTTGACGCATTGCGAAACCGAGACGTTTTCCTTGGCTGCGCACGGCACCATCACTCCGTTTGTGAAGAAATCTACTTCCTGCAAAGCATTCCACTCATGCCCCCATTCCGGGCCTATTTCAACTGAACTGATCCGCCTCTTCCACCGGAATCCTGGGCGAAGCAGGACAGTGTAGCTTCGATCAAGATTAAATCGGATCTGGTCTTTGATCGGTTCGCCGTTCGGCCCTGTATGGTTGGTCGCAAGCGTAAAGGCCTGAAATGACTGGGTTAAAGGCGTTTCAAAATGAACCGTGAGCAGACTGTCATAGTGTTCTGGGCCACGGTCACTCCAGGTATGCACGTAGCCCTGGTCGACCATACCCAGATCGGTGATCTGGTTGATCTGGCGAACATCATCCGGTTGGCCCTTATTCTGCACGTTGTATGTATAGGCTGGAGCCATGAATATCTGGTTGCGTCGCCAACTGCGCGTCCATTGTGCCTGGAAATCGCTAGTCCAGGTTGACGAGCGGAAAGCATTCACTCCCGACGTTGTAGTTCCGCCGAAGTTGTTTTGCACATCGAAATCAGTGCCATTGTGTCCCAGAGCAGTTATTCCCAGCGTCCATTTCGAAATATTGAGATCCCAGAGCGCGCGTTGCTCAACCTGTTGGTCCGCCTGCTCTTGCACTGTGCGGGGCGGGTTGTTTCCTGGAACTCGACTCGGGTGATAAAACACACTCCATGTCTCAAGTTGCTGCGAAGCGGTGTTCCCGTTTCTTATGTCAGATGGAGCGGCGACAATGCTGTCAAAATAGGCGTCCCTGTTCAGTGAACCGAGACAACGGGCGTCGGCATGACCTTCTGAGCCCGTGACCCGTTTGGCAAGCTGTTCGCATACGACTGAACTGATGGTTCTGATGTTTTTGTCAAAATCTCGCGGCGTCACGGGTGGTTCCTGTTGAGAAGTGGCGAGATCCGGGTAGCCAGTATCTCCAGCTTCGAGGAAATCACTGGTGGCCACGGAATAGAGTTTGTTGGGGTCGAGCGGCAGCCCGTTAATGACGTACTCGCCTCGTTCAGAGTCAAAACTGATGCCAAGGGAAACCAGACTCCTCTGTTTCTCGGCGGAAAGCGAGAGATCGGATTTGTCGTCCGCATCAAATAACTTAGACTGTTCCATGGCTTTTTTAAGCGCGCTTCCAGGTACGTAGAGCAGCGAAAGAAAGTCTTCCTTCCAGATGATGCGATCGAGAAAATCTTGAATTGCTGCTGGTCCCTCTTCGATCGTGTGCGTGGGAAGTTCGGAAAAGAAATCGCGCTTTTGCAGCAACGCAACATCCGCTTCCGTGGACTTTTGCATGTAACAAAGAGTTAGCAACTGAATCTGGTTTGCCCGCTCGTGATCCTGTCCAACATCCAAGGGCGCTGGCAGCTTCGGCCTCAGACCGGAGGGCAGACAGTCTCGATTCAGCCTGGTATTCACTTGGGTCCAAAATGCCGATGCTTCCGGTGTCAACTGAGCCACCTCCTGAATGTTGGGACTTCCCTTCATGTGGTAGGAGACCAGCGTCCATTTGCCTAACGGCCCCGGTGCGAACCGGATTGAGAGAGAGCCGATGTCCACGATCCATTTCGGCTTTGGCTTTGAATTCGGGTTGTAGTAGGGTGCAGGGATCGCCAGGTATCTCGGATAGTGACGCGTATTCGGCCTTTTTTCGGCTTCAGGCGTGCCTGTTGGCTCAACACCTGTTGTGAGCGTAGATGTAGCAGTGCTTTCTGGCGCGGCATTGGCTGCGGCCGCGTTCCACTCTGTGGTTGAAGCGTCGTTTACAGTCGCCATTTCCAAGTCGGCCGCGCTGACGGCCACCTGAAAGCCTCCCAGACTATCAGAAAACCGCATTGCCAGAACGTCGGCCTGCTGAGGGGTCATTTGGGCGAGGAGGACTTTGATTCCGCCATACGTATCACTTGCGCCTTTTGGTCCGTTCTTGTGTTCGTCTTCATATTTCTGCTTGAATGCAGCCAGTAACTGTTGCAGTGCTTCCGCCGGATCCTTCACTGCGACTCGAGTTTTAAATTTGTTAGAAGAATTGAGCCATGCAAAATTCGAAAGGCCAACCCGCTCACCCAGGCCTGGATCCACAACGCCGAAAATTGCCACATCTCTTGCCAGTTCCGGCTTCTTGGCCGCTTCCAGAAGAACGTAGGGCCGTGGGTCGCCATCAAAAAATGGACGGTAGACTGAGAAGCGAACGCAGAACCAGCGTTTATCCTGCGTCGAGTCATCCGTGGATGAGTTTGGAGGCAATGCGCAAAGTCCGTAGTTCCCACCGGGTACCAGGGTCTCAAATTCTTTGCCACTCTCCCAAGGGAATTGAAGTTGATGCTTATTGTCCCCCGCGCCCAGTGAAATCGGTGTGCAGTCGGCCGTCGTAGTAGTAGGCCTAGGAATACTGTTGGGGTCACCAGAGATTGTCGCCTTGCACAAATAGAATTTGGTTTGTTGGAGAAGCGCATCGAGATCGGCAACACTCTTCGCAGGTCCTTGCAGTTGAACCGTCGGCCCCTGAAAAAATGGATACACAGAGGCCTTATCAGATAAACCAACTAGTTTGACGTCCGAGTCCGTTGGGCCAACAAGATCCGTACCAGTGGGAAATCTGGGAATGAATTTCGGCGGCAGCTTTTTGTCTGAAAGAGGAGCGTGATCGGTAGTCCACGTCGTTTCGATGACCAGGTTGACTCCGAGCATTTGCACATGTTCGGCATGTACGGTCTTGGGCGTGACGGGGATCGAAGTCTTGGAGAGATACCGGGCAAGTTCCCGCAACCGCTCGGGGCCAAAGTGAAAGTCGTGCTTGCCTGGAACAAGAGCGGCATAACCCTCATCGATGAAGAACTTTGCTACATTGTCTGTTGGGATGCTTCCTTGTCCGGCTTGAAGTTTGACGGCTAGCTGTTGGTTTTGTCGCAGTTCCTCATTGGAGATCCATCGTTTCTTGTTTGGATCTGTATCATCCCACACATAAAGCTCCTTACCAAAGTGGGTTGGATACTTTCCAAGGGGAGGAGGCGAGCAGAAGTCGCGGGCACCCAATTCAGGGGCAAAAT
This sequence comes from Candidatus Angelobacter sp., assembly GCA_035695325.1. Taxonomy (GTDB): domain Bacteria; phylum Acidobacteriota; class Terriglobia; order Terriglobales; family Acidobacteriaceae; genus Angelobacter. Next base: position 26,750 of record DASSEH010000366.1, read on the forward strand.
TATCTCCCGCTCCGACTAGAATGGCGCCATCAACGTGCTTCTTTGCAAGTAACCGGTCGAAGTCATAAGCCGCGACACTTTTTTCTTCTTCCCGACTATCTGGACTGCACCCGAATCCTGTTTCATTCGGTGCCTGCCAATTCGGATCGCGAAAGTAACCGAATAATTTGCCTGTATAAAGAATACGTATCATCTTCTCACCCTTGGTAATGTCCGCTCTAGACTGGGCTTCAAGGGGAGCTTCTGTGTCCACCGTCACTTGCTGGGCGCTAAGTGCTCGCGAGAAGAGAACTATCGTCAGTATGCACCAACTGAGAGTACTTTTATCTACGGTCATGCTTCATCCTCATTTACCGTGCGGGTGTGCCAACCCTTGACTCTTTGTTGAACAATGCGCGAGACAGCCGCAGTCGCAAAAATACTAGCCGTCTGTCGATAAAAAACGAGATGTGTTTCCGAGCCCTTTTCTTCGGATCAACATACCCTCAGATTGGGATCTTCTCGTGTACTGCGCTCTCTGCGGACAACCTTGATGCAGGAATGCGATCCTCGGAGGACCTCAAACCGGTTCGTCTGCAAGGATCCGTTTCCCGCAGGCAAGGTTAACTTGGTTGTGGAAGAACTCGCAAGCACAATTTGGTGACGTATTCGATTTTAAATAGGTGGCTTAAATTGCGCCTGATCGACAGCGAGTCGTGCTGCTGAAAATACTCCATCAGAATGGGAAGAGGTTCAGGGATGCTCTCTCCAGTTCGGAAATGGATTGCGGCTGGATTGGCGGAAGGCCTCAATCAGCCCCCGTATATTCTTTCGACGCTCATGCACCGCATGGACCACGCGCTCCAATCCCTCACAGTCATACTCGTACCATTCTGCAGGAATCCGCGCCACACAGCGCCAAATATCAATGATGTCAGACTCCTCGGCCCTGGTGAGAGTCGGCTCAAAGGATTCCCATCCGGTGACTCCCTTGTATACACAGTTGCGAGCGTAGACACCACGCAACGGCTGATCGGGAAACGTCCACTCCCCGGCGTTCAGACAGTATCCGTGATCGATGAAACTCACCTGGTAATTTCGCGCCCTGCGTTTTCGGGTGAAGATTGCCTGGCGGCCATCGGCGTTGGCCAGCCACTTATCGATCACCAGGACTTGTGCGAAACAACGGGGCCGCACTACCTTCTCCATCAGGCTCTCCGGCAAGTAGTCGAATATTTCCATGGGCTCATGTGCCGGGTCACACGGGTAACGTGATCCAAATTGCAGGCCGCTGCTGCACGGAACCTCGTTACCGGCCAGTTGGATGCGCAACTCTGGCGTGTTCTCGATCAGCCAGTCGCATACTTCGATTGCTGCAACCTGTGGCATGGGCAGGCCAAGCCACAGACCTAATTGAGTCGCAAGCATTTCATTGGCCAGAATTCTCGGCGACTGTGGGTTATTCAGGAATTTGGTTACGAAGTACGCGCCGTCGGAGGCTCTCAGAAGATGGGCCTGCGATCCGCCGCGCATTCTGCGAATGTGCTGGACTGCGTGAAGGGGAACACTCATATTAATTTTGCGATTTGTTGAATTGATGTGAGAACCCGAGAGGAAAAGAGGAGAGTTGCCTGCGATCAAGCAGCAGAGCCGCTACCACGGAGTAGCGCGGCCAATCGAGCGCCGGCATTGCTGCCCTGGGCAACGGTTAACGCCACGGCAGTTTGAGCAAGCCTGCGGTACGAATCCAACCCGTCGATTCCAGCGACGTATTGCAGTTTCGACAGGCGGCGAATCCGCACGATCCTCAATTCATCCAGCAGAAGCCGGACGGAAAGCCTGAACATGGCGACGACAAAGTAGGCCCGAAACTGGGTGCCAATGTCTACGATGTCCTCAATGATCCAGGCCTGTACATGGTCCTCGGGCATACCAGCAATTTGAAGTCTCTTCTGTTCCGCATACGCCCAATCCAGGAGTCCCATGGAGTTGAAGCCCATCCGGCGCAGATACTCGAACAACAGTAGGGCTCGCGCCCGTTGTGCCTGGTGGAACCGCGGGGTCGACATACTGGCACACAGGTTTTCTTCCCTGGATTGGTCAAACAGGTCTTCGAGTTCTCGCTCATCCACGCACCGGGCGATGGCAATCACATCGGCAGCGGTGCGCGGCGAAAAGCGAAACCGCCGTTGAAGTAAAAGAATGGAACAAGCCAGGACAAATAGAACAAGAAACAGGAAACCTGCACAAACCATGGAATCTGGATCTCCTTGCAACGCTTCGTTGCGTTTGGGCAGCGCATAGGCCGGTGTGCCTGGCCAAGCGCGCAGAATTGTGGGGACGCTTAGTGACTCTTTAAGGGAGGAGAGAAATGTTTGCGGGCCAAGACGGGTAAGGTACGATCAATCGAACGAACCGCCCGTCAGTTGAAAGGGGTGCGCCCATGAACAAACAGGGGTTTCCGAGAGGGATTCCGGCGGAAGATTGCCAGCGGTTATATTTGTGGTGGCGCGAGGAAATGCAGAAATTGGGGCTTTCCGGTGACGTCGCAATCGAACCGGTACGATTCGACGCGCAGCAACCATCCGCGCCGGGTTTCGGCAAACAGCTCTTTGAGTCTCTGGTTATGCAGCGCCAGGCGGCAATGAACGCCTTCGCCTACCACGCAACCATTTCCGGCCTTCCGTGGCCTTTGGAGACGATCGTGATGACGACCGACTCGGGGACGATCACCACCGTCATTTACCGGGCAGTTCTGAAGGCGCCAATCACTGGCGAGGTTACATTCAGGAAATCCATCGGCTTGCTGAGTGACAAGCTCGAAATCGAGGGTCCTGCTGCGGAGCAATTCAGGAATAGGAAGGCACTTGTAAAGAAGATCAAGAACGGCCTCAACCGGCGCTACGAGCCGCCGGCCTTTGGGTTCGTGGCTTCCAGGAAATCCTTTGAATTAGGAGAGGCTTCTGTAACGCTGCGGCAAATTTCGGGACAGAGCGAAGTAATTCTCGTCACTGCCGTTCGCTCGGAGAGTGCCTTCATTGGCCACAACTACAGCCTCGGACTGGATAAGGCGTTGGACATCATTAAGGCCATTGAGCAGGGAGATTGAATCGTGTCCAGCGGCCAGGGATCCTCTTCCTCACAGATGTGAAGCACCGGCAGACCGCCGATGCGAGTCGATGCCCCTCACCCAAGCAAAGTTAAATGATTTGCGAGAGCGGCAAAACCCATTCCTGTGATGACGTAGTACGGGCGCGAGAGGTCAATCTCGTCGCCGCCGTCGGATTCTTGTGATTTAAAGCATATGTTTGCCGCGCTGAAAGCATAATGTTGCCGCTCAAACGCACCGCAACTGGTCCTCTGTGCAACGATGGTGAATTATCATGAGGTTATCCATCGTCACTAGATCTGGGCTCAGAAAGTGGATCGCGCGGGGAGAAACAGCCCTGCGTGCGCCGACGCGAAAACCGGGAAGAGGCACACGATGAACATACTGTTATGGGTCCTGCAAGTCCTCGCCGCGCTCCTGTACGGAGCGTCGGGTGTCATGAAGGTCTTTATGTTCGACAAGGTAAGCGAGGATGTCCCGTCCTTTGGCGCCTTGCCGCGGAAAGCCTGGATGACCCTGGGCATCCTAGAGCTCGTGTGCACGGTCGGGCTCATCGTCCCCGCCGCGTACCATTGGCAGCCGCCGCTGACGATCCTGGCTGCCACGGTCTTGGCGGTCGAGAGCCTCGTGTTCGTCGGGGTGCACGTCAAGTACCGCGAGGTCGCGCCCACGATCTTGAGCGGTGTGCTGGGCCTCCTATTGGCGTTCATCGCGTATGGCCGGATGGTTCTGCAGCCGATCTTCTGACCGGCGGGCCGTCTCACAAAGGGTCTATTTTGGGACAACGTGCGTCCGCGTCGTTTCCGGGGGCTGAAAGCATAACTTTGCCGCGAGTACAGCCTGGTGCGAAGCCCCGTCACTTTAAGGAACAGCTACTTTCGGTTATTCGAGAGGGGCGCAAGGTTCTGCGGATGCCCGCAGCAGGCATTCAAGTCAACAATCAATCGGAATATCAAGGTCATTGAAAGCATACCGTTGCCAAACGGCAAAGTTATGCTTTAAGTCACAATTCTGGACACGAATGTAATCAACTCCGTACGGGCATCACGATGTACCGGTAGTTGTAGTCGCGGTCTTCCCGGGAGCCCTGGTCTGTCCGGAACTCGCCCACAGCATCCGTTGCCTTAAAGCGGAACCTGACATTTCCGCCACCGGCGACTCTCAGGAACTCGAGCAGGTAGCGGGAGCTGAACCCAATGACCAAAGGGTCGCCGCCGTAGCTGGTATCGATTGAATCTTCAGACTCTCCGGTTTCGGCGCTCGATGAGGATATTCGCAATTGGTTATTTTCCATCCGCAGACGGACCGCATTCGAGCGCTCGTCCGAGAACTGGGAGACCCGCTGGACGGCCTGCGAAAGCTGGTCGGCAGGCACTTCGACGGACTTGTTGAGGTGGCGCGGCAGTACCGCTTCATAGTTTGGGAATGTCCCCGTGAGCTGCCGCGAGGTGAGCAGGCGCGTGCCAATGGTAAAGAAGAGCGTGGAGCTGTCTTTGGCGAACCCGATGGCGTCAACCCCGGATGAATTCAGGAGTGCGTTGATTTCAGCCAATGCCTTCCTGGGAACGAGCACGCTGATTTCTTCCTTGACGTCCACCTTGCTGTCCGTCGTCTCGATGTGTGCCAAACGGTGCCCATCGGTGGCAACCATGGTGATCGACCCTGGCTTTATCAGCAGCAAGGCGCCATTCAATGTGTATCGCGATTCTTCCTGCGAGATGGCAAAGATGGTCCTGCTTATCATCGTTTGCAGGATCCGCGCCGGGAGTTGGATGGCCGATTGGGCCGGAAACAGCGGAAGGGAGGGAAAGTGGTCCCGCGCCATTCCGACCATCTTGGTATTGGAGCGCCCGCTACGAATCTGAACCCAATGATTCTCCAGCAGCTTTATCGTGATTTCGCCGTCACGCAGCAGCCTTGTGTACTCGTAGAGCTTGCGAGCCGGTATTGTGCAAGCCCCTGGTTTGATGACCTTTGCGACGCAGAAAGTGCGCAAGCTGAGGTCGAGGTCTGTTGCGGTAATGAGCAGTTCATTGCCGGTGGCCTCAAACAGGAAACTACCAAGTATGGGAACGGTTGACTTGCGTTCTACGATGCCCTGCGTCACTGAGAGTTCTTTCAGGAGGTCTGACTTCTGGATGGTGATCTCCATCGACGGAGACCCCGGTTGTTTGCCGGCGGCTGAAGGTGGCATATTTTTCCTCTGGTTGGAGTGAGGCTTGAAAGATGTGAAACGGCCCTATGAGACCCTGGCAGGGTGACGACTCGGGCGTTGTCGTTCAGTTCCAGTAACTTTGGCTGTCTTCGTCCGAAGAGGCTTTTTACGCTCGGGCGTCCTCTGGTTCTGTTCTATGATTCTCTGCCATACAGCCGGGTCCACGGCTAAGCTGGAACACTTGCCTGACCGTAAGTTCATGAAGCCGCCGTGGTAGGAAAGCCGGCCATAGCGGAACAGACGCGCCAGCATAGCCAGGGCCTGATAGGCGAGCGTCTGGTTGACGAACGGCTCTTGTCGTTGCAGCGCCTCAATTGCGCTGCAGGACGGGAGCCTGTCTTTCTTATCCATCTTCGGATTCACAATTTCCGGGAAGAGGTCAGCGACCGTAGGCAGGCGCAGCCTTTTGTCTCTGGCGTTCCGGTTGTCCGGCTGGCCCAAAACGAATTGCCCGCTGTCGGCATTGTTACCGATATCCAGCGAGTACTGGCAGTTCCAGTAGGCCGCGGATCGCATGATCTGGCTGCGGGCCTTGCGGGAATCAACGCACCCAATGAGGATGTCGGTGTCTTCCCGCCAGCCCTCATCCAGGAAGTGCGGGACGCCTTTCCAGCCAAGCCCCCAAAACAGGTTGATTCGAGTCGCCAGCACGGTTGCCTTGTATAAACCGATTTCGCTGACGCTGAACGGCTGACGGACGCAATTGGTCCTGGATATCCGGTCACCGTCTACGAAGGTCACATCAAGACCCTGCGGATGCCCCAGCGCCACCATGGCCTGGTGCAGGTAGGGCAGACCCGCGGCAATGGCGCTCCCCGTACCTCCGCAGCCGGCCACGGTGACGCGGACCCTTCTTTCAAGTAGATAGCCTGGAATTACGTGCTCAATCCGGTCGTTGGTCGTTGCGGTAGCTGTGGTCATGGTTGGTCACGAATTCACTTAGAGTCTGCTTCTTTTCGACCAGGTATCGGGCGGGAAACCTCTTCTTGCCTGCGAGCGCCTGCCACATGGCGAGGATTCCACCCGGGAAATGAGTGTGCTTGCGTACCCCGGCTGCGTGCGTGAACTCGCTCTGAAAGAATGACTGCTCCCATGCGTCAATGGCCACGACTGATTTCTCCTGGGGCACCTGCATGCTCCCGGTGCAGACCACGCCATTTTCATAACAATTCCAGTAGGGAGCCATGTACAGCTTGTTGTCCGCTGTTGGCCGCTCGTTGCGCGCCAGAGCGCGAATCCATAGATGAGAGCCAGAAACCTTTAACAAGAGCGGCGGGTGTGGGTACAGCCTGGCATTCATCTTTTTTAGAGCCGCATCACCGCCCCGATCGCTGAAGAACATGGTTCGGGTGCCGGACGGCATCCACCAGACGATAGTGTCTGGTGTACGCACGAGGACACGTTCGGGCAGAATCTCGGCCGGAACCGATTTTCCCAGGCTTACCATCAAGTCAATCAGCAAGTCGGGCGTAACCAATTGGCCTGCCGCGAGTCTGGCTTCCTGACCGTCATGAATGACCTCATGGAGGGTCAGAAAGGGATGGCGGTACGGGTAGCCGTTGTAGCTACTCGTACCGTATACCAGAAGCGCCCGGCTCAGTCTGTACTCCTGACTTGAGCCGATGCTGACGGAGATGTTCATCATAAAGCTCCCGTATGATTGCGACGATTTTGGCGGCTGAGGCCAGCGACCGGAGCATAGCTCCGACATGGTCGAAGACCTGTGTGACTTGCCGGTCCAGCATCTGTCCGGGCTGATCCAGTGAAATATCGAGCAGCAGGCTCGGCTCCAGGGGGCCGTTCTGCCCCAGATAGCTCATCTCCTCATTGAAACAGGCAGTGATCGCATCGTCTTCATACCAGCTAATCAATGCCCCCGGTCCGACACCATCACAGTCTTCGAGAAACTCCTCAAGACCCGGGATTTGCTGTACCAGCCGATGGGGCCAGGCGTGCTGGCGGCCAGTTGAGTGTTCGTGCATTTCGAGCAGATGGCCTACCAGCTGACGAGATGTGCTGCCCCGAAGCTTCGGTTGCATTGCTTTGAGCAGATGGAGTGCGCGGGACGGGTTCATCTTCAAACGGCCATTGAGGCACTGCGGAATTTCGGCATTGACCTGCGGATAGCAGGAATCCCGCAGTTGGTCCTCGTCCATGTCGACCATTCCCATCTCGGCGTAGGCGAGAGCATCACTCACGTCATATACCCGCGTCCATTTCCACAGGTCGTGAACGAACAGGGCGCAGAAAGCAGCAGGCAGCAGTTTGTCTTCGCGTTCGAGATGAGGCAGGGTCGCGCCGATCGGGATGGATGCCGCAGCCGAGAAATCACCTGCGATGAACACCCTCTGAGCAGGTCCATCCATCTCCGCCCGTGCCTGGCTGCGCTCCTGTTCGGTCAACTCGACCATGTGATCCATGATCCGGAGGTCGCCTTCCCATATCTTCCTCGCGTCCTCAGATCCGTTCTCCTTGCAGAAGCGCTTGAATCCACGCTCCACAAAATCGACCGCGCTGCCTGTCCAATCCCTGGTGCGGCAGATTCCGAGCCGCAGCAAGCTGATTCCCAGGCTCGCCGCCGGTTTCTCGTCCCACCGGGTGCAGTAACGCCATCGGATATCTTTGATGTTCGGAACCGTCACCTGTACGGGCAGGCCGATCAGACAAGGGGGATGACAACTCCGGCGGGCGGCAGGTTGCGCTCGCCGGCTGCTGAATCCTCGTTGCCGTGTTTGAGCGCATTGAACATCTTGCCGACCGTCTCGCCGGCCTTGAATGCCTCTGGACATTGTTTTAACCGCTCCACAATCGGGTCCGGGTGCGGGCGAGTTCCGCCCGTTGCCTCAAGCTCCCGCATGACTCGTGTAAATCCGTCGCGGCCTGGCGGGCGAACAGGCCGCTTCACCGCGACGGACCTTGATGATGAATGATGTTTACGGCGCGTCATCCCTTTGCGCCCACCGCACGAACGAAGGTGTATTCCATGGTTCCATTCACCGTGCTGGGCCCCTCTACGGCAGCGGTCGCCAGTTCCGGATAACTATTCACGTAAACATCTCTGACTTGTTCAACCGTGAGCGCCGAATCCGGATCTGGCAAACAAATTCCGAGGTACCTAAAGTTTCGTTCAAGACGCTCCACCTTAATCATTGCCAGTCACCTCCTCATCTTCTCCCTGCTCTTCTTCTCGCTCATCGCGCTCTCGATCACCCGCAATCCCGTCATCGGCACTAACTGCGGCCGGAGCCGCAGGTGTCGCGGGCGGAGCAAGCCAGTTAAGCGGCAGCGTACCAGGTGACTGTTGTTCGTCCCTCTTCAGCTCTTTCTCTTCTTTCTTTGCGGAAGGAGTGGTTTTCGATTTGGCTTTGGCCTTGTTACGCTCCTCAATCGCTTTGAGAGCGTCTGTGATCTCCTGCGTGGCCTGCGCAACGCCATGCTGGAGTTGCGTGTGAGACCCGGCATAAGTTGTCAGTTTCTGGGGCAGTTCCGCGTCCAACTCGTCTGGGGTCCCGGTCAACGCCAATGGGGTGGTTAAGGCCCTGATCGACGAGTCCGGGATTTTCGCGACTTCGTTGTGGTATCCCACCTTGCCATTAATCTTGCCGTCCTTATCCTGCGACTGCGGGACCACACAGACCCGAACATTCCCGTCCGGAAGGGCTGCGACTGTGATGGTCAGTGGCCGGTCCGCTATCACCGGCATCAGTTCTTTGAACATGAATTTCTCCTAACTTGGCCGAAATGGCGGCCATTGCTTCGGGCTTCGGGTCGAGACCGGAAGAGTCCTGGTGGATTGTTGGCGGGTCTTTGAAGGACGCGGGCGCCCATCTCCAACCGGGCTGTTAGCGACACCAGGTTGTTCTGGCGCCTTCACGATTGGCATTCGTCGCTAATCCGTCTGACGTAAAGTACCGGTGGCATCAGAGGGTTCAATGCCTGTTGTCAACGCGCCTCCTTGCCAGGCAGGGACTCCGGTGTTTGCGTCTGAGACAGTACCTTGCAGCGCCCGGTGGGACTTGTGAATATACGGCACTGTTTTTGTCTCGACTGGGGACTGGTTTTCTCCATTTCATTGCGAATGGCAGCCAGCGCACCGTCGATACCAGCATCGTGGCAGATGGCGCGCTGGCAAGTGCCTTCCCAAAAGCCAATCGTGTAGCGATCACCTTTTTGGCCGCTTGCTCGGCGCCTAAAAACGTGAAGGTCAAATTCGGCGTTGCCGTTACCGGTCATAGCGGCCTCATGTCGAAGAGGCGATACACATCGCACCACCTGCGATCGCACTCAGTACAGTCGATTTCCTGAGTCACGACTCCTTCATCCACGTCGGGTGCGGCATCAGCCTGAATTGCTCCGCTGCACCAGGGACATGCCGTGGGGGCGGCAAGATACTTCGTGCGAATGGGCTTGGTGATCTGAGAGCAATCCGGGCACGGAATAACCAGCGACTCCGCTCTGTCTCGGTCCGGATGCGGCACCACCCTGGCACTATTGCAAGTAGCACACAGATCGCGGTTGGGTTTTGCCTGCAATAACACTTGATTTTTCATGCAGTGCTCCTGTGTGGGGTTCTGCCCAATACGCGATGCAGGTCACGCCCTTGAGGCGTGCCGAACCTGGTCTTCAATTCCTGGGCCAGCCAAGATGACCAAGACTCTTTTTCAAGGTGGCCAACAAAGCGGACGCGGCCCGCTGGATCTTCCAATAGGAGATCGGGTAAACGATTGCGGCTACGCCAGGATTCCAAAAGTTCGTGGGCGTTTGCTACTCCGTCGGCATCAACGTAGAGTGGCTCATGGAAGTCAGCGACATCCGAAAGGCTCAACAGCGCGTGGTCAAATGCCTGCTCATGTAACAGTTCCTGCCTGACAAGTACGGCCAGGCGGCCTCCCAGCCAGAGTTGGAGCGCACGAGCGAAAATGAAGCACCCGCCATCAAACCATCCGCAGCCATAGTGCTCAACGAAGGGCGTGAGAATTCGAGGTGAGTGTGCGAAGCGATACAAATGGTTTTTCATGAGGGAAGATGAACAGGTGAGACGTATTCGGTCCGGAAGGAATCGAGGAACGAGCAACCGGCGGCAAACGAAGGCTGCTATTGCAAGCTGAACAGGAGACCTTGCTCCTCCACGGGAGACCGTTGCTTGCGGCGGCTGCGTGGCTCAACCGATTGTGAACGCTGCTCAAGCAGAGCGATCAGAGAGGGCCCTTCCTGGATCGGCAGCTCTGGCAATGCTGACGGCACATAGGGCGCGATGAATGCGACAGGCACACTGTCCCCCATGGGTTCCATCTCGGGCAGAACCTCAATTTCAGGCGGCAACACCCACTGCTCAAGATCGACGATCTTGACTTCGGCAGCTTCCGGGCCTTCGATGACTGGCAGGCTCTCGGATTCCGGTGGCTCAGATGCGCCCTCAGGCTCCAGCACCGGATAGCGGTCGAGCAGTTTGGTCAGGATCGGCACGCCTTTCTTTTCTTCGGTCGGGACGAAGAAGCGCTGCTTGAACTTGATCTGCTCGTTGATGAGACCCAGTTCTCTGAGTTCTTTAAACCGGTCAGAGTCCAGGCAGACCAATTCGATGGCCGGCTCGCGCTGAAGCATTGAGCGCTTCAACCGCAGGTTCGATGCGAGATCAATCAGCTCACCCTGGTCAAATACTGCCGTGAAGACCTGCTGCGGGTCGTTCGCTGTGTTCCCAAGCCCAAGCGACCGCAGAACTTTGCCAACGCCCGCAAGCGGTATTTTCACCCCTACAATGCGCTGGCCATCTTTAGTACAAACGCGGATGACGTGCAGTTTCGAGTCGCCCTCGGTCTTCAGCTTGTGCCAGAGCGGAATGATGGCGCCCGCAATGATGTGGACAGATGACGTCTCAATGGCCGGAGCGGCGGCATAGCGGGCATTCCACCAGCGCATCGGTTCGTCTGACCGAACGACTCTATACCTCTCCCCCAGTTCCTGCTCACGGATATACGATGTCCGTGCCGCTTCCGGCTTCCACAGCGAGTAGGTCAGGAATGTCTTCCCATCTCTGGGGTCTGTGTGTTGTCCTGAAGGCAGAGCCAGAACAAAGTCTCCTTTTTTGTGGTGTCGCAGGAAGGCTCCCTTGTTGTTGACCCGCAGCCGTTCCGCGCGCTCGAATGACACGGTGTCGCTGGGCCGGTCCACCTGCAGGGTGTACAACACCGTCTCGGCACCAGTCACCCGGTCAATATGAACGACGACCGGAGGCTCGGCCACTTTGATGGCCAGAGCCCGAATGTCCGTGACGCCTTCATCAAATGTGCCGCTCGCCTTGGCGTACCGGACCGTTTGATCAAACAGGTCGGCAAAATAATCGAAGAGTGCATTTTGTTCTTCGACATCGAGGGCCAGGATTCGATTGAGGAAACGGGGGACGTTATATTGGTCCTCTTTGCGGATCTCCTCAGCGCCTTCCCGAGTGACCAGCAACCCAATGTCCCGCAACGTCTGCTTGGGGTTGGCAAGCCCCTGGACGCTCTCGCCCGCAACGATCCGCTTGTACATCAGACACAGGGCGGATTTGCCTTCCTCGGTCTCGAAGTTGTATCTCTGCCAGTCGGCGTTGTCGGCGGCTCCTCGGTCGCCTTTGGTCAGTGCACCCAGACTTGCCAATCTGCGGGCTATGGTGGAGCTAAACCGCTTTTCTCCACCCAGCTCGGTGCTCAGCAGGACGTACTCCGGCGGAATGGCCTGGTCGCTTCTGTGGGTTCGGCCAAAGCATTGCATCTGCTTGTCCGCGCTCCAGCCGAGCTCGAGCGTGATGTGGACGCGCCGTTCGCGGTTGGGAGCCCGATTGGAAGAGTGGAGCGAGATGCCGATCGAGCCGGCATCGCTGATGATCGCTACGCGACATCTTGCTCCCTGGAAGCGTTCCATGGAATCCACATTGACCCGGCGCATGGGCACACCTTCCGGGGCGCGCTTTTTGTACTCGACCCTGCCAGTGTGGAGATCGCGAATCAGGCGGCGGGACCGGCCCGTAAGTTCCGCGACGTTCTTCTCGCCAAAGTGATTCACCAGTTGATCGAGAGGGTTTTCAGGAAGATGGAGCGCGGACAGGCCATCGAGAAGCGCCTGCTTCATTCTCAGGGCTTCCTGACTCTGCACCGGAGATCCTGACTCGTCCGTGACCAGTACCTTGATAATCTGGCCAGTGGCCTTGTCCGTCTCGTCGCGGTACACGGCGGTGGGAAAACCACGGTCGATCATCGCCGCAATAACCTCGCGCGGTGAGAAATCCAGATCCTCAAGGGCGCCGCCGTCTGCCGTCACCCGCGATATCTGTTCACGAGTCTTTGCTTCGCCCGTTCCAACCAGGGAGATGACAACGGATTTGCCGTCCCCCAGAGCCGCTTCTGCCTCCTCAAGCACGCTCGGCACTTTGAAAGCGCAAATGACCTGGCGAAAGAAGCGCTGATGGTCGCCCCAGAACTTCTGTAAAGCGTTCCCCCGCGCACGCGCACTGGAATTGGTGATGTTCAGCGCCTGTTCGATGTTTTGTAACACGACCCGCCACGCCCTGGCCGCATGGTTGTACATCCTGCGTTGTTCGGCGGTGAGAAGATGGACCCGCTCTCTGTACTCGACGGCCCGGCCGCTAACGGGATCAACCCCGAATGAGATGGAGCCCGACAAATACATGCCCAGGCTCTTCATGTCGCGGCTGGCCATTTCCATTGCGCCTACGCCGCCGCTGTCGATCTCGGCCAGGAATTGCTGGAAACCATCGGGAAAGTTTGTGCCGGCCCCCCATAGACCAAGCCTGGTCATGTAGGCCATGTTGCGCACATCGGTTGCCCCGGTAGCGGACGAATAGACGACCCGGTATTCGGAATTGCGCTTTGGATCCTGCAGGTCGATGACAGCCTGCCCGGTCTGCGTCGGTTCACCCCGTCCGCCTGCCAGAGCGTTCTTGGCTTTGTGCGCTTCGTCAAAAATGATCACCGGCTCGCGGCCAAGCCATTTCTGAAGTTGGTCGAGCCTCCTGGCGCCGTTCTTTGCCGTCGAGATCAGGGAGGAGTAGGAACTGAAGATGACTCCGCCAGGCAGGGTGATATCGCCCGCAGCAGGATAGTCATTGATCTGGGCCAGCGGGACCGGCACGCCAAGATCATTCAAGTCTCGCCGTGTCGATTCCAGGAGGTCGTTGTTTACTGAGATCCACAAGGCCCGTCGTCTGTTCTGGAACCAGTTATCGACGATGATTGCGGCCAGGACACGGCCTTTGCCCACACCGGTCCCATCGCCGACATAGAAGCCGCCCCGCGCGCCGTCCGATAATCTTTGCTCATGCCGTTGACCGGCATAAATCACCCGCTCGATCTGGATGTTCGAGAGCTTCCCTTCCCTAATGACCTCAAGCGGCAAGCGGGGGCGATATGTGACGTTCGGTGGCGTCACCGACGCCATGGAAGCTGACTCGACGATGGCGGACGGATGCGGCACGCCGCCACTCAGTTTCGCGGGAACATACGCCACAAATACCGTACTTGCTGCCTGGGCGCTTTCATCTGTAGCGACGGCATCAGCGGCAGTCGTAACGCTGCTGGCAGCGTCACCAATGATGCGCCGGGGAATTGTCCTCAGGGTTGCCCATGCTTCTTCTACACTGTCTGCGCTGCCCCAAACAATGTGGCTCAACTGCCCCTGCCAGTTGCCTCCTGGGGTCGCGCCGATCTTGTCGATCACCAGAATCTGCAAATCGCAGTGCGTACCGTACTTACGATAGACCTTGCCGCTCAAACCGAAGTTCGCGCGTACGTTATAGGTAGCGGCAATCTTTTGCCACCAGCCGGTGACAGCTGACCGTTGAAAGGCCACGTTCTCGCCAGCGATGGCAACCAGGCGTCCTCCCTCGGCCAATCGGCGCAGAGCGCTTTCGATGTGGCGCAGCCCATACTTTGCATGGTGTTGCTCCACTCGACCGCCAGTCGCGGTGAACGGTGGGTTCATGAGGACCAGCGTGGGCCGAATCTCCGTGGGCAGCACGTCGTCGATGATTTCCGCATCCACGTCATAGGTCTCGAAGCCGAGTTCGCTCGTGAGCAGTGCGCGACGCCTCGGATTGATCTCGTTACATACGACCCTCGCGCCGAAGCTGCGCGGCCAGATCGCCAAACTTCCCGTGCCGGCCGATGGTTCAAGAACGATGTCCCCAGGCTTCAGGTCGAGCAGCCTGGCGGCAAGGAAAGCGAGTGCCGGCGGAGTCGAAAACTGCTGGAATTCCGTTTGTTCGAGTGTGCGATCGGTTTGCGTCGCCAGGCGGTCCGTCAAGGCACTCAATATCCGGAATGCTTCCGAATCCATATCCATGAGCGATTGCGCCTCGGTTTCCAGCAAGCACTTGTTCACTGCCGTTTCGAGCGCGTCGTAAGCATCACGAGGTGAGTAAACTCCCTGTGCGCGGGTGCCACCGAAAGCCGCGCTGGCAATCTGGCTGAGCCTGGGGTTGTCAAAAGATTCACCGGCGGCGAGACGTCTTACAAGTTCGGCAACGAGCGCGTGCATACCGCTGCTGATTTCTTCGGGCATGATGGTGTCCTTAGGAATTGACTGACAGGAGAAGGATTGACGGGGGAAAGCGAATGCCATGGTCCCGCGTAACTGGCATTCAAGGAAGAGTTACATTGTGACGAGAAGCACGATCCAGGCGGAGCGTAGTTCGCTGCGGAGCGTTACTCGATGGGGAGAATCGGCCACTAAGGGAAGCCAGCTACGCCCCGCTCATCTTGCGAATAAATCTCTCCGCTTCTCGCCGACTCTTAAATCGCGCATGTACTTCGCCCGCCCGCAGGACTTCTACAGGCCATCGGGCATTTGCGGGGTCGCTGCCGGGAGTATCTGAAATGTGGAAGGCGAGGCTGTGGTACTTCGGGTGTTGCCATAAGACGCGCTTACCTGCCGTGGTCACGACACGTACGGTGCAAGCGGAGAGAATGATCCCACCCCCACGGCTGGCAGCGGTCTTCAGCAGAATTGGGCAGTGAATCGGCCCCATTGTCCTTCCCAGGTATCCCTCAACGTCGTTTTCTTCGTTCCAATCGCGTCCGGAGTCACGATCCCCATAAAACAATCGAATGCGCGTATGGTCCAGCCGCACACTCTCCAAAATGGTGACGAGATCGAGCGGCGTATTGGGGTCATAGATCGTGAGGTTGCGTGCCGCTTCACTTTTGGCCAGACGCTGTTCAATGGCTTCGTACAGCTTGAGAGCCTCAGAGTTGGCGTAAGGCAGAGGCCTCGGTAACGACTCCCCAAGCAGTTCGGCGTACTGGCGCGTTCTGTCGCGCACTACGTCAAACCCGAGGCATGAAGAGCCGTTGCCTGCCTTGTATATAAATAGCTTCTGCGCAGTATTGATGCTTACAATCGGCATACTTGTTCCTGAAGGATCGTTTTCATCGATGGAGTCAATCTGTGATGCGTCCGGATTTTTCGCTCACAAGGCGGCCCGGCAATCGAATCAGTCGACTCCCGGGCAGAGCGAATCAATCGACGCTGATCCGAATCGTTTCGCCAAAGGGCGCGGTCCGGCGGGAATCGGTCACCCAGAGAACCGGGTAGTCGGGGACTTCGGGATAGCTGCGGCAGCACAGGTCCGTCAGGTAAACCAGACACTGTGGCTGGATATCGTTCGCTTCGACCCACTGAAAGACCGGACGGAAATCGGTTCCTCCGCCGCCTTTCGGCTCCAGTTGAATCGAGTCCCCGGCCCCAAACGACTGGGTGGCCTGCACAGCGGCATCGCAATACACGACGTAGATCACTTCTGGTTGCATCTCGTCGGATATGGCTGTAATCTCGCCCGCAAATTGTTCGAGTTCCTTCTGGCCGATGGAGCCGGAAGTGTCGACACCAATCACAATCGTTCCTACCCCGGTCCGATCTACCGAAGGCAGGTACAACCCCGAGGCAATGTGTCGCCGATTGGGTGGGGTCCAGCGATAATCGGCTGCCGTCGTTGCCGCTACGAAAGTACGAAGAATGGCACGCCAATCCTGCTTCGACTCCCGGTTCTCGCTGAGCGCCCTTTCAACATTCGCCGGTTCGTGCCCGCAAGTTTTGGCCATGCGCACCGCTTGTTCAGCCGCAATGGCCCACTCGTGTTGCTGGCGGCTTGTTTCGGCCGGTGACACAGGCTTGCCCTGATCGTCGGTGGCGTCCAGCACTTCGCCAAAACCGCCCGGACGGGCCGTTTCTGCTCCCTGCGCTTCAGCTATGCCACTACTTCCACCCGATTGTGAGGCATCGTGCCCCGAAGATGATGACGGAGAGTTGTCGGTAGATGATGGCGACGAGGGCTGAGTCGGCTGTGATGGCGAGGGATGTTGAGTGTTGGGACTTGTCGCTTGCCCCGCTCCACCACCATTCTGCGATTTACCGTTGCTGCCGGACTCACTGCCCTGCTTCTCTAAACGTGCATAAATCTCTTCCGCCGACAGGTTGTCGTAGGCCGGATCGAATAGCGCCCCAGCAGGCAGCGCAAAGCTGTTGTTCAACAGGATTGGATTGATGGCCAGATCGGCGGCCTCATTCCAGCGTCTTAGATTCCGCCCTCCCCGGCGGCAGTGATGACCAAGGGCGCAGTGCATGACTTCGTGGGCCAGGACTCCTTCCAGCTCGGACGGAGTCAGCCCGTCGACGAATGCGCGGTTGTAATAGATCCTCGTGCCATCCGTCGCCATGGTAGCCACAGCACCTGGCAGCAGCTTAAGCCGTAACGACAGCGTTCCGAAAAATGGCTGTTTAAGTACAAGCTGCGTCCGTGCTCTCGTGAGCTTTTGTTCCGTACTGAGGTGGGCCTTCATACGGTCGTACATGACAGGATTCCAACATAGCCCGCCATCTTCCGGGCGATTTCCTCAGCGGCCTGTGCGGTTTGTGTGCGTACGGATTCGTCCTTGCGGAGGTCTTTCACATCGACCAGCAGAGCTCTGCGCACCTCTTCGGTCAGCCGATCGAGGGCCGGATCGGAG
This sequence comes from Candidatus Angelobacter sp., assembly GCA_035695325.1. Classification (GTDB taxonomy): domain Bacteria; phylum Acidobacteriota; class Terriglobia; order Terriglobales; family Acidobacteriaceae; genus Angelobacter. The sequence continues at coordinate 44,055 of DASSEH010000366.1, forward strand.
CTGATATTGAGCTTTGGCAGCACCTCCACCAGTTTCACCAGGTTTGTAACGACGGTATCCCGAAACGGATGTTCTACACCCTCGTCCGTCACCTTGTAGGCCTTGAGCCTGTCGGCCATGTGGGTGACAGCGTCGTACAAGCGCTGCCAGAGTTCTCGCGTTGCCAGGCTGAGCGAGGCCTGGACCGACGCCGTGATTTGCCGCTTAATTCGCTCTTTGTCCTGATCGCCGAGTTGAACCCGAAAGTCATTCGCATCGGGGAGCGGCATTACATGGGTCTCAAACGAGAACCTGGCCCGAAGATCGGCGGCATTGAGCAGCCTCAGATTCTCTCCGACCTCTACGATCCCCGGATAATCTTCGAGACGAAACAGAGTTCCAAGCCGAAGTTTTGCGGCCCCAACCAGATCTTCGAAGCGCAGCACGAAGTTATCGACGGCCTGGTTGAACCGGGTTGAGATTCCCCGCATCTTCTCGGTGTGGTCCATGTAGGCTGGCGCCGGGAGTACACGGTAACCGTCGTCCGCCCACGGCAGACTCAGGAAGCTGTGCTCTCTGCGGGCTTCGCTGACGAGTTTCTGAATCTCTTCCAGCGATTTGCGGGGAAGGAGCAACTTGCTGTAGCGTCCGGCGTCTTTATCGGCATCGTGCAGCCTTGCGATTTCTTCGGATGCATCGGGATCGTGTTTCCGCGCTGACCACATGCTGATCGAAAGGGTGCAGAGCATGGCCCGCGCAGACAGGGACGTTTCTGGAGTTGGCAAAGAAAATAAAGATGGTTCTGGAATAACCAGAGAAGCAGCCATGACGGTTGAAATCTCCTTATGAATGGTGTGTGAGAAAGCTTGATGATTCCTGGAGGGTGAACTGGACTCTACGCAACCGCGTTATGGTTCTCGATCGCCCACGCCGTATAGGCCGGCGTGTGGCGAATCTCCGGGGTGCGCACGGTCGCATCGCGCACGCACAGCACGCTGAACTCGATGGGCATACGCTTCAGGTAGGTGTGGACCTGGTCAAAGTTCGTGTCGGAAGCGCAATGAGCCAGAGCCGAAGCAACCGCATATTGCGCTGCCGCTTCTGCAGGAACCGGCTCGGTCCGCGGGTTCAGCAGAATGGCGTCGATGTTGGGGAGTTCCCGGAACATCTTCAGGAACGCCGAGAATTCAGTCGCCGCGCCCGTTCCTACTGCTCCGGCAATCAGTTCATGCTCCACCGATTGATCCGGCTTCGAGTTGAGTATGCGAGATACAAACTCCCAGGAGCGCGGAGACGGAAAGGCGTTGTCATCTCTGCTGAAGACACTCAACAGCTCCGGACGGAAACGCAGGAACGCAATCAGCTCGGGACGGATACTGGCACGGATCGCCCACTCGCACCACTCCTGCATATCCACTTCGAACTCCAGATGTACGAACCGGTTGCGCAAGGGCGTCGGCATTCGTGTGGTAACAGCTCGGTCGGAGTCGCGGTTTCCGGCCGCGATAATCGACCAGCCATCGGGCAGCTTATATTCACCGAGCTTGCGATCCAGCACCAGTTGGTAACAACTCGCCTGCACCATTGCGGGCGCGGCGTTAAGTTCGTCAAGAAACAGGATTCCTTCGCCATCCTTGGGCAGGAAGTCCGGTGTTGCCCACTTCGAGCGCCCATCACTCAGATATGGCAGACCCCGCAAGTCAACCGGGTCGAGCAATAGTGCCCGTACATCTTGCAGTTGGATGTCCAGCGTGGCGGCAAGTTGGGTTACAAGAGCTGACTTCCCGAGGCCTGGACCGCCCCAGACGAACACGGGCTGTCGTTCAGCAACCAGGGATCGCAGGGCGGCTGTTATAGCAGATGACTTCATTCGGGTTACCTTTCGTTATGAGCTTCGGATTTAAACGCAGACCCGTTTGCCTCATCATCGAGAGCGGAAAACAGATCTCTTTGCTGCGGGACCAAACCTCTCCGTTTCTTGATGGACGGAATCCGTATTGCCCGTTCGATCCAACTGACTCCCGTCTCACGGCTGTTCTGGCGAGCCTGAATCTCCCCCACGCCGTGGTTGCGTCCTCCACACATGCAGTCACATTCCGGGCGTTTGGCGTTGTAGCACTTTGCGTTGCACGAGCGTCGATGCCTGCCCGGAGACCTTGAAGCCATAAGAGTGCTCATTGGCGGTCACCAGAATCGGTAGAGTCGGAAAGCGGCATTTCGGCCGTTGTTGGAAGAGGTTGCCAGGAACGATTCGGCGAACACTACGAGCTGTGGCAACAGGCCGCGCCCAGATCGACACATTCGTTAACATGACCATTCATGGTTATTGAAGCGTCGTTCCCACCACGAGATAGGCGACTGAAAACATCTGCTTCGTGAGCTCGTCTAACAGAGAGGGCACTAACTACTGATTGAAGAGCAATTCAGATATGCCGCGAAGCATTTTTGTTGAGCACCTGTCGCGAGAGAGTTGGCGGTCATGGCCAGAACGTAACATCCAGACTGTTGAGCCGATGCGGATCACCGGCACCTCACAGAAACATCAGGCCCCAGGAGGTCGCGTAGGCGCTACGCTGTTAGTCTTCAATCAGGTGGCCTTTCATATCTATGCGAAAGGCGTCGAAATCGGCTTTTGTGGCGCGTCTTACCCGATCACTGCTGGTGATTACTGCAGGGCCGTTTTTCCAGTCGTGGCCCCCAGTCAGCGGATTACCGGCGAGAACACCCATCACATCCGGCTGGGCATCAAAGATGTAACCGAGTGTGTTGTCATTCATCACGACGTATTTACACACATTCATCTCGCTCATTCGGGCAGGCATCACAGCCCGGCTCGTAAAAGGTCAGTTGCGAAGCCCGTCTCCATGCAAACCGCGCGGGTGAAGAGGGGCAAAATTGATCCCGGGTTTCCCCGCATCCCCTATCTAGCCACCGGCGGCTAGCCTGTCCAACATCACAGGCTCGAAACGATACTCACTGCCGACTCTAACGCGTCTGTGTTTCAAGACACACCCCGTCTACAGAGGTCAAGACATGACGTTTTGCCAAGTCGGAGTTATGCCCTGGGCCTCCAGCGCAAGACATCGGGCCGCGAGTGCTTCTGCGTCAGCCTTCATGCACTCTCGCCACCCGTTCTGCTGCCAAAAGTCGTGGTCGTAATGCTCGATCCGTGCACCCTTCCAGTAGATGTGCCGTTGATGGTCGCGGGTCATGTGCTCAATGCCCAGGAACCATGGAACTGTGTACCCTGCCGGTTTAGTGGCGTTGCGGTGCAATTCCATGAAGGCGGCTTTTCCGGCCTCATTCAAACAACCGTTGACAGCAAGCTCAACCAGTTTGAGATCGGGTGGAGCGAGTTCCTCACCGTCTTTCGTGGCGCGAAGAATACCGCAGGCAAGTTCACAGACGTTAGCGCTCATAAAGTAGTCTCTTGAATTCATCAACGGTGGCTGGAACATGCTGTGGTTGCGTGCTCTCCCACTCAACGGTCACAGTGGGGTTCTGTCGCTGGATGGCTGTGAGGATGTCAGACCGTGGCTGGCGAGAGTCGTAAGGTGTGGGAATGGTGTCGGTCTCGAATAGTGCCTTCACATCGTCGGCGTGTGGGCCGGTAAACCGTGCTAAAACAGGTTGGCCGGGAATTAAGGTTATGCGGTTCTTCTGACGAGTCGTCTGATCTTCAAAGGTCAATTCCTCGAAGCAGGCTTCTCGGCAAAAAGCGAGGAGCGCATTTAAGTCAAGGTGTGCAATGGTGTGCTGTGGCCGTTGGATCGGCGCTGTATGTACGATCATCCAGCATAGTGCGCGGGTGTTGTGCGGCGTGACGATGTAAAGAACGCCGGTGGTCGGCGAGTACACCGAATGGATGAGGAAATCCGGACTCATAGGTCTCCCTGTCGGAATACCGCGAGAGGCTGCGGCTTAATGATCACGAAACTGGTTGGGGTTAGAGGCTAGGAGTTCGAGCCAGGCGGGGAGGATTTGCCCTGATTCGGTGGCCCCGACCCGCCTTCCGGGCTGGGTTCTTCTGGCTTTTTGCCATGAGAGGTCTGCACGAAAAGACAGCGTCCGCATAGTCTCTTCTTGTGTTCGCTGAGCGAGATCTTGATGATCTGCTCCTTCGACAACTTTTCGTCGCCTTTGCGAAAGAACGTAATGAGGTTGCCGCACTCCTCGCATTCGCTGGGATGCCGGATGCGCCCAACTTGCGAGCTGCTGCCTTTGGAGTTGCGATTGGCAGGCTGCAGATCGCGGCCGGCTGGAACTGCATTCGCGTCGGGATCGTCATACGTCGCAATATTGAACAGCCGCAGCAGGAAGAATTTCTCGGAGATGGTGGAACACTTGTTGTAAGCCTTGTCGTCCAGCCCGTAACATAAGCCGAAGTTGTGCCTTGTCAGCTTGTCGTCCGGCGCGTCCGCGTTGACGACCTCGTATTCGAATCTCACCTGGTTGAGAATGAAGTCACCCACCACCGTGGCGATGGAGAACTCTAAAGGTTCCTGATACACGTTCACGCCAAACTGGGCCATCAGCCCGCGAAGCGAGTCGATGACCTGGTCATGACCGGCAAAGGCCCATCCTTCGTCCTGGTTGCGTTGCTTTTTGGGAAGCGAAGTGCAGCGCTTCTTGATCTCCGCGATGCGCTGATGGATATTTAGCGCCAGAATTTCATCCTTCGGGAGCGCCGGATGGCTTGGCTCGGTGGGCCTGGCAGCGTGATTGCCATTGGGAACGGTTATGGCGGCGCCAACGCCGTTGGCAGAGGAACTATGGCCATTTAGAGCGGACATGTTCTTGGCTCCTTCACGGGACAAAAAGGTTCAAAGAGTACCGAGTGATTCCGGCGCGTGGAAGATGGAGTGGGGAGTCCCAGAAGCAGGACGAAAGCAAACCAAGGCAGACACACTGCTCTGGCCTTCGTCGTTCTCGCCCTGCTTAAACTTGAGGGACTTTACAGAGTCGGCTGCGTTCACGTCATTCCGTTCCCGAGGTAGACCGGCTGATATAGACTGCCATCAACGTGCGCACGCAAATAGCGCACATCGACTGGCAAACCGACTGCCGGAATACGGAAGTTTGCTGGAATAGTGACGTTACCGATCTCCACAAAACCGTCGCCTGGGTGCTGATACACGGCCAGCGTAATGCTTCGTTTGCCTTCGTTTGGGTGTAGCACCTGCCGGGTAGAAACGCGGCGCACAAGGCCACATAACGCGCGCTCAAGAGGAATGAATCCTGGCGTCAGCCGCGAGGTCCATACCCACGGCAAAGCTTAGCGGGTATGCCGAGGTTCCGTCCCCTCGTTGACGATGTTTAAATTGCTTCCATCGGCTCGCTTGCTGGCTGTTTGAATAGCGCACGCAGCCTGTCATCTAACAGCCGCAGTAGAATCTCGGCGTCGTTGGCGGCATCAACCGGATCCCGCTCCAACGCTGAACGGAGCGCATTCTTGAGCCACAGGGATGCTGCCGGATCGGCAAGCACACCTTCGATGGTCGGTTGAGGAACGGGGTTTTGAGAAGATTCAGCCGGTAGTGTCATCCCACTTTTTCCTCCGCCTGGTGCGTATCGTCGGTTCCTGGCCGGAGCAGATGCGGAGTATGGCAACCTTGACAGAGACTGCCCGCGACGGCAAGCCTCACTGCTTCCTCGAAGGCCGCTGGAACCCGCAGCACTTCACCCGCTCGGGTACGGAGCTCCGGCAAGATTTGGCCGTGCAGGCTGCTTTGTCCGCCGGAAGACTGCGAGGGCGCTGTTCCATTGACGCCATGGAAAATAACTCTGTTTTGCAGTGCCGGACGCCTTCCTTCCGCCTTCGCTATTAGCTCGTGCCGGGTAATGAGCAACTCGAATGTCCGCCCGCTGCGAAATACCTGGATTCGAACCAAGCTGGGCGCAACCACGGTCGCGTGGATTCCATTTCGGCCAACAGCATCGACGCGACTGAGCCACTCCAGGCGGTTGCCTGTGATATCCACGAAGCCACAATAAGCCCCGACCTGGGCAACTGCTCCACCCGATTCCCGGCCCCAGATGACGTACCGCCTGGCCAGATTCTGATACTCAATCGAGATCGCCGGTTCGCAATAAATGCCCGCCTCCCGCAGCAGTTTCAGGGCTGGGGATGGCAGTCTGAGCCCTCTCAGGGCGAGCACCTGCCGCCTGCTCAAAACGTTCTGTTGTGATGCTGTTGTCATAAGCTTTGCCTCGCCGCTGAGCGCTGAACAGGACGCCCAACCGCCATGCGAATCATTTCGCGGGTGCATCCCGCCCAACACTTGTATTTGCGGGGATCAGCGATGGAAATGGCCAGGTTGTCACCGCTCTTGTCCCGGCCCTGCTGGGCGCATGATGGGCACTGAGTCCAGTGATTGCGCGCCATCTTCCGCCGAACGCTCACGTAATCGAGGATGCGAAACTCCCGGTAGTTGCCGTTCGCCGGGGGCCGTACCGTTGCCACCGCAATCTTTGGTGGCGCAAACTCGGGCGGCATTTCCAGTCCGCTAACAAAGGCCGACATCTCAGCCTCGCTGATCTTCTTAAGGCGCATCAGATAGGACATCTGCTCCTCGAACGAGTAATCGGCGGCGTAGAACCAGTACCTCTTCTTGTTCACCTGATGGATGCCGAGCGGGGCCCGCAGTGCGTTCCCGAACTCGTCTGCGGACAGCTTGTCCTGCTTGGGGAAGACCTCAATCCCGTCGGCCAACCCAGCGCCCTTTACCGGCACCTTCAGGCGGACAGCCAGGTTGTAGATGTAGACACGGCAATCTCGGGCCAGGAGCGGCTTCTGGGCAAAGATCCACAGGTGTCCGCCGCGGCGGGACTTTTCGAGGGCCGCGTCGACGCCATCCTGGCGCAACTCCCATTGCAGCTTCAGCAGGTCTTCGAGCGCGTTCTCGTAATCCGCATCGATCGCCACCCAGCGGCACCGTTGTGTCTTCGGGTTGATGGCGTATAGTCCGATGGTCATGTCGCCTTCGAGATGCCGCCGGATGGTGTCCAGGGAGAGAGGAACAGACTGGTCTTTCTGGTCCCTGGTCTTTGGACGGTAGTAGTAATGCCGGCCCGACTCTGGGTGAGGGGCCGGCGCCTGGACGGTAAAGGCAAGCCGATTTACGAAAAGGTTGCGGTACGCGAGCACGATATCGTCGCCGGCTTTGAGTTTGCGCGTCATGGAAAATCACCTCGCCGACACTCTTCTATCGTGGTTCCAAAACTCGGTCAAATCGCCCCAATTGGCCGCTTAGGCCGACCCCACACTTTGGAAATGCGATTGCGTCATCCCGGGTTTGGCGTACCACCGCACTCCGTGTTGGGTCACAAAGAGCACATCGTCTGGTAGGGCTAGGTCAATCTCTCCCTGTACCGACATCTCCGGACTCGGGATGTGGTGAACAAGCGGCAGGGCCACAGGTGGCAGAGGAGGAGGAGGAAGAGAGGGAGGCGGGGGCGATTCGAGCTGTACCAGTCTGGGTTTCTCCGCAAAGCGAAGCAGATCATATTCCGCCATAAGGTCGTTGAACTCCTCCAGCGTCAAGTTGTCGTCCGCTCCATCGAAACCGAGCAGGTAGAAGACCTGCTGTTTGCGGTCGTACAAGTAAATGGCTCCCGAGTCCTGCCTTCCCGGAACCATCTGGAGAATGAGCACTGCGAGCGGCATCTCGATCCAGCGCCCGGCGACGGCCTCTCCTATCTTCAGGAATTGGCGAATAACTCCATTGGTGAAATGTTCGGCGTGATTGCCTAACCCGATCTCCTGGGTGCTGAATAGACGGTGAAAGGACAGAGTTCCCCTGCTTAGATTCATTTGACTGTCATGCTCCTTTTGCCTGGATTGGGTCCCGATTAGAGGCCCGAAAACTGTTCACAAGACCGTGCAAAAGGAGAGGGCAAATGCCTTCGCTAAAGGCAGCACAATTTGCGTGGCGGGTGATTATCTCCTTTGCATCTTTAGAGTTGTTCGAGTGCTATCCGCTCACGGGCGAGTGCCAGTTAGAGCGTGATGCCGGCTCAGATGTTTATTCATTCGCGAGTAATATCTGCACTTCAAAAAAGTGTAAAGTCTTGTTGACTTCCGCGCGATTAAGGGACAACAAGAAGACCCCGACGCGGTTAAACAACCGCTGCAGTTTCGTCCCGTGGAGCAATCGATAAGCAGCGCGGCCCGGCATTGTGGACCGGATTGGGTTCAAATGTTGCGCAAGACAACAACGCATTTGTGTTGCACACAGACGGCAAACAGGTGGGGACTGATACGGACAAATTGATCAGGCAGAAGCGTAAAGCATGTCGGTTGAGGCGACGCTGGCGGTGCGCAAACTGGCCGGGGTGAATGAAGGCAGAGCGTCAGAGACGACGTTTTCGTGCTACCAAAGTTGCACGAGTTCGAAGCAAATGACATCAAATTCCCGGATGTGGAAACATAAAGCCAAGACAAAAATAACCAAAAGAAACGTCCCGGACAGGGTGGTAGTTCTGCTAATTATGGTGTCAATCCGGTTGGCAAAAGACAAGCAACGCCGGCAAAAAGGATCTGGGACCGTAGCTCTTGGGGGAATGATTGCTTGTATGAAGACCCGGGAAATGATGCCTGAGAAGTCTGGGGCAAAAAAAGGCAAAACGGCTCCAGGACAGAAACAGCAGGGCGGGGAGTCAGCGTGAGATTGAAACAGGAAGGCAAAGATGCGGCAACAGGGGGGGAACAGAAAGATCGGAACTGAGCTTATCGGCAAGGAATGAGGAAACTGGATATGCCGGACATAAGAGCTTCAAGAATACGCATATATATAAGGATAGAGAACGCAGGGAGTAAAACGGAGTAGTTCGCAAGGACAAAAATTAGAAAAAGCAGGAGGATAGTCAGAAGACAAATTGCTGATTCAAAGCTATTTACGAGGTATTCAGAAAGTCCAATCTAAGGGCAATATAAGTTCAATATAAGTCCAAAGTGAGGTCAAATCTGTAGGATCTCAGAGAAAGTGACATCCGTGTAACGTGACACCCCAGCCTCTCACAATTCCCAACTTCCTGTTTGCAGACCATCCGGGGCATCTTCCCAGAAGCCCGTTTCTGGACCGCGAATGTGCATACAGCACGGAGGCGAATCACAAAGCCTAGTTCACTGGTACGCGCCATGTGGCATTCATGAACAAGCCCTCCACGTAGATAGCGGCGCCTTGGGGGCGTCCATTTTTCATGTAGGCCTTGGAGATGGTGTTGGGACCAACTGCGAATGCACCATCGCCCAGATACACCAACGGAAGCGATGGTCCGTTCTCGATAAACTTGACACGGATGCGGCCTTGATCGCCGAAGAGGATCGCCGGGCCTTCGGCGGATTCGAACTTCCCGCTAAATCCAGCAATGTCGGCTTCTGACAGCGGTTGTTCGACCACCGGCGCAGGTGGGATCGCAAGGACAGCGCGTGCGATGCGTCCGGCAATGACGAGGCCACTGACGGGACTGTCCGAATTGGTGAGGACGGCAATGGTGAGATCGTCGGCGGGATAGTGCACGAATGCCGCGTCACCGAAAAACATCCCAACTCCGAAAGAAGTGGTAATCGCCTTCTATCGATTGGCACTCATGGATTTCCGACCGAAGGAAGCGTTCGCACAATATGCGGCACTTGATTTCGTGGAGCATAGTGCAGATAGCGTCGGCGGAACAGCACAATCAACCATCGATTTCCTCACTGGCCTGATCAAAAAGTCTCCGCAGCCAAAATGGGAGATCGTACGAGTCATAGCAGAGGGCGACATGGTGTTTCTTCATGTCCGCTTCACGCCGGCTAAAGGTGCTACGCCCGTCATGGTTGGGGAGATTTTCCGAGTCCATAACGGTAAGCTCGCTGAACATTGGGATATCATTCAACACGTGCCAGAACATCCCGTGAATCCCAACTCAGTCTTTTAACAATGTCCCCAGCGGGTGACGGGCAAACCGTCAGTTGTGCTTCCGGCCGCTTAACTTCAGGGTGGCCGACCATCCGGGGGCAACTTACTCGATGCCGTTTATGTACAACGTCAGGCTTGCCGACAGTTCGCTGGTGACAAGCTAAACGGCATGATTGAGGTCTGGCGCCTCAAGGATTTGAATGCCGTCGAGCTGTTACTTGTTTTCCGCATAGTGGCCGTTAGTCGTCGCGACTTTGCCGTTTTTCCTGCACAGGATCAACGCGGTCTCCGGAGGCTAACGAGGTATGTCGGCGACAAGATGTCCGTTGGCGCGCAGATGGTCGTTGTGCTCAAAGCATTTGTCGAGCACAGCGTGTCGCTCGTCCTCGGTGATCCCTTCGAATTTTCCTGGCTCGATGTATCCCAAACAGATTCATCCATTCCTCCTTGATTCCTGTGACTCCTTGTTTGCTGTGATTCAAGAGATCCGTAGCTCATCGTCCCTGTCATCAGATAATCGTTCGGGAGATCGAAAATCGACAGCTACTCCACTTTTTCTTCGTCAGAGGAATGTGTGGGCCAGCCCCCATTTCCTCGCCATCCTGATTTCATTAGAATCAGACAACTAAAATCCCCATGTGCCGAGGGCGGAGGCACGCGTATCCTAGCGATTGGAGGCGAGAGAATGGAGGACAGATTAAGGCCGCTCGTCAATCGTGGCGAGGGCGCCGTGCTCGACGTCGCCCGAGATGTTTGCAAAGCCACCGGAAGCGAGGCATTCGCGAAAATACGAATTGCTGATGCTATACGGATCGACGGCTCTGGTATCTCCAACGCTCTTTACAAATATGCGCTCTCCGCTCACTTCGACATCCTAGTCGCAAAGGACAACAAGGCATATCTCGCGATTGAATTTGATGGCAGCGGTCACGATGCCCGGAATGATGCTTTGAAAGCATCGATTTGCGACTTCTTCAAGCTGCCGCTGATCCGGGTGAAGGAATCTCATCTTGACGCCAAAGTGTTCGAAGACACTGCGGTCGGTTTCTTCATCTGGCAGCTGTTTTGTGTGGATATGTTTCTGGCCGACCACGAACAGGACCCGTATGAAATCTATGACCCGCTTTTCTATGTGCGCGTCCAAGGAAAAACACGAAGCTGGCCTTTTGCGTACGCTCAACGTTGGCAAGGGAGGCTCAGGCGTCCGTTTCGAGAAGCTGTACCACGATTTGGCGAGAACCTTGACGGCAAGTACAGATATGGACTTTTGCAATTTGGGAGTTCGCTTTTCACCTGCGTCCGTGGAATGGAATTCCGAAGCATCTTCGTGCAAATGATAAGCGATGATCGGGTGGTTTATGGCGAAGCAGGTATCTCGCTCGACGTCCACGGACTGGAAGCTCGGCGCCTCGAATGCTTCCTGAATATCACCACCTTCGTCCAAGGTCTAGCAGCAGCGGGGATGTACACAAACGCCATGCACTTCCTGAGAGGCAAGAACGTAGCCGTTCCGAAAGATTTGATGAAAGCAAGAGCACGAGCGCTAATCCAGGAAGGGTTTCGACTTAAACTCGCCTCGAACTTTGAATACTGAGAAATTTGGTCCCGAGGGCTGATGAGAGTCGAGTGAATGACAAGCGTTGCAGGAGGATGAATGCAGACATTAAGACCATTATTGAGCAGGTGTACTCCGCATTCAACAAGCGGGACATCGACGGTGCATTTAGCACTGATGACGGGCGGGTGGCCCACCTTTAACGGTCTTTGCCGTGATGCGTGTTTACGCTGCTTGCTGACCCAAGATAGCCAAAAGGCCTATGCCACAGGATTGCTCGATCGTCGCGGTTTACTTGAAATACTGGCTGGCAGACCTATCCTCTCCGGAGTGTAGACCAGCGAACGGATGGTTGATCTTGACTTGCGCGCAGTAGTCATTTTTGATGAACGAATAATCGCCGAGTCACCACCCTCGAACCGATTAGTCCTGATATGTCCGCCTGTGGCGAGGTTCCGGGATGACGGGCAACCCTTCCCTAATCGGATTATGGAAGAGTTGCCGACAACCCAGGAAAGATTCCGGGCTCAGCTGATTTCGAGTGCATCACTAACGATGAGTCGGCAAGGCACACCAGTATCAGAATCGAAGCACCTAGTTCCGCCGTCACATCCGTAGTGGTGGCCATGGCTGCGACCACCAAATCCGTGCCGGTTCTCCACCACCGCATGGCCTAGGTAACTCATCTTCGCTTCCTGTCCCTTGCTCTTACGGTAGGAACGCGCGTCCCCATCGGTCTTGGAGGCGTGGGTGTCGTTCTTGCGTTTCTGCCCGCGAAAATCCGGCCCGGCATCCGGTCCCGATGGGCCATCCTCATCCTTACGTTGAAAACTCTTCTACTCGCCTAGGCTTGCAGCAACGTTCCGTCCACCGTGAAATGCTCGTCGGACATCAACACTGTCGCCTGCTCTTTGACCAGGGCAAAGAGCCTCTGTGCTATCTCCTGAGCTGAACACCGCGTGATCCCTCATTCTGGGGATTTTATCGGGCGCTGAACTGAACTGGCGGGGAAGGAGCAGTTTCCGGCCCGATACCTTGTCGACTGCCGGCAAAACGCTTTTCTTTGGAGACTCTCATGCATCGTCTGAACGGGGTTCTCGCCTTGTCATTCACTTCAGCTCTGGTTGCGGCACACACCGAACCCGAACCGTGCCTGATAGAGCCGGGGATTTTCCGGTACTCTGATGGCCCGGGAAGGCCGCCGGTCTGGAGGACGCTTGCCGGGCGACTGATACAGGTCACAGAGATTGTGGGACGTGCTTGTCCAGGGCGTGAATCGGGCAGCAAAGTTTTCTGCTGCCAAACCGCCCAGTACCGCTAGCGGAGTCCGCATATGGGACTGGGAAGAGTAGTTCTCGAGTATGGCGCACGCAAACGACCACAGAAAAACTTCCGGCTACTGTATGATGGGTTTGCCGAGGGCAATAGCGGACCAGCCGGCAGTGTCATGAGTATCCAAATTATCCATAAGGTTGGAACGCTGCGACTTGAGCCTGTCCACGCTGATGCACTTCCAGCATTTTCGAAGAGCACAAAAGACTGAACCGGATCTGGGCATTGCGGCACTACACTAGTACACGGTGGCTGTTTTGACCTTTCCGGCCTTCCGCCGTTGGATCAACGGCCTCAGCGGATTAAGTTCGGGTCGGCTACTCAACCTCGAGAATTGTTGCCAATGCTGAGAAATCTTTAGAGTGGTCTGTTGCGGAACGTCGTACGACAGGAGGTGCTAGCAATGGCTTGGCCGGCTCTAGCGAATCGTCTACAAAAGCTGCCGCTTGTTCTTGCCGGCCCCATCCTGCGGGAAGTGACTGCGAATTCGGTAACTGTATGGGTAGCCTTGCAGAAAGCAGCAGACGTTACTCTGGTCCTTTATGTACAAGACGTGTTAGGCCCCAGGAAGTTGACCGACGCAACCCGGTCCACTGCGGCTGTTGGTACCAATCTGCACATGGTTGCCGTAACGGTTCAGTTCTCTCTTTCCGTCGGCACAGTTTATCTTTACGATCTCGTTTTTCAACAGGATGTGTCGATCCTGATGCTTGCGGACGCCACGCAGCGGCCGCTCGATCCCAATGATCCTTTTACACTCGACCAGCCGCCGCCGCAATCCTTTGCCTACGCTCCTTATTCTCTGCCCAGCTTCGTCTTGCCTCCCACCGATCCTAATAAAGTGCGCATCTTCCACGGGTCCTGCCGCAAAGCACACGGCGAGGGAGAAGATGCATTGGCCATACTCGATGACTTGATCGCGGCAGCCGCCAATTCGGAGAAGCTGGAAGACCGGCCTCATTTGCTCCTGATGACCGGCGATCAGATTTACGCCGACGAGGTAGCCGACGCCCTGCTGATCATGTTGACCGACGCGGCCCATGAGCTTTTGGGATGGCTCGAGGTGCTGCCGACGCCCGATCTTAGGCTCTTTCCACCTTCTATACCGGAAGATCTGCCACCGTTTTCGCGAAAAGAATTGCTGAAGCGGGGAGGCTTTAAATCACAAGACCTCCGCAGTCACCTCATGTCCATGGGAGAGTACGTAAGCATGTACCTGTTCGCGTGGTCAGATGTGCTGTGGCCGCGTTCAGTGCCGGGAATGGATACCATCCCTACTTTTCTGGACATCTTTGGTTCGGTCAGTAAGAGACCCGACAAAGATGATTTGGAAAAACAGATCATGGATAAAGAGGACGAAATCGCCAAACAAAGCCTCCGTCTGCGCCATTTCCGCGACAGCCTTCCTAAAGTGCGTAAAGCGCTGGCCAACATTCCCACCTACATGATCTGTGACGATCATGAAGTCACAGATGACTGGAACATGACCCGGGGATTCTGTGAGGGTGTGTACGGCTCGCCTCTGGGCGTGCGTGTGATGCAAAATGCGCTTGTTGCATTCGCCATTTGCCAGGCTTGGGGGAACCAGCCTCAGCTGTTCGACCCCGGTATCCATACACGCACGCCGCCTTTTAAATCGGCAGGCGCGCGGCTGCTGGAATTGCTTCCAACCTCTGTGCAGAATTCCGACGAAGTCCGAAAAATAGTCGGTGTGCACACCGCCGATGAGTTGACGCAGAAGGCTGGAAGCGGCCTTTACCGCGTCTTTCATGAATCGAACGCACTCCGCTATGACTTCAAAATCGATTTTCCTGCATTTGTCATTATCGTTACAGACACGCGTACATGGCGCTCATTTCCGGAGAGTGGCCGGGAAACGCAGCCCGATATGCTTGATCCCGGCGAACTGGCCAATCAGTTGACGCTTTCCGCTCCCACTGACAAACCCAAGCTGATCGTTTTCACCACCAATGCTCCGCCGATTCGCGCCATGCGTAAAATTGCTCTTCATCCTCATCTTGCGGATGTTTACGGTGACGACATTTATGACTCCTGGCAGTTTCCATGGCTCGCCTTTGACCGGATGATCGTGCAGCTTACAAAAATGTGCCCCGTGAAAGGCGAGGTCATCAAAGGACAGGTGGTCATCTTGTCCGGCGACTACCATTACTGTCTCGCCAGCAGGCTCGACTATTGGGCAGACACACGGCTCGAGCAGACACTCCAACCGGCAAATCTCGTGGTAGGGCAACTTGTGGCCAGCCCTTTCAAGAACGAATCCGAAAGTACTCGCGCACATCAAGAGGACGGCTACACCTACCATCGTCATTCCTATGAATCACTCGGCCTGCCAGTGGACGAACCGGAAGGATATGCGGGATGGAACTATACAACTTCGGGTTCCAAAAGAGTCGGGGAATTCACAGTAGACCTCGGCACTCGGCTGGGCTCAAGTTCCAAAGAACTTACGATAGACAAACATAGCCCCACCTGCGACTATGACCTGGCTGGCAATAGCCCGTTAGAGAACATTTCGGCGGAGCAAGGCACCGTCAAACTGACCGAGAAACCCGATTATCGCTACCGGCTGGAATATCTCAAGTGCCTCGATACTGGCCAGAATGTGCCAACATCCCCGCCCATCGGACCGATAGCCGGAGAGTCGGCCAGCGACCGCAAAAAGGCTGCGGTCGCCCATGCCAGGGCCTCGGCTGCACTGCGCGCAATTCGGAACTCGCAAGGTGTCTCTCCTGACATTGTGGGGCGAAACAACCTCGCTGAGATTACTTTTCAGTGGGACTTGAATAATGGCAACGATAGACGGGTTTTCCAGACCGTGCGCGTTCAGGACAAAAGCAACGTATTGTGGGCACGATACAACGTGTCTCTGAACATAGACGACCCCAAATATCCCCTGATCAAGGCCAATGGGGGCGAGCCCGTGCCATGAGCCAAACCCTATTTGACCGGCTGGCAAACGAATTACGCCTGTTGCTCGCTCCGCTCGTGGATGCGGTGGAAAATCCCGAGATGTTCAATTCCTTGCTGACGGAGCTGGGCCTTGCGGCAGAGAGTCCTGCGACGGCTGCGATTGCCTCCGCTCTGCAAGCCATCAATGACATGGTGAGCCAGATCGAAGCCCTGACGTCGACACCCTCGCCATCCTTCGATGGCATTGCCCATCTGCTGGCAGATGCGAAGCAGGCGGTTACGGCCTTACGATCGATTGAAAGCGCGAGCGGCATGGCGGCTGCGCTGGCCGGCCTTGGGGAAGAACTCACGCAATGGCTGTTCGGCGTCTACCTGTTCAAACATCATCCCCTGGCTTATCGTCTGGGTATCCTGTTCGCTTTCATTGAGACTTTCGACGAGGCCACGCCCACTGCTCCTGTCATGAATGGCGACGAAACGCAGCGCGATGCGGCCATTATCCCGCGTTTCCTCCCCGAAAAATTCCTGGCCTTCCTGCGCGATCCGCGTGCGGCGCTGACCGCAGCCTACCTGAATGGACTCGCTACGCAGGATGACGCGAATGCAATGGCAGACAAGCTTTTTGTCCGCATGTCCAGTGTGCTGAACGAACTCAATGTCCCGGCACGTTATGGCGCAAATCCACAGGAACTGGCCTTCCTCGGCGACGCTGCTCCGTTCGTTGACCACTCGCTTACCATCTACGCTCTGCAGCAGTTTCGCGGCGATCCGGTGGATGCCGGGGTCACATTGTCCCTTTCCCCGGCAACGCGCGGCGATCTGGGCCTGGTGGTTTCTCCCTTTGGCGTTCTCACCCTCACGATGCAGGGGGGGAAATGGGCGCTGGAGTTGGATTTAACGGCCGATATTGATGCCTTTGCTTACGGAAAGCAAGGTTTCACGATAGCCGCCAGTGCATCTACAACTCAGGTTAACGGCAAACTCTCCGCCATGCTGGCCGCGCCCGATAGCGGCCCTGCATTCCTTTTCGGCGCGCCCAATGGCTCACGTCTGGAAGTTGGTGGCGCCTTATTAACCGCGACGACGTCGCTTACAGAAGCCAAGCAAACTCTCGCGCTGTCCGGCGAAGTCTCGAAATCAGCGATTGTCATCTCTCCCGGTGACGGTGACGGCTTCTTAAGCAGCGTTTTACCCAAGGATGGGTTGCAAACCAAGTTCGATCTCGGGTTGGCATGGTCGAATAATGGCGGTTTGAGCTTCAAGGGTGCGGCTGGTCTGGACGCGACCCTACCAGTGGGAGTTTCTATTGGCGACGTGATCGCCATTCCTGCTGTTCATCTCGCTTTGCAAACCTCCAATGACGCCGGACTGGTTGCTGAAGTGTCGATCAGTGTCAGCCTCATGATCGGGCCGGTGCAGGCAGTCGCGGATCGGATAGGGATCACAAGCAATATCACCTTTCCTCAAGATGGCGGAAATCTCGGCGTTGCAGACCTAACGTTCGCATTCAAACCTCCCTCCGGTATCGGCTTGGCGGTTGATGCCGCTGGCGTAAGTGGCGGTGGATTTCTTGGACGCGACGATGCCAAACGCGAGTACACCGGTGTCCTGCAACTGCAATTCACCGACCTGGCATTGCAGGCCTTTGGTTTGATTACAACTCAAGTAGCCGGCGCTGAAGGCTACTCGTTGCTGGCGATGATTGATGCCGACTTCCCTCCCGTGCAACTCGGGTGGGGGTTCACGCTCAACGGTGTCGGCGGACTGCTGGCGGTGCATCGTGCCGCGTCCGTTGATGCGTTGCATGCGGCGCTAAAGGCCTACAAACTGGGAACCATTCTTTTTCCCAAGAACGCCATCACCAACGCGCCCCAGATTCTCGCTGAGCTTGACACTCTGTTCCCTACCGCTCCGGGCAGATTCTTATTCGGACCAATGGCGCTGATTGGCTGGGGCACGCCCACGGTACTGACCGCGGCTCTGGCGATCATTATTGAACTGCCGGAGCCGATCCGCATCGTTCTGCTGGCGCGACTGGCGGTCCGCCTGCCCTCTGAGTCTGACAGCCTGGTGCGCATCAATATGGATGCACTGGGCGTGCTCGATCTTGGCCAAGATAGTCTGTCGCTCGACGCAACTCTGTTCGACTCTCGCCTGCTGAAATTTGCTCTCTCCGGCGATATGGCGCTGCGCGCGAACTGGGGCGGGGATCCGCGCGAGTTCCTGCTATCGGTCGGCGGCTTCCATCCCCGGTTTACGCCGCCCACGGGATTCCCGACGCTCAAGCGGATGAGCATTGATATGTCATCGGGGGCAATTGCCACGCTTCATTTGGAGTCGTATCTGGCGATCACTTCCAACACTTTGCAGATTGGCGCGAATCTGCACGTAGTGGTAAAGGTCTCGGCCTTTTCGGTGGATGGTCATCTGGGGTTCGACGCGTTGTTTCAGCGTGATCCCTTCCACTTTGATGGCGACATTTCCGGAGCGGTGGCGGTCAGCATTGATGGATACGATCTGCTGTCGGTGAGCTTGGACGCGAGTTTGACAGGACCAGCGCCCTGGAATGTTGCCGGCAGCTTCAAAGTCCACATCGTCTTCGTCGATGTTCACAAATCGTTTTCCCATACTTGGGGAGACGACGCTCCAGCCGATCAGATTGCCGCAGTCGATGTGGCGGCCCTGCTGGCGACAACATTTGCCGATCCGCGCAGCTGGGGTGCGCAACTTCCCGACGGGACACCGGCACTTATTTCAGCGCGAGATGTGCGGAGCGCAGGAATAGTCGTGGCGCATCCACTGGCACGCCTGGAGGTGCATGAACGCACGGTTCCCTTGGGAATGGATATTGTGCGAGTGGGCGGCGCGCCTCTGGCTGGGGCGAACAACTTCTCCATCACCGGGTTCCGCATTGGTGGGTCCATGGTCCCCCGCGAAAGTGTGCAGGATGATTTTGCGTCAGCAGAGTTCCTCGACATGAGTGACAACGACAAGCTGGCTCAACCCTCCTTCGAGCGGCATGACGCCGGTGTGCGCTTGACCAGCGGGCCAACCATGATCAAGTTTGGGGCGCCGGTTCCAAAGGAAATTACTTATGAAACGTTCTTTATCGATGCCCCCGGCAGCGAACTGCGCAGCGAGCCGGGTAAGCCGATACATAAGTGGTTGTTGTCCGACCTGCAAGTCGTGCTCGGTACTGGATCAGCCGCACAAGCAACCATGATGCGCGCGGGAAACCGCCGCTACACCGCGCCTGGCAATCCCATCCAAGTCGCGGAACCGGCGTTCGTGTTGGTGGATGCGAACACGTTGGCGCCGACAGGTATCGGCCCGGCTAGCGGAGCAACCTATAGCGATGTGCGTGCCTTGTTGAATCAAGAGTTGAATCGCGTCCCCGCGCAGCAAGGCCATCTGCAAATCGTCGGAACGCACGAAATGGTGACGCCTAATGCCTGATACGACACCAGCGGTTTATTCGCTGCTCCCATGGGTCCGGCGCGGACTGGCGTCGCTGATCGCCGGGGCACCTACGACCAACTACGCTTCGCTTCCGGTTTCTCTGGTGGTGAATACGGCGGCCGTGCCCGCCCCACCCGTTCGACTACTCGGGCCGGGCGACGTCACTTCGCTGGATGCGCGCGCCATCATTCGCACCGATCCGCAAGATGGCGCAGATGCTTTCGAGCCCAACTATCTGGCAAGCGTCGACCTGATTTTGCCGGACCTGCCGTGGATGTTAACTCCAGAAGCCGATGCCCATGGAAGATTGCGTCCGTGGATATGTTTGATCGTGGTCCCCGACACACAGGGAGTGACGCTGCAAGTGCAACCCGCAGGCCCGGCGATATTGCGGTTGGATTCGACACTCGATCTGCGCAACGAACTTCCGAATTTGGACCAAATCGATGTCTGGGCGCACGCGCAGGTGACTGGCTCCGGCACGGATTTAAGCGCCACACTCGATGGAACCTCCACGGCGAGTTTGTCGCGCTTGATCGCCCCGCGCAAGCTCGATCCCGGACAGCGCTACATCGCTTGTATCGTCCCGACCTACCGGGCCGGCGTGAACGCGGGCCTGGGGCTTGCCGTGGACGATAACGATCTTGCTCTCGCATGGGATGCAAACACCCAAGCCCCATTTACCTTGCCGGCCTACTACTATTTCCGTTTTCAGACTGGACCGAATGGCGACTTTGCTTCACTGGCGCGCAGAATCCGTCCTCCCCAGGTGCCGCTCGACGCGGGCACTAGAGCGATCGACGCGAGCGCGCCCGGATTTGGTTTAGCTCCCATGGCGGGGATTTCACTCGATCTGGAAGGTGCGCTTCGCACCGTGGGCAGTCAGTCCAGGCCATGGCCGGTGGGAGCGCAGGATGCCTACGCCAACGAGCTGCGAACAGCGTTAGTCCCGCCGCCCGCTCCTGATCCGGTAGTCGCTCCTCCTATCTACGGACGCACGCAAAGCGGTGCGGACCTTTCGGCCGGCAGCACGCCTCCTGTGTGGTTGGAGGAACTCAACCTGGATCCCACAACTCGCGCCGCCGCTGGGGCGGGATCGCAGGTAGTGCGGCGCGATCAGGATGCACTAGTCGCTTCCGCCTGGGACCAGCTTGGTGAAATCCGCAAAGCTAATCAGCTGTTGCGGCAGGCGCAATTGGCACGACAGGTGTCGGCATCTTTGAACCAGCGTCATTTGCAAACAGTTTCTGGAGATGGAATCTACCTGCAAATCACGGCGCCGCTTCACGGCAGGGTGAGCCTTGCTCTGTCTGGCGTGAATGCTACTTTACGCGGTCAACTTGAGACGAGCCGTATACCAGGTGGCGCGGTCTCGCCGGCCTTGCGAAAACTGACGCGTCCGCGTGGTGCGATTGGGCGCAACTTGAATATCACAGGTACGCCACAGATCGTAGAACGGCTCAATCTGCCGGCGGCTGAAGCGAAGGCTCTCATGGCCGCGGGTCCGGTGCAAACGCCACGTGGCATGGTGGCATTTGACGATGTGTCTCCGTCGGTCCAAGTCAATAAGATGACCCCAACAGCTCTACAAATCGCGACTGGCTGGAAGACCGAGGTGATCGCCTCGCCGACCATACCTCCGGTCGCGTCTCCAGTAGCGTCTCCGCCCGCCTCTCCGGTACATCCGGTTGGGCCTATTACAACCGAGCATCCGATCGCGCCGGTCGTGACCACGGTTACTCCACCGCTCATCAACTTGGCCGATGCTCCTAACGCGCCTGATCTGCTGAAAGGGGCACGGACGAATCTTCCGTCGCCGCTGGTAATCCCCTCCGACCAAGCTGGACTAGCCAAGACGAAAGCCAATTTTCGCGCTGCCGCGAGCGCCATCAGTGGTTTCATCAATGCCGCGGCACCGCTGGTTGCGCCCGATGCACCGCCGCTCGGCGGTTCGTCCGCGTTGGCACCCGTCCGCGCACAGTTAGTCGCACGCATCAATCCTGAAGACACTATTCGCGCACGGGTCAAAGCTCGCGTTCCCTTGGGATCGGGACCGGATCCTTTGCAACCGATCAGCGCCGGGCCGCAATTTCCTCAGCCTATGTATTCCGCATTGGCGAACCTTTCCGCCGAGTGGATGCTTCCCGGAGTTTCCAATGTGCTGATGGACACAGCCGTGCTCCTCGAAACCAATTCCCGATTCGTCGAAGCCTTTATGGTGGGTCTCAATGAAGAACTCTCACGCGAACTTTTGTGGCGCGAATATCCAGCGTATCGAAACGGGACCTTCTTTCAGATATTCTGGGGCGCGACCGTCAATGGAGCGCCCGCGCCCGACATCCCGCCCATCGCCGCTTTCGGCACCAGCGGTCACCTAGGCGATCATATGGCGGACCACGCCACCGGAGGCAGTCTGGTGCTTTTGATTCGGGGCGAACTCTTCCGCCGTTATCCCAACGCGCTGGTGTCAGCGGTTCCGGCGACGTGGAACAGCGTTACTAAAACTCGCGAACTTGGCACTCCGCGTCACTGGCCCATCTTTCGCGGCGAGATCAGGTCGGATATTAGCTTCTTCGGATTCGACATCACCGATCCCCAAGGCTCCGGTGATCCCTCTGTCGACCCCGGCTGGTACTTCCTGATTGAAGAACATGCGACCGAACCGCGCTTCGGATTGGAGCCGGAGACCAGCACTCCGCAAGATGGATCGTGGAATGAGTTAAGTTGGAGCGACAATGACGTAGTACTCAATCATGGATTTCTGAATCCCGCTTCCGCGCTGTCGGTGCCATCCCGCGAAGGTGTGGCGTGGGGACAAGACGCGGCTGCGATGGCATACATTCTGATGCGCCGGCCGGTGCGCGTGGCCCTCCATGGCCGCGCTCTATTGGGAGGCGCATGAGTTCTGGATCGGCTACTACTCTCAGCCCGTTTGTCCGTGGGACCACGGATGCGAATGTCTTCTTCCTGCATGCTGGCCTGCGCCGGCTCGTGCCCGACCCATCCACCTTGGGATTCATGTCGGCGGGCCAACCAGTGCGCACCCTGAGCGATGCCGACTTGGCCGTGATCCCGCTGGGTGCGCCGCTTCCCACTCGACAAGACGGAACTCTGGTCGCGTCCAAAGCGCTTACACCCGGAAGGATCGTATATTTCATGACCGGCGGACTGCGCCGCCAGGTCCCCGATATCGAAACCCTGACCGACATGGTCAAGGCGGGAATAGCAGTCCTCGGTCTCGATCCCGCGGACCTAGCCGCAATTCCCCAAGGAGCGATGCTGCCCACCCGACGAGACGGCACGCTCTATAAGGGCACTGGAACTACCTACGCTTTTGTAATTCAAGGGGGACACAAGCAAGCCGTTCCCGATGCGACAACCCTGCGCGATTCCGGACATGACATGACCGCTTTGCTTCCCGCGTCGGCCAGCGATCTGGCTCTGATTCCCGACGGGGCCCCCTTTCCCTCCACCAGCCGCTTTCTGAAACCGCCGGCCGCAAGTATTCCCTTGGTCTTGTTGCCGGTTCGTCTGGAGACGCGTTTCCAGCATGGCGAGTTATGGTTGCGGATTTATCCGGACGATGTGCATGTCAATAGCTTCGAGCCCGAACTTACTCTCGACGAAAGTACCGCGCGCGCAAACTTCTTGACGCAAGCTCAAGGCGGCGATGATGCAGCCCGGTCGGCATTCAGGGCACTGGCGGCACAGTTCGGACCGCAGCGCGCGGCCTGGATCGCCAGCGACAACGCGCAACCCGGCGCGAAGGCCGCTCAATGGAATCAGGCTCCGTTCACTAACATCCTTCCGGAACGATGGATCGTAATCGGCTATCAGGGCAACGCGCTAGGACAAGTTCTGGCTGTCGGCCCATCGATCTCCGACTCGCTGGCCATGGGCCCTGATCCTAACGGCACTGGCCCAACCAGTGATGAAGGTATTCGCTGGATTACCGACTTCGCCCGGGCGATACAGGTTGGCATGGCCTTCCGCATCACTTTGAAGACAGAACAACAGCGCGGATTCAATCGCATCGTAGTGCTGGGGCTGCGCAGCGACCTCGATGTGCAACAGTCCACCCAGCGTCTCAGCGATTTATTGCAGGCACATCATTACACCGATGGATTGGAATTGCTGCCGCACAACTCGCCCACCAACAACACCGAAGATGTGAAGTCGCGGATGACAACACGGGACCCCAACTATGGCACGCTGTACGCCCTGGAGCAGGGCCCACCGCTTTGTCCCGCCCGCCCGACGGCGGATGGAGATCGCCTGGCGCGCGCGTTGGGCGTTCCTCCGGCGTTGCTGGCACATGTGCAGGGTGCCGACGGCGATCTCGACGAGCAGGCGACTGCGATGAACGCAGTGCTTTGGCCTGCTACCTGGGGTTACTATCTCGAGCAACTTGTGACCGGGGCCGTTCCAAACCCTGGCGTAATTCTGCCTGCGGCCCGCGACCACTTTACTGCGCACGTGCGGGCGCGCGGGCATTTTCCCACCGTGCGTATTGGACGACAACCCTACGGAATTCTTCCGGTGTGCTGGAGCGCACAATGGAAGTCGCTCGAAGGTCGCCCGCTGGACGGTCCACTGATGTCGCTTTTGTCTCGTATGCGCGCCACATGGGAAAATTCAGTTCCCAACGTGCCGCGCATTCCGGGCACGCAGGATCCCGAAGCCGCGCTGGTGAGCCTGCTGGGAATGACTCCTTCATCGCAGAGTTACGTTACCCGCAGCGTGATTGGTCCCGAGTACAACCTTACTTATTGGAGCTTTGTGCGAGAGGACCTGCCCAAGACCTGGTGGAGCACTCTGACTGCGAAAACGTTGGTTGATGCCCGCGACCTCTCCACCCTAATGGCTAACACACGACTGGCCAATGTATCCTACTTGAAGACCCATCGCCCGTTGTCAGACTTGATGGTTGCGCCAGCGCCTCTCGATGGTGTTCCGGCTCCCACTTACGTTGCAAAACTGATTTCTCTGGGCTGGCAGGCGCTCCGCGACTATCCAATGCCGCCTCCGCCGGTGCCTCTTCTGTTATTGCTGCTAAGGCATGCGGCACTGCGCCAGTATCTGGATACCGCGCTTGACTTGCTCACCGGTGCACGCGCGGCCCAGCCGAGTGAAAAATTAGAGCCGGAGTTGGTGGGTATTTCCACCGTGCAACCGCGGCCAACCTCATGGGATTTGTTACAGAGGACTTTGCCGGGACAGGGCCCGGTAGGCGCATATCTGGACGGAGCCAAGAAAAACTCAACCGTTCCCGCCTTCGCCAATTTCTGGAACTCGTTTAGCAGCCTAACGAAGCTTTCGGCGGAGGCGCTGGATTTTGCCACGCGCGAAGTGCTCGACCTGGGCTCTTATCGCTTCGACGCCTGGGTCACTTCGCTGGCGCACTTCCGCCTTGATGAAGCCCGCCGTGTGACTCCCAACGGTGGCATCATCCTAGGAGCTTACGGATGGCTGGAGGATGTTCGACCCGCGGCGACGCAGATGGCGTCAGCAGGATATGTTCACGCACCATCTTTGAATCACGCCACCACCGCCGCCGTGCTGCGGTCGGGATATCTCAGCCATCGCGACGGACCGCAATCCCCATTTCAAATTGACTTGTCTTCAGACCGGGTGCGGCTCGGTTTGCATCTGCTCGACGGAATCCGGGAAGGCCAACCGCTGGGCGCGCTGCTCGGCTACAGACTGGAGCGGACATTACACGAAAGCCAGGGAAACCAACTCGACCAATACATTCACGTTCTGCGTGCTTTGGCGTCGCTGCAAGCAGTCGATACTTCCGGAGATGGAACCAGCGAATCGGTGGCTGCGAACAATGTAGTCGACGGGCTGGCGCTACTGCGTAAATTCCACAGCGACCCGCAATTCTGGTCGACGCCGGGATTGCCGGTGCCAGGATTACCGCCGGCCGGGCCGATCCGCGATGCGCTTACCACCGCCATCACTCGCATGGATGACGCGCTTGATGCCGTCGCCGACCTGGGCCTGGCGGAGAGCGTGCACCAGTTATTGCGGGGAAATACGATTCGCGCCGGCGCCACGTTGGACGCAATCGCCCGCGGAGACACACTGCCGCCTGACATCGACGTAGTGCAAACGCCGCGGGCCAGCACCGGCTTGACTCATCGCCTGCTCGCGATTGCAGTCGGTGACAGCGCCCCCGGCTGGACGGCCACACCCCGCGCGAAAGCAGAGCCGCGGCTCAATGCCTGGATGGCGAAGTTGCTCGGAGATCCGACTCGCGTGCGCGCTCGCGGCAATTTTGTAGACGCCTCCGGCGCAGCCTTACAAGCAATTGAAATCACTCTGGACAAGCTAAGGCTTGCTCCCGTGGACTTCCTGGCATTCCCGGAAAATGACGGGATGTCGGGGGAGCTTGCAGACCGTCTACGCCGCGCGATGACTGAAGCGCGGCCGTCGTCGGTGCCATCGAGTGCGACGGTGCAATTGGTGGCGGAGCGCAACAGCACATGGACAGCCGACTTAATTTCCGCCAGCGAGTGGCTGGGGCTGGTGAAAGCGGTATCGCGTTTGGTGGGCGGAGCGCGCCCCATGGAGCCAGGTGATTTGGTGGTCCCCGGACAATCTGGCGGGGAAATCGACACCGCGGAACTCCAGGCGCGCACCGATGCTGCCGAGGCTGAGCTTCGCTCCGTTCGCGCCGCCCTACAGAACTCTGGCGGAATCGAGGCTGCGTTGCTCTCAGCCGCGCGCTTTGGAGTTACAGGCGCGGTCCCCGCGCTGGATGCCGCACAGTGGAGCGCGCAAGCAACCGCGGCAGGCAATGAATTGGACGCCCGCATCGCAAAGCTGGATAGTCTCGCAGCAGGATTGGTTCGAGCGACCGCAACTCCGGATGCTCTGCTCGCCCAAGATGTCTCGCGCCTGCAAGCCGTGTTCGGCGCCGCGTTCGTAGTGCTCCCGATATTTGCCGCACGTTTGGCCGCCACCTGGCCCCAGCTTTGGACCAATAGTGTGCCGCTGCAAGCGGGCGACGCTTTCGCCAGTGTGCGTTGGTTCCAGCGCGCCTCGCGCGTCCGGCCGGGGGCGGCTCGTCTGGATAAGGCGTTGCTCTACGCGGAAGCGTTGTCGGGCACTCCGCTGGTCCATTTTGATGTCGCGCAACTTCCATCGGCGGATGGTGATCGCTGGCTGGCGCTGGACTTGTCGGGCAATTCTCCTTCCAGCAGTTTGTCGCTGGTGGCTTTCTCTCCGACGCCTTACACCCCGGGAGCGGCGCTGGCTGGATTAATGGTGGATGAGTGGGTCGAAGTTCTGCCTTCGGCGAACCAGATTACGGGAATTTCGTTTCATCACGATGATCCAACGGCGCGCGCTCCCCAAGCCATCTTGCTCGCGGTACGCCACGACGACTTCCCTGAGTGGACGATGGAAGCTGTTGAAGGTTCGGTGCTTGAAGCGCTCGACCTGGCAAAGCTACGCGCGGTAGATCCCGATACGCTGGGCGCGCTCGGTCATTACCTGCCGGCGCTGTATTTTGCATACAACACGGGCGGCGGCAACGTAGAAACCGTTTCCGCCGATTTCTCTGCCGCCTGGAAGACCGCTGTGACGAGGAGCGACTGATGCCATCTGTCACGATTTGGAACCGTATCGAGCCACGATGCCGGGCCGCAGGCTTGGCGCCCGGCCTTGAGGCGCGCGTGCATGATCCTCTTTGGCTGCTAGCCCGGCAGTGGCAGGTCGGTGAATTCGCGGGGCGCGATACCGGGTCGCCTGTGTCGGTGGAAGTGCAATCCACCAGCGCACCCTTCGATCGTTTTGCGATTGGCACTGGAACCGGGCAGGCTTATGACGGTCGGCTGCCGCTTGAAACCTTGATTGAGCGGGAAACAGTTCGCCCCGCCAGCGGAGCAGGCGACCTGCGTCAGGCAGCGGAAGCGGGTCTGCATTTCTTTCGGCTGTTGGATGCAGCGAAGTTGTCCCGGCTTCGATCTACTTACCTGACACAGTATCCTCTCACTGCGCAAAATAGCCCGGATGCCGACGCGCAGAATTTTTCCGCGATCACAGCAGGGCGCGTCATTGATGGGATCAAACTGTACGCAGACTTGGTACAAGCGGGAAGCCATCTTCCTGCCGCGCCTGCAATTACGTCTGCCGATCACGATGCAGTGCTGGACATAACGCGAAACTGGATGGTGTGGTACGCCTCGCTTTTCTCCGAACCGGGGGGCACGGATGCGTGGTCTCCAGACCGGATGGAATATCAATTTGCCGTTGGCTCCGCGGGAGACACCAGCTCTTTCGAGGCGCGTGAGTATGACGGCGGCGCCGTGGACTGGTATTCGTTCGATCGGTCGTCGTCCGCGCTGGCCGGTGGTTCGGTGCAACCGGCGCAGAGCACGCGCCGTGCCTTGGTTTCACCCGTCACCTTCCGTGGCATGCCGGCGCGAAGGTTCTGGGAGTTTGAAGACGCCAGCATCGATATCGGTGCCCTCACCGCGGCAGCCGAAGATTTGGGCCGGCTGTTGCTCCGCGAATTCGCGCTCATATACGGCAACGATTGGTTCCAAGTCCCGCTGGTGGTTCCGGTAGGCTCCGATGTGCGGATCGATTCTCTCTTAGTAGCGGACACCTTTGGATTGAGCACTACCATCCCCCACTACACGCAGGCTGACGGCACGACCGGCCTATGGCGTATGTTCGCGCTCTCCGCAGAAGCGCCGGCGGACGGCGCCTTGTCCGCGCAGCATTTGGTCATTCTCCCGAGTGCGGTTGGATCGCTCGACAGCGCATCCATCGAAGATGTCTTGCTCCTGCGCGACGAACTTGCCGACATGGCGTGGGGTGTGGAACGCACCGTGGTCGGACCTTCCGGGCTACCGCTCGATCGGACCCATATCTGGCGGACCAGCGCGCTGCCGGTTAAACCCCCGGCACAGGACGCACCGCCGAAATACCGGCTGGGTTCGAGCGTTCCGGATTACTGGGTTCCATTTCTTCCGGTTGACCTGGAGAACGGCCAACTGCGTATGCGGCGGGGGATTTTGCCAACATCCTCGAGCGGCCCCCAAGGGCGGATGCTGGC
The DNA here is from genome assembly GCA_035695325.1 of Candidatus Angelobacter sp. GTDB lineage: Bacteria > Acidobacteriota > Terriglobia > Terriglobales > Acidobacteriaceae > Angelobacter. Next base: position 72,283 of record DASSEH010000366.1, read on the forward strand.
GTATCCTAGCCTCACCATGTTTCTTGAGGAGTTACCCCGCGAAGGAGTCCACTTGGAGCGCCGGTATCGCTATGCGCGGGGCCTCGATGGTTCGACCTCGGTTTGGATCGGACGCCATAGGTCAACGGGTCGCGGAGAAGGTAGAAGTGGGCTTCACTTTGATTATTTGGAGTTCTAGTTTGGCCGGCCGAACTGAACGGAAACATTGTCAGAACAAAGAGTTCTCGTTTCCGCATATTCAGGTTCCCCGGTCGTAGGGGACTTCGGCGTCTGCTATATGGAGGGCAGTGGCGGGCCAACCTCTATCGACGAAGCCATCGGACCACATCATTTCATCGCCCCCGAAATGGAATCTGGTGGTCACCATTTGGGAAATCCATCGGACAAGACGGATGTGTACAGCCTTGGGAAACTGCTCTACTGGATGCTTTCAGGAGGACTGTTCCTTGACCGGGAAAGACACCATGAGAACTCCTTGACCGAGCTGCTGAACGATGAAAAGTGGGTGCATGTGCATTCACGTCTCAATAGGATGGTTACGGAGGAACCAGAAGAGCGGATCGGGAGTTGGGAATTGGGAGACCAATTGCGAAGGCTCGCGTCACTTGTGGAAGGTACGTTCCCGCCGTCTGCGAAGATTCGGTGCGAGCGCTGTAGGGCCGGCTGGTATGAACGGGAGTCAACGTATGAAGAAGGCGGTAATTATTCCCACTGCGCACTGCCAGTTACGAAGCGCGTGCCTGGTTTTCCAGGGACAGCACCCGGACTCCTGCGCTGCACACTCTGTGGTGACACCAATTGGTTCCGCCTGGACAGGCGGCTCCGTCCGCGTGATTGGTGGGACTGGGAGTAGGGCGTCCAGCACGAGTTTCCCAAGTGCTGCCTGTAAACGTAAAGTAGTATCTGCGTTGCCGCATCTCGTGCCCGCAGAATCAGTCTGTCTAACAACGCATTCTGAGCAAAGTCGCTCGACTCCTCGCTTCCACGGGAAATATGGCAATCGAGCGTCAGACCCAGCGCAGCCACATATTGTATGTCGGCTAACCTCTGACGCAGTCCGATAACTGGGAAATCCGGTCGCGCAAGTAAATCGCTATTGCCTGCTCCGGTCGCATGACCATCAAACCGGCTCCGAGAACAGTTGGCCAGAAGTCCTGATCTGGGAAGTTGCTTCCATGGCGCTACCAGCCGATTCCGGACGGTTAACGGGCAACCCGTCAGTTGGGGTCTCCCAACACGGTAAGTTCAGGATGGCCGACGACACAGGAACTTCGTGACGAGAAAGGGCGTTTCTCGTTATTTACGAACGGGAGCATGGGAGACGGAGTTCACTTGGGCTTTCGCCGCATGTTATTTCCAAGCCGCATCAAGCTCCTCAGGCGGGCTCTATAAGTATCTAGCATCGCGCAGTCCATTCTTATGGATTGTCCCTGCGGCCAGGGGCACTGAAGTCCAAGGGTCAAGAATCGATTGATTGTTCTTTGAGTAACGGTGGAGGTCCCGTGCGCTGCATAGTTCCGTGCAATCGAAACTTCGATGATTCCTGGTAAACCGTCGAGAACATATGTCCAATCGTGGTTCGTTCTTTGAAGAAGGCGCGTGCCCCATGCTTCAATGCCTCCCTGAAGATCAGCGTCTTCCGGAATCGAGAGTTTGATCCGCGAGAAAGACTCTGTCAGAGCATACGAAGCAAGCAACCCAATCGAAAAGAGAATGCTCTCGTCCCGCAAAGTACGTACATGTTCGTCGAGAGTGCTCTTGAATGTGCTTGGACCTTCCGTAGCGACTATCTGCACGGCGCTCGAATCAAGCGGTTGAAAGGATGAACAAAGAAAACTCTCGCGACTGAAAGCGATACGCGAGCTTTCGATGAACCGAGTTATCTTTTTCCATTCTTCCCAAATTGCGTTCTCACTCGACGCCACTGTGCATCCTCCAGGCGATTATTAAGGCTCGTGAATCAGCGACGGAGTTTCCAGGATAATCCCCATCCCCGCATTCTCCAAGAGTTCATATAGATTCGCTTCTCGGAGAAAATCTATACCTGAAGAATTTTATCAATCGTACCTGCACCATGTAGCGGTCTTTACGCTGAGGCTTCGTCGTTCGGAGCGACATCGCTGGAATGAATGCGGTAGCGACGCTCGCGATCCAAGAAAGCCCGGCGTCCTCCCTCCAACAACCTGCATACCGCCCTGCGAATCTCAGGGTTCTCAATACTGCCGCTTGCGTAGCTGATGGATGGCAAAGCACGGTCGTCCTTGCGCTCTGAAGTAGCGATGATGATCTGATCCGCATCGGTATTCACGACCAGATTCGCGTTATGGGTAACGATGACAACTTGGCGGCGCTGCTTGGCACTTCGGAAGTGAGGTACAAGTTCGGTGAAAACAGATCGCGGGTCAAGGTTCTCCTCAGGCTGGTCGATGAAGAGCGGTCTCATGTCATGTGTGTCCACAGCAAGGTAAAGCAGCAATAGAACAATCCCGCGGGTACCCGGAGACAGGCGTTCTATCGGTGTGCCTTCGTACATTATACCGTACTGTATTTTGATGTGGTCAGTACTGTAGAGCCAAGCGCTTATTTCCTTTCTACGGTTCCTGCGATCTTCCTGATTCTCAAACTCGGGAATGGCCTTCTTAAAGTCCTCCTGAAAGTCCGACCGGAACTTGTCCATCGCTTCCGCGACTTCGGTGGGTCCGCCCGTGGCCCATGGTTGCAACAGATATTTCTTCGCTTCTGTGAGCAGCGCCCCATGTCCACGGAATTTCGAATCGCGCCGTAGGTCGAGGAGGTCCTCGCCTTGCTTGACCCAGGCATCGATGCTGACTTCGCGCTCCACTACAAAAGCCAGTTTCGAGAGGGTGCCCTTCGAGGCGGCGAGGATCTCTTTCAGCGGTCCATATAGTTCGCTCAGGACCTTCTCTTCCTCGACGTAGGTGTTGAACACCTCCACATACTCGTCGCGGCGTTGCTGCTGAAGCTGCTTGCGCCTCTCGGTTGCGCCCCTGGCATGAAGATGTTCCGCCTCCAACTTTCGCAGCGCGCTCTCCATCTGCCCAATCGTTCGCTGAAGTTCGTCGTATTTCTTCTGTTTTTGCGCGTCGATGCCTACTGCCGTCTTGCTGGCATCGCGGACTGTGCCCAACTGCTTAAGAGGCAGGACCGAAGCGGGCACTTTTGCAGCATCCAACGGATGCTGTGGATCGCCCTGGATCGCCGTGAGGATTTCGGCGTCGAGCACCTTCACCGCGTTTTGGATGAGCTGGACCGGATTTCCTTCGAATTCCATGCGGAACGCATCCCAGTCCGCCGCAGAGAGACCGGCACCAACAAACCGGCTCTGTTGTTCGCGGAATCGGTTCGGCTCACGCGTTTGCGTGGTGTGCTGTACGTCCGCCAACAGATCCGTCAAATGCTGCTTACGCAGCCGTAGCCCTTCAACCTTTGATTCCGCGCGCTTGTATTCCGCCTCCAGCAAGACCAGCTTGTCGGCGTGAACTTGCTTATCCTTCGGAAGGATTTCCTTCATCTCTTTCTTCAGCTTCTCGATCTGCGCAGTCTGCGCCTTGATCGCATCCGCCTGTATCGGGACTTGTTCCCGCAACAGGTCTTCCTTCAGGATGGAGTCGCCGATCGCCTTGATCGACGCTTCAAGTTCGGATCGATTCTCAGCGGCTGGGGCGAGCAAGAGGTTAGATAGTTCTGCAAACGTATCGCATTGCATTCGGTCGCTCTGGTCGGTTGTCTCAAATACCACCCTCTCCATCTCACGGCGCAGCTCCGTCGCAAGCCCTGCCGAAGAGCACAGACGTTCGACAAACTGCTGGGACAGGTAGCACACCTTAGCCGTCTCCGCATCATTCGTCCTCCAGCCCCACGGATCGTGTAGCGTCGCGCTGTGTGTCTCATCGTCCGCCCACGTAATTTCGACCGCAGCGTCGCCCAAGAGGTCGGCGGCTCGCTGGAGAAATGAGGAATCCATTGCCGTAGCGGTCAGGGCGGAAGCACCCGCAGCTAAGAACTCCATAAGGGCTGTTTTGCCGGATCCTCGTGAACCAATGATTGCGATCAATCCGGAGTTGAGTTGTAACTCAGGTGTTGTGACGAACGGGGTGTCGTTCAACTTGACGCTGCGCATCGTCTCCCCAGGGCTGGGACCAAGGGGAGCCGTTGGACCAATACGGACACGGTCGTCTGGTTCCAGAACGACTTGACGCAGTGTTTCGAAGGCTAGATCTCCCTTAACCCAGCAATATCGATCCTCTGCCGGTGCCCCCACCTTCTCGACCCAATGCGCATCCGACCCGTGCATACAGGGCTTCAGCGCCTTGTACTTCTCTTCGATAGTTTCCCGACTCGCCTTCGGGGTCTTTCCCAGCCAGAATTCGCGTTGTGACGGCGTACTCGCAAAAATAATGTCGGCGAACCGCTCGACTTCTTGTCTGAGAGCGGCGAAGGATGCGTCCTCCTGAAGGCCGGCTGTCCCATCGTTCAGGCTCCCGGCGACCGCTACTAGGCAGTTCTTCGAGAGCCATTTCTGTTCTTCCCGAAAAAGTTTCTGGAGCTCGGGAAAACTTACCTTGAATAGATTCGCACCAGTCCGGTGCGCTCCATCTTCATTTGTTTGCTTCGGATCGTTGACTCGCCCCAAGGCAATCAGTTCCTGCCTATTGCATGCGTAGTCCTGTTCCTGGAAACGAAAGTGCAGACGTCCAAGAATCCGCTCGATGGTCGATTCGTGATGCGGATCATCCGGAGAGAACAAGAGATGAAGGTTGATGCCGTGATTCTTGGCCGTCTTGATCTCCAGCCGCATCTCGACATTGGGAAATAGAAAGAAAACGTTGGGCAGTCGGCCTGCATCTTTGCGCTTCCGGACTTCTTTGTACGTTTGAATGCAGAAATAGTCTGTAACGCCCAGTGCCCGGATTACCGGGGCGCCATTTTCGACAGCGGTGAGGTAGGCTTCCCAGTCGCCCGCGAATTGATCAGCGAGCAGAGTGCCCGGCGCATGTAGATGCGGGTCCCAGCGATGCCAGCGAGACCCGCGCGGGTTCCATATCATGAGACTGATTGTATGACCGTTGATGCGCTCATTACGAACTTTGTCTAGCTCCGACTTTCTAGGTCACAGATCAGTACCGAGAAGTCGGCTTGTGGCACCCGATTCTGTCGGGATTACGGGCAAACCGGAAGTCGGCGGAAAACCAATGTCATTTCCTCTGTGATCCTCCGCAAAGCAGCTAAAAGACACCATGCAGTTGGCTGCGAAATGGAACCATAGGCTGGCCTGGATAGAGGATAACCATGGTATCCAGCAGGTTCTCCTGGAATGCCCGGTTCGTAGCAAAGGCGAGGCGCTTGGGTATACCAGAGAGCTGGCTGGCGAGGTGCCACGTAATTTCATCACCTGAGCCCAGATAAAGGATACAGCTCAGCTTGCTTTCAGCTTCGAGAGCGCTCCGGATTCGATCATACCGGTGTGCGCTCTTGATGCTGCGCTCATACTCCAGAGCAAAAGCGGCGGCACGATCCTGATTCCAGACATTGACGATTGCGTCGTAGTCCTTTTCGAGCGGATTGGCCGAGATGGTATTGGCGGAAGCCGTTTCGACATCTGACTTCCAGGAAAGCAACACGTTGTGGCGAGCCAAGCCAACTCGGATCTCATTGAGCTCCAGCGCGTGATAGACCTGGGAAAGATGGGGCAAATGCTGGGTCTTCGAGTTCAGGACGGTGGCATAGTGACAGTGGCTTTCGAGCTGGACGAGGCCCCGGTGGGTGATCCGATAGACAATCGTCCCATTGCCAAAATCGCCCTCACAGCGGGAAATATAGTTGCCGGTCACCAGCCGTTGCATCCGCCAGGCGAAACTCTCGCGTGAATATTCCGTGGACGCTAATTTCATGAGTTCAAACAGTTGGCGGTGACTGATGAACCTCGAATTTCTGACGTGCAACAGCAGCGGAATATCGCGGAGTGCGCTGATCGAAACTGTGCCTTTGGCGTATCGCATCTTAGCCCTAATTCAGGCTGGAACCGGACTTTCTAACAACGCTAATTCGGCGCCCACTCGGGAACGGTTCGGCACCGATAATTGCCAGAAGCCGCACGCGGTCTTGATCCAATCGCCCGGCTTCATCAGCAGCATGGCCTCCTGAAACTGGCGCAACTGGCTGGAACAAATAACCACAGAGCCGGGCGATCTCCAACCGGCAGAAGCAAAGTCCAGGCGTCCGTGGAGAGCCTGGGAGACGACAACGAGGTACCAATCTGGTGTCGCGGAATCCGGCATCTTTTTCTTAAGCAGGAGCCGGTTGCCGCCAAAGAGAAAGTCCACCTCAGACGCCACAAACGTGTGGCCAAGGGAGCGAGATGGCAGATGCGGATTGAAGCCGCCGGAGCCGTTGAATCGTATCAATCCCGGCACGATCCAATGACGCCGCACCTTGTTCCCGCATTTGATGCCGGTGGAATTGTAGTAGGCAGCGTGGCGGGTATAGCGGTGTGGATCGTCTGCTTGCGATCCAAACCGCGCCCACCAGTTACACCCGAAATGGAGCACTTTCACCAGCATCATTGAGCCGTTTCATCAGTTCCTGGTTGATCTCGCGAATGCGCACGATCCGCTCTTCGATGGGCAGCCTGGACGCAGCCATCATGGCGTCGGCAACATCGGAACCAAGCTTGATTTTCTGCCGGCGACAGTAGTCCACCAGTTGGACAAATTCCGTGACTACGAGATTCAGTTCGCCTTCGAGCGGTGGCAAAGCTTCGCGCAGTTTCTCGTACTCTTTCAGGTCTTCAATCGGACCCATCGGGCCGCCAGGTGCGAAGTGGTTGAGCACCCGGGCCATTTGCCCGGCCAGTTGCGTTTCGATAGGTTTTTTAGATTCTTCGTCTGCCATTTGTGGCATTTCCTTTCTGCATTTGCGGGCTGCTACTCCCCGCGCAGCTTGCGGTTTTTCTGCCGTTCCTGCTCCAACTGCTGCGTCAGAGTGGTGATCTGCTGACGGAGACTGGAGAATGTGGCATCGCTTACGGCAGGCTGGTTGAGAGCCTGGGTTTGGTCGAGTGGTGCAACAACAACGGCAGCAGGGGCGGCTTTCAGATCTCCGACGATGTCCCTCTGGTCACCGGCATTCCGGCCCCTGGACACTGCCGATTTGAGCGGCAGCTTTGGCTCCTTCTCCCGGTCGAACTCCTGCAGATACTGTGAGTATGCCTTATATAACTGCTGATAGTTTTGCTGCCCGGTCGCCAGCTGATTCTGCAGCTTGGTGAGCGCTTGCGCCGTGCTCACAAGGGTCTGCTTGTGCTGGCCCCTCAGCTTGAGAATGTAGAGAAATAATCCCAATGCGGCGACCAGGGCAGCGATGTTGGACCAGTAATTGAAGTTCTCGATGGTGCTTTCGATTCCGATCCGGCGAACATCCTCGATGCACTTTCCAAGGTCCGTCTTCTGAGATTTCGACTGCATAAGAAAATCAAAGAAGCTCTTTTGCTGGCCACCCGAGGGACGACCGGGATCAAAATGGGAAGCTGGAGCCTGCGCGGCAAATCCTACCTGCGCCAGCAGAGTGAAAGACAGAAGAATGCGGGTAAAAAATCTCTTCATTTCGCGCCCCATCACGCACCTCTCCGCCCGCTGATGCGCGGGAACTTTTTTAAGAAATCCAGGTCCTTAAAGCGCAGGTTTGCGCCCTCCGTGCGCCAGTTCGAAGCCGGAACGGGCGGATAGACCATGGGTTTGAAGCACGGGAGACTGGCCGTGCCTGGCGGCGGTACATAGAGCCGCACATAGCGGGGCTTTCCACGGGGATCGGCCATCAGCATGTGCATCTGTCCGCGCGGCAGGTGACCGATTTCCGTCTGGGGCACCCGCGGCTCCTCGATGGTCCGCGACGTAGCTTTGCCTGTCCGCTCGTACTTCTTCCACAGCCAGCCCCTCTCTTCGAGATTCACGTTCAGGTGCTCGACCGGGATGCTCGGGGCCGACTCCTGGAAATACTCCGTCGATGCCGGATCCCAGCTCTGCATCAGCATGATGGTGCTGGGCGCAGCTGTGAGATTGGCACGGAAAATCGGGCTGACGGTATCGAGCGCCGCCACCGACTGCACCGAGAAGAGGAAGGACACGTTGCTGCCGCGCGCCGTTTCGAGAATGCGCGGAAAACTGGGATAGGCGAAGGTAGAGAACTCGTCCAGAATGACGCTCACCGGAGGCATTCCGTCACGCATCCGCGCCGCTTTTTCGTAGCGCTGGCCTACCATCAGTTGCAGGTTCTTGAGCAGAATGCGACCGAGCGCGGAAATCGCCCGCTCATTGGTGTTGGCGTTCAGAGGGACGAGCAGGATTAGGTCCTGATCGAAGACGTCGGAGAGAGTAAGCAGTTGATCATAAGGCCCGGTAATGATGGACAATTTGTCTTCGAGAAAGGTCATCAGCGGGTTCAGGAGGCCCTGAATCTTCGTTACGCGCTCATTGTCCTGGAACGATTGCCACAGGTTGCGGACCGACATCTGCAAGTTCAATCGCTGCTGCGTGGTGACGCCCGATTCGTTTTCGGCGCGGTGGATGGCCGCTTCCACCTGCTCGCCCATCACGATAGGATCAAGCGCCATGACCAGCACGTCATATACGTTGTGGCGTTTGCCGGTATGGTTGAGAACGCGTACCAGATCGTTGAAGTAGGTGGCCTGGTGGTCTTTGAAAAAGTCCTGCTTGAGCCCAAACGATTCAAAGATGAAGTTCACATATTCCTGGTATGAATCTCCATCGTCGGCGACGTACAAGGGGTTGTACCGCACCGACAGTTCGGGCCGCGATGGATCAAGCAGCCGGACATCCTGCAGGCGACCGGCAGCGGCGAAGTCCTCGATGAGCCTGTCGATAAATTCCCGGTCGCCCTTCCCGTCAAGAATGATCATCGGCATATGCCGCTTCCGGGCGCCTGTGTCGAAGACACGGCGCGCATCCTGGCCGGCAAGGCTGCGCATGAAGGTTGTCTTGCCGAAGCCCGACTTACCGATCAGGATCGACTGCAATGTCCGGACTTCGTCGGACCACAGCACCTTTCTTTTGGTGGCGGCGTTGTACCCGGCAAGGCTGGAATTGCGCGCAAAGGCTGTTTGAATATTTTCTTCGTGCCGGTCACAGGGAATGTGGATGCGGAGACGCGACAAGTTCCTTTTGCATTTTTCCTTATAGTCCCTGCAATAGCGCGCCACGGAGTAAGCGGCCCCGAGCCCGCACCCCAGATAGATGCTGCCTTCCACCAATTGCTCCCGCCGGACATGAAATTTGGCAACCAGCAGGTAGATTCCCAGGCCAAGGATCGCGACGATAAGGACGGTCAATACGACGCGATCCATGCTGTCACGGGAGCGGTCATTGCTGTTGTAAGTGTCGTGATTGTCGTGAGGCTGCATAAGTTAATGACTCCAAAAACTGAAATAGATGAAGTTGGCGAACACGATCAACAGGAAGATTCCGAGTGACACGCACAGCGGATTGAGCCGGTAGCGCTCCTTCTGGCCTTCATTGCCCGCCTCGAGTTCCTGGTCCGACTCAAACGGGTCGCGCAACCATTCGAGCAGCCGTTGCACCGGACTGGGTGGGGCATCCTTCTCGCAGTACTCTACGAGGAAGCCGAGCATCTGTTCCTCGGTGACGGTCGGTACCGCAAACAGATCAGTAGACGAATGTGGCTGCGACATGGCGGCCTCCCGCATCGGCGAAGGCGAGTTCAAGGACTGTTGGCCCTGAGAACTGCTGCCGGAGCACGATGACGCCGTGGGTTTCGTCCGTGGGACCAATATCCGCCGTTTGGGTCTCGGCGCCGGCGACAACAAGGGGCTTCCGCTTCTTCGCACCCAGTTTTTTCACGGTGCGGCTGTCCAGTTGCGTGCGCCGCAGGGAGGGAAGAGATACGGTTGTATCCGGGGAGGCAAGCTCCCAGATGGCTGGCTGGGGAATGCGATAAGGACGGTCGGTCAGGTTGCGGATCGCGTAGCGGATGTACAGGCTGTTGCTCGATTGAAATGCGTTCTCAATCCGCACAACGACGCGCCCATTCTCATTCCTGATGCCGCTGTTTTCGATCCTGTCGGCCCCGAGCAACGCCCGTGTCAACATCATGTCCGCGATCTGGATCATTTGTTCGCTGGGGGCTGGCGCGGGCCTGGGTATAGGAATGGCATTGTCAATTGCGAAATTCATGTTCTTCACTTCTCCCGGAGGGTCAAGCTCATAGGTGAATCTCCGCGACGCTGTCCACACAAAGAGGTCCGTGGAGCCCCCGGGCTTGATTGGTTTGATCAGGACTTTGTTGTCGCGCCATTCGATGCTGAAGGCGGAGCTTCCGGCCGCGGCCTGAGTCACCGGCTCGCCAAATTCAAGGACGGTGATGTGATCGAGGGCCGTGGACAGATGAATAGCCTGTGTCTGAACGACAGGTACGGCCTGGGCCTTTTGTTCCTGAGCAAACGAGGAGGATGATAAGAGCGATAGTAGTAACACAAATGATGTGGGCTTCATGATTCCCTTAATCGGTGCGGAACCGGGCAGTTCGCCCGGTTCCACACGGTAATTGGGTTGAGATCCTGTGGACGCTTAGTCCATCGTCCCAAGGAATATCTCCCCGTTTTTGTTTGAGCGGAACAGGAATGTCTCCCTGGTTCCGCCACCTTCCAGCGGCTCAATAAGGAATGCCCGGCCCTCGGGGTCCACCTTGCTGATGACCCCGGCGAGGTCCGGTACTACCACGCGTGGCGCTTTGCCCCCGGTGATCCCCGCCACACGATCGACGAATTCCTGGGGAAAAGCATTGAGCAGGATGGCGCCCTGGCCCTGGCCTTCGCAGACCACGGTCAGCATGGCCTGGACCCAGCCCATCCGGTTGTCCTCTTTGCCGGCAGCCCACACACGTACCCAGGTGTTGATCGCCTTCATCTCTTTCTTCCGGCGTTCATCACCCAGACGGCGTGCGGTAACTGTCTGCTTCAGCGCGGCGTACTTCTGGTTGCGCAGCATCCGGTTGGCGTCAAGCTTGGCTTCCTCCAACTCAGACGACGCACGGTCGCAATCCGCACTCAGCCGGTCCTGCCGCTCGGAAGATCGTCCCACCACGGCGGCATAGACGCTGTTCACAAACCGGCATTCGTCATACATGGCGCGGGTCACGTTCTCACCCGCCACCAGCATCTTGAATTCCGAGATGAGCGCCTTGTTCTCCGTGAGGTCCGGAAGTTCCTTGCGGACATGGTTGTAGATGGTCCCGATGCGGTCGGTCAGTGCCACCGGGAGATGTTGAGGCAACCTGGAGATCGCGGTCGCCCACTTGTAATCGAGCCAGGGAGCGTGCTTCACCTGCTTGCTGATGCGGTCGATCCGTTCCCGGTCGGGCTGGACGTTCCATTTAAGGGAGTCCAGCGCCTTCTGGAGTTCGGGCACCAGTTCGCGGGCAAGGCTTGTTTCTCCCGCCGCGAGGCAGGATGTTTTCAGATCGGTGATCCGGCCAATCTGATTACCGCGCGCCTTCATTGCTACGACAGGAAGGTTCCACCACGAGGTCTTTGCCTTGACCTTGTTTTTCTCCTCGTGGACGGCCTGACTAATCCTGCTTGAGCAATAACGGACAAAGCGCGCGAATCGGCTGTCTTCGACTACACAAACACCGTCAAAGTCGAAGTCGCCGCCGTTCTTCCTGGCTGTCTCCGAATGGAGAACATACACGCCCTCCAGCCACAGTTGTTCGCTGGCAACCTGCTCGGCGATTACGCCCGCATCCCCGCAGCCCTGCTTTTCGAGATGCTCGCACAGTTTGACGAACAGTTCCGCCGACCCCATATGCTGGAGAGGCAGAAGATCGTCAATGCTGCGAATGGGATAGCGGACACACAAACCCGACGTGGATTCGAGAGCTACAATCGCCTGGTCTTTGGGAATCCAATCGGAGCCCCAGAAGAACCCGTCCTTGTAAGCGATGAGGTATCCGTCGTCGGCCAGGGCGAACCCAGGCAAACGAATGCCTCCTCCCGTCGTGGTTCTGTACGCCCAGCGCGCCAGGATCTTGTTCAGTTGATTGTTGATGTACGGAAAACGGGCTATACCGATAATGCCATTCTGGTCGGCCATGAGCGCCGCCTCGACGATCCTCATTTCGGTCCGTTCCTGGATTGCTTCCGCGTCATCCAGGCAGAGGATCTCCAGCAGCTGCGTGTAATCTCCCTGTTCCAGCGAATCGGCGAACTTGCGGACCTGCTGGAGTGCCTCCGGCATGACCTCAAGCTGGATCGAATCGTCTGGAGCGTTTTCGATGAGCTGGTAGCTCGACCCGTAGGTCCGCGGCTCGGAAACGTCGCGAATCCCCAGGACTACACGTCCCCGGAACTTCTTTCCCTCTTTTTGGAAGAGAGACTTCTGTGATTTGGGGAACTTCAGTTCGGGCTTGATCGAACTGGTGGGCACAATGACGTCGGCGCCCACCATGTCGGCCACATCATCTCCCATGACTTTGAAAGACCCTTTGGCTTGCGTGTCCTCAAAGGCCATGCGGAACTGATACAGGCAGTGATCGGGGAGTTGGAGTTTGCCGAATAGCGACCGTCTGATCCAGCCACGGCAGTCGTTGGTTCCCAGTTGATGGTCCTCGACAACCAGTACCGTCATGTCCGGCTCATCGATCATCACCCGGCAGGGTGAGACCAAAATGCCAAAATAGACGATAGCCGCCTCGGGCCAGAACTGGAACCGCTCCGCGATGGTCTGCGCGTGATCGGCGTCGACCAGGTAGAACTTGCCTTCCTTGGCCGAGCCGCTGGCGCCAACCAGGCGGTATTCGGTGTTGTTCGAGCGGATGCTGACCAGAGCATTGGCGACCGCGGATTCCTCAAAACCATCGAGAAAGCCCGTGGGCACGTTCGCTATGGCCACCTTGATGCCGGGATAGAGCGCTTCGAGAAGGGTATTCTCAAGCGTCGTCTCCTGGGCGTTGTCCGTGAGCTGTTGCGTCACGTTGCTTTGGGAGTCGATGTCAAAGACTACAACTTGAGTCGCGTTGAATGTGGTATCGTCTTTCATCATGTTTATTTGCTCCTTGTTTTTTGTCGGGTAACCGGCAGAAACAAGGAGTTTTTTCTTGCTCACCCAAAACTCTCGCCTCATACCTGGTTCCCGTTCTTTTGGTTTTCTAACCAGGCATTCGTTCAAGAGCCGGGTCAGCACTTCTCCCTACAGGAAATCTTTGTGTAGGGTCTTCAAAGGGGCCGATCTTGATGGGCCTCTGTTGAAAACTTGTGCCAACTCGTCCGCGGGCGATTCAGGTGCGATTGATCGCCTGCTTCACGATCTTCGGGCCGTCGTCACTCATCTCGGGCACCGCCTTCCAGGCAACCACCGTGTACATCAACTGGCCCGTCCGGAAGGCCTCGACCAGCGCCTCTCCCTCGCTCGTCATCTCCCGGCCCAGTTCCGGCTTGTCGCCCGAGTTACCGGCTTTAGGCAGGAAATAGCGCACGTTGGCGCTGGTCGTCTCCGAGCGTCTCCGGCCGCGCTCTCCCCGCCCGTTCCTGCCGGGTGTGCCTGCCGCCGTGTCTGCAGTTGTTAGTCCGGTTGCTGATTCGGTTGTTGATTTCGCTGTATCCATGTCCTCACTCCTCACTGCTGATCTGTAGCCAGGAAACTTTCTCGTTCGGTTATTCGTGTCACGCGCGCGTGCGAATCAATGGGAGCCGCCCAGCCCGATACTCTGCGCGACGGCATCGCGTTGCTCGCCCTCGATCACTTCCTCTCCGAACTCGGCGATCAGCAGCCCGCTCGGATTCTGTTCCGTGCGGCGCTCGCTGATCAGACGGATATGAAATTTGCCAATCAGCCGGGCGGTGGTTTCCTTGTGGTCGCTGACGCGGTGGATGTCTTTGGCGCCATACACGGTAAAGCTCAATGGATCGTCCTTCGATACTTCAATCGAGCGCAATTGAAAGACGGAGGTGATCTGCTCATCCCCAATCCTGCCCACAGTGTTGTCCTTTTCCATGGCGGTTAACGTGGCACGGCGCAGGTTTGAGGTCATCATGTTGAGCGCGCCGGCCCAATTGCGGCTCACGTTGTCGGGCGAGAAGCTGAGATAGTGTTCGAGAAACAGCCGCATGAAGCTTTTCTTTTCGAAATCATTGGGCTCGGCATTCGCGCCCTGAGCAACCTGGACCGGGCCGTTGGCCAATGAGGGCCCGCGGCCCAGCGCGGCAGCCTCGCCGTTCTCGCTCACGCGGATAACCGTGGGCGGCTGCAGGCGAACATAAGCCGCGAGGCCGACTGCGACCAGCGTTGTGGGTACACAGAGAAACGCCAGCAGCATGGCGCGATTGGAGTAGGCCCGAAGAGCTCCATCATGCTCGTAGTAACGGGCGTATTTGAGCTTCTCCGGCTGCTCCGGTTTTTCTTTCTCTTTAACTTCTTTTCCTTTGGCTTCTTTACCGGGCTGTAATTTCCTGAACAAATTCATCGGTTCCCCCTTTTGCGAAACAAACGTCCAACCATCCTTCCAAACAGGAATGCCAGGAGCGACGTGATACTCCAGGGCCGGAAGCTACTGTCTTTCGGCTCATAGATGGGTCCTCTCTGCCACGAAAGCATTTGCGTTCTCCTTCCTCATTTACCCGTCATTTTGCGAACCGCTGCTGTTCGCAGCGCCCGCCACTGCTCTACCCGCCATCCGTCCGGCGTGAAATGCCATGCTCTGGACTACCCCCACTGGTCTGAAACCGAGCGAGGTGCTGCCTCCCGAACCCGACGCCGCCGACGACTTTTTCTCAGAACCACCCGAGCCCTGGGATGAGGCAGGGCCAGATGACCGCACAGGCGGCGCTCCGCCGTTGAACGCGCTCGCCACTGCAGAGCGAATCGACCCGGCAAGGCTTGGCTGGGGAGGCGGCATTGAAGAACTGGTGGCGGCAGTACCACCGGCGCCAGCACCGGTTCCCGCCCCGCCCGCCGTCGCGCCGCCTGCTCCGGCTCCGCTCGATCCACCTGCTGCGCTACCCGCACCGGCAGCAGCACCCGCTCCTGCCGATACCGCCGTACCTGCAAGAACTGCCGCTGCGCGAACCATGTCATAGGCGGTTGAGCCCACGTCACCCGAGACGATCTTTTTGGCAATGAACGGAATCAGCAGGAGCGCGAGCGCGTAGAAAATGCTGATGAGACCCAGCAGGAGCGAATCAATACTGCCCGTGAAAAATCCCATGAAGCTGAACAGATCGTTGATCCGGTTGGCCTGAATGGCTGTAATCAATGCGCCAAAGATCGCATAGAGCACCACCCAGCCATTCCAGATGAAGACGTTAGTCGCAAAACTCCTGGCAAGTGGCCCGACACCGGGCATGGGCAGAAGCGCCAGGACCAGCGGCCCAAGAACGTACAGCACGCAGCCGTACAAGGTATAGAAGAAACCAAAAACAATGATCGACAGCGCATAAATAAGGTAGGCCACTATCACCAGCAGCACCGTGATCATTGCCGAGCCGCCCCCGGTAATGAGGTGCCACAACGACGACGTCCCGTCGGCGTCAAACTGCTGCTTCAGCTGGTCGAGCCAACTAAGAAAAACATCCGCTGCACCAGAGCTTGAGCCAATGAGGTGGGCAACCTGGGTAAAGGAATCGTTGATTCCATGAAAAACCGTGGACCAGTTGGCCACGATGATGCCGACAACGATGTACTTGATGGAGGTGACCCCGAGCGCCTGCAGATCGCCGCCCCGCATGGCGGCCCGATACAGACCGAGCAGAAAGCCAACCACCAGAATGGCGTAGGCGATCCCCGTGATGGCCGGCAGCATGTTCGTACGGTCAATGCCGTCGAGCCCCATCTTCAAAAGCCGCTCGATATAAAACATGTTCTACTTTGTCCTTCCTAATACGTTGCCGGTCGCGTTTTTCAGGGCGGTATTACTACCCGCGCTGAACTTAACGTTGGCGCTCGCGTTCGCGAGATCAATCGAGCGGACTCGCATCAGTTCCGCCATTGCCGACTGCGTATAGGCGTTAGCGCGAACGTTCCAGGCCGCCGCCTGGGCTTCGAGAATCGGTGCGCTGCCCGGCGCTGCCGACTGAATCTGCTGATTGATCTTGTCGGCTGCAGCTATTTCGATATCGGCCAGAGCATCAATCTCGACCGCTTTCTTGAGCGCTGCCTGGGCCTCGGCGTCAGTGGCGTCAACCATGTCGCGCACCGGCTGCGGCGCATCCTGCGCCGACATCACGCCACCATAGACCGCCGTGTACCTGTCGCCGATCTGGGCTGTCGCTTGCGGGCTGTGCGAAAGCAGCGCCTGTTCAAGCTGCTGCGGCGTGGGCAACGTGGCGCTGTTGGTCGGCAACTGGTAGACCCGCGACATCTGCCGCAGTTGCCCCTGGAATTGGCTGGCCAGCCCACGCGCACTCGTGATCGCGCTCGCCGGATATACCACCTGCTGCTCGAAATTCACTGCCTGTTGCTCGATCTGCTGAATCTGGGAGAGGGGCTTGGCCACGACGCTTTTGAGCAACCCCGAAATCGACTGCAATCCGGCTGAAATGATGGCGCAACACGGATCCAGCCCCAACTGTCCGTTGGCTCCGGTCGGCGCAAAAACCAGTACGCCGATCAAAACCAAGACAATGACCAGCCGCACTCCGAACGCTTTCCAGCACCGCCCTAAGAACCTGGTTACGCTTTTCTGTTTCAACATGACTTCTCCTTTTCCCTTGTTTCAGGGCCGGCTTAGAATCTGACGCATGTGGTCGCGAAGGTTCCGGTTGGCCTCCGCGCTCCGTTTCACCAGAGCGTTGTCGTGCGCGAGCCGGGCTGCTTCCTGCCTCAACTCCGCCGCCAGCATCCGCTGTAGAAATGCCTGCCCCTGCAGGTTGGCCACCTGCGCCTGCGCCGTCAGCAGGGGCGCGGCTCCCGGCGCGGTCCCAGCGGATTGCCGCTCCAGGGAATCGGCAGCCCTCAACATCTGTTCGGTAGCCTGATCCGAAATAACTGTGGTCTTAAGGGACCCCATGGCCATCGCATCATCGATATCAATCAGGTTCCGATCCGTGGCGCTGGCATCGGTTGCCGATGGCACCACGCCATAGACCTTCAGAAACGCAGGCTGAAGCTGTCCTAACCCGGGGGGCTTGCCGCCCCGCACCTGCGACTCCAGTTGTTTTGGGTTGGCGAGATTGGCGCTCGAAACCTCGATCGAATGAATCTGGCCGGCAAGGCCGGAGTATTGCGCCCGCACCTGCGATACAAGAGTCTTGGCCTGGTTGATGGCATTGATCGGCCACGCTATCTGCTGCTGCAGACTCTGTTTGGCATTCCCGACTTTCTGGATGGCGCCCAGCACCTGTCCTATGTCGCCTTTGAGGGTATTGGTGATGCTGAGGAGTAACTGAACGATGTCGCCTACTCCGGCATTTGCCGCCGTGGGCAGCATCAGAACAACCACGACGGCCAGATATGCGAGATACTTCTTGCTCAATAATCTCTTCACCATTACTGCGCTCCCCTGGCCACCGCGCCCGACTTCTCCTCCGGCAGTGGGTCGATTTCCGCCAGCCCTTGCGGAAATTGCTCGGCCAGCATCTGGTACGCTTCGAGCAATGGCAGGTTCGCATGCTCCCGCAGCCACCATGCGCGGTAATGCCGCTCGCGCGCGTAAGTCGTCATGATCCAGTACTCGATGGGCGTCGGAACCATGCGGATGGCATGCGTCATCTCGGCCTTTTCTCCGATTACGATCAATGCGTCCGCATGCCGGCCCTTGCGGGGCGCGGCAAACTGCTTGATGGTGTTGACCGCCGTATCGCTCAGGTGAAGATGGTCGCGCAACGGACTCGGGTCTCCTGGTTGCTGGCCAATGATTTTGGTGCTGGCATTCTTGATGATTCCCGGCCCATGCGTCCGGGGCTTTTCTCTGGTGCCCACATAGTCTTCGACCGTCTGGGAGATTCCGCAGACAATGACTCCGCGTTTGCGCGCCGTGCGAAACAGCTGTACCGCCTCCGGGGCCAGCACCGGGGAATCCAGGATGAACCAGAACTCGTCCATGATGACGATGGCCGGACGCCCCGTCTTGCCCGAGGCCCGCAGCGACATGGCGCGGGCAATCACCAGGCTCATGGCGCCTTCAAGGCGCGGATCATCGGCCAGCTTTTCGACGTTAAAAAATAACCAGGAGCTTTCGAGTGAGATTGTGGTGGGCCGATCGAAGAGTTTAGAGTAGGGCCCCTTGTCTCCTGTCCAGCTCCTGAGCTTGATCGCAGCCAGATGTGCCTCATCCATGACCCGTTGGTTCTTTTCTTCATCGCGCCACTGCGCCAGTTCGTCGCGCAGATCGCAAAACGTCGGGATTGGATTCGATGGCCGGATGGCCGCGCGTTTGTATGTCCGCAGAATCGCCTCGGTCAGCAGGTTATCCAGCAGGTCGGTGTCTTCCGCGCGACCCTCGCCCATCATGTGCCGGGTGAGGTTTCGCAAAAAAGCCACCTGGTCTTTACTCGGTTCGCGCTCTCCCCTGGGCAGGTCCTAGGCATTGATGGTCTGCTCCGAATCGAGCGACATCGAGATCATCTGCCCGCCCATCAGCTCCACCAGCGGCCGGTAGGAATCTCCGCGTTCGATGATCGACACCAGCGGATCGACGCGTGCCGCCATCGACAGGAGCATCTGCGTCATCAGAGTCTTGCCGCCTCCGCTCTTGCCCATGATCAGCATGTTGGCGTCGCTTAAGCCGGGATCGAAAGGCGAGAAAGGAATCAGCTGCCGGTAGGGAGTTTCGACCAGAAACAACGGAGACCGCGGAGTGCCCGGCCAGGGCGTCTCAATCGGCAGCAGGTCCGCGGCATTGGTGGTCAGCATGTCCTGCTCCCGCCGGTCGGTATCACCCATTCCGGGGAGCGAACTCACGTAAAGCCGCCTTTTGGCCAGCGTTTCGTGAATAGCTTTGGCGCCGTTCATCCGCGCAATCGCATACAGCAACTGCTGGCGGCGGTTGGTGATGAGTTGTTCAGCTTCCTCGTATTCGCCGCGGGTGTTCGCCGGCTTAGATGTCCGCGTGATGATCGTCAGGCTCAGCTTGGCTGTCTTAAGGGAAGATGCAATGATCTCCTGCTGCACGCGGAACAACTGCGATTCTGCAACCTGAGCTTCGACGTTGGTCTTAAATCCGCCGTGCGTGTCCCGCTGTGCCGCCTGCATCTTCTTGAGCCGGCTCTTGTAGCCCTTGAGTACTTTGGCCTGGTCCGGGAGAGTGACCTGCGCGTTCACCACAATGGGAAAATCGATGGCCGCAAGCTCGCGCAAAATCCCCGGGAATGTGGCATCGGGCAGTTCCTTCAAACTGACGAGCGAATAGAGTAGTCCGCCGATATTGATGCAGGACTCGGTTTCATTCAGGATGCTGACATCCGCCAATTGCTCGCGCGCGCTGCGGTATTCCAGAAAGTTCTCCCCGGCGATATGCGGTCTCCGGTCCAGGTCGAGCGGGTTCAGGGCCCGCCTGGCCTCCATAAATAACTCCTGGTCATCCAGGCGGCGTGCTCCCAGATTCGCCGCCTCCATCGTGGTCTCGATCCCTACCAACAGGCTCTCGAACTCCGCCACTAACCGTTCGTGCTCCTGGCGCGACCGCTGGATCTCGGACCTTGATGAAAGCGCGGACAGACTGAAATGGATCGCCCGCTTGTCGGCCTTGCCTGTTACGCGATGATGAATACGCGGGTCCCAGATGAAATAGACATGCAACAACGGCCGCAGATAGTGCCCGCCTTCGGCCTTTGTGCCCCAGGCTTCAAGCCGCGTCGCATCGAGCGCATGCACGGTCTCATTGTCATCGGGCAGCCGGTTCTGCTCGGTGTAATGCGAAAGCAGGCCGCCCAGGTCTTCGACCACCTCGTAGCGGATCTGCATCCGCATGCTCTGCTCCGGGATGAACTTCAGCAGCGCTTCGAGCATCACCTTGTTCCGGTCGCGGTCTCCATCGCTCGCGAAATAGGCGTTCACCCCGCGCAACTCGTACCCCGCAACCAGAGATCCGTTCGTCCGCACCATTACGCGGTCCAGATAATCGCGGACCGGCAACAGTTCGCAGACCGCCGGGTCATCGAGCTTCTTTTCGCGTTGTTCCATGGTCTCGGGCATTTACTTCTCCTCCTCGATGTAACTCGTTCTCGTCTGCCGGTCATGCGCCAGCGCGCAGTAGGCCCGCGGTTTGGTGTGCCAGCTCAGCAAGTCGCGCAAATAGCCTCTGGGTTTTCCGTACTTGAAGGCGATCAGCAATGGGACCACTCCTAACGGGACTCCGTATTGCAGAACCGCTCCCGTTACGCCCCCGACAAAGCGGTTCACGATATTCATCACCGCCGCCAGCCCCAGCACCACAAACAGGTCCTCGAATTCGAGCGCCATGAAGGTCACTCTCGTGTGCAGGTTCCGATTCACTGGTGTTACCTCAAGCGCCATATCTCACCTCACTCCCGCCGTTCCGTTGGCGATCCAGAACTCAGCCAGACGCATCAATCCCGAAAGCCCGAAACACATCATGGCGGACACAATATTGCGGACCCATGCTTCGCCAATCGTCATCCTTTCGAGTAAGCCCGCGTAATGCACGACGCCCAGTACCACCTGCAGGGTTCCGTAGAGCGGCAGCATCACGTTCCCTACCCAGTTCGTGAGCGTCAGGATTGAAATCCAGTAGCGGTCCGGATCGTTCGCGCCTGCTTGCGCGGCAAAGGCCTCCAGCGCCCGGAAGAGCCCGGAACACATCAGGGCAGCCAGTGCCGCATAAGACATGTGCGAATAGGGCTGGGCCTTACTGAACCGGTAGATCGCCGCCGCCGCGAACAGGGCCGCGACTGTCGGCATAATCACGTTGGCTGTCCAGTTGGTCAGGTGCAGCAGTCCGTTTTCAAACATGGTGAATCACCTCCTCGTCTTCCGCGTTACCTGACCATCGCCTGGACAAGCTTCCAGAGAGCCGAAACACTCAGGAAGGCCAGCGCCGAATAGACCAGTGGCATCACCGGTCTATGCCGCGCAAAATTGATAATGGCTCCCACCACGGCCAGTCCCGCCGCCTCGGGCAGGATCGTTCCCGAGAGGTAATTCCACAGCGAGGCCAGCATGTCGGTGGTGGCAAACTCCGAACCGCTGTTCATGCCCTGCATCAACTGGACCGTTCCCGATACGGCCAGGAGGAATATCGCGGTCACCACCGATCCCAATGGGCTGTGCCCCTGCGCGCCATCAAGGGCTGCTTTCAACACAAAGAAGGCGGCGAGTATTGGCACCAGCCTGGCGATGATCACGTCGCTCACAAAACTCCTGAAGGTCGTGTCGATACTGCTCAGCCAGGCACTGCTTACTCCTCCGCCCTGCGCTGGCATGTGGATGCCTTGCGCTGCAAACCACGACAGCAACTGCGGCAGCGTGAGCAGAATCACCGACCAGACCATCCATCGCTGGAAGCGGCCACCCGCTTCGAAGTTCACGCCGCTTTCTGACCGCAGCGCCAGGCCGGCCAGCACCAGCGTGCACATCGCCGCCGGTACGGCCAGGTCCAACAGCAGTGCGAGCAGGTCGGAAAGGATTTTCGGTGTGGTCATGGATTTGCCTCGTTCGTCCTGGCTTCTCGTCTACTGGATCCCCGACTGTCCCTGCGCAATCCAGAACTCGATCAGCCTGGTCAGCCCTGAGACCATCAACAGGCCTGCACCGGCAACCACCCAGCGGGCCACGCCCCGGCCATGGGTGTAGCTGACGACCGCCATCACGATGCAGAGGGCAGCGCCCACCGGGCAGATAACATTGCCCACCCAGTTCACGAGGTTGAGGAAGGCTCCTTCCGGCTGCGATGCCGTCTGGCCCTGCACCGCTTTGTTCACCGCCGGCTGGCTGCCGAGGTTTTGCGCACAGGCCACGGGTAGAGCAACCTGAAGGCAGAGAAAGCCAAGAAGAAACAGAACCAGCATTTGCTGTCTTCTGGTATTGATGTTCATGAGCTTCATTACCGCTGACTCCTGCAACCGGCATCTGGCTTTCCGCCGTGTTGTGAATCGAAAGCTACGGCTGTTCTGAAACTCGATCAAATGCCGGGAGGGCGAAAATGCTGAATAACGACGCGGAATAAGGCAGAAATGGCGCCGGCCAACGTAAGCCCCAATCTTTTCTGATTGACAAGGAGATCGAAGAATTACCGGAGAGACGCGGCTAACTCATGAATACACAAGATTTTGACGGTGTTGTCGCTGCATTGTCTGAAAGCAGGGAGGGCGTTTGGGTTTTCCTAAATCAGACTAAAGATGTTCGATTTAAGTTGTTTGGGTTTTCGTGAATCAAACAAGACTGTTTCCTCGTCGTTTTGTCCGCTCATGTTCCTGTCCGTGATAACCAAACCCCAGATTGCCCAATGAAAGCCTAATTGTGTTCATTGTCCTCTGGAAAGACTGTGACCACAACAGAAACGGCCCCAGCAGGGGCCGTTCGGGAGCATACGTTCACAACCACTTGGTCCTATTGATTGGAGGTGGCCGCGTTCGCCTCCTGATTCAACTCCTTCTGCAGTTGCAGCAATTGCCGCAACTGCTCGGCATTCTGCCTTGTCGAGGAGCCGCCCGATTGGGCTGCGGGCGTTGCTCCATCCGATTTCAATAGCGGTTCGGTCTTCGCCGGCTTCTGAAGAACCACGTAGATCTCAGTGTTGGCAGGCACGGAGACCACCAGGTGCTCGGTGACCGCGAGTTTGTTCACCTGCTCATCGGACGCCTGCGCGATGTTGTTGCTGACCCGTTCTCGCAGGAGATCTCCCTCGCTCAATGACTGATTTAGGCTGCCCCGGCCTGCGATGGTGGCCGCGATCTCGCCTATTCCGGACGCCGAGCGCACCAGAATATTCTTGCCTCTGTGCCGCCCTTCGACTTTTCCCCGCAACGGCCGAAGCTGCAAATCGGTCGCGGCGGCTTCAAGATTCACAGAAGACCCATCCGGCATCATTACCGAATCAAAGCGTACGCCAACATATCCTGAACCATCCGCGGCCTCCAGATGCCCAAATACCTTGGCTCCCGCTGGAATCACAATTTCCCCGTGCCGTTCATAGTTGTACTCGACCACGGCAACAACCGGTGTTGCGACCGCAGTGCTGACGGCTGACTCCAGCCGCGCCCGCAATCTCGTGCCCGGTGGCAAACCGATTCCCAGGTCAAGGGCTGCACTGCTGTCTTGCGCTCTGGCTCCAGACACCCCTGATTGCGCGCTTTTGACAAACACAAGCGATGGTTTATCCAGCCCATCCCGCTCGTTTTTGGTTTCTGATGCCTCCGTCGATGTCTCCGGCGTCTGTTCCAGGGCTGCCGCCGGGGCGTTGGGCTGGTATGGCGGCGCCTCCCATGGCTGCTGGTTGTTGTTGAATGGGGTTATGCCGCTCAGGTTCGTCGCAGTTGACGTTTGTTGGCGCTGCCTGGCGGTGCGCGCGATGTCTTCCCCTCCGAGAGTCCTCTCTTCTGGCGGCCCTTGTGGACGAGCAGCGTCGGTTATCGGAAGAATGCTGCTTTCCCCGCCCGATTGGGTCGTGGTGGATTGCGCTGTGTTTTGGTTCCCGCTCAGCGGAGAGTTTGTCGGCCTTGTTGTCTTTCCATGGGGAATTCGGCTCAAAGCAAACAGCAGCGCCAACACCACGACGATGCCCCCTGTAACCCACTCTCCGAGTTTTCTCTTGATCCCTGGCTGTTTCTTTTCTGTCTTCGGGACATACGGCTGCTTTCCATTTACCTCGGTCAATCCAGTCGAATTGCCGGCCTGGGCTTTCTCTGGCTCTGGTGCTCCGGCAAGGAAATCTGGCGCTACGCCATTTTGGTTGTTCATTGGTCTCCTCCTGCTCTGGTGGCAACAAACGGGACCGGCACTCTCACCGGATGGTCCACTTGTCCCGACTCGGCCACTTGCAACTCCAGTTTTTCGGTCGACTCCTTGAATGTCAACCGCTCAAAAATCACCACGCCGTCGGCACGTTCCCCCGGCTCAAGACGTTGGCTGGTCATTCGGAAATCGGCAATGCCGATGGGCTCGGCCTTGATCTCCTTTCCTTTCCCATTGCCCGCCCTGCCGCTCAGCGCAATCTGCGGCGGCAACAACTCGACCACTCGCCTGGAGTTGTTAAGAATCGAAAAACCCAGAATGGTCTGATGGTCATGCTCCACCGATTCCCCAACGCTCACCTGTAGCGTTGTGCCATCCCAGTGAGGAGATGCGACCGCTCGCTGCAGGGCCAGCACTTCGGCAATCGGGTCGGGTTTTTCTTTCCGAGGCGGGGTGTCAGACCGGACGGCTGCGGCAATGGGCCTGGTCTCAGCGACAAAGAAGCTCTGGCCCCCATGTTGGGCGATCAACAGGCTCTGCGGTCGCCTGTATTCCAGAAGGAAATCCACTCGCGGTTGGCCCGCTACTTTACCACCGCTGATGAGGTGCAGGCTGATTTCCTGGCCGGACTTCGTCGTAATCAAGGCGTTGCTCGCGGCGGGTTTCACCGTGATGGGCTTGAAAAAAACCAATCGCGCCTCCGACTCCGAGTGTTCCGCCTTAAATGTAAGTGGATTCCCAACCACCACCGAGCTGACTTCCTCGGGAAGCCGGACCGATGTGGTGTAGCCGGGACTGAGGCGTACCGTCGTAACGGCGCCCTCCTCGATGATCACGTTCTTGACCTCTGGGTTCGCTTTGGCCTCTTCGGCTTGCGCCATGCCAAAGGCAAACCACAGAGAAATAGACAGCAATAAATGCGGTTTCATTTACCCTCTCCTGCTTCCTGAAGCGCAGTAGTTTACGCTTCGAACCTGTCTCTGCCGCTCCGTTCCTGAGCGGATGCTGGCCACGTAATTGACTACATCGCGGTTGGAGTAACCAAGACCCTTGCTATCAACCACATGCTCTCCCGCGTAGTAAGCGGCTGCAACCAGCCGCAAGTCACCGTGAAATCTGTGGTTGAGCCATGCCAGATAACGGACCCCGCCGGAGATGTTTTCCCTGACGTCGCAGCGGTTCCGTACTCCAAGCCGTGCCGCCGTTCCGGGCATTAATTGCATCAGCCCAACCGCACCCTTCACCGACACGGCGCAGGGGTGCCAGCCGGACTCCTGCTCAATGACTGCGCGTACGAATTCCACCGGAAGGCCATAATGCTTTGCGTAGGCCGCCGCGTAATACTCGGCCTGCTGCCGGGATTCCGGACACGATTGCGCCGCACAGGGCAGGCTCAATAAGACCACCAGGAAGCCAACAGCCTTCATCACTTGACCACCTCCGCGCTATATTGGCCTGCGTCGTAGACCAGGCTTGCAAAGCCGTCCCGGAGCATGAGTTTCCTGCGGTCTGCCTCCGTCTTCGCCAGCAGTGGCAGCAGGATGTCTCGCATTTCGGCTGTGATCCGGTCTTTCCCCAGGGCTTCGAGCGCCTGCGCCAGATCAAGCATCTCTGAGATCGATGGTGGCTTCTCCAGGCTCCAGCCGCGCAGGGCTTGGGCCAAACCCGCCATGCCCCGATGAAATTCCGGGCCTTGCTGCGGTGTTCGCAGTTGGAGGATTTTTGCCTCCCGTTCCGGCGTGGGATGTTCCACGCGCAGATAAAAACTGCGCCGCCGCAGAGGATCCCCAATTCTGCGTTCCTCGTTCGAGGTAAGTACGACGAAAGGAATGGTTTCGGCCTCGATCACCCCCAATTTGGGAATGCTCAACCGCCAGACACTTAGCAGTTCCAACAACATAGCCTCGAAAGCCTGTCCAACTTTGTCGAGCTCGTCGATCAGGAGTACGCATGGCTTTTTGTATTGGAGTGCCTTCAATAACGGACCTGCACTGAAGAACTTCTGGCTGTGCAACTCCTCCTTGGCCGCGTCCCAATCCATCTGCCCTGATCTGGAGCGCAGTTCCACCGCAAGCCGCTGCAGGGACTCATCGAATTTGCCGATGGCCTTCTCTTCGTTGATCCCTTCAAAACATTGCAGTCGTTCGACTTCAGCGTCGGTTGCTTTGGCGACGGCATAGGCCAGTTCCGTCTTGCCGCTGCCTGGAGGGCCTTCGAGCAATATGGGCTTATTGAGCTTGCCTGCTAGGTAAACAACCGTGCTCGTAACCTCGTCGGTGATGTACCCGGTCAAAAACAGTCCTGTTTTTACTTCTTCAGCCGATGAAAACACACTCTTCTCCCATCACTAACAGGGCCCGGAAAGCTCTGTTCGCGTCAGAAGAAGCTACCCCCACTCCAAATCTCGGTCAAATTCCTTGCGTCGGATCTCTCAATTTCAAGGACTGTTAGAAAATTTGACCGAGTTTTGAACCCGTGCGAACCTGCACTTGACGAAAGGAGAAGCCAAAGAGGCGTCAGCGGCGAACTGGCAGTTCCCCGCTTCGATTCCTGGAGTTAATTGGATGAGGAGGCGTACACAACTACATTTTGCTCAAACAGGGGGCCCCGAGAATCGTTTCGGAGATAGCATCGAGGAAATCGATCCTGAAGCTAAGAAACCATCGGCCCACATGGAGAATTGCTTTGAGAGGCATTATTCGATTGCTGAAATCGCAGAACTTTGGAACTTGAGCGAGAGGTCTGTGCGCAGAATCTTTGCCGAAGAACCAGATGTCGTGGAATTGGGTCGAGAAGAATCGCTTCATAAACGAGCATATCGCACGGTCCGAATTCCCGAGAGTGTACTGAGACGCGTGCATAAACGATTGAAGAGGGTAATCTGATCAGACTGTCTTTGCGTCCCTGAGAACAAAGATGTTTGGCACATAAAGCCGGGCACCACTCTCCGGCTTTGGGCGAGCCTAGTTTACTGTCGCATCTGATGGACGTTGTGCCGAAGCCGATCCCTTGTGAGGTGTCGGCGTGGCTTCCACCTCCTCCCAAGCCAGGCGGGCATAATGCTCCAATTGTTGCTGACGTTCTCTCACAAAGGGTGCGTAGTGCTTTTCGGTAATTTTCACACTGCTGTGACCCAAGAGAAGCGACACTCTGTCAATCGGAACACCTCGGTTGAGCAATTCGACAGCAAAAGTATCACGGAACATATGAGCATGACACCGCTTTGCAGTACCATCTGGTTTCCGAATATTGGAGATCTTGAAAAGGCGAGTGAAAGACCGCCGCCAACCTTTGCATGCCGTCTGCGGGTCACCATTTCCCGACCAAAAGAAATATCGTGGATTAGGGAGAGGCAACGAGAATAGCAGATTACAAACGTCAGGCGGGATAGGCACGATAACAGGCACCCCGGTCTTGGCACGGTATAGAAAGAGCCGGCCGTTTTCACCCAGACGATCCCGCTCCAGTGTTACCGCATCCTGGATCGAGAGACCGGACCAACGCATAAGCAGAACCAGGGCACGGAGGCGATCGGCACGGAAATGAAAATCACGACCACCCTGCCATTCTCCATACGCATATGTCGCATCGACAATGCGATCAAATTCCGGCTTAGGGAACCAATCGGTTGGCGCAGAATTTACAGTGGCTCTCTTGACCTTCAACGCCGGGTTGTCGATGAGCCATCCATTCTGAATACAGAAGCTGAAGAAAGCCACCAGGCGCGATAACTTACGGTTTGATGTCAAACCATTGTTACCCCAGTCAGATCGAAACCGGACCAGGTCATGCGGAGTAATTTCATTCAGCCGTATAAGGCCATTGCGATTTGCCCAAGGGAAAAACTGCTTCGCAAGAAGTGTCTTTGATTGTTTGCTCGTCTCTTTGGAAAGGTTGCGTCCCCTCTCATCGGCCAGAAACGCTTCCATGGCAGTCTTGATCGCCAACACCGTTGGTTTAGTTTTCTCGGGATCGGCACCACCGTCCATCAACCGTGCTTTGCGTTCGGCTTGTTCCCAACTTCGGGTTTTTCCTGACTGCCGTACACGCTTGCCATCAATGTAGCCGTCAATCCACTTGGGACACCGGCAACGGCGATATTTGATGTCATCTCCATGATCGCAGCCGGGCATGTGGCGGGCATATACAAACAGCATTCTCTTGCCCCCTTTGATTCAGAACTGAAGTCATTGTAGCCCGAGGATGGGTACAATTTGGGTACAATAATTTTATACAGTATGTAAGTTGTTGATTATTAAAGGGTAAGATTTGGTGGAGCTAGTCGGGATCGAACCGACGGCCTCATCGTTGCGAACGATGCGCTCTCCCAGCTGAGCTATAGCCCCACAGTGCGGGTGACAGTTTTTATTTTATCAGTGCTGCCTGCAGGGAGCAAAATCCATACCAGCCGTCACCTCAGGAGGCGCTCCCGAGAGCTATGGTCGTCTC
Organism: Candidatus Angelobacter sp.; assembly: GCA_035695325.1. GTDB lineage: Bacteria > Acidobacteriota > Terriglobia > Terriglobales > Acidobacteriaceae > Angelobacter. The sequence goes on from DASSEH010000366.1 coordinate 100,626, forward strand.
GCGCAAGAGCGCTTCTATCCTTGCGCGATCAGCATTTGCGGGGACGCCACCCTGGGCCAGTTCTGCGGTACCGCCGCCGCGTCCGCCTGACTGTTGCATGACCTGCTTCATGAGCTGGCCCATACTGGATTTTTGGCCAGGACTTTGCGCGAAGACCAGTGTCCACGGCTCAGCGCCGGAGGCTAACAGCGCGATCACGTCCGGGCGACCGGCCGTGAGTTTCTGGGCCAGCAGCTTGATGAACACGGCGTCGCGTTCAGGAAAAACGGCAGTGACAATGCATGGCGATTGTTTGCATTCACTCAGGAGACGTTCGGCCTGCAGCTCGGCCAGTTCTTCCAGAAGTTTTTGCCGGGACTTCCCTGCTGCTTTGGCATCGTCCAAAAGTTTTTGGATCTGCCTGGGCACTTCGTACAGGTGGGCTGAGAATGCAGCCGCTGATTCCGTGAGCGCGGTGTAATCTTTGCGCGCGGTGGCCACGGCGCGTCCGCCGCAAACGAACTCCACGCGCACACCCTGCTTTACCTTCTCTGCCTTGCGTAGAAGGATGGCCCCGATCTGGCCGGTGGAGCGGACATGAGTGCCGCCGCAGGCGGTGAGATCGAAATCAGTGATGTCGATCAGCCGGAGTTCTCCGGTTTGTTTGGGAGGAATCTTGCGCAGCCCCAGACCGCGCGCGGCCTCCAAGTCCACAAAGCGAATCGTGATCGGGCGGTCTTCGGTGACGATCTCATTGGCCAGCTTCTCCGCGGCTTCTATCTGTGCGGACGTGACGGAACTTGTTTCCAAATCGATAGTGCAGCTCTCCACGCCCATGTGGAAGCTCACCGTGGGCATATCGAAAAGCCGGATGAATGCCGCCGAGAGTACATGCTGGCCGCTGTGCTGCTGCATATGATCGATGCGCCGGGCCGCGTCAACTGTGCCGCGCACGATCGTGCCCACGGCGAGTGGCGCGCCGACAAGGTGAAGGATGCGGCCATCTTCTTCGTCAGCAACTTCCGTTACGGGGCAGCGCTGCCCGGTGGAATCCGAGAGCGTGCCGGTGTCATGCACCTGGCCGCCGCTGGTGGGATAGAACGCGGTACGGGTGAGCACCACGGCATGTCGTCCCTCATGCAGCAGTGATTCCACGACTTCAGCTTCGAAGCCGTGGAGAAAGGAATCATGGTAATAAAGGCGCTCGGTTGTGGACATGGGGCAGCCGTTATTTTTGATCACAGGGATCGCTGGAATCAACTTTCACCAGCGTGGGAGTGATTTCATCGCCATCTACTTTGAAAACAAGATAGTGGAAGAAAGAACCGGGCGTGTTCTTTTTGAGCGGCGCGCCGGCCCCGCCCGATACCAAATAATACGGCGGCTGCGAAGGGTCTTTGCGGCTGGGTGGCGGCGTGATTTGATCACGGCTGCCCTGTGGGTTGTAGTACATGTGTTCGTGACCCGAGACCACATAAGAAATATTTTTGTAGCCGGCAAACAGGTCCTGGAGCGCCTTCACGCTTGCCGGATCCAACCCCGCCTCGGGACCATAAGGCATTACCGGATGATGCAGAAACAGGAAGATATGGGCTTTGTCTTTGTTGGCATCCAGATCGGCTTTGAGTTCTGCCAGTTCTTTGGCGGTGATGGCTCCGGGCGCTTCATGTTTGCCTGCAACCTCGGCGGAGGGAGCCCCCTCTGCCGGCTCGTGTTCACCATTGAGAGCAATAAAGCGTGAGTTGCCATAACTGAAAGCGCCGTAGGTCGCGCCCATGTCCTCGATGTAGAGCTTCTTCATCACATCCGAAGGAATGTTGTTTTCGTCATCGAGTTCATGATTGCCGGGCGCGTTGAAAACCGGAACACCGCCGGTGCGGGCGATTTCCAGAAACTCCTTGTACTGTTCGTGAATGCGTTTGGGTTTGTCCGGCTGCTTTCCGAAAATGGTGTCGCCGCTCCAGATCACGAAATCGGGTTTCATCTGCTGGACCGCGGCAAAGATTTTTCCTGGCGTGGGCGGCTGAGCGCAGCTTTTGTGGGCTGGCCGGTTGTCACCGGCAAGAATAAAGGAAAACTTCGCGGGGTCGGCAGGCTTCGCGAGCTGACCAGTCTTCGGCAGAGGAGAGAGCATGGGCATCTGGCCCCGAACCACGGAGCCAGTGCCCAGTATGATCACAACCACAAACAAGCAGAGTCTATTCATGAGTATTCCCAACTGTGCTCAACCGTTGAACTTAGTACGGCTGAATGATTCCACCGATGTTTCGGGACGCGGGCGCAGCCATGTGCGACTTTGCCGGCTGTGCCCCGATTTTGAGCGCGTCCGCGATCACGTCGATGTATTTGAGTCCGGAGCCGGTGTTGAAGAGCACGACCCGGTCGGACGATTTGAGAAAGCCGCGCTGCACCAGTATTTTCCAGGCCGCAAGCGAAGCTGCGCCTTCGGGCGCGGCGAAGACACCATCTTTACTCGCCCACTCCTGCAGCGCTTCCATAATCTGCTGATCGGTGACAGCGAGAGCCGTGCCTTCGCTCTTCTTCAGGATGTCGAGAATAATGTAGTCGGCGTAAGGCTTGGGCACACGCAGGCCGGCTGCGAGGGTGTGCGCGTTCTGCCACATCTCGGCGACTGGCTTGTGCTCGTCCCAGGCTTTGACCATGGGGGCACAGCCGGACGCCTGCACCGCGATCATCTTCGGGCGCTTGCTGCCAATCCAGCCCAGCTGCTCCATTTCGTCAAAGGCCTTCCACATTCCGATCAGCCCTACGCCGCCGCCAGTAGGATAGAAGATAGCATCGGGCATTTCCCAGCCCAACTGCTCGACGACTTCATAGCCCATGGTCTTTTTGCCTTCGACGCGAAAGGGCTCTTTGAGAGTGGAGATATCGAACCAGCCTTCGGCCTGTTTGCGCTCGTTCACCATCTTCGCGCAGTCGGAGATCAGGCCATCGACCAGGGTGACGTGCGCGCCATACGCTTTGCACTCCACCAGATTGGCGGTGGGCACGTCTTTGGGCATGAAGATATGAGCTTCAATCCCGGCAGCCGCGCAATAGGCCGCCAGTGCGCTGGCGGCATTGCCGGCCGAGGGCACGGCCAGTTTTTTAAGGCCATATTCGCGGGCCATGGTGACGGAAGCACAGAGTCCGCGCGCCTTGAAGGAGCCGGTGGGGTTCAGGCCTTCGTCCTTTATATATACATTGGGATTTTCCCGGCTGGGCACCAGCGGGGTGAAGCCTTCGCCCAGGCTGACGGGTGAGTCACCAGGAAGCACCTCGCGGTAACGCCACATGGTGGCGGGACGCGCACGCAGTGATTCGCGGGTGAATTTTCCTTTTAACGCCTGCAGATCGAAGCGGACATACAGTGAACCGGTGCATTTGGGACAGATCGTCTGCGGCTGAGCGCCACTGATATGCTCACCGCACTTCGTACATTCCAGATAAGCAATTTTGGCCATTGGAGGAGTGTAGCAAAAGAAAGCGGCTGGTGACTGGCGGTCGCTGTACCAAAATGGCGCAGGAGCAGTACCTTCCATACCTGGGGTTCATAGCAAAAACAGTTGTGTTTGTAACTTGCAGGAAGCGCCGACTGGTTACCGCCATCCAGCTACGTCTGCAAAGAGCGGCGGGGGCTATTTTATGTCCATACGTGCAAAGAGCAGCCCCTTGCGAGGGCTGCTCTTTGGGTTGGTTTGTATTACAGCGAGCGCAGGAAGTCGAGAACCTGCTGCTTTTGGGTTGTGCTCAGCTGGTTGAAGTTGTTGATTACGCCATTCGCTTCTGAAGCGTTAGCGTTTTTGCCGGATGCGTGCAACTCAATGGCCTGGAGCAGGTCATTGGTGCGGCCATCGTGCAGGAAGAAGATGCGCTGGCCGACGCCCCAGAGTGGAGTGGTACGGAACTGATCCGGACCAGCAGCGCCCTGAGTGATGCCATCGGCGAGTGTCGGGCCCATGTGATGCACCAGCAGATCGGAGAACAGGTTGACCGGACGATCCACCAGAACCGGGCTGTTGCCAGGAGCGTTAACGTTCGCCGTGCTGGTACCGCTGGTTTGCATGGTAGGCGTGTGGCAGAGAGCGCAACCAACAGTATTAAACACCTGACGGCCCGCGATTGCGCTGGCGCTCGGGTTGGGATCGGGCTGGGGCGCATCCGTGAACCGCATGGTGATCATGAACATCTGCCAGTCAGGCAGCTCGTGGAGCGGGTTGTTAAAGGCATGGTTCTCGGCGTCCGTGGGATCAACACGGTTGATGTCGTTGGGCGCCGGCTTGAAGGTTGCGCAGTTGTGATCTTCGTTGCGGGCCTGGGGAAATACGTCATTGGTGACGCCCATTTCCACGTTGTAAGCCTCACCGGCAAAGATGGCAAGGGACTTGTTCTGGGCCTTCCAGCCGAAGCGGCTGATGGTGCCGTCGTTGCCGCTGCGGTTGGCGATACCGCCAATGCCCAGGGCGGCGCGGGCGCTGGCCGTGGCATTGTGTTGGTTCAGGATTTCGGTGTCTTCGAGGGACTCAATCAGTCCCAGACCGAAGATCTGCAGAGGAATACGGAAGGAGAGATTGCCTGCGGCTTCCTGAGCAGCAAAATCAGGCTGGGCCGCATTGCAGGCCGTATTGAACGGATCGCTGATGTCGCCGGCGGTGGTGTACAGAGCGTGTACGCCGCCATCAGGGTTGCCCTGAGCATCCACTTTAAAGCGCACTTCGCGGATGGGACCAAACGGCTGCTCAAAATCCGGAGCAACGTTGTGGCGTCCGAAGCGGTGCGGAACAATGGAGAACGAGGGGTTCTGCGCTACATCACCCTTGTGGACAGCGATGAAGCCGCCCGAGCCGCCGAGAGTCGGCTGCGCGTGGCACTCAAGGCAGTTGTCGGCATTGTGCACCGTGCCAAGACCGTTGGAGTTGGTGTGGGTCTGCGGGAAATCAGGATCAATTTCCGTATGCGCCGGCACGAACGGAGGTCCTACCGGATTACCGTCACCTACGCCGAAGGGAGCCACGGAGCATTTATCGCAGGTGGATTCCAGCTGGCCCATACGCTTCACGCCTTCGAGGAACAGCGACAGTTCAATGTCGCTCACCGTAAGATCAGGGTGATTGGGGTTCGGGCTGATCAGCGGTGTGTGCGGAATTGGAATGCCCTGCGACTGGAGACCGCCACCAGTGTTGTTCAGACCGCCTCTTACACCAGGATCAACCTGTGCGAAAGCGGCTGTTGCCACCAGCATTGCGCCGGCAACTACCGATGCCTTGAAAAAGTTCTTTATCATTGTCTTGCGTGACCTCCTTAAGTCACTTCTTGCTTCTTGCTTTTACTTCCAAACAGCTTTCTTTAGGAACAGTGCAACTCAACACCTAATACAGAATCGGGTACCAATCGTAGTGTAAAAATCCCCAAATGGAACTGCCGAAAAGAATAGGATTACTCGCTAAAAGGTATAGGCATAGAGAAGCCCTATTTGAGGCAATTACCAGATGCATGAAAGAGACAAATATTTGACATAATTTTGATGACTACTTTACAACCGCACAAAATCGCGGACTTCGGCCCAAAAATCCATCGCTAGTTTGTTTTTTCTTACCAGGCAATCTGACGCAGGCAGCCGGCGCGATCTTGACGCGACAAGCCCACCTGATTCACAATATTGAACATGTTCAATACGCAGAGCAGCCTGAGAATCGTTATTCCCGGCGGCAGCGGCCAGGTGGGACAGATACTGGCTGCGCACTTACATGCAAAGGGCCATGAAGTCATCGTGCTGGCGCGCTCCCTCTATGCCGCACCATGGCGTGTGCTGCCGTGGGATGGAAAGACTTTGGGCCAGTGGGCGGAAGCGCTGGACGGCGCGGATGTGGTCATCAATTTGGCGGGCCGCAACGTGAATTGCCGTTACACTGCGGCGAACCAGCGCGAGATCAAAGAGTCGCGCGTGCTCTCGACCAGGGTGATTGGACAGGCGATCTCTCAGGCGAAGCGCCCGCCAGCCATCTGGATGAATGCCAGCACGGCCACCATCTACCGCCACGCGCTTGACCGTCCCATGGATGAAGCTAGCGGCGAACTGGGCGGCAATGAGCCGGGCGCGCCTGCCGCATGGAACTTCAGTATCGACGTGGCCAAAAGCTGGGAAGAGGCTTTTTTTGCGGCGAGCACAACCCACACGCGAAAAATTGCCCTGCGCAGCGCGATGACGATGAGTCCATCGCCGCATGGCATCTTCGGCGCGCTGCTGCGGCTGGTCCGCATGGGACTGGGCGGGGCCGCCAGCACGGGAAGGCAATTCATCTCCTGGATACACGAAGCCGACTTTCTCCGCGCCATCGAGTTTCTGACAGCAAATGATCAGATCGAAGGATGCGTCAACCTGTGCAGCCCCAACCCTCTGCCCAACCGTGAATTCATGCGCATTCTTCGTTACGCCTGGGGCGCACGAATTGGATTGCCTTCCGCGGAGTGGATGCTCACCGCAGGCGCTTTCTTCATGCGGACCGAGACCGAACTGATCCTCAAAAGCAGGCGGGTAGTCCCCGGAAGATTGCTGAAGGAAGGCTTTACATTTTCATTTCCGGAATGGCCGGCGGCTGCTGCAGACCTCGTTCGACGCCTGCGTCTGCACTAACAAGTAGCACCTGTTTTATCCATGAAATCCCCTTGCCGCAGCATTATGCGAAGCTGCTCCAGGGTGTGGCCTTCTTTGCTTGTTTCTCCAGCCCACAACATTCCTTGATGCTCATCATCCATCACGGCGAGACAAAAGCGTGGATACATCGTTCCGCCATGCTGATAGTAGATAAAGCACCTGCCAGTCCGCTGTCCAGCAAACACCAAGCGCCGAAAAGGTGCTCCCTGGATGAACGCATCGGACGATTGAAACATATTGCCCGGATTCGCCAATTCGATGTCAGTTGAGATGGCGGGAGTAAATGATGCGTCGAAAACTGCCCGGCAGCCCTGCGCAATACTCTGACTGAACGTCACGAGTGTGAAAGTTCCATCGAGAAGATGTTGTCTTGCACCCGGTGGTAGTGCCAGTGTGTTCAGTAGCGGGCGGCTCTCACGCTTTGGGATCTGCTGGACCAGTTTGATCGTGGGGGCAGGAGGCATTGGCTGTTGCCTAAGAGCTGCCTTATATTTGAATACGCCAACCGCACTCATTGTTATCACAATAATGACTATTAAGCAGAGGACAGTCTTTCGTTTCCTCATTTTATACCCCTCCTGTTGGCTGCATTCGCAACTTGAACCTTTTTATGAGTCGTCGGTATTTCAGGTATAAACATAAAAAAAATTATGGATACAGCACCTCCCGAATGGCATTATCACGCACTCCACCTTCGGAGGCACATGGGTGCAGTTGATCAAGCACCCAAAGATCAGGTCTGAGTGAAATCGGGCCGCATCACTGTGATTCAAGATTGCGTCGGGCATTGTAGCGATGGGCGACACTGGAACCCTGGGGAACTTCTATGAATACGGGCGCGAAACCTGGGCACGTACGCGACAATCCGCTCTCTATTGGCCCTTCGCAGCCTCGTGAATTTTAACGTTAATCCTTATTAGTCTGTCGTCAGCACCGAACTTGAACATCACCCATTCATCCCGGAGTTCATTTACCAGGTTTTTCCGGTACATCGTGAGATAGTACGTCACGAACCGACCAATGAATTTCCCCCCCTCCTTTGTTGTGGCCCGATCATCGCTCCAGGGTTTGCCAAGCAAGGCCTCAACGCTTTCCCGGCTATCCCCGGTCTTGATCGTGGGCAGTTTATTCAGAAACATTTGACGGTCTTCACCGTTCAATCGGAAATAGAACTCGTCTTCCTCTGGCTTCATGACTTCACCAATATGGTTCTTGTCATATTCCTGTGCATACGTCCGCTTAACACCAGAACACGAAACCGATCCGCTGATTGCCAGGACTGAAATCAAGACCGAAATAGATGGTCGCATCGCGATTCCTCCTCAATTCTCCGGGACCAACAAACCCCGGGTGCTGTTTCGCAAACCCATTAGCGCAGCAGACGGTAAGACCAGACCGCATCATTCAGGGCTACACAGTTCGAAAGACTAACTTTTGGCTGAGTAGCCCTGAAATCGTCCGAAATTTACCACTGAAATAAACCCTTGACACCATGTTCTTTTGCCTGCCGGCGCTCCCGTTTCAGATGTGTTTTATTCGAGATAAACTCGTCAGCCGCGGCCTGGGCTCGAGGATCAGAAAAATAGAGCAAAGCATCTCCGATGCCAGCGCGCGCCTCGCCAACCGTGTGTTGCCCGGTTGAAATTAGAGGCTCAATAGCTTTAACATCCTGCAGTTTGGCCAGACCTTTTGCCGCTATGCCAACAATCATCAGATTGTGGGAATGCAGGCCCTCGATAAGAAGATCATAAAATTCCGGATCGCCTGCCGAGGCCAGGTAATACCATGGAACTGTAACCTCATAGTACTGTTGTTTGAGAGTGGCCCAGGGCATTAACCCACGTTTTTTACACCATTCCAGGAACACCGGATTCCAGTCTTCCGGTTCACCTTTTTCGTTATATTTCGATGGCCAGGGTGTTTGGTCCGGCAACGCTTCGTGTGCCGCATGCTCCAGGTAGTCGTGATAGACCTTGTCTCGCGCGCCAACGCTGAGCAGGATACTGGCCATCCTCTGTTTCATGGCAGGCTCGCTGCTAAGTGTAAAAATTTTCCGGGCTCCAGCAACAGCCGTTGGGTTCCCATGCAAAAGGTCCTCAAAGGTGTATTTTGGGTTGGTTGGGTTCAGCAGTTCCTGCAGCTGCTCCTCATTTGTTTTGGCAGGAACATTCGATTGCTGCGCGCCCCCTCCGACGATGAGTTGCAGGATGACCATTGCCACCATTGCCCGATGGCTCCATGGCTGACCTGAAGAGGCAAATGTGAAGATCATTGAATGTCCTTTGCTTTCACCTGCGAGGCAGCACCTAGCTGAATGAAGGTCTCTAATGGGGCTCCCCCTCATTATTCTTGATCCACGACCGCTGCCTCACAAGGAGGATACGCACTTACGACGTATGCCTTTGCGACTCGCAGCCTGGTCTGCTGCTCACCGGAAATGTCTTGCCTGCTCGCCTCAGTTTCCAAAAGGACGGCGATATCCTGACGGCAGTGGTATCGGATCAGCGCAAGAGCGTGCGCGGCATTCGTTCTGATTAGCTCGTCCTCGTTTTCCCTGATTATATTCACCAGATACGAGACTGCGGGCGTATCGATGACAGACAGTGCGCCGATAGCTGGATACTGGTCTATTCTTTCTCCCAGTTCACCACTTTCCAGGTCGAGCAGCCCGATCAAATCCCGCGCATACGAACTATCATGCGATACGGCGCGAAAAGCATCTTTTACACGTTTCGTATCCGGTGGCAGCTTATTCCGTTTCATATCATAGAGAAACTGGAGTGCTGCTCGATTGTATTCATTATCCATTGTCAACGACAGGTTTAGCTCAACATCCTCACCACTCTTTATCCGCATTTCGCGGCATTCCTCGAAATAGCCAACCTCTTGCGTACATATTCGATATGGGCCCGGTGGAATCGCCTGATAAAAGCGCCCGTCCGCTCGGGGGAAGAGAATAAATCTAAAGCCGCCGTGGTCAGCCGGCGAAGCAGCAGCTGTGTTCCATACAACATCGATCTGCGTGTAAAGAAAACTACCGCGATTATCGGTTACTACTCCGTGTAACACTGGTTCCTCAGGGCAGTCGCGCAATGAATAATCGCCATCAGGTTTAAGTTTACTTAATTCCTTCTTGTGAGTCTCGATCCATGCAAGCCAGTTTGCGGCATCCTCCGTAAAAGTAAGTAATCCTCCAAACAACAGTCCTTCGGGCCGTTTGACCTGTGGGCCATCGGGAAAAAGCAGTCGTAGTCTTTGATTTACCTGCATTCCAACTGGATAGACCTCATCACCTCCTCCAATGGGGGAGGGAGGAGCTGTTTCAGCAAGAATACTGGCCAGGCTGTTGATTTGAAACCAGCCGCCGACATATGGGAGCTTGACGTGCATAGCATAGCCCGCAGTCTCCAGGTTTCGACTGAATAGCTCGCAAAATATGGCGCGTTGTTCGCTCTTATCTCCCAATTTTGCCAAAGCGAGGCGAGTTGCCCCGGAAATACTCTCTGTGGACAGGCTTCTGTTTCTGAAATAATGGTCGGGATCATCGATTGGCGCAGGCGTCTCAGTTCTTTCATACCGTTGAAGCACCTTGCGGAGTACCGGGACAAACTGCTTGTCTCCTGTTTCTCCCGCTTTATAAATTGCGCTTCTATCGCCCTGAGTAAGTTTTTTCGCAATGTCGTTGGCGTCGAATGAAGACGATGGTTGAGAGGCCATCACTCCACTACAGACGATGCAGCTTATCCAAACGGCGATCCTGTTCATTGCGAACTCCCTGGTGGGTTCATCAGATCCCAGTCCTGCATCTCGCGACGGCTGGCATGAGTTTCTTCACGGTCTTTGGTCGCGTGTGTAATATACTGCGCGGTTCCCTGACTGGCCACTGTCATTATTGATAATGGTAATCTGCCTCTACTTTACTCCTGCCTCAGCATGGCTTCGCATTGCGGACGAGCTCCAGCGTCGCAGCTTTCCCCTTCGCAAAGCTCGCGAAAGATGTCGCTCGCCGGTTCAGTGTATCCAATACGTCTTCCGAAGATTGCAGCGACGAAAACTGAAAATTGATGAATGGGCCGCGGCTTAAAAGCCGCAGCCTAACCCCACGGCTGAAGCCGTATTTTTCGTGGCACACAACGGGATGGCAGAAGCCCATCCCCTGACACTTCCCGGACTTTTGAGTAGTTGTCCATAATTTGAAACCTCGCTTGTGCGTTTGCGGGCAGCAATTGTGTTTCCTCATCCATTTGGAAACCATCTTGTCGTCACCAAGATGGGGGGCATTTTTAATGCGGTTGGACACTCAAGGCTTCTCAGTGCGGGATTGAAATCCCGCATTTTTCCAGCCGTCCCGCAAAGCGGGACTGGAGTCACGTTATATCTACATTCTCTCGTACCTGTCAGGCCTTAAGGGTAACAATAGACTAGCGGCTTTGTTCTGACAGGGAACCCTGCTGCGCTAGTGCCAGTAAAGCTATTCGAGGACGTCTGCAAGTTCACGCCGGGAAAAATAATAACAAGTAACTCTAAAACTGAGTCCCACGGCGGCAAGGATAAGCACCAGCAAACCGATCTGCACATATGGGCTTTGCAGGATGACAAGAATGTTGGGAATCAAGTCCAGTTTATAAACGGCCATGAAGACCGCGCCCAGAAAAAGCGTCAGCAAAAATGGCATGGCGACGGCCAGTTTGGAATCGAGCAGCACCGATGTCAGTATCCCGGTCAGAGCGATGACAAGACCAGCCAGGTAGTACCACAAGAGAACCGAAATGGGCATTACGTCCGCTGGATACCTGAAGATCTTTAGTACCGCGACCGCAATCCACAGTGGCCCATGAAATGTCGCCGTCACCAGGACACCCATTACCAGATATTTGGAAAAGATAATCTCGTCATCGGCAATGGGCAGGGTTTTTAAAAAATACAGGGTGCGCTTTACTCTTTCCTGCCATATCACAAACTTCATATAATTGCCCACGGCCGCCATGGTGAGCACCCAGACAAAGGACACGATCCAGTTGCCAGTCTGGTTTTTCCCCCGGAGAAATCCAAACAAAATGAGGCAGGCCGTATAGGCTCCGATGAACAAGCGGGCCAGCTTTGCGTTTTCCCGCAAATCTTTGGTTACAAGGGCGATTACTCTTGAATTTAACGTTGGCATAGGTGCAGGAAAATATCATTCAACGACGCCGGCTCCACGCTGATATTCGTGGCCCCCTGCGCTTCAAGCCGAGGACGTACCTCTGTCTCGGCCTGAATTACCATTTGATACCGATTGGGGCCAATTCTTCTGATTCGGGTACCGGCTTCAACCGCCGCCGGGGCCTCGAAACGAACCGACCGCCATGTATTCAACAAGCTGCGAGCGCTCTGATCAAAACGTATTTCGCCCTGATCTATCATGACGATGTCGTTCACCTGCTGCTCCAAATCCTCCAGCAGATGCGAAGAGATCAAAACCCCCGCTCCCTGGTCCACTTCAGCGCGAATCACCGACCAGAACTGGGTCCTTGTGACCGGGTCCAAAGATGATAAAGGTTCGTCCAGAATCAGAAGGCGCGCGGAATGAGAAAGCGTAATCACCAGGAAGAGCTTGGCGCGCATCCCTTTCGACAGCAACCTGATCGTGTCGTTGGGATCCAGATCAAATTCCTTCAGCAGACCTGATGCACGCTGCCCGTCAAACCGGGCGTAAATACGCGACAGAAAATCCAAAAGAGCCTGTATTTTCAGGTTCTCATACGTCCAAAGTTCCTCAGGAATATAGCCAATCTGCTGCCGCGGATCTCCCTGAAACCGCGGAAAGCTGATTGTTCCGGATTCCAGCTTTGCCAGCCCAAGAATCAGCTTTATCAGTGTGGACTTCCCGGCTCCGTTTCGGCCCACCAGGCCTACAATCTGCCCTGATTCCACCTTCAAGGAAGCGTCCTTCAGGGTGAATGAAGGATATGATTTACCGGCATGGTCGATCTGAAGGAGTGTATTGGTCATGACAAATGAAATAAACGGGCAACGATACCAGGAGTGACATAAACTTCCACGTATGCTGCCAGCACGAGTACCAGGGCAGCGGCCGCCGCAGTTACCCCGATATTCACAAAATACCGGGTAATGTTGACACTCTTTCCTCGCAGATAATTGCCCAGCAGGAACACCGATTCAGTTGCCCTTCCCGCACACGCGATAAAAGCCGCATACTCCAGTACCCCGTGGGGCACCACAGCAGAAGCACAAAAGGCAAGATTATCACGGTTGGCGCCGAATAACAGGCCCAGCTTAACCGCATTAAAAACCAATTGCAGTATGGAAGCTACGCCCAGTGTGCCACCGCCAACAACAATGATTCCAAGCAGCCGCACATTGTTGGACCATATGTGCACGGCTTCGTGCCGCCTGACCTCGGGACTTTCGGAATTGAGGCTGCTCACGCGGAGAGACTCGTTCATCCGCACAGACTCCAGATAGGACAGAGTCAGGTGTTCCGTCCTCGAAGCTGCATAGCCGAAAAAAAGTGCCGTGAAATATGCACACGCACAGAAAATACAGCCCCACATCCATCGCGAATTGAAAAAGGTCACGCGAACCACCCGGCAATATGCGAACAGGTATACATAAATCCCAGGCTACAGGAAACCAGTATGCGGCTTTTCCACGCCGAAAATCCTTCGACCTGCTGGAGCGCCAGCCCCCACAGGAGCGCGACCCAAACAGTAAATACAGCATTGAAGCGCAACAGCAGCAATACCAGCACTGAGTTATTCAGGGCTATTTTGTAGTCCTTAAGCGCCTCGATAAACTCTTTCTGGTCCCGGGCAACGGAAATGGCAAGAGTGTCGATATTGAGAGGAAGAGCAATTACAAGACATATCGCAACGCAAAGAAAAATAATATAAGGAATAAAGCCAAAGCCCGTTAAAGGGGCAAGCTCTCTGAATTTGCCGGCCCCGCCAGACAGGACCGAAAAGGCAGTGATGATCGCAGTCCCAAGTATCCAGCACAGAGGAAATATCAATGCCTGCACGGTTACAGTGGACAAAGACAGGAACTTCGCCATTTTTAGTCCGCCCGTCAGATCCTGAAGCGTTTCCGCCGAAAGGTGTTGATTGGCTGATAATGCCTGCTGGACGGAAGAGATAACTCGCGAAGAATAGATAGTAAGCAATAATGCCGCCAGAACCGTCACGGCCCCAAGCACACAAAAGGACCTGCGCAATAACCGCAAGCGCAAAGCGGGAGCAGATCTAAAAGCATCAACAGGCGAAATAAGTACTTTTAATTCAATCATGAATCCTGATAATTATCGAGCTCGTCATGAAACCGCCATATCCGCGAAAAGGAAGTACTGGGGAGAATCCCCCCAGTACTTATTCTGGCTAAGCGCTAAAGACCGCGCCAGCAGCTACGCTTGCAATCGGGGTGAGACTTAGTGTGAGCAGGCCCACAATAATGCCACCACCAATGGATACAGCATTGGAGCACCCAATAGCGGCACACTCAAGTGATTGAGCATGGGTGAGAAGCATTGGGGTAACAGCCAGGATAGCAGCTACGCCGCTTAGAAACAGTCCGGCCTTTGCCTTTTTTGATTTCATGGCATCCTCTTTTACAACTGGATTTTTTTGGTGTAACTGGAGCTGGATTGTAGCGATAAGGATTTTGACCAGCAAGACAGGAAATAAAATAGCAGCAATCGAGAAATGCAATAGATACACCATGTCTCAAAGGTGAAATCCGGGAAATAGCCACAGTAAACTTCTCACGGTTTGCAGCCCTGCGCTCGTCTGTTTAGAATCAATGCGCACATGAATAAAGTGATTGCCAGTGCGGACGAGGCCGTCCGCGATATGACGGATGGATGCACCGTGATGGTGGGGGGCTTTGGGTTGTGCGGGATTCCGCAGGACCTGATCGACGCCGTGGAGCGCAAGGGCGTGAAGAACCTGACCACTGTCTCCAACAACGCCGGGGTGGACGATTTTGGCCTGGGCAAGCTGCTGGCCTCCGGGCAGATTCGCAAGCACATTGGCTCCTATGTGGGCGAAAACAAGGTGTTCGAGCAGATGGTGCTCACGGGCAAAGTTGACCTGGAGCTGAATCCGCAGGGGACACTGGCCGAGCGCATACGCGCCGGCGGCGCGGGGATACCTGCCTTCTTTACGCCTACCGGCGTGGGAACGGTAGTGGCCGAGGGCAAAGAGATCCGCGAGTTTGATGGCCGCAAGTATGTGATGGAGCGCGGCCTGAAGGCGGACTTTGCTCTGGTGAAGGCCTGGAAGGCGGACCGGTGGGGCAACCTGGTGTTCCGCAAGACGGCGCGCAATTTCAACCCGATGATGGCGACGGCGGCGAAGATTACGATTGTGGAGGCCGAGGAAATCGTGGAGCCGGGCGAGATCGATCCGGACAACATTCACCTGCCCAGCGTCTATGTGCAGCGCATTGTGCTGAGCACGAACCAGCCGAAACGCATCGAAAAGCGCACGCTGCGCAAAAGGGAGTAAAGCAGAGACATTATGGCGGCGCCCACAGCGGAAAAACAAAAAGACGTGGAAAAGCGCGAGCGCATTGTAAAGCGCATTGCCCACGAGCTGAAAGACGGTTACTACGTGAACCTGGGAATCGGCGTGCCTACGCTGGTCTCGAACTATATCCCGCCGGGGATTGAAGTGGTGCTGCAAAGCGAAAACGGCATGCTGGGGCTGGGGCCGTATCCTTTCGCGGGCGATGAAGATCCGGACCTGATCAATGCCAGCAAAGAAACGGTGACCGAGATTGCGGGCACTGCGTATTTTTCGAGCGCTGATTCGTTTGCCATGATCCGCGGCGGCCATGTTGACTTGTGCGTGCTCGGCGCGATGGAAGTGGATGAAGAGGGCAATCTGGCCAACTGGATGATTCCGGGAAAGATGGTCAAAGGCATGGGCGGAGCCATGGATCTGGTGGCTGGATCGCGCCGCACCATCATTGCCATGGAGCACACGACCAAAGACGGGCAACCGAAGATCCTGAAAAAATGCACGCTGCCGCTTACCGGCGAAAAAGTGGTGGACACGATTGTGACCGAAATGGCGTTCATCAAAGTCACTCCGCAGGGACTGGTGCTGGAAGAAGTCGCGGCCGGACTGACCGCCGAAGACGTGCAGAAGGCGACCGGCGCCAGACTCATTGTGAGTCCCAGCCTGAAAGTAATGCAGAGTTAGCGCGACGGGACACACACCATCAGCAATATCCTCGCCGATGGCTCTGCCTGCGTCTCCATCAGCGCGGCGCGCAGACATTAAAATGGAATTTCTGTACTTCATAAAGGAGCATCAATGCAGCGTAATGCAAGCGCACACTGGACTGGCGGACTGAAAGACGGCAAAGGCACGGTAAGCTCGGCCAGTGGAGTCCTCAAGAACACACCTTATTCCTTCAGCACGCGTTTTGAATCGCAGCCGGGAACCAATCCCGAAGAGCTGATCGCGGCGGCCCATGCGGGCTGCTTCACCATGGCGCTTTCCGCGCAACTGGGTGCTGCCGGAATGACGGCGCAATCCATTGATACCACCGCGACCGTGACTCTCGAAAAGCAGGATGCCGGATTCGCCATCACCGCCGTGCATCTTCAGGTAACGGCAAAAATCCCTGGCGCCGAGCAGAGCAAGTTTGATCAGGCAACCAAAAACGCAAAAGAAGGCTGCCCGGTTTCGCGCGTGCTCAACGCCAATATCACCATGGACGCCAAGCTGGAGAACTAGTGAGGTAATGCCTGGTCGTTCAAACCCCGCCGGTCTGGAGCAGTTCAATCGTGAGGTGATTGCCTGCACCGAGTGTCCCCGGCTGGTTGAGCACTGCCAAAAGATCGGGCGCGAAAAGCGCCGCGCGTACATGGACTGGGATTACTGGGCCAGGCCTGTTCCTGGCTTCGGTGATCCCGGCGCGCGCCTGCTTATCCTCGGTCTTGCACCGGGCGCGCACGGCTCGAACCGCACCGGACGCCCCTTTACCGGCGATGGCTCGGGGAATTTCATGTATCCCGTTCTGTACAAAGCCGGATTCGCCTCGCAACCCACGGCCACGCACCGGGATGACGGTCTCAAACTGCACGATGCTTACATTACTGCAGCAGTCCGTTGTGCGCCGCCGCAGAACAAGCCCACTCCCGCCGAGATTGCCAACTGCGCCCGGTTTCTTGACCGTGAACTGGCGCTGCTCAAAAACGTCCGCGTGGTGGTGGCGCTGGGAAAAATCGGCTTTGACGCATATCTCAGCCACATGAAACGCTACGGATTCACCGGAACCAAAGCCAGTTACGTTTTCGCGCACGGCGCGCACCACGAATTGCCGGATGGAAAAATTCTGCTTTGTTCCTATCATCCGTCGCTGCAGAACACCAACACCGGCAAGCTGACCGAGCAAATGTTTCTGGAAATTTTCGTAAAGGCGCGCCGGCTGTTGCAGGGCTGAAGACTTCGCGGGCCAAAACATATCAGCGTTCTCCATGCAGCAACGCTTCCACGGGCTGCCCGTCCTTCGATGGCATCTCGATGATCTCTACCCACTCCTGCTTGCGGCGCTCCAGAAAAACCACGCGTCCGCCAAGGAATTCAGCAGCAACGTCCGGAGGAACGTCGGTATGGTAATCGAAAAATTTACGGTTCATACGGTTCCACCATTCGGACTGGAACCAGCCGGCACTTTCATACTTCGTCGAAAACAAATACGCCACCTGATAGCGTCTGCGCTGGGCGCGGGCTTTTATCAACTCATCCACGGTGAAGTTTTCCACCGCGAGCGGCGTCAGAGGTGCAGAAACGTACCCCAGATACGCGTGCGATATTTCATCCGTTGCCGGCCACGCCGTGAGCACAGTGGCTCCCTGTTCGTGCTGACCAAGAAACTGCGCAGCGTCGTAATGCAGCTCTACATAGTCCTTATAGGTCAGATTGTCTTCCGGCGCGAACTTGTACGGCGGATCGAAAAACAGGGCCATCACAAAGAAGATGACCATCATGGCTGCCGGCCATTCCCAGCGCATGACTCTGCGATACAGCGTGGACATGCCGATCATAATCACCAGCGGATACGTCGGCAGCAGATAGCGCGCCAGCACCGCGCCGCCTATCAGCGAAAACGCCACGATATTAGCCAGCATGATCAGCGCGAACTGGAACTGAATGGGAATGGCAATACGTGGGCGCTGGCCGGTTTCATCCACCACCGGAGGAAAGAACATGGCGATGGCCATGGCCCCGGTGAGCGGCAGCATGTTCATGGTACCCAGCAGATGCCAGGTCCGCAGCCCAAGCGCGAGAACGAAGCGCAGCGGATGCAGCGTCTGGCTTACGTTGTAGCTGAAAAATTCCGCCCCGCCGAGAAACCTTCCGGTGGCATGATGATGAAAGAGCAGCCAGCCAGCCAGCGGCAATACCGGCGTGAGCCGGATCAGCGCGTGACAAAACTTTTCGCTGCGCGCTTCATTCTCTTCGCCCAAAACTATCTCCCACAGCGCCAGCGCGAGCGGAGTAATAATGGCGGTCTCTTTGCTCAGTACTGCCAGCGAAAATGCCAACTGACTCCACCACAACCGCCGCTCCACACTCAGCCGTATGCCCCAAAGAGCAAAGGCCGCAGCCGCAATATCGGCGTGCGCCAGCGAGCTTTGCACAAAAAATATGGGATAGAGCGCGGTGGCCACCGTCGATGCGAAGGCCACTTTGGTATTGGTAATGCGCCGTGCCAGCAGAAAGACATTCGTCAGGGCAAAAGCCGCCAGCAGCAGCATGGCCGTGTGGGCCACCAGCGGCTTCAATCCGCCAATGGAAAACCAGAGCGCCAGCCAGAACGTGGAAAGCGGAGGATGCCCCGTATCCAGCGTGGTCCTGACGATGAGGCTGTGAAACTGCATCAGGTCATGCACGGCGGGAATGTAATATCCGGCTTCGTCCCAAAAAAATGGCAGCCGCAGCAGCGGCGCGTGCAGCAAAAAAATGCCGGCGAAGACAATGGAATAGACCCACAGTGGCGAAAGCTGCCACCGCGCGTCCGTGATTTTTTTTGGGGAGCGAATGTTCGTGATCCTCTAGTGGACAGGGCCCTGGGGTGCGACGGTGGGATCCAGTTTGATTTCGCCAAAGGTCTTCTCATACTGGATCACGTTTTGCTCCAGTATGGTCATCAGAGCCTTGGCCTGTTGCGGGCTCACATAAATTGCCTGGAAATTTTCCACCTCTACGTCGCTGGTGGTCTGCTGTACTCGTCCAAAGACCAGCAGAAAATCCCAGACGCTCACGCGCACCTGGACGGAATTGGCGTATCCTTCGCGATATTCCTGCGAGTTCGTCACTCGAATATTAGGCTGTGTGGGGTTAGACATGATTTCTCCTCGGTAAATCTTGAACATAACATGCTGCGCGCCACACGACGATATGCGCGCTCATCTATAATCGAAAATTCCGGATTATTGAGGTTATTAATTATGGATACCACCATTGTTGAAGTTTTCGCGCGGGAGATTCTCGATTCCCGCGGCAATCCCACGGTTGAAGCCGATGTCCGGCTTGCAGATGGCTCTCTGGGCCGCGCCGCCGTTCCCAGCGGTGCTTCCACCGGCGAGCATGAAGCCGTAGAGCTGCGCGATGGCGACGACCATCATTATCTGGGCAAGGGCGTGCTCCACGCGGTGGAAAATGTGAACATCGCGATTTCCAAAGCCATCGAAGGGACTGACGCCACCAATCAGCGCCTGATTGACCTTACGATGATCGAGCTCGACGGCACTCCCAACAAAGAGAAGCTCGGCGCCAACGCCATTCTTGCCGTCTCCATGGCCTGCGCCCGCGCCAGCGCCAGCGCCCTGAAAGTTCCGCTGTACCGTTATCTCGGCGGCGTGAACGCGAGCATTCTGCCGCTGCCCATGATGAACATTCTCAACGGCGGCGCCCATGCCGACAGCAACGTGGACTTCCAGGAATTCATGGCCATGCCCGTGGGCGCGGAGACGTTTTCCCAGGCGCTGCAGTGGGGCGTTGAAGTTTTTCATGCGCTCAAATCCGTCCTGAAGAAACGCGGATACAGCACCGCGGTCGGCGACGAAGGCGGTTTTGCCCCCTCCCTCAAAGCCAACGTGGAAGCCATTGAAGTTATTCTCGAAGCCATCCAGCAGGCGGGCTTCACCCCTGGCGATGACATTGCCATTGCGCTCGATCCCGCCAGCAGCGAATTCTTCGATCGTGAAAAAGGCAAATACATTTTCAAAAAGTCCGACAAGTCGGTGAAATCCTCCGAAGAAATGGTGCGCTTCTGGAGCAACTGGGTCCACCAGTATCCCATCGTCTCCATTGAAGATGGCCTGGCCGAAGACGACTGGGCCGGCTGGCGTTTGCTCACCGATGAACTCGGTGACAAAATTCAGCTGGTGGGCGACGATCTCTTCGTCACCAATACCGAGCGGCTCACCCGCGGAATCGCTGAAGACGTGGCCAACTCGATTCTGATCAAAGTGAATCAGATCGGCACCGTCAGCGAAACGCTGGAAGCCATCGAGCTGGCGCGGCGCAACGGATACACCGCCGTCATCTCGCATCGCTCCGGCGAAACCGAAGATACATTCATTGCCGATCTCGCCGTGGCCACCGGAACGGGCCAGATCAAAACCGGCTCGGCTTCCCGCACCGACCGCGTAGCTAAATACAACCAGCTTCTGCGGATTGAAGAAGAGCTGGGTGAGGCGGCGCGCTTTCCCGGCCTCGAAGCAGTGAATTACGCAGGCACGGAAGACCAGACAGTCGTCTCATCTTCAAAGCGGTAAAAACATAGATCCCAACTTTTTGCATTCTCACCCGGCAGACATCGCCTGCCGGGTGACAACAGCCGATACCATTCATGCATGTGTGGCACAGGCACTCCTGCCTGTGCCCCCAATTAACTTTCTTACTGCTGCTCCTGTTCGTCCTCCTCTTCATTGCCCGAACCTGAACTCGCGGCGCCCTCTCCTTTGATCTGGATTGGTCCGCCGGCAAACAGCGTGCTCGCTCCTTTTTCCGAGGCCTTTTTGTTGAAAGCCACTACGTCGTTGTTCAGGAAGCCGTTGATCTGCGCCAGCTGTGCATCCAGCTCTTTGCGCACTTCCGCCGCTTCCGCGCGCAGAAGCTCGCTGGGCGCCTCGCCGGACGCACCCATCACCCCGCGCATCGCACCCTGCAAACGGTTCTGGAAGCGCTGAAGATAATGGACATCGTCCTGGCTGCCCGGCTGTATCTCGCCGTTGTAGAGCGGGTCCTCGAGCGCCAGAATTTTCTTGTCCAGCGCCCGCGCATCTTCGAGCACCGGCTTGTAAGCGACGCTGGTCGCTCCGTCCTGTCCTTCGTCGGACGCCAGCAGTTCCTGCATGCTCCCAATCTGCTTGTGCAGACTGTTGAGCCGGTTCAGCGCGTTGTGCAGTGCGGAAACTTCATCGCGCAGCTCCAGCCCCAAATCGAACTGGGCGCGCAGCGCCTTGTCGTCAAACTGAAAACGCGGATCGGTATGGATCTCCACCGTCTGCGTCTCGGTTTTTCCGTTCACCGTCACTGCCACTTTGTACGTTCCCGGCAGCGCATTCGGTCCTATGCTGGGATCAAAGAACTCCTCTTCGCCCCGCTCCTGCGGCGGCAAAAAGTTCAGCCGCTTTGGTCCGTCATAGCGCAGATTCCAGGACACGCGATTCACACCATACTTCGCCGGCCCGTACATGGTGTGGATCACCTGGCCCGTGCTGTCGGAGATGGTGATTTTTACCGGGGTCTTTCTCTCTCCTCCGCGCGGCTGATGCTCCGGATTGTCTTTATCTTTGTCTTTGATTTCGCTCGGCAGATAGTAGGAAATTACCGCGCCGCCCATAGGATTGGGGGCCACGTATCCGCCAGAAGCAAAGCCATGCTTGCTCCACTGCATCCAGTTGATGCCCTGGCCCACGGGATAAAGATGGAAATCGCTTTTGGCAAAATCACCGCTCTCTTCAAGCGGAGTAATGTCGTCCAGCACAAAAAGTCCGCGGCCGTGCGTGGCCACCACCAGATCGTGCGTCTTTTTGATGAACTTCAAATCATAGATGGGCACGGTAGGAAAGTTGCTGTGCAGCGCCGTCCAGTGCGCGCCCTCGTCATTTGAGTAGAACAAGCCGGTATCGGTGCCGACAACCAGGAACCCTTTGTGATTGGGGTCCTCGCGCACCACGCGCGCCGGATCGTCCTGCGGCAGCCCCTGGGCAATGGCCGTCCAGCTCTTGCCGCCGTCATGGGTTTTAAAGACGTAAGGCTTGTTGTTCTCCACCTCATGAAAATCCACCGCCACATAAGCGGAGTTCACGTCGGTGGGCGAAGCATCAATCTGCTGAATGCGCCCCCACAGCGGCAGATCGGGAATCGCGCCAGTCACGTTCTTCCAGGTCGCGCCGCCATCGCGGGTCACCTGCACCACGCCATCGTCCGTGCCCACCCAAATGGTTTTCGGATCCACCGGCGAAATCGACATGGAGAGAATCGCACCCACCGTCTCCGCGCCGCTCAGGTCCAGAAAAATCGGCCCGCCGCTGCTCTGCTGCTTGCTCTTGTCGTTCCGCGTCAGGTCAGGACTAATCGGCGTCCAGTGCGCGCCGCCATCCGTCGAGCGGAACAGAACGTTGCCGCCCAGATAAACCTCGTTCGGATCGCTCGCGGAAACCGCAATCGGTGACGTCCAGTTGAAGCGGTACTTCAGGTCCGAGGGCTTCATCGACTGCACACCCTGCAGATAAGGCCGAATAAACACCGACCGTCCCGTCTCATTGCTCATGCGCTGAATGGAGCCGTTCTGCGAATCGGTATAAACCAGGTGCGTACCCTTGCCCCGCGCCGGCACCACGTACTCGCCGTCGCCGCCCGTCACCGTGTACCACTCAAACCCGGTGATTCCGTTCCGGCTCAAACTGTTGGAAGGCCCGCACCAGCCGTTGTTGTCCTGCAAACCGCCGCACAGGTTGTAAGGCGTCTCATCGTCGTCCGCCACGGAATAGAACTGCTCAATCGGCAGGTTGTCCAGATAGCGCCAGGTTTGCCCCGCATCGCCGCTTATATACACGCCACCATCATTGCCATTGATAATGCGGTTGGGGTCGCGAGGATCAATCCACATCGCATGATGATCCACATGCACCCGCGCCGAGATGCTGCGCGCCGTCTTGCCGCCGTCTTCGGAGAGCATGATGTTGAACGAGAGGAAATAGATTTTGTTTTCGTTCTCCGGCGAGACCAGCAACTCGCTGAAGTAGAAGCCGCGCGCCGCCAGATTGTGGTTGTTGCTCACCATCTTCCAGTGGTCGCCCAAATCGTTCGAGTCATACAGCACGCCCTTTTTGTTTTCCACCAGAGCGTAAATATGCCGAGGATTGCTGGGCGCCGCGCCGAGTCCAATGCGTCCGGTCGCTCCCTCGGGCAGGCCATCGGTGAGCTTCTTCCATGTGCTGCCGCCATCCACCGAGCGGAAAACGCCGCCGCTCGCGCCGCCATCTTCGAGCAGCCACGGATAGCGCCGCATATGCCACAGTCCGGCAAACAGCACCATCGGATTTCCCGGATCCATCACCAGCGAACTTGCGCCGGTCTCGTCATCCACATACAAAACTTTTTGCCACGTCTTGCCGCCATCCGTGGTGCGGAAGATGCCGCGCTCGCTGTTCGGCCCCCACACATGGCCCAGCACCGCCACCAACACAATGTTAGGATCGCGCGGATCAATCACGATGTTTGAAATCTGCCCTGCATCGCGCAGCCCCATGTGCTTCCAGGTCGCGCCCGCGTCGGAAGAAAAGTAAATGCCCTTGCCGGTAATCACATCATTGCGCGGGTTCTTCTCGCCCGTGCCCACCCAGACCAGGCTGGGATTGGAAGGGGCCAGGGCAATCGCCCCGATAGACGCCGTGGATTCTTTCTCAAAGATCGGCTTCCACGAGAGTCCGCCATCCTGTGTGTAAAACACGCCGCCGCCGCCCGCGCCCGCATAATAGACGTTGGGCTTGCCGGGGACACCCACCACCGAAGTCACCCGGCCACCGCCCACCGCGGGCCCAAGGTTGCGGAACTTCATGTTTTCCAGAGGATCTTTGGGTTTGCTGTCCTCTGTCTTTTGCGGCGGATTGGGTTCAGCCGTCTTGGGCGCCTGCGCGGCAAGTACGCACATCGGCGCCAGCATCACAAACACTGCAATCGCTTTTGACCAGTTTTTCATCCGGTTTTTCATAAAGATATGCTCCAGATCAGGAGAGAGTTAAAGAAGGACCGACCGCGAATCATACTCCAATCCCCCATTTTTGCCCAACCCAAAAAGCTTCTCTCTGCACCAGACTCATGTGGCACAGCCGCCCCCGGCTGTGTCCCCGCTTCTTCACCCTGCTTCTGGAGCACAGGCACTCCTGCCTGTGCGTCCTGCTCATGTGGTTGTGACTCTCTACCCTCACCACACTCGTGTGGCACAGGCACTCCTGCCTGTGCCCAATCAAGTACCGGTCTTGTCAATGCCGCGTATCTCCGCCTGCGCAATGGCCTTGCCCAAACGATGTATCTCCGTCATGGCCGTGATCCTCTCCGCCACGGAGTTAAGACAAACCTCACGCGGCCAGTGCGCCGCAACCTCCGTAACATGCCCATCCAGCCGTGACTCTCTACTCTCACCATGCTCATGTGGCACAGCCGCCCACGGCTGTGTCCCCGGTTCTTCACCCTGCTTCTGAATCACAGGCACTTCTGGGGCCTTCACATTCTCTGTCGTCCGTCCATGCTCATGTGTCTGTGACTCTCCACCCGCACCATGCTCGTGTGGCACAGGCACTCCTGCCTGTGCTTCCTCTTCCACATCACAAAACTCCTCCAGACTGGATACATCCCGCACCACCTGCCCGCGGTCTTTAGGTTCAAAGCAGACATACTTCAGATTGCAGGAAGCCATCTGCAGCGCATACAGCAGCAGCCCGGCGGTGCGCCGGTCAATGTCGCCATCCAGCAGACCGCGGATCACCTCCATAATGGCCGACTGCACGCTGTTGGCGTCCTCAAGCAGAGGTATGGCCACGCTGCGCGGATGCCGCAGCGCCAGCCGCGCATGAGCAAAACAGTAGCCGCAGTTTTTGAGCGCCGGCGACCCGCACTGCACTCCGTCCGGCTTAATATGCACGCAGCGCGGAGTCCGGCGTGCGTTTTTAAGGTTCTCGATTGCCCTTTCTCGTTCCAGCATGTGATTTGCTCTCTTTCCGCTTGTTGCAGTTTTTAGCTCAATAGACCTTCCGCTGTGAGTTGCCGATGCAGCACAGCCGCCAAGGCTGCGTTCAAGTTTCTTTACATGCTTCTGGAGCACAAGCACTCCTGCCTGTGCCTCCTGCTGATGTGGCAGTGGCTCCTGCCTCACCATGCTCATGTGGCACAGCCGCCCTCGGCTGTGTCCCCGCCTCGGCACCATACTCGTGTGGCACAGGCACTCTTGCCTGTGCCTCCTGCCGACGTGGCTGTGACTTCCTGCAGCACCATTGCTCATGTGGCACAGCCGCCCTCGGCTGTGTCCCCCGCCTCGGCACCATACTCGTGTGGCACAGGCACTCTTGCCTGTGCCTCCTCTTCCCAATAACAAGATCCCCCAGACATCCCGCACCAGTCTTGTGGTTCAAAGCACCCTCCCCCATTGCTCCCAATTCCTCCCAAGGGCTCCCAATATCTAAAGGACTTAGCGCCTGCCAGCTCCCAATCACTCCAGATGGTTCCCAATCAAGACTCCCAATCGAAAAGCTGCCTTTTCAACCTTAAGCAACGCCACTCACTGCTTCGGAAGCGTGTTTCAAAACAGGTTTGTATCAGGGCATGGGCTTCAGCCATGCCGCACAAAGGCAACCAGGACATGGGGCTTTAAGCCCCTGCGGCTTCAATGCTTTGCGAATGCAAGACATTTTTGAAATACACCAGTAGCCCTTTTAAATCAGTTGCTTGCGTTCAACCACACTTCACTAAACCATTCTCCTGCACCATAAAATCAGCGCATGGTACTCGAAAGCAAAGCGAAAGTCACGACAAAAGTTTCTAAACCCGGTGGGATTTACAAAATTGAAAGTGCCTTGGTCTTTTCAAGGTGACGGCCGTACACAGTAGGCACATCGTAAAGCAGAAGATTTCTTGCAGCGGAAAAGCACTACGGTTCACCTCGAACCGCCAGTGCCTTTTGAATGTCCTTATTTGGACGTCATTCGATGTATCCGCAATCGTCCAGCGGGAGTGTCAATGCTCAGCCAGACTTTACTATGACAGTTACGACATTCGGAAGGGTTCTTGGCATCAGCGCCACGCTGGTTATCACGCATAATAGCGAGTATTGGATGTCCACACGCTGGGCAGCTAAGCGCGACATTATTGCCAAATGCGTCGGATGAAATTTCTTTTCCATTTTCATCTACACAGCGAAAATCTGTAATTGTTGCCATCGTACAATTTTATACTCGTTGGAAGGAAGGTGGCCCACTCAAGCCTGGTTTTTGGCTTGAGTGGGGAAGTTTTACAGGAAGACCGCGCTTTCCTTCGGCCTGCTCCCGTTTGCGCGCCATCCATTCTGACTCAATCTCCACGCGCCTCGCATAAACCAAATCCGCCATGGAACAGGCACCCGGCCTCATTATCTCTGCGATGGAGCCTTCCGGGATAAAAGAATAGCGGCCGCGATATTGTACAGATCTATTTTTCTGCGCAAGTCAGGCCGAATTGACTTCAGGGAAAGTTGCCTTCCCACTTCCACGGATTCATCAGAACATGAGTCGTGTACAACGCTCATGGTGAACATCGCTAGGCGTGACGGAACCAAAACATTGATCTGGTCGGTAAACCTTGAGAAGTAGGCGACTCGAATCGCCAAAGGCCTTTCGGGCACAAGCGATCCCAATGCGGATTTAATCTGCGCAACTCTTTTAGCTCTAAAAGAAAGATCTGCCTCAAATACAGTCTCTGGATCGGTGGGAATCCTTATAAGCGTTTCAAATCTCTTGGCGTGGGCAATGAACCCAGAGAAACGGCTCATTTCATCGGTTAAGTACTGTTGGGGTTGAACGCTGCTCTTATTGGATTTACCCGAGCCGCTTGTAACAATGCTCGGCGCGGTCTGGCACTGTTGAAGTTTCAGTGTTTCGTTGATTTCAGGCAGGATTGCCAGCACGTCAAAATCAGCGATCTTAAACTCGTTGTCAGCAACAAAAAATATCACGTTCAACTTAAGGTTACTCAGCGAGGAGTATCCCCAAAAGTTCTCCTCTGCGATATGAGCGGTAACTTTGGCAATAATCTGCGGTGCAATCTGTTGCTCAGTACCGGAACGCATATGCGCTGATTGCCCCATTACCAAGCATGAAAGCAAACAGATACCAGCGATTAAAATCGGTGTGTTTGTAAGAGTCTTGTGGTATTCCATACGTTGACTGAGTGGGGAAATTCTACCCGAAGACCGAGCTTTTCGTTCGCCCTGTCCCCGTCTTCGGCCGTCCATTCTGACTCAATTTCCACGCACCCCTCATAATCGGTCGCGTGATAGAGAAAGCTGCTAAATTCGCAATCCTCCGGGCCATTGTCATAACCCGCGCTTGACCGGATTGCGATGAATATAGCGCAGCTTCTCCGTACATTGTGATCGTAGTATCGCTTTTGCCAGAAATGCTCTGCTCAGAGTCGCCGCCGCTGAGGCTTACCGATCAACGTGCGAAATAAAGATAAGTTGATCATGTACTTATCTTGCAGTTGCATAACTGCCCACTCAGGCAAAAGAGGATTGAGCAGGCCAGCCCGCTAGCCAGCCCACCCGGTCATTCGTGGCATTCTATCTCAAAGAAACATGCTCACCGTTCCGGTCAATATCACATAGGCCATTAAAGTCAAACACGCGATAGAAGCCGTCGCCAGTTCACCGATCTCGCTTTGGGCCCTCTGCTCGCATTCTCTCTGCAGAAGCCTTGCCAGGCCGGCTCCGACCGCGAGCGGACCGACTAACACGCCTGGCAATGATACCCTGCGGGCCAACGAGAACACAGCAAGGCTATGCGCCTGTGCTGCGAGCACGATTGCTTCTGCCGTAAGCAAGAGTAATATAGCCCCAATCCATGCATATGGAGCCATACGACTAAACCACAAGTAATTAGACTGTTTCATCATTGCCAGTATCCTATGTCATGCTTCGCGGTTGTATTTGCTCTGTTTCCGGCCGCCCATGCCGTTCCAAACACAACATCCACTATATTTCCAATGCTTATAGCAAGTACGCATACAACAATATCTCGTTTAGCAGCTTCTTGCAGCTTGAACAACTTCACTATCATGTGCTCTTTTTGCATATTTATCTTTGGCAGAGACCAGCTCGAAAATCGTCTTGCTTTAATTCACGGAAGATGGACGTTAGCGGGAAGCGGTCCAGTTTCGCCTGCGTAAGGGCTGCCTTATCGGATTGCAATGAATATAGCGCCTCAAAAAATCACCCCGCCATCGGCCTGACCATCACAGGAATGCCGCAGCTTTCTTCCAGCAGATATCGCGCCCCAGCAATGGTTTCCTGCATAGAATTCTGTTGGTTGAGTCCATCGGCATAGACCACAACAAAATCCCCCTGCTGAACTACTTTCAGCCGATGAACAGCTCCATCGTGCGAGCGGTCCAGCGCGTCCGCCAGTCGCAGTACGCCAGCCAGTCGTTTGGTGACAATTTGCAGGTCCGGCGCCAGACTCAAAAATTTCTTCTGCTCTCCCGGCAACGCTCCGCGATGGTAGCGGGCGATCAGCGACACCATGCTGATATCTTCTTGTTTCCATCCAAATGGCGGATCCAGTTTCGCCACCAGGCGCTGCGTCGCCTTGTGATGGTCGGCGTTGCCTTCCGAGCGGCCAACATCATGCAAAATGGCCGCGGCCCGCAGCAGTTCGCGCTCATGCGAACCGTTCGCCTGCAAAGCGCCGATGCGGGCCAGGCCGTCATAAAGCTGCAGCGTCAGCCGGACAATGCGCTGGCTGTGCCGCACATCAGAATCGAGGAATGCAGCCCACACGCTCAGCTTCTTGTACACCGCCTCCTCGGCTTCCCGGCCCTGCGGCAGGCCGGCCCGCCAGCGGGACCACAGGGAGTCCTGTCCGGTCATTTTGTCGCGGTATTTTTCAACGCGTTGCTGTCGCTCTTCGCCCATGCGCTGCTCCCAGCGCACCCGGTCGTCGGACCCGGGAAACGCCTGAATGCGAATCGCCGTTTCCCGCAAAACGTCCAGATCGTGGACCTCGCCCAGCAGGTCCTGTATCTCTTTTAGATCGCCGCTACAGATCTCATGCATCTGCGGCAGAAAATTTTCGACAATATAACGGAATTTCTTTACGCCAATGCGCAGCCGGTGCAGACCCGCCTTGCTGCGCGTCCTCATGGCGGTCCGATGCAGGCGATGGGCAGCCTCCCAGCGCTCCAGGGCAATGCACTGGAACGGCCCGCTCTTCATGCGCAGCTGTGATTGCATAAGAGGCAAGCCCCGGCGCGGCAGCAGCCTGGCCCGCTCTTCCCACTGCTCGCGGTCGAACTCTTTGAGGGCTTCGGCGGCCTGCGCTTTCAGGACCTGTTCGCGGTCTTTGGCGTATTCCAGCAGCCGCTGCGTAACCTGGTCCTCGGCCGTCCCCAGCTTGCCGGTCCACTCCATCATTACGTGAATGTCGCGCAGCTCGCCCAGGCTGCCGAAAAGCTCTTTGCCCGCTTTGCGCATTTTCTTCCACGCGGGATCGGGATCTACGGCCTGAAATCCCTCGGCCATAGACCGGCAGCGGCGGAGCGCCACCCGAAGATCATGGACGGAATCCGGATCAAAGCCCTGTTCAGCCTTGTCCGCTTCCCTGAGTACCTGATGCATCCAGTAGCTCAGACCGGATTTTTTCTCTGCTGTGCCGTGGGTAGTCACAAACAATCTTCGCGCCCGAACGCGGACGAATGGCCTTTTCTGGATGATAGCAATGGCGCAGTGGGTTTGCAGCAGATTCAGCGGATATCAGGATTAAATTGCGGAACGGCCGTAGCGGCTGGCATAGAGAGTCACGGCCCTGGCGTCCGATCCAATCACCAGGTCCACCGCGCCCTCCACAATCCGCGCCATCTCCTGGCCATACTTACGCTCGCGCCTCTCGGCCAGGCGCTGCTTGGCTTCCAGCGGAGCAAACCACGTGGGATTGCGGTACAGCTCTTCAGGCAGGCCGGTCTGCGCGACTTCCAGCAGGTAAGCGGCAATCAAAATCTCGCGCGGCCCGCTTTCATTGCTGTAGCCGCGTTTGCTGTCCAGATAGCAATCAAAGTAACTCTCTTCAATAGTGCCTTTGACTCCGGCTTCTTCTCTGGCCTCGCGCGCCGCCGCCTCGCTGCCGGAAAGATCAGGATCGGTATGCCCTTTGGGAAAGGTCCATTTGCCGGAGCTGGTATTCACCAGCAAAAACTCAAGGGAATTGCGGGACACGCGGTAACAAACCGCCGCCACCTGCATCGGCATCCATATACCGGACTCTCGCCTGGCCAGATTGTTCATACCCTTCATCTATGGCTCCCAGCAGCCAAAAGCAGGTGCACTGCTTTTGTTGCAGTCTAACTGTAGCCGCACCCCGGCCGCATCACAAGAGGTTTATGCCCCATTTCACACACTTTTAAACAGCTATTCATACAGCAGTAACAAAAGCGGCCCAAACGCTTGTCGAAGCGGAAAGCAGCGTCTATGATTTCCCGCATGACTTTTTCCCGCATAAAAAGCGTGGTGGCATTCGCGTTCCTGGCCGTTATGGCCGGCATAGCTCAGACCAGCCAGCTCACGAAAGAAGTTGAATCGGTATTCCCCGATGCCCAGGCGCTCTATCTCGACCTGCATCAGCATCCCGAACTCTCATCGCATGAGACCCGCACCGCCGCCGAGCTTGCGGGCAAACTGCGCTCGTTGGGATACGAAGTCACCGAGCACGTGGGCGGCGCCGGGATTGTCGCCATTCTGAAGAATGGCCCCGGCCCCACGGTAATGCTGCGCACCGAACTCGACGCGCTTCCTGTCGAAGAAAAGACCGGCCTGCCCTATGCCAGCAAAATCAGCGCCAAGGACGACAATGGCCGCGACGTCCCCGTAATGCACGCCTGCGGACACGATCTGCACATGTCCTCGCTGTACGGCGCCGCAGCCGTGATGGCCCACAGCAAAGACACCTGGCACGGCACGCTAATGCTGATCGGCCAGCCCGCCGAAGAGACCATTACCGGCGCGGAGAAGATGCTCCAGGACGGCCTCTTCACCCGCTTCCCCAAGCCCGATATCGGCGTGGCCCTGCATGACACCAATCTGCTGCCCACAGGCCATGTCGGCGTGACTCCCGAGTACTCCAAGGCCAATGCCGACTCGCTGAAAATCACCATCTACGGCAAAGGCGGACACGGCGCCACTCCGGAAAAGACCATCGACCCCGTGCTGATCGCCGCCCGCACCGTGGTGACTCTGCAATCCATCGTGGCCCGTGAAATCCATCCCGGCGATGCCGCCGTAATCACCGTGGGATACATACAGGCAGGCACCAAGAACAACATCATCCCCGACGAAGTACAAATGGGGCTCACGGTGCGCAGCTACAAGCCCGATGTCCGCAAGCATCTGCTGGAAGCAATTGAGCGCATCACCAAAGCCGAAGCCATGGCCTCCGGCGCGGAGAAGATGCCGGTGATTGAAAAATACGAATCCACGGCGGCGGTATATAACGATCCGGTTTTGACCCAGCATCTCTCCGGCGTGCTCGAAAACGCCCTGGGCAAAGGCAGCGTGGAAACCGAGCCGCCCATCATGACCTCGGAAGATTACTCCGTCTTTGTGGAGCAGGGCGTGCCCTCGTTCTATTTCACCCTGGGCGTAGCCAATACCCAGAAGTTCACGCAGGCCAAAGCCGCCGGCGTGGACCTGCCTAGTAACCACTCCCCGCTCTTCGCCCCAGACGCCGCGCCAGGCCTCCACACCGGCATCGCCGCCGAGGTAGCCATCCTGCGCGACTTGCTGCAAGGCACTCCGGCAAGCGCACGCAAATTCACCCAGCAAACAGCAGCCAAATAACAGACGCCCAAATTGCGACGACACAGAATTAGCCGCAGATAAACGCTGAACCACGCTGATCAAATAAAGACTGGCCAGCATTTGTGAGCGACAAACGTTTTTCTAAAACACTCCTTCATCTGAAATAACAATGCTCTGCAAAGAAGCTATCGTGTGTGAAGGAGTGTCAGGGTATGGCTTAAGCCATACCGTTAAAGCAGCGAAGATGCGGCTTCAGCCGCGGCCTGCACAGCATCCCTTGTTCATACCGCATCCCTGGCCTCTGCCTTGCCTGGCCGTACCAATTCTTTCACCCTGGCAACCATGGTCTGCCCCCAGGAAGAGTCCTTTTGAAACAGGGCGTGGGTATCGCGGCGAAGAAGAGTGATCTCCTCCTGGGTCAGGGACTTCGCTGTAAGAACGAATATGGGCACATCCTTCAGCCGGGGTTGTTCTTTGGCGTGCTGAATCAGCTCAAACCCGTTCATCTCCGGCATCATCAAGTCCACCACAATGGCGGACACGGGTGTCTCGGCCAGTATCGCGAGTGCGTCCGCGCCATCCTTCGCCGTGAGGGTCTGGTAGCCCGCGGAGCGCAGGATCGCCTCGACCAGATGGAGCGCCGCGGCTTCGTCATCGACAATCAGGACCGGAGTCTGCGGGACCCCCAGTGGCCAGATATGTTTGTGGATCGCGGTGAGCAGCACCGACCTCTCTACCGGCTTGACTAAATAGTCTGTCGCGCCCAGGGCAAAACCCGTCTTTTGCTGCTCCAGCACGGACACCATGACGATCGGAATTTCCGCGGTTTCCGGATTTCCTTTGAGGTTCAACAGGATTTTGAAACCGTTTTCCCTGGGCATCAATACGTCCAGAGTGATCGCGGCGGGCAGCAGTTGCCGCGCCTTTTCCATCGCTTCGGCGGCAGAGCTGGCCATGGCAATCCGATAGCCTTCCGGTTCCAGGTAGCCTGCAAGCAGCTCGCGGGCCGGGCCATCGTCATCCACGATCAAAATAAGCGGTTTCTCTCTATCGTCAACAATCTGAGCGTTGGAGGCGTCTGGCGGCACGGCGGTCTCGCTGCCGGCAGTCGAACTGGCCGGAAGGGTAAGGCTAAACCGCGAGCCCTTTCCGGCTTCGCTCTCCAGCCAGATTTTTCCTCCCTGCAGTTCAACCAGGCGTCGCGTGATTGCCAGGCCAAGACCGGTCCCCTCATGCTTGCTGTCGCCCTCCACCTGCCTGAACTCCTCAAAAACCATTTCCTGGTCTTCGGGACGAATACCGACGCCGGTATCGCTGACAGAAACTCGGATGAAACCACCGTCCTCGGCACAAGCGACCGTCACACTCCCGCCTTTCGGAGTGAACTTGATGGCGTTGCTGAGCAGGTTGTAGAGAATTTGTTTGAAGCGAATTCGGTCCGCAAAGACTGGCCTCTGGGCCGTGAGAACTTCCACCAGGTTGATGGACTTTGCCATGGCCAGAGGGCGGATCATTGAAAGCACCTCGGGCAGCGCCTCTTTTACGCCAAACTCCTCGCACCGAATGTCCACTTGTCCGGCTTCGATCCTCGAGAGGTCCAGAATGTCGTTGATAAGCTGCAGGAGATGATTTGCCCCGGTCCTGATATGGCCGACAAAGCGCTTCTGCTTCTCATTCAGCTCCCCAGGTATCTCGTCCGCCAGCAGCCCGGAAAAACCAACAATAGCATTCAGCGGAGTGCGAAGTTCATGGCTCATGCTGGCCAAAAATTTACTCTTGCGGCTGGTGGCCCGCTCCACCTCGCGATTGCGGACCTCGAGAAGCCCGGCGCGCTCTCTCAGCTCCTCATTCAACTTTTTGATTTCTGCTTCGGCGTTTCGCCGTTCCGCAACTTCCTTCAGCAGCTGCTGATTGCTGGCTGCAAGCTCCGCCGTGCGATCAGCGACTCTCTGCTCCAGATCCAGCGTCAGGACCATTACTTCGTGATTGGTCGCCGCAAGTTCGTCCTGCAAGCCCTGGATGACGGACTCGTACTGTTTTGGCTGCTCGGCCGGCGTGCGGGCGCTCATAACCCTCTGCCTCGCGCCACCACAACAGTCGCGTCGTCATTTTCGCTGGCCAGCGAACGCAGCAACCGGCCGGCCACCATCTGCGGAGATTCTCGTTCCAGCGTGGGGAAATCATGCCATTGCCAGTGGCTGCTCACTCCATCCGAATGGAGCACCAGCGTCCATTTGGAATTCCATGGATGCTCGTAAACGGAAACAGTTCGTTCGTTGATGCCCAGAATTCCTCGCTGCACTTCAAGCCGCACTAACTCCGGCCCGCCGCGCCAGGCCCGTGCCTCGATATTACCCAGCGAGGCAAAGCTCATCTTGCCCGCGGGACTGAACCGCGCCAGCGCCATCACGACTCCGCGTGTACCCCGGCACGCCCGGCCCGCTCCCGAGAAAATCTTATCCAGAGGCAAATCGTAATGGGTTTGCACATATCTCTGCGCGGCCAGTGCCGCCCGATGCGCATCTTCTCCATGTCCCAGCCCGTCGATCACGCCGGCCAGCAGATTGCCCTGCCATTCTCGAATCACAAAGGCATCGCCATTGTGCAGATCAAATCGGCGCGACCGGGTCGCAGCTCCGGTTTCCCACACATGCCCCCCGGAAAACTCGGCTGCCGGTCGCAGGAAACGCCGGGCCACAATACGTGTCCTCAGTCCCGGCTCCGAGCTGACGTCCATTTCGTCCATCAGACGATTCACCGTCCCCATGCCATAGCCCAGCCCGCCCCTGGTTGAGTAGCCATCCGCAAAGGAACTCTCGATGTCCTCTATACCCGGGCCGCGGTCCTCGGTCTCGATCTCAATCCCGGACTGCATGGCGGCCTGCAGCGGCCTCACCGTAAGCAGCCCCTGGCCGGCATGTCTCACCAGGTTGGCCGCCAGTTCAGCGACCGCCAGCACCACTTCTTCGCTCGCCGGCTCGCTGAAACCAAGGGCCAAAGCCATATGCCGCGCGCACTGCTGGGCAGTGGCGCAATCCAGCACATCGGCAATCGACAATTCCCGGGGTTCCAGCGGAGCTGCCGGGTTTAGACGTGTCGCCATCTCTTCACCGTGACAGTGGTGCCCTGGCCCACCACACTTGAAATGTCCAGTTCATCCATGAGTTTCCTTGCGCCCGGCAAGCCCAGCCCCAGACCACCACCCGTGCTGTAACCCTCACCCATGGCTTCTTCCACATTGGCAATGCCTGGCCCATGGTCCTCAAAACGCAACTCAATCCCGTACGCCTGACCGTTATGCAGGGTCTTCCACGTCATCAGGCCGCTTCCCGCATACTTATAAACATTGCGGGCCAGCTCGGACGCGGCCGTAATAATGCGGGTCAGGTCCGTGGCTCCAAATCCCAGTTGCGAGGCCGCTTCCCGGACCGTTCTGCGGACCGCCACAATGTCGCTTTCCGCATCAATCTTCACCTCTCCCCAGCTATCGGCTTTAGGCAGAGGCGGCACAGCCTGGGTTTTAGTACTCATGCACGGCGTCTCACTTTCGCGGACTGTTCCAGCATTTGGAATGCACACTCCACGCTTAGCGCGGTACGCGTGGTGCTCAGAGTCAGCCCCAGTTGCGTGGCGGTAATGGCAACGGCGGGCCTCATTCCGGCAATGATCGTTTCTCCACCCATTAAAGTCACCATCCCGGCGGTCTCGGCCACGACCCTGGCAAAATACGAATCGAAGCTTTCTACTTTCGATAAATCAAGGACCAGGGCCTTTACATCATGTTGCTCCATGGCTTCCAGCGTATTGTCCTGCAGTATCGAGATGGTTGCATCGTCTGGATCGGCAGGTATCGTGACCAGCAGACGGTTATGAAGTCTGATAACGGAGATCTTTTCTATGCTCATGTGATTTATCAGCCTGACAACTAAACGTTATGCGCACGCCGTGCTGGCAACGATACGCAGGTCCTGCATGTCCAGAGCAACGCGCAGACCGGCTGTCAGCGACGAGCGGGTCACCACGTTCGAAAGGTCAATGCCCAGATGAACCAGTGTCTGCGCGATGGCAGGCCGCACCCCGGTCAATACCACATCAGCGCCAACATACCGCACGGCCTTGATGGTGTCGGTCAAATGCTGGGCCGTCTGGGTGTCGATAGCCGGAACACCGGTGATGTCGAGCAAAGCAACAGGCGAGGAGGTCTCGGTAATACGCTCCAGAAGCTGCTCCATCAACTGCTGCGTACGCGCGCTGTCCAGCATGCCGATCAGGGGGACGAGCAGTATGCCGTCCCAAACCTGCACCACAGGCACGGTAGCCATCTCCAGAATGTCCCTGGCCTGCTGCCGGATTCTCTCTTCCGCTTGTTTGCGCTCGCTCAGGTCACGTGTAACTTTGCCGAAGCCGTGCAATCTTCCGTCCTGATCGCGTAACGCGGTAATCACAACATTGGCCCAAAACTTAGTCCCATCCTTGCGCACGCGCCAGCCCTCGTCCTCAAATCGGCCTTCACGCATCGCGCATTCCAGTTCATGCTTCGTCTTGCCATTGGCAACATCTTCCGGAGGGTAGAAGGTGGAAAAATGTTTGCCAATGATTTCCGTCGCCTTGTAACCCTTGAGCCGCTCCGCCGCCGGACTCCAGCTGGTCACATTGCCGCCCGGATCAAGCATGATAATCGCGTATTCGGTAATGCTCTCTACCAGAAGTTGCATCATTTCCAGGGGTTGACTGGCCAGGATGCCTAAGTCATGCGCTGGAGCTTTCGTATCTGTAATCATTTGATTTTCTCCCCTAAGTTCCGCCAATCCTATCACCAATCATTGCTACATGGTCCACTAAATTGAAAGCCAAATGCCTTTTCTATTGCCTGATTAAATGCGTGATATTTGTGAGTTTTTTCCAATGAGACAAAGTGTTTACTGTAGCTTTTACGGGCTGGATTCTATTTGAGTACATTAGACTGCATGCACATCACCCCTACCACTAATTACGGGCCATGGAAGCGGATTGAACTTTAGATTTTTTATAGCTTCAACACACTGCTTCGATTATCGCTGCATCGCAAATATATGGACTTTAATAGATTGCCTTTACCAGACTCTATGCTGGCGCCTTACTGCTAAATTCTCGCTTGAGTTCATTTTTCTGGAATCGTTATGGATTTTGGCGGGCCAAAAAATCTAAATCAATATCTTCTTAAATCCATTTTCAAAATCAGGCAGTCGTTTATGCGACCTTGGGTGCCGCCATTGTTGCAAGGCAGGACGACAAGCGCGGACGGCAACGCTTTCCCACAGTACAATCCATTGCGTGAGCGATCTCATCTCCATGGAACAGTTTCTGGACGACTCAGCCGAGCCTGCGGTCAGCGGATTTCTGCATGTCCCAGCCAATGCCAGCGCGGACGCACTCATCCTGACGCACGGCGCTGGCGCCAACTGCCAGTCGAAGCTGCTCACGGCTTTGGCCCATTCGTTTGCGGAAGCGGGATTCACCGTTTTGCGCTGCGATCTGCCCTTTCGCCATAGCAGGCCGCATGGACCGCCATCACCTGCGCTCGCGGCCCGCGATCGTGACGGCCTGAAACGCGCCGTCCATCTCATGCGGCAGCGCGTGACCGGCAAAGTCTTTTTAGGCGGACACTCTTATGGCGGCCGCCAGGCCACCATGCTGGCGGCGGAAGAACCCAGGCTCGCAGACGGATTACTGTTGCTCTCGTATCCACTGCATCCGCCGCGCAAGCCCGCAGAACTGCGGACGGCGCACTTCCCTCGCCTGGCCACGCCATCCTTGTTTGTGCACGGCTCGCGTGATCCCTTCGGTTCACTCGACGAAATGCAAACGGCGCTCGGTCTGATTCCGGCCGCAACCACGCTCTTCGCCGTGGACCGCGCCGGCCATGAACTGCTGCCCAAAACAGAAAGCAACGAACTGCCAAGGGAGATTGTGGCTGCGTTTCACAGTTTCTTCAGCACAAAATAATTTCTACAAAACGTACTTGTGAAGACAGGTACTCCGCAGTATGATCCTGTCGAATTGCGGAAAGGACGGGTGGTCCGTTATGGCATTCCCAACGTCAGTCAATAATCAAATCACCGATTCCGTGGCCCAGAGCACGGGGAAGAAAACAAAAGCATCGGCCACGGCAAAGAAGGCAAAGAAAACCGCCGCTAAAAAGAAGAAGTAAAGCTGAATCGTGTATTCGGACTGGCTGCGGCGCGAAGCCGCAGCCTTAACCCCGCATCAACTCTGCGCGTAGAAATCCGCAATCGCGCCGACCACCGTCTCCTGCTGCTCGGCCGTGACTTCGGCATAGATCGGCAGGGCCAGCACTTCGGCGCAGGCGCGTTCGGTTTCGGGAAAATCTCCCGCCTTGTGTCCCAGGCCGGCAAACGCCGGCTGCAGGTGCAGCGGATAAGGATAGTAAATCTCCGATCCGATTCCCGCCGCCTGCAGGTGCTGCCGCAATTGGTCGCGCTGCTGTGCGCGGACCACGTACTGGTTATAGACATGGCGGCTCTCCGCCGGGGTCTGCGGCGTGGTCACGCGGTCCTTGCAGGCGCTCTGCGAAAACAATTTCTCGTAGCGCCGGGCATGGGTAATGCGCGCCTCGGTCCACTCTTCCAAACGGCGCAGCTTCACCCGCAGCACCGCGGCCTGCAGAGCGTCCAGGCGGCTGTTCATCCCGACGATTTCATATTCATAGCGTCTCGGGCTTCCGTGCTCATGCAGCAGCTTGATGCGGTACGCCAGCTGCGGATCATCCGTGGTAATCAGCCCGCCATCACCGGCGCCGCCCAGGTTTTTCGTGGGATAAAAACTAAAGCAGCCCATCGGTCCCAGCGCGCCGGCATTGCGGTTGCGATATTTTGCGCCAATACTCTGCGCCGCGTCCTCAATCACCGCCACGCCATGGCGCGAGGCTATTTCCATGATGGGGTCCATGTCCGCGATCAAACCGAATAAATCCACCGGCAGAATGGCGCGCGTGCGCGGTGTAATCGCGCGCTCGATCTTTTTGGGATCCAGATTGAAGGTGACCGGATCAATATCCACAAACACCGGACGCGCTCCCAGGCGCGCCACCGAACCGGCGGTGGCCACAAACGTAAACGGAGGAGTAATCACCTCATCGCCGGGGCCCACTCCCAGCGCCATCAGCGCCAGCAGCAGCGCGTCGGAGCCGGAGGCGCAGCCGATGGCAAACTTCGCGCCGGTATAAGCCGCAATCTCTTCTTCAAATTGCGCGACTTCGGGGCCATAGACAAAGTGCTGGGTGGTAAAGACGCGGGCCACCGCGGCCTCGACCTCGGTGCGAATCTGCGCGTACTGCCCTTTCAGATCAAAGAACGGGACAGGGGACCGGCGCGAACTTTGCGCCACGGGCGAGGCTTCGGCAACAGTTTTCGAATTCATAGGCTCTACCATCATTATGCCTCATGGTCTCCGGAGTCAAAACCGTTTATGCTTGTCTGTCTCTGCTCGCGAAAGGTTTTATGAACGCCACGTATGAGCCAGCGCAGCCAGTGCTTGACCCCACAACCGCGGCCTTTCTCCGCTACCTGGAGAACTCCGGGCTTCCCCAACCGCACACTCTAACCGTTGAGGAAGCACGCGCTCAATTCGCCCGGGGGCAGGCAGCCGTGCCGGTGGACAAGCTGCCGGCGGAGATCATCCGCAAGACACTTCCTGTCGGCCCCAAAGGCAACATCGATGTGGTCATTGTTCGGCCTGTGGGCAGCAATGGGCCCCTGCCTGCGGTGATGTACTTTCACGGCGGCGGATGGGTTTTCGGCACTTTTGAAACGCATGAACATGTCGCACGCACACTGGCCCATGGCAGCAACTCGGCAGTGGTCTTTGTGGAATACAGCCTGTCGCCGGAAGTGCGGTATCCCGTCGCCAATGAAGAGGCATACGCGGCCACACAATGGATCGCCGAGCATGGCGCCCAGTTGGGCATCGATCCCTCACAAATAGCCCTGGTCGGTGACAGCGCCGGTGGCAACATGGCCGCCGTGGTTTCGCTGCTGGCCAAACAGCGCGGCGGACCGAATATTTCCGCGCAGGTCATGATCTATCCGGCAACGGGCGGCAGCCCGGATTTGCCCTCGCGCCAGCAATTTGCCGAAGGCTACTACTTCAGCGCGAAAACGGGATTGTGGATGTGGAACCACTACATTGGCGAGCGGCCGGAGAATGGCTATCAGCCCGAATGCCTGCCGCTGCTGGCCTCCCTCGAACAGCTTCGCGGATTGCCGCCCGCGCTCATCATTACCGCCGAGTGCGATGTGCTGCGCGACGAAGGCGAGGCTTACGCCCGCAAGCTGGCGCAGGCCGGCGTTTCGGTAATCGCCACGCGTTATCTGGGCGTGATTCACGGCTTCACCGTCACCGCTGCGCTGGCGCAGTCGCCACCCGCCCGGGCCGCCATGGCGCAGGTCAATGCCATGTTGTGCCAGACTTTTTCTGTATCGCGAAAGGAAGCCGCCGTCACGGCCTAACGGTCGCGGCCTAATTTATGAAAGCAGCCGTTATTCAGGAATTCAAACAACCGCTCGTCCTGCAGGACGTGGACGTTCCATCCCCGCAGGCAGACGAAGTGCTGATCAAGGTGGAAGCCTGCGGCGTCTGCCATTCCGACCTCTCGATAACCGAAGGGGACTGGCCGCAGCTCAAACGGATGATCAAGAAGCCCCTGATTCCTGGCCATGAAGTGGTAGGCCGCGTGGTGAAAACCGGCGACGGCGTTCGCGATCTCGCCGTGGGTGACCGCGTGGGCGTGGCGTGGCTGCACTGGAGCTGCGGAGAGTGCGAGCTGTGCCGCGAAGGTCTGGAGAACCTCTGTCCCAAACAGACCATCACCGGCGCAAGCGTGGATGGCGGCTTCGCCGAATACCTCCGGGCCAAGGCCAGCCACGCGCTCAAAGTCCCCGGGAACCTCACGCCGGAAGAAGCGGCGCCGCTGTTTTGTGCCGGAATCACCGCCTATCGGGCGGTAAAAAATGCAGGCATTCAGCCGGGGCAGAGCCTGGCCGTGTTTGGCATCGGCGGCCTCGGACATCTGGTGGTTCAAATCGCCAAAACCTTTGGCGCGCGCGTGATCGCCGTGGACATCGCGGAAGACAAACTCAAGTTGGGACGCGACCTGGGCGCCGACCAAACCGTGAATGCCGCGACGGAAGACGTTGCCAAAACCTTCCGCGCCATGGGCGGAGTCCATGCGGCCGTAGTCACATCGTCCTCAAAAACGGCGTACAGCCAGGCTTTCTACGCAGTGCGTCCCGCAGGCTCGCTGATGGTGGTAGGCTTGCCCGCCGAAGACCTGGCCTTCCCGGCCATTCTGATGCGTGAGATCAAAATCCGCTCGGTGGCCACCGGCACGCGCGACGATCAGCGGGCCGTGCTCGCCCTGGCCGCCGCCGGAAAAATCCACTGCCTGCACGAAACCTGCTCGCTGACCGAGATCAATGAAGTTTTGGACAGGATGCGCCAGGGCCATATCCAGGGCCGCGTGGTCATCCGGATGTAGGATGTAGAAGGAGAAGCTTATGGCAACGGTGATTTTGGGTGGCGGATGTTTTTGGTGCCTGGAAGCGGTCTACGACCGGCTTGTGGGCGTGACCTCGGTGGAATCCGGATACATGGGCGGCGCACGCAACAACCCCAGCTACGAGCAGGTCTGCAGCGGGGCCACCGGACACGTGGAAGTAGTGCGCGTGACCTTTGATCCCGGGCAAATCACTTTGAGCGATCTGCTGGACGTGTTCTTCGTGATTCACGATCCCACCACTCTCAATCGCCAGGGCAACGACATGGGGACGCAGTACCGCTCGGTGATTTTTTACGACTCCCCGGAGCAACAAAAAGAAGCGCAGCAGAAAATCGCCGATCTCACGGCCAAACGCGTCTGGTCAGACCCGATTGTCACCGCCGTGGAGCCGGCAAAGCAATTCTTTGTCGCGGAAAAATATCACCAGAACTACTACGACAACAATCCAAACCAGCCCTACTGCCGGTTCGTGGTTGATCCTAAAGTGAAGAAATTCGAGAAGAAGTTCTCAGACCGGGTAAAGATACCGACCTAAGCGCTCGCCTGAAAGGCTGAAAGACGAAGCAATCGCCCGGTCGGTATCCCGTTACTTTGTATTCCAACCTGCTGTTAATACGATGCCTGGACCGCAGTGAAGGAAAGGCCCAGAGACAGCGAGTCCTTGTGGGTATTGGCTGCCGAGGGTGTCTCTGCGGAAGTCGTAGCCGACGGGATTGCCGTAAAGACAACGTGATCGCCAGTCTTCATTTCGCTCAGGCTTGAGGCTTTATTACCTTTCAGGAACTTGGTTGCACTGGTGATCCTGACATTGAGCACCTTGTGCGCGGCGGTTTCAATGGTCACAGCATCGCTGCCAATGCTCTTGACCGTGCCCTCCAGCCGCTGTTCGTTTCCTTTGGCAAAGAGACCGCACACCGAGAGCGCCGCGAACAGCAATGCCACCATCATCCTGCGTTCAATAAGACTTTTGTTCTGCATTTTAGAATCCTCCTCGTTTACCTGCGGACGACATCCTAGCACCCTCGGCCAATCAGAAAAAGAATTACAATGGATAAACCGGAGAAAAATCAGGAAGCACTCCTGCGTCTTCTCCGATTTTTAAACCCATTTTTACATTCGCTGAGCCAGGTATCGGCAGAATGTCGGGGCTCCACCCTATGGCGAAATCTGTTGACGATCCGTCTTTATTTATCAACCGGGAAGTCTCCTGGCTTGCCTTCAATGAACGCGTTCTGGAAGAAGCAAGTGACGAAAACAATCCTCTGCTGGAACGGGTAAAATTCCTGGCCATCACCGCCAGCAACCTCGATGAGTTTTTTGAGGTCCGCGTGGCCGGCCTGCTGCAGCGCATAGAAGATGGCTTCATCGATTCCGGTCCGGACGCCCTCACCGCGCAGCAGGAGCGCGAACTAATCGCGCAGAAGACCCACGAATTCGTGAACGCCCAGTATGAATGCTGGAACAAAAAGCTGCTGCCCGCGCTGGCCAAAGAAAACATCCGCGTGCTGGACCTCAAAGACCTCACCCCGGAACAGGAAGCTTTCATCGATTCCTATTGCCAGAA
Source organism: Candidatus Angelobacter sp. (assembly GCA_035695325.1). Classification (GTDB taxonomy): domain Bacteria; phylum Acidobacteriota; class Terriglobia; order Terriglobales; family Acidobacteriaceae; genus Angelobacter. The sequence continues at coordinate 143,439 of DASSEH010000366.1, forward strand.
GGAAGTCGACCCCCTGCTCACTCCGGTCACCGTGGATCCCGCGCATCCCTTTCCTCGTGTTCTGAATAAGGCCCTGTGCATCGGCCTGCTGCTCAAGCGCAAGCGCCGGGCCACCGGGACCTACATGGGCGTGATCACCGTTCCTCGGGTGCTGCCGCGGCTGGTGCGGCTGCCTTCCAAGTCCGGCGCCGACTACGTCTTTCTGGCCGATCTGCTCATGTATCACGCGGCAAGCATGTATCGCGGGTACGACATTGTTTCCGTGGCCTCGTTCCGCGTCACGCGCAACAGCAATCTGTATCTCGAAGAGGAAGAAGCGCGCAACCTGCTCGAAAGCGTAAGGACCGAGCTGCACCGGCGGCGCAAGGGCGATGCCGTTCGCCTCGAGATTGACGCTGATGCCCACAATGAAATCACCGAGCGCCTGCAGCAGACGTTTGAACTGGAAGACTGGCAGGTCTTCCGCACCGACGGGCCGGTGAATCTCTCGCGATTATTCAATTTTTATGAGCTCACTCAGCGGCCCGACCTGAAGTACCGGCCTTTTTCCGGACGCGAATTGCGCCTGCCCGCCAGCAGCGGCACCATCTTTGACGAGCTGCGCAAGCGCGACATTTTGCTGCACCATCCTTATGATTCGTTCGACGCAGTCGTGGACTTTATCGAAAGCGCGTCGCATGATCCCAACGTAGTCTCGCTGAAGCAAACCATTTATCGCACCAACGAGAATTCGCCCATCGTGCAGGCGCTGATTGCGGCGGCGGCGGAAAAAGAAGTGATCGCCGTTCTGGAGCTGAAAGCGAGGTTCGACGAGGCTTCCAATATTCAGTGGGCGCGCAGCATGGAAGATGCCGGCGTGCAGGTGTATCACGGACTGGTGGGGCTCAAAACCCATTGCAAGCTGGCCCTGCTGGTGCGCCATGATTCTGATGGCGTCACCCGCCGCTACGCTCACATCGGTACGGGCAATTACAATCCCACCACCTCGCGCTTTTACACCGACCTCAGTTTGCTCACGGCGAACCCGGCCATTACCTCCGCCATCCACTCGGTATTTCATTATTTGACCGCGTACGCGGAAGCGCCCAATTATGCTCCGCTGTCGATTGCGCCGGTGGATGTCGCCACCAGCACTCTCGCTTGCATTCGCCGCGAAGCCGAGCACGCCCAGGCTGGACGCCCGGCGCGCATCATCGCCAAAATGAATGCCCTGCTCGATAAAAACATCATTCAGGCCCTGTACCGCGCGTCGCAGCAGGGCGTGAAGATCGAATTGATCGTGCGCGGCATGTGCTCGCTGCGCCCCGGACTGCCGGGCATCAGCGAGAACATTGTCGTCCGAAGCATTGTGGGCCGCTTTCTGGAACACAGCCGCATCTTCTACTTTGAAAATGGCGGCGAGGACCAGGTCTTTATCGCCAGCTCGGACTGGATGCCGCGCAACCTTTACGAACGCGTCGAGGTACTGTGTCCGCTGCTCGATCCCGTGCTCAAGCAGCGGGTGAAGGATGAGATTCTTGCCGCCTGTCTGGCCGATAACGTGAAAGCCCGCTTCATGGATTCCAACGGACGGTACACGCGGCTGCCCCGGCGCAAAAATCAGAAGCCGTTCTCGTCTCAGGACTTCCTGATCGCGCTGGCCGAAGGCGCTCCCGCGGAGATTCCCGAACCTGTTATGCTTCCACCCAGAGGGAGCCGTTCCAGAAAAAAACCGCAACGCTCCCTGGCTAAGGCCTTATGATCCTCTATTTCCTGCGCCACGCATCTGCTGGGAAGAACTTCGTCAATCCGCAAAAAGATGAGCGCCGCCCTTTGGATGAAGAAGGCATTCTGCAGGCCCGCTACATAGGGCGACTGCTCACGGGCCTCGACGTGCAGGTGGAGCAGATCATCAGCAGTCCGCTCAAGCGCGCCCTGCAGACCGCTTCTCTGCTTGCCAATGAACTGGCCTTTGAAGAGGCGGTCCAAAAAAACGACGCGCTGCGCCCGGAAGGCAGCTATGAGCATTTTCAGGACATGCTCTCGCACTATCGAAAGAATGAAGCCGTGATCGTCGTGGGCCACAATCCCAACCTCACCGAGTTCCTGAGCCGGATCATCACCGGCTCAGCCGGATCGGCGCACCTCGAGTTAAAAAAAGGCGCTGTAGCCAAAGTGGAGCTCAACGGACGCATGGGCACACTGCAGTGGCTGGTGACTCCGCGAATCGCGCGCGCCCTTCAGAGCAGTTTGAAAGCCAGCTCCCGCCCAAAAACTTCGCGGAAATAGGCGATTTCTTTCTCCGCCGCCCAAAGCTCCAGATCAGCCCCACTGCGGCTGGCCTTTAGGCTGATCGTGATCTGGCCCTCCCTGGCGGTGGCCCGCAGGGAATGCACGGCGGCGCGGCGCCCCTGATTCAGCGCCCGAGCCACGCGAAGAATAGCGGTGGCCTTGATCACGTCCGACCGGATGTGTGCCGGAAGCACTTTGATCAGGCGGTCGCGCAGCTGCGGTTTGGAATTTCCCTGAAAGCGCGCAATCGTGGCGATGATCGCCCGCTGCAGCGGCGTGAAACCAAACAGCTCGGAATGCGAAATAATGTAATGCGTATGCCGGTGCCGCCCCGCCGGGTTCACGTAGTTGCCCACTTCATGCAGCATGGCGGCGGCCGAAATCCACTCGCGAAAACCCTTTTCCAGCTGGTGCATGGAGCGTGTTTGATCAAAGAGCAAAAGCGCCAGCTCCCGCACGTGGCCGGCATGGTCCATATCCACCTGATAACGCTTGCTGGTGGTGAGCAGCACGTCCCAGCGGTCCGATTCCAGTTGCTGATGGGAGCGGGTATGCTTGTCGTACTCCGCCGCCATCTGCGCCAGAATTCCATCGCGCAGTCCCAGCGGCGAATAACGAAATCCTTTGAGCCCGCAGCGGGCCAGCAAGTGGGAATACACGGCGGCGCCAGCCACCACGATCTCCGCGCGCTTGGCATTGATGCCCTTGATGATCGAACGCTGCCGGTAAGAAAGCTTGGCCAGCTTTTGGGCCAGTTTGGCCGTGGCATCCGTGGATACCTCGCTCTGCGCCAGCTTCAAAGACTTAGCGGCAGCCGAAAGCGCCGCTGCGGTTCCCGAAGTTGCAATCGCCACGCGGACCCCGGCCTGCATCAGCTGCCGGGGAATATGCGCGGCCTCTTCGGCAATGAATTTCTGCAGACGGCTGAGTTCGTCCTTCGTGGGCGGATCGTGATGGATGAACTCCTGCGTGAGGCGTACCGCCCCCAGAGGCAGAGTCACAATCTCGCGGACGTGCCCTTTTTCGGAAAGTGTGAGTTCGCAACTGCCGCCGCCCAGGTCCATCAGCAGCAGCCGCGCCGGAGTTTTGCGCAGGCTGGCGATCACGCCCAGGTGGATCAGGCGGCCCTCTTCCAACCCGGAGATGATCTCCGTCTCCCAGCCGGTGGCCGAGCGCACCCACTCGCCAAAAACGCGGCCATTGTTGCTGTCGCGCAGGGCGCTGGTGGCCACTACGCGCGTGCGGTCCACGGCGTAGCTTTGCACCGTGCGATGAAAGCGCCGCAGGACTTTAAGCGTGTGCGCCATGGCCTGGGGATCGAGATTGCCATCGCGAAACACACCCTCACCCAGGCGGGTGACTTCGCGGTCCTGATGCAGAGAGACCAGCCGTCCGCGGCTCAGCTCGGCAATACTCAGCCGGACTGAGTTGGAACCGATATCGACGGCGGCAAAAACGGGCATGGTAATCAAGCCTGCCTGGAAACTGCCTGTTCCGAAGGAACAGACCGGGGTTTTCTCTTCATCGCGGCGGGCCCAGCCAGCATGTGCGCGACTGCCGAAGCAGCGGCAGCATACTTCGACTCAACCACGGCCCGTATCTCCACCAGCAGCGGGCAGTTAATGCGGTCGGCAAACTGCTTTTCCGCCGCCTTCACCAGTATCTGCCAGTCATGCCATTCCCCAAGGACGTCCTCGAACGACTTCAACTGCTCCAGAAACCGCTGCTGTCCCTGAGACGGCGCTGCGACTTCCACCAGATGACAAACGCCTTTCACACTGACACGTATCTGATGCAATCGTTTTGGCTTCAGTTCGCCTGGCTTCGCCTTCGAAGATGCGGCGACTTCTTCCATCACACAGGCAAGCTCGGCCCTGGCCTGCGCCAGTGGATTGCGGTTTTCCTCGGTATCTTTTTCCGGTGTTTCCTGCTTTTTCTGTGTGGCCTTTTTCTGTATATCGAAAGATGTTGGGCGATTTTTCCTGCCCACGCTCAGCATGGCCTCGGTGAGCTTCGCCACCTCGAGCCGGCCAGCGGCAACCAGCAACCGCCGCGCCTGCCGCTCCCGCTTTTCGTGCAGCATCAGGCGCAGATCGCGCCGGTCCATGGCCGCCGATCCATTGCCGGTGCTTCCCAGCAGATCGGCTGCGGCATCCAGATCGCGGACCTTGCCTGCCCGTTTGCGCAGCTCAGACAGCTCCGCCAGCATCCGCTGCTGCTTTTTGGACAGCTTCGGACACAGAAATGCGATGAGAGTTTCAAAGCGGCGGGCCGCGATGCGCAGGCGATCCACGTTTTTCGCGGACGCCTCCCGGCCCAGCCTGGAAACCGATTGGGAAAAGTCCTCAGCGAGTGCTTCTATTCTTTTCTGCGGCAAAGACATGGACGAGGGTTATACGATATACAAGCCGCGCCAGCGCTGACAAGTGGAGCACAGCGGAAGAGCGCATAAATTAGTCTGATACATCAATTTGGCACGTCAATTTGGTACGGCTGGGGGGGGAGCTTGCTTATGGGCCAAGCCTGCCATTAACGTACACTGGATCGGCTGCAACAGCAAACACATGACCACCCATTCCACACTTGCACTTGACGTGCTGGCCATCGCCGCCCACCGTGACGACGTAGAGCAAACCTGCGGCGGCACACTGCTCAAAATGGCCCAGCAAGGCCGCCGCACCGGCATTCTCGACCTCACACAGGGCGAAATGGGCACGCGCGGCACAATGGAAGATCGCGCCCGCGAAGCCGCAGATGCCGCCCGAATTCTCGAGGTCAGCTTCCGCCACGCGCTCGATATCCCCGACGGCAGAGTGGAGAACACCTGGGAAAATCGGCTGAAGATTGCGCAAGTGATTCGCGAGCAGCGTCCGCGCGTGGTGATTCTGCCCTATTGGCAAGGCCGCCATCCCGACCACTACACCACGTCCATACTGGGCTATGAAGCCGTGTTTCTTGCCGGGCTTACCAAACTGGGCAAAACCCAGGCGCACGGCGATCCGGCAGAGCATCCTATCTCGGCCCTGCCGCCGCACCGTCCATTCAAGGTGGTTTACGCCACGCTTTACTACGATATCCGCCCGACGTTTGTTGTAGACATTACCGATCAGTTTGAAGCGCGACTGCAGGCGCTCCTCGCCTACAAATCGCAGTACACCGACCAGGAGTCCGGCAGCCAGCTCTTCCCGGCCCATGCCGAAATCCGCCAGCGGCTCGAAACCATGGCCGGCTTCTATGGATTGCTCGCGGGAGTGAAATACGCTGAACCCTTCCTGCAAAAAGAAGTGGGACTGGTGGACGACCTGACGCTGATTCCGGTGAAGTCAGTGTGACCGTAAAGCCTGGATTACCTGCAATCATGAAAACTCTCTAAGACTTAATTGCCATTTGCAAAGCAGTAAAGACTAGATCGTCCTTGTAGATAAACAGGAAGATTGAAAGACACTCATCCCTCTGAATTCCATTGCTGTGTCACGGCATTTGGCGTTAGACTGCTATTAGTCGGCCCATTTGAGTCACAAGTCGCCGACAGGAAAGTTCATAACATCCGTACTAACACCAAAACACAACTATAACCAGCGAAAGCCAGCTTATGGATTCCATCTCTCAACCTGCAGTTGCCTCTTCGGCCACGGCCGTCTCCACGCCCCAGCAGCCCGTGATTGCCACCAACTCGATCCTAAGCGCCATGCTGCAGTTTGCGCCACGGGTCAGCGACCTGATTTTCTCACCGGGAAAGCCACCGCAGGTGGAAGTGAACGGGACGCTGCTGGGTGTGAAGGTAGGAGATCTTGCGGTGCTCACTCCCGCCGACACCAAGCGCATTGCCGCGGACCTTTTGGCCGGCAATCAAAAGGGCATCGACCTTCTTCGCGAGCAGGGGTCCTGCGACATCTCGTACAGCGTCGCCGGTAAATCCCGCTTCCGGGCGAATATCTTTATGCAGCGCGGCACATGCGCCATTGTGATGCGTGTGATCCCGGGGGCGATCCCTGGCTTTGATGCGCTGAAGCTGCCGGAGCGGCTCAAAGAGATCTCCGAACTCAAGAACGGACTGGTGCTTGTCACGGGGCCCACGGGTTCGGGAAAGTCTTCCACGCTGGCCGCCATTCTGGACCTGATCAATGAGACATACGCTTACCACATCGTGACTATTGAAGATCCCATCGAGTTTATCCACCGCCACAAGAAAGGCACAGTCCACCAGCGCGAGCTGCACAGTGACACTCCCAGCTTTGGCCTGGCCCTGCGCGCGGCCCTGCGGCAGGCGCCCAAGGTAATTTTGGTAGGCGAGATGCGCGACCGGGAGACCATTGAAACCGCCATGGAAGCGGCCGAAACCGGCCACCTGGTCCTCTCCACCCTGCACACGATTGACGCTTCGAAGACGGTGGAACGGATCATCGGCGCATTTCCTCTTTCCGAGCAGCAACTCATCCGCACGCGGCTGGCCAACACCTTTCGCTGGATCGTCTCCCAGCGCCTGGTGCCCAAAAAAGACGGCTCGGGACGTGCGGCGGTGATTGAGATCCTGCGTACCAGCCAGCGCGTGCGCGAATACCTGGAAAAAGGCGAACGCGAAGGAAGATCTCTGCTGGACGCAATCAGCGACGGAAGCAACGACGGAATGCAATGCTTTGACGACGAACTGGAAAAACTCGTCGTCGCCGGGACGATCTCGCATGAAACCGCGCTGGGTTACGCCACCAACATGGGCAACCTGCAACTGGTCTTGTCGCAGATAAGTGAAGATGGAGATGGTAATTCATCCCATGATCAACATATGCGCTCGCTGGTAAACATCTAGATATGGCGTAGTGAATGTTTCGTCTGTAACCGCGGTTTCCATTGGTGGCGTGTCACCTGTTAAACCCTCTGTCTACGGCAGCGCGAATCTCACGGCTTGCGTACCACGACATTCATGTGGGTCTTTACCTCTGGAAGCATTGATGGTGGTAGCGCCAACCCGATTGCGTCCCGTAAACCAGCAGCTGACGCACCACTCAACTCATTTCGGAAAAGCGCCAGCAACAGCAGATTGATGCTCGCAATTACAACCTGTTCACGGCACCGCCACTTGCCCTTCTGCTCTGGTGCTGCAGACCAGAGCAGCGTTTCTTTGATGTTGTTGGTCATTCGGAAGCTCTTGGCAGAAGCGTGGACGGCCTTTGAAAGGGTAGCGTATTCGTTTCGTAAGGTTGGACAAGCATCCAACGTGGCCGCTGCAATTCTTGCTGGGTGGTTGTCAAGATAGGTGAACAATTCGCTGAATGTTGGTTTGTGATTGCCGGAATGCCACAGCTCCAACTCGACAGGGTGATCCTTGTAATAGACACAAAATAAAACGTTATCGATACAACTGCGGAGGGCTTTCAGAGCGGATCGCCATGAACCGAGATTAGCGAAAACATGCGAAGTTAGGGCATCGTTCTGTGCCTCCAGGAAGAACGCGAGGCTTCCTTCGGGCATCCGAGTTTCGAGGAACGCACGCCACGCCTGTAGCGAGGCCAAGCGGCGGTAGCTGGCAAGATATACGGCGCTATCTTTTGCCAACTCTGTTGCGACTTGCGCCATATCGTTGCGCCAATCGCCATCAAATGCTTTAAAATTTGCCTCAGTTTCGTTCAGGAGGAGGCTCATTATGCGTATCCTTCAGAAGGGTAGCTAGTGCCTTCATTAGCTCTGGGGATGACTTGCTGGTCGAGCGCGTAGCGCTTGCTTTTAGCTGTTCTTGAGCCTTTGGGTTCTCTTCAAGATAACTGCAGAGCTTTCCGAAAATATCACGTGCACCGTCGCGGGGGCGCACTTCGATTGTGAACCCATGCTCCTTGATCAACTCAAGCCATTTTGATTTGTCCACACTTGACAGGCTAACGAGAGTGGATAGATTAAGTGCCAGGTCTTGAGAATTATGAGGACCGCCGTACATATCAGTGAGTTTCAGATGCGAAAGCTCGGTGTTCGGACCAGCTTTTAGCAGTCGAGCCAACGTAGTTAGGGCTTGGGCCAGATCGTGGGACTTCATTTTTTTTCCTTGGCTGCTAGGCGTCCCAGCAATTCCTCTGACATCACGGAAAACTCCTGAGCTGCTGGGCTATTTGGGGCGTGCTTATAGATGCAGACATTCCGTTCGACCGCTTCGCTTACGTGTACACGTTCGTGCAGCTCAGCATTAAAAACAGAGTCACCGAACTGCTCTCGAAGTGAATTTGCTGTCGTCTCTCGGTGCTGAGCGGGCCGTCCAATGCGCGAAAGAACCATACCTGCTAGCTTTGGGTCAACCTGCATATCATCGCAGAACTTCTTGACTTGCGAAAGCAGTAGGCCGACGCCCAATGCCGAAAGGAAGTCGGGCGAAATCGGGACTACGTAATGCGTGCAAACGGCGAGTGCGTTCTGAGTTGGAATCGTAAGATTCGGCGGACAATCACAGACGATCATGTCGTAGTTAGCCAGGATGGGCGCCAGCGCCTTACGAAGCTTGGTTTCACGTGCCGTCGCTCCAGCCAGTTCGAGATCTATGGTAAACAATTCCACATTTGACGGGATAAGATCCATGTTCTTCCAGACCTTCTTGCGCACAATCGTGCTCAGTCCCTTCTGTTTGCCTTCTGCGGATGTGTGGGCACGAGCACCAAATAGGTCAGCAACTGTACCATTGTTCGCAGCATGTTCTTCCCAGTCGTCGACCGATATGCAGGAGAACGTGGCATTAGTCTGTGGGTCTAGATCGACCAGTAGTGTGCGCATTCCCTTACGTCCACAATAAGCAGCGAAGTTTACCGCGATGGCAGTCTTACCGACACCTCCCTTGAGGTTCACGCATGCAACGATAGACGGCATTGACATGTGTCGTTTAGTCCTTCGATCAAAATATCTAAGTTGCGACTAAGCTGTTAATTCTATCGTGTTTTTGTGTTACGGAGTTGCACGGGACAATATTTGCTCTTATGAGACCAGTGTTGTAAGGTCAGTCAAACTCGGCGACAGACTGCACGTTTTCTGATATCTTGACTCCCGTGGCTCGTGTGATTGCTGTTGAAGGATGAATTGCCGCGCATTGCCACGTTTTCGTGACATGATGCGCGATACTGTCTTCCGATCCGCAACGAACTTTCTATCTGGATCTACGCTGAAGGGAACTCACCCCAGCAACCCTGTATAGATCGCCATGCCCGCCACAGCATCGACGTTGTACTCGCCGAGTTCGCGCACTTCCTCCGCTGAGCGTATACCTCCGGCCACAATTAGCTGACGCTTCGTTTCTTTACGCAGGTTGCGGGCGATCTCCAGCGGGAAGCCTGTCATTGTTCCTTCCGTATCAATATGTGTGTAGAGAAACGCATGGCAAAACGGTTCGAGCGCGCGCATCATTTGGGCCGCATCCATGGAGGTGTTTTCCTTCCAGCCCTGGATGGCGACCTTGCCGCCCCGGGAATCAACGGCGAAGCTCAGGCGTTCGGCGCCCAAAGCCGTGGCGCACTCCTGGGCCAGAGCGATGTTCGGCGCGCCGTCTTTGATCAGCGCCGAGCCTAAAATCACCCGGTGCGCTCCTGTGTCGAGCACTTCGCGCGCGCGCTCCACGCTGCGGATGCCGCCTCCGGTCTGGCAGGGCAAGCGCTGGCAAAACATGGAAATCAGTTCCCGGTTGTGTCCGTTGTTCATGGCTGCATCGAGATCGATCAGCTGGACCAGGGGATAGGACGAGAAGCGCTCAATCCAGTATTCGAAATCGTCAAACTCCAGGGCCTTGCGCTCGCCCTGCACCAATTGAACAATCTTTCCGCCCATCAGATCGATCGATGGAATCAGCATGGCCACCTCATCGGGATACCGGCGCGCAGCAGGTCCTGCTTTAAAGCCGCAACGGCATGCGTGCCAAAATGGAAAATAGAAGCGGCCAGCGCGGCGTCGGCACAGCCACCGGCGAAGACGTCGGCGAAGTGCTGCGTGTTCCCCGCCCCGCCGGACGCAATCACGGGAATAGAAACAACGGCCGCAACCGCCGCCGTCAGTTCACAGTCAAAGCCAAGGCCGGTCCCGTCACGGTCCATGGAGGTCAGCAGGATTTCGCCCGCGCCGCACTCTTCGGCCTGACTGGCCCACTCCACGGCGCGTTTTCCCGTGGGCTTGCGTCCTCCCGCCACCCAGACCTCAGCCTGCTCGGCGGACGCCGTTCCCCTGCGAGCGTCAATGGCCACGATCACCGCCTGCGAGCCAAAGCGGCCGGCAATCTGGCCGATCAGCTCCGGAGTGGCGACGGCAGCGGAGTTGATGGTGACTTTGTCGGCCCCGGCGTCGAATATTTTTGCCGCGTCTTCCAGCGTGCGAATGCCGCCACCCACGGTAAAGGGAATGAACAACTCCTTCGCCGTGCGGCGCACGGTTTCAAGCAGAGTCTGGCGGGCTTCGGCGGTGGCTGTAATATCGAGAAGCACAATTTCGTCGGCTCCCGCGGAAGCATGAAGCCGCGCCAGCGCAGGTGGATCTCCGGCATCGCGCAGCTCTTTGAACTGCGTGCCCTTCACCACGCGCCCGGCGTCCACGTCGAGACAGGCGATGATTCTTCTGGTCAACCCTTCAGAGTTCACAGAAATTCTCCAAAATCTTCAGACCAGTGGCACCCGACTTTTCGGGATGAAACTGGACGCCATAAACATTTTCGCGCTCCACCGCAGCGGAAAAGGCCCCGCCGTATCGCGTGCAGGCTGCCGTATGTTCGATTACCGGCGCGCGAAAGGAATGGGTGTAATACACGAACGCACCATTCTCAATGCCGCGAAGCAGACGCGAGCCGGCGCGGGGCTCAATGCGGTTCCAGCCCACGTGCGGCGACTTAACGTCCTCGGGAAAGCGGGAGCACTGGCCGCGAAATATTCCTGCGCCGGGAGTCTCCGGAGCTTCGGTGCTGCCTTCGAAGAGCCACTGCATGCCCACGCAGATTCCCAAAAAAGGAACGCCGCGCGCAATTGCCGCCAGAATGCTCTCGCGCAAATGATTGCTGAGCGCCTCGCAGCGGCTGAAGTGGCCTACTCCGGGAACAGCAATCTTCTTCGCTGCCGCAACAATCCCAGGATCAGAAGTGACCTGGACAGTTGCTCCCAGATGCTCCAGCGCCTTCTTTACCGAGCTGATGTTGCCCGCGCCGTAATCGACAATGGTGATCATAAGAGCCCTTTGGTGCTGGGCAGCATCTTTGCCAGCTGGCGGTCGCGCGAGCAGGCCACGCGAAGCGCCCGGGCGAAAGCTTTGAACAGTGCTTCGATCTTGTGATGGCCGGAGCGTCCGTAGAGAACACGGGCATGAACATTGGCGCGCGCGCCCCGGGCAAAGCCCTCGAAGAAATCATGGACCAGATCAGCCTGCAGGTCGCCGACCAGCGTGGTGCGCACCTCGGTTTTGACGACTGCGGCGGCGCGTCCGCTGAAGTCCACGGCGGCCAGACCCAGAGTTTCATCCATGGGCATCACAAAGTAGCCCGCGCGCATGATGCCGCGCTTGTCACCCAGCGCCTGGTGAAACGCCTCGCCCAGAGCAATGCCGACGTCTTCCACCGTGTGGTGCTGGTCCACGTCGAGATCGCCTTTGGCAGCGAGCTGGAGATCGAAAGCGCCGTGTCGCGTAAACAGTTCGAGCATGTGGTCGAAGAAGCGGATGCCGGTAGAGATTGTGTATTTACCCTTGCCTTCAATGGTCAGATTGAGCTGAATGTCGGTTTCCGTGGTAGAGCGATGCAGTTTGGCTTTTCTCATTGGCCCATCCGCGCTGAAGTTTTATTGAGGACCTGTTTCATTTCGGATACCAGAAGTTCCATTTCGTCCTGCGTGCCGATGGTTATGCGGACGCAGCCAGCGCAGTCCGGGCGATTGCGCAGAGAGATTCCGCGCGCGCGCAGTTCGGCAAGTATGGCTTCACGCCGCTCTCCCAGGCGGACCAGCAGAAAATTCGCATGGCTGGGCCAGCACTGAAAGCCCAGCGACTCCATCTGCGCCCGCAGCCACTCGCGACTGGTGCGCACCTGCGCGGTATAGGCAGCAACGAAATCCCTGTCTGCCAGAGCCTCCGCAAGGCATTCCATGGCAAAGGCATTTATGTTGAACGGTGAACACAAACGCCGAATCGCGGAAATGTGCTCCCCGGCCCCGGCCAGCACACCCAGGCGCAGCCCGGCCAGACCGTAAGCTTTGGAAAACGTCCGGGCGATGAAAAGATTGTTGATTTTGCCAATCTGGTCCACTACCGTTTCGCCGCAAAAATCGAAGTACGCTTCATCGACCAGAACAGCCGCTTCCGGCGCGGCCTGCAGCAGCTTGATAATGCCGGCGCGCGGGGCCAAAGCTCCGGTCGGATTGTTGGGATTGGTAATCACCAGCATTCGGGTACGCAGGCCGATGGCCTTGAGCATTCCTTCCAGAGGAAATGCAAAATCATCCGTCGCCGGAACCTTGACAACTTTAGCGCCCGTGGCCTGCGCGAATATCTCGTACATGGAAAAGGCCGGCGTCACAATCACCATTTCGTCGTCCGGCTCGAGAAATGCGCGGCACAGCAGGTCGATTCCTTCGTCGGCGCCGTTGGTAAGCATCACCTGCTCCGCACCTAACCCAAGAAAATCCGCCACCAGTTTTTCACCCGGCTCGCGCGCCGGATAGAACGCGATGGACTTTGCATCCATGCTCCTGAATTTGGCCGCGACTCGCGGCGAGCAACCGGTCGTGCTCTCATTCAGATCCAGGCGCAGGCGGCACTCGGGCGTGTTTACGGGCGACTCATACGCCCGCATGGCGGCAACACATTCGCGCGCTTTAAGCACGGGCGCACCTCACACGGATGGATTCGGCATGAGCCTTGAGCCCTTCGGCTTCCGCCAGCGTGACCACGGCATTAGCGATCTGCCCAAGACCATCACGCGAGAGCTGCTGTACCGAGATTGTTTTTACAAAGTCCTGCACGCTGAGCCCTCCACGGTAGCGGGCCGCACCACCGGTGGGCAGAGCGTGGTTGGGACCAGCCGCATAGTCACCTGCCGCCTGCGGTGAGTAGTCGCCAATAAAAACAGAACCAGCGTTGCTGACCAGCGGCAGATCTTTTTCATCCACGGTGATATGTTCGGGCGCTATACGATTGGCCCACTCCATGGCCTGTGCACGCGAATCAGCAATCAGAATGGCGCCGCTCTTTTTGAGTGACGCAGTGGCAAGCTCATTGCCTTTGGCGGCCTTCGCAATTTCTGACGCTACCTTCACAGCCAAAGCTTTGCGGGTGGTGATGAAGACGGACATGGCTTCAGGATCATGCTCTGCCTGGGCCACCAGATCGGCAGCGATGAACGCCGCGTTTCCCTGGTGGCTCACGATCACTACCTCGGTTGGGCCGGCCAGGAAATCAATGGCGCAGTCGAATGCCACCTGCTTCTTGGCGGCCGTCACATAAAGATTTCCCGGGCCAACGATTTTTGTGACGGGCGGAACGGACTTGGTTCCATAAGCGAGCGCGGCGATGGCGTGTGCTCCGCCGATGCGGTAGAACTCCTGCACACCGAGAAAGAAGGCAGCTGCCATGGTCTCCTGGGCAGGACGCGGCGAAACCACGCGAATCTGCTTCACGCCTGCCACCTGAGCGGGGATTACCGTCATCAGCAAAGTCGAGGGCAGAGGGTAGCGTCCACCAGGCACATAGCATCCGGCGGATTCGATGGGCCGAATCACCTGGCCGATCTCAATTCCCTGCTTCACCGATTGCCGCCACTCCGCCGGCTTCTGCCATTCGCAGTACTGCCGTATGTGCGCTGCCGCCTCGCCCAGAGCGTTACGAAATTCCGCCGTCGAGGCTTCCCACGCCGCTTTTAATTCGTTTTGCGGCACGCGCAGCGGCTGTCTGGGACCCAGGCCGTCCCATTTTTCCGCGTAGCGGCGCAGTGCGCGATCAGCATTCCTGTGAACGTCATCCACGATGCGCCACACCTGCTTTTCCACGCTGGCCAGCGCGGCGGGGCCACGCTGCTCCATCTTGCGCACCGCGGTTTCCGCGCTGCGGCCCGATAACGTGCGCATCAGAGCACCACCTTGTTCAACGGATACTCCACGATTCCCTCGGCCTTCGCCATCTTGAGCCGGGGCATGATCTTCCACGCCGTGCTTTCTTCGATGATGGTGTTCACCGCGACCCACTCATCGTCGCTGAGCTGGGAGATGGTTGGCTTCTGCAGTGCAGGCAGGACGGACAGGACGCCGGACAAATCCTGTTTGCGGACATTCAGCATCAGGCCGACTCGTCCCTGGGCATGGATGGCGCCGCACAGCATCAAGCTCAGATTGTCGATCTTCTGCCGCTTCTGCTCATCGGCCCAGGCGTTTTTGTTGGCAATAAGCTGCGTGGCGGATTCCATCACGGTATCGATGATGCGAAGACGGTTGGCGCGAAGGGAGCTTCCGGTTTCCGTGATCTCAACGATGGCGTCGGCCAGCGTGGGCGGCTTCACTTCCGTAGCGCCCCAGGAAAATTCAACCTTCACCCGCACATTGCGCGCCGCAAAGTAATTGCGCGTGACGTTGACCAGTTCCGTGGCGATGATTTTGCCTTCAAGGTCCTCGGCTTTCTGGAATGGCGAATCCTCGGGCACGGCCAGCACCCAGCGCACTTTTCCCATGCTCTGCTTGGCATACTGCAGCTCGGTCGCCGTAACCACTTCCAGTCCGTTCTCGAGTACCCAGTCTTTTCCAGTGAGGCCACAATCGAGCGCGCCATGCTCCACGTAACGCGCCATCTCCTGGGCGCGAATCAACATGCACTCAATCTCCGGATCGTCCGTACCGGCAAAGTAGGATCGGCTGCTGATGTACACATTGAGCCCGGCGCGCTTCAGCAGCGCAACCGTGGCGTCCTGCAGACTGCCCTTGGGAATTCCAACTTTTAACTTCATCGCGCCACCTCCACTGTCTTCACCGGCAGCGGCTCGGTGAAGCAGGATTTGGTTCCTGTGTGGCAGACCAGGCCATCGCCTTCCACGAATACGCGCAGCAAAACAGTGTCACGATCGCAGTCCGTTGAAGCGGAGATAATGCGCAGGCGGTTGCCGGAGGTCTCACCCTTCATCCAGAGTTTTTGCCGCGTACGCGAATAAAAAGTCACATAGCCGGTTTCAAGAGTGAGGCCGTATGCCTCGGCATTCATGAAGCCGGTCATCAGCACCTCGCCGGTCGAGTCTTCCTGCACGATTGCCGGGACCAGACCATCCATTTTTTCAAAATCAATGTTCATCGCACTCCTTTGTGGTGGGCGCAAAACAAAAAGCCCGCCGATTTTGTTTTCGGCGGGCCGGTGGATCTTATGATTGCGCTGTTTTAGCTGCTAACAGGCCTCCGCCGACACGCTCGTAGCATGATGATGGTGATGATGACGATGTGCCAGGAAAGCCATTTCGTTGTTGATCCTATTCAATAGCGAGAGACCTGTCAACTGATAACGCACAATACCTGAAATTGTTTTAGCCGATCATCATGGGCAGCCGGGCCGCGCCGATCAAACCGGCGTCGCTGCCCAGCATGGCCTGGGTAATGATGGTGCTGTGGCGAGCAGGCAAAACGTCATCCGGAATTTTGTTCCCCTCCACACCGCGCACGCTCTCCTGCGGCGCCGTCGCTTTGTAGATATACGAACGCCGGCGGATTTCCTCAAACATGGCCGGTGAAAATGCCTCCCACGCACTGGCCACGCCACCGCCGATCACATACATCGGCAGATTGAATATATTGATCAAATCGGCAAGCAGCATGCCCAGCGCGCTGCCAGCACGATGAAAAATGCGGCGCGCGGCTTCGTCACCCTGCAGCGCCATTTGATAGACCACCTTCGCGCTGAATTCCGGATCGGCGTTCATGGAGCGTGCTAGTTCTGGCGCTCGTCCGGTGGCAATGGCTTCCACAGCCATGCGTTTGATGGCCGTGGCTGAAGCGTATTGCTCCACGCAGCCGTGATTGCCGCAGCCGCAGTGAGCGCCCTCCGGCTCAACTGTGATGTGCCCCAGCTCGGCGGCCATTCCGGTCATGCCATGCCAGATTTTTCCGCCCAGCACGATTCCCCCGCCGACGCCGGTGCCCAGCGTGATCATGCACATATCGTCAATGCCGCTGGCCGCGCCCAGCCATTTTTCGCCGAGGGCGGCAGCGTTGGCGTCATTTTCAAGGACTACAGGAGTACCCAGCCGGCGCTCGATTTCATTGCGTACGGGATAGTCATGCCAGCCGGGAAGATTCGGCGACTGCCGCAACATGCCAGTTTGCATGTCGATGATTCCCGGCACGCCGATGCCAATGCCTGCAATGCTGCCGGTGGTTTTATGCCGGGCGGCAAGTTCGCGAATGGCAATGCACATTTCGTCAATCACATGGTCGCGGCCCTTTGCCACTTCGGTGCCCAGCGTGATCTTCTCAAGCACCTTGCCATTACTGTCCACGGCGGCAATGCGCAGGTTGGTGCCGCCCAGATCCACTCCAATTGCAAATTTCGTCATGCGCGTTTTGACTCCGCTTGCTCTTCAGATGATGCCTGAGTCTTTGTCCAGCTTACTTCACAATTACTGCGGACGTTTGGAAAACACATTGGTCTGCAGCTTTCTCATGCCGCGCAGCCATCGTTCGTAATCGTTCGCTTTGTTCTGGAAATATTTTTGGACGTCGGGGTGCGGCAGCACCAGAAAGCGCTCTTCCACAATCGCCCGGATGGTCTCATCGGCTACCTGCTCCGGCTCCAGTGCTCCTTCCGCCAGAAAGGCCAAACCTGCGGACTGAGCATTCGTCAGCATGTCAGTGCGGACACCCTGCGGGCACAGCGCGGAGACCCGTATGCCCTGATCGTAATAGGTCACCGCCAGCCATTCGGCAAAAGCCAGGGCGCCATGCTTGGTCACCGAGTAGGGCGCGGAGCCAATCTGGGTCAGCAATCCGGCGGCTGATACCGTTTGCAGCAGATAGCCTTCTCCCCGAGCCAGCATTTGCGGCAGCACTGCTCGCGCGGCATAGACATGCGCCATCACGTTGACTTCCCAGCTTCGCTGCCAACCTTCATTACTGGCCTGTACACCGCCGTCCACGGCAATTCCCGCATTGGAACAAAAAATGTCGATCTGTCCGGCAGCCTCGGTCACCATATCCACCAGAAACCTGACCTGCTCCTCGTCGGTGACATCGCAATAGCAATACCCGGAGCGATCTGGCGCTAACTCCTGAAGCATGTCGCCGCCATGATCTTCATCAATGTCGGCCACCATGACCATGCGCGCGCCTTCCGCCTGGAATTTGTGACACAGAGCGCGCCCAATTCCATTCGCTCCGCCCGTAACCACCACGACTTTGTCTTTAATCTGCATGGAGAGGAAGGTTAGCCGCTTCCGCTGAATTGTTCAACGGCGCAAAGTCACTTCTGGCATTTCGGACAATAATGGGTCCCGCGCCCGCCGACGACTATCTTTTTAATTAACGTTTTACAGACGCGACACGGCTCGCCTTCACAGCCATAGACCCGATGTTCGACCTGGAAAAAGCCTTCTTCGCCGTCCACGCCCACGTAGTCAGAAACCGACGACCCGCCAGCGGCAATCGCCTCCTTTAATACTTTTTGCACAGCCGCATGGAGCTTCTGCAACTCTGCCTGAGTAAGATCACTGGCCCGGCGTAAGGGACGAATGCCCGAGCGAAACAGGCTTTCATCGGCGTAGATGTTGCCGACGCCGTGCAGCAGCTTCTGGTTCAGGAGAGCGGCTTTGATCGCCGTTTTACGTTTGCAAAACAGTTCGGCAAAGTCCCTGGAACTGATCTGGAGCGGCTCAGCTCCCGGCCCGGTAAAGCCCTCATGTCGGACCTCAAGCCGTCCAAAACGACGCGGATCCACAAACCTAAGGTCCCGCCCCGAGGCGAGCTTCGCCACCAGATGCGTGTGTTTGGCCTGCTCTGCGTCCGGAGCAGTGACCAGCATGCGTCCGGACATTCCGAGGTGGACAATCCACTGGCTTGGCTGATCGCCAGCCGCAGGCGTGAGGTCAAACACAATGTGCTTTCCCACTCGGCGCACCTTACTGATGAGAGCCCCTTCGAGCGTCCGGGCAATTTCCGCCGCCGGAGACTTCAGCGGCTCTTTCTTTTTGCCAATCCACACGGACTCAATACGATCGCCCTGAACACGCTTGTTCAGGCCATTGGCGATGGTTTCCACTTCAGGTAATTCGGGCATAATCAAAAATTCCGCTGCTCAGGAATACGGCCCCCCTGCAAACTCAAACACGCAGCCAAGGACTCAACTCCTTTAGCATGATCGCATTTTCGCCAGGGACAATACGCAGTTCGTTCGCCTGAGCACTCCATTTTTTCTCCATTCAATCAGTATTTTCAAGCAGCAGCAGTTTCCACTTATCTCCCAGTGGCATCCAATTTCTGGAAAGCGGGATTTTCCAATTTTGGAAAACCCGAGGGGGAGGCCAAATGCGTCTGCTGGATAACCTGCGCCAGGCTGAACAAAAAAGCGTGCAAGCCGTTCGCAGAAGTGTGGAGCGCGCGCGTGAAGAATGGATGGATGTGGAGCGCCGGATTCGCCAAAAAATGCGTATCTATCCACAAAAATTGCACCGTATGTCTCCCGAAGCCGAGATAGCCAGTGTGCCAGACATCATGGATGAAGGAATTCCCGCCGGTATCAGCGAACCGGCAGAAACGGAAAAACTGCGCAAACCGGCAGCCTAGTTGCACCGGACCCTGGACTTACTTCTTTTTAGCTCGAGCCGGCACAGGAACAGGCGACCTGCGAATAGGGATAATAGCTCCCTGTCCGGGATCGGCCTGGGCCTGCCCCGCGCGGAAAGCCACTTCCTGCTGGACATAGCGGACAAAGTCCTGCATCTGGCGGTTCATCTCCTCCATGCGCTCGCGCATGTTCAGGATGATGGCGATACCGGCAATGTTCACGCCCAGATCGCGCGCCAAAGAAAGTATGAACTCCAGCCGCTGCAGGTCTTCTTCCGTGTACAACCTGGTATTGCCTTCGGTCCGCGAAGGTTTCAGCAGCCCTTCGCGCTCATAAAGCCGCAGGGTCTGGGGATGAATACCGTACATCTCCGCCACCGAAGAGATCATGTACGCGCCTTTGGATTTGCGTTTCGCCATAGATCAATATTTGCTACCGTTGCTGCTTATCCCATCCACAATGCTGGCCGTAGAGACGTGGCACTGCCACGTCTCACTGCTTACCCACAAAACAACGTGTCGCGTGACCAATTTTCCGGATTTTTCCTGATGTACTCACGAATCGTTTTCAAAGAGTTCCTGCCACGAATGATCCTGTCGTAAAAACGGGCTTGCCAGCCAAATTCCAGCCCCTGAGTCCTGCACCAGTATGAAATAATCGACTTGAAGGAACCAATGACCGCGCTGAGCGAGCCAGCTGCCGGATGAACGGAGGCAAGTTCCATCGTTCTCTTTATCTTTTCGCGCTTCTGCAGAACAGGCTGCTGTTCAGGACAAGCAAGAACTATGATGCCATGCACATGATTTGGCATCACAATGAATTCGTCGATTTCGACATTAGGATGGTGGACAGGAATCTCCCGCCAACATCTGGTAGCATAATCGCCAATCGCGGATAAATTCATGACACCGTCGAGCACTCGCCCAAAGTAGGACGCCTTTTGTTTCGTACATATCGTGACGAAATACCATCCTGGCGCAGAATAGTCCCAATTGGGCCTGCGGACAGATTCAATCCGGTACTGGTTCCGAAACAGCGTCATAAGGTTGAGTGTGAGACGCGGCAGTGCCGCGTCTCTACGTCCAAATTTTTCGTATACCTGTGGATTTGCGTTTCGCCATAGATAAATGATCAATAATCAATTCAATTTTTGTCGTTGCTATCTATCCCATCCAAAATGCTGGACGTAGAGACGTGGCACTGCCACGTCTCACTGCTTACCCAAAAAACAACGCCAAAATTTTCATAATTACACTTTCGCCCACAGCTCGCTTCGCGGGTCTTCCGGATTCAGCTTTTGCAGCTCCTGCCACAACTCGCGGACTTTTAAATCACGCGCTTCCGGAACCACGATCTTCATCTCCACAATCTGGTCGCCGCGGTGCCCCTCTTTCGTGGCCGAGGGCACTCCTTTTTCCCGCAGGCGAAGTTTTTGTCCGCTCTGCGTTCCTGGCGGGACTTTGAGCTGCGAACGTCCGTCGATGGTCGGGACTTCAATCCTCGTGCCCAGCGCGGCCTCCATGGCGGTAATGGGGACAGTCACATAGATGTCATCGCCCTCCCGCCGGAACACCGGATGCTCACCGATGCGCATAATCAGGTAAAGATCGCCCGGCGGGCCGCCATTCACCCCGGCATTTCCTTTTCCAGCAATGCGGATGCGCTGGCCGTCGCGCGTACCCGCCTTCACCCGCACTTCCAGTGGCTCTGTGCGCTGCACCACTCCATCACCGTGGCATGTGTGGCAAACACTCTGGGCCTTGCCCGTCCCGTGGCAGCGCGGACACTCCATGTTGAACTTCATGCGTCCGCTGGTCTGGGTGACCTGGCCCTTGCCGCCGCATTCGGAGCACACGCCAACCGCACCAGTAGCGCCTTTGCCGCCGCAGTTGCTGCAAACATCCTGACGGGTGATATTGATCCGCGGGACGGTGCCGCGAATCGCATCCCAAAAACCGATGTTGACGTGATACTCGAGATCGCTCCCCGGTTCAGGCCCCTGTTGCTGACGAGATGCGGATCCGGCGTGGCCGCCGCCAAAAATGCCGGAAAAAATATCGCGAAACCCGCCCGTGGAGCCGCGCTGCCTGCTGCTCCCGCTGCCGGCGCCAGTGAAATCGGAAAAATCAAAGCCGCCAAAGTCGAACGGCATGCCCTGGCCCTGACCTTGTCCGCCAGACGATGGGCCTGCGCCAAACCCACCGGCGCCAAAGCCGCCGCCACGGGCATAAGCTTCCGCCGCTGCCGGATCGATATTGTCCGAGTAGAAGCCGAGCTGGTCGTAAATCTTGCGTTTTTTGGGATCGCTCAGAACGTCATTGGCTTCGGAGAGTTCCTTGAAACGCTCTTCCGCCTTCTTGTCGTTAGGATTTACGTCCGGATGGTACTTTCTTGCCAGCTTGCGAAAAGCCTTACGGATTTCTTCCTGCGAGGCGGCTTTCTTCACGCCCAGAGTGCCGTAATAATCCTTTTGCTGAGTGGTTGCCATGGTCTTTATTATTTACTGTCATTCGCGGGCGGCACCTTCGTCGCCTGCCAGGCCACAGCCTGCCATTTTCCGCCGCGCTTCAGGAACGTCCCCGTATTGCGGAAGTACGCGGTTTCCTCTTTGCCGCCATTTTGGCTGTGCATAATCAAACGAAAGTTCACCACTGCCATATTGCCATAAACATGGACAGTGAAGTCGTCCCCGCCGTAGGTCGCCGTGGGATCGTTCGCGGCGCGCACATCAATATTTCGGATGATGTCGGCCTTGGTCACGGTAATGCCGGCGGAACGGGTGTAAATCACATCGTCGGCAAAAAAGTTGTCGAAGGTCTGCTTTTCGCCTTTGGGTACCGCCGCCAGAAAATCACGCACCGTTTGCGTCACCTGCTGGATCACGGCAGAATCCTGCCGCCCCACATGGCTTTGTGCGGTATGGCCTTGCGTGGTCTGGGCCAGCGCGCCCGCGGTAAGGGCAGGCAGAAGGGCCGCCACGGCAAACATCCGCAATCCACGACGTTTCATATATCTCATGCAGTCTCCCGTTTTTCTTTTCCTGCGCCGACGCGCCACCGTGATTTCACACCTTGTGGAGGACTCTGCCTCTCAGATCAGCGTCAATCCGTGTAAATCCGTGGTAAGGCCTTTTCGGTTTTAAGCAGTGCCAACTTCCTGAATCAGGAACTTTGATTCCGGTTCGGCAACCATCAAACGGTCCACGATGTCCTGTGCTGCTTCCAGCGTATAAAGCCCAGGAATGGCAATCCAGTTGGCCAATTCGCTCAGTCCCTCTCTCACCTTTACAACCAGATATTGTTTCAATTTGAACCTCTTATTACGAAGGCGGCCTGCTACAGCCGCCTTCGTTTTTTCACATCAGTCGTTCCAGACCGGGCGCGATTACTTCTTGTCTTCCACGTCCACGTACTCAGCGTCAATCACGCCTTCATCTTTCTTCTGCTCCTGCTGCCCGCCGGGTGCCGCCGCGCCTTCGCCGCCCGCGCCGGGTGCGCCTGCCTGCGCCTCTGACGCTTTGTACATGGCCTCGGCCAGTTTGTGCGAAGCCTGTGTAAGCCGTTCGCGGGCCGAGTTCATAATGGCCGCATCGGTTCCTTCCAGAGCCTTTTTGGCGTCCGTCAGGGCCAATTCAACCGCGCTCTTGTCATCCGCAGAGATCTTGTCACCGTGCTCCTTGAGCATCTTCTCGATGTTGTAGACCATACCATCGAGCTGATTGCGCGCCTCGATCTCGTCACGCTTGGCTTTGTCTTCCGCCGCGTGCGCGTCGGCCTCTTTGGCCATGCGCTCGACCTCGTCCTTGCTCAAACCGGAAGAGGACGTAATCGTGATCTTCTGGTCTTTGCCGGTCGCTCGGTCCTTGGCCGCGACATTCAGAATGCCGTTGGCGTCGATATCGAACGTCACTTCAATCTGCGGTACGCCGCGCGGGGCCGGCGGAATGCCGGTCAGGTGGAACTTACCCAGCGTCCGGTTGTCTTTCGCCAGCGGACGCTCGCCCTGCAGCACATGCACCTCAACCGAAGTCTGGCTGTCCGCCGCCGTGGAGAAGGTCTCCGTCTTGCGCGTCGGAATCGTGGTGTTGCGCGGAATCATCGGAGTGGCCACGCCGCCCAGCGTCTCAATCGAGAGCGTCAGCGGAGTCACATCGAGCAACAGCAGGTCTTTCACATCGCCCGCCAGCACGCCCGCCTGCACGGCAGCGCCGATGGCCACTACCTCGTCCGGATTCACTCCCTTGTGCGGCTCCTTGCCGAACAAATCTTTCACCAGCGCCTGTATGCGCGGCATACGGGTCTGTCCGCCGACCAGCACCACTTCGTCAATGTCTTTGGCCTCCACGCCGGCATCTTTCAGCGCCTGTTTGCACGGATTCACCGAGCGCTGAATGATGTCCTCGACCATCTGCTCCAGCTTGGCCCGCGTGAGCTTTTTCACCAGATGTTTGGGACCGTTCGCATCCGCCGTGATGAACGGCAGATTGATCTCGCTTTCCATGGTCGTGGAAAGCTCGATCTTGGCTTTCTCCGCCGCATCGCGCAGCCGCTGCAGCGCCATCTCATTGCCCTTGGAGCGCAGGTCCAGCCCTTCGTCCTTCTTGAACTCGTCGACCAACCAGTCCACCAGGCGCTGGTCAATGTTGTCACCGCCCAAATGCGTATCGCCGTTCGTGGACTTCACCTCGATCACACCCTCGCCCACTTCCAGCACCGAGATATCAAACGTGCCGCCGCCGAAGTCATAAACAGCGATGGTCTCATCCTTCTTCTTGTCCAAACCGTAAGCCAGCGCGGCCGCGGTCGGCTCGTTGACGATGCGCTTCACGTCCAGACCGGCGATTTTGCCGGCGTCTTTGGTGGCCTGGCGCTGTGCGTCATTGAAGTAAGCCGGAACGGTGATCACGGCTTCCGTCACCGTCTGCCCCAGATAGTTCTCCGCCGCCTTCTTCAGCTTCTGCAGAATCATGGCGGAAAGCTGGGGAGGCGTGTACTCCTTGCCGTTCACCATCACGGCAACGTGGTCGCCCTGCCGCGCCACCTTGTACGGCACCATCTTCATTTCTTCGTTCACTTCGTCATAGCGGCGCCCCATAAAGCGCTTGATCGAGTAAATCGTGTTTGCCGGATTGGTGATCGCCTGGCGCCGTGCCGCCTGGCCAATCAGCCATTCGCCGTCCGGCTTATTCGCCACCACGGATGGCGTAGTGCGGCCACCCTCTTCATTTTCAATCACCTTGGGTTCACCACCCTCCATTACCGCTACCACGGAATTGGTGGTTCCCAGGTCAATTCCTATAATTTTTCCCATCGCTCGACTCCTTCTTTCGTATAAGTGCATGTAAACAAACAGAATTACTCATATCAACGGCTCTATTATGAGAGTTGAGTGACTTGTTGTCAAGCATTGGATGAGCCTCCAGCCACCAATGTTGCAAAAATTAGGGCAGCCCTCAAAGCTGAGACAGCCTTCAGGGTTTTCCGCCTTCGCGTCGGATCCGTGTTCATCTGGCGGATTCAGTGGTAACCCGGTCGGGGGGTACCTCCGGGGTTGACCCCAATGATCCCAATATCTAAAAGACTTAGCTCCCAACCTCCCAATAGATCTCAATCCAGCCAAAAAGCCAGACTCGACTTCGCTCGTGGGTGGTAACACGAATAAGAAATGCTGGTCAAATGACAAAAAGTGGCACTGGTGGGTAAGTTTGACTTTTTGGGATATCAGTATGGAAACCTGGGCACAAACAAAAGCGTTTTACGGCGGATTCATCTTCAGAATGATCAGGCACGGGTCCGTACGACATCACCGAACCCATTTGTCATTTCGAGCGCAGCGCCACAACAATGTTTGCCATTTCCGGGCGGATGGGCGCGAAGTCGAGAAATCCCGATGATGTGCGTTCCGCTATGCTGATTCAGGGAGTTTCTACGAGGGACTGTCCCTGTAACCTGATTTCCCCACCCCTACTCTCGGCCAGGTCCGTACGACATGCCCCAACCCATTTGTCATTTCGAGCGCAGCGCCACAACCATGTTTGCCATTTCCGGGCGGATGGGCGCGGAGTCGAGAAATCCCGAGGATGTGCATTCCACCATGCTGATTCAGGGAGTTTCTACGAAGGACTGTCACGGAAAATGCTCCGCATCCCCAATCAGCCGAGGGCATATTTCGCAGTTTATAGGCACTGCTCCCCACGAGTCCGGTCCGTGCGACATCACCCAACCCATTTGTCATTTCGAGCGCAGCGCCACAACCATGTTTGCCATTTCCCGGTGGATCGGCGCGGAGTCGAGAAATCCCGGGGATGTGTATTCCGCTATGCTGATTCAGGGAGTTTCTACGAGGGACTGTCCCGGAAACCTGATTTCCCCGCCCCTACTCTCGGCCATGCCGTGCGACATCACCCACCCCATTTGTCATTTCGAGCGCAGCGCCACAACCATGTGTGCCATTTCCGGGCGGATCGGCGCGGAGTCGAGAAATCCCGAGGATGTGAATTCCGCTATGCTGATTCAGGGAGTTTCTACGAGGGACTGTCCCGGAAAATGCTCCGCATCCCCAATCAGCCGAGGGCATATTTCTTAGTTTATCGGCACTGCCTTCCCCACCAGTCCAGTCCGTGCGACATCACCCACCCCATTTGTCATTTCGAGCGCAGCGCCACAACCATGTTTGCCATTTCCAGGCGGATGGGCGCGGAGTCGAGAAATCCCGGGGATGTGTATTCCACTATGCTGATTCAGGGAGTTTCTACGAGGGACTGTCCGTGTAACCTGATTTCACCGCCCCAACTCTCGGCCACCAGGTCCGTGCGACATCACCCAACCCATTTGTCATTTCGAGCGCAGCGCCGCAACCATGTTCCCCTCTTCCAGGCGTATGGCGCGGAGTCGAGAAATCCCGAGGATGTGCATTCCGCCATGCTGATTCAGGGAGTTTCCACGAGGGACTGTCCCGGAAACCTGATTTCACGGCCACAACTCTCGGCCAGGTCCTGCCAGCGCGGATTCAGTTTCTCGATGAGCCAGATCTTCTTTTCCCGGCGCCAGCGCTTGATCTGCTTCTCGCGGCTGATGGCCGCCAGCGCGTCCTGGTAGCTTTCGTAATAGACCAACCGATGGACCTGATACTTCCTGGTAAAGCCTTCAATCGTGTCGTACTTGTGTTGACGGATGCGCCTGTCGAAAAACCCCGTGACTCCGACATAGAACGTTCCGGATGGGCTGGTAAGAATGTAGACCCAGAACTTGTAATGGCGTCCGTCACACATGCGGGAGATCGTAGCACGAACAATCTCGCAGAGACTCCCTGTATCAGCATCGTGAAGTAAATATCCTCGGGATTTCTCGACTCCGCGCCCATCCGGGCCGGAAATGGCACACATCGTTGTGGCGCTGCGCTCGAAATGACAAATGGGTTGGGTGACGTCGTAGTTTATCGGCACCGCCTTCCCCACTCAAGCAAAAGCGGCTTGAGTGGGCTAGCTGTCCAGTCAGTCGAGTCGACAACTGACTGGGGTTGCTGGAGACTGACTCTTTAATTAGCGTACGGCAGCCGTACTTATGGAGTATGCTTCTTAAGACTAACGGGAGAGTTCTGAACTCAAATGATTAAGGTCGATCTTTCAAGCACAATTCCAAAACACGCAGGAATGTATCTGCTCGGCATAATACCGGGCTTGGTATTTGGGCTTAGCATCGCATTGGGCGATCCAACAGTCGTCCATTTCATGATTGAGCGAGTACAACAGGCTTACGCATTCACGCCTTATGCTTTATTCATCCTATTTGCAGCTTTTTGTACAGGTTCAAGCGATATTTCATTAGAGTGACATTTGCATCAAATTGACCCTATATGGCATTTGCAAAACTGCAGGCTACTCGACCAAAACAGAACATCTTTACCAGAACCATGTCGCACATAATTATGTGTGCAAGGATGCAACGATCCCCATTCGCAATAAGACCTGTATTGAAATGTCAACGTTTGGCGGCCACGCAATTACTGGCACGACGATATGGGATCACTCCAAGCAAAGGCTCAGGGGAGTTAGTTGACCTCGAATGGCAAGCTTGGCTATTAGTGCTCGGCAAGCAGCCGCTAAGATTCCGCGGAGTGTTTCTAACTATGCGCACATTTATTGGTTGCGGTCTGGCAGAACTCGCGGCTTTGTATTTTTTGTCTGCTCTCCGGAACCGGTATTTCGTGGCCATTACGATGATTTTTCTCGCCTCAGGGGTATTTCAATCTTGGGATTTTGCCAAATGGACATATGAACCAATGAGAGGCAGTATCGCTCGGTTAGCGGCAATTCTAGTATAGCTTGCGGAAACAAATACTGCAGTAAAACAGTCAGACAATGGCTCCGCCAAGCAGTCTAATCTAGTGATCAATTCCGCCAAAGAAGATAATTAGATACGATTACATCTGCAGGATCGAGCCGACGTGCTAAATTAATATGCTAAATTCACTGCAAAGGTTAAAGTTGCATCTTTGCGCTTTTTGCAAGGACGGGCTGCGATGCGTCGGTATTGATTCTGTTATGGACATGCGATCAACCCATTTGGCACCGGCACTTTCGATTCCTGCCCTTCGCAAAGAACGCGAAGGAACGGAGCACCCACTGTGCTGGCAATGCCACAATCAAAAGTCCGAGCCAACCGAGCACGCCAATCAAGACAACAACTGAGTTAATGCTGGAACAAATGGGAGAAACAATGTCAAATGATCTGCTGCCATACTAACGAACTGTTGGTATGCGGCAAGAAACGTTTTCGTACCAGCAGCGACCTGCATAGCATCGACTTGTTCGGAGAGGCGTTTAGCAGCATCGGCATCTTGGATTGACTCCTGAATCACGTTCCGTAGATTGTCAAAAAGAGCAGCAGATTCAACGTTGACAATATTGGTGGACAAATCGGTGGACTGGATGTTGATTCTGGCATTTGGGCCGCTGACGTTATAGAGCACTTGAGGGCTCTCTTTTTCCTTTGCCATTGCGCTCCTTTGTTTTGAGTCCTGTACACGTGCGGTTTCGACAGCAAGTTTAATACGGTTCATTATCTTTATGCTGCGGTGATTACCTTGTTGGATGACGGAGAGTGGGACTCGAACATCTGCGATACCTTTTGCCTGCGAATTGAGTAGGTAGCCGAACTGCACGTCGAGGAACTCTCCTGCGGCCTTGATGAAGCAACTGCACATGAGCGGCGTCAGTGGGATGTCATACAAGTTGCAGGTTTCAATCGCAGCCTGAACATATTCGGTTGCCAGACTTTCAAGGTGTTCCTCCTTGACCCTCCACTCATGTGCGCGTTGCATACCGGAGGGGGCTAGCCCGTTAGCCGCCATCTGTCCTCGAATCTCTGCCAACTGCGCCTGATATTTCTCAGTCGCGGCCTCTTGCCGGACGTTACGTAGGTTAATGAAATATCCCCGTGCGTTCTCTGGCAGGCAATCCTTAACCTCTGTCATGGTTCTATTCGACCACTCCTCCACTCTTTACAGAAATGATTTTACGCGAACCGGCTGGGCTGGCAAGTGGCCCATTCAAGCCTGGTTTTGGCTTGAGTGGGGAAACTTCTATGGCCGAAGGGAGTTTACCGTTCGGCTCGCTCACGCTGGCGCGCCGTCCACTCGGACTCAATCTCAACTCGTCCAGCACAACCCGTCGCGTAATGGCGAAAGCTGCTCCATTCCCAGTCTTCCGGCCGCTCGCACAGTCCGCGCTTGACGGGATTATGGATGAATGTAGCCTAATCTTTGTGCAACCCAGCTTTTCCACGAGTTTGGCATAATTGCGCACAAGCATCCCCAATCAGCCGTCGGGCTTTGAGCGACTTTAACGCCTTGGCCAGTATCTGTCGCTCCGGTTCGCTCACCAGCAAATGGACGTGCTCCGGCATGACTACATATCCATTATCCATACACATTGGATGAGCCTCCAACCGCCTCCCAACAGATCTCAATCCAGCCAAAAAGCCAGACTCGACTTCGCTCGTGGGTGGCAACACGATTAAAAAACGACTGTCAAATGGGTAAGTTTAATTTGACTGTTGGGGGAAACTGGGGATTCCACGTCCCTGGCAGAAATATCGTCGGTTTATCAAAAGGAAAAGCCATCGATCTGTCGTTTCCATATCCAGTCAAAGCACAGCCCCTAAGAAGGCTACTTTAAGAAAAGAAAAGAAAAGAAAAGAAAAGAAAAGGAGTAACCCAATGTCAATACCAGTGGACCAGCCATTCGTTCTCATTTGCACCGTGCAGTCGCAAGGCAGCCCGTATGCCATTCAGGCGAATCCGTCCGGAGGTTTCGGCCTGACCCTGCAACCCTTTGATTCCAGCTTCAATACTCCGACACAGCAGTTTGTGGCGCGTATGCAAAACAATGTCGACACCAACGGAAACGTAATTCCCTCCGGCATTGCGTTCGTCAACCTGGGTAGTTTCACCGGCTCTGCCTTCAACTCGGTGACCTTCCAGTCAAACCGTAAACCCTTGATCATGGAATCGTGGAGCGCATCGTCACAGGACCAGGACGCCTGGTCTGTAGACTATATTGAGGGCCAGGGAATCCAGATCGGACTGCCCAGTGATACGAATGTGCGCTGGAACGACTTCGGCGGCAACGGAAACTTAAACGACCCCATTTACGCCTGGGATGGCCCCGGACAAAACACCGTATGGCAGGTGGTCCTGGCGCCTCAGCAGCCCGCGCTAAACGCCGACGCTACACTGGAAACCGCAGACGCTGCCAGATAAGACCACGCGGCAATGCCAGCTCTTCAACCGGCTGGGGACCTTTTCCAGGAGAGATCCCCGGCCCGCCTCGCCGCATGATGGCTGGACTTTATATGGCAGCAGTGATACTCCCTTCGGCTCGCTCACGCTGGCGCGACGTCCACGCGGGCTCAATCTCGACTCGTCCAGCACAACCCGTGGCGTAATGGCGAAAGCTGCTCCACTCCCAGTCTTCAGGTCGTTCGCACAGTCCGCGCTTGACGGGACTCCGACACCAGCAAACCAACAAGCGGACTCGCAGTCCCGGAGGGCATATTTCTCAGTTTATTGGCTCAGCTTTGCCCACTCAGGCAAAAGCGGCTTGAGTGGGCCACAGATCCACCGGGGCCGTTTCGCCCTTTCACTTATTGTTCGGCACCTGTATGGTAAGCTTCGCTCAATTGTTTTGCGGCATTTTCGAGTGTCTGTTCGAGGACCAGTGAGCGGTTACAAATACGCTGAATTTCATCGAGTTCCTGCTGCGATATGTGCTTTTTGTCCTTGGAAAATATAGTGGTCGCAGTTCCGCCCAACTCGATTATGGGAGCCATCGCTTCATGCTGCACATCGAGGAAGACCTGCTGAAGTCCATAAAGTTCCGTATATTTCCTGACCTCGTTATATGACATATAACTAACGGCACCGCTACGGTTTGCCGTATCCCAGGCAGTGGCATGTAGCGAAGTGAGTGACAGCGAGGAACCCAGCCTGCCCTGAGGCGAGTAATGCGGTGTCTTCAAATTCTGGACTACGGAAATAGTATGCTTGAGCGCTTCTTCGCTCTCCGCAATCCTGGGCAAATCGTCGTCAATTGCTTTCTTGTTGTCGGCGATCTCCAGGGCTAGATTGTCCCGCGCCTCGCGCACCAAAGACCGGTGATGCCGCCACTCAAGCAGCCCTTCAAAGGAAAGAGCAATTAAAATCCCCAATGTGACGATCAGCAAGTGGACGAAAAATTCCCGCACTGTGTGCACGGGACCGTGGACCGGATGAATATCCATCGACTGTTCCTTCGGGGCAGGAGTTTCCTCCGGCATTGCCGGTTTAGGAGCTTTATTCTCCAGCTCCACAGGAGTCGGGTTGTCGGGAGTCGCCATAGGAGCCGCCGAACTGCTAGCATTCTACTCTGCTTTTTACACGAATTCCGTTTTTATGAGGCGGTTTAAGGCGGCGTAGTCTTAGAACTCTAAGTCGGCAATCAACTTCAGGAGTCGAAGAAGTGTTGTGCGTTCTTCCGTAGTCAGTTCCTTTCGGAGTTTATCGTCAGCGGCCATCCTCACATTGATCAGGCGTTTCCGGTATCTGTGGCCTTTCGGCGTCAACATAACGTGAATGGCTCTGCCCGCTTTTGCTTTTCTTTCCGCCACAAGCCCGTCCCGAACCATTGACTTGATGGCTCGGTGCACAACAGTTCGGTCGATACCGAGAAGTGTGGCGATTTGGTTCTGATTGAGCACGGCGCCGCCCCGAAGTGTGGACAGGATGAAGCCACGAGTCACCGAGCACCGAGTTTTTAGTTCAAGTCTCTTCCCGATGGAAAAATAGGCTGCGGAAACATGGGCAAGTACTGAGTCGCTTAAGATGTCCTGAGGAATATCCTTCCGGGGAATGATCACAGGAAGGTCACCGTGGCATCGAGAGGTCGCCGCCACTGGGGCGGTTCCGCATAAGCCGGCGATTTCTTCCCGATAGCAATCACCATCACAATTTCGTGATACCGCGTTGACAGCCCGAGAAACCTGGAGAGTCTGCGGCCGTCAAATCCTTCCATGGGGCAGGTGTTGAGTCCCAGCGCTTCGGCGGCGATCATCAGATTTTCACAGGCCAGCGATGTACTCTTCATCGCCCACTTGAATACGTCCTGTCGAAATACTGGTGGCATCCCCACTGTCTTCCACAAATTCAAGAGTCGAAAAATAGCCCACTTGACCGGGCCAAAAATGCCGAACGGTCCTGGCATGAACAGGATCCGGCCGATCTTCGCGGTCCGCTCGTAGTCTCGGACTTTAGCGTGGCTGAAGCCGCTTCTGCGCATCCACTCCGACTGGGCTTGCGAGGTCGCTGCCAGCGACCCGATGTCGGCCACCGCAACCACCAGCGCCGACGCCGTTGCCGCAGGCATTTGTCCAAGGCAGAGTTTCGCCGCGGCTGCCTTTCTCGGTGACGATTCCACCCAAAAGAACCGGTACGGCTGCATATTGAAACTGGAGGGAGCATGGCGGGCTGCATCGAGGATTTGTTCACGCAGCACTTGTGGGATTTCGACCGGCTCAAAGGCCTTCACGGCCCGCCTGTGGAAGAGCGCTTCCAGAATTTCGGTCATGGACGCCTCCTATGTTGCTATTACAACATAGTAATGTTGCTTGCGCAACATACAAAAAACACAATACCGGAGTCGTTGCGTTTTTTGGGCGGGCTGGCAGGTGGTCCATTCAAACCGGGTTTTGGCTTGAGTTCACATGGGCCTGCGGCCCACACAAGGAGATGAAAATTGTCTTGCGGTGGACGATTTTCGACAGAGTGGGAAACTTCTATGGAGAAGGGAGTTTCCCTTCGGCTCGTTCACGCTGGCGCGCGGTCCACTCGGACTCAATCTCAACTCGTCCAGCACAACCCGTCGCGTAATGGCGAAAGCTGCTCCACTCCCAGTCTTCCGGTCGTTCGCACAGTCCGCGCCTGACGTGATTCCAACTCCAGCAAGCCAAAAAGCGGGCTCGCAGTCCCGAGGGCATACTTCTTAAGTTTATCGGCACAGCTTTGCCCACTCAAGCAAAAGCAGCTTGAGTGGGCAACAGATCCACCGGTTTCACACACTCCTGAGCTAAGGACCGACGATAATATCCACGCTCGATTTATGCAGCACCTGGAACGTGCTCGTACTCAGGTCTTCAACAACAAGCTGATGAGTTCCAGCAGCCAGCGTAAACGTCTGGTTGACGGAAGAGCCATTGACCACCGCAAGTCTCTGACCCGTGCTAGCGTCCCAAACCTGTAACTGCGAGATCTGGGCAGACGACTCATGGGCCGTGGCGGTTACCAGCACCTGTTGTCCGGCAGCTGCATTTTGGATGGGGCTGGTGATGGTGACTCCGTCCGCGACCGCAGTGCTGCCAACCGTGATATCCACGCTCGATTTATGCAGCACCTGGAACGTGCTCGTACTCAGGTCTTCAACAACAAGCCGATGAACGCCGGCAGCCAGCGTAAACGTCTGGTTGACGGAAGAGCCATTGACCACGGCAAGTCTCTGGCCCGTGGTATTGTCCCAAACCTGTAACTGCGAGATCTGCGCAGAAGGCTCGCTGGCCGTCGCCGTGACCAGCACCTGCGTTCCGGTAGTTGCATTTTGCGCGGGCGAACTGATATTGACGCCGCCGCCACTCGAAGAAAAGAAATCGTTCATTGCGCTCACATTGGCTGATTGACCAGGGGCCGAGACAATTCCCAGAGCGTCCAGTAAGGTCCGGAGCGTGTTTTCGTGCCTGTATGGCACGGTGGAAACCGTGCGGGGCGTTACCTGGGGACCGATAACCGCTGTATAAACCCGGCCGGCGACGTCAGCGTCTCCGTTGTCAAAGGTAACAATCAGAAGTCCGTCACCACCGGGCTGGAAAAATGGCTTCTGTAGTACGGGACCCAAATTTGCGCTTAAGAAAGCATCGGCCTGGGCAGGAGTACCATCATGAGCATCGTGCAGGCCGTCTGGCACAATCAGGGAGAATTCAGGCAGTGTGCCATTGGCCACATCTACCGCAAACTGCGAGAAGTCCACAACCCTGGCTTGTGAACCATTCACATTGCTCAGGATCTCGCTGTACCAGGTCGCAGGATTATGGCGACGGTAGTAGGCAGTGCCGTGCGCCAGGTCAGGGGTCGTGACCGTCCCGCCGGCTGCGGCATAGGACTGTGCATAGACTTTCCATGAAATCCCGCTGCGGTTCATCTCCCGGAAAAGATTGTCATCCGTAATGGGACTGGCACATGAGTCGCCGCTGCAGCCGAAATCGTGCGTGCCCGCCGGTAACGCGCAATTCACACTGGAGTGACAGCTGCCGGACATCAGCCACAGATAATCCATGAGCGACCCGCTGGTGTTCGAAATGTAGTTACTGGCAACACCGTTAGTATTGCCTTGCGCCACCAGCCACGGCATGTTCGCCACCGTTGTGTTGAAGCTGGTGTTCTCTTCAATTACCAGAACAATATGAGATGAGTGCGGAACCTGGGCCTCCATGGAGACCGCCAGGAACAATCCGACAACGAACATTACCGCAAGACTAAAACGAAAGAGGGCTGGAAAGGTTTGAATGGATTTCATTCCATCACTATCCGCCCGAATGCCCCAGATGCGCATGGGCAGACTACCTTAGAAGCACACGTATAAGAACCCGAGTAGAGGTCACCCGACCTGCGATTTTGATATATGTGCGGGAATTCCATTGCAGTTCCTGTAGCTATGCATCAAAGCTGAGAACACTTTAACGTCCACGCACAGACCAATTCAAAAGTTATTGCGGAACACTTCGGTGTTGTCACAATAAGGTATTGATGCTCGCATAGCCATCACACAGTGATCACCCGCCTGGACATCCAGGTTGACCAGGCAATGCAATCCAGTCTTTCTTACTCCAGGTCAACGTCGCATCCGCCGAGTGAAGCCCACCCGGCTGTATTTTTGGATTTCCGTCTACTGTGATTTTTCTATCAGCATTCGTCTGGCGCCAATCCGCGGCAACCCGTTTCCCGGGCTTTGAATTTGATCAGCGTCCATCCGCGCAAATCCGCAGTACTGCAGCCACCACCGCGTTAATGCCATAATCTTCCGTCGCATGATCCGGGAGAAACACGAATCGCGGCTTGGTGGTTCCCGGATTAATTCCTGTAATTCCCCCATCGCACGACCTCCCTCTCTCGTATAAGCACATGGAAACAAACAACTTTCTCATGTCAACAGCTTGATTGTGAAAGTTGAGCAGTATTTGAATGGCGATTTCCTGCCAAAAGTTTCATGCGAATGCGGGAAGGAACTTTTAGAAATGCAGTTTATAATTCAGAGCTGCTACCCACAAAAAGCCAACTTTTACGTTTACGGAGATAAAGGACTATGCCTGTTCACATTCCGGACTCATACAGCCGCCTGTGGAAAAAAGTTTGCCATCTGTTCATCTGTGGCCTTGCTGCGGCGTGCTTTGTTTCTGCCCAAACACCTTCACAAAACGCTCCGGCAGCGACATCGCCCCATGTTACTTCGGCACACATTGTTCCGTTTCAGGAACCGGGATCAGTGACATCTTCGAACCAGACATTTGCAATTCCCGGGGCCCACGTAGTCTATTTCGGTGGGCCGGTTGTTTCCAATGTCCATGTAGTGCAGGTCCTGTATGGCACTGGCTCTTATGTTCCCAATGTCAGCTCCACCGCCGCACCCAGTGTTGCCACATTTTCAACGCTGATTACCTCAGCAAATCCGTACATGGATGTGCTCAGCGAATATGGAACAGCAGGCGTTACTGCAGCGGACGGAACTCCTGGGACCAGCCAAACGATTGGACCGGGAGGGTTTGACGGACAATTCACCATAACTCCGTCAGCCAACAATAATGGACCAACCATTACCGATGCTCAAATTCAGGCAGAGCTTCTCAGCCAGGTCACTGCCGGCAATCTGCCTCCTCCCGTGGTTGATCCACAAGGCAACGTGAATACCATATATATGATCTTTTTCCCTCAAGGGAAAACAATTGTTCTGGGAAATCAGTCCAGTTGTGTCAGAGGTGGATTTTGCGGTTATCACTCCAACACGTTTGGCCAGTTTTCAGGGAAAAACCTGCTGTACAGCGTACTGCCGGATGTACAGGCGCCGAGCGCATGCAGCGCTGGTTGCGGCGGCTTCGGGAATCCCTTTGACACCGTCACCAATGTGATGAGCCATGAACTGGCTGAAGCCATTACCGATCCCGATGTCGGCACGGCAACGTCCTTTGCGCGTCCGCTCGCCTGGATGGACAGCACAAATGGAGAAATCGGTGATATCTGCGTCGGCCAGGGGGCAACTCTTTTTGGCAACGGAAACGCCTATGAAGTACAGAGACTATTTTCCAACTTTCAAAATGACTGTGTTGCCGGGCCGCCAGACTTTCAAATTCTGGGTGGATCCAATGAACAACCCGGGCAAAGTTTTGATCTCCCGGTAACTGCCCAGAGTGCCTCCCTGCAGACCATAAAAACTTATACCGGCACAGTCCATTTTACGAGCAGTGACCCGGCCGCCGTGCTGCCGGCAGACTATACATTTACCACGGCTGATGCGGGATTCCACAATTTTGTGGTTTCCCTGAACACCCCTGGAACACAAACGATCACTGCTACTGATACCGCGTTTCCGCTTCTTACCGGCAGCGGGTCATATACCGTCCCGGCTGGACTGGTCACACACTTTAGCATCGCGGAACCCGCTAATGCCACGCTGGGAGTTCCCATATCAGTGGTAGTCGCGGCCAGAGATTCGAACGACAGTATTGTCACCAACTACACCGGCACGATTCACTTTACGACGAGTGATACGGCTGCGACCTTGCCTGCAGATTCAACTCTTCCCAATGGAAGCGGTACTTTTTCCATTACCTTTAATACCTCGGGCAGCCAAAGCCTGGTTGTTGGGGATACCACGAACAAAACGGTTTTCAGTGTGGGCGGCGGTTCCGGAGTCTCTGCTCCTTCTGCCAATCCGACCACTACAACCATCATCAGCAGTCTGAATACCTCCACATTTGGCCAAACTGTAACCTATATAGCAACGGTGAAACAGGGATCGACTCCGGTTACCACGGGATCGGCTTCCATAAGTGCTGATGGTTCGCCGATCTCATTAACAGATGTGGATTCGAACGGACAGGTCCAGTTCACGGCAAAATTAAACGGTGGTCAGCATGCAATTTTCGCTAATTACATCGGAAGCTTCGCTGCTCCCCCCAGCAGTTCTGCTCTTCTTTCCACAACCGTAAATCCAGTTCCGGTCAGCATGAGTGCGAGCTCCTCGCTTTCACCCTCCCCTCTTGGGAGCAATATAGCAGTGATTGCAACGCTCTCAGCAGCGGTTACTCCCGATGGCGGATTCGTTACGTTTACCGACAACGGCTCTCCCCTGGACGTGGAGTCCGTCAATTTCGGAAGGGCTGCCTTTGGCGATACCTCTCTTACCCTGGGTACTCATACCATTACCGCCAATTATTCAGGCACCAATAATTTTATGGCGGCTTCAGCGGCGCCTTTTGTACAGATAGTGACCCCCGCGCCTGTGCCGAACTACTCCGTTCAACCCGACAGGAACTCAGCCACAATTATGGCTGGGCAATCCGCCACTTTTGTTATCACAATGAACGCCACCAACGGATTCAACGGGACAATCGGCTTTAGCTGCAATAATCTGCCTGCGCTGGCTACATGCACTTTCACTCCCGCGAACCCGTTTGTGGGGCCGACAACAGGAAATACCGCGACCACTTCTCTCACCATCAAGACAACCGGACCTCATGCCCTGTTGCTTTCTCCCTACACGCGGCCGCCGGCCGGCACGGGCACGTACGTCGGATGGAAGTATTCCGGCATACTCGGCTTTGGCATTCTGCTGATTAGTGCAACTTCGCGAAAACGGCGCAAAGCATTCCTGTTTTTCCCCGCGATTCTACTGACTGTAATTTTGGCCAGCTGCGGCGGCGGTAATAACAACACTGCCTCAACCACCACCCCGGTGACCCCTTCAGGGACTTCAACAGTTGTGGTTTCAGCAAATGCGAAGCCCACTCCCGGCAGTGCAAATCCGGGAAATCCTTCACAACAACTGAATCTCAGCATCACAATCCAGCCATAAACAGAGGTGTCCAGTGCCGATCATGGTCTTCACCATGATCGGCATATGGACAGGCGATGAAGGCCGGTTTATCCTTCGTCCAGAAAATGGAGGACTTCATGAAGCGCTCTTGTTTAGTTTTTATCGTTCTTCTCTCCGCCGCCCTGCTGGGGCAGCAAACCAAGTCGCCAGTCTCCGATGTTGCGCGTACCATGCTCGCCGGCCGGGAGAAAAACACCATCGCGGCCTTTGAAGAAATGCCGGCGGATAAGTTCGGCTACACCCCCACACCGGACCAGATGACCTTCGGCCATCTGGCTGCCCACATCGCGTCCGCTAACTACTACTTCTGTTCCAATGCGGGCAATGTGCCGCAGCCGAAGATGGAGGAACTGAAGGGAACCGAAGGCAAGGACAAGCTGGTCGCCGCGCTCAAGGCTTCGTTTGAATTCTGCGACTCGGCGCTGGCCAAAGCCGATGACTCCCGAATGAATGACACCATCACCGGACCGGATGGCAAGCCACGGACGCGGGCCTGGGCCTTTATGGCTTTGTCCAGCAGCTGGGCGGACCACTATGGAATGGCGGCCATCTATCTCCGTCTCAACGGACTCGTCCCGCCAACCGCGAAACACGAAGAAAAGAAATAGTTTTTTCGGAGGACCGCTGGAAGCTGAAGCGGACGTGTCAACACTCACAAGAACACGATGCGGCGCAAGGGACTACAAGCCGCATCGCCACTTCTCCCATGGCTGAAAAAGGATTCCTCCAGGTATCAGCTTTTCTCAGAGCTTCACGCTCACTGCCAGCCCGTCGCGCAGGGGCAGAATCGTGGTAAAGAACTCCGGCATGGCGTACAGGCGCTCATTGAATTTCTGAATGGCGCTGGTGCTCTCCTGGTCAGGATTTTTCTCGGTAACGCGCCCGCCCCACAGCACATTGTCGGTAATAAACAGCCCGCCTTTGCGCAAACGGCTGCTCACCAGAGTCAGCACGCGGGGATAATCTTCTTTATCCACGTCATTGAAGATAATGTCGAACTCCTGCTTCTGCTCCGACAACAACTCCAGTGCATCGCCGACTTCAATATGGATCCGGCCTTCCATCCCCGCTTGCTTGAAATATCCGCTGGCTTCTTCTGCGTTCTTTTTGTCGCCGTCGGTATAAAAAACCTCTCCACCTTCGCCCACGGCATTGGCCCACCAGAGCGTGGAATAGCCAATGGCCGAACCCAGTTCAAAAACCTTTTTCGCCCCCATAAGCCGCGCGTATTGCCAAAACACCCGCCCCACTGCCGGGCCAACAATGGGGATGCTGCGTTTCCTGGCCTGCTCTTCCATCTCCCGGAGCACGGAATCGCGCTCCGGGAGCAGGTCGTAAATATATTTTTCGACTGCGCCGTCGGTGATGGCCATCAGGCGAGCGTCTCTCCGGGCTTCGGAGTGATTAGTTCAATGCCCAGGTCTTTGATTCTGCTGCCCAGGTCCTGCGGCGTTCCCGTAAGCATCGGGAACGTGCCGAAGTGCATGGGGATGACCGCTTTGGGCTTGAGCAAACGGCAGGCGTAAGCGGCCTCCTTCGGCCCCATGGTAAAGAGATCGCCGATCGGCAGCAGCACCAGATCAGGCTGATAAAGCTCCCGGATGATCGCCATATCGCCGAACACATTGGTATCGCCGGCATGGTAGATCTTCACGCCATTGGCGAACTCAAGCACATAGCCGCAGGGCTCGCCGCCGTAGAGGATCTGGCCATCGTCTTCAATGCCGCTCGAATGGCCGGCATGCACCATGGTGACCGTTACCTCGCTCACCGTCTGTGAACCGCCTTTGTTCATGGGCGCAATGCGCTTTACGCCTTTTTTCTGCAGCCACAAACACACTTCATACATGCCTACCACCAGCGGGTCGTGCTTTTTGGCCAGCTCCACGGCGTCGCCGATGTGGTCGCCGTGGCCGTGCGTGCAGAGCATTACGTCAATCTTGTCGAATGTCTTCTTGTCCGCGGGCGTCATCGGGTTGTTCGTGACCCACGGATCGATCAAAAGTTTTTTTCCGTTAGGAGTTTCTATGAGAAAGGTTGAGTGCCCCAGCCACGTCAGTTTGATTCCGTTCAGTTTCATTCGTTCAGCGTCCTTTTTATGACTTAAAAATGCAGAATGCGGCGTGCGCCTCGGCGCAGCCGTTGCGGCGAACGCAAATTTTAGCAGCAACCAGGCTCGGCATGAAGAGAATGACTGCCCTGTCATGAGAAAATGCAGCCATGCAAATACTTCTGACTCGCGAACAAATTGCCGCCGAGGTGTCCCGTATTGGCCGGCAAATCTCGCAGGAATTTGACGGACAATCCGTGGTGCTCATCGGCGTACTCAAGGGCGCGTGTATTTTTTTGAGCGATCTGGCCCGCGAAATATCGCTGAATGCCACGTTTGATTTCATCGCGGTGCGCAGTTACGGCTCCGGCCAGGAGAGCACGGGCGAAGTCCAGCTGGTGAAAGACGTAACCAGCTCGCTGCGGGACAGAAACGTCATCATCGTGGAAGACATTCTGGATACAGGCTATACGCTCACCTTCCTCAAAAAACTTTTTATGGCCCACCAGCCCCGCAGCCTGAAAGTGGCGGCCCTGCTCGACAAATCTTCGCGCCGCGCCGTACCCATCAGCGCCGATTACGTGGGCTTCATCATCCCCGACAAGTTTGTCGTGGGCTACGGCCTGGATTTCGACGAGCGCTATCGCAATCTGCCGGA
Organism: Candidatus Angelobacter sp.; assembly: GCA_035695325.1. Classification (GTDB taxonomy): domain Bacteria; phylum Acidobacteriota; class Terriglobia; order Terriglobales; family Acidobacteriaceae; genus Angelobacter. Next base: position 183,822 of record DASSEH010000366.1, read on the forward strand.
CATCTGCATTGTGCCCGACAATAAACCGGCATAATTTGGCGCTGGAAGGCCTCCGGGGGAGTGATACAATCCAACTTGGAATGTCACAGGTTTTAACCGCTCCAGAAACCCTGTCAGGCAGATGGCACGCTGTAGCCGGCTGCATTGATCACACCCTGCTTAAGCCGGAAGCCAGCCGCGACCAGATTGTTCGTCTGTGCGAAGAGGCTGTTTCCTTTGGATTCGCGGCAGTTTGCGTAAACCCATGGTGGATTGCCCTCGCCGCCGACCTGCTTCGCGGCTCCCCGGTAAGAATTGCCACCGTAATTGGCTTCCCCCTGGGCGCAAACCATACCACCGTCAAGCGCTTTGAAGCGGAAGAGGCCATTCGTACCGGCGCCCACGAGCTGGACATGGTGATGAACATCGGCGCCCTGAAATCCGGCGACCGCCAGGCCGTGCAAAATGATATTCAGTCCATCGCCACGATTGCGCATGGCGGCGGCGCGCTGCTGAAGGTGATTCTGGAAACTCCTCTGCTGACCATTGAAGAAAAAATTCTGGGTTGTGAACTCTCGCTCGCGGCCAAAGCCGACTTCATAAAAACCGCCACCGGCTTTATGGGCGCGGCCACGGTGGATGACGTAACTTTATTGCGCGGCGTAGCGGGTGATCGCGCACAGATCAAGGCTTCGGGCGGCATCCGTACCGCCGCTGCGGCAAACGCCATGATCGACGCCGGCGCCAGCCGAATCGGCGCCAGCAGCAGCGTGGCCATTGTGCGCGAACTCGGCGCCCCCGATTTTTCTGTCCGATAAACCAGCACCTTTGCCACCCCAGCACCTTTATCACAGAGGACACTGAGGAACACAGAGGTCTCCTGCTGTATTTGGACAAATCAAGAGCTTCGGCATTGCAAAACCGTTAGAAAAGCAATATTGCATCTCTAGCTCTCTGATTCCTGTTTCATAACCAGAACGACAAGCGTGAGCCGGCAAAACGCGAGCACAGCCAAGGTTCAGTCCCGCGAAGCGGGACGGCTCGTAATAGCCCGCCGTTTCAACGGCGGGGTAAGCGGCCAAAATAAATCCAGTCCCCGGAAGGGGACGGCTGAAGCATCGCGGGATTTTAATCCCGCAAGAAGCCTGTCTCTTGATCGCGTTCCTGATGTATCCGCGTTCTTCCGCGTAAATCCGCGGTGAGGTTTGTGACCTTTCGTTTCTCAATGGAGAACAACTGACGAAAACTCCCTGTTATCATTGAAGGGAATCGTATGACCATGTTATCTGCATCCCCGCAGCGCATGGACGTTGAATCTCTTTTGGTTGAGGTGTCCGACGTCCTCAATACCACTCTCCACCTGGACACACTGCTCCAGCGCGTGGCCGAGGTGGTAAAACGCGTCATCGATTACGAGATTTTCTCCATCCTGCTGCTCAACGAGCGCACGCAGGAGCTGCGCTTCCGCTTCCAGATTGGCTATCCCCAGGAGGTGGCCGACCGCATTCGCGTAAAAGTCGGCCAGGGCATCACCGGCCGGGCCGCACAGGAGCGCCGGGCCATTCTGGTGAATGACGTAACCAAGGAAGAGCACTATATTGAGGCCGTGGCCGCCGCGCGCTCGGAGCTGGCCGTGCCGCTGATCAACAAAAATCGCGTGATCGGCGTTCTCAACCTGGAAGCTCCGGAGCGGAATTACTTTAAGGAAGAGCACGCGCGCCTGCTCACTCTGATTGCTTCGCGCATCGCCGTGAGCATCGAGAATGCCCGGCTCTACACCCGTGTGGTGCGCCAGGCCAGCACGCTGGTCCTGTTGAACGACATCAGCCGCGAATTTACCTCCATTCTCAATCCGGACCAGCTGCTCAAGCGTATCGGCGACCTGCTGATCAAGGTCATCGATTACCAGATGTTCTCGATCCTGCTGGTGGATGAGAGCAAACAGAAACTGGTCCATCGCTTCTCCCTGCGTTTTAATGAGAGTATCCCGCTCAAGCACGATATTCCCATGGGCCGCGGACTGGTGGGCGCAGCAGCCAAGCAGCGCGTGACCATCCTTGCGCCCGACGTGAGCAAGGAGCCGCGTTACATCCAGGTCAACCCGGAGACGCGCTCCGAGCTTTGTGTCCCGCTGATATACAAGGATGAAGTCATCGGCGTGCTCGATCTCGAGCACACGCGCCGCGGCTACTTCAACGAGGACCACGTGCGCATCATCGGCACGCTGGGAGCGCAGATCGCCATCGCCATTGAGAATGCCCGCCTCTACGAGCGGCTCACCCGCGAGGAACAGCGCATGGAGCGCGAGCTGGCCATGGCGCGCGAGGTCCAGCACCATCTGCTGCCGCCCGCCTGCCCCCGGCTGCCCGGAGCGGAGCTTGCCGCCAGATTTAATCCGGCGCATGCCATCGGCGGCGATATGTACGACTTTCTCGATTACAAACTGCCGCGCGCCTGCATCGCCGTGGGTGACGTAAGCGGCAAGGGCGCTCCGGCGGCCCTCTACGCCGCGCTGGTCAGCGGGATTCTCCGCAGCTTGTCCCACAATGAGCCGCCCCCGGCAGAGATGATGAATGCGCTGAATCAATCGCTCAATCAGCGCCGCGTGGACGCGCAGTTCGTGGTCCTGACCTGCGCCGTGTGGGACGACGAAAAGAAGCTCATGCGCGTGGCCAATTCCGGATTGCCCCGCCCCATTTACTGCCACAAGGGCCATGCCCACATGATCGAAGCCGCCGGCCTGCCCCTCGGCATGTTCGAAAACGTGACCTACGACGAGATCACCATCCAGGCCTCGCCCGGCGATGTCTTTGTTTTCTTCAGCGACGGCATCGTCGACGCCAGCAATCCCAAAGACGAGCTCTTCGGCCGCATCCGCGCCGAACACGTGATTGCCAAAAACTGCCGCAAAAGCGCACGCGAAATTGTGGACGCGCTCTTCCGCGCGATGGACGACTTCTCCGCCGGAACGTCCGTATTCGACGATCAAACGGCAGTGGTGCTCAAGGTGATGTAGCTTTTCTGCAATCAGCGCGCTGCCAGGTCGCCATTGCGCTGTTCAATTTCTGAAAAAGCTCTCTTGCTACAATTCGTCATGCTTGTTCGTTCCCCAGGGTTTGAGTACAGCAAGAGTGAGCTTTATTGCGAGCGTGTGCCGGTCAGCGCGCTGGCGGAAAAGTACGGCACGCCGCTTTACGTCTATTCCGCCACCACCATTCGCGAGCGCTACCAGGTCCTGGACAAGGCTTTTCACGCTCTGCCCCATACGCTGTGCTTTGCCGTAAAAGCCAATTCCAATCTCAGCATTCTGCGTATGCTGGCCAAACTGGGAGCGGGCTTCGACATTGTCTCCGGCGGCGAACTGGAGCGCGTACGCGCGGCGAACCAGCGGACGGTAAAGAAAGTCGTATTTTCCGGCGTGGGCAAAACCGCCGAGGAACTGCGCTCCGCGATCAAGAGCGGCATTCTGCTCTTCAATGTGGAAAGCCAGGGTGAGCTTGAGCTTCTGGCCCGGTGCGCGGCCGCGCTGCGCAAAACGGCGAACATCGCCCTGCGCGTCAACCCTGATGTCTCGGCACAAACGCATCCTTACATCTCCACCGGGCTGCACCAGCACAAGTTTGGTATCCCCCTCGCCGAAGCGCGGGACATCTTTCGCGGCATCGCCGAAAGCAAGTACCTTAAAGTCGCGGGCGTAAGCGTGCACATCGGCTCGCAGATTACCGACATCTCGCCTTTCGGTGAGGCCATGGAGCGCGCCGCCGATCTGGTGCGGCAACTCCGTTCCGACGGCCACACCATTCGCTTTCTCGACGCCGGCGGAGGTCTGGGAATCTCCTACAACAGCGCCGAGCCACAAAATTTTGCGGAAGTCGCGCGCGACTATGCCAAAGCCATTACCGCGCCGGTGCTGAAGCTTCCCTCGCCCCGCCCGCATCTGCTGCTGGAGCCAGGCCGCTCGATCATTGCCCCGGCAGGCGCGCTGGTCACGCGGGTGCTCTATGAAAAGCAAAACAACAGCAAGCGCTTTGTGGTGGTGGATGGAGCCATGAACGATCTGCTGCGTCCGGCACTCTACAGCGCCAAACATGAGATCACGCCGGTGTCTCTAAAGCAGTCCCCCGGGAAGCAATCCTCCGGCGCAACGCAGGCCGATGTTGTAGGGCCCATTTGCGAAACTGGCGACTTTCTGGCGCGCGGCGCTGAATTGCCTCAGGCCGTCCCCGGCGACCTGCTCTGTGTGTACGATACCGGAGCTTATGGCATGTCCCTGGCATCCAACTACAACACGCGCCCTCGCGCCGCCGAAGTTCTGATCGAGAGCAAACGCGTTCGCCTGGTGCGCAGGCGTGAGACTTTGAAAGATCTTCTGCAGCCGGAGCTGGCCTGCCTGTGATGAGTCTCAAAGAACTGGCGCACGAACTTCTGCGGGAAGCCCAGCAGTCCCTGCAGGCCGAGGGAAATCTCAATCCCACAGCCATTGTGATTACTCCTGCCGAGAACCTCATCTTCGACGTGGAATACCAAAACGAAGAAGAGCGCGACGACATCTATTCGGAAATCGCCGAGGCGGCGCTGGAACGAAATGCCAGCGCCATTCTCACCGTGGATGACGTCCATCTGGACGACGCCGCCGTCCCCGTGCATCTCCACGGCGAGGGATGGGGCGTACTGGCCCAGTCCGCCCGTGAGGCCATTCTGGTCACCGTCTCCGGCAGCGGATTCGAAACCTGGAGCGTAGTTTGCCCGTATCTGCGAAAAGACGGCCAGATCATCTTCCAACCGCCGCAGGAAAAACCCGATCCAGGCGGTGAGGTCGAGCTGCTGGGAGACTGGACAGGCAGTGCGGGAAGTGCGTAGTTAGAAGGTGTACAACGCGCCTGTTGGTTGATCGTTGCTGCGAAAGCAGGAAGGTCTAAGAGGGCGATTCCCTGCGTTCTTTTTCCCGCTGCTCGGCATTATTTCGCAGAGCACGCCCTTTGCCGGGAGTTGGGTCCTTTACAATGCCGTACGTTTTGACTCCTTCATGATCGGGCGGCAGGTACTCGGTAATCGGAAGTCCCTGCTCGTTGACAAACAGCAAACAGTGACAATATTTGTAGATCTGCATATCATCGCAGGCACAAATCCACGTCCGACGCTTGATCTCTTCTTGTTTGTCGGGATAGAAGCGGCAGGGGCAAAGCGGCTTGCCCAGAGTATCCATGTGGTGGGCCAATCCCAAAACGATGGCCTCAGTAACCCCCTGATCAGGATGGGGTTTCGTACCCGATTTCTCACAATACTTTTCGACGAATTTTTTGATCCGCTGAAGGCTTTCTTCTTTGGGCTTATTCATAAATCGTCAAATCTCAATTAAGTATAGCTTTTTCTGTTAAACAGCCCGAGATCGCAGGGTCAAAAGTATTCAACTGCGGAATCGCAAAATATTGTTGATTTACTCCAGCCCGCCATAAACAATCCTGCCACCCACAAAGGTGGCCTCGACCTTCACGTCTTTGATGGCGGCTGGCGGAATGCTAAAAATGTCATCACTCAGCACCACGAAATCGGCCAGCTTGCCGGGAGTGATCGAACCTTTCTCTTTATCCTGAAATTCGGCCCAGGCCGAGCCCATGGTGTAGGCCTCCACGGCTTCGCCCACAGTGAGCTTTTGTTCTGGCACCCAGCCGCCGGGGTTCTTGCCGTCAAGCGTGGCCCGCGTGACTGCGGCGTAGATGTTCCATGCCGGACTGAGCGGCGCTACCGGCCAGTCCGTCCCCAGCGCCAGGCGCACGCCGTTATCGAGGAAGGTGCGAAAGGCATAGGTGCGCTTGATGCGGTCGGGGCCAATGCGGCCCTCGGCCCAGCGGCCATCGTCGATGGCGTGATAGGGCTGCACCGAAGCGATCACGCCCAGCCGCGCGTAGCGGGCAAAGTCTTTGGCCGCCATGTGCTGCGAATGCTCGATGCGCCAGCGTCGGTCGCGCCCGCCGTTGGCTTTTTCAATCTGCTCGAACATGTCGAGCACCATGGAGATAGCCCGGTCGCCAATGGCGTGTATGCAGAGCTGCAAACCTGCCGCATCGGCTGCCTGCAGTCGTTGCTTCATGGCCGCTGCAGGATGCATTTCCTCGCTGAGCAAGCCATGCTTTTGCGGTGAATCGGTGTAGGAGTCAAAAAAGTACGCAGTCTCCGATCCCAGCGATCCATCGGCATAGCCCTTCACCGCTCCCAGGCGCAGAAAGCTCGTGCCAAAGCCATGGCGAATGCCGATTTTGGCCTGGTCCTGCCATCCGGTCTCCATGGGCGCGGCATAGATGCGCAGGGTCAGCGCGCCCTCGGCTTCGAGTGCGCTGTAGGCCTTTACATCGTCATATTCCGGATTCATGTGCTGCACGCTGGTCACGCCCAGAGAGGCAGCATGCTCCATGGCCCGGCGAATCGCCCTCATGCGGCGCTCGCGCGACATCGGCGGCATGACCTTCCATACCAGCTCCTGCGCGGCATCGCGCAGTATGCCGGTGGGATTCTTCTGCACGTCGCGCACGATCTCGCCGCCCGGAGGATCGGGAGTCTGCGCGGTGATTCCGGCCAGGCGCAGGGCCACCGAGTTGGCCAGCGACTCATGGCCGTCATGGCGGTTCACAAAGACCGGCGTCTCCGGAGTGGCCGCGTCGATGAGTTGTCTTGAGGGCAGTTGGGCCGGCGACCACCTCTGCTCGTCCCAGTCGCCGCCGATGATCCACTCGCCTTTGGGAGTTTTCGTGGCACGCTGAGCGATGCGGCGGGCGAACTCTTCCGGCGAGGCCGCATCCTTCAACTGCACCTGCTGCAGATGGTCGCCGCCATCCAGAAAATGCACGTGCGCGTCATTAAAGCCAGGCAGCAGCAGCTTGCCTTTGGCGTCCAGAACTTTGGTTTGCGGACCGTGCCACGCGTCAACATCGGTCGCACTGCCCACGGCCACGATGCGGTCCCGCAGAACCGCCACGGCGTCCGCCTGGGGATGGGCCTTGTCCACGGTCCAGATTTTTGCGTTGGTGATGATCAGGTCGGCGGAGGGCTTTACCTGAGCATACGCTTGCGGCAAACGGAATAAAGAGAGAAGCACACAGGCCAGCAAAAATTTGCGCAAGATAAACTGTCTCCGGCTTTGGCTTTTGTCAGCGTTCATCTGCGTCCATCAGCGGCAAAGATTTCTTTTATCGTTCGCCCCACTTCAACTTGGTCCTCAGAACGTCAAAGAACGACCGTCCGGCGAGCTTGAACAACTTCACTTGAAGCTCTGACTTTTTGCACTGCACTGTATCGCCATCCTGCAAGGGCACTCCATGCTGGCCATCGAGCGTAAGCAGCGCGCGCTCACGGCTGTCTTTGAGTGTCACATGGATCACCGCGTTGTCCGGCACCACCAAAGGGCGGTTGGTCAAAGCGTGCGGGGCCACCGGAGTAATCACGAACCCGGGCAGATCAGGCGCCAGCACCGGCCCGCCGGCGGCGAGCGAATAGGCGGTCGATCCGGTGGGCGTGGCCACAATCAGCCCGTCGGCTTTGTAGTTGGCCACGAAGGCGCCGTTCACCAGCACTTCAAAGTCGGTGATGCGGGCCAGTTCGCTCTGGTGGATCACAATATCGTTCAGCGCCTCATGAAAGCTCAGGCACTTGCCGTCGCGCAGGATACAGCAGCGGAGCAGCGAGCGCAGGCTGATGTCGCAGCGCCCGGCATCGATCTCTCCCAGCGCCTGGGCGATCTCATCCTGGCGGACTTCGGTAAGAAATCCCAAAGACCCCAGATTCACGCCCAGAATGGGAATTCCCGCCACGGCCACACTGCGCGCCACGGAAAGCAGCGTGCCGTCACCGCCGAGGACAATCACAAAGTCAGGCTTCTTCTCCGCCAGAGCTTCGCGCTCCGCTGGCTCGCAGTCGGGAGCGAATTCGCGAGTCACGGAGTCGGCCAGCACCGTATAGCCGTGCTGCCTGAGCCAGGAGAGGACCTCATTCACAATCCGGCCCAGTTCCGGCTTGCCTTTTTTCGAGATGATGGCTGCCCGTTTCATCAAAATTCCGCGTGCATCAAAAACTCACGGTTCCCTTCCATGCCTGAAATCGGCGAATCGATAACTTCAATGCCATGGCCTCCCAGCTCTTCTACCCGCTGCCGCACCCTGGCAACTGCATTTTGCCGCGCGGCTTCATCTTTTACGATTCCGCCCTTGCCGATGAACTCCCTTCCTGCCTCAAACTGCGGCTTCACCAGCACAACCAATTCACGGCGACGCTTCGGCGGGCGCGCAAAGGCCGCTTCCAGAAGCGCCGGGAGCACGAGTGTAACAGAGATAAACGAGACATCGGCGGCGATAAAACTGATCTCCGCTCCCGCGCCAGCCTGCTCCAGTTGTTCCCTCGTAAGATAGCGCGCATTGGTCTTTTCGAGCAGCTTCACGCGCGGATCGCTGCGCAGCTTCATGGCGATCTGCCCGTAGCCGGTATCCACGGCGACCACTTCAGCCGCACCGTGCTGCAACATGCAGTCGGTAAAGCCGCCGGTAGAAGTGCCCACGTCCATGCAGACGCGCCCGCTGACGTCGATCTTCCAGTGTTCCAGCGCGGCTTCCAGCTTTATCCCGCCGCGGCTGACGTAGCGCAGATCTTCGCCCAGAAGCCGGATCTCCACGTCTTCTTCAAATGTGGCGCCGGCCTTTTCCACTTTCTGGTCGTTCGCGAGTACGCGTCCGGCCAGCACCAGCGCCTGCGCCCGTTCGCGGGAAAGCGCCAGGCCGCGCTCCACCAGAAGCTTGTCAATTCTCACCTTCATGAATAAATCACTGTGCCTGGAACACACCCCCAACAAAAAAATTCATGCTTTGTTAACATTCGCACTTCCTTCAGTGCAATATGTAAAAAGCTCATGATTATTGCGGGGGTTACGTTAGTAACGGAGGGGTTTTCCACACTGTTTTGCACGCGGCTGTTGAAAACTTCCTCCTGCAATGGAAACAAATTTGCGTTATCGTGAGAAAGATTTCTCTCATTTGCGTGACCGCAAATCCTGTCGCATCAATTCCGCTAGAATAGACTTCTTTCCTTTCTCTAATGAATATGGCCCAAAAGAATAAAAAAAGCTCTGCAGCAAAGACTACATCAACCGCTTCCGCAACCAGCAACGAATTCGCCGTCCTCAAAGCGGGCAATCTCCGCAGCCTCTACGCGGCCATGCTGAAAAGCCGCCTGATGGAAGAAGCCATCGGCGCACTGAAAGCAGAAAGCGGCGGGCAGCACCTGGAAGCCGCCGAAGCCGGCGCGACCGCGCATCTTCAGGCGGACGATGCGGTTGCGCCCTGGGGACGCGACCCTGTTTTCCAGTGTCTGCGCGGTGTTTCTCTCGAGATCATCTTTGCCCGGACTGAGAGCACAAAAAACGCAAAGGCCGCAAAGCCGGCCAGGACAAAGAAAAACGCGAAGAACGGCAAAGCACCGGCAAAAACTCCGCCGCCGCTGAAAATCATCGCCTGCAACGAAAACGGCGCGGACCGGCTCAGCATGGCCACGGGAGTCGCTCTGGCCTGCCAGGCGGAGAAGAAGTCCAAAAAAGTTGTTGTGGCCTTCTCGAGTGCATTGTCAGGCATGCAGCAGGAAGCGCTGGGCTTCGCCGCCAAAAACAAGCTGCCCATCGTCTTTGTGCTGCCCAGTACTCCGCAATCCAGCGGTCAATCTCGCGATTACGAAATACCTTCGATCACGGTGGACGGCAAGGATGCAGTCGCGATGTATCGCGTCTCGCAGGAAGCCGTGCGGCGCGCCCGTGAAGGGCACGGCCCGGCGCTGATCTACTGTGCCGGCCTCCGCGCCACGCAGGCGGCCTCCGAAGACCCGCTGGCCCACATGGAAAATTATCTGCGACAAAAGAAGCTGTGGTCGGACGCCTGGAAGCGTAAAATTGCAGATGGCTTTCGGCAGGAGCTGAAGCAGGTCCGCCCGCGAGTGCGGCCACGGCGCACGGCGTGATATCCGTGCTGGTAGCTTAAAATCCCAATTTCACGGCATACTAATCTTATGAGCGCAGAACCAATGATTCCGGCAGTGGATGATTTAGAAGAAACATCCGAATGGATTGAGGCGTTTGACGAACTGGTGGACCAGGAAGGTCCCAGCCGCGCGGCGGAGCTTTTGCAGGCGCTGACGCAGCGCGCTCAGCACGCTGGGGTGGATTTGCCCGTCCATTTGAACACGCCCTACGTGAACACCATCCCGGCGGATGAGGAATATCCTTATCCCGGCGACCGCCTTCTTGAGCGGCGCATCAAGAGCCTGGTGCGGTGGAACGCCATGGCCATGGTGCATCGCCAGAACAAGAAAGATGCCGGCATCGGCGGCCACATCTCCACTTACTCTTCGATTGCCACCCTGCTGGAAGTTGGGTTTAACCATTTCTTCCACGCTTCGTATGGCGACCAGCCGGGCGACTTCATTTATTTCCAGGGTCATGCCTCGCCTGGCGTTTACGCCCGCGCCTTTCTCGAAGGACGCATCACGGAAGAGCAGCTTGCCGGCTTCCGTCACGAGCTGCACGACGGTCCTTCGCTCTCTTCGTATCCGCATCCATGGCTAATGCCGGACTTCTGGCAGTTCCCCACCGTCTCCATGGGCCTGGGGCCGCTCAACGCGATTTATCAGGCGCGCTTCATGCGCTATCTGGAGAACCGCAACCTCATCGCCAAAACTCCGCGTAAAGTCTGGGCTTTCGTGGGTGACGGCGAAACCGACGAGCCGGAATCCATGGGCTCCCTTACCCTCGCCTCGCGGGAAAAGCTGGACAACCTGATCGTGGTGGTCAACTGCAACCTGCAGCGCCTGGATGGCCCGGTGCGCGGCAACGGCAAGATCATCAATGAACTGGAAGCGGCGTTCCGCGGCGCCGGCTGGAACGTAATCAAAGTGATCTGGGGCAGCGGCTGGGACGATCTGCTGGCCCGCGACAAATCCGGCATGTTGCTCAAGCGCATGGAAGAGTGCGTGGACGGCGAATACCAGGCCTTCAAAGCCAAGGACGGCGCTTACGTGCGCAAGGAGTTCTTCGGCAAATATCCGGAAACGCTGGCGCTGGTGGAGCACATGACCGACGATGAGGTCTGGCATCTCAATCGCGGCGGCCTCGATCCGCAAAAGGTTTACAACGCCTACAGGCGCGCCGTGGAACACAAAGGCGGTCCGACCGTAATTCTGGCCAAGACCATCAAAGGTTACGGCCTCGGCTCCGCGCAGGCCCGCAACGCCACGCACCAGGAAAAGAAGCTGAGTGACGATGCCGTGGCCGCATTCGTCTCCAAGTTCGAAGTGCCCATTCCGGACGAGGCCGCTCGCCAGGGCGCATTCTACAAACCGGCCAGTGACAGCCCGGAAATCACCTACATGCAGGAGCTCCGCCGCCAGCTGGGCGGATATGTTCCCACGCGCAACGCCCTCACGCCCGGGTTTGAAGCGCCTGAGCTCTCCACCTTTGCCGAGTCGCTCGAAGGCTCAAAGGGCCGCCCGGTCTCCAGCACCATGGGATTCGTGAGCATGTTGCGGCACCTGATGAAAGATCCAAAGATCGGCCAGTACATTGTGCCGATTATTCCCGATGAAGGCCGCACCTTCGGCATGGAATCCGTCATTCGCCAGGTGGGCATCTACGCCAGCCAGGGGCAGCTCTACAAACCGCACGATCAGGACATGCTGCTCTACTACCGTGAAGCCAAAGACGGGCAGATGCTCGAAGAAGGCATTACCGAAGCCGGCTCCATGGGATCATTCACCGCCGCGGGCACCGCGTATTCGAACTACCGCACGCCCATGATTCCCTTCTTCACCTTTTACTCCATGTTCGGCTTCCAACGCGTAGGCGACATGATCTGGGCCTTTGCCGACGCGCGCGGTAAGGGCTTCCTGATGGGCGGCACCGCCGGGCGCACCACGCTCGCCGGTGAGGGACTGCAGCACCTCGACGGCCACAGCCACGTGATGGCCAGCACCGTGCCCACCTGCGCCAGCTACGATCCTGCCTTCGTGTACGAGATTGCGGTGATCGTGCAGGATGGCATCCGCCGCATGTACCAGAATGGCGAAGACCTCTTCTACTACCTGACCATCTATAACGAAGATTACGCCATGCCGGAGATTCCCAAAGGCTGCGAAGAGGGCATTCTGCGCGGCATTTACAAATTCCAGCAGGCGGCCAGCGGCAAAGCATCCGTGCAGCTGTTCGGCAGCGGCCCCATTCTCAATGAAGCACTGCGCGCCCAGACTATCCTCGCGGAAAAGTACGGCGTGCAGTCCGACGTGTGGAGTGTAACCAGCTACAACCAACTCCGCCGCGACGCTCTGGAAATCGAGCGCTGGAACCGCCTGCATCCCGCCGAACCGGCAAAGAAGCCGTACATCCTCACCGCGCTCGGCAATGCCAAAGGCCCCATCATCGCGGCCACGGACTTTATGAAGGTTGTCCCCGATCAGCTGGCGCCCTGGCTGGGCGAGCGACTCACGTCACTGGGCACCGATGGCTTCGGGCGCAGCGACAATCGCGAGTATCTGCGCAAACACTTTGAAGTCAACGCGGAGTCCATTGCGGCGGCGGCGCTCTCCCGCCTGGCCCGTGACGGTAAATTCGATCCTCAGCGCGCCCAGGCAGCAATCAAAGAGCTGGAGATCAATACGGAAAAGGGCGATCCAGCCAAAGCGTAAATATCAGGGATTGCCAAACGATAATTGCGCCTCCGGCAAAGTCTGCCGGAGGCGCAAAATTTTGACTGGGCAGGAATGATAACGGACGCCAACGTCTCAATTAACAAATAACTTAATAATCGTGCACATCGGGCCAACTAAACAGATATTTTTAATCTTAACTCTCGTACCTCGAATCCATTAAAGAATGTCCTTGGATCCAATGAGTTAAGTATTTGAAATATTAATGACTTGGCAGAAATTCTTCCGAACGCCCCATTTTGCGCGTTAACTCATGATTTCAAACTGCTGTATCGTTTTGATCAGTCTTTTCAGGTACCTGATTTTATGATTGTTTTCTAAGAATCGTCTTCCTGTTTTAACTGGGGACGGGGGTACTCTATGTTAGAGATTAACAACAATGAAATCCTGATAGTGGACGATGACAAGGGCGTTCGTGACAGCCTGGGATTGGTGCTGCAGGCAGCAGGATATGACGTGACCCTTGCTGAGAACGGCTTTGACGCTCTCCTGCAGCTGCGAAGGACGCACCCTGTGTTGATCATTTCCGACCTGAATATGCCCCAAATGTCGGGATTCGAATTTCTCTCCGTGGTTCGCCGGCGGTTCCCGCATGTATCGGTGATCGCCATGAGCGGCGCGTATCACTGCGGAAATACGGTGCCGGGCGGAGTGATTGCAGACGCTTTTTATCCCAAAGGCCAGGGCGTCAGGGACCTGCTGCAGATTGCCGCCGAACTGATTCATACCTCGGAGCAACGGGCGCTGGCCCATCAGACGGAATCAGCCCCGGTGTGGATACCGAGGAATGGTAAAGATTCCTCGGGCGTACCTTTTGTCGTCCTGACCTGCACCGAGTGTCTGCGCTCTTTTTCTCTGAATGTGGAGAAGGAAGACCTCCAGAAAATTCAGGAAACATCCTGCATGTTCTGTCTCAATACCGTTCGATACATCATCGATTTTTCTCTTTCGATTGTTTCTCCCCGGCGTGAAGCCAGGCCGATGGCAGCAACCGCGCAAAACGGCGCTGCGAAAGCGAAATCAGAGGTGGCCTAACAGGGCCGCACAAGCGACTGCCGCATTGGAGCTTCGCGTTTCGGCGACGTTTCACCATGGCGCCTGTTGAGGTGCGGTAACGCCACCCCCTTATAACTCTCGCACTCCATGGCTGCGGATCAGGAAGTAGCTGGCCACGATGACCAGCAGAATGCCATTGCAAACCAGCACCGGCGGAGCGCCGAACCTGCTGGCGAAGAATCCGCCGACCAGGCTTCCCATGGGCATGCCGCCCCGGAAGGCGACCATATAAATGCTCATCACGCGTCCGCGCAATTCATTCGGCACCACCAGTTGCACCAGGGAAGCCACGGTGGCGAAAACAATGATCAGGGTAGCTCCAATGCCGAAAAGCAGGACGTAACTCACCCACAAAATTTTTGACCACGCGAAGCCGGTGATCAGCATTCCGCACAGCGCCTGCACCACCAGCGCCGTGAGGCCCATGCGCCGGTATTTGCCCAGCCAGGCTACGAGGATCGCGCCCATCACCGATCCCGATCCGGAAAAGGCCATCAGCCGGGTATAGCCGGCCACGTCCTGATGAAAGACATTTTTGGCCATCAGCGGCAGAAAAGTCAGCACGGAAAAAGCCAGAAACGTGGTGGCAAAGGCCAGGATGGTAAGCGCCAGCATACTGCTCTGCTGCCAAACGTAAGAGAGGCCGCCGCGCAGCTCTTCATGCATCTTTTTGGGCGCCGCGGGGGGAATATGCTTCACCCGCAGCGACATCAGGGCCACAATCACCACCAGAAACGACAACCCGTTCAGCGAAAAACATGAAGCCATGCCGACCATGGTGCTCGCTTCACTGTTCAGGTTAAATTTGTGGCCCAGCATGGTAAACAGGACCAGCGCTTCGCCCGCCAGCAGCGGACCCACCACGCGCGCCAGGTTGAACTGTATGGAGTTGAGCGCAATGGCGTTGGGCAGGTCCTGCTTCTGCACCAGCGACGGAACCAGGGCCTGCGAGGCCGGTCCGCCGAAGGCCTGGGCCAAGCCCGTAATGAACGAAAGCGCCAGGATATACTCCACCCTCGCCACATGCAGAAAAACCAAAACGGCCAGGGTAAAGGCGCAGGACATTTGAATGTACTGCGAGGTCAGCAACGTGCGGCGGCGGTCCAAACGGTCGGCAAGTACTCCTCCGATCAGCGTGAACAGCATGATCGGGAGCTGCTGCATGAATGCGTCCAGCCCGAGAAAAAATGCCGAGCCGGTTATGGAGAGGACCAGCCAGTTTTCGGCCACCGCCTGCATCCATGTGCCGATGCTGGAAGTACAGGAGCCAAACCACAGTACGCGGAAGTCGCGATAGTGAAACGCAGCCAGTGTGCGCCGCACCATGCCGACCAGGGGCTGCGCCGCTACATCCGGTGTGGAGACAGGATCAACTTGTACGGCGTCGCTCACGGACCTTCCTGTGTGGCATAAACATGAAAGAAGTCGCGCAGACCTTGAGACTATCACAGCTCACCGCAGCGCAGCGGCGGATGTGCGCGGATTCGGGCCGAAACACGTGAAAATTAGTTCCTGAACCACTGGACGGTAAGCCCCAGTCAGCAGCTCACCAATCGTGCTTTTCCGAATCCGCGATCATCCGCGTATATCCGCGGTAAGTTTTCCGGACTATTTCCTGCTGAATCCAGCCTTTTTGTGCTTCCGGCCCAGTCGCTCAAACAGGGCCGCAATCATTACCGGCAGGCCGACCGTGGCGTCCACGAACACCTCGCCGAACTTGCCGCCTTCCGCCGGAGGAACAAACTTGCCCCAGGAGATGGCCTCGGAATACGGCGAGCCGGAAAGTCCGCCCCAGTGCACCGGCTCCGGACACACCCTCACGCCATAGTGATAGCGCTTGAGCTCAACATCCTCTCCCGCGCGCCGCACGCGCAGCTCACAGTACGGCCCAAACTGCTGCGCCCAGTTGCGCGGCACGCCGCCGCCGATGGTAAAGATCCCCAGCCGCTTCTGCTTCAGCAAAGTTTCCGCGAAATGATTCAGGTCGAGGAAGGGATTAAAGTTAAGCTGCGGGTGGCCGTCGCGCACGCGCATGCGGTTGTTCAGGGCCACGTCCAGCCCCATTTCGGAATCGGTGAACGCCGGCACAAAGACCGGAACGCCCTTTTCGAAGGCCGACTTGAGAATGCCCCGGCCTTTGGTCTTCTTTTTGAGGTATCTGCCGATTTCCTGGTTCAGCCGCCACGAGCACATGGTCTCGCTCGCGTCCCAGTTACCGAGAACGTCTTCCATCACCAGCTCAACGTGGTCCAGGTTGGTCTCCGGCTCCAGCGTGTCATAGACGCGGTTGTATCCCGCCTCGTAAAGCTGCACGTCGTCCATGCGCGGATCGTAGCGATAGTGCTTGCACCCGGTGGCCTCCACCAGGCCGTGCGCCATCAGCGCCCCGGTGGAAACAATGGCATTCACCAGGCCGCGTTCGATCAGGTCGCAGATAATCAGCCCCTGCTTGGCCACAGTCATGGCGCCGGCCAGGGTCATGACCACGAAGCAGTCTTTGTCGCGCGCCATGGCTTCCAGCACGTCCACGGACTCGCCCAGCTGGCGGCCGGTGAACGCCGTATCCGCCATGCCTCGGACCAGCGCGTTGATACTCCTGGCTTTGGAGAGGTCCAACGGAAAAACGGGAGAAAGTTTGTCTTTTACCGGATCATGCAGCTTGCGATCGATACCTGCGCCTTCCTGCTTCCTGCTCAATGCTTCACCTCGCCTGAAATTAACCTGGGGAACTGAAAACGGTAAACGGTGGAGAGGCGCGGAGTCAAACGCGAAAGATATGCTACGGATGACACCGGGGTCGGCCAGTGTCATCCGTGCAGCTACGGGATAAGGAATTTAGAGTGGGCGGATGCCCGCCATATATGCATTCAGGCGTATGAACCATCCGGCCTCCTGGTTGTACCACGGCCAGGGGAACCCGTTGTTCACATATTTGCTTTCGATGGTCTTGATATAGGTCTGCGCCCCGGCGCTGTCTCCGGATACCGCCGCCGCGCCGGCAATCATCACCCAGGGGAATGCGTCCTGGCTGCTGAAGGAAAGGGTGTCCCACGCCGGCCACATAGCCTTGAAGTTATTGTAAGTCTGAACTGCTTTGGCATCGGTGCCCGGAATCACGCCCTGCATGACGGGAAACATCTGTGCCGTGGCATCGGGGTACCAGGTGCCCAGATGCGGTGCGAAGAGGCTTCCAACACCATCTTTGTAAACCGCCCAGGAGCCATTGCCCAGATACATACCCATAAGGCCCTGCAGAGACGCGTCCGCCATGGCATTGTACGATTGGGCTTTGGCCGAATCATTGAAAGCGATGTGAAAAAGCTGTGCCACATCGCGCAGACCACGATAGACTTCGCAGTTGTCCATCAGGTACTTGATCTGGTAATCCGGTTTGGCCCAGGTCAAACCGTCCGACTGCTGGGTCTTCGCCAAAACTCCGCCGATCATGTCAAGCTGCGGACCAATCGAGCGGACATAGGCCTGCGCTCCGGGATCGCCCGTGTTGTAATACGCCAGCGCCAGCGAAAGAAAAGTTGCGGCGTAGGAATCAGTGGAATCCGCGTTCACCAGCGAGGTTTCGGCTCCATTGTTATAGCTGTAATCGTAGGTGGTGCCGGAAAGTCCCCACGTGTCGTTCACGTTCAGATGGCCGATGTACCATTTCATCCAGTTCTGCACCGCGCCGTAGCTTCCAGGATCGTGTGTGAGCCCAATCGCCGTCAGATTGCTGTAATACGGGTTAATCTGACTGGTCGTGTAGAGAATTGCGCCACTGGGAGCTACCTGTGTGGCCACCCACTTTGCCGTGGCCGTAATGTTGGCCTGAAACTCCGGATTACTGGTCGGAGTTGGAGCAGGTGGCGGCTGCGGTGGTGGTGGGGTTGGCGGCGGTGGGGTTGGTGGAGGTGGCGTCGGCGGTGGGTTTGGGGGTGGTGGGGTTGGCGTGGGTGGAGTGGAAGCAGGAGCTGACGCAGAAGAAGAAGGATTGGATGGGCCCATAAAAGCGTTGGCGCTGCTGGTCCCGCCACCGCAGCCGATTACTGCCGTCAGAAGTACTCCCGAAACTGTTGCCATGATGCCGAGTTTGCGTATGTCTGCGCGATTCGTAAAATGCACTCTAGTCCTCCGTAACCCCTGAAGACTAAGGGTGCATCTACTCCGGAAGTATCAGGCAACTCCCTGGTTCTATTGGTAAAACAACTGTAGTTTCCGCGTTCCCCTGGAAAAGAACTAAGTGAGAAGGCCTGGGAGGCTGGCGCATTTGGGGCAATGCTGTCAGGCTTGATATTCTTGAAAACGCTGGAACAGGGCGAACAATTCAATCCATACGGCGATTTTTTAAAATTTATGAGTGATTCCTTTACAGTTGGTCTGGTTCAGATGGCGTGTACGCCCGATCCGGACGAGAACCTGCAGCGGGCAGCGGAGAAAGTCCGTGAGGCGTCCAGTCGTGGCGCCCAGATTGTCTGCCTGCCCGAGTTGTTTCGCACGCAGTATTTCTGCCAGCGGGAAGAGACCGCGCTTTTTGATCTGGCCGAGGAGATTCCCGGGCCAACCACTCAGGCCCTCGCGGGCGTGGCGCGGGATGCCAAAGTCACGGTGATCGCCTCAGTATTCGAGCGCCGTGCGCGGGGTTTGTACCACAATACCGCCGCGATTCTGGACCCGCAGGGAGCGCTCCAGGGTATCTACCGCAAGATGCACATCCCCGACGATCCTCTTTATTACGAGAAGTATTACTTCACTCCCGGCGATCTCGGATTTAAAGCGTTCGATACGCCGCACGGGCGTATCGGCACGCTGGTGTGCTGGGACCAGTGGTATCCGGAGGGCGCGCGCCTAACGGCGCTGCAGGGAGCGAATGTGCTCTTCTACCCCACCGCGATTGGCTGGCACCCGGATGAAAAAGCCGAGTTTGGCGCGGCCCAGCATGATGCCTGGCGCACCATTCAGCGTGCTCACGCCATTGCCAACGGGGTATTTGTCGCCGTGGTCAATCGCGTGGGCCACGAGTTTGGCGACATTCGCGGCAATCGCGCCCAGGGCAAGGGACTGGAATTCTGGGGCGGATCGTTCCTGTGTGATCCCTTTGGCCGCATCATCGCCGAAGCGTCCCATGACAAGGAAGAGATCCTGATTGGCCTCTGTGATCTGCGGCAACTGGAAGACACTCGCCGCAACTGGCCCTTTCTTCGCGACCGCAGAATCGAAAGCTACGGCGGCATCACGAAAAGGTTCCTCGACTGATGACCCAGCCCATCCCTCGTTCACTCGGTTATCGCATGCCCGCGGAATGGGAGCGTCACCAGGCCACGTGGCTCGCCTGGCCGCACAACCGCTCGGACTGGCCGGGAAAATTTGACGCCATCCTTTGGGTCTTTGCCGAGATTGTCCGCCATCTGAGCCGGGTGGAAGACGTCAACATCATTGTCCGCAACGAAACAGAGAAGAAGCGAGCGCTCAAAACTCTCGAACTCTGCCATGCGGAGATGCAGCGGGTGTTTTTTCACCTTTGGCCCACCAACCGCATATGGACGCGCGATTCCGGCCCCATTTTTATCAAACGCGAATCCGGCGTTCAGCGAGTTGCCCTCACCAACTGGCGCTTCAATGCCTGGGCCAAGTACAACGACTGGCGGCTGGATAACCAACTGCCCGATCGGATCTCGAAACAGCTCAGACTGGAGCAGTTCCAGCCCATCATCCATCGCATGGGCAGCAAACCGTACCATGTGGTGCTGGAGGGCGGCAGCATCGATGTAAATGGGAGCGGCCTGATGCTGACCACCGAAGAGTGCCTGCTCAGCAAGGTTCAGCAGCGCAACCCCGGACTATCAAAGGCCGATCTCGAAAAGATCTTTGCCGACTACCTGGGAATCGAAAAGGTGATCTGGCTGGGCCAGGGCATCGCCGGCGACGATACGCATGGCCACGTGGACGACATCTCCCGCTTCGTCGCCGAGGACACGGTGGTTACCGCAGTGGAACGCAATCGCTCCGATGTCAACTATCAGCCGCTGCAGGAAAATCTGCAGGCGCTCCGAGCGGCCAGAGATACACAGGGCCGCAGGCTGCAGATTGTCGAGCTGCCGCTTCCCCGCCCGGTGATCTTCAGCGGGCAGCGCCTGCCCGCCAGCTACGCCAACTTCTACATCGCCAACAATCTGGTTCTCGTGCCCACGTTCAACGATCCCACTGACCGCGTGGCGCTCAATACGCTGGCGGAACTCTTTCCCAAACGCGAGATTGTGGGGATTCATTGCGGCGACTTCATCTGGGGACTGGGCGCAATCCACTGCATGACCCAGCAACAACCAGCGTAAATCCTGGAGCCCAGCGCTCTTCGGCTGGGCTGCTTTCCCGCCAATCCCTGAAGAATTTTTCAAAAAAAATCCGGACGCTGGCGCGTCCGGACGACTTCCACTTCTCAGTTGCTTTGCACACTTACTTCTTTTTGCGAATGATCAATCCGGATACCAAAGATCCCATCCCCAGTAATCCCAGTAAAGGAAGTGGGGAGGCAGTCTGCGGCAGTTGCTGGCCATTGGCGCTTGTGTTCTGGTCAGAGGTATTTCCGGCGGCCGTGCCGGTGTTACCTGCATTCTGGCCGGAAGTGCTGCTCGGCGAAGCTGACGTTTGATCGCTGCCGGGGACCGAAGCAGAAGAACTGGTGGATGGAGTTTGTGTTGCGCTCGGAGTTTGGGTTTGTTCCGGAGTAGCTGTGCTGCTGGCGCCGGAAGCTGGGCTGGCTGAAGTCTGACCGGCGGTGCTGCTCGGCGTGCTGGAACTGGCCGCTCCGGCGCTGGCTGTACTTGTAGTATCCGGAACGCTGGAGGCCGCAGCCTGGCCGCTGGTGCAGCTGTCGGAAATCATGTTCACGGAAGTGACCTGAAGAGTGCTGGGGTCGCTGCCGCGAGTTCCGTGCACTTCCACCTGATGTCCATTGTGTGGCTTAAGCATGGAATCATCACCTTTGATGGTGACGTTCTGGCCGGCCTCGGAGAGCACCCAGTCTCCGCCGGACTGCTTCAGGCAGCCGCGCACTACAGATTCCTGTCCATTGGCCGAACTGGTAGCCGTGGAGTTGCTCTGGCTGGCCGCGCCAGGCGTACCCGGACTCTGCTCGGCTGGCTGCGACGGAGTGTTGGGCTGCTGTGAACTCGGCTGTTGCGCGCTGGGCGTGCTTTGAGTGCTGCCAGGCTGGCTGCTTTGAGTATCACTGCTGCCGCTTTGGGCAAAGGCGAAGCCCGTCGCCAGCATCAGTGACAAAATTAATTTCCTGCTGTTCATGTTTTGCTCCTTCAAACTTTTTTCTTCTGCCCGTCGGGCCACTTTCCTCGCGAGGCTCCCTCGCCGAAGATTCAAGACGTAGTGTCTTTTTGTTTAGAGATGAGTTAACACCCAGGGGTTGACTTGCGAAAGGGATAATCGCGGGTGGCCGACGCTGATACAATCGTGTTCTACCTCCGGGTGAAATGCTGGATGCAGAGACGGGTGCAGGAACGCTGGCGGAAATGGCCCTTTTAAACGACAGTACGTGGATGGAGCTGGCTCTCGAGCAGGCGCGCCGGGCCGTCGAACTGGGAGAAGTCCCTATTGGCGCCTTAGTAACCACTAAGGAGGGAGAGGTTGCCGGACGCGGCCACAATCGCAACCTGCTGGACAAAGATCCCACGGCCCACGCCGAAATCGTCGCCCTGCGGGAAGCCGCGGCCCGGGTGGGCAACCATCGTCTGGCGGGCTGTACCGTGTTTGTTACAATTGAGCCATGCGCCATGTGCGCCGGGGCCATGGTTCATGCGCGAGTAGCGCGTCTGGTCTTTGGCGCCAGCGATCCCAAGGCCGGTGCTGCTGGTTCCGTGCTGCAGGTGATCAACCATCCGCAGCTGAATCATCGGATGGAAGTAGTATCGGGAGTGCTTGCAGACAGGTGCTCGGAGATTTTGCAAAGCTTCTTCCGGCTGAAACGAGGGCCAGCGGCCTTCCACAACTGAATAAAAGCTTCTGCCCAGTCACTCGCAGAAGCAGCAGCAGCACGGCTGCACTGATGCGGAGAGGTGCGTGAGTGGTTGAAACGAGCCGCCTCGAAAGCGGCCATACCCGAAAGGGTATCGGGGGTTCAAATCCCTCCCTCTCCGCCATATTCTTTTATTATTTTGTTCGCTGTGAGTATGGTTGGGCTGCAACCCGATCTTTTGTTTCAGTTATGGTCTCCA
Source organism: Candidatus Angelobacter sp. (assembly GCA_035695325.1). GTDB lineage: Bacteria > Acidobacteriota > Terriglobia > Terriglobales > Acidobacteriaceae > Angelobacter. The sequence goes on from DASSEH010000366.1 coordinate 205,799, forward strand.
ATGAAGTCTTCGGACCACAGCCCTCAAGTCTTTGCTTTTAGAAGTATTTTGAGCAAAAAACTATCTTCCACACACTAGCCTTCCGTTGTCGTTCTCGATTGCTCCCCTGCACAGGTTGAAATTACGCAGTGTCGACTGCCGCCAATGTCCGTTCCTCTTTTGGCAGTTGGCCAAAAGCGTGCTGCCGCTGGTCCGAATATCCTGACAAGTCTGCGAGTATCCGCCATAGGGAGCACCATTGTGCCAGTCCCTGGGGCTGTTGCCCTGTTCGCTATCGTGTCTATCCCTATCTCTATCTCCCTGCTGGTCTCCATAGCCCTGCCGGTTATCGGTTCTATCGCCTTGCTGGCCCGCGGATCTGTAGTTCTGTCCGCTGCTTCCACCCTTGTTGCACGCCAGGCGTCCATCAACATTCTCAATCCCCCCAGTGCACTCGTTAAAATTCTGGAGTGAAGTCCGATTCCATTGCCCGTTCGTGGTTTGGCAATTGGCCTCGAGGGTGTTACCGTTGGCGTGGATGTCCTGGCAGGTCTGCGCGTATCCTCCGCCTGGCACGCCACCCTGCCGATTGCCCTGACCCTGGGCAGCACAGTTCCAGAGGACGATGGTCAACACGACCACTCCGAATATCTTCAAGTAACGCATATTTATGTCTCCTTCTTTATGTCAGGTGGTGTTCTCCCGACACACTCAGACATGTCTAGGTTAGCGTCTAATGGACATCACAGTATGTGCACTATAGCTCACGGGTAACAACTAAATTGCTGGAGCTTTCTGTTTCCTTTTCTCTTCACATACAATGCACAGACCATAACTAGACCATTTTCGGAATCGATTGGGATGGATAGCCACAATGCTGAAACCAGGCCAGAGCATTGTCCTGGGTAATAGAAGCCAAAGCCTGAGTGATGGCTTGCTCCAGGGTTTCCAAAGTACGAGCCTTGATGGCGCGCA
>DASSEH010000367.1:0-1123 GCA_035695325.1 Candidatus Angelobacter sp.
CCAGCACCAGTAGAGCCAGCCCCACCACGCTATAAAGAAATCCGCGAATGACGTCACCGGCGTCCCCCTGAAGTCCTGGATGGATCAACCGCAGCGGCACTCCGGTGTCTGTCTTTGGATACTCCTTTGCCAGCTGCGCCGCGATTGCACTCAGGTCTTCCGCAGCCTGCTCGGGCGTCACGCCTGCTTTAAGCCGGCCAAGCACCGTCAAAGGTCTGCCGGTCCGATCCTGCAGGTACTTCGCGTCGAAGTAATTCACGACGGGTATCCAGTAGTCCGGCCAGTCAAATTTCTCCGTGCCGTGGAACCGCGCCGGTGCCACGCCCACTACTGTGAAAGGATCTTTGCCGAGCCGGACCGTGGTCCCGACTACACCGGGATCAGCGTTAAATGCGGTTCGCCAAAGACTATCGCTCAACACCATATAGGGCGCTGAGTTCGGGCCGCGTTCGTCCGCCGCCTGGATTAATCGTCCTAGCTGCGCCTGCACGCCTAGCAGATCGAAATAGTTGCCGGTGACCGAATAGCCGGAGACACTCTTCACCGTGTTACCCCAGCGCAGTCTGCCCCCCGAAAATCCGTCAAAGCCGGCAAGGCCGCCGAACGTGGTGTTTCGCTGTCGGTAGTCTTCGAATGCGGGATACGATGTAGTAAGTGCTTTGCCACTCGTCCATGGCTTGAGCCGGAGCTGGTAGAGATGCTGCGGATCGCTCACATCTAGCGGGTGCAGCAGGACCGCGTTCACGACTCCGAAGACGAGGACGTTTGCCCCAATCCCCAGCATCAGAGTGACCAAGGCGACGAGCGTAAACGCTGGTGATTTCCAAAGCACCCGCAGCGCATGGCGAACATCCATTAGCAGGTCCTTCATTAATTCCGTGGGTTGCGTTGGTTTATGTACGGGAGGATGGCGTTTCGAAACACGTTACGTTGATTGTCTACGATAAGAATTCTCCAGGGTTACCTCACCGGCGACCCGGAAAGCGGTGTCCAGCCGATTGGCCGCAGATCCATAGCGCCCGAAGATCGTTTCTTTTTGCGTTGCCGCAGTTGGTCGAGCGCCAGATAGATTACCGGAGTTGTGTAAAGCGTCAGAATCTGTGAAACGATGAGACCTCCCACG
>DASSEH010000368.1:0-16263 GCA_035695325.1 Candidatus Angelobacter sp.
GATCGCTCCAGTAAAAAATGACGGTAGTGACGACCACTGATGGACATACTGTCTGTCCACGATAAAAGCGGTATCATCCAGACTCAGGAATGGATATCGAACCGCCTGCAAATACACCAGGAATGTGATCAGCAGGATAAACAGGATGGATCTGAATTGCGGGGCCACGGCTTCGACCCGGGTTTTATTCATAGGCAGACCTTTGATAATTAAGCCACAATATTCGCTTGAAAGCCCCATTCGTTTTGTTACCAAGGTACGTAGCAACACCCAGCCGCTGTTACAGTGATGACCCGGCCAAACCCAGCTGCATCCGCGCGCCATGCCTCCCCGTTTTGAGGACTGAGAAAGCAAAGCATGGGCAACGATCAGCACCAGCAGCTCCGCCGCGGTCTCCCTGGTGAGCAGCGCGCACAGCAGCAGCGTTCCGCACCATGCCAGCCGCAACAGACGTCTGTTGTCTCGCCAATTAAATCATCTTTTTCGATGACAGGCACTGTATCTACACGCGCCTTCGAAATCGACCAGGCTTCCACACGAGCCACGCCGTACGAACTGCGACTGCCCTGATATACTTTATACATGGAGCAGCTAACAGAACGCTTCGCTGCAACCGAATCCAAGCTGGTGTTTGGATCAAGTCCTATCTGTCCTATGGAATGCCAGGCCGAATGTCGAGCGCTCTGGCAAAAATCGGCTGAAGCCTTCGGTGCGTCAGACTTCTCTCGTCAGGTATTTACAATACTGGAATGCCCAAAATGTCATATCGGGTTCACGGAGCCAGTACCCACGAGGGAGACAGCTCATCTGTTGTATGAAGAGCGTAAAAGCGGTGATTTTCAGCCTGATGATACACCTCTGGCAACGAAATTAAAGGCATGGTTTGCTCGCCGCGACATCCGGAGTTTTTGTCGTGGGATCTCACTCCCACAAACCCCTCGGTTCCTTGATTTCGGGTGCGGCAACGGGTTCTTCGTTCGGGCCTTCCAGCAGGAATATCCGAATTCTCAAGCCATAGGAGCAGATGAGCACGTCTCGCCTCCACAATTGCTGCCGGAATCAGCCTATTTTTCCTATCAACAGCTCGGTGAGAGCTCCGGCACCTTCGATTTAATCCTTTGCCGCCACGTCCTCGAACACACATATGATCCAGTAGGTGCACTTCGGTTTCTTGCAAAAATGTTGTCGCCTGCAGGTGTTCTTGTGATAGAAGTTCCTGCGTTAGAAACTATCTGGAAGCGAGTTTTTGGAAAGTGGTGGGATGGATGGTACGCTCCTTTTCATCCGTTACATTTCACGCAGCAGGGGCTGAGCCTGGTAATACAGGAAGCCGGACTTAAAGTGATCAAAACCGGCAACGCTGAAATGCCCAAGATGGGCCGCAGCATTCGGAATGTCCTGGGTTGTGAGTACAATGTATGGCTGTTTATTCTGGGGGCCATGTTGCAACCGGCCCAGGTCCTGGCAGGAAAGGCAACTGGAACTTCAGTATGCCACCGAATATGGGCTTCACGTCAGGGTTAATACGCCCTCGAACTCTGCCAATGGGCAGGTGTCAACGTGCAGCCTCCGAAAGCCTTCTGAACTTTTCCATTTTGACAAGCCACTGCCGGATGAGCTGTGGATTTTCTGCCCGCTGTTCACCGCGATGCAGCACCTGTACTGCCTCCGCAAGTCTGCCGTCCTGAGCAAGAACATCGGCGGTACCCAGATAAATACTTGTTTCCCCAGGCCCCAGTTCCAGAGCGTGCGCCAGTGAACTCAAAGCGTTGCGCCTGTCCCCTGTCATCGCAAGTGTTATCCCGTAGACAAACGAGGGTTCCCAGCGTTTGGGAAATACCTGTATAGCTTCGCGGTCCAATTCCAGTGCTTTGCCGACATCTCCCTGCCGGGCGAACCAATTGGCCAGCAGCAATCGCGGCCGAATACAGCCAGGACAAGCCTTCACTGCCTGAGTGAGCATGGCCTGATCACTCTTCCATGTATTCACCTGAGCAGCAGTTTTTATACCCATCAGCGTAACAAGACAGGCAATTACCCCTGCACTCGCGGCATTCACCCCAAAGAGTTTCGTTTTTCCGGCAGGAATTCTGCCCAGCCACGTAACCAGTATCACGCACAGCCCGGCAATCGGCACAAACGCAAAACGGTCATGCAGCAGTTCATACTCATTAAAGTTCCTGCCTCCGATGACAGGCGCAGCCAGTGGTACAAGCCACCACAGCAGAAAAAAACCAAACAACGGTTTATGAATCACCGCCCATATTGTCAAGGCAAGGTAACCCGCTAAAACTATGAGAGGAAACCAAAACCTCATTTCGGTCACTGCGGCAACCACGGGAACGTCATACCAGGCTCCGAGATGGAAAGGCCACACAGCATGGCCGAGGTAGGTTACGAACATCAGGGGAGCAGTGCGTAAAACCTGATTCCAGGTGTGTGCCGGATCAGGAGTTATGAATGCTCCCGTCCCATGCCAGCGCATGGCTGTATACATTGCAACAGAAGCAGTCATAACAGTGATTAATGCACTGATGTGCCGTAACGAACGCCGGGACTCATGCTCTGTTCTTCTGAAGATCAGAGCGTGCGCAATAATCAGCATCGGCAATGCAATGCCGCTCTCTTTGGTCAGCAGCGCTGCCAGACTCAGAAATCCACAAAGGGCCAGCCACCAGTTTCTGCCGCCATTTCGCCACCGAAGCCAGGCCAGAAACCCAGCAAAAAAGAATATGCTGACAAGAGGGTCCACCCATGCCGCCGATATCCAGGCAACTCCCTCCACGTGCATCGGATGCAGCGCATAAAGCAGCGCCGCACCTGAAGCAATGAAATCATCTCCCGTAAGGTTTTTTATTATCTTCCAGAGAAGACCAATCCCCAGTCCATACAGGAGAACGCCCACCAGGTGCCAAAGACCAGGGCGCTGACCAAGAACTTTGTAGCTCAGCAAAACCCAGCAGTTCTGCAACGGACGATAAAACCCCGGGATGACGGTCGTCTTGTCCGCTGCCGAACCGCTGCCAAGAAAAAACGATGGCAGCGCCGCCCATTGGTGCATTCTGGGGTTTTCAATGATGAAGGTCGTATCGTCAAACTGCAGAAACGGGAAAGATGCGGACTGTACATACACCAAAATTGTGAGTAACAAAATAAATACAAGGTGTTTAGATGAAGACAAATGCTGAACGACCGGATTCTTTTGCATCATCCTGTTGCTTATCATAGAGCAATTTGTGCTTCCAGCCGGACGCCAGCAGCGTCCAGCGTGATCCCACAGGGAAAAATCACCTGCCATCGGTTGGGACTGATATTCATCGTCTCCCGATCCACAGCAAGTGCTCCAGTTGCGTCTCCACGCTGCAAAGCCATATTTCCTGAGACTGAGATATTTCCTTCTCTGGCAAGAATACGCGGAATCATAACTGGAATTTTTTATAAATTGCACTCCGGCACAAACCGAAGTACACAGCCCTTCGACGCAGCAGTCATTGGGATAAACTGATACTGATCACTACACCGATTCAGGAGTCCCTTGATACAAACCGGTCTAAGAACAATCGTTGTCGTTTCACTCATGCTCATAAAATCCGGCTTTCCCGCCGTGGAGCAGGAGTCCGCCACGTCTCTGGCCCGGGCTGTGGATGCGCACTACAACAAGCTGAAGAGCTTTAAGGCTGCCTTCACTGAAATTTACACCGGCCCCGGAATCTCCCGGAATGAAACAGGGGTGCTCTGGCTTAAGAAGCCGGCGAGAATGCGCTGGGAATATCATCAGCCTCGGGAAAAACTGTTCCTCACGGACGGGCAGACTGCCTATTTTTATGTCCCAGGCGAAAGCCAGGCCCGAAAAACAGCGGTCAAAAATATTGACGATATTCGTTCGCCTTTGCGTTATCTGCTGGGCAAAGCCAGACTGGAAAAAGAGCTGGATGGACTATCACTGGCTCCCGATGTTGCTGCTCTGCAGCCGGGCAATGTGGTCCTGCGCGGTATTCCCAAAGATTTGAAAGACCGCGTTTCCAGCCTTCTGATGGAAGTTTCGCCCTTCGGGCAGATTTTTCGGATCGTCATTTATGAAACTGACGGATCCTCCACCGATTTCAGGTTTTCTGGTTTTGAAGAAAATGTACCGGTTCAGGACAATCTGTTTCGCTTCACCCCTCCCCCTGGCGTGGAGATGATCCAGCAGGAGCATCCGGCAGCACAGTAAATGCAGAAGATTTATTGCAATATTAGCGGCCTTCCACGTTCTCACCCTGACGGGGTTATCTGGCCGCGTTAATGTTAGACTTTAAGCGAGGAGCGGGTTCCTTTCCAGCCCACATTCATGGCGGAATTCCTGATCAAATTGGCAGATGAGCACGGTCGCGTGCTCGAAAAGACTGAAACCGGAGTTTCTGAAGAAGAAGTCCGGAATCGTTTTACCCATCAGGGCTACCTGGTCTATTCCATCCGGGGAAAAAACTGGCTTTCGTCCACGGCAATTTTTGGCGGGCGCAAAAAACGGCTGAAGAGCGATTCATTCACCATCTTCAATCAGCAGTTTGTCATGCTGATTAAAGCCGGTCTTCCTATTCTGATGTCGCTGGGCCTGCTCAGCAAACGCCAGCAGGACCCGCATTTCAGATCACTGCTGGAAAATGTTCAGCAAAGAGTTAAGAGCGGTCAATTGCTCTCCGATGCCTTCGCCGCACAGGAAGGGATTTCAAAAATTTACACCACCAGTGTGCTGGCTGGTGAACGCAGCGGCAATCTGGAAGAAGTCCTGTCACGCTATGTCAGTTTCCAGAAGGTTACCGCCACGTTTCGGCGCAAGTTCCTGGCATCCCTCTGGTATCCGGCGCTTTTGGTAGTTGCTCTCACGGTGATGCTCACGTTTCTTATGACCTATGTGGTGCCGCAGTTCGCCGATCTTTACAACTCGATGAACGCTCAGCTGCCCACCATCACCTTGTTCATGCTGAGCATTGGTACCGCTCTGAGTCACTACTATTACGTGATTTTGCTGGTTTTGATATTACTGGTTACCGGCGGGAGCATGTGGGTAAGGTCGGAACAAGGGGTCCGCACTCTGGATGTCCTGCGCTTCAAAATTCCCAAATTTGGCTCTATCTGGATGAAATACCAGATAGCCATCTTTTCCCGCACGCTTTCAACGCTTCTTTCGGGCGGGTTGCCGCTGGTGCCTGCCCTCGAAACGGCCAGTGACTCCATCAATAGCATCAGGATCTCATCTACCGTGCGCAAGGCGGCCCAGCGTGTGCGTGAAGGACGTTCTCTTTCCTACAGCCTGGATGAGGCAAAATTTTTTCCGGGCCTGGCAGTGGAAATGATTGAGGTAGGCGAGTCCACGGGAGCGCTGCCTGCCATGCTTAACTCCGTTGCTGAGTTTTACGAAGACGACGTGCAGTTGGCCCTGTCCGCCGCACTGCAATTGATTGAACCAGTCATTCTCATTTTTATGGGCATCACGGTGGCAACGGTGCTGATCTCTCTCTATCTCCCCGTGTTTTCGCTGGGACAGAGACTCCAGTAGGACGATATGAACCAAAAAAATACCGCAGTTCTCGAAACCAACGGCCTCCCCGCCGGAAATGAGCAGTGGGCCCGCGATATAGCGGCCCGCTACCGCTGCGATTACCTCGATTTGCGCTCGTATCAACTGGATCCTGAGCTGTTTAAATCGATCCCCGTGGATCTGATGTTTCGCTACAACTTTATTCCCCTGGAATTAATGGACGGCACTCTCTCGATCGCCATTGCCGATCCCAGCAAGCTGATGATGATCGACGAGATCGCTGGGCTGCTCAGGCACCGGATCCGGACCAAAGTCGCTACTCTGGCCCAGATCAATGACATTCTTAAGAAGACCGAGCAGTCACAGCGCGTTCTGGAAGAAGCCAGTGAGAGTTTCGCGCTGGACCTGGTACGCGACGAAGAAAGCAGCTCCGACGAAAACATCTCCATTGATCGCATTACGGCGGAAGCCAGTGTCAGTCCCATCATCCGCCTTGTGGATACAACGATTTTTACCGCACTGCAGAAACGCGCCAGTGACATTCACATCGAAACCGAAAGCGAATCGGTGCAGGTTAAGTACCGCATTGACGGCGTGCTGCAGCAGGCGATGGCTCCCATGGCCAAGGAGCATCACTCGACTATCATCACCCGCATCAAAGTGATGAGCGAACTCGATATTTCTGAACGCCGCGTGCCCCAGGACGGACGCTTTCGCGTGAAGTACAACAGCCGCCTGATCGACTTCCGCGTTTCCATCATGCCCACGATTCACGGCGAGAACGCCGTGCTGCGCGTGCTGGACAAGGAATCCATGAGCGAGAAGTTCAGCAACCTTGTTCTGGACGTAGTGGGCTTTGACGAGGACGACCTCCGCCGTTTTCGCCACTACATTGCCGAGCCGTATGGCATGGTGCTGGTCACCGGTCCCACCGGCAGCGGAAAAACCACTACACTCTATGCTGCACTGAACGAAATCAAGAGCGAAGAAGACAAGATCATTACTATTGAAGACCCGGTCGAGTACCAGATTCGCGGAATCACGCAGATTCCCGTCAACGAGAAGAAGGGACTCACGTTTGCCCGAGGCCTGCGCTCTATTCTCCGGCATGATCCGGATAAAATCCTGATTGGTGAAATTCGCGATACTGAGACGGCGCAAATCGCCATTCAGTCGGCCCTCACCGGTCACCTGGTGTTTACTACGGTCCACGCTAACAATGTGGTGGACGTACTGGGGCGCTTTCTCAACATGGGTGTGGAGCCGTACAACTTTGTCTCCGCCCTCAACTGCGTTTTGGCGCAGCGGCTGGTGCGCGTGATCTGTCCGCATTGCGTAAAACCCGTACAATATTCCGACGAGGCGCTTGAGACCAGCGGTCTTGCGCCGGCGGAATGGCGGGACGTGGAGTTTCGCGAAGGCCAGGGCTGCATTGAATGCAGCGGCACCGGTTTTCACGGACGTATTGCAATCCACGAATTGCTGGACCTCACGGACCGAATCCGCGAGCTGATTCTTGAAAGAAGACCATCTTCCGAGATTCGTCGCGCGGCCCATGAAGAAGGAATGAGTTTTCTGCGTGAGTCCGCCCTGCGCAAGGTGCGGGCCGGCATTACTACACTGAAGGAAATCAACAAGGTCACCTTCATCGAGAGCACACGATAAGAATGGCACGATTGTCCCAAACCGGCGCACGTCCTCTGCTTGCCTGTGAAATCTCCGCTGGCAGCGTAATTGCCGCGCGGTGTTCGCGCAAACCGCCCCATGTGGAGATGTTTACTTCACGCAATCTGCGTCCAGGCGTGATTACTCCTGGGCTTACGGGGCCAAATGTCCAGGACGCTTCCGCCCTGCGCACCGCCATCCAGGACACACTCGGACCGCTGAGCGGAAAATCCAGAGATGTGATCGCCATCATTCCTGACTCAGCCATCCGCATCGTGCTGCTGGATTTCGAATCCCTGCCGGCCAAACCACAGGAGAGAGGGCCTTTTATACGTTTCCGGCTAAAAAAGTCGCTTCCCTTTGATGTTGACCATGCCGCGGTATCATGGGACGTTCAGAGCAGCAACGGGAACATTCAGGTAGTTGCGGCGGTATCGCCCAATTCAGTAATCGAGGAATATGAAGCTGCGTTTCGTGATGCCGGGTACTCTCCCGGCGTGGTTTTACCTTCATCTCTCGCCTCGCTCGGAATGCTCGACACTCAGCGTCCCACTCTTCTGCTCAAAATCGATCCCCTGAGCATCACAATCACCGCGGCAGAAAAAGGCGCCCTGCGACTCATCCGCACACTCGACAACCCCCTGGGGTACAAAGTAACGGCGGCAGAGCTAACGGAGGTGGTCCTGCCCTCTGTCGTTTTCTTTGAAGATACTTCCGGGACTCGGATTGAGCAGATTCTCGTCTCCGGAGCAGTTTCTTTCGGAGAGATTGCGCCAGTGCTTCAGCAGCAGACCGGAGCAGGCGTACAGGAACTCTTACCCAAAGACTCGGGGCAAAATCTTAGTGGTGACAAAATTCCGCCGTCACTGATGGCTGGGGTAGTGGGGGCCTTGCTCGGATAATGCGTCTCAACATCAATCTGGCCACACAAAAATACGAAGACGCCGGCGCTTTTTATGTGCGCTGGGGCACGTTTGTGGGCGCAGCCCTGCTGCTCACCCTGATTCTGGGCTGGGTCTCCTGGTCCAGTCACTCTCGTTCCGTACAGGCACGGAAACGAATTTCTGAATTGCAGCAGAAAATCGCGGAACTGGACCGTCAAAAAGACACCGCGGAATCCGTGCTGAACCGGCAGGATAACCATGATGTTCGTGCGCAATCCCGCTTTTGGAATGATCGAATCAGCCAGCGGTCATTTTCCTGGACTTTGCTGTTTTCCGAACTGGAAAAGATCATGCCCAAGCGGGCCTCCCTGGTCGCCGTACAACCGGAAACAGAATCAGAGCAAAAAGCGCCGAAAACCGGCCTGGACCAAAGACTCAAACTCAAGCTTTCCATTAACGGCGAAAAATATGATGATGCCATTGAACTCGTGAAAAATATGGAAAGCTCCAGGCGGTTTCATGTGATCGGCATTGAAACAGAGATTTTTAAGGCCGCCACCAAAGGGAGTCCGGCCACAGTGCAGTTCCGCATTGAAACTTACTATATGCCGCCGCTATCCCAGCAGTTCGAGCCCGCGCAGAAGGAAGGCCTCTAATGACTCCGTTGCAGCGTCTACGGCAAAGACTAACCATTCTCCTGGGTGCTTTGGCTCTGGTGAACATCATTCTGACTGTATATCTGCTTTGGCCTGGCGGACCAAACAGCACCGCTCTGCGGGCAAAAGAACGGGAACTCATGGAAGAGCACAGGGCCAAAATCCGCGAGGTAGCTCCTCTGCTCGGCATTGACGAAAAACTGGCCAAACTGCGCAATGATCTCAAAGGCTTTTACCAGGAGCAGCTGCCTGGCCGCTATTCCCAGATTTCCGAAGAAATACAAAAGCTGGCAAAGGAGAACGGAATATCCTATCCGCAGCTCCAGTATTTCGGGAATGTAACCAGCCTGCCGGACGTGGAGCGCGTGACCGTGGACACCACGATCTCTGCCGACTACTCAAAGATTCCGCGCTTCATTAATGCCATGGAGCGCGACAAGCATCTGCTGATGATCATCGATCAGATATCGGTCAGCGGGCAGGGAGACAAGCAGGGCCAGACTGGCCAGGTAAGCCTGCACATCAAGTTCGAGACTTACCTTAAAACTACAACGTAAGCTGCTGACATGAAAGAATATTTGTAACAAAATGAAAATAGGCGCGGAAGATAAAAATAAATTTCGGATGATGCTGGTTCTGCTGGCTATCGCGGTCGTTATCGTGGTGTACAACCTGATCGGCGGTTCCAGTTCCGTGGCCAAACCTGCATCACAGGCCGCACCGAACTCAACGGCAAAAAAAACCAGCACCATTGATACGTCCCTTGATAATACGTCCCTTGATACCTCTCTGCGGCTGGATATTCTTCAGGCAAGTGAGAACGTGCCTTACCATGAAGGCGGCCGGAATATCTTCACCACGGAACAGGCGCCGATTCCCGCGCCCGCGACCGGCGTGCGAAACAACCCGGCCTATAACGCCCCTCCTCTGGTAACGCCGACAACGCCAACCGTAGCTGAAATCCCGCTCAAATTTTATGGCTTCGCCAATAAACCCGGCGAACAAAAAACGGTCTTTCTTTCAGACGGCGGCGAGCATTTCACTGCCAAAGAGGGAGATATCATTGACAGGAGATACCGGGTCGTCCAGATCTCGAACTTCTCGCTGACAGTGGAGGACGTACTCAGCAACAACAAGCAGTCCATCCCTCTGACCGCGAATACTCCCAATTAACACTATGCGCGCACGCTCCCAATTCGCATCGCAGTCCGGCTACGTTCTGCTGGGTGTAATGCTGCTCATCACGCTTATGCTGATCGCCCTTACGGTGGCGGCGCCCCGCGTGGCCCAGCAGGTCAAGCGCGAAAAAGAAGATGAGCTGATCCATCGCGGGCAGGAGTACTGTACAGCGATTAGCAAGTTTTTTAAGGCGAATAACGGCCTGTATCCCTCATCTCTGGACCAGCTGGAGAATACAAATAATAAGCGTTTCCTGCGCAAACGCTACAAAGACCCCATGACCGGCAAAGACGACTGGCGGCTGATCCATGTGGGCGAATCCCAGCTGAACCTTACACCCACTGGCAATCCCTCACAGCCGGGTGGCAGCAGCCAGAGTGGCACAACCCCGAATAGTACCGGCAGTGCCTTTCAGCCTGGCAGCAGCAATCAGACTGGATTCAGTTCCGGTAACAGCGGGCAGAGTGGCCCGGGGCTTGGCAGCAACAGCGACCAGAGTGGCCTGGGGACTGGCAGCAGCCCGCCCAATAACAATGGATTAGTACCAGTGCAAAGCCTGGGTTCTGCGCCTTCGGGCCAGCAGTTCGGAGGTGGCCAGATCATTGGCATTGCCAGTTCCAGCAAAGCGGAATCGATCAGGGAGTTGCGCGGGAAGAACCATTACAACGAATGGGAGTTCATTTACGACATTCGCTTTGCATCCTCAGGCGGAGGCTGCATTGTCAACGCGCCAGTTTCGGGCGCCACGCCAGCGAACCCGCCCGGCAGCCCGCCGGCCAGCAGCCCCCCGGTCGGAGGACCGCCCCCTCAATAGTTACTGGAATAAGGGCAATCATCGGGTGCTCTCGGCATACATCCGCCGAATACCATCAACGCTTATTCCCGAGTCTCCGACGAATCCAGGATTGTTTCCGTTTTCATACTTTCATTCATTGTAAAGTTTGATCCATTGCTTTTACGGGCCGCCAGGCAAGGTCCGGCGAAAACATTCAGTAGTTTCAGCAGTTCCCGGTCTCCCAAATCCAGTTCCCTGCCCTGTGGAAGCAACTTAAAAAAAGCAATGGCGCCCCTGGTTGTGGCGTCCAGCCATAGAGGAACGCATGCAGTAATCCCAAGGGACGAGAACAGACAGTCCACCTTCTCTGCGCCACCCTGAATGTAAACACTTCCCATGGAGGCTTCTTCAATGACCTTTTTTGCGTTCTTCTGCATTACCTTTAATTGTTCCAGATCCAGACCCACGGCGCCGATAAAGGCCACGCTGTTCCATTGCTCCTGCGTGAGCAAAAGGGCCATTTGGCCGTATCCGATCAGTGTGGAGCCGATTTCAAAAATCGCATCGGCGACCTTTCCTTCTCTGACCGCCTGATGAAGTTTTTTCGTGCCTGCATACAGTTTCACCAGTGTTGTATGCTTTTCGTGGACCAGTGGAAGTTCCAGGCATCGCTGAAAGTATCGCGCCGAAAGGGCCTGCAGTTCCTGCTCCAGAGAGACCGCACCTGCCCCGGAAATCTCTTTCAGTTTTTTATGTGACCGGGGATCGAGCATGATTCACTGTGACCGTGGACCGGTCAGATAACCATTTACCCTTTCACTGAGTTGGCGCCAGTTACAGATTTACAACAAGACACTGCCATAGACCAATTCGATCTTAGCTATTGCAGAAACTTATACTTCCTTATGCATGCAGCAGCCAGGCTTTATTCAAGGTAGATTATTAAATTACCGACACTATAAAGATGCAAGAGCATATCAGGAAACAAATGGAACCGAAGTAACACTATTCCGGGGAATAATCACAATCGAAACCGATTGACTTCACTGCTTGATTTTCCAGTATCAAACAACGATTCCCTGCCTGCATGATCTTACCGGCCTTTGGCGTGCTCACCCCGAAGAGTCATTACCGAACTGGTCACCACGGCAACGATCTTTCCGTCAGAACGTGTAATATCGCAGCTGTAAAAACTCACTGTTCTCCCCAATTGGACAGCTTTGGCCGCAGCCTGAATTTGATCTTTCCAGAGTGGACGGAAGAAATTAATACGAAGATCAATCGTAGTAAATGACTCGTCTGCGGCCAGCGTAGTCACATGCGCCGTTCCGATAGCGGCATCGGCGAGATCACACAAGACCCCGCCGTGAACAGTGCCCATAGGGTTGCCATGGACTGCCGGGTCCGTATGCATTTTAAAAGTGGCAGAAGCCTGGCCGATATCGACAAGTTCGAACCCAATAGTTCTGGCTATGGGCGGAGGGTAGGAGAGGTTCGTCTTTTCATCCTCTTCGAGAGTCCTGTCCAGATATTTTCTGAGCCATTCGCCGATCTTCAGCTGCACGATAAAAACCTCCGGTTCAATATCATCACAGTGTATCTGCCGTTTGTGGAAAATTCTGACGGTCCAGAGAGACGCCGTCCGCCCCAATTCCAGGACTCCTGCGCGGGCTGCTATCCCAGTTTGACCATGATTATTAATCTGTAACTTTATATCGCCATGCGAATCTTATTCGCATGTTGAGAACTGCGGCCGTCCTTGCTCTTATTGTTACATTTGCTGCTTTCCGGCCAGCCTGGGGACAGAATAATGAAGTGGGGCTTTTATTGGGAGGCAGTATTGTGCCAACTTCAACCAATAATCTGAGCATCAATTCCGGTCTTGCTTACCAGGCTACATTCGCACACAGATTTATAAATAACGGTATAGGGTTCGGATTCGAAGTTCCGTTTGTGGCCCTCCCCAGTCAGGGTGTGCAGTCAAATTCCATCTTCGTGCCGCGGAACTACGCCGCTTTATTTCTTACTCCCGGGTTCAGAGTGACCTTTGTTCCCCATGCGGCGATTGCACCATGGGCCAGCGTGGGTGGCGGCTACGCCCGGTTTGCTGAAAGCACTACCCTGGTAACTGGCGCGCCCAATACTTTCACGAAGGGCACGAATAAAGGCGCTCTGCAGTTTGGAGGCGGCGTGGATTTCAGAACGCCGATCAGATTTGTCGCTTTACGCACCGAGATTCGGGATTTTTTTTCCGGAGAACCCAGATTGAACTTCCCCCGGTCGCAGAGCGGGCAACATAATGTCATAACCTCGGGAGGTTTTGTCCTGCGTTTCTGAGCGTGCGTCCAGGATTGTACTAAAAATATTCACTGGCGATTTTATCGCGGTGAACAATGATCTGGCCGTCGCTGAAGGATTCTATGAATCCGCGCTCCCGAAGTTGCTGCATCAGTTTGGTCACAAACGGCCGGGTGACTCCGATCCAGCGAGCGAGTTCCTCGTGAGTTACCGGAGGATTCAATGTTACTGAGCCCGTAAGACCGTTTTGCCGGGATGTCATTAGAACCAGGGTCCGCGCCAGCCGCTCTTCTGCTTCATGCAGGACCAGGCCGGAAATTCGTTCGCGCGCATCGCCAAGCCTGCGGCAGAAATCTTCCACCAGAGAAAAAAGTTTTTCCGGACAGCGATGAAGGTCTTTTTTGAGAGATTCAAACGTGGTTATTGTGACCTGTGAATCCTCGAGCGCCACGGCCATTTCACGTTCGATCCCTTCATGGCAAACCGGCCCATCGCAAAAGCACAGGCTGCCAAACATGGAGCCGGCGTAGTACCGGTCAATGATGACTTCATCCCCGGCTTTGGAGGTACGTATAAGTTTTACCGCGCCTTGTTGCAGATAATAAACACTGTTTGCCTGGTCCGTGGACAAATACACAGGATTGCCTCGCCGCACACTGCGCACGAGGTAATTCATCGGGAGCCGAAGGGGCTTAAAAGCAGCCCACGAAGCTTCCCTTGCGGATGAGATTTCAGTTTTTACACTAGCAGAAGCCACAATACCCCTTTTGCTTAACCCATTACCGGCAGTTTAGCATCGACCATTTGAGCCCTCACTCTGTGATCGCAACATCCGGCTGGAGGCATGATTACTTTTAATCTTTCTTCGTTGCTTTTTACAGCCTGTTCCAGTTGCAAAGACCTTAGAAACCCTTGAGGAAACATGGAAGCCCAATGACATTATCAGTAAAATAGAAGAAAACTATCGAAATAGAAATGTTGCTCAATCACTCTGCTCCACTTGCCGGCTAAAAAACTGTCAATATTTTCCAGGCCATGAATTTTTTAATACCGGCTCTGTTCAGTAGTAATAGTCGACCCCACGGGCAATCAGGGATCTTTGTGCGTTGCCGCCCCTTTCCGCCTTGCAATACGATTACTTCCGCAAAACCTGTAAACACCAGTTCTCATTGGGGTTAGAGGGCCGATACTGGCGGTTTTGGGTCAGCCGCCTCCGAAACTGTAAAAAAATGTAAATTCTTTCATCCGTCTGTTCACTGGTAAATATCCTCTCCATCTCCTGGTCTGCTAACTTGTCACCCGGCCTTGAGACCTGCAGGAAAGGAAGCCGCTGGGTATTTCCTAAGCGTTGGATTTTCCGAGACTTAGCCAATCCCGGAATCACACCGCGGGCAGGCATGAAGCACTTTATCCAGGATTTCACTTCCTGGATTTAAGCAAGCGACAAGCCCGGGCGAGCCGACTGAAAGCGGGACCTGAAGGGACTTATGGCCTATTTCGCTTCGAGAGGAATAAATGTCAGATAAAAGAAAGAACAAAGTAGATTCTGAAGAGACGCTTTCTCAGCACGGAGAGAGCGTTCAAGACAAAAAACACGATGATCAGAAACAGGGCGGCTCGACCCGGCGGTCCTTTCTGGGCAAGGCCGGCGGTCTCACCGCAGTGGCCCTGGCAGCGGCTGTCGCTCCCATTGAGCCTCTGCTCGGTGGAAAAGAGTCCAGCGTCGAAGCATCCACCATCCCTTACAACGATCAGACCCGCGCGGCCGCCAGCTTCAACTACCGCACCAGCACGGCCAATGCAGAAAACATCGACCTCGGCGTTCTGCCCGACAACGGCGACAAATCCTTCACCGACCACAGCGGTCTGTGGAGCAAAGCCCTGCCTCACGACAGCCTTGAGGTTGTGAACCAGAATGCCTGGGCCACTTTTGTAAAGGCCCTCTCCACCGGCAATTTTACGGATTTTGAGAACATCATTGTCGGGCACCCCGGCGGACTGGGCTTCACCCAGACCCTCAATGGCCCCATGGCGGCTTTCGCACTGGATCTGGAAGGCCTGGATTCCCACGCCACCAGCATTCCTCCTTCGCCCACCACCGCCAGCGCACAGACGGCTGCGGAACAGGTCGAGCACTACTGGGCAGTTCTGCTGCGTGACACAAACTTCACGCAGTATGCCAACAGCTCCATCGCCCAGCAGGCGGTGAACGAACTGAACAGCCTGTCGTTCATCAAGGGCACAGACACATCTGCCGCCGGTACCGGTGTCGGCCCCAATGCCCACGGCAGCCCCACGCAGGAATATCCCAATGTAATTACCACCCAAAACCTGTTCCGCGGCTTCTTTAACACCGCCGACGGCACGGGCGGCGGCAACCTGGTGGGTCCCTTCGTCTCGCAGTTCCTGCTGCAGCCCACCTTCTTCGGCGCTCAGCCTCTGAGCCAGATGTACCAGAACTTCCTCCCTGGCCAGGAGTTCATGACCAGCGTCGCGGAGTTCGAGAACGTGGAAAACGGCGGCGTTCCCACCGGCTCTTTGCAGTTCGACCCGCAATTCCGCTTTCTCCGCAACGGCCGCGGACTGGCTGCCTACACCCACGTGGATGCACTCCATCAGGCATACTTCACCGCCGCACTGGTCCTGCTGGGCATCAATGCCCCGGCGGCTCCGGGTAATCCCTACATTGGCTCCAAGACCCAGCACGGCTTCGGCACCCTGGGCGGACCCGATGCTCTGGGAACCGTCTCGGAATTTGCCACCCGCGCACTGAAGGCTGCCTGGTTCCACAAGTGGATCGTCAACCTGCGCATGCGTCCGGAAGAGTTCGGCGGCCTCGTGCATGCCAACCTCGCCGGTGTTACGCCTCTGCCCCAGGCAGCGGCGGTACTGCACAAGGACGTGCTTAAGTCCCAGATTGTGCAGATCATCAAGCAGAAGTTTGGCTCCTTCCTGCTCCCGATTGCCTTCCCCGAAGGCGCTCCGGCGCACCCCTGCTATCCCACCGGCCACGGCACCGTCGGCGGCGCCTGCATCACCGCGCTGAAGTTCTTCTTCGACGGCAACGCTCCTCTCCGTCCGATCCTTCTGGCGGCGGGCAGCGACATCATGCAGGCCAGCGAAGACGGTCTCTCGCTCGTGCCTTACACCGGCGCGGACAGAGACTCCATCACCATCAACGGCGAGCTGAACAAGCTGGCCTTCAACATCACCTCCGGCCACGGCATTCACGCCGGCATCCACTTCCGCAGCTCCAGCTACTGGGCCATCAAACTGGGCGAGCAG
>DASSEH010000369.1:0-1532 GCA_035695325.1 Candidatus Angelobacter sp.
GAAATCCGCCGCATAGCCCAACGTCTCGCGCAAAAACGAATTCAACCTGCCGACATCATCGCATGGTCGCTCTGGCGGCGGGCTCATCAAGCCGCAGCACAGAAATCTCATATCAAACAAAAATCACAGCTGTAATGCTAGGTCGTGTGGACAAACTTAATCCAGATTCGGATGCAGGCAAGCAGCACGAAGGCGGCGAAGCTCTCGATCAGCTTGTCGTAGCGGGTGGCGACACGGCGTGAGTTCTTCGCACGATTGAAGAAGCGCTCGATGCGATTGCGCAGGGCATAGAGAGCCTTGTCGACGGCATGCTGTATTTTCCGGGTTGCAGTGCTGGGGATTGCGGCTTCACCACCGCGTTCCTCAATGTCGTTGCGGACGGCTTCGCTGTCGTAGCCCTTATCACCGAGCATCTGTTCCGGATCGCAGTCGATCTCCTGCATCAAGGCCGGAAACGCGGTGACATCGTGTGCCTGCCCGGGCGTAATCACAACGCCGATCGGCAGACCCTCGGCATTGGTGCGGGCGTTGATTTTGGTTGAGAAGCCGCCACGCGAACGACCGAGCGCGTTGCGCTCGGCCCCCCTTTTCCACCGGCTGCGCAATGATGCGCACGGATGATGGTCGCATCGATCATCTGCAGCGCGGCGTCCGACACTCCGCTTCCCGCGAGCCCTTCCAGGATCACGTCCCAGACGCCACTGTCGGCCCACCGCCGAAACTGCCTAAAGATCGAGTTCCAGTTGCCGAAGCCCTCCGGCAGGTCGCGCCACGGTGCGCCGGTTCGCATCAACCAAAACACCGCGTCGAGCACGCGGCGATGATTGCGTGGCGGCCGGCCGCCGCCGCGATGGATCAGGAACGGTTCGAAGTACGCCCACTCATCGTCGGTCATCAGTCCGCGAATCAAGGCTGCCCTCCGCAAAGAGCAGCCTTGAATCAATTCGCGATTCTTGCGTCAATAGGTTTGTCCACGCGACCTAGCATTACAGTTGTGATTTTTTGCTGGCACATTTGTTTGATTTCTGAATCCATGGGTCACCATGATTCGGAGATCATGGATGATCGGAGCATCGATTGAGACGACGCGTGAGTTGTGGGCATCGTCGCTGCGAGAGGTGAAGAAGCGGATACGTCCATTGTTCGCGCAGGAGCGCGCAGCTTTGAACGCGGGCCTGTTCGTGGACGGGCTGCTTGGCGACGAGCGTCGTAAAACCGGATGGATGCGCGCGGAGGCAGCGGGCGATCCTGGGCCTTGGCGGCAGCAGGCGGTTTTGGGCCGTGACCGGTGGGATGCCGATGCACTGCGCGACCTGGTGCGCGATTATGCCACCGAGCATCTTGCGGACGAGAACGCAGTGCTGGTGATCGATGAAACCGGGTTTCTCAAGCAAGGCAAGGCATCATGCGGGGTAGCGCGGCAATACACTGGTTCGGCGGGCAAAATTACGAACTGTCAGATCGGTGTTTTTGCTGCCTACGTGTCGCGTCACGGCCATGCCTTCATCGATCGGGCGCTCTATTTGCCGAAG
>DASSEH010000370.1:0-2411 GCA_035695325.1 Candidatus Angelobacter sp.
TTTTCTCCATCTTTACGTCAATCATTTTGCTTTCCGAAACGGTTTTCCAAACCGCCGCCGACTCGCGTGGCTCTCACGGATTTATGTCTCCGTGATACGCGGGACCCGATCGGAGCGTGCAAGGAGTGCTTTGAGTCCCCACAGTTTTCCCCACCGTGAGTTCTGTGATTCACAACCCTTTGTTTCTTCTTGGGTTTTTCGACGGATGCACGCCTGTCTCCTGAGTCTGCCATTGCTCTTCGACGGTTCATTTTGTCTCGCCGCGCCTTGAACGGAACAGCAAAACTGACTGGAATTGATCCTATTGAAACCGATGTAAAGCACTGACGAATGCTGGGGAACGCTACGACCAACAGCGAACTGTCGAGGAAAGCCGCAAACATGAGAGGCTGGTTTCTGCAGGGTGACCGTCAAACGCCCTAGCCTCAGTCCAAACGCAATGCTGCGAGATTCACGGTGTCGACTTGCTCGTGGCTACGGTTCGCCCCAGATTCCAGCCGCCGCCCAAGGCGCGATACAGTCCAACCAGATTGGTGGTGACAGACGTCTGACTTTGTACGAGCTGATCTTCGTTCGCGTAAAGATCGCGCTGTGCATCCAACACCGACAAAAAATCGACGAGACCTGCTTTGTATTGCTCGGTCGCGAGATCCACGGCCAACTGGCTGTGCGCTACCGCATCGTTCAGCCGGTCGCGGCGCTCCTGTTCTTGCGAATAGCTGACCAGGGCGTTCTCGACCTCTTCGAGAGCGTTGAGAACTGTGGATTGATAGCCGATCACGGCCTCCCGCTGGCGCGAGGTCTGTACGGCGATGTTCGAACGTATGCGGCCACCAGTGAACAAGGGCAAACTGATACCAGGACCAACCGAAAAAAAGTTTCCTGCGCCCAGCGTGAGATCATGGAGTTGAGCGGCCTGACGTCCCGCCGTCCCAGTGAGTACAAAGCGAGGAAATAGATCCGCTTTTGCCTCACCGATCCGGGCTGTCGCGGCGGCCAGTTGTGCCTCGCTGCGGCGAATGTCAGGACGTCTCTTCAGGAGATCGGAAGGCAAACCGACATCGACCTCCGGTCCAGCGGAGGGAATTGGATTCGTTTTCTCGAGTTCGCTGCGCAGT
This sequence comes from Candidatus Angelobacter sp., assembly GCA_035695325.1. Classification (GTDB taxonomy): domain Bacteria; phylum Acidobacteriota; class Terriglobia; order Terriglobales; family Acidobacteriaceae; genus Angelobacter. The sequence continues at coordinate 1,119 of DASSEH010000370.1, forward strand.
GCGCCGGGTTCTTCTCCGAGCAGAACACTCAAGCGATGAATGGAGACATCGATTCCGCTGAGCAGGGTCGGGACAACGGCCTTTGTGGACTCAAGTTGCGCCGCCGCACGCGATACATCAAGCTCGTTGGCCAATCCCGCTTTCGCCCTGGCGCTAGTCAAATCAAGAGTCTCTTGCTGCGTTTTGATATTCTTGTTTGCAATCTCGAGCCGGCGCTGGAAACCCCGTAGTTGCGCATACACGCGGCCGACATCGCCCAACAGAATGATGAGCACGTCGCGGCGATTCTCTTCCGCAGCGGTCATGTCGGCAGTGGCAGCCTGCACGCTCCGACGAATTCCTCCGAAGACATCCAATTCCCAGGAGGCGGCAAAGCCGCCCTGAAAATTGTTGTATTCGACTGGGACGATGACGGCAGATTTCTGCGGCCCGGCTGGCACGATGATTCTTTGGCGATTGCGGGTGGCCGAGGCCGCTCCGTCGATGGAAGGAAAATAACCCGAACGAGCGACGCCTCGTGCTGCTCGAGCTTCCTGTACACGTTCGAGAGCCAGCTTGAGGTCCAGGTTTTGTTTGGCGGACCGCTCGACGAGTGAATTGAGCTCCGGGTCTTGGAACGAAGACCACCAGTCATCTTTCTCAATTGGTGTCGCGGCGGTTCCGCGAGCTGCGGCAACCGTCCACTGTCTTGGCACCGCAACTTGTGGCCGCTTGTAGTTTGGCCCAACCGCGCAGCCAGCCAGCAAGAGAGTTGAAATAACGAACGAGGTCCAACTCGACCGTCTCATTGCCCGTGTCCTGCTGCGGATTCAGAGCCTTGGCGCGACGGGTTCACCGCGTCCGGAGTCTTGATGTAAACGTCCATTTGCTGTCCCACGTAAAGAGAAGCGTTTTGGTCCTTAACCCGGTAAATGACTTGGAGAACGCGTGTATCCACGCGCTCGGTGCTATCACCGGTGAGCGACTTCTTGGGGATCACATAGGGCTCGAAGCGGACGAACTCCAGGGGAATTCTTATAGAACCGTTTCCACGAGGAGACGCCGCCGCCAGTGCTCCGCCGCGCACACGCCAGGCATCGTGCTCATCCACATCCACACGGACGTGCAAAGGAGTGACACTTCCGAGAATCATGAGAGGCTCACTGAGCGGACCGCATTGCGCAAACTGGCCCAGCCGCACTTTGTTCTGCAGAATGACGCCCGCAATCGGCGCGCGCATGGTGAGACGATCAATATTGGTTTCAGCCATCTTGACCTGAGCTTCCGCCTGAGCGACTTCCGATTTCGCGACGG
>DASSEH010000371.1:0-1423 GCA_035695325.1 Candidatus Angelobacter sp.
GATCAGAGCCCTGAAGCTTGGGTTATCTGGTAGCCAACCGTTGCATCAAGCTGTTAGCGCCCAGGACTTGCAGCATGCGTTTCAGGTTGTAAGCCAGGGTCGCCAGGCTGATTTCTATTTGTGCTCCCTTCAGTCCGCGCAGCAAGAACCGGGGATGACCGAAGATATGGTATTTGAGAGCGGCAAACGGGTGTTCGACGACGGATTTTCGCAACCGCATGGCTTCCGGAGTAGCTCCTTTCTGCATGCGCTGCAGTGCGGCATCGTGCATGTGTTTTTTTAACAGACGCCTGGGGCCCGTGGTGCAGCGCGATTTTAGGGGACACGTTCCGCAGACCTCGGGCTGGCCTGCGTAGACCACGCAACGATCTTTTCGCTGATGGCGTTTCAGCCGCTGGCCTGCGGGACAAAGGAAGGTGTCGCTGGTTTCGTCATATTGAAATTGTGTGCGATCCAACAGCGTGCCGTCGCCCTGATTATTTACCGAGCGATTCGCGGGTATATGGAGCGTGATGCCGCGCGCTTCACAACTTGCAGCCTGTTCACCGTTGGAATAACCGGCATCGGCCACTATATGGAACTCCTGCGCAGAATCACCTGCCGCCAACTGAGCCGCTTCCGCCAGCGGTTGCAGACAGCGATTGTCCAGCGGTTGATCGGTGACCTGCTGTACCACGATCATGGCATGCTCGGCATCGACCGCAGTTTGAACGTTGTACGCCGGAAGCTTGCCAGCAGGGGTGCGCATAAAGCGGGCCTCCGGTTCCGGATGCTGCTGCAGTTTCTCCAGAGCGGCACTCACAGCGGACGGATCGATATCCAACTCCTCTTCCGTGTCGGCCTGCTCCATACGTTCCAGATAGCGTTCCAGCTGCCTGCGCTCGTGGACGCTTTGGCTGCTGCTCACGGCGCGGAATTTTGAACCATCAATCGCCACCCACGTCCCGCGTACCAAACCCACCGAACGGGCAAACTGAATCAACTCCATCCCTGCGGCGGTAACCGCATCACGATGCATCCGCCGGAACTCGGCAATCGATTTATGGTCCGGTGCTAACCGCCCCAGCAACCACATCACTTCAATGTTGCGCTGGCACTCGGCTTCCAGTCGCCGCGACGAGCGAATCTGGTGCAGGTATCCATACAAGTACAGTTTCAGTAAATCGCGCGGATCATAACCCGGACGCCCCGTCTCGGCGGCTTCAGCGCGTACAAAGCCTAAGCCGTCCATTTTGAGCCGCTGCACGAAAGCCTCAATCACCCGGCACATATGATCCGCAGCAATCAAATCCTCCAGCGTTACTGGAAACAATGTGCCCTGCGTCCTCCCCGCTCCCTGGATATAAGCCATTCTGTTCTGCGTCGCTCCAGTTCGAATCTTCTCATTACTTGCTGTAACGTCAAGTGTTTCGTAACAGCCTCT
>DASSEH010000372.1:0-2024 GCA_035695325.1 Candidatus Angelobacter sp.
ATGAGTTCGAACCGCGAGACCGTCGTCACGAGCCGCTTAACCGCGCCTGCTGAAGAGAATTCGAATGCCAGATGAACTGCAATACTAGCCAGACACTCAGCAATTCACCTTGGCCAGGTGTTATGGCGATTTATGGAACGAATGAAATTTTCTTGCCTGCTGTTGCGGCAGCCGCCGTCTCTCTCAAAGGCCCTCGGCATCTTCTCAGGGGCATGACGGTTCGCGGAGCCACTGCCCTGCCGCGGAGGAGGCCGGCGCAGTATCAAATCGGTGTCAGTCGACCGTCGGCAAAAACCTCAGTGCCCTTGCCCCAAAAGCTGACATGCCCCATCGTCAGCAGCGCCTCACCGAGCGGACCGGGAAGGGCGAGCGCCGTGCGGAATGTCTGTACTTCAACCTCTCCGCCCTAGTCGCCCGCTTCAACTAATTTGAAAGGAATAGATGATTCGCTTCGGTCGCGATTTGGCGACGGAGGCGGGCATGGCGGGAAAGGACCTTTCGGTAAAGAAGTATGTGGTGCGGTTGAGCGCGGGGGAACGCGAGCATTTGCAAGCGCTGATCCGCAAAGGAAAGAGCCCGGCGAAGCGGCTGTTGAAGGCGCGCATTCTGTTGAAGGCCGATGTCTCGGAGGCCGGCGAAGGCTGGAGCGACAGCCGGATCATCCAGGCCTTGGACACCAGTGCGTCCATGATCTACCGGGTACGCAAGCAACTGGTGGAAGAGGGCTTCGAAGCGGTGTTGAGCCGCAAGCGGCGCATGACACCGCCCGTTGCTGCGATTTTCGACGGCGAGAAGGAAGCCAAGCTGATCGCCCTGGCGTGCTCCGAGCCGCCGAAGGGGCGCGCCCGCTGGACGTTGCGCCTGCTGGAGAGCAAGGTCGTGGAACTCGGCATTGTCGAGCGCGCAAGCGACTCAACGATAGGACGCACACTCAAAAAAACTGTCTCAAGCCGCATCGCAGGCAATGCTGGGTCATCCCGCCGAAGGCCAACAGCGCCTTCGTAGCCGCCATGGAAGATGTGCTGGCCGTCTACACTCGGCCGCACAATGCCGATTACCCGCTGGTGTGCCTGGACGAGACCTCGAAGCAACTCATTGCCGAGACGCGCACGCCAATCCCGATGAAACGAGGACGTGCAGCCCGCATCGACTACGAGTACGAGCGCAACGGCACCGCCAACCTGTTCATGCTGTTCGCGCCGCTCGAAGGCTGGCGCCACGTCGAGGTGACGGACCGCCACACCGCCGTCGACTACGCTCACGTCTTGAAAGATCTGGCCGATCGCCACTTCCCGTACGCCAAGACCATCGTGCTGGTCCAGGACAATCTCAACATCCACAGCAGGGCGTCACTCTACGAAGCCTTTCCGGCCGCCGAAGCCAGACGGCTGGTCGAGCGCTTCGAATGGCACTACACGCCTAAGCACGGCAGTTGGCTCGATCTCGCGGAATCCGAACTCGGTGTCCTCTCCGCTCAGTGTCTCGATCGCCGCATCCCAGACAAACAGACCCTCATCGAGGAAATCGCCGCTTGGGAACACGACCGAAATGCCAATCACACAAAGGCAGACTGGCAATTCACAACCCAATCCGCTCGAGTCAAACTCAAGTACCTATACCCTTCGATCTAGCTGAATCAGCCGACTAGCTGCTTCTGCATTTTCTCAAGGACACGGCGCGCTTCTGACAGTCGCCCTACATCATCGTCGCGCTCGTATTTAGCCATGAGTTCGCGTTGCCGAACGATGCGGTACTGTTGGTCCTCAATATACTTCTTCGCCAAATCAACTAGCTGCTTGGCAGTAACGGCGGGGTCGTCCATGACACGTCAACGCCTCATCTTCATAATTGGCCTGCCTGCACGCTTAGCCGAGCCAGCAGCCGCACCACCGTCGTTGGTTGCCATTCGCCTCCGCGCGGCGCCAGGATCCCACGCTGGTTAAGCTCTTCGGCAATCTTTCGGATGCTGGTGATCCCCTGAGCGCGAACGTCGTCCACGATTGAGCGAAGGTTGGTCGCGTGCT
>DASSEH010000373.1:0-156284 GCA_035695325.1 Candidatus Angelobacter sp.
TGCAATTTGCTGGAAACTCGGATGGAAATCACAGCCTATAATTTTCATGACGGCTCCTTTCGTCCGAGTCTTGGTCTTTGCAAACTCAAGTTTACTCGGCGCTCTTGGGAGCCGTCGTTGTTATGAAATCAAGCGGAGCGCGTGGAGAAATATTGCCCTAAGTGGATGACCGGCGCGAAGTCGAAAGATCCCGATACTGCCTGTGTTGCCATGCTGCGTCAGGGCGTTCGCACGAAACAGTTTGGAGAGAACACCCTGAGGCTGCAAATATGTCCTGAATATTCTCGGGATCTTTCGACTCCGCGCCAATCAGTCTTGTGGTGAATAAGCGTTTTTACGGCGCTGCGCTCAAGATGACAAGCGATGGAGTGGCTTCATCAATAACAATCGACACAGCCGCCAACAATGAGGTTGTGCTTGACTCGGACGTCTTACAGAATTTGCAAAAAAAAAATCTTTATGGCGAACGGAAGCGAACAATTGCTGTCGCCGGCGGCAGGAGCATGTGATGAAGTGCCAATCGCCTGCACCGTGGATTCGTCGCAAACCCGTGGGCATGGTTCGCCATTTTAACTCACCAGAAATCTTTCGTAGCTTATGGCAGGTGGCGCAGACATCCTCGAATCCCACCTTTCGCAAAGCCCGCGAAAGATAGGGCACCCTGGTTATTAGAGTGGTAAACATCAGTGCGAATTTGCCAAAAGTCTGTAGGCCACCCGTCTGCGTTTTAAGCACTTGACTAAATCGCAAAGCGAGATCAAAGAATATCGGACATCAAATGCATCGACCATTTCAACCCATCATCACTTCATTTCTGGCAGATTACTCGATATGACGGTATGTATAATTTCGTGGATGGTGCCAGGCGCATTGTACACACGAATCCATTGATAGGCCTTCGGTCCAAGCCATTGAACTGGGCCAGCAAGTAATGCATTCAGAAAGCTATGCGGGGCTGTCTCGACATCACGAAAGTCTAAATCGATCTTCTTGCCTTGTTCTATTGCAGGCATAAGGCGCTTATCACGAAAATTGATGGCTTGATCCTTATCCTCAGCCCATTTACCGAAATAGTTAAAGATACCTACATAGTACTTGCCCGCCTCTTCCCTGTCATTTGCATCAGCGATTTCCTTGTCAGCTCTATCCCTTATTTCACCAAGTAATTCATTGAGCGACACAATTGGTGCATCACTGACATTTAGTGTAACTAACACGAAGGTGCCGAGCCAAGAGTTTTTGAGCGTTTTCGTAGTTACATCTTCGGGCGACACATGAACCAATCCGTCAGAGGACACAATATACATATCTCCCTTCAGCCGCTTCAGCATCGAGCTGGAATATGCAAGTCCCATACCAGCATTATTTTTCGGAGCATATGGAGCCGCCTGCTGACGGAAGGTCCCAGACACGTTTGGCTTTAAGGCGTATTTGATCGCGTCTTGATGAGTAGGGAATGGATCATATGTTTGTTCGAGGTGTTTCTTCACTCCAACTCCGAGATCGGAAAAGAAGAAGACTAAGCGGTCTAAGAAGGGATACTTACCGAACTGAAAAATCGCGGGTACGATCACGTCTGAGTTGTCGATTTGAGAAACTTTTCGACCATGTTCAGTCGCGTTGTAAAGCAATTCTGAGATGATGTAGCTAAGGTAGTCTGGAAATCCTACCGCATAGTTCCGAATTGCGCGCCTGGCAGTGTTTATTGTGTTTTGAACATCGGACCTACGCCTTATTGCCAGAGTTTTGCCTGTGCCATTCCCGAAGTCTCGGCCATCGGTCATTAAGATTTGCTGCCAATCCCTCGCGCCAACAGCGTTCATCATTTTCGTAAGATTTGAGCTCGCCAGCCCGTATTTAAATGTAACGCTGCAACCATTACAGCTTAGGTACCAAGAGTATTGAATCAGGAGTGCAAGAACTTGATAATTTGTCCTTTCACAAGCCGAAAGATCAATCAGTACTGGCGCGTTTTTAAGACTCCAATCAAAGTGTTTTAATACAGAGTCGAAATCTACATAGCCGCGCATGAACGTGAACGTCCGAGGCAGAGTTATCGAAACGCCGTTGGCCGGTGTTAGTGACATTTTGGTGAGTACCAAACCACACCCCCATGGTCGAACGCGAGAACCTTTGATGACCGCTTGGCAGTGCTTCCGCTATTGTACCCGAGATACACGCTTCGGTTGACGTGCAGGATGGGTGGCCAAGGCTTCGGGTTCTAACCGATGGCTATTCTTGATGGCACTTCCATACCAAGAAAATCCAATTATTCGCGGAGAAGCTGTTTTTGTTTCGTAGCAAGTGTAGGCAGGTACAATGCGCATAATACCGAAGCGATTGCAACACTTAGAATAGCTGTAAATGCTCACGAGTACCTGCACCTTAACGCCAGCAATCCCGTGGCCGCAGTCAGGTCGATATCAGCGATGAGCACACCGGACTTGCCGTAAGGCTGGTAACAAAGCAGCGTTCCATCGGGCTTCACCACTGCGGAGGTAGTCGGCGATCCGGCGCTGGCGCAGTTTACCGTAGCCATGTAGCAGGTGTTTTCGGCCGCGCGGCACAAAATGGCTTTCTCGTGGAATGTGTTGGCCGGGTCGGCAAAGGTTGTTGGCACGTAGCCGCCGGGTTCGGCCTCATGAACGTGCGGATGGAACACGATATGCGCGCCGCGCCGGGCGGCCCAGCGGACGGTTTCCGGATAGCGCCATCCCTCATGGCAAATGGCAATGCCAAAGCGCAGCGGGCCCGCTTCAAACACCCTCCGGCCCGAGCCGAACGCATATGTGCCATCTTCCGTGGGGTCGAGTTGCTCCTTGTCCTGGAAGCCGGCCATCTCGCCCTCGGCGGTGATCACCAGTGCGGTGATCAGCAGACCGCTCTCCCTCACGCGCTCCGTGCCGAGGACCACCGCGACTTTTGCCTTCTCCGCAGCCGTAGCCACCGCCGCCCAGGAGTGTTCAAGGAAGCGCGGGTCCGGAGGCGGCACGGACTTTCCCAACAGGCGATAGCCAGGAACAAAGCATTCAGGAAAGCACACAATGCCCGCGCGCTGCGCGCCTGCCTGTGCAATGGCCTCTTCCGCCAGGGTGATCGATTCTTCCGGTGTCTTCGGAAACGGGATGTTGGCCAGCGCGATGCGAAACATACTCATGGGTGATCTGTGATTGAGTCAGCAGGAATCAGCAACCCATGATTCTAAGACGTTTTCCGGGAAAAATCGCTGGTGGTGATGCGTTCCGAGGATGGGAACTAACGCCCTAAAAGCGCCTGAACATCAATGATATGTGGCCCCACCGGCAGCGGCTCTCCCTTACGTATCAGAGAATCGATGTAAAGCTGCGCTGCGTGCAGTGCATTGCTGACCGCCTCGTCTTCCGAAGCGCCATACACATGAATTCCCTTAAATGCGGGGCAAAAGGCATGAAAGCCGTCACTGTCTTTTTCTACGACCACGCGCACGGAAAGAATGAGCCGCGTGGCCGATCCATCGGGGCTGCGCTCTTTTTTCATTAGCGCTGGCGTGAGATGCTGCCTTTGCAAAAGATGTTGGCCGGAAATAGGGCCTGCATAAGTACAAATTAATCAAAGCACCAGACTTGTCCATGAATCTTCTAATTGCATTCCTGAGTAGAAATCGCGGCCTTAAGAAACAAGCCACAAAGACTTCTTCCATTCCCTTGTTACCTGTTAACTCAACGATCCAGATGTCATCATCGCCTGTCTCTAATGAAACTTAATGTGGCATGGGTTTTCCTGCAAACTTAGAAACAATCAAGCTTGCTGGTAGATGAAAGAGGAATAAGTTTTCATTGCTTTAATGATCACGGACAGGGGCATGGTCTGGCTGGGCAATCGCAGTAAGCGTCCCCCAAAGTTTGACACATTATGTCATTGAAGAATGCCGCCCATTCGTGGTACCAAGCATGGGCATTTCTAAGGAGATGCGTGGGGCTGGATATTTGACAAGAAAAGAAGGCTCTCGGCCATTGGCCCTTAGCTTTGCGGATGACCTTGGGGATGCTTTTTTTGTCTCACCCTAAGGGTTCACTCCATCGCTTGTGATATCCCTTGTGATGTTTGGTGCTAACCCCTTTAGACCTTGTGATCCAGATCGACCGGGAGGGGGGTAGGCAGAGGGTACAGACCGGGCAGATGGTTGACAGAACAGACCGGATTCGCCGATTTACGCAGACACTGATTTAAAGACCCAACCCGGACACAGCCGGGGGCGCCTCCACCCCATCACGCGCAAAACCGGCCAGGCTGGGGCTACATGAGCCTGGTCGCCGAGAGAAGTCGCGGAGAAAAAAATCCGGGGGATACAGATTTTCTCTCCGCGACCGTGATGCAATTCGCTGGAGGTCGTGGCGATTTTACTGCTGGACGCGCAGCAGCATCTGGGTGCCGCTATCCAGTTTCACATTCTGGGTGGTAGAGCTGATGACCGAGCCCTGGGCGCTGCCTGCGGTGGCGGAGCTGAGGGTGAGTCCCTGCAGTCCGGCCACGCCCTGGCTGGTGGAGCTAAGCGCTCCCCGTCCGGCAACGCTGCCGACTCCATTCACCGTGCTGCCGGCCGCGCCCGTCGCCGAACCGGCTACAGAGCCAGCGGTATTGCCCACGGAACCCACAGATCCTACGGACCGGCCCGCACCGCCCAGTACACCACCACCAGCAGGAGAGCGTCCGCCACCTGCCGGCCCCAGCCCTGCATCGGAGCTTTCGCTGGCAAGACCGCTGGCGGCAACGCTGGCCGGAGGCGCAAGGGCCTGGACCACCGCACCCAAAGATACCTCCTGGCCGCCATGCAGAACGGCGCGGTCAAAGGCGATCCCCAGCCGGGATTCCGACTCGCCCTTGCCGCGGGCCTGGGCCTGGGTGACGTGGCCAACCAGTTTTGATCCTTTATGCAGAACCACTTTGCCATCGGACTTTACGTCTTCGGTCAGTTTGGCGGTGACCTCGTCTCCGGCTTTGGCTTTTTTAGCGTCCAGCGGTTTCGTCAGTTCGGCCTGAAGTGTGGTTCCACTGCTCAGACCAGCCGAGGCATTGCCAGCTGAAGCGCCGTTCGCCTGTACGCTGGAGCCAGCATTCGCGCCCGCTCCAGCGTTGGCGCCTGATTGTCCCGCGGAAACGGAGCCGCTGCCCGAGGCGGACGCTCCGGCCGAGGTCTGAGCAACGGCCCCAAAGGTGAGCGCGCCAAGGGTCAGTACAGCTATGCAATAAGTTTTCATCCAGATACTCCTTAATATTTTGTCTTTCACTTGCTGGTTTTTAAGTGATGAGGCCAGACATTCAGGCGGCCCGCCATGAATTGCTCTGAATTAAGTTTACGATGCATTTCAGCGCAGAAGAGTTTACTCCCATAGATAAATCTTCTATATTCAATTGGTTACGGGCATATAGACTTTTTTACACGGTTTGACATCTAATCGCAGTTATCAGGAGTGGGCTGTTGATGAGCCAGGAAATCCCAGGAGTGATGGATGGCGGAAAACGGTTGGGGGATTCTTCAACCGCTGAAGCGGTTTCACCATGGGCGTGCAACTGCTTGAATGGCATGAACAATGGCATCGCCGGCAAAGAGTGAAGCTGGCCCACTACCCAAATATCCGTTCTGCCGTGCCTTCTGACCCGCAGGGCAAAAATTTTCATACTGGAAGGAGAACCCTTTGAGCAGCCAGGAAAAAGTGCTGATCGTGGAAGACGAGGAAAACGAGCGTACCGGAATGGCCGAACTGGTTTCGGCATGGGGATACAGGACAGAAGTAGCCAGAGACGGACTCGAGGGCCTGGAAAAAGCGGCTGCGTGGTCTCCGGGCATCGTGATCACCGACCTGAAAATGCCGCGCATGGACGGAATGGACCTGCTGCAGCGCCTGGCCGACCAGCCACAGCCCATCGCGGTAATCTTGCTAACCGCGCAGGGCAGCATCGATATGGCCGTGGACGCCATGAAGCTCGGCGCTTACGACTTTATTGAAAAACCCGTGGACACGGCGCGCCTGAAACAAATTCTGCAGAACGCCAGCCGCCAGCGCGGAACGTCACTGGAACTGGAAGTAACGCGGCGCAAGCTGCGCGATACCGGCGTGTTCGGCAGCCTGGTGGGCTCTTCCAAAGGTATGCAGGAGATTTTCCACCTGGTGGAGATGGTGGCGCCCAGCACGGCGTCCGTGCTGATCACCGGCGAAAGCGGCACGGGCAAGGAGATGGTGGCGCGCACCATTCACGAGATGAGTCCGCGAAAAAACAAGCCGTTTGTGGCCATCAATTGCTCCGCCATTCCGGAAACCCTGATTGAAAGCGAGATCTTCGGCCACGAAAAGGGCGCGTTCACCGGAGCTTTGGAGCGCCGCGCCGGCTGCTTTGAGCTGGCCGAAGAAGGTACGCTGCTGCTCGACGAAATCGGCGAGATGCCGGTGATCACGCAGGCCAAGCTGCTGCGCGTGCTGGAAGACCGCAAGCTGCGCCGCCTGGGCAGCAAAACAGAAACGTCAGTGGATGTGCGCGTGCTTGCGGCCACCAACAAGCTGCCGGAAGAGGCAGTGGCCAAAGGCGAGCTGCGCGGCGATCTTTATTACCGGCTCAACGTTTTCAATATCCACATGCCGCCCCTGCGCGAGCACAAAGAGGACGTTCCTCAGCTCGTGGAATCGCTGCTGGAAGACATGAACCAAAAGCACGGCCGCAAAGTGGGCGGGGTGAGCGATACCGTCTCGCAGATGTTCCTGAACTACAACTGGCCGGGCAATGTGCGTGAAATGCGGAATACGCTGGAGCGGGCGGTAATCGTGTGTGAAGGCTCGCTGGTGGAGCCGCGCCATTTGCCGCCAAACTTTGGCGCCTCCGGCCTGAAGCCCGCAACCATGGCGGATGGCGATGGCATACGAGTGCAGGTCGGCACCACAGTAGAAGAAGCCGAGAAGCAGTTGATCCTGAAAACCCTGGCCGCGGCCAGCAATAACAAGACCCGGGCCGCGGAGATTCTGGGCATTAGCCTGAAGACCCTGCACAACAAACTCAAGGAATACGGAAACGCCTCGCCCGTGGCCAGTGAAGCCGCGAGCTAAAAAGGAGCCATGCCCGCGCTGCGCCTGAAAACCAAGCTGGTCTTCGCCATCACGGCGATGGTCGTCGCCATTGTGGCCACGCTGGCGACCGTCTATATCTCCGAGGTGGTCCACCAGCGCATGCAGGAAGCCTACAGCGACGGTGACTTTATCGCCCACCAGATCTTTTCCATGGCGCGCGATGCGCTCGAAACCGACCTGAGCAGCACGCACATCGACCTCAACAATCCGAAGCAGGTAGAAGACGCGGTCGAGGAGATTCTGCAGAGCGATGCCGGAGTGAATTCCCTGCTGGAAGCGGTGGTGGGCTACTCGCCCACGATCTACGATGCCGCGATCACCGATATCCAGGGGCGCGCGCTGCTGCATACCAACGAGGCGTTTTCTGGAAAAATTCTCAGCCGGCGCGAAGATCTCCGCTCGATTGCACAGGGTGACATCCGCAGCCAGCTTCGGGTGATTTACGGGCCGTCGCATATTTATGACGTTCGCGTTCCGCTGGTGCGCAATGGCACGCCCTTTGGCGAGGTGCGTGTGGGCGTCTCCACCGTGTTATTGAAAAGCAGCTTGCAGCCGCGGCTGAACAGCGCCTTGTTTTTTTCCGGCGTCTCCATTCTGGTTTGCCTGGTGCTGGCCGCCGGACTCTCCAATCTCGCTCTGCGTCCGCTGGCCGCCATCAGCCATCGGCTTGACCTGATCAGTTCGGGCCAGGCAGAGTTGCCGGAAGCTTCCGCCACTCGCTCGGATGAATACGGCGCGGTCTCCAGCAAAATTGACCGGCTGGGCCGGCAAATGCGCGATGTGCGCGAGGTGTTCTCTGCCCTGAAGGAAAATCTGGACCAGATGATGGCCAATCTTCAGGACGGTGTAATGCTCTTTACCAGCGACTTTCGCGCGGTGCTGGTGAGCGCATCCACCGAGAGGTTTACCGGCAAGCAGCGCGGCGATATGCTGGGCAGCCACCCGGATGAGATTTTCTCGCCGGAATCACGATTGGGCCAGGCGCTTCTTCCAGCGTTCGCGGCGCATGAATCTCTGCTGTTGCAGGACGTTGAAAGCGAGAATGGCCACCGGCTCCAGATATCACTGGACTTTATTGAAGAGGACGGCGACCGCATTGGCGCGCTGCTCACGCTGCGCGATGCCGAATCCGTCCACCGCATTGAAGATGAAATCGAGATTTCGCGGCGGCTGGCCGCCATCGGACGGCTGACCTCGGGCGTGGCCCACGAAGTCAAAAATCCCATCAATGCCATCGTTGTGCATCTCGAGGTTCTTCGCCAAAAATTGCAGGAGACCGATCCCGACACGCGCCGCCACATGGATGTGATCGGCAGCGAGATTCGGCGGCTGGACCGCGTGGTGCAGACGCTGGTGGATTTCACTCGTCCGGTGGAGCTGCGCCTGGCCGATACCGATCTGCGCAAACTGGTGGAAGACGTAGTCACTCTCGCCTCGCCGGAAGCCGCACAGCGGCAGGTGCGAATCCATCGTGAAGCGCCGGCACCACTGCCGGTGAGGATTGACGCTGATCTTTTAAAACAGGCCATTCTGAATATCGTGGTGAATGGCGTACAGTCCATGCCGGAAGGCGGAAATCTGTACGTTGCGGCCACGCGTGAGGGCGAGAACGCACTGATTGCCGTGCGCGATGAAGGTCCGGGAGTTCCGGCGGACGTCCGTGACAAAATCTTTAATTTGTATTTCACTACTAAAAAGGGCGGGAGCGGGATTGGACTCTCGGTATCGTACAGAATATTGCAGCTGCATCACGGTTCGCTCGAATTTGATTCCGCCGAAGGCCATGGCTCTGTTTTTTCTCTGCGCATTCCACTTGCGGAAATTGCACTGGAAGAGCAGGCGCGAGCGGCCTCGGAAGATCAGGTCAGGACTGCATGAAACGAACTCACCTCCATCCCGTGATGTTTGCCCTCTGCGCCTTGCTGCTGCTCACCGCCTGCAATAAAAAGAGGAATAAGCCAGTCCTGTTGCCCCAGGAACAAGCGCCCACGGTGACCACTCCGCAACCCGAGCCGGAGCCGCAACCTCAGCAGCAGCCCACTCAGCCACCGGCCGACCAGCAGCCAGCCGACACCACGGAAAGTAAGCCATCCCAGAAGCCACCTGCGAACACCACGAAAAATCAAAAGCCGCATCCGGCGCACAAGCCGCCTCAGGTGGCCGCCAATACGCCGCCCAAAATTGTGATAACCGAAGGCGGAACCGGCAGCGGGAGTGATTCCATTGGTCTCGGCCAGCCGGGTCCCGCCACGGATGCGGCCCACAATCAGTTTTCAACCGAACAGCTTCTCGAACGCACGGAAGCCAACCTGCGCGGCATCAAACGCCTGCTCACCAGTGACGAACAATCGCTGGCCTCGCAAATCCGCGACTTCATGGCCCAGAGCCGCCAGGCTACCAAAGATGGAGAAAGCGTGCGGGCCCGCAATCTGGCGGTGAAGGCCAACCTGCTGTCGGATGAACTGGTGAAACAAAAGTAAGGAGAGATGCCCCCACTCAGGGCTTGCGCAGCCTTACTTTCCAATCGCAATATTGCCATTTGCGTTCAGCGTCATGATGGGTACGCTTGACTGTGTAAACGGCGGCGCATAAATACCGATATTGCGGTCGGCAACATAAAGGTTGCCGCTGCTGTCCACGGCCAGCCCGGAACACGAATTAGAATTAATAAACAGCGACGCGGTGCCGCTTCCGCTGGGGACAAAAGGAAGATCCGCAATCACAACGAATCCCCCGCTGTCGCAAACGAAGAGCTGAGTGGCACTGACCGCGGCTACTCCAACAGTGCTGTCTGCAGTAGGAAACCGTGAAATAAGTGGCGCGCCTGTCCATGGTGGTGCGAAGGCACTGATATCGTTGAAAAGTCCTCCGATGTCAACGCCGCTCGAAGACACATAGAGATTTCTGCTGCCGTCCACGGCCAGGCCACTGATGGTGGAGCCGTCGGTGGTCTTAACCACCTGTGAGACCGTGCTGGCCGATGAAAGTGGTTGCGTATAGAGATTGATCTGACTGGAGACAAACCCCATGCCAGAATTGAAGGCTGACGCGACCAGATCACCATTGGGGGCGAATGCCACGAACCCATTTTGAGCGGCGTTGGCGAACGTCGCGGATGGTGTTGAAGCGTTGCTGATGGGCGCCGTGTAAATCAACAAATGGCCGGCATTGTCAGCAACCGCAAGATTGCCATTGGAATCCACGGCCACCGCGCTGGCAGGAACTGACAGGGTTACCGAGGGCGTCGAAGTGCTGGTAATCGGCAATGAATATTGAAGAATTTGGGTCCCGTTGGCCACATAGAGGTGCTGGGCCGGTGTAGCAGGACCTGGACCAGGACTTGGCGCTGGTCCTGGACCCGAATTATTTGCCGCAGGCGCGGGACTGCTTCCCCCGCAGGCAGAAAGAATTGCAAGAAAGACCATACCCAAAAGCAGCCGTGAAACACGAGCGATGGAAAATGACATAGTTTCCACTCCTTGATTTGTTTGCGGCAAGCCATAGTAACCCACGGAGAAAATATAAGTTGCTCGTGTTCAAGCAAAATTTTCGCCAGTCTGTGCCGAAAAAATTGCGGAGAAACTATCAGGCCAGGCTTGCCATGAATCTCAATTAAGCAGCTTCGAGAAAATCATTACCCTGGAGTGACTGGGCTGGGTGAAGCAGAAGTAAAGACTAAATAAATGAGTGCCGGGGCAGAGTGAAGTTCATGAATGCTCTGCTCTAGTAGAGATTAAAGCTTACCTCTATGTTCAGGGTCACCGCCACGGGCTGCCCGTTGCGGCTGGCCGGTTGAAAACGCCACGTCTCAACTTTTTCAACCGCCTGCAAATCCAGCCCCATACCCAGGGCGCGCACGATTCTTATTCTTGACACGGTTCCCGACTTATCGACAACTACTTCCAGCACCACACTTCCCTGGTATTTGTTATGGCGGGCTTCACTGGAAAACTCGGGCTCTGGAGTATCCACAGGCACGGGAGCGGTGACACCGGCTTCTTTTTTTGTATTGAAGTTGTGAATTGTTTCACTTGTTATCCTGAATTTGTGAATCGATTCTGTGTCGACAAAGTCGTCTCGCCGGAATTCGGGCAGGACATGTTGGATGTCATTGTCATCCGGAAAGAAGACGCGCTCAAGGAGCGCGCGCACGTCATCGGCGGAATTTGCCGGGCTGTCGAGCCGTATCTCGATCTTGATTGGTTTCCCCAATGGAACGAGCAGGGGTTTGCCTTGCTTGTCAGTTGCAAATCCTACCCACGGCCCTTCCAAATGCAATTTATCCGGCCGAAGACTTATTTTCTCGACGCGGATTCCCCCATAGGCAAGCCAGCGTCCCGGGGGCAGTGGCGCCACTAACTTCCCAGTCGAATCGAACTTCAGATGGGTCCCCTGTATGGGAGAGCGTAGTCCCAGAACATGTTTCCCGTATTGGCTCTTCAGCGTTTTTTCAAGTTCGCTGGCAAAAGCAGGTGTGATTTGCACCCGGATTGCAAGGGCCAAAAAGATAAATGTGAGGGCCTTTTTCATGGCAATCCAATATAGCTATAAAAAACGATCTGACGAAATTTTTATTCACCAGGCGATTGAGAACTGGGGGTATTGGACTTAGGCAGACCGGCGTAAACGTGCTCCCATGCAATTCGTCGTCGCTGTCGGTTTTGCTATGTTAGTTCTTTTTCTACGTACGTTGCTGTTCTTCGACAGTACTGACTGCTCGATGGTTTTTGCCATATGCGTGCCCTCCCTGAGCTGGTTAAGGTTGATAACTATCCTCAAATTGAGTACCAGCGACAAGACAAGAATCACATGGACGACGATACGCCAAGCCGACCCAAAGCACATGGCCTGCCTAAACCCAATGCTTCCCATTATATGAGAATGAGTTAAATTCTCTTGAACCCTTTACTTCCGCCCATCCCGCTTTTGTGCCATCACCAGCCCGCGAGGCGTGGGCAGCAGCACCACGGAGATCAGCCCTTCCTGCTCCAGCCGCAGCGCGGCATCGCGCACGGTCTTAAAACTGGAGTTGGCGTCGTGCATCAGAATGAGCCCATGGGGATTGATCTGCGGCAGAAAGTGGCGCACCTCCTGTTCGCGCAGTTCAAGCAGCGAATCGGAGAAGAACACATCTATCGGTCCGGAAATTTTGGTCTCCAGGCTGGACTCGCAGCGGCAGTCCACCCACTTCTTCAGTCCGGCGGATTCGATCTTCTCTTTGGCTTTGGCAAAAACAGCCGGATCCGGCTCACAGGTCACGATCTTGCCAAATCCATTCTGTTTGAGCCCCTCCGCCATATACTGCGTGCTCACGCCCATAAAGGTCCCGGTCTCCACCACCAGGTTTGGCTTCAGTGTGGTCATCAGGCAGCGCAGAAACTCGAGCACCTCGACTTCGGCAGTCATCGTGTCCAGCATCCTCCAGCGTTCAGGGTTGGGGCATTCGGGAGTGGCCTTTGTGGATTCCGGGCGGGGATCATTTCCGTGCTGGATCACATGGTCGAAGACGCGGCGGACTGGGTCCTGGCCGCGAAATCGACGCCTCGCAAAAAACAGCAGTATGGCGCCGGCCAGCGCCGAGAGCAGTCCCACCAGCTGCGCGTTGCTCATGCCCCACAGCACGCGAGGGTTGATGCGGATGAACTCCACCAGAAAACGCGACAGGCCGCTCAGCACCAAAAATTCGCCGGTGATCACGCCCGGAGCCAGCGGACGGTTCAGCGCACGGGCGCTGCGCCGCCGCAGATACCAGAAAATCACCAGCGCGATAATAAATTCGTAAAGCGGCGTGGGATGCACGCGGCAATCGGGCGTTGCCCCCCACAGCGGACAGGTTTCCGTAGTAGGCACCAGTCCGTGGGGAAACGACATGCCCCAGGGCAGCGAAGTCGGCTGGCCATAGTCGCCGTCACCCGAAATCAGGCAGCCGATTCTGCCCACACCATAGCCGATAGCCGCGGCTGGGCTACATACATCGAGCATGGTGAGCATGTTGACGCGATAACGCCGCGCCAGCAAAAGCAGCGTGGCAATGCCCGCCACAAAACCGCCAAACCAGGCAAAGCCTTCGCGGAACCAGTAGAACAGCTGTCCCGGATGCAGCAAAATATCCAGCGGCGCCCGGTCGGCCGGTGTGTCGATGATGTGCCAGATCTTTCCGCCCAGAATTCCGGCGATGGCCATCCACACAATAATGGTGTCGGCATTCACGCTGACTTTGCGGCGCTTCAGCTCCGCCTGCAGCGCGAAGTAGGCAGTTACATACGCGGCCACCATGAGCAGGCCGAATGTAGGCAGTTCGATACGCCAGATATGGAGATAAGGAAGCAGTGGAATCCTCGTCCGTGCAATGCTTCAGTATAGCGAAGCAGACGGAAGAGTTATTTTACAGAAGCTGCTTTGCAGCGGCCCCAGGCTGGTCGGGTTCCGGCGGCGCGGCGGCGGTTGCGCGCAACGCCAGCCGCGCGGGAACAATCAAAATGCGCGGCAGAGAGCCGTCCCGACGGCGGGAGCGCCTGAGTTCCGGCAGACTGCGCACATCCATCTTCTCGGCCATGAGCACTCGCCCAGGCATGTCCTCCACATCAAACAGGTCCGCGGGATGAAAGCTCTCCTGAGCGGCCATCAGCAAATCATGTTCGTTCAGAAAATCGGTTTGAAAAGATGGATCGAGAATGAAGCACCAGTAAACGTCCCATTCGCGCGGCTTGTCTTCCGTAAGCGTGTTGATGATCAGCGTGTGGTCGTATTCCGGATGAACAGCAGAGTGATACTGCTTTCCCGGAATCACCACATAGAGATTCAGCCGCTTGTCCAGGGGCTTGGCCTCGGGCAACGGATAACCGAGCATCCATGGTCCAAGACTTACGGGATGTCCGGGGCCAGACGATTCGGGAACAAACGAGACCTCGGCTCCATCATGAAATACGGAAAACGGCTTTACCGGCTCCGGCGCAGGGGCGCTGGACGCCAGCACTGCCGAGAGCAGAACCACTGTAACCAGGGCTCGAAGGTCCGCAGCAAGCACGAGCTGATTATCCCATTGATCCCGTCTGGTGCGTCGAGGATTCTCCGATCAGTAAAAATCCAAAGTGCTATTACCAAATGACTCAATCGCCTGAAATGCTACATTGAAAACATGCGCGATATTCTCCAGCATCGCGGCTTGCGGCTTATCTTCGCGGCCAATCTCATCTCCATGGTAGGCAGCGGAATGAATTCGGCTGCCGTGACCTGGTACGTCCTGCAGGCCACCCACTCCGAGGTTGCACTGGGTACTCTGCTCATGCTGCAGACCATTCCCGCCCTGTTGATGCTTCCCTTCACCGGCGTGGTGATTGATCGTGAAGACCGGCGGCGGCTGGTGATGACCCTCGACGCCTGCCGCGCTGTGGTCATTCTTGCCGTGGCCATACTCGCGTATCGCGGAATGGCGGCGCTGTGGGAAGTTTATTTGATGAGCATTCTGGTGGCCGCCGGCTTCTGGATGTTCTGGCCCACAATCACGGCGCTGATTCAGGAGCTAACGCCGGAATCCGCCTTTCTGCAGTCCAACAGCTTTCTCATCGCCGGAGTGCAGGGCGGCTGGCTGGTCGCCGGCTCCATCGTGGGATTTGTTTACAACTCGATTGGCCTGAGCGGCGTGCTATTTCTCGATTTCGCCAGCTACGTGCTCTCTTTCACCTGCTATCTGTTCGTCCGCCGGGGACGCCACACTGTAGCTGTTCCCTCGCAAACCATCCATGAAAGCGAGTTCGCCCGCTTCTCCCATGAACTGCGCGAAGGCATTGCCTATATCCGGCAGCGTCCGCAGGTTTTGCTGCTGGGGACGTGCTGGGCGCTCTTCATTGGCGGAATGCTCACCCAGGGCGTGGTCACCGCACCCTTCAGCGACCGGATTTTAAAAACCGGAGCAGTAGGTTACGGCTGGCTGAGCAGCGGCTGGGCGGTAGGCGCTTGTCTCAGCGCGGTGTTCGCGCCTGCGCTGGCGCGCAGCGCGGGGCACCGCCGAGCCATTGGCGTTTCCATGGCCGTGATGGGGCTATGCCTCATTTCGCTGCCCCTGCTCGGAACGCATCTGCACGGCAGAATTCATGCGGCGACCATGTCCATGGGCCTTGCCCTGCTGGTATCGGTATTCATTTACGGCATCATGGGAGGCTGCCGCGGAACCGGCGGCGTGGTCATCACCAGCACCATCATGGAACTGGTACCCAAACACTTCATGGGACGCGTGCAAAACACCTTTTACTTTGCTGGCACGTTTCTCCAGTTGGTTCTCTCAGTCGGCGTAGGAGTCGTGGCCCACACCTGGAGTTTGGCGGCAGCTTTTGCCATCGTGGGAAGCCTGTATCTCCTTGCGTGCGTGGCGGCAATCTGGCCGGTGAAACCACGGGATGAAGTCATGTCATCCGCCGAAGCTGTCACAGCAGATACGGTGTAATTCTCCGCGCAGGCAAAACCAAGCTGCTGCCATGGCTGCTTAGGTGTCAATGACTCGGCCAGATCGTGAAGTCTCGAAAAGCCGTCCGTTCTATTTTGCCATTCATATCCTGCAACGCCCGGTTTAACTCCAGGAGCTGGGCACGGCCCAGTTCCAGCTGGTGCTCATCCGGCTGGTAAACCGTTCCAATGGGATAGTCCAGATATGCCGTACGCGTCTGCTCAATGTGGTTCCCCAGAACATGGGTCACGATTTTTCCCTGAGTGAAATCGACCAGCCGCTGAATGCTGCGGACAAATGCAGGCGCATCTTCCACGTAAAGCCGGCCCGGATACAGGCTGTCACCTGTAAACAGAATGCCCGTTTGCCGATCATAGATGGCAATGGACGATGCTTCATGACCTGGAATGGGAACAATGTCGAGGGTCCGGTCGCCGAGATTATAGGTAACCGCCTCGGCCGGCCAGTTCTGAAAACCAAAGAAGGCCTGGACAGCACTGCTCCCTGGCTCCACAACCGTGGTATTGGGAAGAGACTTCAATTCTGCATCGCCGGAAGTATGATCACGATGGGCATGAGTATGGGCCACGATCAGCGGGATGCTTTCACGCTTGTTCCTGGTCAGCCAAAGGTCCATTTGGCCCTTGATCACCCGAGCCACATCGGTCTTGCCCGCGCCGGTATCGAGCAGAAGCGCCTTTTCCTTTCCAAAAAGCAGGTACAGGAAAGGCTTTTCATAATTCGAACACCCCGACTCACGCAGGATGTAGAAATCCTGGTTGTATTCGTACACCTGAAATTGCGAATTGGCCGTGCATTGCGGACCGCTGGGTTGCCAGGTGCGAGGTAACACCCCGGCCCTCACTCCTCCGCCATTCGGCTGCGGGGCCTGCGCTTTCGTCAGAGAACAGGTTGCAAGCAAAACGATGAGAGCTGTAAGGGAGAAGAAGCGGCAGTGCAGGTTCATATCGGCAGGATTATATATGCTGGCCCTTCAGGCTGATTCAGTTCCTTGTCGCAGAAGATTCAACCAGCTGCCTGATGAGCAGTGAATAGATTGCTTCCAGAATGTAGGAAAATAAAACCGCACTCCGTCACTGCCCCACTTCCTTCGCTTTGGAAAAATGACGCAGCACGGCCTCGGTTTGCGATCGGGTCAAAATCGAGCTAAGCGCTCCGCTGTCAGCCTCCTGCACGGCGCGAACGCTGCCAAAGTGCTGCAGCAGTCTTTGCCGCGTCCGCTCGCCGACGCCGGGGATTTCCAGCAGCTCCGATTTGCGGTCGCGCATCTGGCGGCGTTTGCGATGAAAGGTAACGGCAAAGCGGTGGGATTCGTCGCGCACCATCTGCACCAGATGCAGCACCGGCGAGTGCCGTTCCAGCACCACCGGCTCGTTTTCCTGGCCATAGACGTAAATGATCTCTTCTTTTTTCGCGATGGCGGCCAGCGGCTGATTGGTAATCTCCAGTGACTCCAGTGCGTCGGCCGCGGCATGGAGCTGGCCGAGACCGCCATCGATCAGCACGAGGCTGGGCAGCGGCTTCTTTTCATCGCGCAGCCGTTTGTAGCGCCGGGTCACCACTTCGCGCATCGAAGCAAAATCATCCACTCCTTCCACGGTTTTCACAATGAACTTGCGGTACTCCGCCTTGTTCATGCTTCCCTCTTCCCACACCACCATGGAAGCCACGGTCTCCGCTCCCTGAATGTGCGAGATATCAAAGCACTCAATGCGTTTGGGAATGTCCGGCAGGCCGAGCGCGTCCTGCAGCCCTTCCTGGATGGCCTGGGCCGCGGGCTTCATCACGCGGAAGCGCTGGTCGAACGACTGCTTGGCGTTCTGCGCCGAGAGATCGATCAAAGACCGTTTTTCGCCGCGCTGCGGAACCAGAATTTCCAGCTTCCCGTTTCGTTTCTCACTGAGCAGCTCTTCCAGCGCCTCTCGGTCTTCGAAATCCACCGGAACCAGAATGTCGTGCGGCACATACTGCTGGTCAATGTAAACCTGCTTCAGCAGAGCGGAGAAGAACGCTCCTGGCTCAAAGCCCGGTCCTGATTCCAGTTCCGGCAGCTCTTCCCAAAAGAACTCGCGCCGGTCGAGGATCTTGCCTCCGCGCAGGTGAAACACATTCACGGCGAGCATCTGGTTTTCGTAGTGGTAGCCGAAAACGTCCATGTCGTCGCCTTCAACAGCGGCAATGCGCTGCTTCTCCTGGAGCTGCTCCACCGTGGAGATCAAATCGCGGCAGCGAGCCGCGCGTTCGTACTCCTGCTGCTCGGCTGCCTGCTCCATGCGTGCGCGCAAAGATTTGGCCAGGTCGGTCTGCCGCCCTTCGAGCAGCAGTTGCACATCGCGAACAGCCTCCTGATAAGCCTCCGGCGTGGTCAGCTCTTTTACGCACGGCCCGAGACAGCGCTTGATGTAGTACTGCAAACAGGGTCGCGGATGGTAACGGGTGAGATCCACCTTGCAGGAAGGCACCAGAAAGTGCCGGTGAATCAGATCGGCGATGCGATAGGCCAGATTGCCGGGAAAATACGGCCCATAGTAAACGCTTCCGTCCTTGCGCAGGCGGCGCGTAACGTACACCCGGGGAAAGCGCTCTCCCAGCGTGAGCTTGAGATAAGGGTACGTCTTGTCATCGCGCAGCAGAATGTTGAAGCGCGGCTTTTTCTGCTTGATGAGATTGTTTTCAAGCGCCAGCGCCTCCTTGTTGTTGTCCACCACAATGTATTCAACGTCCACCGCCTCGCGCATCAGCGACCCGGTCTTGGCGTTGGATTCGCCCACACCCTCCTGGAAATAAGAGCGCACACGGGCGCGCAGGCTTTTGGCCTTGCCCACGTAGATCACCTCGCCCTCGGCGTTTTTGTAGAGATACACGCCGGGCTGCGCGGGGATGGTGCGAATTTTCTCGATCAAATCCATGAAGGCGCTCTTTTGCGTCCTGGGAAAGCGATTGTCGGCTGCCTATAGTATAGGAGCCGGAAACGCCTCACTGCCACATCTGAGCCCCCACTAACCATCTGCCTCCCCAAACGTCTAAATATGTCCGGCAGTAGTAGAATTGGCCGGTCTTTAGTTTTGCCCAGGTTTTTTACCCAGGTTGATTTATCCATTGATGCACTTCAGGGAGCGATTCAGATGATGGTAATCCGAAACATCGCAGCAGCTATTTTTCTTCTGGCGCTGGGGGCTTCCGCGCAAACCGCGGAAGAGCTGGTGGCAAAGAACATTGAAGCCAGGGGTGGCATAGACAAAATCAAGGCCATCAAAAGCATTCGCTTTACCGCCGATTTTGACGCTGGCGGCTTCAAAGCCGTGATTGGGCGCGAGTCCAAAAGACCGGACCTGTTGCGCACCACCTTTACCCTCCAGGGCATGACACAGGTCACCGCATGGGACGGCTCCACGGGCTGGGCAATCTCCCCCTTTCAGGGGAAAAAAGACCCTGAACTGATTGGCGAAGACAATCTGCGCGGCCTGATCGAAGAAGCCGACTTTGATGGCCCGCTCGTCGATTACAAGGCCAAAGGCAATACCATCCAGTACCTTGGGCACGACCAGGTGGACGGCGACGATGTTTACAAGCTCAAAGTCACCCTCAAAAACGGTGACATCGCGTATTACTACCTCGATCCGGATACATATCTGGAAATTCTCGTGGAGAAGCAGTTGTTCATTCGCGGGTCCATTCGCGAGAGCGCGACGGAATACGGCTCTTACAAGCCGGTGAATGGCGTAATGTTCCCATTCTCTATCGCCGAGGGATCGAAAAACGATCCGGACTCCCGCGCGAAAATCAGCATCCGCCGGATCGAAGTGAACGCGCCCGTGGATGACAGTGACTTCAAAATGTCCGGCGAGGGGACGAAAAAAGCTCCCGGAGCCACCCAGCCGAAATAAGTGAATTTATCTCTTTTGAGAGGACAATCCCTTCATGCCGGAATTTTGCCTGAGCTCCCGTAAATTGCAATGCCTCACCCTACTCGCCGGCCTGCTGTGCGTGGCCGCATGGGGCCAAACTTCTTCCCGTCCGGTAAAGTTTGATTCCGGAACTGTCTCCGGGCTCACCGCCAGAAACATAGGCTCAGCCACCATGAGCGGCCGCATCGCCGCCCTCGACGCCGTGGATGAAGATGGAAAAATCACCATGTTTGTCGGCGCGGCCAGCGGCGGGGTATGGAAGTCGGTTAACGGCGGAACCACGTTCAAGCCCGTGTTCGATAAAGAAGATGTCCAGTCCGTAGGCGCCGTAACCATCGATCCTTCCAATCACAAGACGATCTGGGTGGGAACGGGTGAGGCGTGGACCCGCAACAGCACGTCCGTGGGAGATGGTATCTACAAATCCACCGACAACGGCGAAAACTGGACCAACATGGGGCTGAAGGATTCCGAGCGCATTGCCAAAATCATCGTGGATCCCAAAGCCGGCGACACGGTTTACGCCTGCGTTACCGGCCACCTGTGGAACGACAGTGACGAACGCGGCGTGTACAAAACTACCGACGGTGGCAAAAACTGGCGCAAAGTTCTCGCCGGGGCCAACGGTTCCACCGGGTGCGGCCTGATCTCCATGGCGCCCTCGGAGCCACAGACGATTTACGCGTCCATGTGGGACTTTCGCCGCCAGGGCTGGACCTTCCGCTCCGGCGGGCCGGGCAGCGGACTTTTCAAATCCACCGATGGCGGCGAGCACTGGAGTGAGATCACTCCGGCCAATGCCGAAGGGCTTCCTGCAAAGCCGTATGGCCGCATTGCCGTGGCCGTTGCGCCTTCGCAGCCGCAAACGGTGTACGCGATCATCGAAAGCAAGAACAGCGCGCTGTACCGGTCTAACGATGGCGGCAAAAAATGGGTCCGGCTCGATGACAGCCAGTATCTGGTGTGGCGGCCTTTTTACTTCGCCAATCTGATTGTCGATCCCAAAGACGCCAGCAAACTTTTCAAACCCGATCTCATCCTGCTCGAGAGCACGAATGGTGGCAAAAGCTTCAGCTCGGTGGCCAATGCGCACGGTGATCACCACACCCTCTGGATTGATCCCAGCAACACCAATGTGATCTTTACCGGTGACGATGGCGGCCTGTGGAACAGCATCGATGGCGGTCTGCGCTGGCGTCACCTGATGAACCTGCCGGTTTCGCAGTTCTACCACGTGAGCGTGGATGACGCGAACCCATACCATGTTTACGGCGGCGTTCAGGACAACAGTTCCTGGGTGGGCGATTCGTCTTATCCTGGCGGCGTCAGCAACTCGCGCTGGGAGAACCTGTACGGTGGCGACGGTTTCTGGGCATTTCCCGATCCCTCCGACCCTGCCTGGGTCTATGCCGAGTATCAGGGCGGAGAAATCTCCCGCATCAACCGGCACACGCTCGATGCCCGCAATATCAAGCCACAGGCGGAGTACAACGAGAAAAAGCTGCGCTTCAACTGGAACACCCCGATTCACATGAGCCCGAACGAAAAGGGCACGATCTATATTGGCGCGCAATTCCTCTTTCGTTCGCGCGATCACGGCCAGTCATGGGAGCGCATCTCGCCCGACCTCAGCACCAATGATCCGGAGAAGCAGAAGCAGGAAGAATCCGGCGGCATCACCGTGGACAACTCCGCTGCTGAAATGCATACCAGCATTTACTCCATCAGCGAGTCGCCGAAGAATGGCCGCATCATCTGGGTCGGCACGGACGATGGCAATCTGCAGATCACCCGTGACGGCGGCAAGACCTGGACTAACGTTGCCGGCAATGTTTCAGGCTTGCCCAAAAACTCGTGGGTTTCGTGGGTGGAAGCCAGCCTCTACGAGGAAGGCACGGCTTATGCCGCTTTCGATCGCCACACTTTCGGCGACATGAGCCCTTATCTCTACAAGACCACCGACTACGGACAAACCTGGGCCTCTCTGGGCGTAAAGGACAGCGGCGTTCGCGGCTACGCGCATGTAATTAAGGAAGACACTCAGGACCGCAGCCTGCTTTTCCTGGGTACCGAGTTTGGCCTGTGGATTTCAGTGGATGGCGGCGGTAAATGGGCGCAGTACAAAGGCGCGGGATTCCCAGCGGCAGCCGTGCGCGATCTGGTGGTGCAGCCTCGGGAATCAGACCTGGTCATCGCCACCCATGGGCGCGGCATCTGGATCATCGATAACATCTCGTCCCTGCGTGCTCTCACTCCGGAAACCATGGCGCAGGAAGCCGTTTTGTTTGACGGTAAGGCGATCCAGTTGATCGAGTCTGGCGGCGGCTGGGCGGAAGGCGATGCAACTTTCTTTGGCTCCAGCCGCAGCAGCAATGCCTTCATTACTTATTACCAAAGAAGCCGCCACATCTTTGGCGATATGAAGATCGAAATCTTCGATCAGGAAGGCAAACTGGTCGATACCATTGCCGCCAGCAAGCATCGTGGACTGAATCGCGCTCTCTGGTCCATGCGCGTCAAAGCGCCGATCGTTCCTCCGGCAGCCAGTGCGGCTTTTGAAGCCGGCGCAGGACCGCGTGTTCTCCCCGGCACCTATACCGTCAGGCTGACCAAAGGAGACAAGACCTATACGAGCAAACTCGAACTGGTCATGGATCCCAGAAACTCTTATTTCACTCTGGACGATCGCAAAGCCCAGTTCGCCCTCGCCATGAAGTTGCACAAAATGCTGGGCCGCATGAGCTACGGCGTGGACGCCATCGTGAATGTCCGCGACCAGGCCAGAGAACGCGCGGGCAAACTGCCCCAGGGAGACTCCCTGCGCAAAGATCTGGAACAGCTTGCCCAACAGGCCGATGCCCTGCGCTCCAAAATCGTGGCCACCAAAGAGGGCGGAGCCATTACCGGCGAAGAGCGCATTCGCGAGTTCATGACCACTATTTATGGCAACGTCAATGGTTATGAAGGCCGTCCCACGGACTCTCAGGTCGCCCGCACCGACGCTCTGGGCCATGAACTGGAAGACGTGATTCATGACTATGAGCAACTCACGGCGAAAGAGTTGCCCGGCATCAACTCCAGACTGCAACAGAAAAAGCTGCCCCCCGTAAAACTGATAACGCAGCAGGAGTGGGAGCAAATGCACCAGGATACCGGCGGAACACAGCCCAGCCCTGGTGGCAGATTTCAGGAACGGGATTAGTTGTTTTGTCTGCAAGTTTTGCAAGGGGAACTTCCCAGTTCCCCTTTTTTATGTCTCCGACTCCTCATAGTAGGTAAAAACTTCCTTCGATTCGGATCAGGCCTGGCCGCGCACATTCCCAAATTATTGGTTTTAAACAACTTACCTTGGAGCAAGCCAGCTTTACCTGATGGCATTCGGCTTGCTCTTGCTCATGATGACAAATTTAAGCGGCGTTTTTTCCTGCGCCGCCTGGGCTTCCAGGGAGGTCTCCCCCAATGAACTTGAAATCCAGTATCACCATAGTGTTGGCCGGCGCAGCGCTTTTGTTTAGCTCTGGCTGCGCAACGAAGAACTATACGCGGCAGCAGACCCAGCCAATCATCGACAAATCCAATGAACTTGATGCCCTCACGGCAAAAAACACCAACGCAATTCGTGACGTGGATACCCGCGCCCAGCAGGGCATTCAGGGCGTGAACCAGAAGACGTCCGAAGCCGATCAAAAAGCTGCCGATGCCCGCACTCGCGCCGACCAGGCACAGTCCCTGGCCACTCAGGCCTCCACTCGCGTGGACAGTCTGACCAGCCAAGTCGCCAATCTCGACAACTATCACCCTGTGGTCGAAACCGCGGTCCATTTCGCCTTTAATAAGGCCAACCTGACCCCCAAAGCCAAAGAAGCTTTGGACAAGCTCGTGGCTGAAGTTCCCAATACCAAAGGCTACCTGGTCGTAGTGGAAGGCGACACTGATTCAGTTGGTTCGGCTGCCTACAACTACAAGCTGAGCGAACGCCGTGCCGATGCCGTGGTGCAGTACCTGGCCGGGAAAGACATTCCCGCACGCAAAATCTATCTCATCGGCCTGGGCAAGGACAAAGCGACAGCACCCAACACTAACGCCCAGGGACGGGCCGAAAACCGCCGGGTAGACGTCCGGCTGATGACCAACATGCAAAATACGCAGGCTTCTGCGCAAGGGGCGGCTACTAATCCCAACCGCTAAAGTCTCATCCTCCCCCGAGACGTTTTGCGCAGCCAAAGGCCGCCAGTTCGCTGGCGGCCTTTGATTTTACCGGTGTTTTAAAGCATCTTCAGCGGCACTTCGTCAGCAAGGGGTGTGCGTCGCGAGTCAGCGTGAAGCTGCCCAGCTTTTCTTCTCCACGAGTAATGCTCAGCGTCATGCTCTCACCCTGGACATGGCCGGAATAGCGAACGGCAGAAGAATTTGGCGTCTCATCCCGGCGCACAGGCCCGCCGTGCTCCGCAGTGAATGTCCCGGACACATCAAAGTTCCCCTGCTGGTCGAGAGTGAGCGGCTGAGTGATCTCGCCATGGGCGCAGTCGAACTCCGCCTTGGCGCCGTTATCGGATGTCTCCAGCAAAATGTGCTCTCCGCCCCAGGTCCCGGTGACCGCGTGATTGGGGTGGCTCTTGTGGTGCCCTTCCGCGGACGATGCGAGTATCAGCGCGAAGCCAGCGAGCAGCAAAAACTGCGAAAAACGCCTCATCAGTGTGCTCCATCCATGATTGCAGGATCGGCTCAAGAATATCCCCTGGGCAGAAGAATATCCACCTCAATCACGGGCATACACATTTCTCCTGGGCCATTCCATTTGCACTAAAATATAAATATGAAGTCCGGCTTTTATCTTGTTTTTTGCCTGTTTGCCTTCATTACTTTGTCCCCGGCCCAGAGTTCTTCATCGCAGGACGATCAGCCCAACATTGTCCCCCGCAACTCGCCCCGGGACGCTCCCTCTAAGAAACGCACGACCCGGCCCACGGCGCCGACGGAAAATAAGCCGGCGGATAATCAGGACCAGCCGAATCAGAGTCAGAGGCAAACTCAGAATCAAACTCAGGGTGAGAGTTCCTCACAACCCGTAAACTCCGGTAATGGCGAAAGTTCCAGCCGTGACTCCCAGGTTGATTTCAACAACCAACCCCAGCCCACAGCGACCCGGAGCGAACCGGACGCGCAGAATTTCGACTTCGATCCGCATAAAGCCGCCAAGGACGTGGAAATAGGCCGCTTCTATTTTTCGCGAAAAAATTATCGTGCGGCGCTGGACCGTTTTCGCGAGGCGCTTCTGTACAAGCCAAATGATGCTGAAGCCACATATGGCATGGCCCAGACGCTGGAGCGGCTGGACCTGCCCGACCAGGCATATCAGGAATACGGGAAATATCTGGAGGTTTTGCCGGAAGGCCCTTTTGCGAAAGACTCAAAGATCGCAATCGAGCGGATCAAACCTCTTTTGCATGCCAGTAAATCCGAACCGGAGAAGCGCGCGGCGGACGATCTCGCCACCGGCGAACTCCTGCTCGCACGCAATGACTTTGACGGCGCGCGCGAACATTTTGAAGATGCGCTGCGGCAGTCTCCGGAAAATGCGCTTGCCTATCTGCGGCTGGCGGAAAGCCTGCGCGGGCTGCAACGGCTGGACGAAGCGCGATTCGGGTACAAAAAATATATCGAGCTGCAGCCGAACGGAAAATACGCTGCCGAGGCGAAGAAAGCCATCAGCGACATCGACTGGATACTGGGCAAGTAAATTATTTCTTCATCACCCGTACAGGCAGAGCACCGGCACTCCTGCCTGTGCCTGCATTCTTCCAGAAGTAATGCTTATTCCTTGTGAATAAACTGCCCGGAGCTGGCGTCAATCAGGACGGTAAGCGGCGCGCCGGAAGGATTGTCGTTATAAATCGCGTGCCACCGGACCTGGGGAATACGTGCATCGTAATCCAACAGGTACATTACCGGCTGATTCGGTTTTTTCGCCAGCAATTCTTTCCCGCCGTGCTTCTGGGCCGTCTCCAGTGCCTCTTCGCTGTCTATTTTGAGGTAGTTCAAATCGAACGGCTGTTCCGAACGGTTGGAGGCGTTGAAGAACTCCTCGCGCAGATGGCTTACCCCTCTTTGCATATCGGAATGGTCCGTGCCTGACCAAATAAAAATCACCGTCTTTTGACGTGACGGCGAAGCAAAAGAAGCGCGCCAAAGGCTGCTTTTTCCATCATGACCGTTCCCGTCCTGCGCAATGTACACCGACTGCAGCCAGACCGGTTGTGCGTCCGGGGCCCACAGATGGGCAGGCACCAGCATTTTCTGCAGCGCAAAGCGTCCGGTTTGCAGTTGAACAGGCTGTGTTACGGGGGCAGCCGGCTTTTCCTTCTCACACCCCAGCAGCAGTGCTGCGGCAAGAATGGTCAGGCAGCGAATTGTTCTCATTGGCTCCTTTGATACTGGCAAAATGGTATTGCAAATATGGCGCGGCAAATGTAAGACTCGCCAACGCTCTCTTTGTGTATGTTAACTGCTAATCGAGTCCATGTACTTTGATTTTGGTGAGCAGAGTCTTGTAGGAAATGCCCAGGCGTTCAGCGGCGGCCGTCTTGTTCCACTTGCACTCTCGTAACATGCTCTCGATCTTCTGCCGCTCCTGTGTCTTTGAGTTTTCGTCGTCACGGGATGGGGGCCGGCCAGGCAGTCCCAGTTCACTGGCCGTAATCTCGCCATCATTGAGGATGGCGGCGCGTTCAATGGCGTTCTGCAATTCGCGCACGTTGCCTGGCCAGGTATGCTGCTGCAGAGCGGCACTGGCGCCGGACGAGAAGCGAAGATTGTTCTTTTTAAATTCGCGGCGAAAACGTTCCAGAAAGTGCCCGGCGATCAGCAGCACATCGTCGCCGCGCTCGCGCAGCGGCGGAATGGTAATCGGCACCACCGCAAGCCGGTAGTAAAGATCACGCCGGAACGCACCTGACTCCGCGGCTTTTTCGAGTTCGCGGTTGGTTGCGGCAATCACCCGTACATCACACGGCACGGGCGCAGTGCCGCCCAGGCGTTCGACCTTGTGGTCTTCAAGGACGCGCAGCAGTTTCGACTGCGCCGCCGCCGGCAGTTCTCCGATCTCGTCCAGAAAGATAGTTCCGCGATGCGCCAGCTCAAATTTCCCCGCCTGGCGTCCGGCGGCCCCGGTAAAGGCCCCACGATCATGGCCGAACAGCTCGTTCTCAATTAATGTCTCCGGGATGGCCGCACAATTGATGGCAATGAATGGCCGGCCGGCGCGCGGACTCAGCTGATGGGTGGCGCGGGCAAACAACTCCTTGCCCGTACCACTCTCTCCCAGCAGCAGGACCGTGGATTCGGTCATGGCCACACGCTGCATCTCGCGTCCTGCCTGCAGCATGGCGGGATGCTCACCGATAATGCGGGGAAAGCCGTGCCTTTTGGCAAATTCTTCTTTTAAAACCAGGTTCTCGCGCAGGATCTGCTGGCGTTCGAGTGCGCGAGACAGCATGTGCTCCAGATGGCCAAGATCAAGCGGCTTCTGAATAAAGTCATACGCTCCCTGCCGCATGGCCTCCACTGCCTGGGCAATGCTGCCATACGCGGTCATGATGATCACTGGGATGGCAGCGTCGAGATCCAGAGCGGTACGCAGCACATCCATGCCCGAGCCATCCGGCAGCTTCAGGTCGGTCAGTACAGCGGAAAAGCGCGCCGCGGAAAGCAGCGTGCGGGCCTCGGACAAACTGGCGGCTGGAACAGCCTCGTGCCCCATGCGGGCCAGAGCATGCTGCAGCATCTCACGCAGCTCCGGCTTGTCTTCCACCAGCAGAATTGATTCCATGCTAAAAGGCCCCCAAACACAACAGGCTTTGGGGGCCGGAATACTGCGGAGCGTTAGTCAATGTAGCTGGAAGGCACTCCATCTTTGCGGGCGCTCTCCTGAAGGCCCTCAAGTTTTTGCTTTGCGGCATCCAGCGCCTGCTTTTTGGCGTCAATTTCATCCTGCTGCTTGCGGCTGTCTTCGCTGTATTTGGCCTGGTCACGGAACTGTGTGCCGACATCGCCATAATAGTTGGCCGCGCGGAGGCGCATTTCCCGGTCAAGCACGTCCAGCTCGCGCTGCAGCAAAGAGACTTCCTTTTTCTGCGCATCGATCTTTGTCTTCCACTCTTCGGCTTTTGCCTTTGTCGCCTCGGCAGCACTCTTAGGCGGCTCTTTGGCGTCTCCGGGCTTGTTTTCGCCCTTTTTGGGATCTCCAGGCTTTGTCTCGTCAGTCGCGGTATCGGAAGCTTTGGCCGGCCCACGAGCTGCGGTGGAAGCAGAAGCCAGATCGTCGTTGTCGAATACCCGAACAGGAGTGCCAGGTTTTTTGGCCGCGCGATACTGGCGGGCAAGATCGCCCAGAGATTGCGACTCCGACGGCTGGGGTTGTGGCTGCGGTGTCTGCTGCTCCTGCGCCCCAGCCGCAAGACCGCTCAGCACGAGAATGAAGGCTATTTTTTTCATACAGATATGACCCGTATTCCTGTTCTTAATATTACTCCGCCCTGCAAGTCGATTCTCTCGTATTTACCGCCCGGGAACGATAAGGTAAATCCCCCTGCCGGTTCCCGATTTCCTCAGGCCTCCGCACCGGTAACGGCCGTAGCCGCCGGCAAGGTCACTGTGAACGTAGTGCCCTGGGCGCCACTGTCCACGATAATGCTGCCTCCGTGTTCGGTAATGATCCGATGTACCAGCGCCAGGCCAAGGCCTGTCCCGTTGGTCTTGGTGGTAAAAAACGGAATGAATATCTTAGGCAAAGCGTCTGCTGGAATTCCATGACCATTGTCGGTGAGCGAAAGCTGCAGCTTGCCTGCCTCAAGCCTGCCCCCGACCGAAACCTGGACCGGCCTGCCGTTGGCCGCGGCCTCGGCACTGTTGCGCAGCAGATTCGAGATTGCCTGGCGCAGCAGCACGGAGTCTCCCGCCACCTGCAGGGGCAGCGTATCCGAAATCTGTAAATCTATTCCGCTATCCTGAGCGCATTCCCGCAGAATTGCATGCAAATCCACTGCCTGCCGGACCACGCTGTGAGGACGGGCGAAATCCAGAAACTCAGTGACAATGCGCGCCAGCGCCTCGGTTTCCTGCGCTATCTTGGCCGCGAACCCGCCCCCGCTCTCTGCGGAAGTGTCTCGGACCAGCATCTGCGCGTATCCGGAAATCGTGGCCAGCGAATTCTTGAACTCGTGTGCTATGCCGGCGGACATTTCGCCGAGCGATGCCAGATTTTCCTTGAGACGCATCTGCCGCGAGAGTTCCGTGATCTGGGTCAAATCGGCGATCAGGCAGGAAACGCCCAGAATGTCGCCTTTTTTTGACCGCACGGCTGAAGCACCAACCCCCAGCACTCGCTTCTCGCCCGCAGGCGTGCAGTAGTCGGCTTCAATTCGCTGAAAAGGAGTGGCTTCGCGGATGGTCCTCTCCATTTCAGCCACAAAGGGCGCGGCAGAATTTGAAACACTGCCGTTTGTCCAGCGGACCTCACTCATTCCGCGAAAAAGATCACGAATGTGAAATCCCCAGGGAGAGGCGTACCCCAAAATTGATTTGGCCGCACTGTTGACCTGGCGCACGGTCCCCACGCGGTCGAAGAAAACCACACCGCTGCTGAGGTTGGAAAGCACCGCTTCGCTGATGTTCTCCGAGGCTGCCGCGCTGTCGCGCTCCTGCTGCCGGAGGAGCTTCAGCTCCTTTTCCTGCTCCCGCAGCTGCTGGATCACGGCATTGTAAGTAGCCAGGCTGAACAACGGATGGTTCGCATCCGCCACTCTCTCGGGCTCCGGCTTGTATGCAAGGTTCTTGCGCAGGTAGCGCATCAGAACCACTGCAGCCAGTGCCGCAAACAGGCCAAAGAACGTGGCCAGCAGCACCTTGAGCATCATCGGATTTTGCAGCAGCAATTTCACCAGAACAAGCCCCAGTACCAGCGTATGGCCGAGGGTCCCCAAAAGGCCGCCAGCAGTGCGGCTGCGCCCAAAAACACTCCAAAAGGTAACTGAAAATTACGATAAATCAAGGTAGCGGAATGCCATGCCCGTTTGCGCGCCTGCGCGGCAGAATCCGTGGGCGATTGTCGGCGGCGCCGCGCCAGCCGTTTTCTCCAGACCAGAAAGATCAGCCCCATACCAACAATCGTCCCCAGCAGAGAACCGATCATCAGTACGACCAACGTCAACCGGATACCCAGGAATGCGCCAATGAGCCCCATCAGCTTTACATCGCCCCGGCCCATGCCCTCCACCCCCCGCAGCGCACGGTACAACAGCGCCGCACTCAGCACGAATGCCGGCCCCACAACCGCACCGGCAAAGGAATTGAGGAAGGAAAAAATCCGCCAGTCAGCCAGATGATGTTGGTACAGCGGCACAAACAGGAAGTATTCGGAAGGGCCTTCCACCCGGACTACAAGGCTGAACAAAAGGCCGAGTACGATTCCCGGCTTGGTGAGCAGGTCGGGAAGCAGCCGGGTTTCGGCGTCGGTAAAAATCAGGCCGATCAGCAGGAACGACAATACGCAGAATTTTGCCGCCTGCAGCAAGTGGTCGGCTTCAGTCAGGGTCTGCGGCAGGTAATAAGAGAGCGCAAAGCAGATTCCCGTGAGCAACTCGACGGCAGCGTAGCGTGGAGAAATTGCCGTTTTGCAGTTGCGGCATCGTCCACCAAGCGCGACCCAGCTCAGAACGGGAATATTGTCATAGCCGGCAATCGGGGCCTTGCACACCGGACACGCGGAGCGCGGACGCACCACGGAGAGGCCCAGCGGCATGCGGTGAATGCAGACATTTAAAAAGCTGCCGAACACCAGTCCAAACAGAAAAAACGCGACAATGTAAAAAACGTGCAGATGCTGGCTCCACGCAGTTCCTGGGGCTGAAAAACTGAATTATACGTGGATTGCCGGTCAGCCATTCAGCCAGTTCTCCGCCAGGCGTCACACGGATGTGTTTGTACGTTTGTGTGGCTCTTTTTTGTTGCAGAGAAAAAGCGCCGCCCGAAGGCGGCGCTCTATTTGCGTCGAAGGTACCTACTGGCCCATGGGGGCGCGACCAGGTCCGGGTGTGACGGTCAACGGATTTTCAAGGGTAAAGCCAATCACTGATTCCGGCTTCAGCAGAATTTGCTGGCCTTTGGTGGCGGCAGATACGCCAGTTCCAGCGCCAGCCCCGGCGGCCGCGCCGATGGCTGCTCCCTTACCACCGCCAAAGATGCCGCCCAGAATGGCGCCCACGGCAGCGCCTCCACCAACTTTAGTGGCTGTGCTCTTTCCGCGGCCATTGCCGGATTTGCTCCACTGATTGGTCTGTATGCCGTAGCTCCTGCCGTTCATCATGAGCCGGGTGAGCTGGAGCGTAAGCACCGACTGGCCGGCAAAACGTCCTGCCGATTTCACGTCCACCACTCGCCCTTCGACGTCGGCGGTGGTCGGTATGAC
Source organism: Candidatus Angelobacter sp. (assembly GCA_035695325.1). GTDB lineage: Bacteria > Acidobacteriota > Terriglobia > Terriglobales > Acidobacteriaceae > Angelobacter. Next base: position 30,934 of record DASSEH010000373.1, read on the forward strand.
GGTCTGATCATCCAGCGTGACGGGAGCGGAAATGGATCCCTTAAAAACGTCTCCGACCTGGGCTTTCTCCGAGTCAAGCTCCTGATTCAGGCGGATGCTAAGCTGCGTGCCGGAAGGAATGGTGATTTTCTGCGGCGGAGGCGGCGTAACAGGCGCGGGTGGAGCGGTCGGCTGCGCCACTGTGTTTGTATTGTTCGGCGGCACGGTAGTTCCCAGGCCGCTGCTGGTGTCGTTGTAGTCATTGACTGCGTTTGAAGCCGTGTTGTGCGACTTGCGCTGACGCGGAGAAGGCCGCTCCCGCGGAGTTGATGCAGGCGCCGCAGCCTGATTATTGTTCGGCGCTGGCTCGGTCTGCGCTTCCGGCGCAGGCAGATTGGTTGCGGTTGACGGCGCTACCTGCATCCGGTCAACGACCGTCTTGACACCATCAATATGCGAGGCATCGTTGACAGCGGCATTCCTGGCCGCGTCACTGCTCACGTTGCCGGTGAGCGTTACCACACCGCTGTTGGCATTGACGGTGATCTTGTCCGGGACAGTCGCGTCAGAGTTGATCCTGCTCTGGACGTCACTGGCCACCTGCATGTCCGAGCGGCCGCCGCCCCCGAACCGGGTGCAGCCAGCCGTCAGCAGCGCCAGCGTAACCAGCGAGACCCACAAATATCTTTGATGATTCCTCATAATCAACTCCTGTTATTTTGGTGGCTGTTGCTTTTGATGCAGAGTTTAGGAAATTTACTGCTCTGAAATAACAGACGTTCACACCTGAAAAGACCTGCATTAACTTTTGTAAAGTGTGCACTTGCCATCACTGGCACCATTATTAACCCAGACGGACAAAACAGGTTGCGCCCAATATGTCTTAGGGGCGAAGCCAGGTGCTTAATCCTTCAGCAAAGCCGCGAGGCTCGATGCCGAAGATTTGCTTCATGCGCGTAATGTCGCAGGAAGAGCCCTCGCGCAGCATGCGAAGCTGATCGACCGTGACTGGAGGGCGTCTCAATAGTGTCTGCGCTACGGTTGCCCCGGCAAACATCAGCGGCAGGGGAACATGGAATGCCGGCTTGCGAATGCCCGCCTGTTGCGCGATCTGTAACAGCAGATCGTTCAGTGGCAGCTCATCTCTGCCGCCCAGATCGATCGTCTGGTTCGTCGCGGCCTCGGTGGTAAGGGCACGAGCAAAGCAGGTAGTCACGTCGTCAATAAAGATCGGGCGAAACCGCGGCTTGCCATCGCCAGGAACAGGGCGCATCATCGGCGCTTTTCGCATGGTATCGAGCATCTGCGAGACAAAGCCGTCACCGGGGCCGAAAATCACCGAAGGTCGCAGGATGCAGTATGGAATGCCGCTTTGCCGGACCGCTTCTTCAGCTTTCCACTTCGTGGTCTGGTAAGCAGCCACGCCATCCGCTCGCACACCCAGCGCCGACATCTGAACAAAACGCCGGACACCGTTGTGCCTGGCCGCTTCCACTACATGGCGCGTCCCCAGGTGATGAACCCGTTCGAAGGTCGCGCCGCGATTCTCCACAATAATTCCCACCAAATGGATAACAGCGTCACATCCCGGCAACCCTTCCTCGAGTCCCGTGTTCTCAACCACGTCGCCCTTGACCAGTTCAGTTCCCTGCCGCGCCAGGCTTCCGGCTTTCTCCACATCGCGCACCAGCGCGCGGACCGAGTGGCCTTCTGCCAGCAGTCGCCGCAGAAGATGACTGCCAACAAAACCCGTGGCTCCGGTGAGGAAGACCTTCATGGCTGAAATTTTAAATTGAGCAATGGATTTTTATCTGCCGGACGTCCAGTATCTCTGAGTTCCAGTACTGATGAGCATCCTGGGGCAGCGAGCCCGGGGATTGAAGTGAAGGGCCGTAAACATCGAAAATCGAAACGGAAGTGACCGGCGAATTAGCGGGAATCTGTCTGCATCCGCTGCGACCCTCTGGTCTGGACCCTCGCAAATGTGATAGAAACAGTTTCTTTCAGTTATGTCGCTGCGAGTTGCCCGCGGTATTTACAATCCGGAAGACTCCCGAATCTACTTTTATGTGGCCTTCAAGCCCACGCTTGACCCCACGGAAGAGATTCGCGGCGCGGAAGTCAGTTACCCAATCGATGTAGCGCTTTCCATTACCGAAACCGGCGAACTGGCGGATATTGCATTTGACCTGCCCAAACCGTGCTGCAACCATGAATCTCTTCTGTTTTTACAAAAAACCGAATACGCCAGCGTGGTGAATGAAAAAGTCTTTGTCACTGTTCCTGGTCTGAATGGAGATGCCGTAATCCAGGCCCAGGCCATGCTTGAGATTGACGGCGCAGGTCGCATCATTGGGCTGGAGATCATTTAACTGCATTCTGGCCCGCTTCTGACTACAATAGGCGCAATGAGGCGGCACAGGCTTACAGGTTTTGTTCTCGCTGGCGGCAAAAGCTCCCGCATGGGAGTGGATAAAGCCGGACTATCTCTCAATGGCCGGACATTGCTGGATCATGCTCTGGCGGCAATGCGTCCGGTTTGCGAGCAGGTCTTCATCATCGGGCCACGCGCTCACTATGCGGACTTTGGTCCCGGCTATGAAGATATTTTTCCTGGCTGCGGCCCTCTCAGCGGCGTGCATACGGCGCTTACTCATTCGCGGACCCCAATGAATCTGGTCCTGGCAGTGGATACGCCATTTCTCACAGCCGAACTTCTGAGCTACCTGGCCGACAGAGCAGAAAACAGCTCTTATACCGTGGTCGCGCCCGTGGTCGCAGGACAGATACAGCCCCTGTGCGCCGCATACTCGCGCTCCTTTCTTCCCATTGCCGAAGCCGCGCTCAACGCAGGCAAGTACAAACTGGCCGCGCTGTTTCCCCGAGAGAAGACACTGATGATTCCGGAGGGTGATCTGCAGCGGTTTGCCTTCGCTCCTGAGATGTTTGAAAATCTGAACACGCCGGAAGACCTGGAGCACGCGCGGCAGCGCATCTCCAGCCAGAAACCATGAGCAACCAAAATGATCACCGCCAGCCGGCGAACAGCCCTTATATCGCTTTCGAGAACGTCTCGCGGGCCTTCGGCGACCATGTGGTTCTCAACGATGTGAGTTTCCACGTAATGCCGGCGGAGACACTCTGCATTCTGGGCCGCAGCGGCGTGGGCAAATCCGTCTCGCTTCAGCACATCATGGGCTTTCTCCGCCCGGATGCAGGGCGCGTGGTCGTCGCCTTTGAAGACATTACGAATTACACCGAATTCGAACTGGAGCGCATTCGAAAAAAAGTCACCATGGTTTTCCAGAACGGCGCGCTGTTCGATTCCCTCAGCGTGGGCGAAAACGTGGCTTTTCCCCTGCGCGAGCGCCGTGACCTCGATGAAGAGCAGATTTACCAGATCGTCGACGGACTACTGGACATGGTAGGCGTCAAGCAGTTTCGTGACGTGCTGCCCTCCGAGCTTTCTACCGGCATGAAGCGCAGCGTGGCCATTGCCCGCGCGCTTTCCGCCCAGCCGGAGTGCATTTTGTACGACGAGCCCACCACCATGGTGGACCCGCTGATGGCGCAGCTTTTAGGTGATCTAATTCAGAAGCTCAAGCATCAGCTCAAGCTCACCAGCATGGTGGTGACCCACGATATGAGGCTGGCAAAAAAACTGGCGGACCGCATTGTTTTTCTGCATGAAGCCCGCGCTATCTTTTTCGGGACCGTGGAAGAGATGGAAAAATGCGAGAACAGCGTGGTGCGGCAGTTTCTGGAACTCGACGAACTGGTCCTTCCCGGAGTCTAGCGCCTTATGTCCGCAGCTCAGCATACCGTCACAGGGATCACACTGGTGGGAACAGGCAATCTGGCTTCCGCGCTTGCCCCGACGCTCAGGGCCGCGGGGTTCCGCATCGATGCCATCGTAAGCCGTCCGCCTGGAAAATCCCGGGTGCGCGCATCTGCTCTGGCCAGGAAGGTCGGCGCCAAAGCTGTGCTTCTGGACGAAGCAACGCCTGAATCAGAGATTATCTGGCTGTGCCATACCGATGATGCCATAGCCGGGACAGCCGCACATCTGGCCGAAAAACCTGGCTGGAAAGGCCGAATCGTCTTTCATTCGAGCGGTGCATTAACCAGCGGCGTACTGGCCCCGCTCAAAAGCGCAGGCGCCAGCACAGCTTCCCTGCATCCCATGATGACCTTTGCGCACGGTACAGACCTCACGCTGGAAGGCATTACCTTTGCCGCCGAGGGCGACCGCCGCGCAGTCGCCGCCGCGCGAAAAATTGTGCAGGGCCTTCAGGCCAGGATCTTTGTAATACGAAAAGATGCCAAGGTCCTCTATCACGTGCTGGGGGCGTTTTCGTCACCGCTGCTCGTAGCCATGCTGGCCACAGCCGAGCGCGTGGGACGGGCCGCCGGCCTAAGTCCTGGCCACACCAGGAAAGTTGTCGGACCCATCCTGCGGCAAACGCTGGACAACTATCTGGAGCATGGAGCCGCGGCAGCTTATGGCGGTCCCATGAAACGCGGCGACATCCACACCGTGCAACAGCACCTGAAAGAGCTCCGGAAAGTCCCGCGGGCAAGCGAGGTCTATCGCGCGCTGATCAAATCGGCCCTGGCCGATCTCCCGGCAAAGAACAAAGCCGCGCTGCTTCGCGTGCTGAAAGAAGAAGAATAATCCGGACTGGCGTGGCGGCTATCTGTTGTTAAACAGATGTCCCAGCTTTTCTTTTTTGGTGTTGAGATAACGCTCGGCTGTGGCGTGAGGCTCCACTTCACACGGAACACGTTCGGCGACCATAACGCCGGCTTCTTCGAGCGCCGCAACCTTGCGGGGATTGTTCGAGAGCAGGCGCACACTCTTCAGCCCCAGGGATTTAAGGATCGCGGACGGAAACTGAAATTCGCGATGATCGGCCTTAAAGCCAAGTTCTTCGTTCGCCTGGACCGTGTCCAGCCCCTGGTCCTGCAGCTGATAGGCCATGAGTTTGGGCAGCAATCCGATGCCGCGGCCCTCCTGCTGTTCGTACACCAGCACACCGGCCCCGGCACTGCCGATCAGGGAAAGGGCCATTTCCAGCTGCTGGCGGCAATCACAGCGCAGCGAACCAAACACGTCTCCGGTAAGGCACTGCGAATGAACACGGACGAGAGGAGGAGCAGATTGCAAATCTCCCATAACGAGAGCGACAGCCTCTTCTTTGCGTCCGTTGAAATGCCCTTCGAAGCCTAAAATACGAAAGTGTCCCCAGCGTGAGGGAAAATCGGCATCTGCGACTTTGCGAACAGTTGAATCAGAATTCACGGTTTCATTATATAAGCCATGCCAGCATTCGCCCTATAAGCCAAATGCCTGGACATAAGCAATTTAAATTACTAATGAGTCATCTGCAGAACCAATGCGACGTAGAGACGTGGCACTGCCACGTCTCCCTGCTCATCTCTTATTACAATGTTGCGGCACAGGTACTACTGCCTGTGCCACAACCCGAAACGTGCTGATTCAGGCTGATCTTACCGAAAGCGTCACTTCGCTTTTTCCGGTTCACGATATGGCCTGGCCAGGTTTACAAATTGTCTGGCGACATCCGCCGCGCCAAGCGGACCGGAGAATGGCCCTTCGCCCTTGCCTGCGATCAGCACCGTGGTGGTGTTCTGGTGCCGCAACTGGAACGGAAAATCCCAGGCAAAGGTATAGCTCACGGAGAGCACCACGTCCGCCACTCGCGGGTCATCCACGATCCAGATCTTTAGTTTGGCAAATTCCGGGTTCCGTCCCAGAGCGGCTTTCATTTGATCGCTGCCGAAATATTGTGCCTGGCGCGCATCAACATACAGAGTGCGGAAGTTGCGCAGAATGAACTCCGGATCTTTGGAGTGTTTGAGCAGCTCGGATTTTTCGGTGGCATCCGGCGTCGCATGCGGCTGCTGGTCCTGAGGTTCCGCTCGTTGCGCCAGGCAAATCGGAGCAGATGTGATGAAAAGAAGCAAAAGTAGTGTTGAGAATCGTGGTGTTTGCAATTGAAGATGCATATTTTCCTCCCTTAGCAGGGCCAGCATCTTCGATCTCAGACGGTTTGCAAATAGACGGCGGGTAAATTGGCGCTCAAGCGCGCCTCAATTACAGGTAACCCAGCAATTCTTTTTGTTTCAATGGATTACAGGAGATAAAACAGATTTCCAGAATTACCCGTCACCCCAAAAACTTATACCCCAGCCCCTGCACGGTCACAATCAGGCTGGGTTGTTTGGGATCGGGTTCGAGCTTCTGGCGCAGGCTGCCCACGTGGACATCCACCGTGCGGGTAAACGTATCTTCGCTATAGCCCCAGACTTCTTTGAGCAGCACATCGCGGGAGAGCGTGGCTCCGGGATTGCGGATGAAATATCGCAGCAGTTGAAATTCCCGCGCTGAAAGCGGGACAGACTTTCCTTTGCGGGTGACAGTGGTGCCGCGAAGGTCCACACGAAGGTCACCGAACTGGCAGACATCATCCTGCTTGTCGCTGGCCGCCGGAGTGGGGGCGCCACGCCGCAGCAGCGCCTCAATGCGGGCCAGCAGTTCCAGCAGTTCGAAGGGCTTGGTGAGATAGTCGTCCGCGCCAATCTTGAGTCCCAGAACTTTGTCGACGAGCTGCCCACGGGCCGTCAGCATAATGATGGGCATCTCCCGCCCGGCGCGGCGAATGTCGCGGCACACGTCAAAGCCGCTTTTGCCGGGAAGCATCACGTCCAGAATGATCAGGCCCCAGGTGCGGCTGGTGGCCTTCTTCAGTCCATCAGCGCCATCTGCGGCGCACTCGACCGCGTAGCCTTCGCTCTCCAGCCGGTCGGTGAGCGTCATTCGCAGGTCGGCTTCGTCTTCAATCAAAAGGATGCTCTCACGCATGGATATCAGCTCGTGGCGGTACTCGGCTCGGCGGTAACGCCCAGAGGACTGGCGGCGTCTGCTACCGGCAGATAAATGGTGAATGTGGTTCCCTTGCCCAGCTCGCTTTTCACGGCGATGCGGCCCCGCATGGCTTCAATCAACCGCCGGGCCAGCGGAAGCCCTAGTCCCGTGCCGCGAATCGTCGAACCGGAAACCGCCGGGCTGCGGTAGAAAGGATCGAATATCTGCCCGATTTCGCTGGAGTCGATTCCAATTCCCCGGTCTTCAACCGTCACCGCAACTTCACGTGGGATCCCATTTTCCATAATCAAAGAGGCACGAATCCCCATCCACCGGCGCTCTCCACCATACTTTACGGCATTGGTGATCAGGTTCTGCAGGCACTGCGCCAAAGCCCCAAAATCGGCAGCCACCGGCGGCAATCCTGGCTGTATCTGACGCTCCACCGTAATTGTGTTACCGCCAATCATGTCCGCGGTATTTTCTAGGGCGGCATCAATGACCTCGGCCACATCAAGCGGACGCAGATGAATATTCTGCGGCGTCTCCTGCTGCGTCGCGGCAAACACCAGTACCTGCTCTACTAACTGGGAAAGCTGGCGGCTCTGCTTCAGGATGGAAGCTCCATAGCGGACGACCTGCTCCTTGTCCGTGACGATTCCGTGGGCAATGTTTTCCGCCGCCGAGGAAATCACGGCCAGAGGCGTGCGCAGCTCGTGCGAGACGCCCGCCACAAAATCCATTTGCAGCATCGCCAAACGGCGCGCGCGCTGGCTGTTGATGACCACCAGCGCCATGGTAATGGCCAGCACTACCAGTACGCCAAAGCTCACGCTCAAATTACGCCAGCGTAATCCGTTTACGGCCTCCTCGAGCGATCCGCTGGGGTGCTGCACCACGATTTCCCATCCCGTCCCTGCAGAATAAAGTGGCTCTAGCCGCACCTGTCTTTCATTAACATTAGAACTGCGAGCATTCGAACCACCAGCATTGGGACCACTGGATTCCCGCGGAGGCAAACTGCGGGGCCATCTTCGCCTGTGTCCCTGCGGCCCGGCATTCGGCGCTGAGGGTGAAGGACCAGCCCCGGGCATCTCAGGCCCACGCCGCATCTGCGGACCGAATAAGAACAGGTTGGCCGCCGCATCCACCGGCGTTTTATCTGCCCCAAAGCCAGTACTCGACGAATACAAAAGCTCCGTCTTCTCTCCACTGCTTTGGCGCACCGCTACCCGGTAACCGGCGCCGCCGGAAAAATATTTTTGCGTGAGTTCGGGGAAGACCTGCTTTTCCAGTGCCCCGCGGTCGAGCTGCACAAGGATCCATGTGGTTGCGGAATCACCGCCATCCCTATCCGGCATACCCTGAAAGTGCAGGAGCGATGCGGCCACCGCGGCAGACTCATCGATCCACCACACGGGAAACCAGAACGGTGCATGACTTGGTGTGTGTTCTCTGCCTGCGTTTGTCCCACGGAGATGATGACGCAGGGCGCCCTGGTCCACGGGAGCGCCGTGCAACCGCGCGATCTCACGCAATCTGTCTCGCAGACGGTCGAATTCAGGCGGCCAGGAGACGGCCTCCAGTTGATTTGCCGTATTCAGGCTGAAGAGCTGATCTTCTCTGGACATCTGCCACAGATAGATGTGCGCAATCAGGTCGGAGCGCGGCGAAGCTTTCCGCGCATCGTCAACCTGCTGATGCTGGTTTGCGGAGCTGCCCAGTGCGGAATCATCGGCTGCGGCCCTTGCTTCCAGGCAGGCCGCCACCAACTCGCGGTTGAAATCCTGGCGAAAACCTGACAGCGTAATATGCAGGCTGGAGCGCATCTGCGATATGGAGGCCGCGCTTACCAAAGCGCTCCAGTGATATTGCAGCAAGGCAAGAGCGGCCACCACCGCTGCCAGCACTGGCACGGCGATCCACAAAAGAGTTCGGTTGCTGATTGCTGCTTTCATTTCCTGGCAAACTGAGGAAGGGCGCCGCGTTTCCGTTGATAAACTGGCCTCAACACGCCGCCTTCAGCACGCCTGTTTTAATTATAGTAACGATCTCAACGGCATTTGGGCCACCTTTACTTCTGCATGGCCACGGCCTGAGCATAGCGTGGCTGAAACAGCCGGAGGGGAGCACGCTGGCCCTCTTCGCGCAGAAGTGTCTTTAGCTCCTCAAGAAATTTGGGCTTGTAAATTACGGCAGAGGCCCCACAATCCTGGCAGGCTTTTCGAAATTGCGGATTGTCATCCATGGACATCATCACTGTGCGAGTCCGCGGCGAAGTTCGGGAAAGCTGCAGCGCGGCGCGCAGGCCGCTCATTTCCGGCATATCAGCATCCATGAGCACGATGTCCGGACGAAGACTGGTGATCTGTGCCAGGGCTTCCTGCCCGCTGGCTGCTCGTCCCACAACGTCCACGATTTTGTGATGCTCCAGCAGCGAGCAAATAGCGTGCAAAATCGTTGAGGAATCGTCCACAACCAGCGTACGGTACCGGTTGCGTGGCGTGAGTCTGGTTATACGTGAACTCATAAGATGAACGGCCTCTCTATTGGAACCCAGCCCAGCTAAAAGCTTATCTTCATCGCTGCTTGTACGAGGTAAACAACAGGAAAGAACGATGTAAAGTTCCTGTAAGCAGGGCCGCGTTCAAATCACTTTCCGCGGCCCTTTATTCAACTCTGCCGGACGAAATTTCATCCCTGTTCCGGGAAAAGTTGCTACTTTTGAGCCGGAGGCGGACCATCGGCCCCACCGTGCTCCCTAAAGCCGTGCATGGGACCGAACATGTCACCGTGGTCGTTCATGGAATCCAGCTTGCTCTGCTGGTCCGGGGTAAGAATCTGGCGGAAGGCGGCCATAGCCTTGGCATGGATCGCCATCATCTGCCCGTTTAGAGCGCCGATAGTACCGGTGGCCTGGTCGATTCCGGCCGTGTCGTTTTTCTGCACCGCTGCCTTTAGGTTTTCGTGGGCCGTCTGCATCTGTTGATGGAGCGATTTTCCCGCGCTGAGTACATTGGTTAAGAGAGTGGTCGCCTGTTGCTGCTGGTCCGGTGTAAGAGACAGGGTTTTTGTCAAAGCCGCAATGTGGCGCTGGATATGCTGCGCCGGATCATGCGTTCTCTGCTCCTGCGCCATAACGGTCAGGCTGCAGAGTGCAACCAGCGCTACGATTTTCAAAAAGAGGGTCTTCATACTGCTTGTTCTCCATTCAATTTTTTGGGTCTAAAAGTTTCTGAATAACAACGTCAAAAAAAAACTTCACCCACTTATAGAAACACGGCTGGCAGGAAGACGGGGTAAAAAGGCTGACAGGAAGGTGTAAAGCGCTTGTAAAAGCCTGCCGTGCCGGTCACGGCAGGTAAATCTGTATTCTGATCGTCAGTTCCAGTTTCTTATTTTGCCGGAGGGGCATTGTATTGGTTCAATTGCTCCTGCTGAACGGCCATCGAAGGAACTCCAAAGTGGCGCCGCAGGGCATCTGATATCAGGTCCCGATTGTACGGCTCCTGCGCCCAATGATCACCCTTGTTTAGAAACTGCGTGCCATAGATCTGCGGCTTCCCCGTCGACTGCAGATAGCGGTCCAGCGTGGCCGCGGCGATCCAGACTGCGAATGAGTCCCCCTTACTCACGGCTATTACAGCGAGGCTGTGGGCGAACAAATAGTCCTCGGGGTTATCGCCGTGTTGATACACGAAAGCCGCCCGCGCAAAATCCTGGCCGGTGTGCAGCGCTCCGGCGACAAGTAATTTCCGTGTTGCCTCGCGGCGCTCTGCATCAGTCCGGGTGATCTTTGTTTCTCCTTCCTTCCATGGCATGTCCTGTCGCACTCTTTGGTCTTCATCGAAGATCTTCTTCATCTCGGCGTTGGGCGCATCGGAATCATCCTGCAGATACGAGCGGTTGGCTTCCCAGTCCGTGGCCAGCCGGATTTCTTCACTTCCGGCGACTCGCTGCAGGACCAGGGAGTCTGCTGGATATTCGGCAGGTCTTATCAGCGCCTGGTCATGGGAGGTCAGCACCATCTCAAATTCGTCTTCATCTGTTTTGTCAGATGGATTCTGCGTGACAAAATGAAGTTTCCCCTGCTTCACCGAGCCTCTGACAATCGGCAGCGTCCGTGAAGCAGCACTGATGCGGGAAACACTGACTCCCGTCATTTGGAAATGCTCAGGACGGCGTAAACTTCCGCTGGTATTCCCGTTTTGGACTTTCAGAGTCAGTACAATGAAGTTGCGCTGACCAAACTTCATCACCCATTGACCGGAATAACCATCCTGCAGGGAATCTTCCATAGCGAAGGCTGAGACGGAAAGACAAGACAAACCAAGAGCAAGCAGCGCGACCAGGCAATAGCGAGCATGAATAAGCATGGCTATAGAGTATATTCACCCGTGAAAGGCGCCAGTGGGCCCGTGCCGTATAAGTTCTGGCATTTGAATTTGCTTCCTCAGGGGTGTACCATCGCTTTTCCGGAGGTTCCAAATGTCAGATCGCGATAATGGCAACAATTTTGTATGGTTTTTGGCTGGTTTGGGAATGGGCGCTCTTTTGGGCGTTCTCTATGCGCCACGCTCGGGTAAAGAGACGCGCGAGGCCCTCATCAACAGCGCTCAGGAAGGCCGCGATTACCTGAGGGACCGTGGACGCGATGCCCGCGAAACCGTGAACCAGTGGGTGGACCGCAGCAAAGAAGTTGTGAACCGCCAAAGGGACAACATTACCGCCGCCATTGATGCCAGCAAGCAGGCATACCGCGAAGCGGCGGAAAGCAAGAAGGGCAATTCCTAAAGGGGCCTCTGAACTTTGGCGAATACCTCTCTTATCTTCATTATCGTGGCCGCGGTCGCCATTGTGGTACAGATGGTGATCCTGGCCGCTATTTATCTATCCATGAAAGAATCTTCCGCGCGCATGGAGAAACTTTTTGCGCGTCTGGAAGAACGCTACACCCCGCTGCTCACCACCGCGCAGACCATTCTGACGGACGCTCAGCCCAAGCTCAGCGAGATCACCACCAACCTTGCTGAAACAAGCGCACTCGTCCGCGCCCATGTTGCCCAGATTGGAGAGGCCACGGGAGAAATCGCTGAACGGGCGCGCCTGCAGGCGGCGCGTCTTGATGATCTGGTGACAGGCACCGTGGAACGAATCGAGGAAACCACGGCCATGGTGCAGAATACGGTCATTAATCCCATTCGCCGGATTCAGGCAATCATCCAGGCGGTCAGCGCCGGGGTTGGTTTTTTGCGCGGCGTGCGTAACCGCCATCGCGGCAATGCTGCAGTCAATGAAGCCGACGACGAAGAGATGTTCATTTAACTTTCTTCTGTAACTTTAGGTTGCAGGAGTACGCCCGGTCCCCGATGAAACTCTCACGCTCAGGCATCATCATCCTTGCTGCTGCCCTATGCGCGGCAATTTGCGCTCCAGCGGCTGTTGCTTCCACTTTTCCGCAAAACCCCATTCAAAAAAAGATCCATGTGGACGGTGCTTCCGCATGGATTGATACCGGCGTAGATCTTCAGCCTCAGGACCAGCTTACGATTCAGGCCTCCGGCAGCCTCGTTTATGGTGGCAAACAATCCACCGCCGACGGCCTGGCGCGTGGCTGGCGCGATCTGGTACGGGCCCTGCCGCTGGAGTCTGCCGGCACGGCGGCGCTGATCGGCCGCATCGGTTCTGACAATGCCCCGCCTTTTCTGATTGGAAGCAGTCATCGACGCACGGTTACGCAGGCAGGCCATTTGTATCTGAGTATCAACCGGCTTGCGGCGGATCTGATCACCGGCGACGGTTTTGATGTGACCATCGAGGTCGTCCGCAGTCAGGCTGCCGCGATCCAGCCCTCCCGCACCGCTGCCGAACTGCCGGCCGCCGCGCTTAACTTTCCTGAATTCCCCGCGCGCATCAGCGATGGCAAGGGCAATGATGGAGACACGGTCAATCTGCTGATTATCGGTTCCCGTGAGCAGCTACTCGCCACATTCAGCGCCGCGGGCTGGGAGCAGGCTGACAAAACAATCAAGGATACGCTGCTGCACGGCACACTTTCGTCGCTTGCGAAGAACGCATATCTCACCATGCCCATGAGCCAGCTGGTCTTGTTTGGACGCACTCAGGATTTTGGCATGGAGCACGCCGAAGCGGTATCCATTGCGGCTTCGCGCCACCATTTGCGGCTGTGGCAGGCGCCATTTCAGGTGGATGGAGAGCCGGTCTGGATCGGCGCGGCCACGCATGACATCGGCTTTGATCGCGACCAGAGAAATAACGGCATCACGCACAAGATCGATCCCAATGTGGACCTCGAGCGCGCCTATGTCCAGGAAACGCTCTGGAGCACAGGGCTGGTCGAGGCCGTGGGCTTGTACACACCGCCTCATCCGGTCACCGTTGCCCATACGGCCACAGGCGAGGAGTTCCATTCCGATGGGCGGGTTTTTGTGGCGAAATTAAAGGGCCAGAGCACGCGCGCCACGGATCTGGCGCGGAATTTCTGCTCCGTGCTGCAAAGTGAAAACCCTGATGGCGGCACGTGGTCTGCCTGCAGTGATTATTTGGGGGAGCCATCCAGCCCTGGATCTGTCGCCGCCGTTGCGCCTTTGCATACCGATCTGCCGGTGCTGATACTGCCCGGATTTTTCAGCGATTGCCTTACTACTTCCCAGCCGTTTCATGAAGCGCTGGAGCACCTGAAATCGGCCCATCAGATCAAAGGCGAATATCTTCAGCTGAAGAACATCTCCAGTACCGACAATGCCAAAATCATTGCGGATTATCTGCGCGCGCATTTTGACGGAACGCACAAATACATTCTTGTCGGTTACAGCAAAGGCGCCACCGACGGCTATGAAGCGCTGGCGAGCTTTCCCGATTTGCAAACGCGGGTCGCGGCCTTTGTGAGCGTGGCCGGAGCGGTGGGAGGCTCACGTTTAGTGGACGTGATGCCGGGCGGTTATGCCCGCTGGATCCAGTCCATACACTTTGGGGCCTGTGAGGGCGATTTGACCGCCGCCATTGACAGCCTGAGTTATCGCAATCGCCAGAAGTTTCTGTCCAGCAACGGCAACATTGGAGTTCCTTCGTACACTCTGGTGGCCCAGAGCGATCTGCATCATGTTTCCCGTCTGATGGCGCAGACCTGGGAGATCCTCTCAGTGAATGGAATCCCGCAGGACGCCCAGTTGCTCGCCTCGGACGCTACGGTACCCGGCTCGCAGTATCTGGGCGCGGCCAATGCGGACCATCTGGCCGTGGCCATCAACTTCGCCACTTCAAGCGTGCCAGAGTCCATGCGCGACCACAATCAGTATCCGCGCGCAGCGCTGCTGGAGGCTATTGTGCGAGTCGTTGTGGATGATATGTCGCGATCTGCGGCTGCTGCTCACTGAACGCTTATCGACGGGCCTCGGCAATCCAGCCGCCGCCGACCACCACGTCGCCGTCATAGAACACAACCGCCTGCCCTGGCGTGACTGCGCGCTGCGGATCGTCAAAGGTGACCAGCACCTCTCCGTTATCTGCGCTTTCAATCACTGCAGGCGCCGGCTCATGACGGTGACGGATCTTGGCCGTGATGCGCATGGGGGCGCGCAGTTCATCGATGGAAATCCAATTGATCTGGCGGGCAACCAGCTGGCGGGACAGCAAATCTTCGCCGCCGCCAACAGTAACCTGCCCCTTCTCGCCGTTGATCTGAATCACGTAGAGCGGCGATCCCGTGGCCACGCCGAGTCCCTTGCGCTGGCCCACGGTGAAGTTGTGAATGCCCTCATGATGGCCAATCACCCGGCCATCCGTGGTGACCAGTTCGCCCGAAGTATCGGGCAGAGCCTCGCCCTGGTCGGCGAGATAGGCATCGATAAATCTCTTGTAGTCGCCGCCAGGAACGAAGCAAATCTCCTGCGAGTCCGGCTTTTCCGCCAGCGCCAGGCCGTGCTGGCGCGCCAGTTCGCGCACCTGCGGCTTGTTCATGTGGCCGAGGGGAAAACGTGTCCGGCTGAGCTGCTCCTGGGTGAGGCCGAACAGAAAATAGGTCTGGTCCTTGGCCGGATCGGCGGCCCGCATCAGCAGCCAGCGGTTGCGCTCAGGATCAAACTCGCAGCGCGCATAATGCCCGGTGGCCAGAAGATCGGCGCCAATCTGCCGCGCGGTGATCAGTAACTGGTCGAACTTCAGATGGTTGTTGCAGAGGCTGCAGGGGATCGGCGTGCGTCCAGAGAGATACTCCTGCACAAAAGGACGCACCACGTCCTGCTCAAACCGCTCCTCGTGGTTCACCACGTAGTAGGGAATATCCAGATCTTCCGCCACGCGGCGGGCATCGTACACGTCATCAATGGAGCAGCAGCGCCCCTTCACCTGCTCCGGCATACCCTCGCGGCCCGCGAGCCGGCGCTGGTTCCAGAGCTGCATGGTGAGGCCCACCACGGTGTACCCTTCCGCGCGCAGCATGGCCGCGACGGTGGAAGAATCCACACCGCCCGACATGGCTACGGCAATGGTCTGTGTGCTCATGAGGCTCCGCAGGCAGAAGTTATTACCAATTATAGATGAGGGGCAAAAGTTTTCTTACACAGCATGAGCGGATGACGACAGTTGGGCCGTCTTTCCGCCAGAAGCGCTGCCGAGAATCTGCTCATGCAGAGCACGGGCCCGCGCCAGCGCCGCAGCCACATTGGGGCACATATTTTCCTTCCCTACATGCTGCTCGAATTCTGCCTGCTCCATCAGTTGCGCCGGCTGTTCGCGCGCCCCGCAGAGAATCAGGCCGCGTCCGGAGGTATGCACCGCGTCGGCCAGGGACTCAAGCGCTTTCAGGCCCGTGGCGTCAATGGCGGTCATGTTGCGCAGGCGCAGAATCAGCACCGGTGGCAGCTTCGCCACCTCGCCGATCAGGTCCCCAAGCTTTTCCGCCGCGCCAAACAGAAACGGGCCGTGAATGCGATAAATGCTTACGTATTCCGGAATCTCTTTGTCCTGCAGAATGTGCGCGCGGCCTTCTTCAACGTATTCCTCGGTGACCGGCGCAATCGTAGTGGTGGCGGTCACTTTACGAATAAAGACCAGTGCCGCCATGATCATGCCGGCTTCGACCGCAGTCGTGAGATCGGCAAACACCGTCAGCATAAATGTCGCCAGCCAGGTGCCTGCTTCCAGGCGCGAGAGACGAAGCAATCCCGGAATCTCATGCCACTCACCCATGTTGTACGCAACCACCAAAAGGATCGCGGCCAGCGCCGACAGGGGAATGAATCGTGCGAGCGGAGTGGCAAACAGCAGAATGGCCAGCAGCGTGAGTGCGTGCACCATGCCCGCAACGGGCGTTTTGGCCCCGGAACGAATGTTGGTCGCGGTGCGGGCAATGGCGCCCGTGGCGGGCAATCCGCCGAAAAGCGGCGAGATAAAATTGGCGATCCCCTGCCCGATCAGTTCCACATTGGGATTGTGTTTATCTCCGCTGCCACTATCCGCCACCACCGCGGACATCAGTGATTCAATGGCGCCCAGCATCGCGACCGTGATCGCCGGAGCAATCAGAGGGCGAACCAGGTCGATCCGAAACTGCGGAATCCGGATCGCCGGAAATCCGGCAGGTATTCCGCCGAACACGCTCCCAATTGTTTCCACCGGAGGATGAAACAACCATACCAGCACAGTGCCGGCCACCAGCGCCACAATGTAGCCGGGCACACGCTTCACATACCGGCGACAAAGCAGGATCAACGCCAGTGAAATCACACTGAGGATGGTCTCGGGAGCCGACAGCGTGCGAAAGTTATGGACCACTGCCTCCATGCGGCCAAGAAAGTCGCCGGGCATGTGCTCGATCCGCAGGCCAAAGAAGTCTTTAATTTGCGTGCTGGCGATGACCACGGCAATGCCATTGGTAAAACCCACAATCACGGGGCGCGGAATAAACCTGACGGCAGAGCCAAGTCCAGTGACTCCGAGAACCACCAGAAACACTCCGGCGATTCCCGTACACATCAAAAGCCCGTCCATGCCGTACTTCGCGACAATGCCCGCGACTACGATGACAAATGCGCCCGTGGGCCCGCCAATCTGCACGCTCGATCCGCCCAGAGCCGAGATAAGGAAGCCTGCCACCACGGCGCAATAAAGCCCGGCCTGCGGCGGCACGCCGGACGCAATGGCAAAGGCCATGGCCAGCGGCAGCGCAACCACACCCACGGTGATTCCCGCGATCAGATCGGCTGTGAATTTTTGTCGGGTGTAGCCCTGAAGGGCCAGAATCGATTTGGGAAACCACTGAGTGCTCATTGCCGTAAACAGCCGCTGACGCGCTACCGAAAGGCGCATCCTTTAACTGATGTGAGCTGCTGAAAGCAGAATACACCCAGCTACGGCTGCCAGTGCAAGCACGAAGGTACGCACACTAACTGACGGGTTGCTTTTGATATGCCGGAGAGATCTCGCGCAGGCGGCTGACTGTTTCGGGAATAACACGAATGGCGAAATCGATATCGTCCTGCGTTGTCTGCTTGCCCAGACTCACGCGAATGCTCGCGCGCGCCCGCTGATGCGAGAGTCCCATGGCCAGCAGCACATGCGATGGCTCAATGGCTCCGGA
Organism: Candidatus Angelobacter sp.; assembly: GCA_035695325.1. GTDB lineage: Bacteria > Acidobacteriota > Terriglobia > Terriglobales > Acidobacteriaceae > Angelobacter. The sequence continues at coordinate 48,402 of DASSEH010000373.1, forward strand.
AGAACAGGCCGCGCCGCTGGAGACGGCCAGCCCTTTCAAATCGAGGGCAATCACCAGGGCTTCGCCTTCCGCGTGATCGAAATAGAGATTGGCAGTATTGGGCACCCGCGGCGCGCCGAGGCCATTCACGCCCGCGCCTTCCATTGCGCTCAGAACAGAATCCTGCAGACGCTCCCGCATGGCCGCCATCTCGGCTGGGCCGCTGCCCTCGAGCCACTGGCGGGAAATTTCCGCCGCCTTGCCCAGGCCCACGATGCCCGGAACATTTTCCGTTCCGGCGCGGCGCTGGCGCTCGTGGGTGCCGCCATAAATCTGCGGCTGAATCAGCGTGCCTTTTTTCAGGAACAACGCTCCGGTCCCCTGCGGCGCATGAATCTTGTGGCCGGAGATGGAAAGCGCGTCGCAGCCGATCTTTTGTACGTCCACCGGGACCTTGCCTGCCGCCTGGACCGCATCAGTATGGAAGAAAACATCGGCTTCCAGGGCAATTTTGCCAATCTCTTCCACTGGCTGCACGACACCGGTTTCGTTGTTGGCCATCATGATGCTGATCAGTTTTGTATTCGGACGAATGACCCGGCGCACCTCCTCCGGATCAACTTCACAGCGGCCATTCACCGGGACGAAAGTCACTTCGCATCCCATCTGCTCCAGCCGCTTGCAAGTATTCATGACCGCGCTGTGTTCGATGGTGGAGGTAATCACATGCTCGCCGCGCGACACCAGTCCGAAGATCCCCAGGTTGTCCGCCTCGGTGCCGCCGCTGGTAAACACAATCTCCGCCGGACGGGCGTTCAGCAGCGCGGCGACGCTGGACCGCGCCTTCTCCACCGCCGCCCGCGTATGCTGCCCGTAATGATGTATGGAAGATGCGTTGCCGAACTCTTCAAAATAGAAAGGCCGCATGGCCTCAAACACTTCCGGCAGAATGGGCGTGGTGGCGTTGTTGTCGAGATACACGCGGCGCATGGCTCTATTTTACGCCCTGAAAAAAATAAGCCCGCACGGTGAGTGCGGGCTGAATGACTCAAATGCCTTTAAGCGCTGATGGTTACCGCTGTTCCACTGGCACGTACTTATTGGGATATACAGGCCCAATGTAGTCGGCGCGCGGGCGAATCAGCCGGTTATCGTCATGCTGCTCGATGACATGAGCGGCCCAGCCGCTGATGCGCGAGACGGCAAAAATCGGGGTGAAGAGGTCCACATCGATTCCCAGCGTGGTGTACGTGGAAGCGGAATAGAAATCCACGTTGGCGTTGAGATGCTTTTCCTGCTTGATGAACTGCTCAATCTGGGCCGACATCTCATACCATTTGGGATTGGAATCGTTCCCCAGATCGCGGGACATTTTGCGCAGATGCGTGGCCCGCGGATCTTCCGTGTTATACACACGGTGGCCAAAGCCGGAAATCTTGGCCTTTTCCGCCAGTTTCTTCCGCACAAACTCAACCGGGTCTGCGCCTTTTTTCTCGATCTCGAACAACATGCGCATCACGGCCTCATTGGCTCCGCCATGCAAAGGGCCTTTGAGAGCGCCAATGGCGCTGGTGATGGCCGAGTGCATGTCAGAAAGCGTGGCTGCGGTTACACGCGCGGCAAACGTGGATGCATTCAGTTCGTGGTCGGCGTGTAGTATCAGCGCGACATCAAGCGCTTTTTCCGCGGTCGGCGTGGGCTTCTCGCCATTCAGCATCAGCAGAAAATTAGCGGCGTGCGAAAGAGAAGGATCGGGGGCCACCACGCTGTTTCCCTTGCGCAGGCGGTCGAAAGCGGCCACGATCATGGCAATCTGCGAAGTCAGGCGGATGGCCTTGCGCACGTTGGCGTCATGGTCGACCTTTTCCGCCTCGGCGTCGTAGAAAGATAACGCGGAAACGGCGGTGCGCAGCACCTCCATCGGCAGGGCTGTCCGGGGCAGGCGGGCGATCATCTCCACAATCGCCGGATCGAGCTTGCGCTCCGCCGCCAGTTTGCTGTTCAGGTCAGCCAGCTGAGCACGAGTGGGCAGCCGGCCAAACCACAGCAGATAACAGGTTTCTTCAAAAGTGGATTTTTCCGCGAGTTCGTGGATGTCGATTCCGCGATAAGCGAGTACTCCCGCCTCGCCGTCGATGTAGCAAATTCCGGAGCTGGCCGCAACTACACCTTCAAGGCCTCTGGGGGTCACTGTGGTTGCCATGGGCGTTTCCCTTAGTATTTGTCGTTATTCACAGGGCGGGATGCGCTGTGATTCGTTACCTTATTTTTATACTCCAACTCGGCACACTTTCCAATCCCGCCCGGGAACAAAGAACAAGGGCGGCATTCCGCGGCTCGCGGGCGTATGCACGCAAAACCATTCGCGCTTTCCTCGGATCATGGTAATTGATTTCCGGGAAAGGGCAACAACCTGGGAAAACCCTTTTACCACTGATTTACGCAGATGAGCACTGATAGAAAATTAGAGAAAACAAACTCTCCACTACCCCGGCGGACAGGTACAGCTAAGCAGTTAGATATCGCCGGGCATTCCTGCAGTCATCTTTCAACTTCGCAAACTTTAACTTCTCGAACTTTCGCGGATGACCTGTTTTATCTCCGCTTTAGAAGCGCCCGGATTAGACTGGCCTGTCGTCTTACGCTGCTGCTGGTATTTGACAATTCCAAAAATCAAAAATGGCAGCAGCACGGCCACCACCCACAGCTTGGCCGATGTGCGAATCTTTTCGTCCTTTTCCCAGCGAAACAGCTTGATGGCGACGGTGGCGCCCAGAATGCCGGCCAGCAACAGTATGCCTACCAGACCACGCTGAGCATAGAGCCCCTGGTTTTGCCACAACATGTTCTGGATGCCTCTGACCAGATACGTGGCCGGAATAAAGTTGGAAATAAACTGCATGGTGGCAGGAAATACGTCGGCGGGAACGGTGGCGCCGCTAAAAAAGATCATAGGGACGTAGCAGATCTGGACCAGAATCTGCCCTTCCTGCATGGAGTTGGCGACCGAGGCGATCACCATGCCGATACCGCGAAAGGCCACCATGCCCACCGAAATAAACACAAGAATTTCCAGCAGATGGCTGGGCCACGGCATGGCATATTTGTAATGCGAGACCACGAACACAAAAATGATGTACGGCATGAAGATCAGCCACGACGTAACCATCGAGGCCACCATCAGCGGCGCGGGCGTGATGGGCGTGACCTTGTAGCGCCGCAAAATATTCGTCTCGCGCTCCTGTATGGCGCGCATGCCGGCGCCAAACAGGCCGTTGCCCAGAACGCCCATGGTGATGACCATGGCCAGGACCTGGTAAATTCTATGCGGCTCCTGGCGCACGCGCATAAACGCGAGATAAATAAAGAAGAACATGAGCGGGAAGAGATAATTGAAAATAATCACCATGCGCAGGCGCAGGGCCAGCTTCAGGTCAATCTTCATCAGCGCAAGATAAGGTTTCATGTGATTAGTCCCGCAGCCTTTTTCCGGTAAGTTCCACGAACACATCTTCAAGCGTGGGTTTTTTCAAATGGACGTCTTCGAGCTGCATGTTCTGCTGGTCCATCCAGCGCATGATCTCAAACAGGGTCTGCGCCGGACGGGAAGAATACGCCGTGAGCTGCCGGCGAGACTCATCCAGCGCGACATCGACTGCGTTCGGCCATGGCGGCAATGGCTGGTTGACCGGCTCGGAGCAAGTAATCTGTATGTGCGACTGGGTACGGCTTTTTTGCTGCAGTTCGCGCGGCGTTCCCATGGCCACGATTTTGCCTTCGTCGATGATGGCCACGCGGTCGCAGAGGCGCTCTGCCTCTTCGATATAGTGCGTGGTCAGCACCACGGTGCGGTTTTCCGCCCGCATTTCCTCGATCAGCGAGTGGATCTCGAGACGTATCTGCGGGTCGAGCCCGGTGGTCGGCTCGTCGAAGAACAGCACCTGCGGGTCGTTGACCAGAGCCAGGGCCAGCGCCAGGCGCTGCTTTTGGCCGCCGGATAAAGTGTCGTAATACGCGCTGCGCTTATCCCACAATTGGAGACGGTGCAGCAGCTTTTCCGAGCTGAGGCTGCGCGTATAAAACGACGCAAACAGGTCCAGCGCTTCCTGCACACGAATTTTTGCCGGCAAGTTCGTGGCCTGCAGGCACACGCCGATGCGGTCTTTGAGCTGCTGCTTTTGCCGTTCCGGATCGAAGCCGAGCACTCTGGCTTCGCCGCCGCTGCGCGGGCGCAGCCCCTCGAGGATTTCCACGGTGCTGGTCTTCCCGGCGCCGTTGGGGCCCAGCAGGCCAAAAACTTCGCCGGCCTGCACCTCAAAGTCGATACCTTTGACGGCTTCCATATCGGCGTAACGCTTTTGCAGCTTTTGCACGGAGATGACGGAATCAGTATTCATGAAAGTCTGTATAGAGTATTCAGCGCAGCGCAAAAGAGCAAATGCGCTCCGCGCCTGCAGCAAACTGGGGTAAGATTTCCGGTTTCGGCAACAGAGTTTTAGTTTGGAGGAACCTTGCTTAAACGACTCTTTATCGCCGTCGTGCTACTGCTGGTTTTCCGGCTGGCCCAGGCCCAGAACGCCGATCCCCAGTTGCTGGCCGAGATTAACAAGATCCAGGCTATTGATAACCATTCACACCCTCCTAAACTAACCGGCCCGGGCGAGAAAGACGACGAGTTTGACGCTCTGCCCTGCGATCCTCTGGAGCCGAGCGATCCGACCACCATCGGCAGGCCGGACAATCCGCAGTTTCTGGCCGCGTGGAAGGCGCTGTATGGCTATCCGTGGAATGATGCCAGCCCGGCCCACGTTCAGGAGCTGCTGCAGATGAAGCAGCGCGTCATACAGCAGCAGGGTGACAACTATGCCATATGGGTGCTGGACAAGCTGGGCATAGAATCCGAATTTGCCAACCGGGTGGCGATGGGGCGCGGACTGAGCTTTCCGCGCTTCCGCTGGGTGCCGTTCGATGACGCACTGCTGCTTCCACTCAACAATGCCAGCGTAGCCAGTGAGACGCCGGACCGTAAATTCTTCTACTCGCGGGAAGAAATGCTGCTCCGGCGCTACATGAAGGATTTAAACATCGACGGCCTGCCCGCAACTCTGCAGGAATATACCGCGAAGATCGTAACGCCGATACTGGAGTCACAGAAGCAGCAGCGCGCCGTGGCCATTAAATTTGAAGCGGCCTACCTGCGCTCACTCAACTTCGGGCCGGTCCCCGCGGACCAGGCCGCCACGCTCCATGAAGCAGAGGCCATTTACGCACGCTATGCCGGCGGAGGTGTGCCGCCCAGAGACGATTACCTCAAGCTGCAAAATTATCTGCTGCGCTACATTGCGCGCGAGGCAGGCCGGCTGGGGCTGCCGGTGCATTTTCACACGGGTGGCGGCTGCGGGACGTACTTCATGCTCAATGGGGCCAATCCCGTGAACCTTGAATCCATTTTGAACGATGCCAGCTTGCGCAAGACCACGTTTGTCCTGCTGCACGCGGGCGCGGGGGCTTTTACCAAACAGACGGCGTATCTGATGATGAAGCCCAACGTCTATGCCGATATATCCGAGCAAACCTGGCTTATCTCCACCCGCAAACTGAGCGAGGTGCTGCGCGACTTTCTGGAGTGGTATCCGGAAAAGACCCTGTTCGGCACCGACCTGTATCCCAATACGCCGGAAATCAACTGGGAAGAAGTGGGCTGGCAGACCAGCACGTCGGCGCGCCAAGCCCTGGCCATTGCACTCACCGGCATGATGCAGGATGGCGAGATCACGCGGACCCGCGCCGTGGAACTTGCTCACATGGTCCTGCATGATAACGCTGCCAAACTTTATGGACTGCAAAAGTGACCGGAGAATTCCGTCTCAAAATTAGACAAAATGCGGAAAGAATGCCCCTGGGCGCTAAATTGCTCAACTTAATACTTGACTTGCATCTATTTGGCTGCAAAACTCAAGAATGTCCAACCAGGTGAGTTGGGAGGTGTAATTCTATTGGCTGAGGTCAGATTGCAGGAGGGTGAACCTCTTGAAAATGCCCTGCGCCGGTTCAAACGTAAGGTCCAGCAAGAGGACATTATTAAGGAAGTCAAGCGGCATTCCTTTTATTTGAAGCCCGGTGAGAAACGCCGGGTGAAAGAAGCTCTGGCGCGCAAACGTAATCGCAAGAAGGCACGCAAAGAGCAGGATTAGTTCGAACGGGCCGCCATCTTTTACCCCGGATGGCGGTCCGATATCAGAGAGTCGGAATTCATATGGCTGTCAGCACTTATTAGGTTTTGGCTGTACCCCGCGGAATATTGCGGTGCCGAATCTGTAGGCAGGGCCCACTTTGAAAATCCTTGTGGCTGGTACGTTTTGTTCTGGATTCCTGAGGTGGGCAGAAAAGGGGGGCGTCTCTCAATGGAGTTCGAGGACAAGGTTCTCAAGTGTGTTGACTGCGGTGGAGACTTTATATTCACAGCCGGTGAACAACTTTTCTTCCACGATAAACAATTCAAAAATGAACCTAAACGCTGCCGGAACTGCAAGAGCAAGCGGGCACAGACCCTGGGCTTTCCGCAGCGCACCGGGGGCAATACCGAGCGCATAGAAACAAAGGCCATTTGCTCAGGATGCCAAAGGGAAACTACCGTCCCGTTCAGACCAACACAGGGGCGCCCAGTGTACTGCCGTGAGTGCTTCCAGCACCGGAAGACATCCGCGGCGGCCTCGGCATAGACACTCCAGCTCTCTGTACCGGGCGAAAGGCAAATACAGGGAGCCGAAGTGTATCTGTCTTTTTTGCTGACTATGCGGGCTTCCGCGCCGCCTGGCCTTTCAGATTTTTGCCGGCCGGGGTTTTGTTTGCCATGCGCGGGCTGGAGTGCCTGGTATCTTCATGCTGAATGAGCAGCACCTCGATCTGCCGCAGCAAATCGCTGGTGTTCATTGGCTTTACCAGCATGGATTGCGCGCCTTCCGATTTCCAGTCGCCGCCCAGCAGGGGGTAAGCCGTCAAAATGGCGGTCGCGGGATCATAATCAGTGGCCTTGGCCATCCGAATTACGTCATAGCCCGCGCGCTCGTGCTCCATCTTCATATCGGTAATGACCATATGATAGGCACTGGACTTGAGTTTGGAAATTGCTTCCCTGGAGGAAGCGGCAGTTTCCACTTCAAAACCATGAATCTCCAGTACGGCTTTCAGGGTCAAAAGAATAGCTAACTCATCATCAACTAAGAGAATGCGTCGCTTCATAACAAATCTCCGGGGGTAATAGAGCGCAACTGGCAAGCGCTGGATGAGATGCATGCGGGGACTCTTTTGGTTGCGAGCACCTGGTTGCGAGCACCCGTAAGAGCGAACAACGTGTGATTGTTATAATACATCGGTGCCGGGTTTTTTTGTGCAGAACTTTGGCTGCCGCGCCACGCAGGCCGATGGCGCAAGCATCGAGCGGCAGCTTATGGAAAAAGGCCTGGACCGTGCCGTATCCGCGAACGAAGCCGATCTTGTTGTCCTGAACACATGTACAGTGACGGCGGCCGCCGATCAGGATGCGCGCGCGGCCATTCGTCGTGTGCACCGGACAAATCCTGAGGCAAAAATTCTGGTTACCGGCTGCTACGCCCAGCGAGCGCCCGAGGAAATTGCCGCACTGCCCGGGGTCACATGGGTTGTAGGTAATTCACACAAACAGCAAATCCCGCAGATTGCCACCAGTGCCTCACCGGCTGATTTTGTGTCTCTCGAATCGGTTGCTCTCTCCGGTCCCGCATTCACTCTGGTGGGCGATATTTTTGCCCACACCGAACTGATTGCCGCACCAGTATTTGACGCCGAAGGAATCGCGGAAAAGACGCGCCCTAACCTCAAGGTGCAGGACGGCTGCAATAATCGCTGCTCCTTCTGCATTATTCCCAGCGTCCGAGGGCAGAGCCGCTCCATGAAGCTGGACCGCGTGCTGGAAGAAGCCCATGCGCTCGTGGCCGCCGGTTATCGTGAAATTGTGCTCAGCGGAATCAACCTGGGCCGCTGGGGGCGCGACTTTGCCACTCCCATGCGCTTTGAACAGCTTTTGCGCGCGCTGCTCGAACATACCGGCATTGCCAGGATCAGGATCAGTTCCGTCGAACCCATGGACTGGAGCGATGAACTCATTGAACTGGTAGCCAGCACTCCCAGAATCGCCAAACACGCGCACGTCCCGCTGCAATCCGGCAGCGACCGAGTTTTGCGCGCCATGCATCGCAGATACCGCCCGTGGCATTACGCGGAGAAGATTCGCAAAATTCATGAAGCCATGCCCGATGCCGCCATCGGGGCCGACGTGATGACGGGCTTCCCTGGCGAGACCGACGAACTGTTTGAAGAAAGCCGCAGCTTCATCGAGCACCTGCCGTTTACTTATCTGCATGTCTTCACGTACTCGTCGCGCCCGGGCACGCCTTCCGCCGCCATGCCGAACCAGGTTCCGGTGGAAATTGCCCGCGAGCGCACTCGAATCCTGCGCGATCTGGCGGCGGAGAAGAATCTACGGTTCCGGCAGCGCTTTGTGGGCCGCACTCTTCAGGCAATCACGCTGCAAACGGGAGATGCTGAATTCACCGAGGCGCTGAGCGACAATTACCTGAAAGTGCGCATTGCCGGGCGGCATCCGGCAAATGAGTGGATGCGCGTAAGAGTCACGGAAACAGAAAACGATGGTCTTGCAGCAGAGGCAGTCACCTGCAGCCACGCCACATCCGACACACTTTACGAAAGTTTTGCCTAGAGACGTGGCACTGCCACGTCTCTGCTCCTGAACCATGAAATTCGCCGGTAAATATCGTTCCCTCGCCATGCTATAATTTCGAAGTCCTGCACTATGCCCGCCGTTACTGGCACTGTTCGCATAAAGCAGCCTGCCGGACAATTCAGGAGGATCGCATCGATAAACGTTTTATTCGCATGAATGAGCGCATCCGCGCCAGAGAGATTCGCGTGATTGACGCGGACGGCAATCAGCTCGGCGTTATGCCACCGTTCGAAGCGCTTAAGAAAGCCCGCGAGCAAAACCTGGATCTGGTAGAAATTTCCCCGACGGCCAACCCTCCGGTGTGCCGCATCATGGATTACGGGAAGTTTCTCTACGAACAGGAAAAGAAAGACCGGGCGGCGAAGAAGAACCAGAAGCAGATCGTTCTGAAAGAAGTAAAGTTCAGCGTCAACGTGGACGAGCACGATTACGTGACCAAAAGGAACCACGTGCTGCGATTTCTGGATGAAGGCGACAAGGTGAAAGCAAGCCTGCGCTTTCGCGGACGCGAAATGGCCCACCAGAACCTGGGACGCAATGTACTCGAGCGTCTGATTAAGGAAGTGGGCGAGAAGGGTATTGTGGAGTTCAGGCCGCGCATGGAAGGCAATACCATGCACGCGATCATTGCACCACCGCGGCAGATCGCTGGCGCTAAAAAACCGGAAAAAACGGAAAAGCCGGCACAGCAGCAGGCTCCCGCGGCCGGTATCGGACACTAGAGATTCCGAATTAAGAAAAGAGACTTTTGAGCCGAGATGCAGTCGGTTCAGGAACAGATTATGCCCAAACTAAAGACGCACACAGGCGCTGCCAAACGCTTCAAGAAAACTGCGACCGGTAAGATCAAACGCAGCAAAGCGTTCAAGCGCCATATCCTTACCTCCAAAGCCAGCAAACGCAAACGCCACCTTGATTCAGAAACTCTGGTGAGCGATGCGGATGCGCCGAAGGTCCGGAGAATGATCCCGTACTAGGCCAACCGCCTGGGTTATGGGACAGAGTCTGGCCCGCCTGAGCAATCAGCGCCGAGGCCGGACCTGAAACAAAAAAAGAGCGTGAAGAGGGCCCGCAACACCCTTCCCTCCAGCCTCTGATAACCGCCGGAAATCCGGCAGCAAAAAGGAGCAGTAACATGCCTCGCGTAAAACGTGGTACTAAACGCCGCCAGCGCCGCAAAAAGATATTAGAGCGCGCGAGTGGCTATTTTCTTACAAAATCAAAGCTTTATCGCGCCGCCAAGGAATCGGTGGAGCGCGGCCTTAAATTTGCCTACTCCGGCCGCAAGCAGAAGAAGCGCCAGTATCGCTCGATCTGGATCGTGCGTATCGGCGCCGCCGCCCGCATGCACGCCATCAGCTACAGCCAGTTCATCAACGGCCTGAAAAAGGCCGGTATCGAACTGGACCGCAAGATTCTGGCCGACATCGCCGTAAACGATGCGCCGGGTTTTGCCGCTCTGGCGGAGAAGGCCAAACAGGCCAACGCAGCAGCAGCGTAAAAGCAATTCGCTCAACACATCGACCGCAAAGGACACGAAGGTTCACGAAGGAATTGCAGAAGTAAGACCTTTGTGTTTCCGGCTGTGTCCTTTGCTGTTGGATTACAGAATGTCACCAGCGAAGAGCGACATATCCAGGGCATAACTGCAGTAGATAATTAATTTCAGCGCCGTGGGCGCGGCATGATTGAGCCCAGCCGTAAGCTGGGAAAGCAGTTCCACAAGTCAGATGGCCTATACCGTTCCCAAACTCGAGGACTACTCACCCGCCGCGCTGGACAGCGCCGTCCATGAACTCCTCTCTGCTCTACGCCAGGAAGCAGATGCGGTCCGCTCGGAAAACGAGTGGAAGGAATTTCGCGACCGCTGGATGGCGCGCAAAAACGGGATTCTCACCCAAGTCAACGACCTCTGGCTGAAAGCTGCTCCTGGCCCTTCAAAGAGAGAGGTTGGCGCGCGAGTCAACCAGCTCAAGTCCGAGGCCGAGCAAATCATCGATTCCGCGCAGCAGCGAGCTTCCGGCTCGGCGGCACAAACGCGCACCGACCTCGAGCGTCTCGACATTACCCTTCCCGGCATCCGCCGGACACTCGGCGCCGAGCATCCGGTTATGAAGACGATGCACGAGATCGTCAGCGTCTTTCGCGCCATGGGATACTCCGTGGCCGAAGGGCCGGAGGTGGAGACGGATTATTACAACTTCGAGTCGCTGAATTTTCCGCCCAACCATCCGGCGCGCGACACGCAGGACACCATCTTTATCGCCGGGCAGGAAAAGAAACAGCAGCGTGACCGCCTGCTGCTGCGCACGCATACCTCGCCGGTACAGATTCGCATGATGGAAAAGCAGCCACCGCCGGTGCGCGTGGTCATTCCGGGCAAAGTGCATCGCGCCGATACAGCCGACGCCACGCACTCACCTGTCTTTCATCAGGTGGAAGGGCTTGCCGTGGACACCAATATCACGTTCAGCGACCTGAAGGGCACGCTGGACCACGCCATGAAATCTCTGTTTGGCTCGAGCGTGAAGACGCGGTTCTACCCTTCCTTCTTCCCTTTCACCGAACCCAGCGCCGACGTGCAGATTACCTGCTTTAAATGCGGTGGCAAGGGATGCCGCCTGTGCAAGATGAGCGGATGGATCGAACTGCTGGGCTGTGGCATGGTGGACCCCAATGTCTTTGGCTTTGTGGAACACAACGGCTATGACGCCAACAAAGTCAGCGGCTTCGCCTTCGGCATGGGCGTGGAGCGCATCACCATGCTGAAATACGGCATTGATGACATCCAGTTGTTCTACCAGGGAGATGTTAGATTTCTGGAGCAGTTCATGTAAGGAAGCATTTAGCAGTCAGCATTCGGCACTCAGCTCCTGAGCGGAATGGTTTCATGAAAGATTTTCGAGACTTAAAGGTCTGGGAGAAAGCACATGAGCTGGCTTTGGCCTGTTATCGGGAAACCAGCGATTTTCCCAAACAGGAAATGTTTGGCCTGATATCTCAGATTCGCCGTTCTGGTTCTTCCATTGCGGCAAATATTGCCGAGGGGTGTGGCCGCCGTGGAAATGCCGAGTTCAATCGGTTTTTACAGATCGCAATGGGATCTGCAAGCGAACTTGAATATCATCTTCTGTTGTCGCGAGATCTGGGTTTTTTGACTTCGGTTCGTCACACCAACATAGAAGGACAGGTCACAGAGGTAAAGCGCATGCTCGCCTCTCTGATCCACAAGGTCGATTCAGAGAGAAATCGCTCTGCCGGCTGAATGCTGAGTGCTAATTGCTGAATGCTTTTTTGAGTAAACAATGAGAATTTCTCCCCAATGGCTTCGCGAATTTACTGACATCAAGGCCGATGACCGGCAACTTGCCGACGATCTCACGCTGGCTGGCATTGCGGTGGAGTCCGTTCGTGAGCAGGACGTCCGGCTTTTGTTCGAAATGGAAATTGGCACTAACCGCCCGGATGCCATGTGCCATTATGGCGTCGCGCGTGAGTGCTCTGCCATCTACAATACGGCGCTGAAGCCGGTTGCGCCGCGGCTTCCCCATCCCAAACCCGCCGCCGCTCCCTTTCCCATCGAGATACAGGACGCCAAAGGCTGCGCTCGCTACACCGCGCGGGTGATTCGCAATGTAAAGATCGTGCCTTCCCCGGCGAAAATCCTCGATCGCCTGAAAGTCGACGACCATGGCGGCGTCAGCAATGCCGTGGATGCCAGCAATTACACGCTGATGGAAATTGGGCATCCCACGCATGCGTTCGATCTGGACAAGCTGGAAGGCGGCAGGATTATCGTCCGCCGCGCACGCCAGGGCGAAACGCTCAAAACGCTGGACGGAGTCGACCGCAAGCTGGATCCTGAAGACCTGATCATCGCCGACGCCTCGCGGCCCGTAGCTCTTGCTGGCATCATGGGCGGACTGGATTCCGCCATCTCCGGCTCCACCAAAAACATTCTTATTGAAGCCGCATGGTTCGATCCAGCTACGGTACGCAAAACGGCGCGCCGTCTCGGCATGCATACCGATGCGTCCCATATCTTCGAACGCGGCGCGGACTGGGGCGCAACCCGGCTGGCCGCCGACCGTGTGGCCGAACTGGTCCTCGAATTTGCCGGTGGCGAACTGGAAGGCGAGCCGGTGGATGTGATCGCACGCCATCTGGTGCGCTACAGCATATGGCTGCGGCGCAGCGAGATTCTTCGCCTGCTGGGGCAGGAGATTCCCGAAGAAACGGTTGCGCGGATTCTGGAGCGGCTGGGATTCAAACTCACCTCGGTAACTCCGGCGAAGACGGAAATTCTGGAGAAGCTCCGGGCCGCGGAGACACCAGAGCAGAAACAGGCGCTGGTCCTCGAAGCGGCGCGTGTATCGGAAATTACAGGACTTGCGGCAGAAAGAATTTTGCCTCTGATTGCCGCGTCGCATAACTGGGGCCCGAGTTGGATGGTGGACTTGCCCACCTGGCGCCTGGATATCGAGCGCGAAATCGACCTCATTGAAGAGATCGCCCGCGTCTATGGCTACAACAAATTTCCTGACACTCTGCCGGCTTTTTCCGGCGGCGTGGTCGAGCCTGCGAACGCAGACAAGAAGGCCAAAATCCGCTCCACCCTGCTCGCGCTGGGATACAACGAGGCCATCTCTCCCACCTTCATCTCGGAAGCCGAGGCCACTGAGTTTTCCAGTTCACCGGTCGTCCCCCTGGCCAATCCGCTGAGCAGCGAGCAATCCGTCATGCGGTCATCTCTGGCTCCAGGAATGCTGAATATGCTCGCATGGAACCTCAATCGCGGGACCTCTGACGTGCGCCTGTTCGAGACCGGCCATGTGTTTTCCTCGCCGGGCTCTTCGCCTGGACAGGCTGTGCAGGAAAGCCCAATGCTTTGCCTGGGCGCAACAGGAAATGCTCTTGAACCCAGCGTGCATGGGCCGGGGCGCGCTTACACATTCTTCGATCTCAAGGGCGACATTGAAACCCTGCTCTCCGCCTTCGATATCCGTAATCTGCATTTCGAGCCGACAAGCCGCTGGCATCCTGGCCGGTCGGCCAAAGCCGTGTCCGAGGGTGTGGTCCTCGCCGAGTTTGGGCAAATCAGCCATGAAGCCGCGTCCGCGCGCAAGCTGAAGCAGGAAATCTATATTGCGGAAATCTATCTGGACCGGCTGCTGCAGCTGCCGGTGCGGACGCCGCGTTATCAGGCGCTCTCCAAATTTCCCGTGGTCGAGCGCGATTTCTCTTTCACCTTTGCGGATTCAGTGGGCTTTGACCAGGTACAGTCGGCGGTGCAGGCGCTGAATATTCCGGAACTCAAAAGCTTCCAGCCAGCCGAGATTTTTCGCGGTGGCACAGTCGCCGGCGGAAAATACTCCATTCTGCTGCGAGCGCAGTTTCAGTCTGCCGAACGGACACTCACGGACGACGAGGTTGCGCAGTGGTGGGCACGGATCATGAAAGCACTGGAAGCGATTGGCGGGAGTCTGCGCAGCTAAAATCATTCGCCGGCACGATCAGCGCGGCCATATTTCTGGTAAAAGCTGTTCATAAAGAGCTCTTCCGGATCATACTTCTTCTTTGCGGCAAAGAACTCATCGCTGTCTGGATAAGCCTTGTGTAACTGCGCCTGCGTATAAAAAAGCTGGTAGGGCAGGTAATAGGTCCCATCCATTCGCAATGCCGCATCGATGAGTTCGCTCGTGGTTTTTTTGAGGACCAGGCTGTCCCTTTCATTCAGTTTTTGGTTGAAGTAAAGCACGAATGCAAACATATCCTGCTTTGCATAGGGCATGGCTGTGATCGTGTCTTTGTGGACAATTCGCAGCGTGACGTTTAAAAGATTTGCTTTATTTCTTATCACGCTCTCCCGCAACGCATCGATAAAATCAGCCATCTTTTCCGGGGGAATAAAATATTCCTGCAGAATGTCCGTATCGGACAATCGGTTTTTCAGATAGCCCATGGGGTCGTACATTTCCTGGTTTCTCGAGACAAGGCACGGCTCCTTTTGATTCATGGCCTGGTTTCGTGACACACAAGCATGCTCTCGGGGCCCCAGATATTTTTCCAGTCCCCATCTGACCCTGCGGCCCGTTGCTCCGGTCTTGGAAAAGTTAATCACCAGCCGGTCGAGCCATACATGGCGCGGCACCCGCAGTGCAGGCAGTTCTCCCGCATACTGCGTTTTTGTGTACGTATGAACGGCTGTTTCCCGCAAAAAGCTGGCCGGCGAAACGGACAGCCTTCCATAGATCAGACCCACATTCCGGTTGCCCGAGATATTGTCTCGATAATAAGCAGGAAAATCCCGGTAATCCAGGTATTGCGTATTGAGCTCGTACATCTCATTGCTTACCAGTTGCAGCTGTACGTCCAGCAGGACTCCAAACAATCCGTAGCCACCCATCGCCAGGCGGAACAACTCAGGGTTCTCATCCGGGCTGACGACCCTGATCTCACCCGAGCTGAGCATGATGCGGAAGGATTTGACGGTTCCGGCAACCGGGCCTGGATCATGGGCTATCCCATGCGCATTGACGCTTAACGTGCCTCCCACGGTGAAAATATTGATGGATTGCATGGCCTGAACGGCAAGGCCCTGCGGATCGAGAAACTGCTGGATCTGCTCCCAGGTCGCTCCTGCCTGAGCAGTCAGTATCTTCCGCTCCCTGTCGAGCTGAAGCTGGTTCATGCCTCTCATATCAAGGACCAGTCCGTCTTTGATAAAACTCTGGCCACCCATGCTGTGGCGTTGCCCGGCGCTTGTCACCTTCAGGCGGTTCTCGCGGGCAAATTGCAGGGCATGGGCAACATCGTCCACGGTCTTTACTTTCACAACGCCGTAAATCGCTGTTTTATTCAGACAGCTAGCATCGTTGATATATCCACCGGTCTGATCCAGCGCATAAGGGCCTTGAACTGGAAACATGCGCATCACGGCTGGCGTGATCTGTTCAGGAGTTGCGGGAAAGATAAAATCGCAGTTTTTTACCCTTAATGGAGGCGCCGCAAAATCGAAAATTTTCTTTGCGGCAAGAACAACAAAGGCCCCGGTAATCAGGGCAAATGGAAGCAGTCGCTTGCGAAACGTAAGCATATCAGTTTGAAGTGGCAGCATGGTACTCCAAACCGGGCCTGTAAATACAGCCTTAAATACATTCTGACAAGTTGTCTCCCGAAGGAGTAAAATTCCCAGCCATGCTGACACGCAGAACATTTTTCAAAGCTGCTGGTATGAGCGCTGCCGTGGCCGCGGCGCATGCAGGTCTTCCGAATGAATTTCTGCTCTGGGCGGAGCCGCCGCGCGCTCCTCAGCCAGGCGGGCTGATTTTGCTCAACAGCAACGAAAACGCCTATGGCCCTTTTCCTGGTGTTCTCAACATCGGTAATCCATTTCTGGACGCCAACCGCTATCCCGACCATCACAGTGACCGCATTGCGGCAAGGCTGGCCGCGCTTTGTAAGGTACAGCCGGAGCGCGTAATTGCCGGATGCGGCTCTACTGAGATCCTGCGCATGTGCGCCGCCGCTTTTACTGGTCCCGGGCGGCGGCTGGTGATGCCCTCACCCACGTTTGAGGCGATTGGCCACTATGCCGGCGCCACCGGCGCTGAAATCATCAGGGTCCCGCTGACACCGGACTTTCGCCATGATCTGCCGGCCATGGCGAAGGCGGCAGCCGCAGCCGGGGGACTGGTCTATATCTGCAATCCCAACAATCCCACCGGCAACATCACACCGCGCAGCGAGATTGAAGAGTTCATCAGGACTCTGCCCAAAAGCGTCTATGTGCTGATCGACGAGGCTTATCACGATTTCGTGCCTGCTTCACCGGACTATGCTTCGTTCATCGACCGGCCCATGGATGACGACCGCGTGATCGTGGCGCGAACTTTCTCCAAGATTTACGGTCTCGCGGGACTCAGGCTGGGATACGCCGTTTCCTCAAAGCCAACGATTAAACTTCTGCAGCAGCATAAGCTCGAAGACAGCCTGAATGCCCTGGTCACGCGCTGCGCTCTGCTCGCGCTGGATGACGAGGCGGCCCACCGCCAGGCACAGCAGCGTAATGCCTTCGACCGTGACGAATTCATGCGCCAGGCCGGAGCGCGCAAGGTCACTGCCATTCCATCGGCGG
The DNA here is from genome assembly GCA_035695325.1 of Candidatus Angelobacter sp. GTDB lineage: Bacteria > Acidobacteriota > Terriglobia > Terriglobales > Acidobacteriaceae > Angelobacter. The sequence goes on from DASSEH010000373.1 coordinate 65,300, forward strand.
CCAATTTCGTCATGGTGCAAACAGGTCGTCCCGTCCGCAGCGTGATCGATCACTTCAAGCAAAACAACATAGCGATTGGACGTCCCTTTCCGCCGCTCGATACTTACGCACGCATCTCTCTGGGCCTGCCCGGCGAGATGAAAGAATTCTGGAGAGTTTGGGACACATTGTGAGTCGTGTTTCCACACTCACCGAGTCATGCTTTCGTTTCATGGCGGCAGAATGCGCTATACTGCGCTACAAGTCAGGTTATTTTGCGTAAGGGGTGTGCCGGCATTATGTCAGTCAAAGTTGGTAGCGATCTGGAAAACGAAACGGGAAAACTTGCAGGCGGTGAGGATTTCCCCGGTCTGGAAGAGAAAATTTATAAGGCCATCGAGCTGCTGAAATCAGCGCGCGAAGCCAAAGCCGCCGCCGAACGCGATGCGGGCCGGTTGCGCGAGCAACTGGAGCAGCGGGAAGAAGAGCTGGATCTGCTGCGCTCGGAAGTGGTTTCCCTGCGCAAAGAGCGGGAAGATGTGCGGTCGCGGCTGGAGAAAATGCTGAAGCAGGTTGACACGATGCTCGTGGAGGCATGAAACCCCAATGATTTCTCATACAATGACGACCACGCAGTTTGATCTGCATGGATATGAAGTTGTGCAAACCCTCGGGCTGGTGCGCGGCATTATTGTGCGCTCACGGTCGATTGTCGGCAGCATTGGCGCCAGCCTGCAAACGCTGGTGGGCGGCAATATCACCATCCTTACGAACCTTTGTGAGAAAACACGCAATGACGCCTTCGATCTTATGCTGCAGCACGCAGCCCAGCTCGGCGCCAATGCCGTGGTCGGGGTCCGCTATGACGCCACGGAGATCATGCAGGGCGTAACCGAGGTCCTGGCCTACGGCACGGCCGTGGTGGTACAGCCGAAACAGAAATAAATAATATGTTAATTGCAAGGGAACGCCCTGCAGGAATTAACTTGACCCTGGGCCAAAGGCCAGGATAATCACTAAAGAAGCAGTTTGTTTTGAGGGAGAGCAGTTTGGCAACACAACCAACGCCAGCGCCGGTCCGAGTTGAGATTTACGACCAGGTTTACAACCTTCGCGGAACCGATGCGGACTACATTCTGAAGCTGGCCGAATATGTTGACGTGAAAATGCGCACCGTGGCCGAGCAAACCTCGACCATTGATTCCCTGCGCCTGGCCATTCTCGCAGCCCTGAATATTGCCGACGAATACCACATTCTGAAGAAACGATACGATGCTCTGGCCGGCGAATATCGCCAGCGCGCAGGCCAGCTCGCCGGCGCCCTGGATGAGGTGCTGCAGGATTCGCGACGCGTCGGCTAAGCATTTTCTGACGACAGCAGTGAACTCTCTTGCCATGTACTCTGCTTTTCTTTAGCATCGTGAAGACAACCGGTCCTGCAAAGCAGGTGACGGACGGTAACCGTTAATTGAACCGATATTCAATTGAACCGGGGGCCTGACTCGTAAATTACGGCTCGGTGTGCAGGGTTCCGCCAGTACGGAAATGCCTAAAGAGCCGCGGCGGGTTCCCAAACGTCTTACGACGGGTTCATTACGGCCCGTTCGCACGGCCACGCGGGTCCGGTTTGTCATCTCTGTGCCAGCGTAATTACAAACCGCGTCCTGGCAAATTATTTTCAATTTTCCGCATTGCCTGAGTCATTCAATTCTCCGGCGGCAGATAAAATTTTTTCGTGTCTGAAACTCAATCCATCACCACGCTGCTGGTTCCCGCCGATGCGGCCGGAGTCCGCCTGGACCAGTGGCTGGCCGGGCAATTGCCGGATATCAGCAGGGTACGTGTACAGCAACTGGTAGAGCAGCAAAAAGTGTCCGTCAATGGAGTTTTGCCCGCAAAAACATCGCTGAAGCTCCGGGGCGGTGAGCAGGTGATCGTTTCCGGCGAAGTCTGTCTCCCCCCGCTTCGCGCGTATGCGGAAAATATACCTCTCGACATTGTTTACGAGGACCAGGAGCTGGCCATCATCAATAAACCGGCAGGCATGATGGTCCACGCCGGTTCAGGAAAAGAAAGCGCCGGCAAAGGAACTCTGGTGAATGCCCTGCTGCACCACATGCAACAGCTGTCGCAGGTTGGCGGCGAACTTCGACCCGGTATCGTCCACCGGCTGGACAAAGAGACCAGCGGATTAATCGTGGTGGCGAAAACCGATAAGGCGCATCGCCGGCTCGCCCAGCAGTTTTCCCGGCGCGAAGTGAAGAAAACCTACATTACGCTGGTGCATGGCCAGATGAAGAAGTCCTCGGGGACCATCGACACCCCCATCAGCCGCGACCTGGTCCGGCGCACCAGAATGACCACGCGCCGCAGTGAAGGGCGCGAAGCGATAACGCACTGGAAGGTGCTCAAAGAGATTGAGAGTGTTTGGGGAAAATTCTCTCTGCTCGAAGTCACCATCGAGACCGGCAGGACCCACCAAATTCGCGTGCATTTGGCTTCTCTGGGCCATCCTGTTGCGGGTGATGCTCTTTACGGCGCGCCACGCGAGATTACGGGAAGCAAAGCCGCGAAGGGAGCTTTATCGCTCAACAGAAACTTTCTTCATGCCGCCGCCATCCAGCTTAAGCACCCGGCCGAGGACACGCAGCTCTCGTTCCAACAGCCGCTGCCGGTGGAATTAGAAGAGTTTCTCCGGCGAATCACCGACTGAGAACGGATCGTTACGGACTATAATGTGCCTAATGAAAACCCCCGCCCGTTTTTGGATCATTCAGTCGTTACTGTGTGTCGGCCTGGTGCAGGCACAGTCTTCTCAGCCGCCTGCCACGCCCGCTTCCGGACAAAATCCACCCGCAAGCAATGTGGTCACGCCGGGAACCGACCCTGCCGCAAACAAGCCCGATGAAGGTCAGTTCACGCAAAGAATCTTCAGTAACGAAGTCAATCTGATCTTCACGGTTACGGACAAGCACGGCCGGTTCATCAAGGACCTGAAGCAAAACGAATTCAAAATCCTTGACAACAAAAAGCCGCCGTCAGTGATCCGCCGGTTTGAGGCACAGACGAACCTTCCTCTGCGCGTGGGCCTTCTGATTGACGCCAGCAACTCCATTCGCGACCGCTTCCTCTTCGAACAACGGGCGGCGATTGAGTTCCTGCAGCAGATCATTCGTCCGGACACCGACAAGGGATTCGTAATCGCCTTTGATGAAGTGCCGGAGGTGACGCAGGATTTCACCAGTGACCGGGACCTGCTAACCAAAGGCATCAAGGTGATTCGCCCGGGCGGCGGCACGGCCATGTGGGACGCGGTTTATTTCGCCTGCCGCGACAAACTCCTGAAGCAACGCGAGAAAGAGACGGTGGACGTACGCAACGCCATTATTCTGGTCTCTGACGGCGATGACAATCAAAGTCGCGCTCTCCGCCAGGAAGCCATTGAAATGGCCCAGCGCGCGAATGTGCTGATTTACGCCATCAGCACCAATCTGAGCAACATTCACGACAACGGCGATCACAATCTGAAGCTGCTGGCCGAGGCCACCGGAGGCCGGGCTTTTTTCCCGTTCAAGCTGCAGGACCTGGCCGACGCCTTCGTGGAGATCTCAGGCGAACTTCGCAGCCAGTATTCCGTATTTTATAAACCGGACCAGGTGCAGCCGAATCAGTTCCGCACTGTCGAGGTGCTCGCCGAAGACAAGAAGCTAAAAGTCCGGGCCAAGAAGGGCTACTTCACGCCTAAATAACAAAGAGCACGAAGATTGAGCATCTTGGCAAGATAGTCTTCGTCTTTAGCTGGTATTTCTTGTCTCACGCCGAAACTTTATCCTTTGGGTGCGTAATAACCTTTGCGGGCCTGGATTTTATAGCCTGACTTTGATTTCACTTCCAGTTTGCGGAAAGTGCCATCGTGGTTCGAATTTTCCGGACTGTAGCCCAGGCTGTATTCCGAACGCAATTCACTGGAGATTTGCGCGAAGGCCTCGCCGATTTTGTCCGGACGGTTCACGGCAATCGCTCTTCCGCCGGTCTGCTCGGCCAGCTGGTGCATATCACCCATGTTGGAGCCGTACTGTGGATCGCTGATCACCAGGACGTAACAGATGGTATCGGCCCTTTGCGCAGCTTCGATGGCGTCCTTCAGTTTGAGCCGGCTGCCCTCGTCCACGCCGTCCGTCAAAATAACCATTGCCTTGCGGCCCACCTGCCGGCTGAGTATCTCGTCGGCGGCCAGGTAAACTCCGTCAAACAAAAGCGTGCCTTTGGGATGGGAAATAGGGACCGGTCCCTGCCCCAGGCCAGGGATGCCGCCGCTTCCTCCACCCACATTGATTCGAGCTTTCTCGAGACCGGCGCGCAGTAAATGTGTGTCCGAAGTCAGGTCCTGGAGCAGATCCACGCTGATATCAAAGCTGATCACGAAGGCGAGGTCCTTATCGGTAATGACCTGGCGGAAAAAATCGGCGGCGACTACTTTTTCCGTGCTGAGCATTCTACCCATGCTGCCGCTGCTGTCGATCAACAGGCCCAGCGTAAGGGGAAGGTTGGTTTCCGCGGAGAAATATTTCATGGTCTGCGGCCTGCCATTCTCAAACACCTGAAACTCTTCTTTGGGCAGGTTCGGCAGGAGAGCGCCGTGATGGTCCTTAACGGTAAACAGCACGTTGACCACATTCACGTTTTTGCGAAACGTGGGCACGTTCTCCTGCTGAGGGTCTTCGGATTTGGTGTCCTGCGAAAAGACTGTCACAGGAATTAAAAACGCCAGTAAGAGTGCGTTGCAAAGCAAAGTCCGCATAAAACGCTGCCTTTCATTTCCGCTTATCCAGGGAAATCAATTAATATCTATTGTAGTAGTTTTGTCCACATATTATTTAGACGCCTGGCGTTGCGTGGGAGGAAACACATGTTCGGCTTCGGGGCTGGTACAAAAAGGCTGATTTGGATCCTGAGTCTTGCCTGTGCGCAGGGCTGGGCCCAGAACATTCCCGACGCGCCGCAACCGAAAGTTCCCGTTCAGCAGTTCCCGGCGGACGCGCCCCCCGCGGCCAAAAACTCTCACGACCAGCCTCAACCCGCGGAAACACCTGCGACACCGCAACCCGACCAGCAGACGGCCTCTGCACAACCGGCGGGCCCCAACGATCCGCAGCCCGTGTCTACGGACATCGGCGCACTGGAAACCCTGCACTTTGATGTTCGCTTCGTGGAAATTCCTGTCACGGTGAAAGACAGTTCCGGACGCCTGGTGGAAGGACTAACGGCGCACGACTTTACCATTTATGAAGATCGCGAGCCGCAGCGAATGAGCTTTTTTTACAGCCAGCCCTTTCCGCTGAGTGTGGCCGTAGTGGTGGATACCGACCTTCCCCAGGAGACGATGAAGAAAATTAACGAGAGTCTCCCGGCGCTGGTGGGCGCGTTCAGCGAGTTTGACGAAGTTGCTCTGTACCGCTACGGATCATCGGTGGAGCAGGTGTCAAACTTCTCCGGGGCCACCACAATTTCTGATTCCGCGATCCAGCGGCTAAGGCGCCCAGGCCGCACTGGCGCTCCTGCAGCGGCAGGTGGTCCGTTTAATGCCGGGCCGACCATCAATGGACACGCCGCGGACCCTGGCGCTCCCAATACTGTCTATACGGCCCCGCCCCGCGAACCCCACGTTCTGAATGACGCTATTTTGCGCGCCGCCAACGATCTGGCTACGCACGGGGAGAAGGCCCGCCGCCGCATCATCTTCGTCCTCAGCGACGGGCGGGAAAGCGGCAGCCATGCCAATTTCGATCAGGTACGCAAAGTGCTGCTGGCGCGCAACATTGCCGTATATGCCGTGGGCGTGGATACCGCCTCGATTCCCGTCTATGACAAGCTGAACCGCATTCGCATTCCCGGCCTGGGATACGGCGATCTGCTGCCCCGTTATGCAGTGGATACCGCCGGCGAGGTTTACCCGGCATTCAACCGTGACGTTATCGAGCAGGCTTATTCCAGAATCACCGAAACCGCGCGGAACCAGTACACCATGGGTTTCTATGCACGAGGCACGGCCGCCAGCAATTGCCATGAACTGGATGTGCATGTGCATCGCCCGGACCTGCGTGTGCTCGCGCGGCAGAGTTATTGTCCTCTTCCACCGGCACGGCAGGAGCAGCAACATCCGCGATAACAGCGCGGAACGGCGCAGTGCCGGGCTTTTCAGGAAGACAGGACCAATGGTGTGTGCCGTTGTTTTCCGTACACTGTGATATAAAAAATCTTCGCGCCTGAAGTATCTTTGGGGCTGCCCCTGCGGGCAATGAATGTACGGCAGCATGGCGTGGGCCGAAATATGAGGGAATGGACCATTGAGCTTTATCAATTTTGCGGCCAGGGAAATCAACTGCAAGATCGTGTATTACGGCGCCGGTCTGGGCGGTAAGACCACGAACCTGCAGTATATTTTCGATAAAACAGCCGACAAGCAAAAAAGCAAAATGATCTCGCTCGCCACCGAGACGGATCGTACCCTCTTTTTCGATTTTCTTCCGCTCGATCTGGGGACCGTGCGCGGATTCAAGACGCGCTTCCATCTTTACACCGTCCCTGGACAGGTGTTTTACGATGCCAGCCGCAAACTCATTTTGCGCGGCGTGGATGGCGTGGTCTTTGTGGCGGACTCGCAGGAAGAGCGCCTGGATGCCAATCTTGAAGCCCAGGAAAATCTGCAGGAGAACCTGAAAGAGCACGGATACGACTTCAACAAAATTCCCTATGTTCTCCAGTTCAACAAGCGCGATCTGCCCTCGGCCATGCCGGTGGAGGACCTGAAACGAGAACTACTGCGCAAAGGCGAACCCAGTTTTGAGGCGGTCGCGTTTCAGGGAAAAGGCGTATTTGAAACCCTCAAGGAAATTGCGCGTCTGGTACTGCTGGAATTGAAGAAGGGCTAAAACAGCTGTTTGGCCAAAAATCCCTTGAGTATGTGAAACGGCCTTATAATCTTTTTCATGATTGATAAGACAAAGTTGTACTTCGAGACAGGCAGTAGCCTAATAATACCAGGACGAGGATCGTTTCCGTTCACATGTACGGTGCGAGGGTTACCAGAAGGCCAGGAGGCACGACTTATTAATCATGGAACTGAAAGGCATCCAGACTGGCATTTTTACAGAAGAATTAAACGTGAAGAAGAACTAGTCGAAAATCAAACTAGCCATAAAACAGCACAAGACGCGTTTGATGCACTGCTAAATAATCTTTGAACGCGGATTAGCTGGTACCGCTTTACTTACTGCACCCGCAGGCCGCGCAGCATGGTTTCAAAGGTGGGGCGCAGCTGTTCAAAATCCTTCTCTGGCGCCACAAACACGGTATACAGCACATTTCCACTGGAGGCCGGAACGGTCACCAGCCAGTCGCGCTCGCGCTGGCCCTGAATCGGCGATGTCCCCATAAGTTCCACGGAGCGGCCAGAGACACCGCTCACCTGAATACTGCGTGAATTTCCCACTGGCTGCAGGCCAGGATTGGACTGCCTCATGTTCGCGATGAGATCGTCCGTCGCCTGGTTGATATCCTGGGAATTCGGCTGGAAGCCACTGAGAATCGCCCCATAAGCCACATTCCCGCCGGCCGCCCCGCCGCTGGGGGCAATCGTAACGGAAGAATTACCTTCGCTGACCTGCCAGTTGTCCGGATAGGAAATGGCGAAACCCTGCCCCTGATATTGCCTGAATTGGTTACTGGGCCGGATATCAGCCGGCGTCACACTCGAAATGCTTCCGTTGTCACCCTTGGTTCCCACATTTTCGCTGCTGGCCAAACCGGAAGGCAGAGAGCCGTTTTTCCGGTTATGCTGCAGCCACAAATTTTGCTGCGCGCCCTGAGAGATTTCCTGCGCGCTGTAAGCCTTTATGCCTTTTGCCCCTTGCCGGGCCTGCAAAAACGCACCGTTGCTGGTGTTGTAATTTTTAGATGGCCAGGCCTGAATCTCCTGCTGTATGGCCGCTTCGCGATTGCCAGGATTCGGATGGTCGCTGAGAAATTGCGGCCCGCCCTGGCCATATCGCTGTTCCAGCTTGGTAAAAAAATCGGCGAGAGCCTGCGGATTGTAACCGGCATTCCAGGCAATGATCGCACCCACGGCATCGGCCTGCGCTTCGTCTTTGCGCGAATACTTCATCAGCAAAGTGCCCGCGCCAAACTGGATTCCCGCGCGGGCCAGGCTCCCCGCCGCGCTCTGCCCCAAAACTGCTCCGGCCAAACCTGAGATGATTCCGGCCCATGCCGCCTTGGGGGCCTGTTTCGCCGAGTGTTGCATATAAATGTGCGACATCTCATGGGCCACCACCCCTGCCAGTTCGGCTTCATTGTCGGCCGCCTGAATCGTGCCGATGTTCACAAAAATGGGGCCGCCGGGAAGCGCAAAAGCATTGATGTCCGAGGCCTGGATCACATGAAACTGATAGGGCCAGGAACGGTCCGGCGGGATCACCCTTGCCAGTTTGTTTCCCAGCTGCTGAACATAGCGCGTTACCGGGCTTGAATCCGGCAGGACCGGCATTTGCTTGTAAACTTCGCCCATGGCCTGCAGGCCGAGCTTTTCCTGCTGTTGCCGGTCCAGTCCGGTGCGCCCCGGATCCGGCAACTGCGGAACCGCCTGCGCCCACAACACACCCGGTTGCAGCATCAGCAAAGCAAGAATAGAAGACAGTATCTTCGAGAAGCGGCTGTGAAGCGCCATCGCTTCCTCCTGTAGTTTTCGTGTCTTTAGAACGCAGACCAAGAGCGCAGACCGGCAGCAAGTCTCAGCGAAACAGGGGTATTCAGCAGCTGGATGCGCCGGCGCAACCGCCTGGCTCCGTCAACTCCGCTCCATTTTCTCATGGCGAGCCGTTTGTTTCCGGTTGCGGCTCCGGGCAGCATGTAACCACAAAGGAAAGGCTCTCTATGGCACTCCAAAGTCTCTTTTCACCACTCCACGGCCAGCCTTGGCGCTGGTGGACGCCGAGCCCGGCATCTCCCCATACTTCTCCAGCAGCATGGGAACCAGCGCGCCTTCAGCCTCCTTGGTGAAGGTAAGAGCGCCATCTTTCATATCGATGCGGATGAAGTCTCCCAGACGCACCTGGCTGGTGGCCACCAGATTTGCCAGGGGGAACACAATATTTTTCTCAATGGCCCGCTTCAGATGACGGGCGCCATATTTTGGATCTGTCCCTTCGTCCAGAAGAGAACGCTTCACCTTCTGCGTGCAGGTAAAGACAAATTGACTGTTCCCCGTCGCCTGCAGAATGCGCTGCTGCACCATCCCCAGTTCGATCTCGAGGATTTGCTCCAGATGATCGGCCTTGAGCGTTTTAAAAACCACCGTTTTGTCGATACGGTTGATGAACTCCGGCGAGAATTTACGCCGCGCCGCCTCCTGGGCAGTGCGAGTGATCTTCTCATCCAGTCTTTTGTCCGGCTGCCCAGGCTTGGCTGACTGTCCAAAGCCCAGACCGCCATTCATCAGATCATTCATTTCCCCCGCGCCCAGGTTGGAAGTCATCACGATAAGGCACTGCGAGAGATCAACCCGGCGGTTATCGCCTAAAGTCAGCGTGGCCTTGTCGAGGATGCCCAGCAATAACTGCCAAAGAGCGTCGCTGGCCTTCTCAATCTCGTCGAACAGCAGCAGCGTGAGCTTGAGCCGGTCCGTGTGCCACTGATTGAGCGCTTCCTGAGTGAGAAGAGGATGGGTTTCACGATGCCCCAGGTAGCCCGGCGGAGAGCCGATCAGTTTGGCGATCTCATGACTGTGCTGAAACTCGGCGCAGTCGATCTTGATAACCGCACGGGGGTCGCCAAACAGGGATTCGGCCATGGCTTCCACAACACGGGTCTTGCCGGAGCCTGTGGGCCCCAGAAACAGAAGATTACCCACCGGACGCCCGGGGGCGTTTAATCCGGCAAGAAACATCTGGTAGATTTCGACCACTTTTTCAACAGCCTGGTCCTGGCCAACGATCTTCCTCCGTAGGGCAGCTTCAAAGCTCTGCGCATCTGAACTGCGACGGCTCGGATCAAGTGCGGTATTAAGACCGGTTCTCATACTTCGTCGCCTCTTTTCGTGGCGAGCCTGCAATAGAAAGCAGGGTTACTGCTGAGATGGAGGAGCGGACCGCTGAGTTGTAAACGCCATTGCCTGTCCCTCTTCGCCCACAATCCTTAGATGCCGAATGTGTGACAAAAGGTCATCCACCACGGTTCTGATCCAGCAACTCTGGCCATGCTAAGATGCTCACACACTTCGGGAAAGAGTTTGCTGATGTCGTCCAGAATGTTTCGCACCGTTTCCTTTCTTGCCCTGCTGCTGGCTGGAACCGCCTTCACCCTTGCTTTTCTCAGCCGTTACGGGCAAATGATTTCGCAGCCCCGTCCGGCGGCACAATCATCCGCAACCGCGCCCGCGGCAGCAGTAACAGCGCCGCAGGCACTGCCTCCAGGCACGATCGCTTACACGGCGGCGGGCAATACTTCTGCCTTGGCCATTGCACGGCTCCATTTGGCGCAATCCTCTTTCATGACAGCGCCGGAACTGGAAACGGCCATCCGCAAGGCCAATGACGGCAAGGCAGTTTTCAAGAAAGGACAGACCGTTTTTGTTCCTGGAATCGAGCCGCAGCCGGTCGTTGAAAAAAGCCGGCCGTTCCCCAAAGATGGGGAAGTACGCGCCATCTATCTTACGGGATCCACGGCAGGCAGCGTGCGTGGTCTCGAACTGGTGCGCCGGTGGCATCAGAGCGGCGGAAATGCCGTGGTCTTCGACATCAAAGACAGTGATGGCACGATCAATGTTCCCTTTAATCATCCTCTGTCGCGCAAACTGACGCACTATCCCATTACGAATCTGCCCAAGTACGTGCGCTACCTGCACTCTCTGGACATGCACATAATCGCACGCCAGGCACTCTTCCGCGACGACAACATTGCCCGCAATCACGGCACTCTCGCGGTACAGTCGCGCCGGACCCATGCACCATGGCTGGAAAATGGAAAGCTGGTGTGGTCCGACCCTTCGCGCAAAGAAGTGCAGGATTACAACATCGCGCTGGCAAAATACATTGCGCAGTCGGGCGTGGATGAGATCCAGTTTGACTACGTCCGCTTCCCTGCCGAGGGTGACCAGAAAGACGCAGAGTTCGTTTTCCAGTCCGATCCCAAAATGCATCGCGATGATGTGATCGCCAACTTCCTCGGCCGCGCCTACACTGAGTTGCATTCGATGGGAGTGCTGCTCTCTCTCGACGTCTTCGGCATAATGGCATGGCAGCGGCAGGTGGACCTGAACCATACCGGGCAGGACATCGTAAAGATGGCCCAGCACTGCGACGTGATTTCGCCCATGATTTATCCTTCGCACTTCTTCGGCATGGATGGCTACGCCCATCCTGGTGACGAGCCGGAGCATTTCATCAGTACTTCCATGGAGCGCTTTCAGAAAGTGACGGCCGGCAGCGGCGTGACCCTCCGTCCCTGGCTGCAGGCGTTTGCCTGGAGAACCCGCACGTACTCATCGCAATATATCCTGACGCAGGTTGGCGCCTCCCGTCAGCATGGCGGGAATGGGTTCCTTTTCTGGAATGCCGGAAATGACTATTCCAAACCGTTTGTCGCCATGCAGGTGATCATGGCCAATCCCAAACAGTACCTGCTGCCGCCGCATAAGACCGCGGTTGCAGGCTCGGGTGCTGTGAACGGCCTGACGGGCACGCATCTGTAGCGCCGATTTTTGAGTACATCTGTACATAGCCCGGCGTAACTCCGTCAGCTATAATTGCCCCGCAGCCCGGAAATATGAATTTTAATGTAAAGAGCTGTGGCTGCTGACCGCGCGGTAGGCTGTTTATTTCTGACCAGGAGTTTGCACATGGCAATTCAGACAACCGAGAAAATCTGGCACAACGGCCGGATGATTCCCTGGAATGATGCCACCATTCATGTAATGTCGCACGTGATTAACTACGGCTCCTCGGTGTTTGAAGGCATCCGCTGTTACGCCCATCCCGATGGCCCTGCCATTTTTCGCCTGGAAGAGCACATGCAGCGGCTGGCAGACTCAGCCAAAATCTACCGCATGGAGATGCCGTGCACGGTGCGTCAGCTGTGCGATGCCGCCATTGATCTGGTGGCCACCAACGGCGTTTGGCCCTGTTATCTGCGCCCGATCGCCATGCGCGGATACGGGGAAGCCGGCGTAAATCCGGTCAGCACACCCATTGAGGTTTACATGGTGAACTATCCCTGGGGCAAGTACCTGGGCCATGGCGACGTCAGTGATGGAATCGACGCCTGCGTTTCCTCATGGACGCGCATCGCCCCCAATACCATGCCCGCCATGGCCAAAGCCGGCGCGAATTATATGAACTCCCAGCTGATTAAGATGGAGTCCGTGGCCAACGGATACGTGGAAGGCATCGCTCTTGACGTAAATGGCTACGTAAGTGAAGCTTCCGGCGCAAATATTTTTATCGTGCGCAAAGGCAAACTGCTCACGCCGCCGCTCGGAAACTCCGTGCTGCCTGGCATTACACGCGATGCCGTTCTCACCCTTGCCGCGGACATTGGAATGCCGGTGACCGAACAGATGATTCCCCGCGAAATGCTTTACATTGCCGATGAGGTCTTCTTCTGCGGCACGGCTTCGGAAATCACACCAATTCGCTCGATTGACAGAATCAGCATCAATAACGCCGTCACCGGGCCGGTTACGCTGGCCCTGCAGAAGGAGTTCTTTGGCATTGTCAACGGCGCCAAAGCCGACCGCCACAACTGGTTCACCAAAGTCCCGGTCGGCAAACAGACCAAGCAGCCAGTGGGCGTTTAGTCTAAGCTGGTCCCAAATCATTAAAGAGGCTGTGCGCTGGCACAGCCTCTTTTTTTATTTCTGCTGCATTCTGTTCGGTTATTACTCTGCCGGCGCACTCACATTTCGCGAATCCCCTGCCATGCGCCGTGCCGTGAGTTTTACGGATTAAAGTGCAGGGTAACTTCCATTTCCTGCTCTACTGCCTGGCCGTTGAGCATGGCGGGCTTGAACAGCCACTGCTTTACGGCGGCAAAAGCCGCGTCCTGAAAGATGGTTGAACCATTCACAAACTTCGGATTCCGCACCAGGCCATCCTTGCCGATGGTGAATTTCACCCGGACAAGACCATTGATGTGGCGGTCCTTGGCAAATGAAGGATAAACAGCAGGTACGTTGCGAATAATCTGGGCAGGAACCAGCTCGGACTGCGAAAGTATCGCAGGTTTGGTGTTGTTTACAGGATGCGCCAGGGAGGCGAGTTGCGAGCCGCCGCCGCCAATTCCCAGAGAAGGCGCCGCTTCTGCAGCTGGTGTCTCCTGCCCACCGGCCCTTATCTTCGAGGGCGCGCCCGACAGCGCCTCAATCCGTGGCTGCGGCTTCGCATTCTTCACCGGCTCAGCAGGCTTTTTGTTCTCCACTTTCTCCGGCGCGCTGCTCCGGGCACTTCCCGATGCATTCCCTGCGCTCGCAGACGTGGAAGGCTTCGCACCTGTGCCTGAATCTGCAACAGGAGCTGGCGTTGCCGGATTCGTGGACGAACCTGGCGCCGGATTGGCTGCTGGCGCCGCGGCAACTGCTCCGCTGGCCGTACCTGAAGCCGCAGTCGTAGCGGCAGTCTGCGCCGACGGTGGATTTTGTGATTGCTGCACGCTCGGAGCCGGTGCAGGCGCGGAAGACCCTTTGAATTTCATGTATCCGCCAACACCGCCGGCCACAATCAGCAGCGCCACCCCACCCAACAATGCGAATTTACTTCCCTGCTTCTTTGTGCCGCCCGCCGCATCCAGCGTTCCCAGATCGAATTTGACTGCAGGCGCGGCATCAGGCCTGAAGCTGTCGGACTTCTCGTCATTCTTCTTTTCAGTTCTTTTCGCCGGCGACGGGGCCGTCGTCTGTTCCACTGGCACAGGGATCGCACGAATCGGCTCGGCCTTTGCCGTCACCAATCCTGACTGAGGCGAGGGGGTTGCATTGCTGCTTACGACCGTCTCGGCCAAAGGAACCACCTGTACGGGTGCAGCCACCTTAGGCGGAATGAATGCCGGGGGGGGGTTCACAGGAGCCATTGCCGGCGCCGCCGGAGCAGGAGCGGATGGCTTTACGATCACAGGACGTACCAGCGGCTGGGGCTCGGCCACAGGCGCATCATGGACCGAAGGAACGGCAGGTACGAAGCTCTGCGGCCCCGGCGCTTTGCCACTCTCCGCCACCAGCAGACCAGCCATCCGGCTCGCCATGGTCATCAGCACCGCCACGTGCGTCGCCGTGAAGGCATAGCGCGTGGGACTAAACACCGCCATCACCCCAAGCACCTTGCCGTCCGCCTTTACAGGGATAATGACCATGGAACGAATACCGATGGCACGAATGGCCTGCGTATCGACGCGGGTGTCCGTCTCCGCGTTATCGCAACGCAGTTCCTTGCCTGTCTCGATACAGATCCCGTAGAACGTTCCTTCAACCTTCATTCTGGCTCCCACGTCGGGAGCACAGGAACCGCTGCACGCACGGCAAACAATTTCCCCGCTACCTTCCTCGACTGCTCCTATCGCGGCACCCGAGGCGTTCGTGAAAACCCTGGCTCTTTGAATCAGCAGTGCCAGTTCGTCTGCTGGTGATACTGGCAGTTTCTGCCCTGTCGGCTCGCTCGCTTGCGTTCCCATGGATCCATCCTGAAAAATAATGATCTGCCCGTAGAGGGATTTTCCAACGGGCACCCTGGACAAACACTTGCGTTGATCCCTGCCGCGCATGCCAAGGGGGACTCATCCGATTGCCGGGAGTGGCACGCTTACAGCAAATTACTTACTTTTTCCGGATCGGGAACCTGAAAATTCCTTAATCCGGAAGTAGATTACCACCTTTATCTAATGTTCAGGTCAGGCTTCTTTCCGCACTAAAGGACATGTACCAACGGTGTATGAGCTTTAGTGATCTGGACTTTGCCCGGCCAGGATGCTGCCTTAGAAGTATAAATGTAACATTTTTCGACATGGAGCGGTTGGCAACTCCTCCAAACCAGGCCGGTGCGTCTTTAAATTAAAAATAAAAAGCCCTGTGGTATCCACAGGGCCTTAACACCGAAACGTAATCTTTTAGATGGCCGAAGCCAGAGCGCCGCCGTCATCCGCCGACTGCAGCGTGCCCAGCCGCAAAACGTTTTCCCGCAGCGACTGATATTTCGGCGCCAGCATGGCTGGCGTGAGCTGCATCCAGGGGAAGGCAAATTCCATTCCCAGCTTGGCGAACGCGAGCAGGCATTGCAGCCTGATTTCCGTGGCCAGTTCGCTGACGCGGGCTGCTGATGCGACGACTTCCGGATCCTGGCTGTTGCGCCCCATCTCTCCCAGACGGATTACGGCAGCAGCGTTGCCCGCAATACGATCCACGTATTTCAGGCTCAGCCGGACACGCTCGCGCTTCAGCCGGAAAAAGGTGCTTCGCGAGAGATGCTCCCGCAAAAACAACTCGTCCTCGCGGCTCATGAGGGCGTGAAAAGCGCCTACGTCGAGCGGCCTCAGGACTGCATGACGACTGCGGCTGCGAAGCGCCCCAAACAGCACAGCGAAGGCGCAGACAACAAACGTCACAACAAACAAAAGAATGATCATTGGTAGATCAACTCCTTGACCGCCCGGTTCCACTGCTCCAGCTGACCACGCTGCGGAACCTCGCTTTCAATTGTAACCTGCTCCGGCGCCAACAAATAGCCCAACCAGACCAGCAAACTCAAATCAAAAGAAAAAGCCCGGGCCAGCATAAAAGCCGCCATCATGGTCTTCCCCACATGGGCAACCAAGCTTATACCAGCAAGTTCAATCGTCACAAAAATGGCGAGGCCAAACGCCATCCCAAACACGGTCTGTCGCCAGTGCAGGCCAAAAGCACCGGAAAGAACGAACAACAGCACCACCACCCCAACCTCAATAATGCGAATACCTTCTTCTAACACATAAGAGGTAGCCGCAAGCCTGCTGCCCTGGACCGGTGCATGCGCATACATCACAATGCATCCGACAAGGAACAGTAACAGCAGGCATGACTGAAATATGGTGGTTGCCAGTTTGCGCAGCACGCTGTGTCCGGCAAAGAGATTTCTGAATATCTCGTAAACAACTCCCAGCCCTAAAAACATGCCCGTTAGTTCAAGGGGCCAGTAAACGTATTCGTATACCGCAGTGCGTCCACGCAGCAGATATGTAATAATCGCCTGAAGGAAGCAAATCAACGCATAGGCGCTGAAGATGGGGAACTTCTTCCATAGCTTCTTCACAGCCAATGCAGCCACCAAAAATCCCAGCAAAACAATACTGGCAACCCATGCACCGTAATAAACCAGATTAAGTGGCATATGGAACGATGAGAGAAGCATAACGCCTCTCGCCCCTCAATAACAAGTATCGTCTGCTCGTGGACGCGCCACCAGATTACTTATGTTACTGCCCAGGGGGGCATACTGTGCCAGGAAAACAAGCTACAGGTCCGCCAGACCCGTCAAGTTTTGGCAGATCAAATTTTACAGTCGTCTGTATGGGCGAAGCGGTGGTGGTTGCGGGCTCGCTGATAGCGCAACTCACTGAAAAGAATACTGCGGCCAGCATGGCGATTCTTGCAAATGTGTTTTTCATGGTATTTTTCTCCTTGGGAGGCGTTTCTGGCCTCGCAACACCCATGAGTCTGGCAAAGGATGCTGCTCTCCCCAAAAAATTCTGATTTTCATACGCTTTTCCGGATTTGGGACACAACAAATTGAGTCCCAAAACGGGAAAACAAGGTGCTGTATTGTGGTTGTCCAACCGGTTAAATGGAAAATTTTTAATTTTTAAGAATTTTCGCGAGATCAGAAATTCCTCAACACAAGCTCAACATGAGAGCGTCTGAATGCCATGTAATCCAGTATTTAAGCCATAAGAATGCCTTTCCCCTTCAACAGGCGGTGCGATATTTCACAGGCATATCTTTTCGAAGAACAACTTTAATATTGCCCAGTTTTATTAAAATTAATTAATTAATTGGTTTATTCCCCGAATTGTTTCTGATGGCCACATATTCTGAAATACTCAATTCGGACAATCCCAGGGTGGGTATCTTTATACTGTGGCGGTTTTGCTTATACTAAAAATGGGACACGGGGACTCTTACGCACGACTCGGGGCCTAAACTACGCTGCAAAACTATTGCGGATTCCACGTTCGCCCAGCGGCTCGCCCCTCACTTCCCGCACACGCACTTGTGACATCCCCCGCAAAAGCCCACATATCGGCTACAATAGGATTCAAGACCTTCATTTTGTCGGGGCGTAGCGCAGCCTGGTAGCGCACCTGCCTTGGGCGCAGGGGGTCGGAGGTTCAAATCCTCTCGCCCCGACCAATATTTTCAATGAGTTATAGTGGTTCTGCTTTTTTCGTCTACAGAAGCGGCCGACGTTTTTGAGAACGTCATTAATTCCAGCGGAAAAAATTCCCGTTTTTTCAGTCGAGCCTCTTTCTTTCACCAATGGCGCCAAGCAGACCGGATTCATATGCCACTGACATTGGGTGTAACCAGGCCTGTTCGAAAAATGCCAACCAATTTCCCACGCTGGAACAAACAAAAGTGCTGACTTTTCAGCAGGCCAACAATTTCACTGAAGATGTTGATGGTTTGGCGCAGGACGGAAGAGTATTTGGATAGTGACTGGCTTGCCGTTCGTGTTTCATGCAATGAATGCCCAGGACCAATGCAAGACCAGTTACATGAAGTTGGATATCACCGAGAAATTTGCGCCGATCATGGCGCGCATGAAGTCGACAAAGCCTGAAAATCGCCCGTCATCAGAATAAAGTGCTCAAACAAAACTGAGTGCCCCTGCGATTTTTTGCGGGACACCCAGTTCTTCAAGAAAGCGCACTGTCAAAGTTTCTTATCCCGCCTGTTTCGATGCCGCAGAAGCTGTCAGAGATAAGCAGCAGGAATGTAAAGAGAGATCGCTGAAGCAGAACGCCGCATGGAGCCGCAGGCGGGAGGGCCTGCGCTCCACAAGCTAAATGTCACTCAACTTACAGCTTTTCGTAGAACTCACAGGCAGAGCACGAGATGTAAATGCCGCCGGGGACATTGCGTTCGCGGTCCTTTACCCGTTTTACGATGCGCGTGGCTTTACCGCACTTGGGACAGTCCGTGCTCTTGGATGTGTCCATCATCTTTTTGCGGTCGGCAGTCTTGGCAATCTTTGCCATGGTGTCTTCTCCTGAGTCCTTCTGGTGCTCACGGCAGAAGACTGCGCGAAGACCACGGGACAAAAAATGTAATGAAATGCGGCACGGGAACTGCTGTACCGCAACACATATTCTACACGGAAAAGCACGAAGGATTCAGCCCCCGCGGTTTTCTTTCGCTTTAGAAAATCTTTGAAACACAGACGAGCGGAGGAAACGGAGGGCAATCGATTGATTATTTATGGCGCTTACAACGGCCCCTGAGTGCTGACGGCTGAATGCTGGGTGATTGACCCTGCCTCTCCGCTCTGGTAGTTTTTTAAGTTTGCCCAAGCAGGCGCCCGGCCTGTATCTGCTTAATCAGAGAGTGACTCAATTATGTCCGTTTTCAAATTCAGGGGAGTTGATTTTATCGAGTTCGATGCGATGCTCACCAGCGAAGAGCTTCTGGTGCGCGACACCACACGCCGCTTTGTGGAAGAAAACGTAATCCCGATCATTGAGCAGTGCAATCGCGACGGGCGTTTTCCCAAAGAGCTGATCAAGCCCATGGCGGAGCTGGGTTTTTTGGGCGCCAGCCTGAAAGGCTACGGATGCGCCGGAATGTCCCCGGTGGAATCGGGGCTGGTGACGCAGGAACTGGAGCGCGGCGACAGCGCCATCCGCTCGTTCGCCAGCGTGCAATCGTCACTGGTGATGTATCCCATCTATGCCTTTGGCAGTGAGGAGCAGAAAAAGCAGTGGCTTCCGGCCATGGCGCGCGGAGAAAAGCTTGGCTGCTTCGGGCTGACCGAGTCCGACTTTGGCTCCAATCCCAGCGGCATGCGCACGCGGGCCACGCGTGTGGGCAATGAATATGTTCTGAACGGCGAGAAAATGTGGATCACCTCGGGATCCATTGCCGATGTGGCCGTGATCTGGGCGAAGTCAGAAGAGCATAACAACCGGATTCGCGGCTTTTTGGTCGAGACCGACCGGCCCGGCTTCAAGGCAGACGACGTGCATGGCAAGTGGTCGCTGCGGGCATCGGTGACTTCCGGGCTTTCGCTGCAGGACGTGCGCATTCCGGCGGAAAACATTCTCCCCGGCAGTGACGGCCTTAAATCGCCGCTGGCCTGCCTGAACCAGGCGCGCTATGGAATCGGATGGGGCGTGATCGGAGCGGCCATGTCCTGCTACGACACGGCGCTGCAATATGCCAAAATTCGCAAGCAGTTCCGCGACCAGCCAATTGCATCTCATCAGCTTGTCCAGGAAAGCCTGGTGTGGATGATCAGCGAGATCACCAAGGCGCAGCTGCTGGCCCTGCAGGTAGGCCGGCTGAAGGAAGCGGGCAAGGTGGGCCATCAGCACATATCCATGCTGAAGCGCAATAATGTATGGATGGCCCTCGAGTGCGCCCGCAGGTCACGCGATATTCTGGGCGGTAACGGCATCGCGGACGATTATCCGGTAATTCGCCACATGATGAATCTGGAAACGGTAAAAACGTACGAAGGCACGCATAACATACACACACTGGTGCTGGGCGAACACATCACCGGGATCAGTGCGTTTTAGCTAGCCTGCCGAATTTTGAAAATCGCGGAGGCCGTTATGGCTACTCACGTCGCAGACAAAGTGTCTGCCAGCAAGCACACTGAGCCGGAGCTGGAATTTGAACTGGCGCTGGAGTTCGTACGCGTGGTGGAGGATGCTGCCGTTGCCTCCGCCCATACCATGGGGCTGGGCGAACGCCACAAGGCCGATCAGGTGGCGACGGAAGCCATGCGCAAGACCATGGACAGCGTGCCCATGCGCGGCACCATTGTGATTGGCGAAGGCGAGCGCGATCAGGCACCCATGCTCTACATTGGCGAGCAGGTCGGGTCGGGCTGGCAGGATGGCTCGCGCTTCCCTCAGGTGGACATCGCGGTGGACCCGCTCGAAGGCACCAATCTTTGCGCCACCGGCTCACCCGGGGCCATTACAGTTCTGGCCGCTTCGGAAAAAGGCGGCCTGCTCAACGCGCCCGATTGCTACATGGAAAAACTCGTGGTTGGCCCCTCCTGCAAGGGCGCTGTTGATCTCGATGCGCCCGTGGCGGACAACCTGAAATCCATCGCCAAGCGACTGGACCGTGACGTAAAGGACCTGGTAATCGTGGTGCTGGAGCGTCCGCGACATGAAAAACTGATCGACGATATTCGCCGGGCCGGCGCGCGCATTCGACTGATCACCGATGGCGATCTTTCGGCAGGCGTGGCCGCCGCGGTGGTCGGCACCGGTGTTCATGCGGTGATGGGCATTGGCGGCGCTCCCGAAGGCGTAATCACTGCCGCCGCCATGCGCTGCCTGAATGGCGAGATGGTCGCGCGGCTGGTTATCGATAAACCTGAACTGGAAGAGCGGATTGCGAAGATGGGGATTAAGGACAAGAGAAAAATTTATACGGCCGCTGATCTTGCTCCCGGCAACCACATTATCTTTGCCGCTACGGGCGTCACCGATGGCTCGCTGATGAAGGGCGTGCGCTTTTTTGGCGAAGGCACGCGCACATCTTCCATCGTCATGACGCGCCAAAGCCGCAAAGTGCGGTTTGTGGACAGCATCCATCTGGCCAAGCGGCCGGACGTGAAAGTGCGCTTCTCGTAAACAATATTCGTAAAACAACAAATGGCAATTGGCCAGGTAGGCTTCAGTCCCTGACCAATTGCCATTTTTCATGAGTGAATATCGAACGCCTATCCGGGCAGCTTCGGCATGGGCGGCCACTCCTTGGCTGTTCCCTGATACAGGGCTTTCGCCACTTCGTATCTTCTTGCGCCGTCATGCACGGCGTACCGCCGCGGATGGTCTGCCAGGCCGGACCACATTGAGACGCCAGCGTATGCGCCATCCCTGCGCAGAATGTAATAGAACATGCTGATGTAGGCGAGCTTGTTCGTGTCGTTGTTGTAATTGCGGGCGATTCGCTTCAGCGCGTCCAGCCCTGCCTCTTCCGGAGACATACCCCGCCGCATATTTTCCACAATGGTATGCGCTCCCGCGACCTTGATGTTCTCTTCACCGTTACCGGTGGCTCCGGCCGCACCTATGTCCTGATCGCAATAACAGCCCGCGCCGATGATGGGCGAGTCGCCGCAGCGTCCCGGCAGCTTCCACGCAAGGCCGCTTGTTGTGGTGATGCTGGACATTTCTCCTTTTTCGCTCAGCACCGAGCAGTTGATGGTGCCCGTGGGCGGGTTGAGCACTTTGTGAATTGCGTCCATACGGTCTTCGGGGGCAATGCCCAAATCCGCAGCGCGGGCGTAGAGCGTTTGAATATGCTGTGGCTGGTCTTCCAGACGCACAGCACCGCTCAGCGGAGCCGGAGGCTTCCAGTCAGTACCGGCCATGCCTGGTCCCCACCAGTCCTGATTGGAGTGCGTCTCTTTCCACAGCAGCCAGATGCGGCGCGAGCGGTCGGTGAGCAGGTTTTCTTTGGGAAAGCCCATGGCCACAGCAAAGCGTGTTGCGCCCTCACCCACCAGCATCACGTGGCCGGTATGCTCCATGACGGCTTTGGCCACGGAGCCAACGTTCTTAATATCCCGAACGCCGCCCACTGAGCCAGCGCGACGTGTGGGGCCATGCATGCAGCTTGCGTCCAGCTCGACCACGCCTTCTTCATTGGGCAGGCCGCCGAGGCCCACGCTGTCGTCATTGGGATCGTTCTCCGGGCCCGAGACCACGGCAATCGCCGCGTCCAGGGTGTCCGCGCCCTGCAACAGGCGCTGATAGCCGTTATCAATGAAGTTATATCCATTGGCGGCGCAGATGATGATGTTCTTGCCGCCGGCGGCAGGATGCACTGTGTCTTTGGTTAAAGCTACGCTGGCCGGAGATACGCCGCCATTGACTGAGTTTGCCACCTGCCCCGCCGCCTGGGTGGCAACGATGGATGCGGAGGTTACGGCCAGACCGGAAATAAATTCTCTGCGTTTCATTTACGCTTCCTCACAGCAGCTTAAAGTTGAAACGCAGCAGCATATCACCGGGACGCGCTTGTCAGCTACTCCGGTTTTTTACACCGCCGTTTTTACGGCTGTATTTTGGTCGGCGCGGAAGCGCAGCAACGCGCCAACGCGTCCTGCTTTTTCAAGGCCGGCATCGCCTTCCACGAACTGTATTGCCGCGCCATTGCGCAGGGCCCAGTCCACCAGCGCATCGGAGATGTCGCCGAGAGCGTGCGTTTCTTTTCCGCAAACCGCACACTGACGGACCATACGCGTATCCAGGTGGTGGCAGTTGCGGCACTCCACTGCCTCGGCATGAAAGTTTCTGTCCACAAGAAGGACCTGCACCTCCTGGCGCTCCAGAGCATTGAGCACGTGACGCAACCCCACCGCGCCACGGGCATTCCGCTGCGCTTCGCCCAGCACTTCACGAATCAGCGCCTGCTGCTCGGAAGCGGCCCGCTCCTCAAGAATGCGGCTGGCCTGTGCTCGCACTTCTTCAGCTGATGCCGTCACGGGATCGATCAGAAATCTTCCCGCAAGGCGTTGTTTAAGCCCGGTGGTCAGATGGGTTTGCAACTCGGGCCAGGAGTCGTCATGGCAGCCGATCAGCAGAGTGTCAAACTTGTCGCGCGTCATCAGGATTTGCAGGGACTCGGCAAACTGCTTGAAGTGCTGCATCACCTCGTTTTCGAGATGCCGTTCACGATGCCCCGCGTCATAACCGCTATAGCCATCACTACGGCCAATATGCGGCAGCTCGCCAAATTCCAGATCCGGTTTCTGGACTAATCCTTCTTCGCGAAATTCAAAGATGCGTGCTTTCTCCCGGTTGACCAGGGCAACGCAGACATGGGGCAGGCCGGAAAGCGCCGCCACCAGCGGTTTGAGATGAAAGCGGGAATTTACCGTGATCTGCGACCGCCCCAGGCGGGGAGCTACGTCCATCTCCCGCCAGATTCCCTGCTCGGTGCAGGCAAACACGGCGCGTCCACGCGAGTGATTGCCGCGCAGTTGTTCCGCGGCGGCCAGAATTTTTCCCAGATCGTCGCGCAGCGCCTGATGATTTCCGTTCCGTTCGGAGCGCCGCAGCGCCTCCCGCACCAGGTCTTTGACCAGAATGCTCTCTTCGCGATGCGATTTGTCCTGGGGCGTCCGCGGCTGGAAATAAAAGCTGATCGCAGATGATGACGACGATTCAACCTGCGCCAGATGACGAAGTTCCTCACGGGTAATCATGAATTGGTTTCTCCTGGAAATAGATGGAATCAGGCAACGCGCGAGCGAATGAGCAGCACTCGCTTAAGTTCGTTTTGCACCGGCAGCCTGCTCTGAATGCAGGCACGGGCCTTATGGATGGAATTGCGTACCTGGTCTGGCGGACGCGATGCCAGGCGGGCGATCTCCTCCACCGTAAATCCCTCAACCACGAAGAGAACAAAGGCTTCACGGTCCGTGGCGCTTACTTCGCGCAGTACCAGGCCGAGCTGGGCCAACATCTCTTCATTGGAAAAAATTTCTTCCGGCGTCGCCACGCCCCGGTCGGGAATTACGTTCTCTTCCTGCGGACGGTCGTCAGGCTGATGAAATTGCAGGACATTCTCGTCGCTGCCGGTCACGTTGGGAGTAAGCGCTGATTCGTTCAGCGAAATATTGCCCGCGGACGCGTTGGCCCGCACCAAATTGTGAATAGCCTGGAGCGCCAGGCGATGAAACCAGGCTTCGAGCGAAAGCAGACTGGTTCGGCCATCTTCCTGCGAAAGCGCGCTGACGATGACCTCATCCAGCACCTCTTCCCCGGCCACCTGGCCTTCGCGAAGCTGTGCCGTTGCCATTCGATACTGCAGTTCCCGCTCAATAAAACCTTTCAACGCGGGCAAATTTGCGCTGATCCAGCGCTCCAGTTCGCCATTGTGCAGCTCACTCTGGCCTGGAGTGGCAGGCGTTTGCGCGGGTAATTCCAGCCGTTCACCCTCTCTGGCCATGCTCCTGCTGCTTCGCCACTTTCGGCCACGCAGCATATCTTTGTGTTTCGTGATCTGCGAGATCAGATCGGCGAACGTGGCTTTGAGCACCGGCAGGATTCTTTCTCCCGGCTCTCCCGACCTTTGCGCCGCCATTTGTCCCGAAGGCAGCCGCAAATTCAGGGTCACGGCCGCACGGCGTCCGCTTTCCAGTTCGACAATGGCATGAAAGTGCACCAGATCGGGTTTGAAGACGAGCAAACGCCGCTCCACTTTTTGCAGCTGGTGTTGAAATTCCTGTTCAATTTCGGGGGTTTTGCCGGCTTTATACGTGACATGAACGTTCATTTGTGCCTCGGCTGGGGAGGAGAAATCCCCTAAGAAGGTCCGCAGGCCCTCACTCTGTTGCAGATTTTACACCTGCTGTATGAGACGCAGCAGGATTTTTATTTGTTGTATTCCGGGGCGCAGAAAAGCGGTCAGCACTCAGTATTCAGCAATCAGGCAAAAAGCATTTGGGGTGCTATCAATATGAACGATTGGTGCGGTTACTTGAACCAGAAAAGCATTCAGCAATCAACCGAGAATACCACTCTGGCTGAACGCTGAATGCTGACTGCTGTCTTTTAAACTGATATCGCGAATGACGTCTCGGTACGCGTCACCGGGCGGTACATGGTGTCGCGCTCGAGGGGCTCACGTCCGGCCTCGGTGATCAGGCGCATCAGGTCCTGGCGACGCATGCCCTGCGGCGTGGTGGCGCCGGCGTCGTGATAAATCTTTTCTTCAATCACCGTGCCGTCGATATCGTCGGCGCCGAAGCGCAGCGCAATCTGCGCGATTTTGGGCGACATCATCTGCCAGTAGGCCTTGATGTGCGGGAAATTATCGAGCACCAGGCGTCCGATGGCGATTTGCTTCAGGTCCTGCATTCCCGTGGTGGGGAAAAGATGCTGCAGCGGCGTATTGGCCGGATGAAAAGCCAGGGGAATGAAGGTCTGGAAACCGTGGGTCTCATCCTGCAGATTGCGCAGGCGGAGCAAATGGTCGGCCCGATCTTCCTCATTCTCGATATGGCCGTACAGCATGGTGGCGTTGGATTTAAGGCCAACTTTGTGCGCGGTGCGGGCCGTGTCCAGCCATTCATCGCCGTCAATCTTGTGGTCGCAAATTACGCGACGCACGCGCTCGTTGAAGATTTCCGCGCCGCCGCCGGGAAGTGAATCGAGACCAGCCTGCTTCAACTGGAGCAGAGTCTCTTCAATCGAGAGTTTCGCGCGTTTGGCGAGAAAGGAGATCTCAACCATGGTCAGAGCTTTGAGATGCACCTGAGGGAAGCGCTCTTTCAGACCGGCGATCAGATCAAGATAATATTTAAAAGGCAGGTCGGGATGGAGACCACCGACAATGTGGAACTCGGTGACCGCTTCGCTGTACCCGGAGGCCGCGGTTTCAAAAGCTTCTTCGAGCGCCATGGTGTAAGCGCCGGGCGTATCTTTTTTGCGGCCAAAAGCGCAGAGCCGGCACGCCGCCACGCATACATTGGTGGGGTTGATATGCCGGTTCACGTTGAAGTAGGCCACGTTGCCGTGCATGCGCTCGCGCACATGGTTTGCCAGCCAGCCAATCGCCAGAATGTCGGCGGAGCGATACAGCGCGACCCCATCTTCCAGATTCAGCCGCTCGCGCGCGAACACTTTTTTAGCGACCGCCTGCAGTCGCGGATCGTCGGTTTGAAACGCATGAAGTTGTTGTGCCGGCAAAGTGGTAGACATGCAGCTTAAATAATAACGGAAGTCGCGCCCGGCTTCACGCGCAATTTCCCGCACCCGCAAATTCAGGACTATTGCACTTTGAGTTTGAGGTCGTACTTCCCTTTCGCCTCGATCTGAACGGCTTCGCCGCCAGGGAGAAAGGGCTTGAGCACCTCGGGATTGCTCCACTCCATCTCCCAGCCATTTTCGAGAGCCAGAGCGGTGTATTTGCCGGGAAGAACCGAAGTCAGGGCAAAGCTTCCATCGCTGTTGCTTTGGTCGCGGCGAAATAAACCAGGATTGCTGGCTGGATCCTGCGGCACCAGCAGAATCATGGCCCCGCTCACCGGTTTGCCCTCGCGCAAAACCACACCATCGATCTTTGCAGTACTCTGCGTGAGCGTAATCATCAGCTTTACCGGGTTGCTGCCTATGCTGACGGTCTGGCCGGTGACTTTCGCCTCCACGGCTGCAATGCCGCCGACAAATATGTCGGGCAGGTTGATCACGGCAATGTCATACGTGCCGGGCAGAACACCCTGGGAAAATTCAAATTCGCCTTGCGGGGAGATCACGGCATACACGGCCTCGCCGGTATGCTTTTCGCGAAGCTGCAAAGATCCCCGTGCCGGCAGAGAGCCACTATCCAGTTTTGCTGAGCCTGTCACGGGAACGCCAGGGACCGACTGCTCCAGCGAGACATCGGCATTGACGGAGGCATCGAGCAGACGGCCAAACCTGTTCAGGACTTTCTGGCCCAGCTCACTGGACCCTGTAATACTCAGACCCAGTTTGTAGTTTCCCGGAGCAAAGCCAGTCAGTTCGATCTCGTGTTTCGCGGAAAAACTGATGACCGGTGAGATATCCATTGCCATTTCGCCTACCGTCTGTGTAAGAGTGGCAGTCACGCCCCGGGATGGATCCAGATCGCGCGTACTGATACGAACGTGGGCAGCGCGAACCGGCTGCAGGATGATATCCGCGGGAAAGTTGCCGCTCACGCCGAGGGGGATAGTCCTTGCCGAGTTAAATTCCGTGACGCCGGGAAAGAAAGTGACTGGAAAGGCCATGTCCAGCGCCGGATCGTCTTCCTGCCCCGGCTGTAAAACTTTGGACTGGATATTGGTGCGAATTTGATTGCCTTCCACATACCACGGACGGGCGGAGACCACGAGATAGTAATCGCCGGGAGGCAGATGGCTGAAACGGTAGAGGCCCTCATCATTCGTCACCAGCCTGCTTTGCATGCCAACGCCGCGCCTGCCGCTGGAAACACTTATCTGAAAAAGCCTGACCTGGGCATTGGCCACAGGTTCACCGTAATTGTCGATTATTCTCCCAAGAATCGAACTCTCAGGACGAAGTTTGAACACCAGACTGGTGGAATCAAGGTCCGGCCCCACGGCAACGGAGGTAGAGTACTGATCATGCTGATTGAAGGCCTGGGAAATATATCCGCGACGCTGCGCGCTCAGGGCGTACTTGCCTTTGTCCAGGTTTTCGAACAAAAACTGCCCACCATCTGCGGTAACAACCGTGCGCATGTCATCGCGTTTCATAACCGGCGCGAGCGTGAGCGTGGCATGAGACAAAGGCGCTCCGGTTACGGCATCGATTAATGTCCCGGCGATTTTAAATTGCGCGCCGTCCGGCGGCGCTGCCGCAGACGGCTGTTGTGCGCTCAACATGGCGCAGAGAGCAAGAGCGGCAAGGCAAAAACGCTTCATCATTCGGTGGTATGCACGATCTCTGCCTGAACTCTGGCTTGGTCATACGGAGCGAGGTGCACCGTAACCGCATCGGCAGCATACGGGGCCAGAGCTTCAGGGTTGGTGTATTCGATCCCTGCAGCTGAATCGAAGGCAAATACCCGGTAATCGCCTGGAGCCAGACCGTTGAAAGAACTTACTCCCATCCCATACGCGTAATTCACACGAGGCGGCTGCATGGGCGCACCATCTGGCACCAGCAGCAGCACACCGTTCAAGTTAGCTCCATTTAAATTAGCGTCATTGGAATGAATGGTCACGCTGAGCGTGGCTACGTCATCGCGCATCACGATTTCCAAAGGCAGTATGGAAGTGCTGCGTGTGATGACAACTTCATCGCGAAACAGATCGGTCACGCCATAAAGCACGGATCTGACGTAGCCTTTCAGCGCGTGGACCTCCACGGAGTATTTTCCCGGCGGAATGTTATGGAGCAAAAAACGATCAGGCCCATCTCCAGGCTCCAGAGTTGGATAAATATCCTGCGCCTGAATGGGAGACTGCGAATTGGCGTCCCTCGGGTGAAAAATCAGGCGTACTGAAGTTCCGTGACGTTCCGGCTGCTGCTGAGTTGACTCGAAACGTATTGCCACCGGAATAGTGATGCCAGGCTGCAACGCCAAATGTATGTCCTTTATGTTCCCGGAGACATTCACTTTTGTTTCGGCGGTAAGAAAATCCTGAGATTTGTCCTGGTTCCGCGCGGTGCTGGCAAAAATATTGTAAGTTCCCTCGCCCACCATGCGAAATTCGAACGAGCCGGTCCGCTGGTTAAACTGCGTGAGGGGAAATATTTGCTCACCCGCAAGGTCCGTTATGTGGATACCGGCGATTTGTCCTGGCCCATAACCGGAGACAGTGCCGGAGAGTGTAAATACCGGCTCCATGCCGACAACGAAATCAGCCTGCGAAACCTGCCCCGCCGAAAGCTGCACTGGCGTTGCTGAACTCAGGCTGGACGCCGACGGATAATAAACCGCAGCCGGATACCCCATTTTGGCTTTGGCTGTACTCGTCATCGCCAGGAGATTGTTCTGGGCCTGCACGGCAATAAAATACCTGCCGGGGAACAGTCCTGCCACGCGATAGTTACCGTCTTCATCGGTCCGCAATCCGGCAACCTGCTCGCGGCGCTGGCGTCCGTCGCGGACCGTGATCCGCCAGAGTTTGATGCCCGCGGACTCGATGGGTGCGCCGTTTGAATCTTCCACGTGTCCGGTGATTACAGCCTGCGGCAGCAGCCGCAGCGTGACTGGCCCCGTGCTGGCATCCACGGCAATGCGGTAGCTGAATTGCGTCTCGCGTTCGGAAACCATGTAGCCTGGCTTGCGCGGAGTAAGAACGGCGCTGCCCTGGGGTACGGCGCTGAATTCGAAACGGCCGTTCAGGCTGGTGAAAACCGCTCGCGGCACACCAAGTGCTTCTAAACGAACCACGGCGCGGGAGAGGGGTTCGCCAGTCACGGCATTGATGACCGTGCCCTCCACTTTAAATTTCGGCAAGTCGTCACTGCTGCCGACTCCGCTTCCGAATCCGGTAAGCTGCGCCCATAGCCCACCCTGGCCACTTGCGGTCACCAGCAGCAACAGGAGTATCTGAATCCTGAGGAACATAAATATCTTGCGGTAAACGGTATGCCAAAAACGCCTGCTCTGCAAGACATTCAGCAGGAAAATCTCAATGCAGGGGGCGCAGCAAAAGATCGGCGGCGATGAAGGCGAAATACACCACGGCGATCACGCCGTTCATGGTAAAGAACGCGGCATTCAGCCGGCTGAGGTCTTTGGCGGAAACAAGCGAGTGCTCCCAGGCCAGAAGAAGGCCCACGGCGACCACGCCGGCAGCGGCCATCTTTCCCAAACCAAACACCGGCACCAGCGCGGCCAACAGCACCAGCATCAGCAGATGCAGCGTGCGAGCCACCAGGAGGGCGCGGGAAATTCCATAAGCCTGGGGTATGGAGTTGAGCGCATTCTGGCGATCAAAATCAATATCCTGGCAGGCATAGATCACGTCGAAGCCGCCGACCCAAAATGTGACGGCAGCGGTGAGCAGCAGAATACGGGCGTCGAGTGAGCCGCGCACGGCGATCCAGGCGGCGGCGGGCGCAATGCCCAGGGCAAAGCCCAGCACCACGTGCGAAAACCGGGTAAAGCGTTTGGTGTAGGAATAAAGCAGCACCACGGCCAGGGCCACGGGCGAGAGATACAAAGTGAGCCGGTTGAGCCGCCATGCACCCAGAACAAAAAGCAAGCAGCAAACGGCAATAAAGGCCGCCACAAATTGCGGCGAAAGCTCGCCTGCCGGAATGGCGCGAGTCGCGGTACGGGGATTGGCGGCGTCAATCCGTGCGTCCGCCAGGCGATTAAAAGCCATGGCCGCCGAACGGGCGGCAACCATGCATACGATGATCCAGCCGAGCTGCGCCGCGCCCGGCACCCCCCGCGCCGCCAGCATCGCTCCGCACAAAGCAAAAGGAAGCGCAAAAATGGAGTGCTCCCATTTGATCATCTGCAGTGTGGTCTTGATGTTGGAGAGAATAGGCACTGGATATTGTAAAACACATAGATCCAGTCTTGATCCATGCACATGTGGCACAGCCGCCCCCGACTGTGTCCGGGGCGCGGTATGAGGTGCAGTCGCCCTGGCTTAGACAAGTTGAAAGAGTATAATCCTGTGCTTCCCGCTTAAACATAACCTATGCCTGAACTAAACATAGATGCGGCCATTAGCGAGATTCGCCAGGCTTGTGATCGAAGACCCGGCAGGCAATCTCCATTTTTTCTGATTACTGGGGCAGGTATCTCCAGCCCACCTCTTCCCCTGGCATGGGAAATTGAAGCAGAATGCCGAGGCGTTGCGGAGAAATACGGCAGACTCGCTGAGCCTCCCGGCACCAGCCCCATCGATACTTATTCGCACTGGTTTGATAAGGCTTATCCGCACGCGCAACAGAGGCAGAAATACCTTCAGGACAAAATGCAGGGCCAGCAAATTTCTGCGGCCACCTTCCGGCTGGCGCATTTGCTGCTCAACGGCTCGATTGGCAATCTGGTCGTAACCCCCAATTTCGATGATTTTTTGGCCCGCGCGCTCACTCTTTTTGGCCAGCCGCCCATTGTGTGCGACCATCCGCAGACCATTGGGCGTATTTCCCGTGATTCAGATGAGATTCAGATCGTTCACGTGCATGGCACGTACTGGTATTACGACTGCTGCAATTTGCGCGGTGAAGTGGAAAAACGGGCGACAGGAGCACAGGGGCCTTTAACCATCCCTTTTTTCCTTGATTCGCTGCTGTGGAATAAGGCGCCCATTGTGGTCGGATACAGTGGCTGGGAGGGCGATGTAATCATGAACGCCCTACAGCGCCGCCTGAATGCAGGTGAAACTCCTTTTTCCTGGTATTGGTTTTGTTACAAGCGATATGACTTTGAGTCTCTTCCATCATGGCTCAAAAATAATCCCAATGTTCGCTTCGTGTTGCCCAAAGCTGGGGAAGAGCGGCAGGAATTGCCATCCGCAGGTGGCGCTGTCAGCCTCAAATCGTTACTTGCTATTGAAATGGGGACGCAGAGTGTGCCCACCCTTCCCGCCAGGTTGGTATTTGACTATATGGTGAAGTCCTTTGCACTGGATTCCCCGCAGCTTACAAGGGAACCTTTAAAATTCTTTGCCGAGCATCTGCGCAAGTCAATTTTTCAAGAGAGTTCGCAGCAGGAAGGCGGAGATATTTTCAGTTTTGAAAGTGTGATCGCGCGCGTGCTGGACGCCGCCGCCAGGGAGGAGAAAAGGGCAGCAGAAGCATCCAGAATTCAAAAAGATTTGGAAGGCATTCGCGAAGCTCTTCGCAGATCAGCTTATAAAGAAGCCATCCAAAATACTATCGCTGCTCAATTCGCAAGTGCTACGGTCCAACAAAAGAACGAAATCATTCAGTTGTTGTTTTCTGCTGGTAGTGGTCTTGATGATAACAGCTCAGATGAATTAGCTGCCTATAATCGTTTATCGGAAATCGCTGAGGGACTTGAAGTGCAATCGCTGGATTCTCGCTCTACTGTTGCATGGTGCCGTGCATTGCGCAATAAAGCATTTTGTCTGTCCGGGTTACAGCAGTATGAACAAGCTATAGTGGTGGATGACGAGGTGGTGAGGCGGTTTGGTGATGCACCGGAAGTTGTATTGCGTGTCGAGGTAGCCGGGGCGCTGTTCGACAAAGGATTTTATCTAGGTCGGTTGCAGCGGCATGAAGAAGCGATAGCTGTGTATGACGAGGTAGTGACACTGTTTCGCGATGCATTGGAGACTGTATTACGGGAGCTGGTAGCCAAAGCCCTGTTCAACAAAGGATTTTGTCTGGGCGAGTTGCAGAGGAATGAAGAGGCGATAGGCATGTATGACGAGGTGGTGAGACGGTTTGGTGATACATCTAAAGTTGTATTACGTGAGCATGTGGCGAGGGCACTATTCACCAAAGGAGTTTGTCTGGGCGAGTTGCAGCGAAGTGAAGAAGAAATGGGAGTGTATGACGAAGTGCTTAGGCGGTTTGGTAATTCTACAGAAGTCATGCTATTAGAATATGTTGCTGACGCTCTATACAACAAAGCATTGTGTCTGGATCAGTTGCGGCGAAATGAAGAGGCTATAGGTGTGTACGATGAGATAGTACAGCGTTACTCTACGGTAAAAGAGGTGAAGTTACGCAGAGCTGCAGCCGAAGCCATGCATGCGAAATACAATCTGCTAAAAGAGTCTGGACAGAGTAACCAAGCCGCCGCTGTCGCTGATGCCTCCAAAAAACTCTTTGCCGCCGATGCTGATCCGGAAATCAAGAAGTGGCTAAAGAAGATGCCGAAGCCGAAACATTCCAGGAGCGCGGCTTCAGGCCGTAACTGACCATCCCCCCGCAATCACTTTACTGCACAAATCCCTGCTGCCCGATCAGCGGCACAAAGCGACAGCCTTCGAGCGCGGTGATTTTGATTCCGTCCGCATTGCGGCGGGCCAGCTGCAGGATTTGCTGCTGGGGATCGCCCACGGGAATCACCAGCCTGCCGCCCATCGCCAGCTGATCCAGCAACGCGGGAGGAATATGCGGCGCCGCGGCCGAGACAACGATGGCATCAAAGGGCGCGTGCTGGGGCAGGCCGAGCGAGCCATCACCGGCGACCACGGTGACGTTTTGATGTCCCAGGCGCTCTAAAATCCGGCGCGCCGAATCCGCCAGGCTGGAATAGCGCTCCACGGCAAACACCTCACGGGCCAGTTCGGCCAGCAGCGCCGTCTGATAGCCGGAGCCAGCGCCGACCTCGAGGACACGATCTTCAGGCCTAATTTCCGCCGCCTGCAGCATGGCGGCAATGATGTACGGCTGCGATGTGGTTTGCTGTTCGCCGATTCCAATGGGCCGGTCGGCATAGGCGTCCGCCTGGTCCTGCGCGCTGACAAAGGCATGGCGCGGGACTTTGCCCATCGACTCAAGAACACGAGGATCAGTAATGCCACGCTGGCGGAGCTGGCGTTCGATCATGTCCTGGCGCTGCGCCGTCCAGGCTGATTCGGGATTGCCGTTGCCGTTCATTTGCGCGGATTATTTTTTGCGCTGGCGGAAGTGGACATCGAAGCCGAGGATTCCGTTCTGGTCCCGCACCGCGACAATCGATAGGTTGCGATTGATGTTGTACTCCACCTGGATTACCTGCTGCGACTGCGACTGCGCCACATTGGTCAGATAGGTCAGCGTGATGTTGTTGTTAATCTGCTGCTCAATCGTCACCCGGGTACTCGGGTTGTTTTCCGGCCCGGCCGCCTGCGGATCAATCTTAATGCGGCCCACGCCGAAAATCTTTTGCACCCGGCTGCTCGACGCCGAGCTGAGCGCCTGGTCCAGCACCACGGCGGAAGGCGCGTCCACCTGACTCTGCCGGGTGGCGTAAACGGTCTCCTGGCGCGTGCGGCCAAAGGCCAGCAGCGCGATAATGTCGGAGCTGGGCAGGGGCGGATCCGAACGGTACGTCACATTAAGATGCTCGAACGAGCCGTGAAAGCCAATGGTAATTTCGTAGTCGCGAACACGGGCCGACATCTCCAGATCAATCACCGGCTGGATGACCAGGGGATTGCTGAAAGTTACGTCACCCCGCTCCAGATGGTATTTTGTGCCGTTAAAAGAGACATCGCCCTGGGCAATATTGACTCGCCCTAAAACGCCGGGGCTGGCCGCCGTGCCGCGAATGCGCAGATTGGCGTCACCAGAGAGCTTGGCCAGCGAAGTTTCCACGCGCAGCTCGGGCGTGGAGACCACGTGCACGTCGAGGCGCATGTTATCCAAAAAAGGATTCTGTGCCGACGAGCTAAGCGCGCTTTTGCTTCGCGCCAGATACTGGGCAAAGTCGAAGCGCGGATTCATGGCAAAGCGCAGGATGGTCACTTCGCCGGAGAGCAGCGAGCTTTGCGCCGATCCGGTGTAGCGCAAACGCGCGTCCGCCGATGCGCTGATTCCGGGCGGGTAGCGCAGGCGCACATCTTTGCCGGAAGCGGTCACGTCGAAGTACAACCCGTTGCGATACGCAATAAAGCCGCCGAGTGTGAGCTCGCCTCCGCCGGTGTGCGCGGTGAGCTCTTCAATCTGCACGTGGTCCTGGGCAAACACCAGATGTCCGTTGATCTGGCTCAGCCCGTTGGGCAGATCGGCCTCGGAGAGCGCGCCGTTGATAACTTCAATTCTTCCGCGCATCTTCGGCTGAGCCATGGTGCCCTGCACCGCGATCGTAAAGGTGGCGGCGCCTGATGATGACAGGCCCGGACTAAAGCCCTGCAGGACTTTCAGATTCATTTTGCCA
This sequence comes from Candidatus Angelobacter sp., assembly GCA_035695325.1. Taxonomy (GTDB): domain Bacteria; phylum Acidobacteriota; class Terriglobia; order Terriglobales; family Acidobacteriaceae; genus Angelobacter. The sequence continues at coordinate 99,834 of DASSEH010000373.1, forward strand.
TTGGCCCGCAGAGCGAGCGTGCGAGGAGCACCAACCATTGCATTGCCGAGAAGCGAAACATCCAGATCGGGGCCAGTCAGGTGGAACTGATCGACGCGGAGGGACTGGCTGGAGAGAGCAAAGCGCAGCGGCCCGTCATTCTGAATTTTTATGTTCTCAATGTCGGCGGCCAGCTGGTCGATATTGCTGTTGATCGTGAGGTCGTGCGGAGAGCTGAGCGGGCCGTTTACATCGATATGTCCGGCGACCGTGACGTGCTCTTTCAGATGGTCCTGGTAATAGGCATGGATCAGAGGGTCGAGATTCAACTGCTCAAAGCGGAGCGTGAGCTGTGCGGGAAAGCTTTCCCGCAAATGAATGGCGCCATCCAGAAAAAATGTGGCGTTCTGGAAGCTCGACCGGGCCTGCAGCTGCATGTCCGCGCCTTGTGTCTCGACAGTCGCATGCAGATCGCCGACCGGATCGCCGTTGAGCACCAGATGATGGAAATCAATCTGGCCGCTGAGTGCGGGAGCGGCGAACGTGCCTCCACCAGTAAAGTGGAAATCCGCCTTGCCCGCCACGGCAACACGCGGCGGCTGCCAGCGATGCAGTTCGGCCAAATCCACGCCCGCGCCTTTGAGATCGAATTGCGCCGTCTGGCTCATGAAGTTGTAATCGAACGAACCGTTGACCTGTGAGCCGTTGTGCAGAAGCACGGCATGGCTGAGACTCAATTGGTTCGCGCCAAAGCTGATGTCCGCGCGCAGAGAGCGGAACGGTTCGCTGTAAATCGTTAGCTGACTGGCCTGAATTCTGCCACTGCCATTCAGATTCCGCAGAGTGCCGGTAACGCGGACGCTGCCGTTTAGAACTCCCGTGAGGGGCCAGTCAGAGCCAGTCAGGGATTTGATGTCCGCCAGGTTGGTGTTTTGCACGCGCAGGCTGGCCATGATCTGGCTGCTGGCGGAATCGAACCTGCCCCGGTTCAGATTTACGCTGCCGGAGAATCCGATTTGGGTCGGGCCACGGTAGAGCGCGCCATTTTGCGCGCTGAGTTGCGATGGCGTCCAAATAACGTCGGCAATCGCCGAGTCCCAGTGTGCGCGGAGCATACTGCCAGACTTTGGCTTTGCCGTAGTGCCGCCCGCACCGGGAAGCAACGCGGAATGAACCAGGGTATCGAAATTTGCGATGTCGAGATGTCCGGTGGCGGAGGGCTGGCTGAGCTTTCCGAAAATGGTGCCGTTGAAAGACGCGCGTCCGTACACCGCGACCGACACCTGCGTTTCGAGACTGAAGGCATCGAGGACAGGCTGCAGCTCGCGCAGGTCATTGGCATTGAAGCCCACTTTGAGCCGCGTGTTTTTCTGGCCCAGTGTCCCGACGGCATTCAGGCGCATGTCGCGCGTAGCCGCGTTCAGTCCGGCTACGTCAAGGCGTTCGGGATTGCGATAGTACGTCGCCTGCAGCCGGGCGGTGAGCGGGACCTGCGAGGCAGCCGGATTGGCCGGTGGATTCACATCCAGCTTCAGCGCCGCCACCAGATTCGATGAGTCACCGGTCCAGGAAATGTTTACGTCACCCACCATCGAGCCGGTAAGACTGGCTTTATCCAGAGGGAAGCTGGATGAGGAAAGCGCAAAGATCGTGTCACGCACCTGCACGCCCGAAACCTGCAAAGCGATTCTGGATTTTACGGGGGCGAATTTGCGCCCGGCTTCCGGCGCATTCCAGTCAGATATCTGCGCTTCGCCCTGGGCATGCCCGCCCAAAGCATGAATCATCAGCTTCGGCAGAAGAATTTTTTCCGGCGTGAGTGAAAAGGGCGAACTCATCTCCACACGAGAAACGTGGAACGTGGCATTGCGCCACCCAAGATCATGGATAGCGGCATTGCCTTCCAACGCGTACTTTCCATCCAGATAAACAGCGGTCCCGCTGGCGTCCAGATGCCCGGCTTGCACGCCTGACCCTTTCGCAGGGTTAAAAATCCGGGGAAGATCGATTGAAGTGTCGTACTTGAGATGTATCTCTGGCCGGCTGTAATTCGCGACGCTGCCACTGGCGACGAGGGTGGAGTGTTCCACTCGGATGCTGAGTGATTTGATCTCGGCGCTGGTTGGGTGCAGCAGAAAATGCAGATCCAGATCGCCCTGGAGCGGAAGGCCGTTTTTCGAGCGGCTTTCTTTCTGGCCCATCGCTTTCTGGCCAATCACTTTTTGGCCAGGGGTACTCAGCGCGAGGGAGACACTGCCATCGTAGGTCTTATCGGCGACAGAATATGCCATAGAAGCCGTGACCCGTTCAGCCGCAAACTGGAACGGCATGACTCTTTCATTCAGCAGCAGTTCTCCATTGCTAACGTCAAAATGATTCACCGCGAGAGCAAAGAGCTGGGCAGCTGAGGTGGAATCCTGATGCGTGACTGCGGGCCCCGGCTGGTTGGTTGTGCCGTCAGGGTTGACGATGAGATGAATCGCCGGATGCTCCACCGAGACATATTCCAGACGGATGGCGCGGGAAAAGAGCGAACTGAATCTCACCTGGAGAAATAAGTGGTCCACGTGGATATACGGCGCCTGGCCTGCGCTCTCGCGGCCGTGAATGGTGAGTCCATGAATATCGAACTGTAATTTGGAGAGCTTCCAGGCAAGCGACTGAATTTCAACTTTGCCCCCGGTCATCAGCTCGAGTTCGTTCACCACACGCCTGCGGACCTGTTCGGGCAGAGTGGCTTTTAAATACAAACCGAGCACGACCACCATGACGAGGAGCGCGGTATAGCAAATCCGCCGAACCCATTTCGCGCGACGGGTGCGCGGTGCCTTCTGTTGCTTCGCCGTGACTGGTTTACTGGACCGGGCCTTGCCCGAGCGGCGGAAAATTCGCATCACGGTGTGGCTCCGGCTGCCGGAGCGGTCTCGCTATCCATTTTTTCGATATGGGCCTGCGAGCGCAGAGTCTGCAGCCAGTTGTTCAGAAGGCCATCAATGCGCTGCTCCACCAGAATCAGCCGGATCTTTTCCGACACATCGGCCAGCGGAGGCACGGCCGCACCCTGTTTGCGCAATTCAGGCAACAGAGAGTCCTGATAATAGGTAGTGATGGCGGTTCGATCCACGCGCACCAGCCCGCGAAAGCGCAGGTCGACGAAGCGGAGGACCCTTATCTGACGGACGAGCTGCTGCTCCACGTCCTGCTGGGTGACGCCGTACTGCGCGAGAACAGCCTGCCATTGATCGTCGGTTGTGACGCCCAGAATCTGTGTCCGCACCTCACGCACCCGCGCATCCAGCTCCAGCCGTGTGGGATCCAGTTGCGCCGTGGTGACGATCTGCTCCTGCAGCAGGGCCTGGTCAATCAGCCGGTCAAGGACCGCACTCATGTTTTGCGAGGTGAGATGATTCAGCGGCTTGCCATCGAGCAACAACTCGACGCGTGCGGTCTGGTCCACATCGCTTTGCAGAATCACCTGGCGGTTCACCGCCGCCACCATGCGGTCCACGATCTCCTGCGCCTGGCAGCTCAGTGCACAGAGCAGGAACAGAGCGAACTGGATAGCCAGACGCATCAGAAGGTTTGCCCGATGGTAAAGAAGAAGTTGAAGTGCGCCAGAGTGTCCGTCCGGTTTTGCTGGGCGATCGGAAACAGCGGCGGATTGAGATTGTATCCCACATCCACGCCCAGCGGGCCAATCGGAGTGATATAGCGTATGCCGCTGCCGACGGCGTGGGAAACATAGTTAAAGCTGCAGTTTTTGGCCGCGGGAACCAAACACGAATCGCGATTGGGCTGAGAGTAGCGAAACAGGCTGTGCACGGCGTCCTGGGGCGAGTCAAAAACATTCCCCATGTCATGAAACACCACCGCGCTGAGATTGTTGCCCGCCCAGGGAGCAGGCAGCGGCGGCGTGCGCAGCTCCAGATTGTTCACAAACAGAGCCTCGCCACCGAGCTGGAAGCCGGTAGTCAGATCGCGCGGGCCGGCCTGGTTCAATCCAAAGCCGCGAAGCGAGTTGCTGCCGCCGCTCAGGAAGCGCTCGGGAAGTGGAATGAAGGTGGTGGCGCCGAACTTTTCCTCCGTGCCAACGCGGGTGGAGCGGGCAAAGACCCAGCGCTTGTGATGGAACTGATAATACGTGGAATTTTGCGCCACCACCCTGCCGAAGCTGGCCTGGGAGCCGAAGATGCCGGAAGCAGCGCCGAGATCAATGCTGGTGAAAGCGCCTTTGTGGGAGTTGATGGGATCATCGCGCGTGTCGCGAATAAAAGTAAAGGAAGGCAGGCTCACGCGCACGGGCTGCGAAAAAAGCGGCACCAGGTTGGGATCGATCACCAGACTGCCCCCGGGAATGCTGACGCGCCGGTAGGTAAAGCGATAAAGCAGAGTGGTGCTGCGGTTGACTGACTGGCGAATTTCTCCCGAACCTTCCAAACGCTTGGCCTCGAAGGTTCGGACGTCAAACGTATCGTCGTACAATGCGGTGAAATTGAGAGTGAGTTTTTCCGAGTTGAAAAGGCGCGGGGCATCGTAGCTCACCAGCACATTTTTCTGCAGGTTGCCATAACGGGTCTTGAGAGTGAGGGTATGGTCCAGCCCGCGGAAGTTCAGCCGGGTAACGTCAAAAGACACGCGGGCGCTGGCGCCGGGCTGGCCTTTGGGCTGCGTGCTGCCAGCCGGCTCGCCGGTCTGCACCTCGAATCCCACACCATAGTTGAAGGTATAGCGCCGGGCCTCTTCCACCTGAAAGCTGACGTTCTTGTGGGTATCTTCGCCCTCGGGATTCTGGATCGCCATATCCACGGAGTTAAAAATGCCCAGATCGTAGAGCCTCCGCTGGGTTTCGAGCATCTGGTTCTGGTTCAGAGGATCGCCGGAGTTGAGCTTCACCTCCCGATCCACGACTGAGGAGCGGGTAAAGTGCAGACCGGAGACGAGCACCTTGTCCACGTAGACACGCTGGCCTTCGGTGATTTTGTACGTCACATCGACTTTGGCCGGATCGTTCGCGGAAGGTTGTGCCGAATTTTCCAAACGCACATTGGGAAATCCGCGATTGAAATATTCCGAGACTACCTGCGTCTGATCATTGGCCACAGCCGTTTCTGAATAAGGCTGGCCCTCGGTAGCGGAGATCAGTCCGCGAATTTCATCCATGGAAATGGCCTGATTTCCGGTAATCGTGAGTTTGCGAATCGTGATCTGCGGACCTTCTTCGATATGCATGGTGATCTTCAGGTGCGCGCTCTGCCCCTGGTAATCATCTTCCACCTTCGGCGTGACCTTTACGCGCAGAAACCCGTTATTGCGGTAGAGAGACTCGATGGACTCGGCATCACGGGCAGCGATGGACTGGCTAAAGGTCCCGTTGAGCAGCAAACCTCCGGCCGGCTGGCTTTCCAGACGCTCGCGAAGCGTCGCCGTGGGAAAGTATTGATTGCCGGTAATGTCGATGGCAAGTACTTTGTGGCGCTCGCCCTTAGCGATGCTGAAGATCACCAGCAGATGGTCGGGAGAATCGTTCTTCAGGGTGTAGTCCACTTTGGCATCGAAGTATCCCTGGGTCTGCAGGTAGTCGCGGATGCTGGCCCTGCCTTCATTGAGCAGATCGTCATCGACTGCGTTTTCTTCGTAGATCGGCACGTATTTGCGAATGAGTTTGGGGCTGAGGCCATCACCTTCAACTCTGACTTCCACGACCGGGCCGCGAGTGATATCGAAGGTGTAATCGAGAGTGTTGTTTTCCGGGTGATAAGCCCTTTTGGCCAGAACCGCCTGGGCTTCCAGCCTTCCCTGCTTCTGATACCTGCGGCGAAGCCGCTCGAGAGCGCTGGTTACGCTGCCCGCGCTCACGCGGTCACCCCCATCGAGCCGGATCGCATCCATAACTTCTTCCGGCTTCTCATCCGGCGTACCGGTGATTGTGATCTTTCCTATCCTGGCTCTGGGGCCGGGATTGAGGGCAAAAAGCACTTTCACCTGTTGGCTGGCGGCGTCCCATTCATAGGACGGCTGGATCGTGGCCTTATAGTAGCCATTGTCCTGCAGCACATGCTGCATTCCTTCGATGGCCGTCCGGACCGCGGCTTCGGAAAATTGCTCGCCGAGGGCGAGCTTGCTGGCATTGGCGAGCTGGTTTTCCGTGGGAGGAGCGGGCGCACCCTCGATTTTGACCGAACCAAAGAAAAAATTGCCCTGCGCGGCAAAGATCAGGATGATGCCGCCAGCGCTGTCGCGCTTCTCTTCCACATCGATCCTGTAAAACCGGCCGGTGTTGTACAGGGCCTGGACGGAGCGGCGAACTTTGTATTTATCGAGCGGCTCATTGACTTTCTGCTCCAGCAGCGCGAGGAGCCACTCCGCATGTTCACTTCCCGGGCTGTGAATCTGGATATCGGAAACTTTCATTCCCTGGAGACGGTTCAGTCCGACCACATCCGAGCCGGCGGCATGAGCGCTGGACGCCGCCGGCTGTTGCGCAGCCAAACAGCTACACAGCAGCCCGAGCGCCAGCAACCCTGGTCGGAAACGCTGCAATATTTATCCCCTTCAGGAAATTAAGATTTTCTGTACCGTGCGATGACAGAAACAGGAACTCTCGTTGTACGAACAAACGCCTGGGCAAATGGCCAGCCCTCGCTTTCCCCGGCCGCTGCCCTAACTACCTATAATAAACAGAGCCATGAAATTTGATGACCGTTATTCCCGGCAACTGCTCTTTCCTGGTATTGGCCCGGAAGGCCAGCAAAAACTGGCCCAGTCCAGAGTGGCGGTGGCCGGATGCGGGGCCATTGGGGCGTCAGTGGCCAGTCTGCTGGCGCGCGCCGGCGTGGGCACGCTGCGAATCATTGACCGCGACTATGTGGAGCCCAGCAATCTGCAGCGCCAGGTGCTCTTCGACGAATCCGACGCAGCCGAATCGCTGCCCAAGGCCATCGCCGCGGCGCAAAAGATCAAAGCTTTCAATGGAGACGTGACGGTCCATTCCGAAGTCGCCGATCTAACCCCGGAAAATGCGCAAGCCCTGCTGGGCGATGCCGACCTGGTTCTCGACGCCACCGACAACTTTGAAACCCGCTACCTGATCAATGATTTTTGCGTGAAACACCAAAAGCCGTGGATCTATGCCGCTGCCGTGGCTGCCTGCATCGCCACCATGAATGTGATTCCCGGCGAGACCGCATGCCTCTCCTGCATTTTCCCCGCACCACCCGAGGGCGCGCAGCAGACCTGCGATACTGCCGGAATCCTGAATTCCGCCGTGGGCATGGTTGGAGCCATACAGGCGACCGAAGCCATTAAATTTCTGGTGGGGGCGAGGGACAAGCTGCGCCGCACGCTGCTCTCCTTCGATGCGTGGAGCAATGTTACCGGGGAAATCAATGCGGGCAAGCCGCAGCCGGGCTGCCGCACCTGTGAACGGCGGGAATTTCCCTGGCTGGCCGGAGAGCACCGGCCGCAGATCACGCTGTGCGGAAGAAATTCCGTGCAAATCCATGAGCGCAGCCGCCCCATTGACCTGGGAGAAATTTCCGTCCGCCTGCAGCCGCACGGTGCGGTGAAGCACAACTCTTTCATGCTGAAGTTCTGGCCCGAGCCCTTTGAGATCACCCTGTTTCCCGACGGGAGGGCCATCATCAAGGGCACAACAGACACGGCTGTGGCCCGCAGCCTCTATGCGCGCTACATTGGAAATTGATTGGGAAACTGATTTGGGCAACTGCCCCAATGCCTGGACATCTTTGTTTACCTGTTAGTAATCCAACGAAGCAGGGTGACTTATGCTTCGCCGTCTTTTACTGGTCGTTATCTCAGGAACATGGGTGTACCTTTCCGGCCAGGCCGTGAATTCCGGCGTTACGGCCGGTACCGGCACTGTTGTCGCACCTGGGACCTATGTGGTCAATGGCTACGTGACTACGGTTGGCAATGGGCAGATCGTCACGCCCACGGCAGCTTTTGATACGCCGGCGCCGACGGCAGGCGTGAGCAATGCCGGACGCGCGGGCATCAGCAACAATGCGCCTTTGTCCAACGGCGCTCTGAGCGTGACCCCGCCTTCGAGCATTGCCTTCACGAATGCCGCGCCGGTCGTGAGCAATGCCGCGCCAGCCGAGGGTAACTCCGGCCAGGCAGCCGCACCGGCAAATCAGGCGAGCGCAATCGGCGATTTTGGACCATCCTACTTTGCCGGCGCTGAGTCCGCAGCCAGCGCCACCGGCCCCGTGAGCCTGGCTGAAATGGCAACGCAATACAAATCCCAGGCAGTGCGGAGCGGGCATACTTATACCAATGCCGACATTGAGCAGATCGCCAGCAAAAATTCCGGCGTTGTGCTGACGAACAACACGCGCACTGTATCGTTGCCTTCAGGAGGCGCCAGCAGCAACGCGCAAACAGCGCAGAACACGGCGCCAGCTCCGCAGCCCACCACCCCGCAAGATCGCAGCCAGTCTGCAACCCAGCCCAACTCTCAGGCGTCCCAGGAAAACCCAAACTCCGCGACCACGCCCCGCATCAATCAGCCGCAGCCACAGCCAGGCTCCCGCGAAGGAGAAAGCAAAAGGCTTCCGGCCACGGCTACACTGCTTCCTCTGTTGGGCTTGATTGGAATCCTGACCGGAGGGTTCGGGCTGTACTATTACAGACCGCGCCGATAGCTTCCTGAATCTTTCGACATGCTGCCTGTTGTGGCATCTCCCTGACTCACTGGGACGGCGAATTTTTTAGCAATTAGAATGCAGTATGCAGCTCACCGCACATACCAATGTGTGTTGAGCTGTCGCCATTATTTGCCAGTTGACGCGGGATGCGGTTCGCGGTATCAAGCACATGATACAAGGCCCGCGGCCATCACCAGTCAGCGGATGGGCGCGAAAGAAACAGGAAACGGCAAGCGATTTATTTTCTGCGACTTAGAAGAAGCAAATCGCGCAACCCCAGTAAAATTGGGAGCGGATTGGGAGCAGGGCTTCTGAAGCCCAATAAAAATTGGGACCATTGGGATCACCCGGAGGGGGGAGCCTGGCTCCGGTCCTCTCAATAAAGAGAGATTCATGACAACTACCGACACCGCCACAGCCCCAACCAAGCCCCTGTTACGCCGCACCATGGGCCTGTGGGACGTACTGCTGTTCAATATTGCCGCCGTGCTGGGGCCGCGCTGGATCGCCGCCGCCGCGCATAACGGGCCTTCGTCGATCAGCCTTTGGGTGCTGGCCGCGCTGCTGTTCTTTTTGCCTACGGCGCTGATCATCGTGGAGCTCTCCACGCGCTTCCCCGCCGAGGGCGGGCTTTATGTGTGGAGCAAGGAGGCGTTTGGCGATTTCCACGGATTTGTGGCGGGCTGGGCCTACTGGGTTTATACGTTTCTGTATTTTCCCGGATTGCTGACGGCGAGCGTGGCCATGTCGGTGTACATCGGCGGACAACGGTTCGAATGGCTGGCGGCGAACCGGCAGTATCTGTTCTGGGCATCGCTGGGACTACTGGCCATAGCCGTGGTCCTGAATATTGTGGGCCTCGATATTGGCAAATGGCTGCAAAACGCGGGTGGAGTATCTACCTATGTGCCTTTGCTCATGCTGGTGGGCATTGCGGGCTACCTATGGATACATCGCGGCAGCGCGACACAGTTTTCATGGAAAGCAGCCATGCCGGTATGGAACTGGGACACGGTAAATTTCTGGCCATCCATTGCCTTCGCGTTTACCGGAATGGAACTGGTGTGCTCGATGAGTGAAGAGGTACGCGAACCGCGCCGAACTTTCCCCCGGGCCATCTATGCCTCGGGTGCGCTGATTGTAGTGATTTATATTGTCGCCACCATCAGCCTGCTGGCCTTATTGCCCGCGGGCCAGATCGATGAACGAAATGGAGTGTTCCAGGGAATTACCGGGGCATCCGCCATTGCCGGAATTACCTGGTTTGGCATTGCAGCCGCGCTTCTGGTTACGGTGGGCAATGCGGGCGGAGTGGGGGCCACGGTGGCGGGAGTGGCGCGCATTCCTTTTGTGGCCGGCATCGATAACTATCTGCCGTCCTTTTTTGGCAAGATTCATCCCCGGTGGAAGACACCATGGATTTCCATACTGATACAGGCGGGGCTTTCGGGGCTGTTCCTGAGCCTGGCGCAAATCAAAGCCAAACCGGAAGAAGCTTACCGGCTGCTGGTGGACCTGGCCACGATTCTCTACTTCATACCGTTTCTTTATATGTACGCAGCGGTGATACGGCTGGCCTATCGTGCCGACCGCAAAGCCGGAGACCAGATCGTGCTGATTCCCGGCGGCAAAATCGGAGTGTGGATCGCCGGCCTTCTGGCATTTCTGATTACCCTGGGCTCGATTGTGCTTTCCGTGATTCCTCCTGGCGACGTGGCCAGCAAGCCGATCTTCGAAGCCAAGATCGCTGCCGGAACGCTGATTCCCATTGCCGTTGGCTTACTGCTCTACCGGCGGGGCGCCAAACGGAAAAGGCTGGCGGCGCAAAATGCCCAGGCCCTTTGATGGGGGCAATGGATCGGATGCAAGTCATCCCAGCTACCCGGTTATAAGCTGGGCCGTAGAGTGGGTTGCTTACAAAAGGACAATGAACCTGTGATGGAAAGCCTGGCGGTTTTTCGAGAGCGGAATGGGCAACCAAAGTTCCTGAAAAAGGTTCATTATCTCTTCGGAGCAAGTTTCGTCTGTAACAAGTACAACGAGGCAGATACTCTGACGCATCTCAAAGTACAAAGCTTAAAAGGGCACATTTGACACAAGCCAGGAAAATGATCTCGCCCGAATTGTCGGAAACTGAAGCGATTGAAAGGGCGAAGCAGGGTGACGCTGAGTGTTTTGAGGCCCTTTACGGACTTCATAAGCGACGGGTGTATTCGCTGTGTCTGCGCATGACCGGCAATACGGCCGAGGCGGAAGATCTTACTCAGGAAGCTTTCCTGCAGCTCTACCGCAAGATCGCCACCTTTCGCGGAGAGTCGGCTTTTTCCACCTGGCTGCACCGGCTGGCGGTGAACGTGGTACTGATGCACCTGCGGAAAAAGGGTCTGCCGGAAATCTCTCTGGACGAAGCCCTGGAGCCGCAGCATGAAGATGGGCCCAGGAAAGACATTGGGGCCCGTGACAACGTGCTGGCAGGGTCGATTGACCGGGTGAATCTGGAGCGGGCCATTGAAAGCCTGCCGCCTGGATACCGGATCATCTTCGTGCTGCACGATATTGAAGGGTATGAGCACAATGAAATCGCCGAAATGATGGGATGTTCCATCGGCAACAGCAAGTCTCAGTTGCACAAGGCGAGAATGAAGTTACGCGATTTGTTAAAGCTCAGCAGAGCCGAAAGGGCCGCCCGCAGGTAAAAAATGCGGCTGGGCAAATCAAGGAAGAGGAAGAGATCATGAATTGCCAGGAGTTTCAGGAAGCGCTGCCACACATTGTTCTTGAAAGTGGCGGTAATGCGGAGGAAGAAGCGCATTTGCGGTCGTGTCCGTCATGCGCCATTCTGGTACAGGACCTCCGGTATATCGCCGATCAGGCCAAACTTTTGCTGCCCATGCACGATCCCAGCCCACGCGTCTGGAGCAACATCGAGCGGTCGCTGCGCAGCGAAGGCCTGATCCGGGAGGGCCGAATGTCCCTGATGGGACACATAACCTTGACCCCGCAAATGAACTTTCCCTCCCAAAGCAAAAGCTGGACGCCACTGGGATGGGCGATCACGCTGGCAGCGGTGATTGTATCCGCCGTAATGCTGGTTAATTATCACCCGGTATCCCCGGTAAGTCAGGAAGTTTTGCCCAGTCCTGCGGTATCCTCACTGGAAGGCACAGACGAACAACTCATGGGCCAGGTAGCACAACAGCCGGCGGCCGTGCGCTCCGCTTACGAAGACAGCCTGAAGAAGGTCAACACGTACATTGCGGACGCAAAGAAGGCCGTGGATGAGGACCCCAGCGACCAGGCCGCGCAGCAGCATTTGATGGGTGCATACGACCAGAAAGCCATGCTGTATGAAATGGGCACCGTCCGCTCGCTGCAGTAAGCGGACAGAAGGCACAGCAATGAACCTGCCATATAAAACGGCCGCGGTAAGCGCCCTTGTGGTCCTGGGCGTGACCTTTGCGCTGGCCGCCGATACGCACAAACAGACCTTTAACATCGCGCCTTCGGGCACGATGAACGTAATCAACAACGCAGGATCGGTGGTGCTGCGCCCCGCAACCGGACGCCAGGCCAGCGTGAGCTATACCGCGCTTTCCGACAAAGTCGAGACCGACTGCAGCAGCACGCCTGATGGCCGGCGCGTGGAAGTCCGCACCCATGCACTGGCGGGCCAGAAACCAACGCCGGAAGAGAGCCGGGTGGACTACGAGATTGCGGTGCCGGCCGGAGTTTCCGTCAACATCAGCACCTCCACGGCCTCCATCACCATTGAAAACCTGAGCGGAGACTTCTCGCTCTCTTCCGATACCGGACAGATCACCGTCACTGGCGTAACCAACTCCTTTGTTCACGTACACAGCCTGACCGCTCCGGTCACGCTGAACAACCTTAGCGGAGTCCATGCCGAGATCATGTCCACAAGCGGCGCGGTGCAGATGACCAGCGTGACCGGTCCGAAAGTCAACGTGAGCACCACGGGCGGCGACATCAGCTACACGGGCAATTTTTCCGGCGGCGGCACCTACAGTTTGATCACGCATAATGGGGCCATCAGCGTATCGCTTCCGGAGACGGCGTCCGTCGATCTAAGCGCACGGTCGATCTCCGGCAGCGTGGAAAACGATTTCCCGCTCCATGACAAGTCCCATACTACGTTCATACCGACACCAGGACGTTCCTTCGCAGGCACCTCCCATACGGGTTCTTCCTGGGTAGAACTACAGTCATTCAGTGGTAGAATCCGCGTAAAGAAGCAGTAGATTCACGGTTTCTTTCCGGATGACCGCCACCACCCCAAACCGACGTGTATTTCTTATCGGTTTCATGGGCGCGGGCAAAACCAGTGCCGGGAAGGCCGTGGCGCGGCGCCTGGGCTGGAACTTTTGTGATCTGGACGAAATGATTGAAGAGCACGAGCATAAGAAGGTCGCCGCGATCTTCGCTGAGTGTGGCGAAGACCGGTTTCGCGCAATGGAAAGCGCTGCCCTGCGCGATCTGCTGAAGAAAGCCACGGGCGAATGGATTATCGCCCTGGGCGGCGGAACATTCGTACAGCCGGCCAACCGCGCGGCCCTGGTGGAAGCAGGGGCGATCACGATTCTTTTGGAAGCCGACCTTGAGGAAATCGAGCGGCGCTGCCGCGCTGACGGAGAAACAAGACCGCTGGCGCAGGACAGCAATAAGCTCAGGGAGCTCTTCGAAAACCGCCGCGAAGCGTACTCGAAGGCACAGTTTCGTATTGAAACCACCGGAAAATCGGTGGACGCAGTGTCCGCGGAAATTTGTGAATTGCTCGACTCTGTTCAAAATCGGGAGGCAATGCCGTGAAGCAACCAAAATTGACCGTTTTTTTCGCCGTGACGCTGGCCGCAACACTTTGTTTCGGAGCAGGTCACGATGAGAAAAACCGGAAAGACGCAAAGCCCTCGAAGGTAGTCGATTCGGGCAGCTTTGGCATTTTCATCAATGGAAAACGCATTGGCACCGAGACCTTTCGCATCGAGCAGGGCGCGGAGTACGGAGTGGCCAGTTCCCAAATCAAGGTGGATGACGGTTCGGGGTCCAAAGCCGAGCAAAACTCAGAGATGCAGGTCATGAGCAACGGCAATTTGCGGCAGTACTCGTGGCACTCCACGGTACCGGTGAAGGAAGAATCCATCGTTGAACCCAAAGACGAGTTTCTGGTCGAGCATGTGACCTTCGCCGACCAGCGAAAGCAGGACGTGCCCTACGTTTTGCCGCTGGCCACGGTCATTCTGGACGACAACTTTTTCTCGCATCGCGAGATCCTGCTGTGGCGGTATCTGGCAGCCTGCGAACGCAAACAGGACCAGATCAGCTGCGCGCCAACCAAATTCGGCGTTCTGGTGCCGCACCAGCATGCCTCGGGCAATACCTCGGTTGCGCTGGTGGGCCGCGACAAAACCACGATAAAAGGCGTGCAGAAAGAGCTGAACAAAGTGCAGATGGATGCCGACGGCGTGCAGTGGGTGCTGTGGGTGGATGACACCTACATGGTGGTCAAGATGGAAGTGCCGTCCAGCAACGTTGAGGTTGTCCGTGATTAGGAGGGCCGCGCAGTCTCTTCTTCCCTGTACCCCGCGCCGCGAAGACCGATGAAGGTCTTCTCTCTTCGGATACAGTGCAGCCAGACATATCTGTGGCTCCACCCTGAAAGCAATACGTGAAAAATTACCGGTCCGACATTTTTTTTACCATCTTCGTGCTGCTGGCGATCTGGATTGCGTACAGCGTACGCGACGTGCTGCTGCTGGTCTATGCGAGCGCTCTTTTCGCCGTGGTACTCTCACCCGCGATTCGCGTGATTCGCAGCATCAGCATTCGCGGCTGGCGTCCGGGCCGTGGCCTCGCTATTTTGGTGCTGATGCTGGGAGTGGCCCTGGGAATCACACTGTTTGTAATTTTCGCGGCGCCGCCCATCTACCGCGATGCCAGCGCCTTCTCCGAGGACTGGCCCAGCCGCCTGGCCAAACTTACCGCGAGCATTCAGCGCCTGCCTTTGGGCAACCGGTTCAGCGCCGATGGCCTGCAGAAATACGCTTCTGCAGTCGTGGGTGACGCGGGCGGCTTGTTCCTGGATATTGCCGGGGGCATCTTCGGCTTTTTCATGGGCGTTATTTTGACCATCTATTTTGTGGTTGATGGCGAACGCGCCTATCACTGGGCCGTTTCTCTCTTCCCCCTGGGGCAACAGGAGCGTCTGGCCGCCACTCTGGTCCGTGCGGAGCGCCGCATGAGGAACTGGCTCATTGGCCAGTCGATACTCATGGCCAGCCTGGGGCTCACCAGCCTGTGCGTCTTTTATTTTCTGCATCTCAAATATTTCTATGTGCTCGCGCTCTATGCCGGCATCGCCAACATTGTTCCCATTGTGGGACCGCTGAGCGCGCTGACCATTGCCTCCACCGCGGCCGCCTTTGACTCTCCGCACAAACTGGTGGGCGTGATCATTTTTTATGCTGTGTACCAGCAGTTTGAAAGCGGCTTTCTTTCTCCGCGTGTCATGAAGTCCACCCTCGACCTTTCTCCTCTGGCGGTGATCATCGCGCTGGCGCTGGGCGGAGCGCTGGGTGGCGTTTTGGGCGCCCTGGTTTCCGTACCTACCGCCGCACTGGTGGCGGTCTTCGTCGAGGAATACATGGTGAAGCGAAAGAGCACGGCGGCAACGGCCGGGTAAGTCTTCCAGTTTGGGCCGACCGCGGCCCTCCGGATTGCTTTGATAAAATTTATTATTCAACATGCAGCAGAAAATTCCAGTTGGTATTCTCGGCGCTACCGGCACGGTTGGGCAGCGTTTTATTCAGTTACTCGACCAGCATCCGTGGTTTGAAGTGGCGTGGCTGGCGGCATCCGACCGCTCCGCGGGAAAACTTTATTCCGAAGCCAGCAAATGGCGACTGAACACGCCATTGCCGGAAAAGATCGCAAACATGCGGGTCTCCTCGGCAACGCCCGATGCCGGAACGCCCAAAGTCGTCTTCGCCGCCATGGACGCATCCGCCGCTCGCGAAATCGAGCCTCTGTTTGCCGCCGCCGGACACGCCGTGATTTCCAATTCCAGTGCGTTCCGCATGCAGGACGATGTTCCGCTCGTGCTGCCGGAAGTCAACGCCGACCATTTGCCCCTGCTCAAAACGCAGCCGTGGTACAAGAACAATGGCGGCTTCATGGTGACAAACTCCAATTGCTCCGCCATGGGACTGGTGCTGGCGCTTGCGCCACTGCATCGCCGCTTTGGCATTGAAAAGATTTTTGTGGTCACCATGCAGGCCGTAAGCGGCGCTGGTTATCCCGGTGTCCCCTCACTGGACATTCTGGGCAATGTGATCCCGTACATTGCCGGTGAAGAACCCAAGATGGAAGCCGAGACATGCAAGCTTCTGGGCACCCTGAATGGCGCATCGATTACGCCCGCCGCTATCACCGTAAGCGCCCACTGTAATCGCGTCGCGGTGGAGGATGGCCACACCGAATCGGTTTCCATCAAACTCAGTAAGCCGGCGCAGGCCGAGGAGATCATTGCGGCATGGAATGAATTTCGCTGCCTTCCGCAAAAGCTCAAGCTGCCTACAGCCCCGGAACAGCCGGTGTATTACGAATCGGCGCCCGACCGTCCGCAGCCCCGGCTGGACGTGAATCGCGGACGCGGCATGTCCTCCGTTGCCGGGCGGCTTCGTCCCTGCAATATCTTCGACTGGCGCTTCACCGTGCTTTCGCACAACACGATTCGCGGCGCCGCCGGCGCTGCGGTTCTGAACGGAGAACTTCTGTACGCCCAGGGATATCTAGGTTGAGCACATATCAGACTTACAGCATGGAGCAAAGCCTAGGGATGTGTATGTCCGCTTTGCTCTGCTCGATCTCGCCCAATTCGACAGGCCCAGCAGATAGTCCGGACAGGCAGGTGCGCGCATGATTGTAATGAAGTTTGGCGGCACCTCCGTGCAGGACGCCGAGGCCATCGACCGCGTTGCCTCGATCGTACGCGATCGCCTGCCGGAAAAACCGGTTGTGGTGGTGAGCGCACTGGCGAAAATCACCGATCTGCTTCTGGCGATGGCCAGCGCTGCCGGTTCAGGGAATCGGGAGAAGGCGCTGGAGTTGTGCCAGGCCGCGCGGGAGCGGCATTACGCTACCGCTCAGGAATTGCTGGGCACGCATGGCTTTACGCAGATTCATCCCGAGCTGGACGCCGATTTCAACGGCCTCGACGATTTGCTGCGCGGCATTGTGGCCGTGGGCGAGCTGACCGCGCGCACCACGGACAACATCGCCGGCTTCGGCGAACGCGTCTCCAGCAAGATTGCCGCGGCGGCGTTTTCGCAGCGCGGCATCAATGCAAGCCACGTGGATTCGCGCCAGTGCATCGTCACCGACGCTAATTTCGGCAAAGCCGTGCCGCAGTTCGAAGAGACCAAAGCGCGGCTGGAGCAGATCGTGAAACCGCTGCTGGAGCGCGGACGCGTGCCGGTGATGGGCGGCTTTATCGGAGCTACCCGTGAAGGCATTTCCACCACTCTGGGACGCGGCGGCTCCGACTTTACCGCCGCGATCGCCGGCGGCGAGCTGAATGCTTCGCGCATCGAGATTTGGACCGACGTGGATGGCATGATGACCACCGATCCCAATCTCTGCCCGGAAGCGCGACGCATCCGGACCATCAGCTTTGAAGAAGCCGCCGAACTCGCTTATTTCGGGGCCAAGGTGCTGCACCCGGCGACGCTGCTGCCCGCCATCCAGAAAAATATTCCGGTGCTGATCCTGAATTCACGCAACCCAAAGTGCGACGGCACGCGGATTACGGCCACGGCCCCTCTGGGCAAAAATGTTTTTAAGGCGATTGCCGCCAAAAAACGCATCACGGTCGTGGACATTGTGGCCACGCGCATGCTGATGGCCCATGGGTTCCTCAAGAGCATCTTTGAGGTTTTCGCGAACCATCGCTGCCCGGTAGACATGGTTTCCACCTCCGAAGTCAGCGTCTCCGTCACGGTGGATTCCAACGAATCCATTGCCGCCATTGCCGCCGATCTGGCCAAACTGGCGGATGTAAAATACGCCGGACGCAAGGCGATTGTCTGCCTGGTGGGCGAGAATATTCGCAATACTCCTGGCATCGCCGCAAGGACATTTGCCGCCGTGGAGGACGTAAATATCGAGATGATCTCGCAGGGCGCGTCGGAAATTAACATCAGTTTTGTAATCGATGAAACCGACGTGCCGGCGGTCATCTCCCGTTTGCATCGCACGTTTTTCTCTGAGCTCGATCCGGAGGTGTTTGCGTGAGAATTCTTGTGCTGGGGCGCGGCAAGACCGGGGCCCTGGTTGCAGAGATCGCCAGTGAGCGCGGGCATGAAATCCGTACCCTGGCCAGCCAGGACAACCAGGATGGCCGCGGACTCACCGAGGAAACCGCGCGGCAAACGGACGTGGTCATCGATTTCACCACGCCCCATGCGGTGATCCCCAACATTATCCGCTGCGCCGAGCTGGGGCTACCCATTGTAGTGGGCACCACCGGCTGGTATCAGCATCTCGACCGCGTGCGGGAGCTGGTGCGGGAGCGCAAGGCCGCGCTGCTCTACGGCTCCAATTTTTCCGTGGGCATGAATTTCTTTTTCAAAGTGATGCAAACGCTGGCCCCGGCGCTGAACAAGGGATATCGCGCCAGCATCGTGGAGCGCCACCATGTCCACAAGAAAGACAAGCCGTCGGGGACGGCGGTGACCCTGCAGAAAATTCTCGAGACTTCGGGACAGAAAGTTGAAGTCGCCTCGGTGCGCGAAGGTGAGACCGTGGGGATGCATCTGGTGATGCTCGACTCCCCACATGACACCATTTTGCTCACCCATGACGCCAAGTCCCGCATCGGCTTCGCCGAAGGCGCCGTGCTCTCCGCCGAGTGGATACAGGGCAAAACCGGCTTCTGGGAGTTCCCCGAGATCGTGGACCAGATTTGAGTCAGGCTGAGCTTGAAACCGTATGAGTTGCGGCGAAAACAATTTGCGGATCGATTACATTGAGTTTCCGGTGTTACTCTTTCGCGGTTGTGTGTCCAGTCTCATGACATTCTTTACAAAACGTCCCAGGACATCCTTTATAGTCTCTGCGCGAACTCATCGCGCTCGGGGGCTATTCGGCACGACAGAAAGAATTTCAGTACTATCCAATCATTCCGCGCGCAGCGCCTGAATCGGATCGACTCTGGAGGCTCGCCTCGCTGGCAGCCATACAGCCAGAAGTGCAACCGCCGCAAGGATGACCGGTGCAATAACAAATGCAGCAGGGTCCCAGGACTTGACGCCAAACAGGAGACTTGCCAGCAGGCGGGTGAGGCCAAAGGCCGCAAGCACGCCCAGTACGGTCCCCACGAATGTCAGCTTCATGCCGTGCCATATCACGAGTGCGCGGATGGCTGACCGGTCCGCTCCCAATGCCATACGGATGCCTATCTCCTGAGTACGCTGCTGGACTGAGTAGGCCAGCAGGCCATAGATTCCCACCGCGGCGAGCGCAAGAGCGATCGCTCCGTAGATGGTAAGCAGCAACATGTTGAAGCCTTCGCGCGCCGTGGAGCGGCTCATGATTTCGTCCATTGTGCGGACATGGGCCACGGGAAATCCTCCGCTGGCGAGGCGCAATTCCTCGCTGACCGCGGAAATTGCCTGACGCGGATCACCATGAGTACGCACTGCCCAGATGAGGGGTTGAACGTCATCGTACGACTGAGTGTAGACGTCGGTCACCTGAGCAATGGGCACAATCATCGTCGGATCCGGAGGACGAACCAGTCCGGAATCATGAAAATTCGCAACCACGCCCACGATCTGGCGGGGAGGATCTTCCTGTTCCAGTCCAATGCCCCCGCCAATAAGAAGCTGCTGCCCTACAGGATCGGAGCCAGGCCAGTATCTCTTTGCCATCGCCTCGTTAATGAGTACGACGCCGGGCGCATTCGCTGCATCGTTTTCCCCGATTCCCCGGCCCCGCAGAACAGGAATGTGGAAGACCTGCAGATACCCTGGGGACACGCTCATCCAGCGCGCACCATACGGCTGTTTGCCTGCCGGGCGGCCAACGATCTGAAACGGGAGACCATCATCATCGCGAATGGGCAGCCAGTATGCCGCAGCCGAGACTTCGGCGCCAGGCAAGGCGTTGAGGCGATTGCGGCCGTCACGAGAAAGCTGAGCTACCGCCGAAGTCCTGTGAAAACGCTCCCCGGAAAGAGCCATCTCGAGTGTAAGGATGTTATGCTGGTCGAACCCGGGCGAAACCTGGTGAATCGCCACAAAGGTGCGAATCAGCAATCCTGATCCGATCAACAGCACCAGCGCCAGCAGAATTTCACTGACGACCAGCAACGAACGCGCCTTGCCCTGCCTGAATCCGGTGCCGAAGCTGTTACTGCTCTCTTTCAGGGTTGCACTTAAATTCGTACGGGATGCGGTAAAGGCCGGGAAAAGTCCGAACACAACTCCGGTTACCAGCGAAACGGCGGCCGTAAAGCCCATCACCCGCCAGTCGATCCCGACAGACGAACCGTTTTCACCCACCAGGGGCAGACCGTCCGGACTCACGGCCAGAAGAGCACGGACACCCAGAATGCCGGCAATGAGGCCAAGTGTGCCGCCGGCAACCGAAAGCAGCATACTTTCGGTAAGCAATTGCCGGATGATCCGCAGCCGGCTGGCTCCCAAAGCCGCGCGAATGGCGAATTCACGCCTTCGGGCCGTGGCCCTCACCAGCATGAGGTTCGCCACATTGGCACACGCGATCAGCAGTACCAGACCCACCGCGCCCAGCATGAGCAGCAGAGACTGCCGCACATCGCCAACAATCGAGTCGCGCAGCAGTTCGCACCGGAAACCGGGCGCGTGTCCAATCTGGGGGTATTGACGCAGAAATTGCTCTGCCGCGACCTTCAGTTGCGCGTTCGCCTGAACAAGGCTGATTTCTGGTGCGAGCCTGCCAGCGACCCGCAAATAGGCATTCATATTGGCGCTGGTGGCCGGAAATTGAAAGGGGACCCAAATATCCGCCTCGGGGTCGGAGGCGAACGACTTCCCCAGTACTCCGACAATGGAATACGCCTCGCCGCTCAGAGGAATTACACGGCCGATGATATTGCGATCGCCGCCGAATCTGCTCTGCCACAATCCGTAGCTCAGGACCGCCACTTTCGGGCCGTTCGGAGAATCTTCCTCCGGTGTAAAGGTGTGGCCTAACAGGACCGGCGCACCGAACAAATGGAAATAGCCCGCGGTCACGTGAATCCCATGAATCTGAACGGGGTGATCGCCGGTGAGATTGAAACCAGGGCCCACGAAGTCGTATGCGGCGACCTCGCTGAAGACAGATGTCTGCTGCTGATAATGGCGGAACTGTGGAATCGAAGCGAACGGGTAAGTCGCCCCATTAGGAGAAACGACCATGAATCTGACGATACGGTCCGCGTCAGGGTAAGAGAGAGGTTTCAGCAGAACCGAATTCACCACCGAGAAGATGGCAGTATTGGCCCCGATTCCGAGTGTCAGGGCGGCGACGGCAGCAATGGTGAAGCCCGGGTTTTTCAGAAACATCTGGAACGAGTGCTTTAGGTCATCCAGGAAACTGCTCATGCAGTTAGTTCTCCCATTTGTGAAGCATCTTATACCAAGGGGTGCGGGAATTTGCCGGAGAGCGACTTATCAACAATTGACCTGGAGGAATCGCAGGCCACGAAAGCGGACCAGCCGAACTCGCCGAAGATGCAATCTTCTGGCAGCAGTCTCCTTGACGGGAAAGGAGAGAGAGCGTATTCTCCTTTTTCAGATAGGAGAGAGCCTTTGACAAAGCCAGTTGAACTCCCGCAGGGCACACTCGAGATGCTTATCCTCAAGGCAGTCTCGCTCGGTCCGCTGCATGGCTACGGCATCCTGCTGCGCATCCAGCAGATCTCCGGCGAGCGCATCGAAATTCTGCAGGGTTCCTTCTACACCGCCATCTATCGCCTTGAGCGCCGGCGCTGGCTCAAAGGCCAGTGGGGTGAGTCAGAGAACA
Source organism: Candidatus Angelobacter sp. (assembly GCA_035695325.1). GTDB lineage: Bacteria > Acidobacteriota > Terriglobia > Terriglobales > Acidobacteriaceae > Angelobacter. The sequence goes on from DASSEH010000373.1 coordinate 121,541, forward strand.
ATCGCCGAGCCCGCTTTTACTCGCTCACCGCTGCCGGTACGCGCCAGCTCAAGGCCGAGACCGCCAAATGGACCGACATGGCTGCTGTGGTCGCCGGCATTCTCGGCAAGAAGGCGGACGAGATATGAGTCTCAGCGCAATGCGCAAACTCTGGCACTCCGTCGCGCCACGCACCCACAGCGATGTTGAAGAAGAGTTTCTTGCTACCCTCGAGGCCTACCAGGAAGATTTAGTCCGACAGGGGCTCCCCGAAGACGAAGCCCGCCGTAAAGCCCGCATCGACCTCGGCCGGCCCGCCGCCCAAAACGAAACTTACCGCGACGCCATCGGCCTCCGCCTCTTCGATGAGTTAGGCGGAGACATCCGCTACGGCTTTCGCGCCCTGCGCCGCAACCCTGGCTTCGCCGCCGTCGCCATGCTCTCACTCGCGCTCGGCATCGGCGCCACCACGGCGATGTTCTCGCTCATCTATGCCGTCCTGCTGCACCCGTTTCCCTACGCCGGCGCCGACCGCATCACGTACCTCTTCGCCTTCGACGAAAAACATCCTGACGCATTTAGCTTTGTTACCCTCAGCAAAGCACAGTTTGATGACCTGCGCCTTGCCGCCCCGGTTGATTCGGCGCTTGGCTTCAATCTCAGGGGCATGGAGATTACCGGCGGCGGGCTGCCGGAAGACATCTCAGGCACCTACCTCACAGAGAATGCCGGTACTTTTTTTGGTGTGCGCCCACTTCTCGGCCGCAACATCGAGCCATCCGATGCCGAGAACGGCGGCCACCCCGTTGTTGTTCTCAACTACCGCTTCTGGCAGCGCCATTTCGGCGGCGATCCCCACGTTATCGGGCGAACGCTGGAACTCAATCATGCCCCCTACGCCATCATTGGCGTGATGCGGATCAAGCTCAGGCCCCATGTTACACCTGCCGCCGCCAACGCCGCGCTTGAGCCCCTCGCGCGCGACCTTGCGAAACAGCATCCCGAGCGCTTCCACGAGCAATGGCATCTCGCGCTCAAGCCCATCATCTGGACTTTCTAGGAGAATACCGTCCGCACCCTGATGCTTCTTCTTGCCGGCGTTGTGCTCCTGTTGATCATCGGCTGCGCCAATTGCTCCATCCTTCTGCTGGCGCGTGGCCGCACGCGCCAGCATGAGCTCGCCATTCGCAGTGCGATCGGCGCCAGCCGCTGGCGGATCGTGCGCCAGTTACTGGTGGAGGCCATCGTCATCTCCTGCACCGGTGCCGTCCTCGGCGTTGCAGCGTCTTACTGGCTGGCCAAGCTTCCCTTGTTGCTTTCTCCGGATTCCTTTCCAGCAGAATCCTTCATTCGCATCAACGCTCCCATCCTCGCGTTCTCCGTCGCGCTCGCGCTGCTCTGTGGCATGTTCTTCGGTCTTGTCCCTGCATTGCGTCTTTCGCATCGCGATTCCTCGCATATGCTACCCGGCAGGCAGACTGGCGTTGTGGCTACACCCGCAAAGCGCCGCTGGAGCGTTCTCATCGCCGCCCAAGTCGCGCTCACACTGCTTCTGATGGCCACTGCAGGAACCGCCATCCGCAGTTTGCTTGGTCTCATGAGGACGCCGCCTGGCTACGATCCCGCAAATGTCATGAGGCTCGGCATCATCCTGCACAACCATGCCCTGGGCGAGAAGGATGGCAATCAGTCGCGCGAAGCGCGCACCGCTTACATCGAGCAGATCCGGGAAAAGATCGCATCCGTACCCGGCGTCTCTACCGTTGCTATCGCCATCGATGCCATGCCGCCGTATTCTGGCGCTGACAACTCCTTCGAGATAGACGGAACTGGCGATCGCGAGCAGCCGCAGGCCCGTGTGATACTGGCCGACCAGCAATATTTCTCCGCGCTCCGCATCCCTCTGCTTCAGGGACGCATCTGGAATGCGGAGGAAAACACTCGCGGAGACTTCATCACGATCGTCAATCAGGCTTTCGCCACGCGCTATCTCTCCTCGTCCAATGCCCTGGGCCGGCAGCTGCGCATTCCCGGGCTCAAACCTCAGAATCGAAACCAGGTCGCGTCTGAGCAAAGCACCGCATGGCGTCAGATCATCGGCGTGGTCGGCGATGCGCGCAACGACGGTCTCAATCGTCCCGTCGTCCCCGCCATCTACCTTCCCTACACCACCGTGATGAGTCCCTGGGCGCAGTTCTTCGTCCGCACCCAGAACGATCCGCTCACCTACCTGCACTCCATCCGCGCCGCTATCGCATCCATCGCTCCCGACCAGCAGATTTCCAACAGCAACTTCAACGGCACCCGTACTCTCAATGAAGCCATCGAGCGCGACGCGCAGTACAGCAGCCAGAAGCTCTTCTCCATATTGTTTGGCGTCTTCTCGGCCATGGCGCTTGCGCTCGCGCTGGTCGGCATCTTCAGCGTCGTCGCTTACAGCGTGGCGCAACGCACTACGGAGTTCGGCATTCGCCTGGCGCTTGGCGCGCCGCGCGTGCACGTCCTGTGGGCAGCCGCGCGCATCGCGCTCGTCAGCGCGGCCGCGGGCATTGTCATCGGTCTTGCCTTTGACAGCTTTCTCGGCGCAGTCCTCGCCCACTGGATGCAAAACACCTTTGCCGCACGTGGTCTGTTCCTATCTGCCGCGCTCCTTGCTCTCAGCGCACTCATGGCCTGTCTGTTGCCCGCCCGCCACGCCATTGCCGTCCCACCCGCCGAGGCTCTTCGCTATGAATAAAATGTCCCATGTGAGCAGCGCGGGCGCCCGGTGCAGGGAGCCACTTCAGGCCAGTGTGCTTATCCGACCATTCGCAGTCCTGAATTGCGCAAGATCTGGCCTTATGGCCCCTTTTTGTGTGAGAGTACATTAAGAGGCTCCTCATGGATATTGTTCGCGATGAATCGATAAAGCGGAAGCGACGCATCAGGCAGATGATCATTGGCGCCGTGGCGGTGCTTGCTCTTGTGGGGGGTACTATCGCTGTAGTTCGCCTTCCCCCGGCGGCGCCCACGGTGGAACGCTCCAGCATCTGGCAGGATACGGTGAAGCGCGGTTCCATGCTGCGGCAGGTCCACGGCATTGGAACGCTGGTTCCCATTCCGGAAAACATTCGCTTCATACCGGCAGCGACCGATGTCCGGGTGGAGCGCATTCTGATTTTACCGGGAACCCCGGTAAAAGCCGATACGGTGATCATGGAGCTTTCCAACCCGCAGGTGGAACAGGAAGCCATGGATGCCGATCTGCAGGTGAAGTCTGCGGAGGCTGATTATCAGAACACGAAGATCAGGATCAACAACGATCTCAGGACGCTTAAGTCCGGAGCGGCAACCGTAGAAGCCGATTACCAGAACGCAAAACGCGAAGCAGCAGCCAACCGGGAGCTGGCAAAAATTGGAGTGATCTCGGACGCAGCGCTGCAAACCTCGCTGGCCAAAGAGCACGAGATGGCCACCCGCTATCAGATCGAGCAGGAGCGCATCACGGAGAACGCCTCGTCCATCACAACTCAGCTTGCGGTTCAGCAGGCGACCATCGATCAGAAGCGCGCTTTGGCGCAGCTCAAGCATCGGAACCGAGACGATCTCAAGGTCCGTGCAGGGATAGATGGCGTGCTGCAGAATGCGGAAACTCCGGTCCAGGCAGGGCAGCGGGTAGCTCAGGGTGCCATTTTGGCCAAAGTTGTGGACCCCAACCATCTCAAGGCTGAACTGAAGATTCCCGAGACACAAGCGCGGGATGTTTCAATTGGGCAGCCTGCGGAGATCGATACGCATAATGGCATTATCCAGGGGCTGGTGAAGCGCAGAGACCCTTCCGTGATCAATGGGACTGTAGTGGTCGACGTGGAGCTGCAAGGCCAGTTGCCCAAAGGAGCACTGCCTGATCTGAGCGTAGATGGAACCATTACTCTCGAGCGTCTGGAGAATGTTCTGTACGTCGGCCGGCCCGCTTTTGGGCAGGAAAAGAGTACCGTAAGCATGTTCAGGATACTGGCCGATGGCAAAACCGCCGTCCACGTTCCGGTGGAACTGGGGCGCAGTTCGGTAAATGCGGTTGAGATTGTTCGCGGACTGCAGGAAGGCGATCAGGTCATTCTTTCCGATATGTCGCGCTGGGACAGCGTGAATCGAATCAAGCTCGAATAACAACCAGGAGAACATACAGTGACGAGTGGGCAAACTTTAATCAAACTGAATAATGTCACCAAGGTTTTCTATACCGATGAAGTGGAGACACATGCGCTCTCTGGCATTCAACTGGACATCTCTCAGGGCGAGTATGTTTCCATCGCCGGGCCCTCGGGATGCGGCAAGTCAACGTTGTTGTCTATTCTTGGCCTGCTCGATTCCCCGACCGACGGCTCTTACGTTCTCAATGACAAGTCGGTTCAGGGACTGAATTTCTCCGAGCGGGCGCGAATTCGTAATCAGGAGATTGGATTTATTTTTCAAAGCTTTAATCTAATTGGTGATCTTACAGTCTATGAAAATGTCGAACTGCCGCTGACCTATCGCTCCATGCCCTCTTCGGAGCGTAAAAGGAGGGTCCAGGAATCTCTGGAGAAAGTCGGCATGGCGCACCGCATGAGACATTATCCCTCACAACTCTCCGGCGGCCAGCAGCAACGCGTTGCCGTGGCCCGAGCTTTGGCAGGCTCCCCCTCCATTCTGCTTGCGGACGAGCCTACCGGCAACCTGGATTCACAAAACGGTGAAGCGGTGATGGAATTGCTGCAACAACTTCATCGTGAGGGCGCGACGATCTGCATGGTTACGCATGATGAGCGCTTTGCCAGACATGCGGGACGTACTATTCATCTGTTCGATGGCAAAGTGGCGGAAGAAACGAAAGCTCAGCAGCACGCTGCAACCAGTCTCCCGAGTCATTAATTCGTCGGCAGCTACGAGTAAGCGGTTTCCGCTCCGACGGCCTAAGTTGTAATCGTTTCCTGGCCAACGCTATTCATCGCAGAGCTGGAAACCAGAGAAAGTTATCACAACGAAGCTGGTTCGTCCTCCCCTTTGCTGACTGGATTCATACGGAAAAATCTGCCTTGCTTGAAATGCCTTCGATGTTGGCATTTTTTGCTATTGATTTTTCGGCGATTGACGGTATCATGCGCGGGTTGAATGAAGGTATTGGCAGGACACTGGGATGAAGATCGACCGGGAGGGGGGCAGGAAAAAGGTATGGCAAGCCATGCAGTCCGGGAGCGGTTGGCGCAGGATTTAGGCCTTTGGCTGTCCGATGGATTGGTCTCGCAGGAGACGCACGACCTGCTGCGAGAGCGCTACGACGCGGAGGGATTTGGGATCGCGAAGGCGATCAAATATCTCGGCATTGCGGGCGGACTGGTCACTTTTTTCGGCCTGTTAGGGCTGCTTGCATCGCTGTCACAATCGGTGGGCGTGGCTGCCGTCCTCTTGCTGGGAGCCGGGACCGCTCTGACCTGGGTGGGAATACTGCTCGCGCTCGACAAGCTGGGCCGATACCCGGCTTCTTCAAAAACGCTGTTGACGCTGGGAGTCGTGATGGCGACGCTGGGCATCGGCGCGGGGCTGTATGCCACGGGTGTCAGGGACCACGGGCTGATTGTGATGACGGGGGCCGTGACGGTGGTGGCGATCGGGGCTCTCGCCTACCGGTTCCACAATACGTTTTTATTGATCCTGGGACTCATCTGCTTATTCCACTGGGTGGGTTCGTGGACGAAGATGTGGGGACAATCCTCATACGCGATCTCGGTCCAGGACCCTAATTTGATGAGCCTGGTCGCGCTGCTCGCGGTGCTGGTGGGTATCTGCCACGAACGGTACCTGCGCAACCAGTGGGGGCGCTTCTTTTTGGCTTACGAGACGCTCGGGCTCATCTACATGAATCTGTCGCTGCTCATCCTGACCATCTGGACGGAGCGCGGGGCAGGTTTGTGGATCGCCATCTGGACCGGCGCGGCCATTGCGCAGATCCTGGCCGGCGCGAGACTGCATAACCCGTTGCTGACGGGATTCGGCGTGACGGCGTTCGCTATCAATATCTACACGCGATACTACGAGAACTTCTGGAACCGGTTGCATACGGGAGTGTTCTTTCTGCTGGGAGGAATCTCGTTGTTGATCGCCGGGTTGCTGCTTGAGGTCGTGCTCCGGCGCTCACAAGGAAGAATCGAATGAGTATTAAGCTCAATCGCCGGATCGCAGCCGAGCTTGACCTGCTGGTGTCCCAGGAGATTTTGACGACACAGCAGCGTCAGAACATCGGCGAGCGCTATCCCACGGCCCCGTGGGACATTCTGGTGCTGGCGCGCTGGTTCACCATTCTGGGTGCGGTGACCGCGGGCACTGGGACTGTGGTATTTGCGAAGGAATATGTGAACGCGCTGCGCCTGGGAGAGTTCGGGCTGGCGCTGGCGACGGCAGGGTTCATCTTCCTGGGACGCTATGCAGCCCAAAAGCGAGCTCTGGTGAAGACAGGCGCGGCGCTCGAGATGGCCGGCGGCTTCGCATTGCAGGGGCTGACCTTCCTGCTGGCAATCGACTTTTCCAGCGGCTCGAAGAACTGGCCGGCGCTGATTGGAACACAGACAGTGCTGCTGGCTGCGCTCGCTTATCTGCTGAAGAACCGCCTGGTGCTCACGCATGCCGCGGTCTGCTTCTTCATTTTCTTTGGCGGCGAGACCGGATACCTGTCGGGCTGGGGCGCCTACTGGATGGATATGACGTATCCGGTGCGATACCTGGCAGCCGGTTTCGTGTTCCTCGTGATCGCGTGGCTGCATGCAACGCAGATGAAAGACGAGTATCAGGGATTTTCCCGCGTGTATGGGCATTTGGGACTGCTTATCATCAACCTGGCGCTGTGGTTCCTGGCGTTATTCGGTTACTTTGAGCAGGCGACCTGGAGCAACAACAGCGGCGAGCGGATTGCCTTCAGCGCGCTGTGGGCCCTGGTGAGCGTCCTTTCACTCTGGCTGGCCGGGACACTGGGACAGCGCATTCTGCGAAGCTACGGCATGACGTTTCTGGTCATCAACGTCTATACCTTCTACTTTCAGTTCGTGGCTTACCACTCTCCCGAAGCGTGGTTCCTGCATTTGCTGCTGATCGGCGGGAGTCTGGTGTGGCTGGGATTCACGCTGGAGCGGTATTGGCGGCAAAATGCAGATTTGCCATCGACTGCTCCTACTCCTTAACTCCCAAAGAGCGGCAGCACATGGGAATTCTGACCGGGAATGATTAGCAGGCGGAGGCTGGACTGAAACCGTATGAGTTCCGACGAAAACAATTTACGGATCGATTACATTGAGTTCCCGGTGCGCGATATCGGGCAAACCAAAGAATTCTATGCCCGAATCCTGGGCTGGAAATTTGAGGATTACGGCCCGGATTATGCGTCTTTCCACGATGGCCGAATCAGCGGCGGTCTTCACGATTACTGCTCTTGCGCTGACAAAGAATCGGCCCTTTTACTTAATACCTTTGCGCTCAGTTGGAATAAAGAAGCAGCAACCTTGAATGTACCCAAACCGATATAGCCGCCAACAATTCCGATGAATGCAGCAGGCACATAATCGACGATGCTCTCGTCCATATTTGGCGGCTGAATCCATCTCATTATGAGGAGCAGATAGAGCAACCAGCCAGCAACAGAAGCCGTAACCAGACTGATGAAGAGTCTCACTCCTCTCTCAGTGAATAATGAAACGCCTCTGCCACAGGCAACCCCTACCAGACCTGTACAAAATGCCAATAGCAAGAATAATCGAATGGATAGGACCTTAATCTCTAATGCCTTATCTATCCCGAGTAAAGGTTCGCGAAATGCAGCCTTAACCACCCCTCCCCCCCCTCCACCACTAACCCTGTATGTTGCAACCGGATTACTAGCAGAGATTGATAGTTTGTCTTTTGGGTCTGAAATCACTCCCAATGGCGCTTGCAGGAGGATATCAATTGTTTCTGATGGAGAAATCCTCTGGCCATCACTTTCAATGTATAGCTCTGCTGAACGAGTGGAGATCGGTGCAGCGTAAACTTCCAAAGTACGCGGGTAAATGGACAAATCCAACTTTGGACCATGCGTTGTCCAATTAACTTTCAGCGAATTAGATTGCCTACCAGATGCTTTTTGAAAAGCCACCAGCGAGTAGTCAGAATGGGCAGAAAATGGAATTGCCACTGGAGTTGAAATAGCACCATTTGCGGGAATTACTAATTCTATGGGATGCATCAGATTACCTTTTTGGTCACTGACCGAGAATATTGCCGAGGCCGACAAGGAATGTGGAACTTCTGTCTTACCATGATTTTCAACTGAACGGATGAAGACTGGCAACTCAAACCCATTGCTTCCATAAATCGCCTTGCCAGCATCAAGTATCCACGTCAACTGTGAATTCTCAAGTGTCGATCCAGGAAGGACAACGGTCAGAGGAACCGAGCTAATTTCGTGTTCACGACATCCAAATCTAAGTCTAAAAGTTCCCGTTTTTCTCGGATTAATTGTTAACTTAATGCCACGCAATATCTCTTGTCGTGTAAACTCTCTTTTAAACCCTAGCTCTTTTATCTCACCAGTAATCAGATAACAATACGGTTCAATATCTCCGACTGCCTTTATAGTAAAAATATTCTGCTGTTCAACGGTGAGTGTAGCGGGTCGAAGCTGAATGACAACACTAGCTAGCTTTTCAGAAACGCGAGGTGATAAACTGTAAAATTTCCGAACTTCTTCACGCGGTTGTGTTTCAGGAAAGACGTCATTACTAACTCCAAGCTCTACATTACTGGCCTCCCCTGAAAACAACATTGAGCTAGTCAATTTACCATCGGTATGCAAGTATGCAATATAGTAATATTGGACCGTTACCACAGCTGCCAGTGCGAGCCAGATTATAGCTCGTTGAAAGCTAGGGACATATTCGGGTTGGCGACTACGTAACCACCTAATCGCCTGCATGACCTGAGATAAAACATAAATACAGGCAAAACTTGTGATTGCAACCCAGCAGATTTTAAGACCTACGCCCATAGTTATCCACGCTAATTTCGCACTCATATTGATCTCCTTGCGATATATGCCTAAACAGTAAGACAACCACAGCTTGGTACTCTGTTATGTATAAGAACGATTGAAGAAACATCGTCAATCCGGAATAGTTCGCTTTAACTTCTGAAGCCGCAAAGATTGTACACCGAGTACTATTTTTTAACACCTTTAAAATAACTGCTATCAGCATTCTGTCGAACTTACTGTTTTCGACACAGCTTCCCTACTCTTGCCCAGGTATTGATATACTTGACAAATCCACTTAATTCCAATACTTTGTTCTGGTGGAAAACGCAGTTGAACCTAAAACACTCCAGGAGGCCATCGTATATTTCAGCGAACCGAGCAACTGCCTTACTTACATGGTTGCTCACCGCTGGCCCAATGGAGTTGTTTGTCCGCGCTGTGGAAACGCCAATCCTACGTTCCTCAAGAACCAGCGGAAATGGCAGTGCAGGAGTCATCACGCCAGCCGCCAGTTTTCTGCCAAGACGGGAACGGTATTTGAGGATTCTCCGCTCGGTCTGGACAAGTGGCTTGCGGCAGCGTGGATGGTATCCAACTGCAAGAACGGAATCAGCTCTTACGAAATTCACCGTCACTTGGGCGTCACGCAAAAGACGGCATGGTTCATGCTTCATCGGCTGCGCAAGGCCATGCAGGACGAAGCCACGGGCAAGATGGGCGGCACTGGCGGCGAAGTTGAAGTGGATGAAACCTTTGTCGGCGGAAACTGAAGAACATGCACTCGCGGAAGCGCAATCGCATTGTACGCGAAACCGGAATGATTGGCGGCCCGGCTACTAGAACCGTGGTCATGGGAATGCTTGACCGCGACCTGCGTTGTTCCCAATACTTCACTGAGAGTAGGCGTTCCGCTTCAACAATCGTGCGACCAAAGACAATCCGCTTAATGGCAATGACCGCTTCGTTCTTGCTGTTTCGCAGGTCGCCGGCAAGCGCCTTATATACAAATAACTGACTGGCAAACTGGGCAGCCCTGACAAGGGCCATCTGCCAAAAAAACTCAGAAAGCCTATGCAGAATCGCGGGAAGAAGCTGATTCGCTGGATTTAAGCCGTTTCTTTTTGGCGACACGCTTTTTTTGCTCTTTTTTCAGTTCTTCCTTAACCTTCTCATAAGGAACAGCCAGGATTTTATCAATTGTCTGATTGAAGCGTGCCAACTGATCTCCGGGGTTTGGTTCGTATTTCATGTTCATTTATTTGCAAGCACTAAACTTAGTGTTGCTGATCGTTAATGGTGATGGATACGGCGGGTCAACATACCAACATTCATCCAAAACACCGATGGTGCCGCTGCTATCTTTCCAGCTTGCCCACGCTTGGAGCATTACTCGCTTCTTTCCTTGAGTCATGCTGTCGTAATCAAGTTGCGTTATCGGTACCTGAGTGTTTTTGTAATACTGTTGCCCAATTCCAATCGTTTTGCCTTGTGCCTTAGCTTTGATGGATTCCTCGTGCGCCCTTAATCGATCTTTCTTGAAACGCTGCCTTGCCTCTTTCTCTCCCGCAGGAGTCGTTACATCAACAAGCATCACTTCCTCCCAATTGTGGGTGTCGAGAGCCAACTGCGTGCTTTTGTTCTCAAATACCACTTGGAACCCAAGGGTTTCATTAGCGGCCACTCTATTCTGCCCATCGATTGGGATTATTGGCCCGAGTTGCAAGAACGCTTCTAACGATGGTGCGCTTCGATTCCCGGCTGGTTGTTGGATAATTACCTGCGCTGGCGGAACATTTACTTCGACTCTTGGCGGATTCTTTGCGACATCCCCAACGTGTATATCTAGTTTCGCAAGAGCTTCATCGAGCTTGGCAGTAGATAATCCGTTTCTTATTCCTTGCACGACTGTTATCAACCCGATGATCACGGCCAAGGCTATGATCTGCCTCTTCATGCGAGTCTTTTGTTTATGATCTTCTTCTCCCAGTGGGTGCAAAGTCACATGCACCCCCAAATAGGCCATGCGAGTTGTTGCAAGAACAAGAAGCAAGGCCAACAAAACATCAATGACAATACCAAGCATAGCGGCTCACTCCCCCGCTCCGGAGACGCTTTGCTTCTTGCTGGAGACGGGCAAATGACATTATGCTCCCCGAATCGTGGATTCGGCAAGTATATTAATGCCCATTTTTGCTATTGATTTTTTGCCGATTGGCGGTATCATGCGCGGGTTGAATGAAGGTATTAGCAGGCAGCCGCGAGCACTCAGCCATCAGCAGTCAGCCTAGGCTGCGGCAAATGCCCATCGCTTGCGATATCCCTTGTGATGTTTGGAGCTAAGTCCTTTAAACCTTGTGATGGAGATCGACCAGGAGGGGGGTAGGAAAAGGGGTATAGACCGGTGACATACCTGACGGAATAGACCGGGCTGATCTCTGACAAACACCCCTTACCGCGGATTTAAGCGGATGGACGCAGATAAGAATCAAAGCCACAGCCGAGGTAAGCTTCACCATCCGTAGAGTCACAAACAGGCTTTCCAGCGTCATTTCGCCAAAGAAAGGAATCCTCTGAATGCCGACCCAGCGAAATCTCAAGGGCATGAACGTGCTCGTTTTTATCACTGACCAGCAGCGCGCCATCCAGCATTTTCCCCAAGGGTGGGCCAGAAAGAACCTTCCGGGCGAGGAGCGCCTCAAACTGCATGGGCTGACCTTTCCCCGGGCCTTCTGCAATGCCTGCATGTGCTCACCCAGCCGGGCCACCCTGATGACCGGTTATTTTCCGGCCCAGCACGGGGTGAAGTGGACTCTGGAGCACGGCATGCCCGCCACCCGGTATCCGCAGAAGGACCTCCCGCTCGATTTTCTCAACCTGGCCACCGTAATGTCGTCCGTCGGTTACTCGACGCCTTACAAAGGCAAATTCCATTTGACCAAGGCCCGCAACAAAAACGGGACCTTTGTTCCGGAAGATGTGAACCAATACGGCTTTGAGCGCTGGAACCCGCAGGATGCCGGCGCCAACCAGGAACCATCAGAATTCGGCGGCGGAAAGGCCGACAACGACGGCCGCTTCATGGACGATGACGGTCCGGTAAAAGCTGGCAAAGAGGGCGTGCTGGCTTATCTGAATTCCGAGGCGCCGAAAGAGAGGCCGTTTTTTCTAGTGGTCTCTCTGGTGAATCCACACGATGTGCTCGCCTATCCCAATACGGCCCTCGACAACGGCTATACCCGAAAATGGCTGCAGGGCGACATCCGTCTGCCCGCCACGGTGAAGGAAGACCTCTCCACCAAACCCACGGTGCAGGAGCAGTTCCTTGCGCTGATCAACAAGGGACTGGGCGAGCTCAACCACGAGCAGAAGATCAACTACCTCAATTTTTACGGCAATCTTATGAAATCGTCGGACAATTATCTGGTGCAGGTGCTCGACACGCTGAAACGGCGCGGCCTGCTGGATAATACTCTGATCATCCGCACCTCCGACCATGGCGAAATGGGGCTGGCGCATGGCGGGATGCGCCAGAAGAATTTCAACTTCTACGAAGAGACGCTTCGCGTCCCACTCATCTATTCCAATCCGAAACTTTATCCCAAACCCCAGGTCTCCGAGGCCATGGTTTCGCACGTGGACTTTCTGCCGACTCTGGCCAGTCTTTTCGATGTTCGGCCACGGGCGCGCGCCCAATGGCAGGGCGTGGACTACTCGCGGGTGGTGCTGAATCCGAAGGCCAGGCCGCCGCAGAAATATATTGTCTTCACCTATGACGATTACCAGTCAGGCCAGCGGCACGGACCTTATCCCGGACCACTCAATCACATCGTCAGCATTCGGGAAGAGCGCTACAAACTGGCAAAGTATTATGACGCCAATCATCCGGACGGTACGTATCAGTGGGAGATGTATGACCTTGAGACCGACCCGCTGGAAACCAGAAACCTCGCGTGGCCCGGCTGCAAACGGACGAAGAAGGAAGACAAAGAATACCTGCGGCTGCGCCGGCAACTTGCCGCGGCCACGAAAAAGCGGCTGCGTCCATTGAAACGTACATTGGGGTAGTGTCCTGATTTGGCGCGCAGGCGGTCATGTTACATCCAAGGCCAGCAAAAGGAGATCTGTGGGCGCAAAACAGAAAATGTCCTCGATTGGCAAACCAGTCCCGGAGTTGCCGGTCGCTGATGTGGAACGCGCACAACAGCATTACCGGGATGCACTCGGCTTTGAGATCGGGTGGCTTTACCCAGGCAAAGAAATTGGCTCCGTCTCCCACAGTGATATGGGGCCGATATTTTTTCGTAAGAAGGAGCCGCCGTTCGAACCTGCCGTTCACTGGGTATTCGCTGAAAATATCGATGCGTCGTACCAGGAATTTAAGTCGTCAGGTGCGAACATCGTGGACCCTCTGGAAAAAAAGCCCTGGGGATTACGGCAGTTCACCGTACAGGACCTTGATGGGAACCTCTTCTATTTCCACCATGACTAACCAGGAGAAAAATGGTCAGGAATACCCCGGATATGCCTTCGAGGTCAGCGCCATGCGTATTAACTCGGCGGCAGATTCGAAGTAGCCTGTTTTTGTTATCCTTTTATATGATGAAACTTCAGGGCTGCGGCACGGCACTAGTAACACCGTTTAAGAAAGACCAGAGCATCGACGAGCCTCGTCTGCGCGAGCTGGTCGAGTGGCAGATTCAATCCGGCATTCACTTTCTGGTCCCCTGCGGCACCACCGGCGAAACGCCCACGCTGAAGCAGGACGAATGGCTGCGCGTGATCGACATTACGATTGAAGTCGCAGCCGGGCGCGTGCCGATTGTCGCGGGCGCCACATCGAACTCGACCGCCGAGGCCGTGGAAAAAGCGCGTGCCGTCGCACAGCGCAAAGGCGTGGACGCAATTCTGACCGCGTCGCCTTACTACAACAAGCCCACGCAGGAAGGTCAATATCAGCACTTCAAGGCCATCGCCGAAGCCGTGGACAAGCCGCTGATGCTTTACAGCGTGGTTGGCCGTTCGGCGGCCAATATCGAACCGGCGACTCTGGGGCGTCTGGCGAAGATTCCGAACATCATCGCCGTCAAGGAAGCCAGCGGCAACATCTCGCAGATCGCCGAAGTGTTCAATCACGTGCCGGAGAGCTTTCTGGTATTTTCCGGCGACGACGCCATCACCCTTCCCGTAATCTCTCTGGGCGGCGTGGGAATCGTCTCCGTGGCCTCGAACGAAATTCCGAAAGAGATGTCGGAAATGACCGCGGCTGCACTGAAAAACGACTGGACGAAGGCCCGCAAAATTCTCCGCCAGTATCTGCCGCTGATGCAGGCCAACTTCATTGAGTCGAACCCCATGCCGGTGAAGGCCGTGCTGGCCATGATGGGCAAACTCGAAGAGGTCTATCGCCTGCCCATGGTGCCCATGAAGGCGGATACTCGCGCTAAACTGCAGCAGATTGCCACCGAAGTAGGAGTCTTAAAAAGCAGCCTGGCGGCGGTTTGATCGAGGCTGCCGCGCCCTTCCACACCCTTAGAGTGGGGCGCAAAGGGTTGAGACAACCCCCTGGACTTATTTCCTCTGCAATCAGCATGAACTCGAAAGTACATGCACCGATTTTCTCACTGTCTAAATATTTCTTAACAGGCACGCTTGCCCGCAATGAGTGAGGATAAATGAGTATAGTCTGCTCCGGATTCTCCGCTCGTTTGCCGCGGGAAGAGCAACTTGTCCCACCTGCATGGGTTAGATCGGTGTTGCTTCAGTGGGATCTTACATTCAGGTTTTGCATCACAAGAAAGCGTCAAGCGCCTCTGGATTGGGAATGGCAGTCAAAGTTTTGGAAAAAACCGTAGCAGAACCGGCCCCGTGCCAGGTCAGCAGCGCTCCATCCGGGCGCTCGTATGCCGGTCTGGCGGTCGTGACCGCGGCAACAGCCGTCTTCCTCGGCTGTATGTTTGCTCCGCCCGCGCTCATGGACGACGTGGACGCGGTACACGCACAGATTTCCCGCAATATGCTCACCTCCGGCGACTGGCTCATCTCCCATCTGGATGGCGTTCCCTACATGGAAAAATCGCCTCTGCTCTACTGGATGATGACCATCAGCTACCGGATCTTTGGCGTTCATGACTGGGCGGCCCGCATTCCGATTGTGCTGGGCGCGATTCTGCTCTGCTGGGTCACCGCCGCCTGGGGACGCTGGGCCTTCGGCAAGCAAGCGGGCTTTTATGCCGGACTGGTGCTGGCCACCTGCGTGGGCCTCTTTCTCTTTACCCGCATCCTGATTCCCGATGTCCTGCTCACGCTCACCATTTGCCTGGGTTTCTGGTCTTTGCAGCGTGTGCTGGAACCGGACAACGATGAGACTCATCCTCGCCTGTGGGCCGCGATTCTGGCTGCCAGCCTCGCGGTGGGCGTTTTGCTCAAAGGGCTCATCGCCGTAGTGGTGCCCGTGGGTGGCGCACTGGTTTATCTCGCTCTCACCCGACAGCTCTTTGTGCGCCGCACCTGGCAGCGGCTGCGGCCCTTCAGCGGCGCGCTGATTTTTCTGCTGATTGCCGCACCGTGGCATGTTCTGGCCACGCTGCGCATGCCGCCGTACCTCGATTTCACCATGCACAGCGTCCCCGGTGAATATCGCGGCTTTTTCTGGTTCTACTTTCTCAATGAACACGTGCTGCGCTTTTTGGGGCGACGTTATCCGCACGACTACAACACCGTGCCTCGCGTCTTCTTCTGGCTCATGAACCTGCTGTGGCTCTTTCCCTGGAGCCTGTACCTCCCTGCCGCGGCCAAACTGAGCTACCGCCCGGAAGACCGCGCCGGACGCACCCGCCTGCTGGCCCTGTGCTGGGCCGGATTTCTGCTCGTGTTCTTCACCTTCTCCACCACCCAGGAGTATTACTCCATGCCCATCTATCCGGCACTGGCCCTGCTATTGGGCTGCGCCATGGCCGGTGAAGGCCGCTGGGTATCCATGGGGACCAGAACTCTGGCCGTAATCAGCACCGCCGCGGCCACGGTGATTGCCGTGATCCTGATGAAGGTGTGGAACCTGCCCGCGCCGGGCGATATCGCCCAGGCATTGCAACAGAACCCCCAGGCTTACACGCTGTCTCTGGGACACATGGGCGACCTCACGCTGCAGTCGTTTGCCTATCTGCGGCTACCGCTGGTCATGGCTGGAGTGGCCTTCCTGATCGGCGCCGTGGGCGGATGGGCCTCGACGCAGCGACGCGCCTTTATCGCCTTTGCCCTGATGATGGTCCTCTTCTGCCACGCCAGCCGCGTGGCTCTCACGACTTTCGATCCGTATCTTTCCTCTCGCGCTCTGGCCGATGCGCTGCGCAAATCTTCGCCGGGCGAGTTGGTGATTGACGGCGAATATTACTCCTTCTCTTCCGTGTTCTTTTATGCCGACCGTACGGCACTGCTGCTCAACGGCCGCCGCAACAATCTGGAGTACGGTTCGTACGCGCCGGGCGCGCCCCGTGTCTTTATTGATGACGCCCGCTTTCGCGAGTTGTGGAGCGGCCCTTCCCGGTATTATTTGCTCACGGACCAGACGCGGCTCGCGCACGTGAACGAACTTGCCGGGCCGGAACATCTTTATCGCATCGCCGAAAGTGGCGGGAAATTTCTTTTCACCAACAGCGCGCCGGGGACCGCATCGGGCAGCGCTGAACTCAGGAAAGGCGCTTCATGGTAGCACTGCTTGCGATTTTCTCCATTTTGCTGGCTGGTTCACTGGTGTACTGCGTTCTCATCATCCTGGCGTCACGCCGGTATCTCTCCGTACCCGTGCCGGCTGCCTCCTCGACTCCTCCCCTGAGCGTTCTCCGCCCTCTGTGCGGAGTGGATGAAGGTCTGGAAGAAAACCTGCGCAGTCTGTTTGAGCAGGACTATCCGGACTATGAAATGCTCTTTGCGGTGCATCATGCCGATGACCCCGCGGCCGCTGTGGCGCAGAAGATCATGAGCGATTATGTGGGCAAAATTCCCTCGCGTCTGATCGTAAGCGGAGAATCCCCGGTCCCTAATGCGAAAGCCCACAGCCTCAAACGCCTGGTGCGCGAAGCCGGACACGAACTGCTGGTAATGTGCGACAGTGACGTCCGCGTTAGGCCCGATTTTCTCTCTCGTCTGGCGGCGGAATTGGCTGACCCCAAAGTGGGCGTGATTACCTGCCCTTACCGCGCCGTTGCTGGCAGCAGTCTCTGGTCTCGTTTGGAAGCCATCGGCATGAACACCGAATTTCTCGGTGGCGTGCTGGTGGCCCGCATGTTGGAAGGCATGAATTTCGCCCTGGGTTGCGCCGTGGCCATGCGCCGCAGCGTGCTCGACTCCATTGGCGGTTTTGAGTATTTGCAGGAATTCCTGGCCGAGGATTTTGTCATCGGCAATCGCGCCGCCGCTCAGGGCCACACCGTACTGTTCTCTTCCTGCGTGATTGAACACCGCATCGGCAGCCAGAGCATGGCGCATAATCTGGCCCACCGCCTGCGCTGGGCGCGCAGCACGCGCCGCTCGCGTCCCATGGGATATTGGGGACAGATCTTTACTTACCCGCTGATTTGGGCGATCAGTCTCTGCCTGGTTGAGCCAGCAGCCTGGCCCGCCGGAGTGCTGACTCTGCTTGTCCGCGCATGGGCCGCATGGGCCACGGCCATGGACGTAACCCAGGATTCACTTACCCGCAGACAATGGTGGCTGCTTCCGGTCCAGGATATTCTTGGCTTTTTGGTCTGGGCGGCGGGCTTCACCGGCGGCACCGTAACCTGGCGCAATCGCGAGTGCACCGTCCTGCGGGATGGAAGACTTCAGGTAAATCCGTAGAGCGCGTTTCAAAACAGGTTTGTATCAGGGCACGAATTGATCCATGCCGACACATCGCATCGCCTTCTCCCGGCTTCCAACGGTGCAACAATCCGCTTGAAGCCGGGAGAAAGCTTCCCACGTTCAGGAGAAAACTACCCTCTGTTTGAGAGATCGTTGCTGCCTGAATTTCTTGCAAAAAAATTTTTCTCTCGTCGCCGGAAACAGAATTACACCAGAACGGACGCCATTATCTGTTCATACAAAGAGCTGTAAGCCTGCGCCATTACTGCGCTGCTGAAGCGTGTGGCATGGCGGCGGCACTCTTCGCGGCGAATCTCACCGATTTTAGATAAAAGACGAACTGCGTCATCAAAGTCGTCGGCCAGAAAACCGGTCACGCCATCCTCAACAATTTCCGGCAGGGCACCTCTGCGGAAGGCCACCACCGGAGTGCCGCTGGCGGCGGCTTCCATGGCTACCAGCGAGCTTGTCTCCTCCGCCTGGCTGGTGATCAGCACCGCCTGGGCCTCTGCCAGCAGCCTGCGTTTGAGCGCGGCGGAAGGTGTGGAAACAAAAATGGCGTCCGGCGTCTGCCGCAGCCGCGGAAACACCGCACTGCTGAAGTACTGTTGATGATAAGAAAACGGATACACCTGTCCCGCCAAAGTGATGGGCGTCCGCGCCCGCCGTGCGATATCCAGCGCCAGATGCGGCGCTTTTTCCGGGCAGATGCGCCCCAGCCAGAGCAAGCCGTCGCGCGGCTGGTTCGCGTTCCCCTCAAACCGCTCCAGCAGAATGCCATTGGAGACCACGGTTTCCGCCGGCAGACCGGCAAAAGCGCGCGCCTGGCTGGCCGAGACACAATTGAACCTCACATTCAGCGGCACGTGGCGAAATAGCTGCTCCTCATAAAACGATCGCGGCAGATGCAGCGTGGCCAGGACCGGTACATCGATCTCCGCCGCCCGCGGCCAAAAGCTGCCGGACATATCGTGAATAAGATCGAACGGCTGGTTCGTGCATGCGCGGGAGCGAATCAATTCCACGATTCTCTGCTGGTGCTCCCGGTTCCGGCGGTCAAAGTCATCCGTCTCGCGGCAAGGTTGGCCGGTCGAGAACAGCTCTCCGCTCACGCTCGATCCCGAGGACGCGGCCACCATAGTATGCGCTCCGCGAGCATGCCTCTCGCGCTCCAGCGTCCACAAAATCTGCTCCGCGCCTCCTGCGCTCTCTTCCGTAACCGTCAGCAGCGGATAAGCAATATAAAGAATTCGCATGATTGCAAACCTTTGAAACACAGAGGAACAGAGGACACAGTGAAATCTCCAGAGCTTGTTTCACAAATGTATTGAGGGGCCGCCCTGTTCACCACCGAACGCTAAAACCCGCAATTTTATTTGCGCTTTACGGCAGTGAATGAATTGGCGCCCCAAATATCTCTGTTTACTCCGTTCCTCTGTGTTTCAGAAGTCCTGCTTCAAACCTTTGAACCACAGAGGAACAGAGGACACAGTGAAATCTCAGGGCTTGTTTCAAAAATGTATTTAGGGGCCGCCTTGTTTACCCGAAAGCTAAAATCCCCAGTTTTATTGCGTTTTATGGCAGTGAATGAATCGCCCCCAAATATCTCCGTTTACTCCGTTCCTCTGTGTTTCAAAGATCCTGCTTCAGCCAGATAAGATGCCATTTCCCGCGCAACGGCTTGTCCGCTCATCTTCCAGCCCCACAATTCGTAATTCAGTTTTCCCGGCATGGGCGGATGGGTAAAGTCGTAGTCTGCAACCGGACGAAATTGCTCAATCTCCGGCCGAAAGCTTTCCACCGTCAGCCGCTGCGATTTGTAGATGCCAAAAAGACCAATCTTCCTGCGCAGCTCTTCGCCTTCGACGCTCAGCTCTGTCTCTTGACCCGTGCGTAAAGGAAAAGTCTGGATTGCGGGCTGGCCCTCGGCATTGCGGTGATACAGCGGGCTCTCCCACACCGGCACTCCCAGCCGTCTGCCCGCCTGCGTGCTGGCGAAGCACACCGCATCGTGGTCCGGATGGCCGCCCTCAAAAGCCAGGGTCAAAATGCAATCGGGCCGGTATTCGGCAACGACTTTTTCGAGCGCGGCGATGGCCTGCGGCAGGCGCTGAAACAGCTCCTGATCGGCAATGCCGCCCTCCACCTGCTCGGCCAGAAACACCGGCTGGCCGCTAAACAAGCTCACGGCTTCCACCGCCTCTCGCCGCCGGACATCGGCATAGGCCTGGCGCGAGCCGTATTCTTTCCAGAAGTACTCGTCTCGTGGCGCACCGTCGGTGGCAAACACCACAATGGCTTTTTTCATGCGCTGCATCAGCGCGCCGGCGGTCAGCAGTTCATCGTCCGGATGGGCCACCACCACCAGCGTGGTTCCCAGCAGCGGACGCAGGGCCTCTTCATGGTTCACGCCAGATACACGACTCATCCTGAGTACTCGATTCATCCTGAAGAATAGATACCTTGCAGGCAGTCATGGTTTGCCTTCATAACGGTTTGCCGCAATCATCGGGCAAAGTTATACTCCGGAAGCGATGTCTGATTTGCGTTCTGAAATTGAATCCTTATACGCTGCCGGGCCTCTGAATGGGGCCGCTGCCACCAATGGCCGGCACGTTTTTGCTGAATTCCGCGATTTGCTCACCCAGGGCAAAGTCCGTGCGGCGGAAAAAACCAGCGGAGAGTGGCAGGTCAACGCCTGGGTAAAACAGGGAATCCTGCTCGGCTTCCGTCTGGGTGAACTGGCGGAAATGGGCGGGCAAGGCCCGCTTTCTTTCGTGGACAAGGACACCTTCCCCGCCCGGCAGTTTCATGTCGCGGATAAAGTGCGCGTGGTCCCCGGCGGATCGTCCGTGCGCTCGGGTGTGTATCTGGCGCCCGGCGTGATCTGCATGCCGCCCATGTACGCCAATGCCGGCGCGTATGTGGACGAAGGCACCATGATCGACTCCCATGCTCTGGTCGGCTCCTGCGCGCAGATTGGAAAACGCGTGCACCTGAGCGCGGCCGCGCAGGTAGGCGGCGTGCTGGAACCAGTAAACGCTTCCCCGGTAATCATTGAAGACGACGTGCTGGTCGGCGGCAACTGCGGCATCTACGAAGGCACGCAGGTGCGGCAGGGCGCGGTGCTGGGCGCGGGCGTGATTCTCACCCGTGCGACTCCCGTGTATGACATTGTGCGCGAGCAGGTCTATCGCGCATCGGCTTCTGGCCCGCTGGTGATTCCGGAAAATGCGGTGGTGGTGCCCGGCTCGCGCGCCATCAGCAAAGGCAAAGCCGCCGAATGGGGTTTGGCGGTTTACACGCCCATCATCGTGAAATACCGTGACGAAAAAACACAGACCTCGATTGAACTCGAAGATTTGTTGCGATAAAGATTTGTGTAAATAAAGACGTGTTGCGGTAAAAGACCTGCTGTACCCGATGTCACGCCCGATAAAGACAAAAATGAAACCAGCACCGCCATCACGCTTCCTGTTTGCATTTCTTCTTCTTACGTCCGTGGCGGCGGTGCTCTGGGTTCTCTCCCATTACACTGGTCTGGCCATTCCCCCAGCGGTACTGCGTGCCTCTCGATGGCTGGCCCTGGCCGGCTTTTGCGGATACGCTTTTGCCCGTCGCTCTCTCACTCCGTGGATTTTCGCGGGCATGCTGATTGGCGCGGAAATCGGCTATGACTGGCCTCATGCCGCCGTGAGTCTCCAGGTCCTGAGCGCGATCTTTCTGCGGCTGATTAAGACCATCGTCGCTCCGCTCATCTTCGGCACCCTGGTGGTGGGCATTGCCGGGCATTCGAACCTGAAGCAGGTCGGGCGGATGGGTATCAAAGCCATCATCTACTTTGAAGTCATCACCACGCTGGCGCTGGTGATTGGCCTGGCCGCCATCAATATCTCTCATGCCGGAGTCGGCGTAAAACCGGATCCCCATGCCGTGGCCGGCCAGTTGGCCTCGCAGCCGCAAAGCGCCTCGGACACCATTCTCCACATCTTTCCCGAGAACATCGCCAAAGCAGTCGCGGAAGGCCAGATCCTGCAGGTAGTCGTCTTCAGCGTGATCTTTGCCATCGCTCTGGCCCTGGCGCCGGAAGACAAGCGCAAACCCATGCTGGCCTTTTGCGAGAGCCTGACCGAGGTGATGTTTAAATTCACCAAAATCGTCATGCTCTTTGCCCCCATCGGCGTTGCCGGAGCCATGGCCTACACCATCGGCACCATGGGCCTTGAGGTTCTAAAGCACCTGCTTGCTCTGCTGGCCACCCTTTACGTAGCTCTGCTCTTCTTTTTCGCGTTTGTGTTGCTGCCCGTCGTGCTGATTGCGCGCCTGCCCCTCAGGAAACTCCTTAAGGCCTTGGCCGAGCCGGTGTCCATCGCTTTTGCCACCGCCAGCTCAGAAGCCGCGCTGCCCCGGGCCATGGAATCCATGGAAGCCTTCGGCGTGCCGCGCCAGATTGTGGCCTTCGTTCTGCCCGCCGGATACAGCTTCAACCTTGACGGCAGCACACTCTATCTTTCTCTGGCCTCAATCTTCGTCGCCCAGGCCGCCGGCATTCATTTGAGTCTGGGGCAGCAAATCGTCATGATGCTCACGCTCATGCTCACCAGTAAAGGCGTGGCCGGCGTGCCCCGCGCCATGCTGGTGATTCTTTCCGCCACGGTTGATTCTTTCCGGCTTCCCGCGTGGCCCGTGCTGGTGATCTTCGGCATCGACCAGCTCATGGACATGGGCCGTACCGCCACCAACGTCCTCGGCAATTGCCTGGCAACCGCGGTCATCGCACGCTGGGAAGGCGAGCTCGGCAAAGAAAGCTCCTCGCCTGCCGCCCTGGATGCGGTGGCCAGCTGAGTTTTAGGATCCTGAACACCTGGCCTCGACGGTTCAGGTTACTTTTAGCAATGCCGCAACACACAGTAGAATTGCACGCTGAATTGCAGTAGACTGATCGTGCTGATGGCTGAATTGGCACAAATAGACTGGAAAGCAAAAAGCCACGAGGCGAGGACCCGTGCGTTGTTAGAGGATTTGGTTGGATATCACAAGGGTGTTTATCCTCATAACCACCTGGCCCTTGCAATTTGGTACGCAAAATCTCCGTCTGAGCAGGATCAAAGCCTACTCGAGTTATTTACCGGACCGGCGGTTGCCGAACAGTTTGCAAATACAAAATTTTCTTTGCTTTGGAAAACCGGCTCTGAAAGCCCGCCATTTGTAAATCTTCAGGCGGTCTCGGTTGAATATTGTTCAAAATTGCTTAAGCAGTCTCCCGCGCAAATCGAGAGCTATCGTCAACACTACGAAGTGCTCTATTTCGATAAAAACCTCTTAACTCCGGACATTCTCGAATTTTTCAAGGTCGTAACAGAGCCAACCGGTCTCATGAAAGGCTGGTATATCGACTCTGATGAATACACCAGATCAAAAAGTATCCAGGAACTTCTTTCCGCCCACAGGCATGCAAAGCCGCACTTTGGTTTGGTCAAGATCGAAGAATCCTCTGATTTCGAAAACTGCCGTGGCCTCTTAAATATTGAGGCAAATCAACGGTGGGTACCGCTCTCGCCTGAAGGCATTCGTCCCTACACGTACTATACGGACTATGAAAAAGGGCAGCCAGTCTACTTTTTATTTGAAGGTGGCGCGCTTTTTCAACTTTTAAAAATTGAAGTAAAAACGGCTCCGGAGTATGCGAATCGAGTTTTAGAAAAAACACGCGATGGCAGATACCCTGAAGTCTACTTGCGAGCAGTGCATCCATCTCAGCCAGCCCAGGCTGGAATTCATACCTCAGAACCTGCAGCGCGAACGAGAGATTATCCAGCGAGACCTGAATGAACTGGTATCCGCGGCGACCCTCGGCAATGAAAAGACCGTAGTCATTTTGGCCGGGACTCTGTTTGAATCTGTTCTTTTCCTTTTCATTCAGGCTCAAAGCACGAATATTGCCGATCGTCGGGGCAGTTTTACTTTTGACCCTGAACACAGTTTGGATAATTTTGTACGAATATTTAATCGCTGGTTTGGGCATCTGTTAATACTGCCCGACGCAATCATTGATTACAGAAACATTGTGCATATAAATCACGAACTGCAACAGCCAGTTGATATTTGCCGGGGCGCGGCGGCAGAAATGCTCAGATTTTTGGATGCGCTGCTTGCCAGTTTGCCGGATTATGTATGAACAGCACAGCTAAAGACAGACGCTCCGGTCTTATAAACTCTGATAGCATCACTGATTGAACATGTCTTCGGGAAAACTCCATTTGATTCCCCTGGGTGGTCTGGGCGAGTTCGGAATGAACTGCATGGCCGTCCGCTGGGGAGATGAAATTATTGTGATCGATGCCGGGCTGATGTTTCCGGAATCGGAACTGCTTGGCGTGGATATCGTGGTACCCGATATCTCCTGGCTGGTTGCGAACCGCGAGAAGGTCCGCGGCATCGTGCTTACCCATGGTCATGAAGACCATATCGGCGGATTGCCCTGGGTGCTCTCCGAGCTGAAAGTCCCGGTTTTCGGCACCGAGTTCACGCTGGCCCTGGTAGAAAACAAACTCGATGAGCACAAGCTCCTCGACGATGCCGACCTGCGCGAAATCCGGCCAGGGACCCGCTTCACCCTGGGGCCGTTCACCATCAATCCCATACAGGTCACGCACAGTCTCGTGGACTGCGTGGCCCTGGCCATCCATACGCCGCTGGGAGTGGTCATCCATACTGGCGACTTCAAAGTGGACCCCACGCCCACCGACAATCGCCTGTTTGACCTGCATACCTTTGCCGAATACGGCAAAGAGCACAACGTGCTGGCCCTGCTGCAGGATTCCACCAACGCCGAGCGCCACGGATACACGCCCAGCGAACGCGCCGTGCGCGGCAAGTTCGACGAGATTTTTGCCCGCACCGATCGCAAGCTTTTCATCTCCTGTTTTTCGTCTTCCATCCATCGCATCCGGCTGGCCATCGAACTGGCAGCGGAGCACAAGCGCAAGGTGGCGCTGATTGGCCGCTCCATCACCGAATGCGCCGACATTGCCATGGATCTCGGCTATCTCGATATCCCCGAGGGCACGCTGATCCATCCCGGCCAGATCAAGGAGCTTCGTCCCGAGCAGGTCTGCGTGATGATCAGCGGCACCCAGGGCGAACCCATGTCCGCGCTTTCGCGCGCCGCCGTGGACAACCACAAGCACGCCCGCATTGAACGCGGCGATACCGTGGTGCTCTCTTCCCGCATTATTCCGGGGAATGAGAAGGGCATTTACCGCATGATCGACCATCTCTTCCGCCGCGAAGCCAACGTGATTTATGACGATGGCAGTTCGCCGCCGGTGCACGTAAGCGGACACGCCAGCCAGGAAGAGCTGCGCCTGATCATGAACCTGGTCAAGCCCAAATATCTGATTCCCATTCACGGCGAGTACCGCCAGCTCAAGATCCACGCCGGCCTCGCCCGCTCCATGCACGGCGCCGTAGGTCAGGTGCTGCTCATGGAGAGCGGCGACATCATGGAATTCGACGAACTGGGCGCGCGCAAGGTCGGCAAAGTTCCCGTGGGACGCGTCTGCATTGACTCCGGCTCGCGCAGCAATGTGGTGGAAGACCTGATCATCAAAGACCGCCGCCTTTTGAGCGAAGACGGATTTGTGCTGGCTGTGATTGCCATCAACAAGCTGACGGGTACGGTCGAGTCGATTCCGGAAATCGTGATGCGCGGCTTTGCCGCCGGCAGCGAAGATGGCTTTGTGGGCGAGGCGCGCCGCATCATCAGCAACACGCTCGACTCCTCCACCACCGAGGAAAAAGCCGATTACGGCGTGATTAAGGAAAAAATCCGCGCCGATCTGAAAAGGTTTATCGTAAAGACAACCGCAAGGCGGCCGCTGATTATGCCAGTGATTTTGGAGATCTAATGGCCCAGGGCAGGCGGAGACACAAAATTTTTATCTTCCTGTTTGTGGCTCTGGCCGCGATTGGGCTGGGGGGCTTTGCCCTGCGGCGTCCGGCATCGGCGTATCTCCGCTCCATGGCCGTACTGCAGCGCTTCTCCAATCCTCAGGCTACCGGCTTTGTGGCCGGTTTTGCTCAGCACACAATCGAAGAGAGGACCGAAACGGCGCAAACGCCACAAGGGCCGCTCCAGTATCGCCTCTATCTGCCGCAGGGTGTAAAGCACCCCGGCGGAATTTTATTGCTGCACGGAATTCACCACCTTGGCATCGAAGATCCGCGCCTGGTCGGCCTGGCTCGGGCCATTTCGTCTGCCGGAGTCGCGGTGATGACGCCGCAAATCCAGGACCTCACCGAATACCGGGTGACACCGGCGAGTATCGACGTGATCGGCGCTTCAGCCGCAATCTTCTGCCAGCGCCTCGGTGATCCCAAAGTAGGGGTCACCGGAATGAGCTTTGCCGGCGGCCTGGCTCTGCTCGCGGCCGCAAGGCCGGAGTATGCCGGAAACATCAGCTTTGTGCTGGCCGTGGGCGCGCATGACGATATGTCGCGCGTCGCCCGCTTCTTCGTGGAAAATTCCATTGAAGCACCGGATGGATCGAGCGTCGGCTTTCAAGCCCATGAATACGGTGTGTTGGTTTTTGCCTACACCCATCTCGAGAATTTCTTTTCCGCCAAAGATGCGCCCGTTGCCCGCGAATACCTGCGCCAGAAACTTTGGGAAAACCCGGTTCCCGAAGACACGGAAAAAAAGTTAAGCCCCGCCGGCCGCGCCACGCTCGACCAGTTGCTGAATCACCGCGAGTTGCTGCACAAGGCGCTGCTCCATCAGATATGGCTGCACAAAGCGGAGATGGACGCCGTTTCCCCCCACGGCAGACTGAGCCAGCTCACCGTGCCGGTGTTTCTATTGCATGGCTCGGGTGATACTCTCATTCCGCCGTCAGAAACGCTTTGGCTGGCCAAGGAAGTCCCGCAGCAGGAGCTGAAAACGCTTTTGATTAGCCCGGCTCTGGTCCACGTTACTATGGATAAAAAGATCACATGGTCGCAGCAATGGGCGCTGATCAGCCTGATGGCCCAGGTGCTCGACTCTGCCAGCCGGTTGCCGGAAACAGCCCCAGCATAAAAAGGAGCAAAGCTGATTCCTCCATCTCTATGATCACACTCAAGGACGTTCAGGACGCACGCACTCTCCTGCGCAAAGTCGCCGTTCGCACTCCGCTGGTTTTGTGCCGGATGGCGCATGGCAGGCACATTTTCATTAAGCCGGAAAACCTTCAGCCCACGGGCGCATTCAAGCTGCGCGGCGCATATAACAAAATCGCGTCGCTCACTCCGGAACAGCGCAAGCGCGGCGTAATCGCGCACTCCAGCGGCAACCATGCCCAGGGTGTGGCCTATGCCGCAAAAATGCTGAACGTAAAGGCCACCATTGTCATACCCCGGACCGCGCCGGCCATCAAACTGGAAAATACTCGCGCTCTGGGAGCGGAAATCGTACTGGTGGGGCCAGCCAGCGAGGAGCGAATTCAAAAGGCCGCCGAACTCGAGAAGGAAAAAGGCCTGGTCGCCGTGCCTCCTTATAACGACGAAAAGATCATCGCCGGCCAGGGCACCATTGGTCTGGAAATTCTTGAAGACATGCCCGATGCCGGCGTGGTTCTGGTGCCCGTCAGCGGCGGCGGACTCATCAGCGGCATTGCCACCGCGCTCAAGGAGTCGCGACCCACCATCAAAGTCATTGGCGTGGAGCCTGAATTTGCCGCCGACGCTCAGGCCAGTTTGAAATCGGGCAAAATCGAATCCATCTCCGCCGAGAGCGCCTCCAGAACTTTGTGTGACGGTCTGCGCACCCAGAGCCTGGGCCCCATCAATTTCGAGCATATTCGCAAATACGTGGACGCGATCATCACCGTCAAGGAACATGAAGTCCGCCAGGCCCTGCGGCATCTGCTCTTCTCCGCCCGCATTCTGGCCGAACCCAGCGGGGCCGCCACCACCGCCGCCGCCATGTTCCATGCGGCGGAGATTCCCGAGTCCGCAAAAACCGTCGCCATCGTCAGCGGAGGCAATATCGAGCCGCAGTTGTTTTCTGACATCCTGATGGGGACCGTCTGAGGTACATCATGAAGAAATACATCTTTTTAGTTTTCGTTCTTTCGGCACTGAGCGCGCTGGCCGAAGACAAAGATCACGCCACGCTGGTGCGCGACGCTCAGTTGTACGTCACGCCGGGCTCTTCCGAAAAACTCGTTGAGCTGCAACGCGGGCGCGACCTGGTCATCTTTGAGCGCACCATGATCGACAAGCAGCCCTGGCTCAAAGTCTTTGCCACCATCGTGGACCGGGAGCGGGAGAGCCGCCGCGAAGTCACCGGCTGGCTTCCGGAAAAGGGCGTGGTCGTGACCTCGACTCCGAACGGCGATCAGATTATCTTTGGCGAAGCCGTGGACTCCGAACAGCAGGCCGAACAGCGTGGCGGGCGCAAGGGCGCGGCCCAGGACGCCATGCGTCTCTACTATCGCATGCAGGAATTCTTCCCCAACTCTCCTCTGGCCGGGGAAGCCATGTGGCGCTCAGCGGACATTAGCTGGCAGATCGAAAAAGCCGACGTCCAGCGCCGCCCCTCGGCCCGCGAACTCGATCCCGATGCGCGCACGCCCATCGAAGATGAGTTCATGAAGCAGGTCATCAAAAAATTTCCCCATACCAAATGGGCCGACCTCGCGGCGTACAACCTGATTGACAACAAGCTGTGCGGCGAGTGGAAGGGGCTGGCCAAATGTCCGGAGAAGGAATCGGAAATCTACACGCACTACGCACACGAGCATCCGCAGTCACCCAAAGCCGCCGAGGCCTTGTATAACGCCGCGTGGCGGCAGGCGGTCCTGGTGGACATTTACCGCATCAACAACGAAAACGACAAGAGCGCCAACGCCCGCAAGAAAGCGATTGCTCTGGCCCAGGAATTGATCAGCCAGTCTCCGCAGGGCGACTGGAAACCCCGGACTTTGGACCTGATCTATAAGCTGGAACAAAATGTTCCCTTGTATGGTGCGCAGCAGGAATAGAAATCAGTTTATTTAGATTGTTTTGTTCCCGGCTACGGCAAAATTCCGCAGCCCGGCGCGTAAAACCGTAACAGTAGAGCGTGCTTAAAAAGCAGGTTTGTATCAGGGCACGACTTCAGTCGTGCCGATCAAGTGCAATAAACTCACGGGCTTTAGCCCCTGTTTTTTTGAACAAGCTCTGGAAAATTATTTTGCACTATGTTTTATGGAGGATGATTGCACGATTATTTGTTGTCTGTATTTCTGGGAATCATTGAAGGACTCACCGAATTTCTTCCCGTCAGCTCCACGGCGCACCTGCGCCTGGCGGAAGCGCTGCTGCACATCCCGCTCTCCGACCCGTACTGGAAGATGTACTCCATCGTGATTCAACTCGGCGCCATTCTCTGCCTGCCGATTTACTTTTGGTCGCGCATTCTCGGCCTGCTGCGCACCTTCCCTGAAGGCGAACGCGGCAACCGCACCGCGCTCACGCATCCCATCACGCTGATTGGCCTGGCTTTCGTGGTGACCGCATTCCCCGCCTGGCTGCTGCACAAAAAGATCGGCAACAATCTGGAGAGCCTCACCATCATCGGCTGTTCGCTGCTGATCGGCGGCATCATCATGTGGCTGGTCGATATGCGCTTCGGCCATCCGCCCGCCAACGGACGCTACCGCACCGAACACCTGGAAGAGACCTCCATGTCCCAGGCCATCTGGATTGGCCTTTGCCAGATTCTCTCGGCGGTGTTTCCCGGCACATCGCGCTCCATGTCCACCATTGCCGCCGGACAAACCGCCGGCATGTCCCGCGCTACGGCGCTCGAGTTCTCTTTCTTCGTCTCTATGCCCACCATGGCCGCGGCCACGGTGTATGAATTGTTCAAGACGATGCACCCGCACGCCGGCGAAACCGCACTGGGCAAAATGCCTGCCAACTCGCATGAATGGATCGTGCTGGGCATTGGCTTTGTGACCTCGTTCATCGTGGCCCTGGGAGTGGTGGCCTGGTTCATGAACTGGGTGCGCAGCCGGGGCTTTGCTCCGTTTGCGATTTACCGCATCATCGTGGGCATCGCCGTGCTGGCGTGGGTGTTTGGGCACAGATGAGCTGGCGCGCGCCTGTATCCAATACTTTTTAGACACAAATAGTTGCAGTTCTGATATCTTTTTTGCTCCCCCGATTCAGTACTACACGAAAGAAGGAACGATGCGTCTTGTCTGTCGAGTGTTTCTGACATTCTCAAGTCTCGCGCTTGGTTGCAGTTTTGTCCTCGCCCAGCACACCATGGTCATGCACTCCCACCAGCAGGGGACGGAGTCCATTTGCAGCAAGGGATGGGACGCTCCCATCCCTTTATTCTCCACCGAACAAACTGGAAAGTGGTCCCACCCGGTTACAACCAATAGCATCCACGCGCAGGCATACTTCGATCAGGCCCTTGCCTTCTACTACGGCTTCGACACCATCTCGGCCATGCGGTCTTTCCACCAGGCCACCGTAAAGGATCCATTGCTGGCGATGGGCTACTGGGGTGTCGCTCTGGCGGCGGGTGGCGATCTCAACATCCCTGTCAACGATCCCTGCATGACGCTTGCAATCAAGCAGAGCGAACTGGCGCTTAAAAATCAGGGGAACGCCTCCGCGGACGAGAAACTATACATAGATGCGATCAGCAAACGCTATGGTACTGACTCCACTGGCACTCCGGTGGATCGCGATCCACAGCAGCTGAGCGTGCCCTACATGCTGGCCATGCGTAACGTGTATGACAAGCTCTTCACCCATGCCGCCAGGCCTGACCCCGACGCCGATGCCCTGTACGTTGTCTCTCTCATGAACCTGCGTCCCTGGCTCTGGTGGACAACCTCCGGCACAGCCTCTAATGAGATTCAACTGGCGATCGCCGCCCTTGAATCCGGTCTCAAAAATCCCGCTTTCTCCCATCATCTGGGTCTCAACCATTTCTACGTTCATGCGATGGAAGAAGCGCCCATTTCCACTGCAATACGCGCTCGGGCTGCGGCGAACCTGTTGATGAACGAGGCTCCTGAACGGCTTCCCCACCTGCGGCATATGCCCGCGCACATTTATCTCCTCGCAGGCGATTGGGAGAACGTGGTGAAGGCAAATCAGAGAGCCGTTGAAGCGGATCAGTGGTGGGTTCCCCCTTGCCGGAAAAGCATGGATGCTCCAGACTGCAACCCATTGCTGGTTGGGCACTACATGAGCCACGACATGCTATTTCTCGGCGTCGGCTACAGCAACCAGGGCCTCTGGAACGATACGCGTGATCTTGCCGAGAGAACGGAGGCCAACGCATACGCCTTTATCGACTCGCAACATGGGCTTGAGCACTACCTGACTACCCGCGCCATGATGGCGATTCATTTTGGTCAATGGGATTACCTCGCTTCTATTCCTCCACCTCAGTCGTCGATGCCCGACCCACATTCAGAAACATTCTGCACGGATCTGAAACTGAAGCTGGCAAGCGCAATCTGGTATTTCGGCCGGACCATGGTGGATGCTGAGCGAGGCCAATCGACGGTCAATGACTTGTTTGCGTTCAACCGGGCCGCCACCTGTGCCACTGCGGCCAATGTGGGCTGGGGCAACAATGGTGCATCGTCCATTTTGGCTGTCGTTCATTGGCGTTTGCTTTCGCGCATCGCCCTGAAACAAGGCAGTCAGGCTCAGGCAATCGAGTTCGCGCGCCTCGCCGCCGAGATGGAAGATCTTCTTGATTACGATGAGCCGCCGGGTTGGTATGAGCATTCGCGCAACACGCTTGGCGGGGCCCTCATTCTTGCCGGGGACCCGAAACAGGCTCTCACAGTCTTCAACGAGAACCTTACCAAACACCCGAACGACTCACTCTCGCTGTTTGGAAAGTGGCAGGCACTTGTCCGTCTCAAGTCCTCCGACGCTCCATACGCAGAGCACCTGTTCCGCAAGCAGTGGCGCGGTACCGTCGACCCTCGTCTGGATGATATGTGATTTCAAAAACGCTGGCGAAAGAAAGACACCGGCTTCATCCGAACGGCTACAAGGACCATATTTGCATCGGGACCACTATATCGGCTCTGAAAGCGAACATCATTGAACAATGCTTAACCCGTTGGAATTAAGCATTTTCCCGCAATTTTGCGCGGAAATTTGGCATAATAGGAACTGCTCTGGTGTACTCTGGCCGATGGTGGGGAATTTTCGTATCCCCGCAAAAGGCCGAACACCTCATGAAGTATTTCATACGGGTTTTTACGCCCACGAAGAACCGCCGGCTCAATGAGCTGGTTGGCTTCCTTCTGTTCGTTTGCGCCACCCTCCTTTTCCTCGCGCTGGCCAGCTATTCGCCGCTCGATCCGTCGCTGAACACGGCGGCATCGTCCCATGCTCACGCTGTTCGCAACTGGATCGGAATGGCCGGGGCCTTTGTGAGCGACCTGCTGTTGCAGGCGGCGGGGATTGGCATCATTTTCGTGCCGCTGATCATCGGCTTTCTCGGCGTCCGCTGGTTCCGCTCCCGTGAGATTGTCTCGCCCGTGGCCAAGAGCATCGGCGGGACCATGCTGCTGGTGTTCTTCCCCGCCCTGCTGGCGCTCTCGCCCTGGCCCTTGCGCTGGCGGCACGCCGTGCCCATTGAGGGCATGCTGGGGCGCATCCTCGGCGACATTCTGCTGCGCTACTTCAACATGATTGGCGCATACATTGTCTGTGCTGCCGTGATTGCGGTTGCGCTCTATCTGGCCACGGCGTTTTCCTTTGGTGCAGTGCAAATCTGGCTGCAAACCCGCTTTGCCTTTGCGTTTGCCCTGTGGCAGCGCTTTCAGGACTGGCGCTCAGCCCGTGCGGCCCGCAAGGCAGACAAGCCCGCGAAGAAGAGCGCCGCTAAACCTGAAGCGTCGCCACGTCTCGCGCCAGCCAAAATGCAGGCTGCGCAGCCAGTCAAAACCGGAATCGAGCGCATGCAGGAAGAAGCCCACGCGGCAGGCGTGGCTGCGCCTTTGGTTTCAGAAAAAGCGAATGCGGATGAAGCCGGGCCGGAAATCAACTCCCGCCCTGATGTTGAGCAAAAATCCAGGACCCTGATGCCCAAGCTTGCCGGCGCATACAAGCTGCCGCCGAGTTCGCTGCTGCATCGCGCCGAAGGCCAGCAGGCGGTGAATGAAGAGCTGGTCAAAGGCCTGGCCCAGGTGCTTACGGAAAAATGCGCGGAGTTTGACGTGAACGGTACGGTCACGCAAATCAATCCCGGCCCTGTCGTCACGACTTATGAATTCAAGCCGGAAGCCGGCGTAAAGTACAGCCGCGTCACCAGCCTGTGTGACGATCTCTGCCTGGCCATGCGCGCCGAGAGCATTCTGATTGAGCGCATGGCGGGCAAATCCACCGTCGGCATTCAGGTGCCCAATCAAGAGCGGGAAACCATCTGGTTGCGCGAGGTGGTGGAAGCGCCGGAGTTCGTCGACGCCAAATCCAATCTCACGCTGGCCATGGGCAAGGACATCAATGGCCGCATCGTCACCGCCGATCTGGCGTCCATGCCGCACATGCTGATCGCCGGTTCCACCGGCTCCGGCAAGAGCGTGGCCCTCAACGCCATGATCATGTCGATCCTGTACAAGTCCACGCCCAGCCAGGTGCGCATGATCCTGGTGGACCCCAAGCGCCTCGAACTCGGCATTTATGAAGGCGTGCCGCACCTCTACGTTCCTATCATCACCGAGCCCAAACTCGCGGCCAACGCCCTGCGCAACGCGGTGCGGGAGATGGAGCGCCGCCTGAAAGTGCTGGCGGAAAAAGGCGTGCGCAACCTCGACCAGTACAACAAACTTTTTGACGACACGCCGAGCCTGTTCGAAAACCAGGACGAAAACGAGCACAAGCCGCTGCCGCAGATTCTGATCATCATCGACGAGCTGGCCGACCTGATGATGCTCGACCAGTCCAACGTGGAAGAGTCCATTACGCGCCTGGCGCAGATGGCGCGCGCCGTCGGCATCCATCTGGTGCTGGCCACGCAGCGACCCTCGGTGGACGTGATCACCGGCCTGATCAAGGCCAACTTCCCCTCGCGCATCTCGTTCCGCGTGGCCACCAAGATCGACTCGCGCACCATCCTCGACTGCAACGGCGCCGAATCCCTGCTGGGCAAGGGCGACATGCTGTACCTGCCCTCGGGCTCGGCCCGCGTCGTCCGGCTGCACGCGCCTTACACCACGGAAAAGGAAATCCATGCGGTGGTGGAGTTCTGGCGCTCGCAGGCCCAGGCGCAGTACGAACAGAAGTTCCTCGAAGCCCCGAAAGATGAAACCCAGGGCGGCGGGGCTTCGGGTGATGACGGTGAAGAAGGGCACGACGAGCTCTTCGAAGACGCCGTACGCCTGGTGCTGGAATTCGGCAAGGCGTCCACCTCGCTGCTGCAGCGCCGTCTGCGCATCGGCTATGGCCGCGCCGCACACCTGATCGATCTGATGGAACGAGACGGCATCGTTGGCCCAGCCGACGGCCCCAAGCCGCGCGAGATACTCAAACGTCCGGACTGGCTGAGCGAAGTAGAAGAGGCGCTGCGGTAAAGCCCCTCATCTCGAGCGAAGCGAGAGATCTCTACGGTCTTGCAGAATTTCTCCTATCGGAGAGGGTGGCTGATAGCCATCCTTCTCCCGGTTCACTACGGGATCGGGAAATCATTTGATCAAATTGCACGTCTCTTTTGAACCGAGCAAGCTTGACGCCCCCAACGCTGCAAGCGTTTAATGAATTTAGACCATTTCTAGTAACGATAGGGATAATAATGTAAGCGGGAATCAGGGTGGAGTGGGATAGGATGGTTGTGCTCTGGAAGTTTTCCTGCAACCCGACGATGGCCCGAGCGTATTCCGACGATTTGCGCCGCAAGAT
>DASSEH010000374.1:0-1089 GCA_035695325.1 Candidatus Angelobacter sp.
CGCTCAAAACTAACCGCTCCATCACACCCAAGACCGCCTCCCAAAAAGCAGCCTTGAATCTGATTTGCTCCTAAAAGGGAATCCTTAGAGTCCACACCACCTAGCGCGAGATTCCAGGCTCGCGCTGGCGCGCGCCGAACAGGCCGCGCTGGACTCGCTTTAGGCGGTGTGGACTCTAAGGATTCCCTTTTAGGAGCAAATCAGATTCAAGGCTTCTTTTGGGGAGGCGGCCTTGGGTGTGATGGATCGTTTGGTTTTGAGCGACGCAGTTTGGGAGCGGATGGCGCCCCTGATTATAGGTCGTCCTGACCAGAAAGGCTCCACCGGGCGCGACAACCGGATGTTCGTGGAAGGTGTGCTTTGGATCGTGCGTACGGGCTCTCCCTGGCGTGATCTTCCGGAAGCGTTCGGGGATTGGAACAGCGTGTTCCGGCGCTTCAGTCGATGGAGCATCAAGGGTGTGTGGTGGCGGATCTTCGAGGCGGTGTCCGATGATCCGGACTTCGAGTATCTGATCGTCGATTCCACCATCGTCCGGGCGCATCAGCACGCCGCCGGGGCAAAAAAAGGGGGTCTGAAGATCAGGCGCTCGGCCGCTCGCGCGGCGGCCTGAGCACCAAGATACATCTGGCCGTTCGCGGCCTGGGATGTCCTGTACGCTTCACGCTTAGCGCAGGTCAGAAGGGCGATGCACCGCAAGCGGCCGCACTGATCGAGGGATTGCCCGCCGAGGTCGTCATGGCCGATACGGCCTATGATGCCGATCACTTGCGCCAAGCCATTGCTGCCAAGGGGGCGCTCGCCGTCATCCCCAACAACCCGTCACGTGCGCTCAAATATCCGCTCGACAAGCATCTCTATGCCCAGCGCCATCTCGTGGAATGTTGCTTCTCCAAGCTCAAGCAATTCCGCCGCGTCGCAACCCGCTTCGAAAAGACCGCCCGAAATTACCGGGCCGTCGTCACTCTCGCTGCCATCATCTTATGGATGCGGTAAGTGTCCACACCACCTAATGTGAGAAAAATCACATTTGGTGGAAATTATTTGACGTATTTGCACTGATTGGCGGAGGCGCCAAAGCGCGACGAT
>DASSEH010000375.1:0-1448 GCA_035695325.1 Candidatus Angelobacter sp.
CGGCGAGCCAAGGAAATCAGAAATCAGCGGTCAGCTAGAATGATGTTTGCCACGATTTATTTGCCGAATTTCTGTTTACAGGCAGCTACGCGTCATCAGCCGGAACTCTGCGAAAAACCAGTAGCGTTGATCGAAGAACACGACAGGAAACCGGTCATCTTTCAACTGAACGAAGCCGCAGAAAACGCTGGTATTCGAAAAGGAATGACCCCGAGCCAGGCGTTGGCGCGATCATTGCGGGTGGTCATCAAAGTTCGTGCACCCACGCAGGAAAAATCGATACAGGAAATTTTGCTTCACTACGCGTTTACTCTCAGTCCTTTTGTGGAAGACACTGCGCCGGGTGTTTGCACAGTTCAGTTTACGGACTGCGGCAATTTGAGTGAGAAGGTAGGTCGCGTTATCGAGCAATTAGCCGAGTGCGAAATTCGCGCTCAAGCCGCGGTTGCTCCGACATCAGATAGCAGCTTTCTGGCAGCACATCTGGCTCGGCCCGTGTTGCAGATCGAGAATGCAAAAGAATTTCTCGCACCCCTGCCGATAGAAACTCTCGCCATGGCTGCGACGTAGATTGACCGCCAGGCTCAGCGGTCTTTCTTATTTTCCCCGATTTCTTCCGTTCGCTTTACGACGAATGACTTTACCCGGGCATACTCTTTCTGAGCTCCGCTGGCAAAATCGCGCGGCCCGTACTCGAACAGCACCACAAAACAAAACGTCAGGATCAGGAAGAGGGCGAACCAAAAAAGGCCGCGTAGAAGCGCCATGTCAAAACGTAACGGTTACGTTAGTGCTATCAACAGCCACGAAAGCTGACGCGAGTTGCAAGCTGTAAGCCGCGAGGATATATGAAATCCCTCGCGCTAAACGGGTAGGTACCGAAGTGGCCAAACGGGGCAGACTGTAAATCTGCTGGCTTTACGCCTTCGCTGGTTCGAATCCAGCCCTGCCCATATTTTCCCAATGGGGCTGTAGCCTGCGCTGTCCTCAGCGCAGAGATCAAATCGGCCGCAAGCGCAGATCCGCTGAGACAGAGAACTCTACAGCACCTATCCGCAGGCAACGCCGGTTGGCTAGTAGCCGCCGCCTCTCCGCTGGCCACCACCGTCACGCCGGCCGCCGTATCCGCCGCCGCCGTAACGTCCACCACCGCCGCCGCCACCACCCCCCGGCCGCTGCTCGCGCGGACGCGCCTCATTCACAGTCATCGGCCGGCCTTCCATGGTGTGGCCGTTGAATTTCGAGATGGCATTCGGCGCTTCCTCCTCCGAGCTCATAGTCACAAAGGCGAATCCACGTGATTTGCCAGTGAATCTGTCCTGCATGAGAGTCACTTCCTGCACAGCGCCAGCTTGCGAAAAGATCTCCTGCAGTTCGTTCTCCGTAGTGTTGAAGGGGAGATTGCCTACGTATAATTTGGTTCCCATTGAGTTTATTCTAGAAAACGC
>DASSEH010000376.1:0-2061 GCA_035695325.1 Candidatus Angelobacter sp.
TGGATCCTCCCCCACCCCCGAAAGCGATTAGCGGAACTTTTAAGCTGCGCGCCTATGAAGGTTATAAGGGCACGAAGGTAGACAAATCACAGCTCGTAACCAAATCCGGCGTATTTGGACCTGGGCCGACTTTTCGCGCGCACGTGGGCGACACGATCCAGATCGCGATGCTCAACCATGTTGATCCCAACGATTTTCCGGAGACGGCGAATGGAAAATGCGACGAGGTGAAAAATTCCAGTGGCGCTAATATCTATCCAGGAGTGGCCCCTAATCCTCCGTACCCTGACCATCTTCCGGATTGCTTCCGCGGATCGAACACCACCAACCTGCATTTCCATGGAACTCATGTCAGTCCGAATGCTTTCTCCGACAATGTTCTGGTGGAAATCGTTCCCGACCTCCATGCCACGGCCGAGGACTGCCAGCCCTGGTTCCCGCTCAGTTGCCTGGACTACCCTAATCCTCAGGCCTGGAAACATCTGAGCGGGGAAAACGCCCGCAGCTTTGAGGCGCTCAAAAAACATCATCAGGCCCGACTGGAGCAGCTCGATAAGCTGCAGCCGGAGCAAAATGACGCGACCCTTCACGCCAGGCAGGCCGTGCAGAACAGACGTCTGGAAGAGTACGGGGAATTCCCGCAGTATTGGGCCGGTTGTTTCCCCTACTGTATCCGCCCTCCGAAGTATGTGCCACCCGTGGCTGCGGCTGCATCGGTCGACCCGCCGCAGCCGCCAAAATATGCGATGGGCCAGGCGCCGGGCACGCACTGGTACCACGCCCACAAACACGGATCTACCTCTATCCAGGTCTATAACGGGATGGCTGGTGCATTGATTATTCAGGGTGATTACGACAAGACGCTGAAGCAAACCATGCCGGGTGTGAAGGAAAAGGTCCTTGTTCTGCAGCAGTTCCAGGTGCAGACCAATCGCGAGCGTACCGGCGGAGCCGGAGGCGCCGGCAACACTAAAGTCACCAATGATGTTGGTTCGCTGGTGAATGGGCAGCTTCAGCCCGTGATTACCATGTATCCTGGCGAAGTGCAGTGGTGGCGCATCATCAATGGCACGGTCCAGGGCGGCAAGAACGGAAAGTTTATCTGCTCATTTTATGGGGAGAACGGCGCTCCGGCGTTCTATCAGACGGCCCAGGATGGCGTGCAGTTCGCATGGGAAAACTATGCGCCGCAGCTCGCCTCCTCCCCGAATCAATTTATCCTGGCGCCCGGCAACCGCGTGGATATTTTGGTTCAGGCTCCTGCCAGGCCCGGCTCCTCCACCCTGGTGTACGGCCCAGGTTCCACCAAACCATCGGGAACCAATATCATTCTTACGGTGAAAGTCGTTCCTCCCCCTGCTGACGCTGGGCCCTATAACCAGGCGTATCCCAGGACGAAAGCTCAGTACCCGGTATTGCCGCCATTTCTGGCCGACATCACCGAGGTCTCAGAGTACCGTACCATCAAGTACGAGATGGATATGTCGCATGGACCAGGTGCGCCGCCGCTCATTAACGGGAAGCGTTTTGAGGAAGGCCGGATCGATGAAGTGATGTTACTCGACACTAAGCAGGAATGGACGATTGAAAACTATTCAGCCGGCAGCAACCCCGTGGACGTTTTGCATCCATTCCACATTCACGTAAATCCGTTTCAGATTATCGAAATTTTCGATCCGACCAGCATGAGCCAGCCTATCAAGCTGCCTCAGCCCTGGATTTGGTGGGACACTTTCCCCATTCCACGTGGCAAGGTGGATCCAACCACCCAAAAAGTGATACCGGGTTATTTCAAAATGCGGACCCACTTTGCCGACTTTGCTGGGAAGTATGTCGACCATTGCCATATTCTTGCTCACGAAGACCGCGGCATGATGCAGCTGATTGAAGTAGTGGACAACAAGACGATGGTACACCACCACTAGACCATTTTCGGAATCGATTGGGATGGATAGCCACAATGCTGAAACCAGGCCAGAGCATTGTCCTGGGTAATAGAAGCCAAAGCCTGAGTGATGGCTTGCTCCAGGGTTTCCAAAGTACGAGCCTTGATGGCGCGCA
>DASSEH010000377.1:0-1323 GCA_035695325.1 Candidatus Angelobacter sp.
CCCCATGTGTGGACGGCTCCGAGTTGGCAAGGACTTTCTTGAACGTTTGCAGCATTGGTCGGTGCAGCCATGTGTTCGGCCTGTTTACGCGGTTCACATGACCGCTGGCCATAATGCCCTTCGCGGATCAGGTCCCGATCAATAGCCCGCATTCGACAATGCATGGGGGAAAGTGGGTTGTCCTGATCACCAGATCGACCGGTTCTGCATTACGTGCTGTTTGCCCTTTCCAACCTTCACATCACGCCGGGTGGCCGGCGCGATCTCGTTTACGCCGCCAGCGCGACGGGTTCTTTGTAGCGTTCGCCCCTGCTCATCATGGCCCAGGCCATCCGCGCGAGTTTGTTGGCAAGCGCAATGGCGGCGACCTTGGTGGGCCGCCGCGCCAATAACGCCGTGAGCCAAGGCCGATGCTTGGTGCCATAGATCTTGGCATAGCGAATGACAGCAAGCGCGCCCGCTGTGAACAGGCTGCGCAAATAACGGTCACCTTGCTTGCTGATACTGCCGAGCCTGTCCTTGCCTCCACTCGAATGCTGCTTCGGCACCAGTCCAATCCAGGCCGAGAAGTCTCGCCCTGACCGAAACACTTTCGGATCGGCAATGCTGGCAACCAGTGCCGTGGCCAGCACATGACCAACGCCCGGGATCGCATCGAGCCGCTTGCTCGTCTCGTTGGATCGATGCCACGCCGTGATCATGCGGTCGAGCTCCAGGAGCTTTGCTTTCAGGGCTCGCAGTTGGGTGCCGAGAGCCATGAGACAGGTGCGTGCAACCTCGGGCAATCGTTTGTCACCTGCATCGGCGACGACATTGAGCAGTTGTTCAAGACCATTGCGTCCGACCGCCGCGACGATGCCAAACTCGGCAAGATGGGCACGGATCGCGTTGATCACTGCGGTCTGCTGGCGAATAAACAGGTGCCGCGTGCGATGAAGCATTAGGCCACTCTGCTGCTCCGGCGTCTTGGTCGCGACGAACCGCATGTTGGCTCGGGTGACCGCCTCGCAGATCGCTTCGGCGTCAGTGGCATCGTTCTTCTGCCGCTTGACGTAGGGCTTCACGTAAGCCGGCGGCATCAGCCGCACCGTATGCCCAAGCGCCTGCAGTTCGCGCGACCAATGATGCGATGTCGCACAGGCCTCCATACCAACGAGGCACGACGGCACTTTCTGGAAGAACGCCAGGACGTTGCGACGCTTCAATTGACGGCGGAAGACCACCTGGCCATCGGCGTCAACGCCGTGCACCTGAAAACCCGACTTGGCGATGTCGAGACCGATTGTCTTAACTGCTTGCATGTTTGGCTCCTCTCAATCGTGG
>DASSEH010000378.1:0-2253 GCA_035695325.1 Candidatus Angelobacter sp.
CTTTGCAGGGGTGGTGGCAACACCATTCTTGAAGCGTAGGCAGCAGGTGCTGAAGCCGCGTTATTGAGCCCCGAAATAACTGACACGCTGAAGCCTTCGCTGTCCGCGAAGCGGGGGCAGCATCGATGAGACCGACAAATAGGCGAGGGATCGTTGATTCGGCCGGGGTCCTAGACCGAGGCAAAGGCACAGGATGGACCGCCTGGGAACCTGGGAGGTCCCGCTCACGTCCACGTGAGAGCAAGCCGGCAATCGGGTCGCCGGCTGAACAATGACCCCGGCCCGGAAGGCACCCTCCGTCCTTCCGGGAGCGCGGCGCAAGCTGCGAGACACGAACCGAGGAGGGTAGCGTGGACCCCGGAAGCGAAACAAATAAGTGACCGGGGATGCGTGCCGGGAAGTCGTAGCACCTCAATATGACCGCTGACATCGGGGAACCGGACTCACCGGGACCCGATCGAGGAAAGAGGGGTGTCATGAGGAGAGAACCGTTGACGAGAAACACGGGAGAGGACTCTGCGTCTCACAAACCTGTCCACGAAACGACAACGGATAGCTGAACTGGCAAGAACGAAACGAGGAGTGGCGCTGTCTTCGCTGCACCACGTCATCGATTTGGAATGGATGAAAGAAGCCTACCGGCTCACCCGCAAGGATGGTGCTCCTGGCATCGACGGTGTGGTGGCGGCCGACTATGCGACGAACCTGGAAGCCAATCTCTTGGACCTCCTGGATCGCATCAAGTCGGGTCGCTACAAAGCACCGCCAGTGCGTAGGACATATATTCCGAAGACGGATGGTTCGCGTCGGCCGCTCGGCATCCCGACCTTCGAAGATAAGGTGGCGCAGAGGGCAATCGTCATGGTGCTGGAAGCGGTGTATGAACAGGACTTCCTTCCCTGCTCATTCGGCTTCCGGCCCGGTCGCTCGGCTCATCAGGCACTACAGTCTCTGCATACTGCCATCATGAGCCAAGGACTACGGTGGGTGGTCGATATCGACATCGTAAAATATTTCGATTCGATTCCACACTCACAACTCCGAGACTTTCTTGACCGGCGAGTCACGGATGGTGTCATCCGACGGATGATTGATAAATGGCTGAAAGCAGGAGTCCTGGAAGACGGCCTCCTGCGCCACGCGACCGAAGGCTCCCCACAAGGCGGGGTGATCTCACCTTGCCTCTCGAATATTTTCCTGCACCACGTGCTGGACGAATGGTTCGAGATCGAGGTGCGGCCACGTCTCACGGGGAGATGTACCCTTGTCCGGTTCGCTGATGATGCCGTGATGGCGTTCGAGGAATTCCTCGATGCCAAGCGGGTCCTTGGCGTCTTGGGCAAGCGCTTTGCACGGTATGGGCTATCGCTCCATCCCGACAAGACGCGTTTCGTCGATTTCCGCAGCAACCGGCCAGATGGGACTAACCATCCGGAGACGGATGGTACCTCGTTCACCTTTCTCGGCTTCACCCACATCTGGGGCAAGTCGCGAGCGGGAAAGAATGTGGTGCGGCAAGTAACGGCAAAGAACCGTTACGCCCGAGCGCTGGCGGCGGTGACGGCTTGGTGTCGGGTCAATCGGCATCAGCCCATCCCTGACCAGCAAGCCCATCTGATCGCGATGATGCGGGGCCACTATGCCTACTACGGCATATCGGGCAACTTCCGACGACTAAGCTGGTACGCCTATCAGGTCGCGAGGATCTGGCAAAAGTGGTTGTCGCGGCGGGATCGCAGGAGCCGGCTCCACTGGACCCGGTTCACGGCACTTCGAAAGCGTCACCCTCTGCCGGCAGCCCGGATCGTCCATCGCTACATCTTCGCGAGCGAAACTCTTCCATGAAGAACCGGACGCGGGAATCCTGCACATCCGGATCTGTGAGGGATGAGGATGGCAACATCCTCATCTACTCGGCCCGGGAACGATGTGGTCGCCCGCATGCTCTGGCGGCCGGCGTCCGAAAAGCGCCAAGGCACGAAATCGCGGTCGGAAGTGCACCGATGGTGCGGCGGGCTCATGGGGAATTGACCGCTGCACATGAGTTGGAGGCCGTGTGATTTTTTACTGCTGGTGGCCTCGAACGGATGCACAACTTGGACGTTACGTCACGATTGTTGCTAAACGGGGATTTGAGGTTTCGCGCCCTCTGTGATTTCAATGAGTTATGCGTGGCCGAAATAGCACACTCAGCAACTCTTGCGCATTGACCCTCACTAGCTTCCGGCACGAACCGATCTTTGAGGACTGCAA
>DASSEH010000379.1:0-2890 GCA_035695325.1 Candidatus Angelobacter sp.
ACAAAATGACGATCAGCTTCACGGCGATCGGGATCAACGACAAGTTCAAGTACGACAAATACTTTTCGATGGTGTCGGTGGGCCCGGACGGCGTGAATGCGTTCTCGCGCGGTTTCTTCGAGATCGCCATAGATCAAAAGCTCAAGCCGGAGACAGTCGCGATTCTCGCTGCCGACGCCGAGTTCGCGCGCAGCGCCGCCGATGGTGCGCGTGACGAGATCAAGAAGCACCGCCTGAAGCTTGTCTACGATCAGAGCTATCCGCCGCAAACGACGGACTTCTCGGCGGTGATGCGCGCGGTGCGGGCTGCCAATGCCGATCTCGTTTGGATCGGTGCTTATCCGCCGGACAATGTGGGCATCATCCGAGCGGCCGACGAGATCGGGCTGTCGCCGAAGATATTCGGCGGCGCGATGATCGGCATGCTGA
Organism: Candidatus Angelobacter sp.; assembly: GCA_035695325.1. GTDB lineage: Bacteria > Acidobacteriota > Terriglobia > Terriglobales > Acidobacteriaceae > Angelobacter. The sequence continues at coordinate 430 of DASSEH010000379.1, forward strand.
TAACGCCGCTCAAAGTGCAACTCGGCCCGCTCGCCAACGGCTTGTTGATCGGGGAGAACTTCGCTGCGGCGCAGGCGCCAAGCATTCCGGGTGCTGCCGATTTCCTGAAGCGGTACGGCGTGAAGGCGAGCGCTGCCGCAATCGATCCGCTCGGCTTTGCCTTTGGTCCATTCGCCTATTCGGCCGGACAGGTGCTGGCGCAGGCTGTGACGGAAACAAAGAGCCTGGATCACGCTAAGCTCGCGGCATACATGCACCAGGCGAAGTTCGACACCGTAAGCGGCAGCTTCAGCTTCGCGAGCGACGGCGAATGGGCGAAATCGCGCCAGGTCTGGACGCAATTCCAGAACGTGCAGCCGAACAATCTCGATCAGTTCCGCGATGGCAAAGTGCAGCCGATCATCTGGCCCGCGGACGTCAAAACGGGAAACCTGATTTACCCATACGCTGACGCGAAGAAGAAATAACCGCGGACGCGGTTTGTACTAGTCGCGTGATTCAGTCAGATTGCAGGGTATAGGTGCTTAAGTTTGATGCGAGCATTTTTGGTGGTGAATTGCCAGTCGGCCTTGGTGTGGTTGGCATTGCGGTCGTGCTCCCAGGCGGCGATTTCGTCGATGAGGATTTGTTTGTTGGGAATACGGCGATCGAGGCACTGAGACGTTAGGACGCCGAGTTCAGACTCGGCCAGATTGAGCCAGCTGCCGTGTTTTGGAGTGTAGTGCCATTCGAAGCGCTCGACCAGGCGCCTGGCCTCGACGGCCGGAAAGGCTTCGTAGAGTGAAGCCTTGCTGTGGATGCTGAGATTGTCCTGGACCAGAACGATGGTCTTGGCGTGCGCAAAGTGGATGTCGGCCAAGTCTTTCAAGACGCGAGCGTAATCCAGGGCGGTATGGCGATCTGTGACCTTGACATGGCGCCAGCCTTCGAGCGGAGCAAACATCATGAAGAGATTGGCGGTGCCATTGCGCTCGTACTCATAATCGAAACGGGCCGGACGTCCCGCTTTCATCGAGATCGGCACGCGCGTTTCGGCAATGAGTTGCTTCGAGGTCTCGTCGAGGCAAACCAGCGGACAATCGCCGTCGCGCGGCCGCGTATAGACGGCCAGAACGTCTTCCATAGCGGCTACGAACGCGCTGTTGGCCTTCGGCGGGATGACCCAGTGCTGGCGGCGATGGGGCTGAAGAGTGTTTTTTTGAGCGCGCGCCCGATCGTGCTGTCGCTGGCACGATCGACAATGCCGAGTTCTACGACCTTGTTCTCCAACAACCGCAAGGTCCAGCGTGCGCGTCCTTTGGGCGGCTTGGAACAGGCCAAGGCAATCAGCTTGGCCTCCTTCTCGCCGTCAAAAATCCGAGCAATGGCAGGCATCGCGCGCGGCTTGCGGCTCAACACGGCCTCGAAGCCTTCTTCCACCAATTGTTTGCGCACCCGGTAAACCATGGATGGGCTGGTTTCCAGAGCTTCGATGATCCGGTTGTCGCTCCACCCTTTGCCAGCTTCCGAGACATCGGCCTTCAACAAGATCCGCGCCTTCAGTACCCGGCGCGCCGGGCTCTTTCCTTTCCGAATCAGCGTTTCAAGCCGTTCGCGTTCCTCGCCGCTCAGCCTCACAACATACTTCTTTACCGAAATCTCCTTCGCAGCCATGATTGCCTCCCTCGCCAGTCGTTGGCGACGAAAGCAAATCACTAAATCCTTTCAAATTGGTTGAAGCGGGCGACTAGTCTAAGATGCTCAAGAAAATCTCGATCGGTGCGATGCTTGCCACTATTGCGGTGCCGGGAGACGCAAGTGCCCAGCAACCGCCGGCAATAACTCAGCAAACCGCGACCATCAAACGCACTCCGCTGTTACAAGAGAACTGCGGAAAGCTCGCAGCGGAAACGTTCCGCCGAGAGCCGGCAGATGAAAACCGAGTCGATTACCGGGCGCATTACAACATCCGTCTAAACAAGTGCTTTTACGAAGAAACGTACTTATCTCCCACGCCGGTGGGCATTAACATGTGGGTTTACTTGTCCGATCTCCAAGACAATCGGATTTACGGCGGGTTTCACATGTCCACCAACATTGGCCTTTTTTACTGCAATCTTCTGGACAAGGAATGCCACTCGGAAGCCGAGTGGAACGGGCTTGTGAAGCCGTATATGGAAGATGCGATAACCACCGGGACGATCTTGCCGATTTCTGCGGCCCAAGGGCTCACTGGTGCTGGTTAAGCAAATCGCGGCAGCGGCGCATCCATACCGAGCGGTGGTCCACGTCGGGCACTATCGCTTCTGCGAGAAGCGCTTGCCACGCCTCAGAAATGGCCACACGCGGCGGTCCCCGGGGTATACCTCTGAGGCCGATACATAATTGATTGATTGGCCGATGAGGTTCCTGATGCTGATCTTTCCCGAAGCCAAATTGACTACCGCTGGACAGTTCTCGGAAGAGGGCCAAAGGAGTCGGC
>DASSEH010000380.1:0-1419 GCA_035695325.1 Candidatus Angelobacter sp.
AGAAGCACATAGGCAAAACAGGGCCACGCAAAACCGACACCTACTTCGTAACTGCGCTTGAGCAAAAAGGGCTCATTCTTCGATCCTACATTGATGCAGATCAAAGGTGTCCGTCGCGCGATGTCCCCGGCGCGGCTTTCGGCGCTGGCGATCACAGAACTAAACATCCGGTAAGGCCGCCTGAGTTGGCGGCCCCGAAGCGGACGTCACACTCGATAACCCAAAAGTTAGTCGAGTCCAATTTCGTCTGAGCTAATCCAGAGCAAACCTCAACGATGACCCGCCACTGGAAACGGGGTATTGTCTCCAATTGAAATTGGCGACCCATCGGGAGGGCGAAAAGTGCGCGCCCAAATTACCGCATGTCTCATCCTGACAATTCTCGCAACGGTTGACGTTCAGACCATCGCTTCAGCGGACGACTTGGTTAAGTTCGATAGTGCTGCTTACCGCGTTGGCCAACTCCAGCAACGGCAGGCTCGCGAGCGCGGCGAAACGCTACCGGAAGCGCCGCATACGACCATTGAAGGCTACCTGTCGAAACCTGACGGAGGCGGTCCGTTTCCTGCCGTTGTCTATGTCCATGGATGCAGTGGGCTCTCGACAGATACCCGCAAGCGCATGGCGGAGCGCCTCACGGCCTGGGGCTATATCTCCTTCGTAGTGGATAGCTTTGCCAGCCGTGGCATCAAGGAATCCTGCGATCGACTTAGGCTGATGCCTTCACGGCAAGCTGATGCGTTAGGAGCGCTGCTCTATCTTTCCAAACTCGACTTCGTCGATCCAAAGCGGATTGCAGTTGTCGGGTCTTCGCAGGGCGGCGTGGTCGCTCTCCAGTTAGCCTCGACGCATGCGGTCGAGCTTTTTGCATTCCCTGATAATCTGAAGTTTAAGGCCGCCGTGGCCTATTATCCGCCGTGCAGCGTTGCCACCGATCAGTTGACTATTCCAACCATTATCCTGATCGGCGAACTTGACGATTGGTCGCCGGCCAAAGATTGCGAACGGTGGATGGAACGGCGCGCGGGCAAGGGAGCGCCCGTCAAGCTGGTGATCTATCCGGGCGCTTATCATTCCTTTGACCTCCCGAACGTAGGCAAGGGAAGGCAATTCTTCGGGCATTGGCTCAAATACGACGCGGATGCTGCCCAGCGCTCAGTTTTGGAAATGCGCGAATTCTTGGCGGCGCAACTGGCGAAATAGATACCAGTTCGAAAGCGGACTCGTCTTCGGATTTCAAACGATTATCCAACGAGGCAATGTCGGTTATTGGCAGATATTGTTGCAAAAGTCGAAAATCGTACGACCCGGAGAATCTCGCTAAAGTCGATTCTTAGACGCGCCTGCTGCCGCAAGGCTCTCCGGCGCCAATACGAAGGTCGGTGGTCGTTTTGGTATGAAACGATGTGGTCCCTCATG
>DASSEH010000381.1:0-1495 GCA_035695325.1 Candidatus Angelobacter sp.
TACACCAACAATCCGGTCATGACTGTAATGATTCCATAACAATGTCGGCTCCCACGCCCGAGTAAAGTCGGTGGTGCTAAGCCAACCAACAGGCTCGGGAGAAAGGAGCCGAACAATGATCATTATAGATTCTCTCTTAATGTCAAAGAGTTTTCTCTCTAGGAGAGGTGCGGAGAACCCTCTCTCTTTTTCGGGTCGCTCAAGCGCAAGCGGCAATGGCATGGACGGCTGGGTCCACCGCGCACAGCTTGGAGCCATCGTAGGGTTGATTGCTGCGGAACATGGCAAACAGAGCATGCAGCAGTTTCCGCATGACTGCCACCACCGCTTGCAGCCGAGCTTTGCCGCGAGCGAGTAGGTTTTGATAGAAGACACGGAGATAGGGATCACGACGCAGTGCGACCAGGGCCGGCATGTAGAGAGCACGACGCAGGTGACGACTGCCACTCCGACTAATTCGCGGCCGCTTCTCGACTGATTTCCCCGACTTGAAGAGCCGCGGATCCAGTCCGCTGAAGGCCACCCACTGGCGCGCGTCCAGCATGTCGGGCAGCACGGCTAATTCGCCCAGGATCTGCAGAGCGCTGGTCTCAGCGATGCCGATCGTAGTTAGCATGAGGCGAAAGCGGCGGTCTAGTTCGGGATCGCAGGCGATGAGCCGCACAGCTTCCCGTCGCAACCGTGTCATGCGCTGTTCCAGGTATTTCTTATGGCGTTGCATCTCCCTGACCACCAAGACCGGCAAGGCTTGACTAGCTGCCGCCGCATACGCACGATTGTTCTGTTGAGTATGGATAACACCCAGGTCCGCAATGGCACGGGTCAAAGCCCGCAAGTGTAGAGCAACTGGGCTGGGCGGTTGCCACCGAACCCAAGGCATGCGAGCAGCATATTCGCAGAGCACACGGGCGTCGACCGGATCGGTCTTGCTGCGTTCACCGAGCGACTCTGCGAAGCGTCGTGCCCGCCGCGGATTGATGACACTGATCTCCACCTGGCGGTGCGCTTGCAAGGTCAACGCCAGATCCAGGCTGTAATTCCCACTGGCCTCCAGGCAGACCCGCACTCGTCCGCCACCGCGGAGCAAGTAGGCGACCAGGGCCTTGTGCCCGGAAGGATGGTTCGGGAACTTCGCCATGGCGGGCTTGTCGTGGCCTTGACCGCGGCGTAAGGCGACACTTAACTCGTGCGCGCTGACATCGATCCCAGCAAACGTGTCGACTTCAGCTACAGGCATGTTGACCCCCTGCAAAACCGGATTAGACTGAGCTTCGGCTCCCCGACCCTGTGCCACCTCTCTCGCCGACCTTGTATGCAGGCTCTCGCGGCCTGAGATTCTCCACGGCGTTGAGAAAGGAGGGCGGGGGGCCTATCTATAATCCAGGCTACTGAACAACAGCGCCTCAGGAGTGAACGGCCTCCCGCCGAAACCCGATCCAGTTCCCGACTAACACAGAGCGACCGAATCGGGCAGACGCAAACAAGATACAAGGAG
>DASSEH010000382.1:0-1875 GCA_035695325.1 Candidatus Angelobacter sp.
CGCATGGGTTGCGCCACTCCGCGGCCACGATCCTCCTCAACCAGGTGGGAAAGGATTTGCGGGAAATCCAGGAATTGCTCCGCCACAAGAATATCCGCACGACCGTGCGCTATACCCATGTCGGCTATGAACAGACACGGCAGACGGCGGAAGCGCTCAGTGACGCTTTGGAGTGAAAACGCTGCGGCGGGGACGACTCATCCCGCGCACAATAATGACTTCTCTGAAAGACCACGAGAGTCGTGTCAAGGGGCTAAATTCTAAATTGTCGTGGTGAAGCGACGAATTGAGCAGCGGGCTTATTACCAAACTAACCGAGGTGGCACTGGCGAGCGGCTTTGCCGACCAGCATCACCTGGCTCGCGTCTCTTCCGACGTATCACCGGGGTGACTCAAAGCAGCTATCGCCGCTCGCCGTGATAGCTCTTGCCTCCGGCTTAGCTGGATTGCACGGCCGGGATGCTTCTGTTCCGCTTCTCTATCTCACGCAACACTTCAAGTCCGCTGCTGGCGTTTGCTTGAGGAAAGTACACATGAACCCTCATCGCGTCTTTTAGTATTTGGAGGTATTGGTTCGCCTCCGCTTCGCTGGGCTCTTTCTCGGGCGGAAGCGGATCGTTGACGTCAACAGTCGGGGCGTATGTCTCAAAGAGGACCTCGTGGTAATAAACGGACGAACTGATAAAGCGGCTTGGCTTGTCTGTGCGATTGTGGAACCCGTGCAGCGCGTTCATCGGAGCAACCAGAGTGTCCCCCGGACCGCAGCGCACCCACTCCTCTTGCCCCTGCTCATCGACCCGCAGGAAGTCAGTGTATCCCGTAACTACATAGAAGATCTCCGCGTACGGGTGACTATGTAAGGGGATGCCTTTACCGGGGGGCAGATCCATCTCGTAGAAACTGGTGGCATATCCGGTATCCTCGCCCGTAGCCTTCCAAGTCAGTCGAACATCGCCGACCTGCTTTGTCCGGCCTTCCTTGGGCCCAAGCTTCTTCACGCCATTGCTGGCAGCAATTGTTTGCAAATTCTTTCTCGTATTCATGGCATATCGGTAATCCACCAGTGCCCCGGCGCCCAATACCTTGTTTCTCGCGCAGCAATGCCTTAAAGGTATTGTCGGATATGGAGCTAAGACACCTTCGCTATTTTGTCACTCTGGCCAAGTTACTGAACTTCACTAAGGCTGCGGCGAAACTCCATGTCGCTCAGCCCGCGTTGAGTCGGCAGATCCGTGATCTCGAAGACGAACTCGGAGTGCAACTGCTCGAGCGCAACTCGCGATTTGTGCGGCTTACGGCTGCAGGGGCAACATTTGTCCACGAAGCCCGTGCCGTGCTCGATCGTGCCCAAGAAGCAGCGCAAGCCGCGAGAGCTTTTGCTACGGGCGAGCGCGGTGAGATTCAGCTCGGCTATGCTCCCTCTCCGACGGTGGAGCTGCTACCGCAAGCGCTCCAGGCGTTCCAGAAAGACTCGCCCGGAGTGCGCGTGACGCTGCACGATCTCCCTGTTCAGGAGATGCTTCAGGGTTTGCGCGAGGGCCGCCTGGACGCGGCGCTAACGGTGGCGTCATCTTCGAAGGAGATGAGCGGCCTGGCGTTTGAGCCGCTTCGCACCTATCCCTTCTGCGTAGCGGTCAACGCCTCCCACCGGCTGGCGCGTGCCAAACGCGTGAATCTCTCACAACTCAAGGACGAGCATTTGATCGTCTATTCGCGTGCCGACTATCCCGAATACCACGAATGGCTGGCATCAATGTTTCAGTCCCTCGGCGCCATGCCTGAGATCGCCGAAGAGCATGATAGTGCCACGAGCCTCATCGCAGCCATTGAGGCGGGCCGCGGCATTGCGCTCGTTGCCTCGGTTCTGTCATCCCT
>DASSEH010000383.1:0-2182 GCA_035695325.1 Candidatus Angelobacter sp.
ATCGATTGAAGAATCATCGTCATTCCGCAAGCGGGATCTCTCCCACCGGTGTCTCTTCAGCCACGACGGACCAGAACATGGCTGTGCGTTTCTCCCCTCCAGGTTCCTAGACCGAGCCTTGCAAGGTTTTGAGCTTCTATCTAGGTGCTCTTTCGCAGGAACTGTGACAGTTCCCAACGCAAGGTCAGCGTAACTTGCTAGACCAAATTTCATCTTGCCAATGGGGAACGAGTCCTTTTCGACCCCATTCACCATGCACAATTCTCTCAATGATGAGACCGTGCTTACTATAGAGGTCCCGCAGAAATCTTTCGTCGTATGCGATCGCCGCTTCGGGAACATGCGGATTGTCAACACGACAGGTCGTTGATTTGAACTCGTACGCAAATTCCGGAGAAGTTAAGCCAGCCGCGATATTCTCCCGCGACACTGCGTCCAACCCAGCGCGGCTGCGCCGCAACCAAACTAAAACAGAACCTAACCACGAAGGTCACGAGGATCCCAGCGCGGCAGAGCCGCAACCAAAATGACAGATTGGTTTCATTGGTGTAAACGGTGCTCATGTCTACGATACACAACGCACTGACGAAAGAGGTTGCGCATGCCTTTGTCGGACGTCACGAACGTGATGTCATCGGAGTTTTGCACGGTTGGGATCGATTGCGGCTGCAAGGCACGCTTCGAAGTCTCTATTACCAGCCTGTGATGGAAGAGTACCTCAGGCAAGCGGGAGTTTTGTGGAAAGATTTTAAAACCTTCGCCACCACGCTGACCGCTCGGGTACGTCAGGCGGCAGTGGATCTGGCGGCGCGGCATCAGCGGCCGATGCTTTATCTTAACTCCAGCCGCACACGCAAGGAGGACGAGGCTCGCAAGATCCAGCAGCGTGACAAGATTCAATTGGGGCTGATTGCTGTGTTTAGTTGCGTCGAGCCGTGCCGTACGTGGTTTTTGCGCGGCAATCGTATGACCCGAAAGCTTGAGCTTAGGCTTGAATGGGGCAAGTGCATCCACCTGTACTTTTACTGGATGCATGAACAATTGGGTTTTTTGCACCTTCGATTGCAGAGCTGGTTTCCTTTTCTGATTCAAATTTGTCTCAACGGACGAGAGTGGCTGGCCCGCCAGATGGATCAGACCCAGCTGCGCTATCAGCGAGAGGATAACTGTTTTCCGTGGATTGACGATGTCTCGCGCGCCCAAGCACTGATGGATCAGCAACACCGCACCAACTGGCCCGTGCTTTTGCACCCACTGCTCAAAAAGTGCCATCCTTTGCACGCTGAGATTAGCCGTCCCATTGAGCGTGACTACTACTGGACGGCGGCCGAGACCGAGTACGCCACCGATGTGATGTTTCGTGACCGGGCCGCGCTCGCACGCATTTATCCCGCCTTGGTGCATCATGCCGTGATGACGTTTGGCAGTGAACAAGTACTGCGGTTTATGCACCGCTCGGGACAGGTGGGTCTCCAAGAGGTGCAAAGCGATCGGCGTCGCTGGCCTGACGGCGTACGGGTCAAGCACTGGGTCAATAAGAACTCGCTTAAATGCTATGACAAGGGCAGCGTCTTGCGCGTTGAGGCAACGATCAATGAACCGAGAGATTTTCGCAGCTTTCGCGCCGCGGAGAAAAGTCCTGGCGGCCCTAAGCGCTGGCGCGAACTGCGCCGCAGCGTATCTGACTTTCACCGGCGCTCTGAAGTGAGTCGGAAAGCCACCGAGCGATACCTGACCGCTCTGGCTGCAGTCCATGTGCAAACCCGGCTCGCCGAGCAAGCCGCGCAAGTCTGCCGGCCCGTACGGCGGCACGGACGCCGTTACCGAGCGCTTAATCCTCTGGGAGAAGGCGATGCTCAACTCATGACCATCGTCAACCGTGGAGAATTTTCGCTCAACGGTTTCCGCAATCGTGACTTGCGTTCCCATCTCTACCCTGCGGTCAAGGACAAACAAAAGCAACGCACAGAAATGGCGGCCGTGGGACGTCGCTTGCGGTTGTTGCGGGCGCATGGCTTGATCGCAAAAGTGCCCAAGACACACCGCTACGTCGTTACTGAAAAAGGTCGCAACGTCATCACGGCGTTGTTGGCCGCGCGTAACGCAAGCACCGAGAAACTCACAGCTTTGGCCGCGTGATTTGCGCAGATGGAGAAAATTTTCAAGCATAGTAGTACGAAGG
>DASSEH010000384.1:0-2078 GCA_035695325.1 Candidatus Angelobacter sp.
CAATGTTTTTGGATGCTCTGTGCCAACTCACGGAAAGGTTCGAGTCGACTGAGCTTTGCGCGCGTGCACCACCAGTGCAGGGCCTCTTGATCTTCGTCGGCGAGAATGTCCTGGAGCATGTCGCGCAGGTCAACCACGTCACCCTCGAATGGATTAGTCTGGATTGGTCCACGGTAACCGCACAAGCAAGCGACCATAATCACGCGATGGCGCTAACGCGCAGGCGGTCGCACCAAGGTTCTCGTCCCTCCGCAGCCGTAGGGATTATCCCCGCCAATACGCGGGGCTCCACCAAAATGGCTTCGCCCGGCTATGTGATCGAACGTCTCCCAGCTCTCCCGTGGCGCAGCGTAGGTGTCGGGTGCGTGGTCTCATTAGCCCTTTATGTGTAATTTTGTAACAGTGGAGTCCCTTGCATCGATAATTTCGGCCATTCGCTATCTTGAGTGGGTAGCAGGCGACGGCTTCAAAGACGGCAAATCGAGATGAAGACCGGCGGCTTTGAGATAGGCCATGATACGGAAGTAACGCAGGGAACGGAAGCCTCTGGCCAAACGCTTAGCAAGTTGGAGCAGGCCGTTAACCGCCTCGATGGCACCATTAGTAAGCCGGGTTTTCAGGAAGGCGACAACGCCGCTCCAATGTTTTTGGATGCTCTGTGCCAACTCACGGAAAGGTTCGAGTCGACTGAGCTTTGCGCGCTTGCACCACCAGTGCAGGGCCTCTTGATCTTCGTCGGCGAGAATGTCCTGGAGCATGTCGCGCAGGCCGATGGCCCGACCGAGTTTGGGATAGCGATTGCACAGCGCGCTTCTTTGCTGGCGTTGCTCGTGGCTACGGGTCCATTCATTGCCACGCAGCGCCCAGAGCGATCCCTTCAGATCGGCTCCTGCCCGGGCCAGTTCCTTACGGACCTGATCGGCAGCTTGACCAGCCATTTGCATGAGATGAAAGCGGTCAAAGACGATCTGGGCTTGCGGGAAGAACTGGCTCGCTCCGCTTTGATAAGCCGGACTCATATCCATGCCGATGAGTTCGATTTGTTCAGCCTTTCCGCCGTGGGCCACCAACGCTTGAGCGAAGGCTTCCAGAGCCTCAGCGCTGCGGCCTTCGACCATCAAGAGAAGTTCATGAGTTTTCGCGTCGAGCACATTGGTCACGTAACGATGACCTCGCCGGGCACTGGTTTCGTCAACCGAGATCGCTCGCACCTTTGCCCACGAGTTCTTGGCGTGGGCCGCTTCAACATAATGGGCCGCTACGCGCCAGAGCCGGGTGTCGTGCTCCCCAAGAGCATCTGCCACCGCCGCCATCGGCATCTCCCGGCACAACAGCATAGCCAGGGCCTCAAAAAGAAGGGTAAAACCGCTGCCTTCCCGTGCCCAGGGCACCGCTACGCTCAAGACTCCGTGTTCCGGGCAATCGCTGCGCGGTACCCGCGCTTCCAAGATGCACTCCTACTGGAAGAAGCTCAGATGCTTCCAGCGCTTGATACTGGTGTCATGAGTCGGGCAAAGCTTGCCGCACTCTGGGCAGCCAAAGCGCTTGCCCTCCTCGAAATCCAGCTTCAGAAGCAGCCAGCGTGGTTCGCCTTCAAATCGGCATTCCGTTACTTTCCATCCCGCTTCGAGTTGCAAGGCCGCCGTAAACAATGCTTCCGGTGTCATCCCACTTATGCTGTTCCCCCTAGCTGGGATTTACAAGGGTCGGCAATGAGGCCCTTGTTCGTTATTCAACTGCGCGCCCCGCGCGCCTCCCACAAAATAAAATCAGATGCGCTTACCCATTCCCGACAGCGGGGAGCCAAAGTAGGTGACCAGAAACATCCAGCCCACCATGGTGAGATAGGAAACCTGCGGGAGGTTAAAGCTCACCGTGAACTGCATGGCGATGCACGCCAGCAGCGCTGTTAGACCTATACCGATGCGGTCGTGGAGATTTTCGATGTCAACCGCGAAGATCGCGCACGAGATCAGGAAGATTAGCATTACCGGTGCAAAGACCGTCCACAAATAAAAGATCGGTCGTCGCTTTACTTCAATGAGCGCGGCGAACTCGGAGTACGACTCGGCGGGTGC
>DASSEH010000385.1:0-1733 GCA_035695325.1 Candidatus Angelobacter sp.
ACCCTCCCGCGGTGCACAAGAGACAGGGCATTAACGGGCGGCGAGGCGGCGCCCCTCGACCAGCCCTGGCGTGCTTCTCACCGGAGCGGTCATGATGATGCGAAAGCCTTGCTCCAGGCGCATCGCCACGTCATCAGCCGTGGCTCCCGTCGCACAGGGGACGCCGAACTCTTTGCAGGCGGCCAGGACGCGCAGCAGATTTTCTTGCACGTCTGGATGGCTGGCTTGGCCCCGCAATCCCATCGACACCGACATGTCCCCGGGGCCTGCCCAGATGGCGCCGATGCCCCTCACCTGACGCAAAATGTCGCGTATGTTCTGCACCCCTTCTGCTTCTTCGACGATGCCCATCAGTAAGATATTGCCCTCAGGGTCCAGGGGCCAGAGGTCGGCGGCGTCGTAGTATTCCTGCGGGGTCAGGCCCCAGTATCGGGAGGCGATGCGATTGCCCCAACCGCGCTCCCCAGCCGGTTCAAAGTCTTGCACCCCCGGCACCTGGGGATACCGTGCCGCCACGACTGCGGCTTGGGCGTCCTCCACTGTGCTCAGGTGGGGCAACACCAGACCATACACGCCGGTGTCCAGCGCCTGCTTGATCACCCACTGGTTGCGCTCGCGGGCGTTCGGAGGAATCCGGACCATCGGCACCACGTCGGGTTGCAGGTTGCCCTTCTCGGCAATCCTTTTGCGGTTCAGCAGCACTTGCAGGGAGGTACGCAGGGTGGTGAAGCTAAAACCCTCGTGTTCCATTTCAATGATGACCGCGTCGTAGTCGGCATCAGCAATGTAGGTCAGGTCATCCAGACTGCCGTTAGGGACCGTGCTGGTGCTGAAAACCGGCTTGCCGTGCTCGAGGAGGTCGATGATCTTGTTGTAGCGCATCTTCTCAGCCATGTTTTTCCCCTTCCAGTTTCCGGCTTGGCTGCTGGCCTCTCCCTCTACCCTTCGCTCTCCCTACTGTAGGCCCCTTGCTGGTGTGATACACACCTTGGCCTATCAATCGCTTCCAACGAGCATGAGCGACCCGGTTTTCGGGATGAAATCATTATCCGCCGCCATCGGGTACACGACCCACGGGAGGAGGCTAATCCGCTAAGGGCACGATAGCGGTCAGGCGGTCCCCACCGACGCTCCGGCTGGTGTGCCCTTGTCCCGTGAGGTCTTCGAACAGGACGGCGTCTCCAGGGCCGAACCGCCGGGTGGTCCCATCGCCGATCACGACCTCCATCTGGCCTCCGGAGAGGAAAATGGCGTACTGGCGGCGCGGCGCATTGTGCCAATCGCTGAAACGGCCGTTGGGCGAACGCGTGAAGGTGATACTGCTGGCGGCCTGCTCGATTGACCTCTCCATGTCAGGTGGGAGCAGGTCCAGGTCCTCAAAGTGTGACTGACCATCCGTGCCGGTATAACATCTGACAAACGCCATGGGCATTCCTCCTGGGGTCCCAGTGAAGGCAGCGAAGTCCATAGGGCCTTGCCCCTCGTATTGTCGCGCGGATTGTCCAGGCACACAACGGCCAGCACACCCTCCGGGGGCATGCCCGGGCGTGCCGGCGGCGTGGCTCCCGGCGGCCGCACTGCGACTCATACGGAAAGTACTCTTTATCTGAGACGGACGTGCAGCGGTCGGCGAATGACGCAAATGGGGCAGGGATCGGGATAGGGGGACACCTCGCGATGCCACCCCTCCCCCACCACCGGGCAGTTGCGCAGAGCTTGTTGGACCGCCGGGT
>DASSEH010000386.1:0-3092 GCA_035695325.1 Candidatus Angelobacter sp.
TTATACCTGGACCCAGCTTCGGGACCGATTCATTGCGCCCATCTGGCACCCAGCTGACCATCCGCCACTGCCGGACATCGTAGCCAACGGCCGTAAGCCTGACGTTTTTGCATGCGGGTTTTGTCATCGCGCGGATGGACCTGGGGGCCCGGAAAACGCCGACCTCGCCGGTCTTCCGAAGAGCTACATCATCCGACAAATGGCCGATTATAAGAGTGGCGTGCGCGGCACTTCCGTCCCCGGCCGCTTGCCGCCGAGCCTAATGATCGGTCTTTCGAAAGCGATCACCGATGCCGAGGTGGAGACGGCGGTTGCCTATTTCTCCGCCCTGCAGCCGCGCAAGCGCATCAAGGTGGTGGAGAGCGACACCGCGCCGAAAAGCTACATTGCGGGTCTGCTCTGGGCAGTGGAGGGCAGTGAACGCGAGCCGCTGGGTCAGCGCATCCTCGAGATTCCGGATGATCTGCAAGTTTTTGAGAGTCGCGATCCGCGCTCGACCTTCACCGCCTATGTGCCGGTCGGCAGTTTGGCGAAAGGCGAGGCGCTGGTGACGAAAGGTGGGCCGGGAAAGACGGTCGCATGCGCCCCGTGCCACGGGCCTGACCTCAAGGGGCTCGGGCCATTGCCGAGCATTGCCGGCCGCTCGCCGAGCTACATGTTTCGGCAGCTGTATGACTTTGGGCATGGCCACCGGACAGGCGAGTGGAGCCCGCTCATGGCGCAGGTGGTGAGCAATCTCGACCAAAACGACATGCTGGCGATTGTAGCCTATCTTGCTTCAGTTGATCCGTGACGCGGCTTTGACACCACCCGGTTGTCAAAGGAAGGGCTCCGGGCGGGGCCCTGTAGAAAGCCTCGCTCGCGATTCCAATTCTAGCCCAACTTTCTCTACTCGCGGCCTCCGGCAACGATTTTGGTGGGGTGAAGGCGTAAGAAAGCGAGTCGCATCAAAGGGGCGCGTTGGCAACTCGCCTGTAGTGTAGACCAAGTCTCTTTTCATCGGCTTTGTGTCGCGTAAGTTGATTCGCATGTTCCTGCGATTCAACCGACGCTTCAAAGACGGCAAAGAACATCGCTATTGGAATATTGTCGAGAGCAAGCGCTGTGCTGGCGGCAGAGTGGTGCAGCGCCAAGTGCTGTACCTCGGCGAGATCAACGACAGCCAGCAGCGGGATTGGTGTCGTGCGATCGAAGTCTTTGATGAAGGGACGCTCCGCCACACCCAGCTGGCCTTGTTTCCTGCCGATCGTGCGGTTCCCGAACACGCGCAGGCGCATGGCGTGCAGGTACGGCTCGATGCGATGGAACTGCATCGGCCGCGGCAATGGGGCGCGTGCTGGCTGGCGTGTCAACTTTATGAGCAGCTTGGGCTGGATCGCTTCTGGGCGGAGCGCTTGCCCCCTTCACGCGAAGGTACGTGCTGGCAGCACATCGTGCAGACGCTGGTGTGTTATCGGCTTATCGATCCGGGCAGCGAGTGGCGCTTGCACCGGCAATGGTTCGAGCAGAGCGCGATGGCGGATCTGCTCGGCGGAGATTTTGCGCTGGCGGAGAAGAATGCGCTCTACCGCTGCCTGGACAAGCTGTTGCCACACAAAGAGGTGCTGTTCTGGCATCTGCGCCAGCGCTGGCAGGATTTGTTCGGGGCGCGGTTCGATGTGTTGCTGTACGACTTGACGAGCACCTATTTCGAGTCTGCGCCGCCGGACGACGAAGCCGACAAGCGCCGCCACGGCTACAGCCGCGACAAGCGCAGCGACTGTGTGCAGGTGGTGATTGCGCTGATCGTGACGCCCGATGGTTTTCCGCTGGGCTACGAGGTGCTGGCGGGGAACACCTCCGACAAGACCACACTGCGCGGTATGCTGCGCAAGATCGAAGCCCAATACGGCAAGGCCAACCGCATCTGGGTGATGGATCGCGGCATTCCGACCGAAGAGGTGCTTGCCGAGATGCGAGCGGCCGATCCGCCCCTCTCTTATCTGGTCGGAACCCCCAAGGGGCGGCTCTCCAAATTGGAAAAAGCTCTGCTCACGCTCCCCTGGCAAGCTGTCCGCGAGGGCGTGGACGTCAAGCTTCTGCCGCAGGACCAGGAACTCTACGTGCTGGCGCAAAGCCACGCGCGCATTCACAAGGAACGTGCCATGCGCCGGCGCAAGCTCAAGTGGCTATGGGCGCGCCTCAAGCAAATCTCGGCCATGGACCTCGATCGCGAGGAACTGCTCATGAAGCTCGGCGCCGCACGTGGCCAGGCGCGGGCGGCGTGGCGTCTGATCGACATCGAAGTGGCTCCCCACAGAGCCACGTTCAGCTTCGCACTCAATCGTAAAAAGCTGCGCCAAGTGCGGCGGCGCGAAGGACGTTATCTCCTGCGCACCAATCTGTGTGGACGGGAGCCTGCCCAGCTGTGGCAGTTCTATATCCAGCTCGTCGAGGTCGAGGCGGCCTTCAAGACCATGAAGGACGATCTGCAACTGCGCCCGATCTACCATCAACTCGAAGAGCGCATCGAGGCGCACATCTTCGTCGCCTTCTTGGCCTATTGTCTGCACGTCACGCTGCGCGCACGGCTCAAACCGCTGGCGGGAGGCCTCACGCCGCGGGCCGTGCTCGACAAGCTCGCTGCCGTGCAAATGCTCGACGTAAATTTCCCGACGACCGATGGCCGCACCTTGGTCATGCGCCGTTACACCGAGTTGGGGCCCGAGCAAAAGCTCCTGGTCAAGCAACTCAAGCTCGATCTGCCGCCGCAACCACCACCACGCATCACCGCGCCAGCAACGACGGTTCCCGTCCCACCCCACCCCCTGTAGTGGAGACTTCCGCGATGCATCCGTTGATATTGCTCACTTTTTCACGCCAGTTGAGAAAGTTGGGCTAACCATAAAACGGGCAAATCTTGCCCAGCGGGACGCGCGGCGTCGTCCGTCGGGGGAGCAGCCCGGTGCTCGGGCGTGCGCGCCGGGCGCGGCGCCGATCTGCTCATGATCGATGTCGCGGTGGCCATTCGCGAACTGGAAAACACCATGCATCGCTCCGTGCTCAAGGCGACCGGCGCCGAGATCGGACCGGAGGCGATCCTCGCCCCGGAC
>DASSEH010000387.1:0-2016 GCA_035695325.1 Candidatus Angelobacter sp.
GTGCGGGGGCTGCGGTCGCCGGCTTTCCCCTCGCTACACGGGCAACGCCGGGATCTATCCCATCTATGAATGCACCGCTCGCCATCAGGATACCATTTATCGCAAGGACTGCATTACCATCCAGGCCAGCCTGGTCGATCAGGCCATCGGCCACCGGATTCTGGAGGTGCTCCAACCCGAGCAATTGGAGATCGCTTTGCGAGCGCTCAAAGAACTCGAACAACGCAGCGAGGTCATCGATCGACAATGGGGGATGCGCATTGAACGCCTGGAGTATCAAGCCCAGTTGGCCCAGCGCCGCTATGAGGAGGTCGATCCCTCCTATCGTTTAGTTGCCGCCACCTTGGAGAAACGCTGGAACGAAGCCCTCGAAGAACTACAGCGACTCAAGGACGACTATCAGAAGCATCGGCAGCAACAGGGATTCGAACTGACCGGCCAACAGAAGGCCGAGTTACTGGCCTTAGCCGAAGATCTGCCGCGATTATGGCGAGCTCAGACCACCTCCGCAAAAGACCGCAAGCGAATGCTGCGGCTCTTAATCAAGGATGTAACAGTCGAAAAACGCCGCTCCGAACGAAAAGTTTTCTTACACATTCGCTGGCAGGGTGGCGCACTTGAGGATCTCAGCGTCGATCTGCCCCTGCCCATGCCCGAGCGGCTTCGCTATTCCGAGACGATTCTCACCCAAGTCCGTACTTTGGCCTCCTCAGCCAGGACCGACCAGCAGATTGCCGCGGCGCTCAATCAGCAGCAATTGCGAAGCGCAACCGGCAACGCATTCACCAAAAGCATGATCCAATGGATCCGCTACCGCTACGGAATTCCGGCGCCCGTATTCAAACGACCAGAGGAACTTACCGTCAAAGAGCTAGCTCGGCGCTTTTCGATCGGCATCGGCGTCGTCCACTACTGGATACAGCGCGGACACCTTGCAGTGCGCAGGCTCACGCAGAGGGCACCTTACTGGATTACAATCACTTCGGAAAAAGAAGCGGAGTTAAAGGATTGGATTGCCCGCTCCAGCCGTATCAAAATGGAGCCGATTCCAAAAGGCTCTTGAATGACGTGCGATATGAACTCACCGTCGGTATTCCCAGAGGCCGTTGCTTGCCATCGGGCTTGGGTATCCAAACCCGCCGTACCGCTTGCGGCCTATAGGTCTTCTTCCGGATTTCTTCCGCCAATTCCCCCAACCACCGTTCTAAGCCCCATGCCTCAATCTGCTCAAAACTTTGCCCGTCCACGCCGGCACCACCGCCATTGGCACGGCAGCAATTCCACGCGTATGAGAGCACGTCTTTGCGATGGATCTTGTCGTAGAGACTGTAAAACCGGTAGCTCGGTTCTCCCTTCGCTTTGGCATGCAATGCCCCCTGAAGCTTCCAGACCCTTTCCGGAGTTCTTAGGCTCACGCCAATCTCCTCGCCTTCGCTTCTTCCTGCATCGTCCTTGAACCAAGGCCCCTTTCCTCCACCGGCGTTACCCGGCTTCCTCGGTAATACGGGCCTCTCCGCCATCCCGCGCAGCCCGGTCTCTCCCTCGCGGGCCTCCGGTTGGTCCGGCATTCGCCGATCCGCCGCACGGAACTTCCCGTGTTGCCACAGGACTCCTTCCGCAAACATGCCGTCACCAATGCCCCGGCGAACTCGCGCAGTGCTCGCTTCGCTCTCTTCCTGCGCGATGGCAGCCTTCCCCGTGTTGAAGCCGGGTCGGCGTTCGCATCACATGATTTCGGGACCTGCTCGGTGTTCATTCCCATTACGGCCTGCTCGCTCGCTGACTCCCTTTAAAGGAGCCTTTTCCATCGAGGGCTCCGGGCGGCTCGTTACCTCCTCGCCCGCCTCGACTGCTACCGGCTGGAGCGAATCTTGCCGGGTGGGTTTCTTTCAACTCTCCCACTGGAGTCCCGCGCCTTTCTCACGGCGCACTTCAACAGTCTGCTAGTGTCCTGAGAGAGAAGTAGATTTAAGAAATGGAGTTTTCAAGCTTTCTAAAGATCGAATCTGCGGAAGC
>DASSEH010000388.1:0-1535 GCA_035695325.1 Candidatus Angelobacter sp.
TGACTCATGGGTGGTCGGCTTTTTGGAGGGGCCGACCATGGTTCGCAGAACGTCGGATTGGAGAGACGAGCTTGGCCGTTGGCTCAAGCCGTTTCTGGATCGGTTGGGTCACAAGGCACGGCGACAAATGTGCCCGCTCTACGTGTCGGGACTGATCGGTCCTGGCGATCGCAAGAGCATTCAGCCGATGGCGAAGCGGCTTGCGCTGGGCGAATGCGACCAATTGCACCACTTCATTGCCGCCGGGGTCTGGGATGCAACGCCAGTGGAAACAGAACTGCTTATCCAAGCAGATAGGCTCGTCGGCGGCGACGATGCCGTGCTGGTGATTGACGACACTGCGATACCCAAGAAAGGCACGCATTCGGTGGGTGTTGCTGCGCAATATGCTTCGGCGCTGGGCAAGACCGCCAATTGCCAGACCTTGGTATCGCTGACGCTTGCGCGCGGCGAAGTACCGGTCATGCTGGGGTTGCGATTGTTTCTTCCTGAGAGTTGGACGAGCAATCAAGCTCGGCTGAAGCGAGCGGGTGTTCCAACCGAATATCGAACGACGCGGACGAAGCCGGAGCTGGCTCTGGCAGAGATCGATCGTGTCATCGCGACCGGTGTGTGCTTCGGCTGCGTGCTGGCGGATGCCGGTTATGGGCTAAGTGCGCCGTTGCGCCAGGGGCTCACAGCTCGCAAACTGACCTGGGCGGTCGGTATTCCACGGCATCTCAAGGTTTACCCTGCCGATGTGCGGATGATCTGGCCGGTTGCTAGGCGCGGTCGTCCCCGCCAGCGGCACGTCCCGGACATTCTATCGATACCGGCCGAAGACATGCTGGCCAACGCCAAATGGCGCACCATCAGTTGGCGCACCGGCACGAAAGGAAAGCTCAAGGCTCGTTTTGCTGCGGTCCGCGTGCGGGTTGCCGACGGACCGCCGCAGCGGATCAGGGACAAGGGTCAGCAACATCTGCCCGGCGACGAGGCTTGGTTGATTGGCGAACACAGGATGTCGGGAGAGACGAAATACTATCTTGCCAACCTGCCGGTGAAGACTGACTTGCGCACCCTAGCGGCCACCATCAAGGCACGATGGATTTGCGAGCAGGCTCACCAGCAGTTGAAAGAAGAACTTGGTCTCGATCACTTCGAGGGCCGATCCTGGCAGGGCCTTCATCGTCATGCGCTCATGACGATGATCGCCTACGCTTTCCTCCAGTATCGCCGGCTTAAAACAGCAAGGCGGGAAAAAAAGAATCAACGGGCCGCCGCCGCGACCGACATTGCCCGCCGTGCGCCAGGCCATCCTCGAACTCATCGCTCGACCACCGCCACAGCGATGCCCGCGCTGCAGAAAATGGATTTGCAGCGAAAAGCAGCGTGAATAAATCTGCCAAAGTAGTGCTAGGCGTAGTGTACCAATTGCATCAACGGGCGTTACAGCGGCGACCGGCCCCACTTCAGTATTCGATGCTGGCTGAATTTCGGCGTACCTGATCGAACAAGGCAAACGCCCAGTCACTCGAGGTCTCGGTTGGTCAATG
>DASSEH010000389.1:0-2238 GCA_035695325.1 Candidatus Angelobacter sp.
GTCTCCGAGTTATTAACTTTCGAAAGTGAGCAAAATTGACCAGCGGTTATCCGGACGTTCGAGTGCCCTGCGTGCGATCACGTCCATCAGACTGTGGTTGAAATCGATCCGATGAAGTCCCTCAAAACGACCTCATATGGCTTCGTGGACAACTGCAAGCGCCATCGTAAGGCCGCCTCCATTGGGACCCGCCTTGCGCGCGGGAAACAGGAGAAGTCGGTTGAAGCGGAATAGAGCGACTAGCTGGCGTGCCGCCGTGGAACCAGAACTTCCAGAAAGTCAAGATGGCCCTTGTGCAGTCTGCACCTTGAGGCAACGTCGTGCCGTCTCAATCTCGGCGTTCGTAGCACCCTTGCCACGTGCCCATGCTTCGGCGACGGCGGGCGTGTAATGGGCAACGTAATAGCGGACCACCGTGCAAGATACGCGCGATAGAGATCTGCGACTAGTACCCGGTATCTGAAGTGACTGAGTCACGTTTGCACTATCGTCACGTTCGGTATTGTGTTTCAAGAGCGCGATGATACCTGATGCGATCGAGGTTCGGCTGAAGCCGAAAGAGCGCGCGGTGTTGGAATCTCGGCTCCGCGCGGCCACCACAGAGCAACGACAGTTGCTGAGGATACGGATCGTGCTGGAGGCAGCCGACGGATCTGGGACGCGCGAGATTGCCCGTGAGTTGGATACGACTCCCACCACCGTCAGCTTGTGGCGGGGGCGCTTTGCCCGCGAAAGGCTCGACGGGCTGGAGGATCTGCCACGCTCCGGCACGCCGCCGATCTACAGCGAAGCCACCGACAAGCGCATACGGGCGGTGCTCGATCGGCCACCACCCAAAGGCTTTGCCCGTTGGAACGGACCGCTGATCGCGAAGGCCCTGGGCGACGTCGACGTGCAGTACGTCTGGCGTTCCCTGCGCAAACACAAGATCGATCTCGGCGGTCGCAAGAGCTGGTGCGAGAGCAACGATCCGGAGTTCGCCAGCAAGGCTGCCGATGTGGTCGGCCTCTACATGGCGCCGCCCGACAATGCCGTCGTCATATGTGTCGACGAGAAACCGTCGATCCAGGCGCTGGAGCGCGCGCAGGGCTATCTGAAGCTGCCGAACGGACGCACGCTGACGGGACACAGCCACGACTATAAGCGGCACGGCACCACGACCCTGTTCGCCGCGTTCGAGGTGGCGACGGGCAAGGTCACGGGCGCGCACAAGAAGCGCCGGCGCCGCAAGGAGTTCCTGGCCTTCATGGACGAGGTTGTTGCGACCTATCCCAAGACCCGGCTCGAGGTCATCCTCGATAATCTGAATACGCACAAGAAGAACGAAGAGTGGCTCGCGCGCCATCCACTCGTGACATTCCACTATACGCCGACGCGAGCGTCATGGCTGAACCAGGTCGAGGGCTGGTTCTCGATCCTGCAGGGCCAGTCGCTGACCGGCGCCTCATTCACCTCAGTCGAGCAGCTCAAGAAGCACATCGATGCCTTCATCGAAAGCTACAACGAGGACGCGGAGCCGTTCGTGTGGACCAAGTCGAAAGTCCACCAGCGCCGCGTCAAAGGACGCCGTCTTAGCGACTTGTGATTCCGGGTACTAGGATGCGCAGGCGGATGCGAGCGGCTTCGAACGCTGTTTCGGTCGACCGCATGTCGCTCTCGGCGGCGGCAAGCTGAGCCTCGGCCTGCTGCAAATCCTTGAACGGGGCGGCCTTGCCTTCATACAGATCGCGGGCACGCTTCTCGACAATCTGCGCCAGGTTGAGCTGGGAGCGCGCCTTGTTTCTTGCGCTTTGAGCGGCGATGAACTCGTTCTGTGGTGGCACCTGCTCGGGGCTGTCGATCTCCAGCAGTGGATCGCCGCGCTTGACCTGATCACCGACCTTGGCGATCAGACGGGTGACCCGGCCGGAGAACGGCGTCAGAACAGCAGTGCTGGCGTCTTCATTGAATGCGATCTGACCGATCGCCGATCGCTGATCGAGGAACGCATAGGATTCGACCTTCACCACCTCGAGCTGGTGCAACTGCTCGGGAACGACCCGAACGAAATCGGCCCCCTTCGTCGTACCTTCGGCCACAGCAACCGATATATGCAGTGCAGCGAAGAAAAGCGCCGCCCTCAGGCCGTGCAATGACGATGTGACAGCGATCGAAACCGCCATGAATCGATGCCTCCCTGTTATTCTCTGTTGAATTGACGCGGGTTCTTACGCCCTATTGTGCGCTCCAGCCGCCCAC
>DASSEH010000390.1:0-1602 GCA_035695325.1 Candidatus Angelobacter sp.
TGCTTTCTTGGCGCCGGCCTTCCGGGGCGTCCGGATCTCGTCCTCGACGATTTGTTGAACGAATTGCGCGGCGGTCAAACCATGCTGCGCAGCTTGGAAGCCAAGCATATAAATCCTGCTTGAGCATGACATCGCCTACAACGCCCTCCCGAAGAAGATTCAGGGAAGAAGAGATGGGGATAAAAGTGCCCAAAGAAAACCGTGTTCCACAGAGGCTCCCCGCTGTCGTGAATGGGTGATCGAGCATGACTTTCTTTGAATCGGGCGCGCGGAGCACGCGGTTGACAAGGAACAAGGGCCTCATTGCCGGCCCTTGTAAATCCTTGGCTAGGGGGAACAGAATAGGGCCGATGACACCGGAAGTATTGTTTACGGCGGCCCTGCAACTCGAAGCGGGATGGAAGGTGAGGGAATGTCGATTTGAAGGCGAACCACGCCAGCTGCTTTTGAAGCTGGATTTTGAGGCTGGGAAGCGCTTTGGCTGCCCGCAATGCGGCAAGCTTTGCCTGACGCATGACACCAGCACCAAGCGGTGGAAGCACCTGAACTTCTTCCAGTATGAGTGCCTGCTGGAAGCGCGCGTGCCGCGCAGCGATTGCCCGGAGCATGGCGTCCAGAGCGTGGCGGTGCCTTGGGCCCGGGAAGGCAGCGGCTTTACGCTGCTTTTTGAAGCCCTTGTCATGCTCTTGTGCCGGGAGATGCCGATGGCGGCGGTCGCCGACACTCTGGAGGAACACGACACCCGGCTCTGGCGCGTGGCGGCCCATTATGTCGAAGCGGCCCATGCCAACAACTCCTGGGCACAGGTGCGACGTGTCTCGGTTGACGAAACCAGTGCCCGGCGCGGCCACCGCTACGTGACCAATGTACTCGACGCCGAAGCTCATGATCTTCTCTTGATGGTCGAAGGCCGCAGCGCTCAGGCTCTGGAGGCCTTCGCCCAGGCGTTGGTGGCCCACGGGGGAAAGGCCCAACAGATCGAACTCATCAGCATGGACATGAGTCCGGCCTATCAGAGCGGAGCGAGCCGCTTCTTTCCGCAGGCCGAGATCGTCTTTGATCGCTTTCATCTCATGCAAATGGCTGGCCAAGCTCTCGATGAGGTGCGTAAAGAACTGGCTCGCCAGGGAGCCGATCTGAAGGGATCGCTCTGGGCGCTGCGTGGCAACGAATGGACCCGCAGCGAGGAGCAACGCCAGCAAAGAAGCGCGCTGTGCAATCGCTACCCCAAACTCGGCCGAGCCATCGGTCTGCGCGACATGCTCCAGGACGTCCTCGCCGACGAAGATGAAGAGGCTTTGCGCTGGTGGTGCAAGCGCGCCAAGCTCAGTCGGCTCGAACCCTTTCGCGAGTTGGCCTGCAGCATTCAAAAACATTGGTGCGGCGTTGTCGCTTTCCTGAAAACTCGGCTGACCAATGGCGCCATCGAGGCAGTCAACGGGCTGCTTCAACTTGCTAAGCGTTTGGCCAGAGGTTTTCGCTCCCTGCGTTACTTCCGCATCATGGCCTATCTCAAAGCCGCTGGTCTCCATCTTAATTTGCCGTCTCTCAAGCCGGCCCTTGTTACCCACTCAAAATAGCGAATGGCCCGAAAACTGAACC
>DASSEH010000391.1:0-1272 GCA_035695325.1 Candidatus Angelobacter sp.
AGATTGACGCACATCTGAAAAACGGTCGACCCAACGGATAGATACCATAACTCTCTGATTTCAAATCCAGGCATCCGCGAGATCAGCATCGCGGGCAGGGCGAACAAGATCAGGCGCGTCATCGAGCTAAACAGCGGCGGCAGTGTGTTGCCGATTCCCTGGAAAATGCTGGAAGTGACAAAAACAATTCCCGCCGAAATGAAATTCAAAGAAACGATCCGAAGATATTCGCTGCCGAAGGCAATGACTCGCGGGTCACGTGAGAATATGCGAATCAATGTCCCCGGCACTAGGAATGCGAGCAACGTAAGCACCAGCATCATCAACGATGCGATGCCAATTGCAGAATAGACGGAATGCCGGACTCGATCCGCACGGCGGCCACCGAAGTTTTGGCCGACCACGGGCGAAACGGCAAAACTGAGCGCTACCACCGGCAGGAAAAGGGCCTGCATCACGCGTGCGCCGATTCCGAAGCCCGCCTGTGCCGCCGGTCCAAAACCTCGGATGATCGCGTAAACGATCATGATGTACACAAAGAGCAGCAAAAATTCCGCGCCCGCCGGGACACCGATCCGCAGCATGCCTCCCCAAATTTTGGTTTGCGGGCGAAGCAGCGGAAA
Source organism: Candidatus Angelobacter sp. (assembly GCA_035695325.1). Lineage (GTDB taxonomy): Bacteria > Acidobacteriota > Terriglobia > Terriglobales > Acidobacteriaceae > Angelobacter. The sequence goes on from DASSEH010000391.1 coordinate 624, forward strand.
ACGAAAACGCAGATAGTGATATTTCTTTTCGAAATAAATCACCATCAACAGGTCGGCGACGAGAATGGAAACGAACGTGGCCAGCGCTGCCCCGGTCACTCCGAGTTTGGGCCACGGACCGATTCCGAAAATCAATAACGGAGCGAGCACGATGTTGAGCAGGACACTAAGCACCTGGAATCCCACGGCCGGTTTAATGATGCCTGTCGCGCGCAGGGCCGAGCCCAGCGCTACCAAAGGAAACTGAAGCAACAGCCCGGGAAGAAACCAGAGGAGATACGCCTTTGCCAGTGTGGCCGTTTCTGCATCCGCGCTCAGCCAATCGCAATAGGCGGGACGCAGAATGAATCCCACAACGCCTAACGCAAGCGCGATCACGATCGACATGACAAAAGACTGATTGAAGGCCAGCTCTGCCTGCGGCTGATCTTTTCTGCCGGCGGCTTGCGAGATCAACGTGGTTGTTCCCACGCCCAGCATCTGAGTGAGCGCCAGCACAATCATAGTGATGTTGCCCGCGACACCTACCGCAGCGATCGCTTCTTTCCCGAGGTGTCCTACCCAGTAGAGATCGGCAAGCAAATAGAGGGTCTGCACCACCATGCTCACGGCCAGGAACGCCGACATATGCAGCAAATGCCTGGTGACC
>DASSEH010000392.1:0-1358 GCA_035695325.1 Candidatus Angelobacter sp.
GAAGACCTCATGATCATGAAGGAATCCGACATCATGGGCGTGCTTGAGCACGCCGCCCTGAATACGAAAGCTGCTTAACCTGGAGAGCAAACATGGCTGTTACTCACCAGTCGGTAATATAGGCGACAGTTGGTGCTCGGAAGAATGACCGGACAAGTCGGGGCGCGTTCTTGATGCTGGCCAACTGCGCCTCGACCTTGTCCTTTAACCGTTCGCCCTTGTGCAGCGGCGTTCTGGCCACGCCAGTGCGCTTCACATAGCTCCATACAAGCTCGTCGGGGTTCAGTTCCGGCGCATATCCCGGAAGGAAATGCAGCGTGAGCCTGCCCTTGGCCGATAGCACGTAGTCCTTCACCAGCTTCGTCTTGTGTGCGGGAAGCCCATCAACCACCAAATGCACCGGCTTGGCGCGATGCCGCATCATCTTCCGCAGTAACCCGACAAACAACTCGGCCGTCAGCCCACCTTGATAGGTACAATACCAGAACCCGCCCTTGGCGTTCACCGCAGAGGCGGCACTGATTGATTGCCGCTGACCAGGACGGTCCACGACCGGCGTGTGTCCCTTGACACCCCAGGTCCGCCCGTGAACGGCATCGGCGCGAAACCCCGACTCATCCCAGAAGAAGACCTCGCCACCTTCCACCTTGGCTTGCTGTGCAATGGTTGGATAGGTCTCGCGCCGCCACCGCTCGATCGCCTCCGGATCGCGCTGATATGCCCGTTGCAGCGGCTTCTGTGGTGTCAGGTTGAGCTTGGCGAGCAGTTCACCTACCGCCGTAAGGCCCAATCTGATGCCGAACTTTCGCGCGATCAGGTCCGCCACCACTGATCGCGTCCACAGGCCGAAGTCCAGTCCGTATTGGCGCGGGTCCTTGCCGTTGATCCAGCGGAACACTTGCTGTTCCTGCCCCGGTGTCAGGCGGCGCGGCCGCCCAGCGGCCGGCCGCGCTTGCAGTCCGACACCTTTGGCCGCCGCTGTGAGCCACTTATAGATGGTTGTGCGGTTGAATCCGTAGGAGGTGATCACCGCTGAGGCGACCTCGCCTTCCAGCACCCGCTCGACCGCCATCAACCGGATGGTCTCCAGCGTCGCATGGTCAAGCGTTCGTCCATCTCGCTTCATGCCACCTTGAATCGTGCTTCAGCAGAGTTGTCAACAAAGTTGTCGCCTAACTTGCCGACTGGTGAGTAAGTGATCGCGATCAATACTCCGGACGGTTTGGCCCCAGTTTTGCGACGGTGCAGGAGGCTCTCGGTTACTTTGCCGCCCGTCGTGACGATTGCCGGAATGACGATGCCTGGCCTTCATTTCAGGCGCGCCTCGCCTGTTTGCCGTGCCCGGGCTCGGTGTGCTG
>DASSEH010000393.1:0-1092 GCA_035695325.1 Candidatus Angelobacter sp.
GATGGGGTCGTCGTCGATGACGAGAACGCAATCGGCAGTGGGGGAGCGGCGGCCGTCTGAATCGGTCGAGCTCCTCGCCGGTGGATCAGCGCTGGCGGGCAGACAAACGGTGAAGACCGAGCCCTTGCCCAGCTTACTAGAACCTATCTCAAAATCGCCTGAAGAGGATAAAGAGGCAGGCGAGTTGAACAAAGCCCAGGAAGTTCTGGGCGTGGTACTCCCAGCGGACGAGGATTCGGCGCTGCCATTGGATCCAGGCGAAGAAGCGCTCAATGATCCAGCGGCGCATATAGCGGGTTAGTCGGCGTCGATCTTGCGTAGGCAACTTGCTGCGATTGGCGCGGTGTGGCGCGATCATCTCGATGCCGTCTCGACGCAACTCCTCATCCAGAGGATCGCTGTCGTAGGCGCGATCACCGACCAAATTCTCCGGCTTGGCTTCGATCATGTAGAAGTCGAAGCACAGTTGCACCAGGCGGACTTCGTGATGGTTGGCCGCATGCGTGCTTACCGATAGCGGCAATCCATGGCGATCAACAATCGCCATGATTTTCATGCCTTTTCCGCGTTTCGTTGCTCCGATCTCTGCCCCGCCACCCTTGGCCATCACGAACGTCGCGTCGATGAAGCATTCTTCTTCATCCAGCACACCTCTGTCGCGAAGCTCGTTAGCAACATCCGTCAGCACCCGCCGCAAAATCTCATCGCCGCACCAAGCCTGAAACCGTCGATGTACCGTTTTGTAGTTGGGATAGCTTTGCGGCAGCATATGCCATTGCGCACCTGTGTTGAGAATCCACAGGACTGCTTCAAGAACGCGACGTGTCGGAATGAGTTTGCGTCCGGGACGACAATCGGAAATGTGCTCCTCCGGAAAATGCATCCGGATCCGTTCCCATTGCTCGTCCGTGAGTCGAATCATCCGACAGTTATAGCGGATCGACTCCGGCTCGCAATTTTGAGATAGGTTCTAGTCATTTTCGGGCTTAAAACGCATTCCACACCTGTGCGCGCTGTCTTGGTGGGCAGCAAAACGGTAGCAACGGCGGCGCCGATGGAACAGCCTCATCCGTTCCGGCGTTCGCCTTATAT
>DASSEH010000394.1:0-2547 GCA_035695325.1 Candidatus Angelobacter sp.
ATGGGCCTCAATGGCGCAAACCAGATCCGAACAGCGGCCATCGTGCAGGAAGAACAGCCTTTGGCCAAGTCCCCACAGCGGAGGAGTACGGAACTCATCCGGACCGGCAAGACCCTGTGAGACACCGTCGGTCAGGACGGATCCCATGTGGTGCAGGGCGAAGTCGGAGAAGGGATGGAACGTGGCATTGTTGAATTTGGGGACCGTAGCGGGACCGGTGGTAAGAGTATCGGTGTGGCACAGAACGCAGCCGATACCGGGATTGGCCGAAGTACCGAACAGGGCCTTACCGGCAAGGGCATCGGAGCCAAGAGGGTTACAGACCGCTCCACCAGCTGCATTCAGGCCACTGGCGAAATCGCACTGGCTCGGCGAAGCATTGAAGCGCATGAAGAATGCAAAGTTCTCAATGTCCGAAGAGATCTCAGATGCGGACTGGGCTCCACTCAGTGTTCCTCCCACGGGGAAGGCTGTGGGAACCAGGACTGCCGTGTTGTCTTCCGGAGTGGCGCCGGCGCAGTTGGTGCCCGGCACTTTCTCATTCGTGAAGAGCTCGTTGGTCACACCCAGCTCAACGTTGGCTGCCTCGCCGGAGAACAACAGCAGAGACTTGTTCTGCGCTTTCCAGCCAAAGCGGGTGATGGTGCCATCATTCCCGTTGGTGTTGAAGCGGCCAAAAATTCCCAGGTTGTTTTTCGTGGACGCATTGGCAGCCAGATTGGCTACCAGCGCGGCATCGGTAACGTTTTCCACAAACCCTTCGCCAAATGTTGGAATGGGCAGCCGGGTTATCAGGTTGTGCTGAGAAATCGCGGTAGCAAAATCAGGCTGGCTCACGGTGCAGCCAGCAGGTGCGTCAGTCCGCCCCTGAATGGTGAACAATTCATGTACACCGCCATCCAGGGTGTTGCCGGAAGGATCGTTGATGAGATCCAGAATAAAGCGCGCTTCCTGAATGGGGCCATTCGGCTTGAGAAATGACGGCACGGTGTTGGTTGCGCCATCCAAAGTAGCCAGCGCGATCTGGGGATTCACGGCCGGGCTGCTGCCGCCGATTGTGGGCTGAGAGTGGCATACGAAACAGCTGTTGCCGTTGAAGGCCGGTCCCAGACCTGTAATTGTATTGATCCCGTTTCCGTTGCTGGCGCCATTTACCGTGGCTTCCTGGCCAAATACGGTGAGGGCCTGAAACCAAAATCCGGCTGTGGGGCCGCCATTGGCAATGACCTGGCCAGCGCCGTCATTGTTGCTGGTCGGGTCAGGGTCTTTGGGCTGCAGGCCGTTCGGAATTTGGTTTTGCAGCTTCGCCCCGGTCAGGGTTCTGCTCGTATTTCCTACCGGACGCGGCCCCGGATCGGAAAAGGCAGGAGCGGTGGGGCTGAAGCCGCCCTTTGACGAAGTACCGGCTGTGCTGGGCGTTGGCGAAGGTGAAGGTGATGTTGAAGGAGATGGGTTGGTAACGGTAAAGCCACCCTTTGACTGAGTCGCGGTTCCTTGGGTTTGTGCTTGCAGCGAAACTGCACAAAGCAGCGCGACTGCACATAGGCCTGCAGGGAATACCGGCCATTTCTTGTTCATTTTTCCTCGCAATGTTTATTTTCCTGGTTTATTTCACCCTCGATCTTTGGGGCCGAAGTGTGAAGTTTTGCCCTTGCCGTGGGCAGATATAAGATGTGTCGCCGCTTGTTTGAGAGTTGGGTCTCTCCCAGCAGAGCGGGAGTTCCATTTTGGTAATGGCTATTTTTCGATTTTAAAACTACCCCCGAAAACAAAGCCCCTTGCCAAGCAAAACTATGATTCTCGAAAATATACCTCATAGTCTTACTCGAGAGTTTCAAAGCTTAACATAAATTAATTTTGCGTCAATTAAATAATTCCATAATCTGCGACTATCACTCAAATTATGAATTTATATCCATTTCAGGAACCAAATAGACACACTGAAATCATTTGAGTCCGTGAACAATAGTTTTTTCATTTTGTTGCTCAATTTGAGCATTTATGTGGATGGCGCAGCCTTTGCAGCCTGAGTTTCACATTGGGGTTTGCGACTGGGACCAGCTAATACCAGCAACGAAAAATATCCTTAAAGTTTATATCTGTTTTCCAAAGTATATTGCCGCAAAGGGGTTGCAGGCAGTTGTTGCGGTAAACCCAATCCAATTGTCGTGCTGGCCATGGCCCCGAAAACACAGCACCGGGCCGGCAAAATACACCGGCCCGGAAACTGTCTGTACTGATTACAGGGAACGCAGGTAGTCGAGCAGTTGCTGCGCCTGTGTGGCGTTCAATGCGTTGAAGTTGTTTACCACCACATTGGCCTCGGAACCGCAGGCAATGGTTTCAATTCCAGGCTGGAAGAGAAATCCGTTGACAATAAAGGACTGCGCGTCGGTGACAACCGCAGTGCAGTTTCTGGTTGTGCTGGCATGGGCCTCAATGGCGCAAACCAGATCCGAACAGCGGCCATCGTGCAGGAAGAACAGCCTTTGGCCAAGTCCCCACAGCGGAGGAGTACGGAACTCATCCGGACCGGCAAGACCCTGT
>DASSEH010000395.1:0-2433 GCA_035695325.1 Candidatus Angelobacter sp.
TAATGATACTCGTTGCCCTGGCTTTCAGCGTCGCCACTGGCAGCATCACGTTGCTGGTCTTGAATCCCCAGCACGCGATTCGCGTGCCCGGGCAATGACGGGCGCTGAACTAGATTACCCAGCAGCTCCATTTACTTCCGCACTTCGAGCCCCGGTGTCTACTTGGGCTCAATCATCACCATGCTCGGACGGCTTCTGCCAGCCAGCGGACCCCATATCACGATGAAACCTGACTCGCGTCAGGATCTCGAAGCGCTGTTTTTGCGCGTCATCAAGGCTCTTGTATAGCGGCTCCTCAGCATCGGCGAGCTTCTTCAAGCCTGTTGCCACCGTACCAAGTCTTTCAGCGCGCTGGTGTAGAGCCTCGACCGGATCGGATGGTGGCTGCTCATTGGCGCGCGCAACCATGCGATCGGCGCGGGCCTTGGCCATATCGCGGATCGCAGCCTCAACGGCGGGCCAGTTTTTTTCCTGCTCCACCGTGAGTTCGAGTCCCGCCTTGAGGGCTGCGACGCGAGCGTCAGTGAACGCTTTGATGTCTGCCGCCGACGGTTGCCAACGCGACGCACCATCGCGATCACACATTTGATCGGCAAAAACAAAGCTCGAGCTGCTAATCACCGCTGCCGCGGTGCCAGCCAGTACTGCTTTCCACATGAACTTCCTCCATGAGTTATCTCTAAGCGCTAGAGCAGGTTCGTGATTTTCCGATTCTGAGTGGATTCCCAAATCACGCGAACAGTGCGAGTCCTCTGTTGATTGTTAGATGGGGGGAGGACCATGGCACGAGCTTACAGCCAGGATTTGCGTGACCGAGTGATTGATGCTGCGCTCGGTGGGCTGCCGGCGCGTCGGGCGGCGGCACAGTTTCGGATCGGGCTGGCGACGGCGATCCGCTGGGTTCACCGGGTGCGCCAAACCGGCGATCGAACAGCTGGCCGTCAGGGACAGCCGCGCCGCTCGAAGCTCGATCCTCACCGTGATTACATTCTCGGGCTCGTCGAGACCACGCCGGACATGACCATCAGCGAGATGCTCGACAAGCTTGCCGCGGAGCGTGATGTGTATGCGGCTCGGGCGACGCTTTGGATCTTCCTCGATCGCTGCGGCCTGACGTTTAAAAAAAGACCGCGCACGCGGCCGAGCAGAACCGCCCGGACATCCTGAAGCGGCGCTGGGACTGGTTCGATGCCCAGCTCGATCTCGATCCTGATCGTCTGGTGTTCATCGACGAGACCTGGGCATCGACCAACATGGCCCGGCGTGGTGGCCGCGCTCCAAGAGGCGAGCGGCTCAGGGCCGGCATTCCTTACGGTCATTGGAAGACGACAACCTTCCTGGCCGGGCTGAGGATCACCGGCATGATGGCGCCGATGGTCCTCGACGGGCCGATCAATCGTCTCGCCTTCCAAGCCTATGTGGAGCAGGTGCTGGTGCCCGAACTCAGCCCCGGCGACATCGTGGTGATGGACAATCTGTCCAGCCACAAAGGCCCTGCGGTGTGCCAAGCCATCGCAGCAACAGGAGCGCGTCTGCTCTACCTTCCGCCCTACAGCCCTGACTTCAATCCCATCGAGAACGCCTTTGCCAAGCTGAAGGCGCTGCTGCGCAAGGCCGCCGAGCCCACCGTCGATGGCCTCTGGGACGCCATCGGCCACATCATCGACCTCTTCACGCCCAGCGAATGTGCCAACTACTTCGCCGCAGCTGGATACGAGCCGGATTAAAACGAGTCCGCTCTAATTCGCTCGCTAATGTCCGCTAATGACCCAAAGCAGACATCGCATCATTTAAGGGCCAACTGAGGTGACTAAAGTCGATCCGGCAGAAAAATTGCGATCTGGTCCTCGGGGGGTCGACGACGAGCGTAGCTTTTCACGAGTACACGCTCACCCTACAGGCAGGGTGAACTGAACGGTTGCGCCCGGGCCCGCAGTGCGAGAGGCCCATATCCGTCCCCCGTGATCTTCGACGATGGAACGGCAGATCGATAGTCCCATGCCCATGCCGCCGGGCTTGGTTGTGTAGAATGCGTCGAAGAGGTGGTCAAGACTCTCCGGCTTCAATCCTGGGCCAGAATCCTGCACAGCGAAGAGCACCGCGCCCGATGCATCTTTGCTGGTGCCGATCAGCAGCTCTCGCGACTTCTCGCTGACGCCGCTCATCGCTTCGATGGCGTTGATAATCAAGTTAAGGATCGCTTGTTGCAGTTGGACTCGATCTCCTTGAATGAGCGGCAAGCCCTCCGCGAGTTGCGTCTGCAACGAGACGCCGTTCTTCATCACTTCGCCTCGGGTCAGGGCGATGACCTCAAGGATCGCTTCGTTAATCTCCAAGCCATCCTTCCGGGGGGCGCTTTCTTGATGAGGGCACGGATCCGGCCGATGACGTCGCTGGCTCGATTGCCGTCCTTGACGATACAACCGAGCGCCT
>DASSEH010000396.1:0-1517 GCA_035695325.1 Candidatus Angelobacter sp.
GATCATTTCTGGTGGACATCACAAGGGTCGCAGATCGTGCCGTACGACTGGTTCCTGGCACTCGAAATGCCGAACAGCCAGGAGCTGTTCTCGGGCAACGCCCATTTCGAACGGCTTCGCTACATTACGGTGTCGGAAAAATCGGCCAAGAACCCGGGTGGCCTGCCGATCGGTTACGTAAAGAATCGCGAGCAGGTGGACGGTCTTGACATCCTGGGTCTCAGTTGCTCGGCGTGCCACACCGCGAAGTGGATGATCAAAGGCGTGGCGGTGCAGGTAGAGGGCGGCCCCGCGATGGGAGATACGCAGACGTTCCTCGAGGAGTTGGTGGCGTCCATGACGCAGACGATCGACCAGCCGGACAAGTTCGACCGGTTCGCGAAGAAGGTCGGGGCCGACGCCACAGCGCTGAAGGCCGGCCTGGCGAAATGGAGGGACCGGCTGGAGGCGCGCCTCAAGCGGAATCCGCTTCCGGCGGATAACCGGCCGGGGTTCGGGCGCGTGGATGCGCTGGGCAACATCATGAACGAGGTCACCGCCGGCGACTTGGGGATTGCGGAGAACGCGCGGCCCACGGACGCGCCCGTCTCGTATCCACATGTGTGGGACGCGCCGCAGCACAACGTGGTGCAGTGGAACGGCTCCATCCCGAATGCGGGAGCCGGCCCGGCGCTGCGCAACATCGGTGAGGTGCTCGGGGTATTCGGGACCGTCGCCATTGCGCCGCAGAAAGGGAAACTGCCGAAGTATCCAACGACGACGATCGAGACAAAGAATTTGAACGCCATTGAGCAGGACCTTTGGGCGCTCTCCTCGCCTCTGTGGCCGGAAAACCTGGTGCCGATCGACAAGGCTCTCGCCGCGGCGGGCAAACCTTTCTACGAGCAACGCTGCGCGTCTTGCCACTTGCCAATCGACCGGACCTCACCCGCGCGGCGGATTGTGGCGCAGATGAAAAATGTGGGCACAGACGATACGCTGAACCGGAACGTCCTGCGGACGGTGAAGACGGGCGTCTTGAAGGAAACGCCGAAGATGCTGAATCCCTACACCGTATTCGGCGAGGAGGACTCCGCCGTCGAGGTGCTCATGAACGTGACTTTCGGGGCCTATCTCGCCCACGCGCGCGATTTCAAGGTTGTAGAACTGATCGGCATCAACACCGTAAAGAAAACCGGACAGGTACTGCCGCTGGGCGACCTGCTGGAGACGCTTCAAGCCGACACCAAGAAAGCCGTGGAGGACTACCAGGGAACGGCGGAGTTGGTGGAGCAAGCCTACAAGCTTTCCGGAAACCAGCCGACTTCCTTCTCGAACAAGTACAAGGCCCGTCCGCTCAACGGCATCTGGGCCACAGGACCTTTCCTGCACAACGGTTCGGTGCCGACGCTGGCGGAGATGCTGACTAAGGACACCGAGCGTGTGAAGGAGTTCTACGTGGGAAGCTGGACGTTCGATGCCAACAACGTGGGCATCACCAGCGTGCCGGAGGAGGGCGGCGTAAAGCACTTCCTGTT
>DASSEH010000397.1:0-2186 GCA_035695325.1 Candidatus Angelobacter sp.
GATAAAAGGCGAAAGGAATTGTATGATTCTCCATTCCCGCTGTTGATAATATCTCAATGAGGAGTTTGATTTATCATCATCCGCGATTTGAAACGCATTTAGACCCGACTTGGACAACCGGACCGGGTTTCGCCATCGAGAATGGCAGAAATGCTGGAGGTTGATAAAGCCGGGCCGAAAGTGCGGTGCTAAATTATAGTGGGGAGAAGGTTATATCGCTTGACTATGGGTACGATCCTCAGATGCTAAGGGTATGTTCGCTCGCGACAAGCGCATTGGCCCCTACACCTACGTCTACCTGGTCGAGAACGTACGCGAGGAGGGTCGCACCAAGCAGCGCATCATCGCCAATCTCGGGCGCAAGGAAGTGGTCGTTGCGCGCGGTGATCTCGACCGGCTGGCGCGCTCCGTCGTCCGGCTGGCGCAGCGTTCGATGGTGCTGTCGCTGGTCGAGGGCGAAGCCCCGCCCAATGCAAGGTGTCAGCGGATTGGACCGGCGCTGCTGTTCGAGCGGCTGTGGCATGAGGTCGGCTGCCGCGCCGTGTTAGAAGAGCTGGCCGCAGGCCGGCAGTTCGAGTTTGCTGCCGAGCGCGCGGTATTCCTGACGGTGCTCCACCGGCTGTTTGTGTCGGGCTCGGACCGCGCTGCGGAAAAGTGGCGAGCCGACTACCGGATCGAGGGCACTGAGGCCCTTCAGCTGCATCATCTCTACCGCGCCATGGCTTGGCTCGGCGAGCCGCTCGCCGATCAAGCCGGAGCCAGCGAGCTGACGCCGCGCTGCCGCAAGGACCTCGTGGAAGAGGGGCTGTTTGCCCGTCGGCGCGACCTGTTCGCCGAACTCAGCGTCGTCTTCATGGACACCACCAGCCTGTCCTTCGAGGGACGGGGCGGCGAGGAGCTTGGTCGTCGCGGCCATTCGAAAGACTACCGCCCGGATCTCCATCAGATGATCGTCGGGCTGGTCATGGATCAGGACGGCAGGCCGCTGTGCTGCGAGCTGTGGCCCGGCAACACCGCCGATGTCACCACCCTGTTGCCGGTCGTCGACCGGTTGCGCGCTCGTTTTAGCGTCGGCCGCATCTGCGTCGTCGCCGACCGCGGCATGATCAGCGCCCAGAGCATTGCCGCGCTGGAGCAACGCAAGCTCGAATACGTCCTCGGCGTGCGCGAGCGCAGCAGTGCCGAAGTGCGCAGCACCGTGATTGATGATCAGACGCCCTTTGTCCCGCTGGTCGTGCCGCGGGTTTCGGGCGAGCTCACCGAGCTCGAGGCCAAGCAGGTCAAAATCGGCAACCGACGGTACATCGTCTGTCGCAATCTCGCCGAGGCGCGGCGCGATGCCGAGCAGCGCAGTGCCATCCTCGACGGGCTGCGCGCCAAGCTCGCCCAAGGCGACAAGGCGCTCGTCGGCAACAGCGGTTTCCGCCGCTATCTCAAGACCGTCTCGGCCGAGCACTTCGCCGTCGACGAGACGCGGGTCGCCGAAGACGCGCGCTTTGACGGGCTCTATGTGCTGCGCACCAACACCAAGCTCACCCCGCTTCAGGTCATGCTGCGCTATCGCGACCTACTGCGGGTCGAGCAGTTGTTCCGCCAGGCCAAGGCCGTGCTTGCCACTCGCCCAATCTACCACAGCAGCGACATGGCCATTCGCGGCCACGTGTTCTGCTCCTTCCTTGCCCTGCTGCTCGTCAAGGAACTCGAGGATCGCCTCCACCGGCACAACATCGCAGCCGAATGGGACGACATCCTGCGCGATCTCGACCGGCTGCAGGAAATCGAGCTTGAGCAGGATGGCAAGCGCTTCCTGCTGCGCACCCCGACCACCGGCGTCGCTGGTAAGCTCTTTCAGGCGGTTGGCGTCGCCCTGCCGCCCAACCTTCAGGAACTCCCCCTCACTACTCCGCAGCCGGCCGCCTAACCCGGCCCCGACACCGCCGCCGTGGTGCTAAGACCACGGCGTTCGTCCGTAAGCCATTAAATCTACTCGACTTTCTCCAACGCGCTGTTTAAGTCCGGTCTCACTCGCATTGATCTCGCAGCGACCCTCTGAGCTGTCGGCCCAGGCGCTTTCCCAGTGTGGCACAATTTTCGCGTTGCGCCTCGCAAATGAGCTTGACCAGCGCTTTATGGAAACGGTGATGCCGGATGCGGCGCGCGGAAATATCGCCACGCTGTCGAGCCTG
>DASSEH010000398.1:0-3372 GCA_035695325.1 Candidatus Angelobacter sp.
TATGCACCCATGGCGGATATCGTTCGGCAAGTCGCATCCCGGATATCTGGATGGTTGAACTGACAGACCGGACGGGGAAGCTTTGGAACGGTAGATTCAATGTTGAGTTTTCCGAGGAGCGCAAAAACGGGCCTGAGACGGAGACAAGGATCGAGCGCCAAACGGGAGAAGTCCGGTTTACGCTCGATACTGAGACCGCAGAGGTAACGTTCAAAGCCGATCCCCCGGAGTCCTTGAGGCCGGAAGTTCTCGACGCCGAGGTTCTTCTCTCCTAGTCCTAAAATAAGCGTGTTCCGAATGCGCGCGACGAACTTCGTGTCCGATCCGGACAAATTTTCACAAAGCGGCGCAAAGGTGCAAGTTGCGGGCCATGGAAAGGACAAGCTTGCGTCCGGCAATGAAAAATAACAGAACTTATTGCTGTTGGTTGATTTCGGGGTAGTCGATTTGTACCTCGCCGGGGCGTAACACTGCGTTGAAACATTGGAAGTGTTCCGCCGCGAGCATCGCATTGACCATGAAAAGCTACTTCAGGCAGGTGCCATCCGACGAAGTTTCTCCCAGGCAGCAAAGAAGTCTTTTAGCCACCTGTTGTAACCCATGATCCGATAAATGATCTTTCGACCACTGCGGACGATCTGTGCAGGCAGCAACATGATGGCGTGCAGAAAGCGGCGAAACTCCATGCACACTAACTCCAGGCCTCGTTGCCGATTGGGGAGCAGCAATCCATACCAGGATTTCAGGTTCCAAGCCAGCGCACTCATGACCATGTAGGCCCAGTTACTGATTAAATCGTCTACCGGCATGCGCATGGCGTTGACCCCGTTTTTGAGTTGCTCAATGACGTTTTCTTGCTCGCAACGCTCATTGGCCAGGGCCACGATCTGCTCCGCACTATAATCGATATGGTTAGTGATGTAGAAAAAGTATTTAATGTCTTCAAAGAGCACCAGTTCCCCTTTCTGGACGCTGATGTTTTTGCGCACCACCACCAGTCGATAGCTGCGCCCACACTTGAGGGGTTGATAATCGAACTCTGTCACCGTTTCGCCGATCAGCTTTTTATTTGGATAACCCTTAAAGCGCACAATCGCCTCCTTGATCCGATGGGGTTTGCGTCGGGGCTCGGTGGCAATTTCATAGCGCGCCAGACGTTCAAGGGGCTTCCAAGCCTCTGCCGGCAAGGCTTCAGCCAATTGGACTACCTTGGGATGAGCATCCATGCCAAAGATAAATTTGATCCCTTGGCTATCCCAGCGGTCCAACTGGGCGCTCAGGGTGAAATCGCTGTCCCCACGCAAAGTGATTTCACCGGCATGCGGACGCACTAAGTCGATGGCCCGATCGATCCAGGGCACGCAACCTTGGTGACTGACGACGTTGCCCGGTCGGTTAACCAGATAAAGGACCTCACGGCTGTTGGCGAGCGAGATAATCAAGGGCGCATAACCCCAGATCCCTTTGTAGGAAAGCGCCATCCCTCCTTTGCACTCTCCCAACGTCGGAGCAATCGTACCGTCGGTGTCAATAAAAGCGTGCGCCAGGAAACCCCGAGGCTGCTCTTTCCAGACCCGCTGGCGGGTCGCATTGATGGCTTCCATGAGCGCCAGAACCGAGTCTTGATCGAAGCGTCGGGTAAAATCTCCGCTGGTGGTCGGATCAGGAATGCGCTGGGCTCCCAGTCCATCGAGAAAAGCTTCATCGTTGCGACGTAACTCGATATCTTCGAGCCGAACGCCATCGAGCAGGGCGTTGTAGGCCAGATTCAACACGTGGTCGCTTTCATGATAGGGCAGATGTCTCTTGAGCAGCTGCACCCTCGAATCGATCTCCTGGACTAAACCCAACTTCTGACCCATCAGGTGCATGGCACCGATGCCGCCGTAGTTGACCGCTCGGCTCCGTTCGGCCATCTCAAAATGGATGTTGCTGGCGCTCATCATCGGCGCCTCGGTGTTAGCCCACCGACGCTCGGGATCCAAACGGCGTTCGATTCGGCGCTTGCGATTTCGCAGGATTTTGGGGTAAGTTCTGTTCACTCGAAATGCTACTTTTCTTGGTTGCGGTAGTTTGATCACTTCCCAGCGAACCAAGTATTTAAGAGCATTTCGAGTCTTTTCTTCTCATCGCGCCTTTAAGTCACGCTTCTTTAAAGACTAGTGCACTGTATCAGTTGATTCCCAAGCAGGTTCACTATGGTGAGATGCCCTTTTGTAGGAGAATTAAACCGCCAGGGTGCTTTGAATATAAATGATACGCGGCACTAGTCCGTGGGACCGTGGGGATGGTCTTTGTAACCGTCGAGATCCTGGCGGAGGATCAGATCGTCCTCGAACAGCTGGCGCGCTGCGCGCTTTACCCGGTGCTGGATGTCGTTCGGCCCGCTGGCGGGGTAGCGAGCATCGAGCTGCGATTGGGTGAAGGGCGTGAACACGCCGGCGAGCAGACGGAAGACATTTGCGGGATCGGTGTTGTCGACGCCATTGTAGCTGCCGAGCGGAGCGCCGGCAACGTTGCCATGCGCGTCGATCGACGGCATGTGTGGGGCGCGCACGCCGCCAGTCGCATTGCCCTCTTCGTCGCGAGTGATGACGAACGTGGTGCCGCGGAGCGCCCCATCGATGTATCGCCCCGCAGGAGGTGGCGTACCTTCAAGCCATCGCTTGATGTTTCGGAAGGCGGCCCGGCAGAAGGGGCGCACGTCGACCGGAGTCTGATTCACAGCTAGGAACTCACCCGACACGTCGAAGATCGGCTTGGTAAGGTGCGGGAAGCCTGCTAGCTCGTACTGAACCCAACCCGCTTCTGCGATACCGCGTGAGAAAAAACCGCGGCGTACGAGCATGTCACTCTCCGATACGATGGTCATTCCGACCGCGCCACCGCGATCCGCGTTGGTTGGTACGCGCGGGCAGGCCACGCCACCGCCGTAAAACGGACCACTGTCGGTACGCTGCCAGCAGACAGCGCCCATGAACTGGACCAGAAATGCGTCGAAAGGCCGCGGGCCGCCGCCTTTGTTGTTCTCGCCCCTAATCATGAACTCATTGGCCAGCGCGCCCGTTTGCGAGTAGCCGGTGCCGATGACTGCCCCAACAGCCATTGGTCGATTTGCCCCGGCGGGCAAACCGGTGAGCGTCGGGTTCTTCAAGAAGCGGCCGGCATCACGCATGATCTCCCAGGCGTCCGGGCCCCGTTCGATCGTGCCGAAGCACAAGCGATTGTGAGCCAGTCCATAATTGGGAACCTTCGGCCCGAACAGATCCGTCACAACCTTGTTCCACTGGATGGACATGTACGTGTAGCCCTCTTGGAAGAGGTAGTCCTCGGTCGTCGCCAGCGTGAACTGAAAGGTGAACTCCTCTCTCT
>DASSEH010000399.1:0-2820 GCA_035695325.1 Candidatus Angelobacter sp.
GGACCAGGTCGTCGCCACCATCGAGCCCGCCGCTCCGGTGGACCACCTCGCGACCATCGAGCCGGCCGCTCCGGTGGATCAGGTCATCGCGACCATTGCGCCGGCCGCTCCGGTGGATCAGGTCATCGCGACCATTGAGCCGGCCGCTCCGGTGGATCAGGTCATCACGACCGTCGAGCCGGCCGCTCCGGTGGACCAGGTCATCGCGACCATCGAGCCAACCGCTCCGGTGGACCACGTCGCCTCGACCATCGAGCCAACCGCTCCGGTGGACCACGTTGCCTCGACCGTCGAGCCGGCCGCTCCGGTGAACTACGCCGCTCTTCCGAGTTATGTGACCGCCAACCCTTTGGAACTGAGCGGCCCGATGCAGGCTTTCGACCACCAGGCTCAACATGATCACGAAGCGGGCATGTCGGAGGGCTCGACGCTCGGCATCGTCGGAATTGATGTGCACCACACCGCAACTGCCCTGGCGTAAAATCGACCAAGCCTATCAGCCATTGTTATGACTTGACTGATAGTTAGCGGAGTTAACAGTCGATTTGCCGCGGCCGCCGTCGAAGCAAGAAGGCTGCAGAGCTGTCGAAATATTTCAATGAGGCATTCAGACTGCCAACCTCCAGGAAGCTAGTCCCCCATGTCTAAACGTCCATCTTTTTTGGCCGACGCGTCCAAGGCCATTCGCCCTGGCTTGGCAACGGCCATTGTCTTTAGCTTCTTCATAAATCTGCTGGCGTTTGTGGGGCCCCTCTACATGCTCCAGGTGTACGATCGGGTTCTGGGCAGTCGAAACATCGGCACGCTGGTTGCGCTGACCATCATCGCGGGCTTTCTCCTGATCGTGTATGCGGCTCTGGAGAAAATCCGATCATCCATCCTTGTCAGGCTTGGTCTTCTGTTCGCCGACAAGGCAAAGAGCCCGTTGTTTGATACGGTCCTGCGCGGCACGATAGTTCAGCCGGGCACAAACCAGGCGCAGGCTTTACGCGACCTCGATACAATTCGCGAGTTCCTGACTGGCACAGGCCTCATAGCGTTCTGCGACGCGCCCTGGGTTCCTGTGTTCGTCGCTGGATGTTTCATCATGCATCCCTGGTTCGGTTACGTGGCCGGCGTGGGGGCATTGCTCATTTTTGCGTTAGCGTTGGCCAACGAGCTATTAACGCGTAATCAATTGAAGGACGCCTCTCGCAAGTCGGTCCTGGCCCATTCGTACGCAGCAGCTACGTTCCGGAACGCTGACGTGCTTTATGCCATGGGCATGCTGAAGGGCTTACGGGACCGTTGGTCCGATCGACATAGTGAAGGCTTGCAATTGCAGGCGGGCGCCAGTGATCGGGCCGGTTTTCTTGTGGCATTCAGCAAGTTCGTTCGAGCGTTTCTCCAGGTTGCGATACTCGGAGTTGGTGCGTATTTGACGGTCAATCAGGAGACTTCGGCAGGCGCAATGGTTGCGGCCTCGATCATCATGGGGCGCGCACTTGCCCCGGTCGAAATAGCCGTCGGACAATGGAAGACATTCCTGGCAGCTCGCTCTGCATACGAGCGTATAAGCAATCTCGTGAAAATGCTTCCCGAGGAAGGCGAGAAAATCGCTCTTCGTCCGCCCCAAGGCCTGATCTCAGTCGAGAATATTCTCGTAATTCCCCCCGGCGGAAAGGAGCCCGTTATCCGGGAAGTCTCCTTCGTTCTGCAGCCTGGTGAGGTCTTGGCAATTATAGGTCCGAACGCAGCAGGTAAGTCCAGCTTGGCACGAGCGTTGGTTGGGGTGTGGCGACCCGCCGTTGGGAAAGTCAGAATTGACGGATCTGAGTTGGCTCATTGGAATCGCGATCAGCTTGGCCCCTATATCGGATATCTTCCGCAAGACATTGAGCTGTTTTCCGGTACGCTTGCAGAAAACATTTCCCGGTTCGGCGAGCATGACGAAGAGAAGCTGTTTGCTGCGGCCGAAATGGCTGGAGTTCACGAGTTGGTTCAAGGCTTGCCCGATGGTTACAATACCCAGGTAGGCGAAGGCGGACTTGCCCTGTCGGGTGGGCAGCGGCAGCGTATAGGCTTGGCTCGCGCGCTCTATGGAAAGCCACCGCTCGTGATACTCGATGAACCAAATGCGAGCCTGGACTCGGAAGGCGAAGCTGCCCTGATGGAGGCGATCGAGGCGCTGAAGCGAGCGCGCTCGACCGTTGTCGTTATATCGCACAAGACCGCGATGCTTGCTGCGGTGGACAAGGTGCTGGTGCTTGCGGCGGGACGGGTGTCGGCGTTCGGCGGTCGCGTTGAGGTGCTTTCTAGATTGATGGGCGGTCCGAAAATCGCGGCGGTCGCCAGTGGTGCGACATTCGTCCGATCGGTGCGATGATGCAGAAGAACTCCGTTCCGGACTGGAGGGTCCCAGCCATAGCCGGCTACGTCGTCATAGTCGGCACTTTTCTCGTTCTGGGTGGATGGTCTGCCTTTGCTCGGCTGGATAGTGCGATCACCGCCACCGGAGTTGTGTCCGCGGAAACCAACCGCAAGACCGTCCAGCATCTGGAGGGTGGTATCGTTCGCGAAATCCGCGTTCGCGAGGGACAACACGTGCAAGCCGGGCAGGTCTTGTTCCGACTGGACCTTACGCAGCCAAAGGCTGGATATGAGCTGCAGCGAAACCAGCTGGATTCAGCGATCGCCCAGGAAGCGCGTTTGATCGCCGAACGGGATGGCCAAGACCAAATAGCATTTCCCCAGGAACTGCTTGATCGCGCCGACGATCCAAACGTCAAGCGAGCGATTGCCGACCAAGTGGCTCAGTTTCAGGAGAGGAGCGGCTCTCTC
>DASSEH010000400.1:0-1801 GCA_035695325.1 Candidatus Angelobacter sp.
GCAGCCATTTGACCGACCGTAAACGCGTGATTCACGACACCGTCAGCATGAGGAGCCGGAAAACCTTTGCCCGGATGCATGTCGGTTTCGTCAACGTCAACGCCAATCGGGCGAAATGCTCGCTTGTCGCAGCCAGCCCCGTCTAGCCCCGGACCTGCCCGGGGGCGGTAACACAGCGGTAACATCGCCGTTATATCGGTCCGCCCACCCTAGAGCGGGATGAGACTAGGTTTGGTCATAGCCGGCGTTAACGAAGTAGTTTGCACATTCGGCTGCTGAGACGGTGTCGAGGATTGGACCGATAGCATTGTAGACGGCCTCTGTAGTTCGCCTTGCGGCCTTGCGCAGCCAATGTTTGAACTTGGCGAAGAACTGTTCGATCGGGTTCAGATCGGGTGAGTATTTCGGCAAGTAGAAGAGCCGGGCGCCGGCTGCACGAATGGCGCGGCGCACAGCCTTGCGCTTGTGCGAGCCAAGATTGTCCATGATCACGATGTCGCCGGGCCGCAAGGTCGGAACTAAAACCTTCTCGACGTAGAGTTGGAAGGTCTCGCCATTGATCGGCCCCTCGATGAGCCAGGGAGCAGTGATGCGATCGTGGCGCAATGCGGCCAGGAAGGTCATGGTCTGCCAATGACCATGTGGCACCTTGGCTTTGATCCGCTGGCCGCGCGGCGCCCAGCCCCGCAGCGGTGCCATGTTGGTTTTTGTCCAGGTCTCGTCAATGAACACCAGGCGGGAGGGGTCGATCCGCTCCCGATACTTGGTCCATTGTGCACGGCGGCGGGCCACGTCGGGGCGGTTCTGCTCGGCGGCAATCAGCGTCTTTTTTTATGACTGAGCTTCTCGGCGTGAACAAACTCCCACACCGTGCGGTAATCGACCTTCAGGCCCCGCTCGGCGAGTTCCGCCACCAGCCCGCGCAAGGTGAAATCTGCCTTCCGGCACCGTTGCAGCAGCCAATCGCGGTGCGGCCCCGCAATCTTCTTCGGCCTATAGCCGCCGACTTGGTCCGGTTCGACGCTGCCAGTCTCGCGGAAGCGGCGAACCCAGTTGATAGCCGTACTGATGGCCACGCCAAATTGGGCTGCGGCCTGATGGCGCGATAAGCCACCCTTCACGACAGCCCTTACCACCCGCTCACGAAGGTCAAGCGAATACGGTCGCCCCATCCATGCTGGCCTCCCTCCCAGCCAGCATGTTGAATCAGAACTAATCTGATTTGGGAATCCTCAAACGATTCAATCTAGCCTCATCCCGCTCTAGGTTGCTGTGTCCGCGCCGCAACATCTGTTTGGTTTCTTTGACGGAGCGGCATTTTTTAATTCCGCCCGCAACTCGCTGGTGCAATTCTGTTGAAGGCCGGGGCGAGGTACATTCATAAGCAATCGATTTTTGAATCCCCGGCGCGGCGCCGCAGAGCGCGAATGCTCTGCGGCTTTCTGCACAGGCCATCTAATCATGCCGCTGCCGCCGAATGTGCCGCGATGGCGTCCGCAATTCCGTCAGTGAAACGCCCTTTAACATGGTGCTCGAAGCGCGGCCCTGACCAAGGCGCCACGATAGCTAACGCGGCGCGTACGCTGGAACGTCTTCTAGCCGTGCTCGGCATCGTTCATGCGCTTGATCGGATAAAGCGACGCAGGGTGATACGGTTGGTCGAGTGAAAGAAAAACCCGCCGGGCGTGAACTGGCGGTCTTGGTAGAGCACAATGGAGAGCGGAAGTGACCAAAAAGTGGGACGATCCGCAGCTAACCTGTTCTTTGACAGGAATGCGTTCGCGCTTGCCATGGTGCCGAT
>DASSEH010000401.1:0-1180 GCA_035695325.1 Candidatus Angelobacter sp.
TGGCGCGGGCTCGCCTCCTTGAGATACCGACGTTCCAAGTGCTGAGGGCACTGCTCGTCGCTCAGCTGCCACCAAGCCAGCCCTCCCCGCAGGTTTCTAGGGTGTGTTTGCAAACTCGGGTCATGTCGCGCTATACTCTCCAGTAGAAACGGAGGTGAGGCGACATGACCCGCGGCGACTTGACCCCTAGGCAATGGGAGTGGCTCCAACCGCTACTCCCACCCCAAAAACCCAAAACCGGGCGACCGGCCCATGACCACCGCACGATCATCAATGGCATCTTGTGGATGCTCCGCACCGGGGCGCCTTGGCGTGATCTGCCCGAGCGCTATGGCCCCTGGCGTACGGTCGCCAGTCGGTTTTACCGCTGGCAGCGAGCGGGGATCTGGGCGCAGCTGCTCTCGGCCGTGCAAGCACAGGCCGACGCCCAGGGCCAGCTGAACTGGGAGCTGCACGACATCGATGGCACCACGATCCGAGCCCATCAGCACGCGGCTGGGGCAAAAAAAGGGACCCAGAGTCTGAAGCCCTCGGCCGCAGCCGGGGTGGGTTCAGTACCAAAGTCCATCTCCGAGCGGAAGGAGGCGGTCAACTGCTGACGCTCGTCCTGACTCCTGGGCAGCAACACGAGGCGACAGTCTTCGAGTCGCTTCTGGAGTCCGGCGCCGTGAAGCGGCGCGGAGCAGGCCGCCCCAAGCGCCGCCCGCAGCGCATCATCGGTGACAAAGGCTACAGCAGTCGGCGGATTCGGCAGTATGCCCGTCAGCATGGCATCCGGATCACCATCCCGCGCAAGCGCAACGAAGGTCGTACCGGCCCCTTCAATCGCGCGCTCTACCGTCTGCGGAACCGGCTTGAGCGCCTGATCAATCGCTGTAAGCAATTCCGTCGACTGGCCACACGTTATGAAAAGCGCGCCGTCTACTATCAAGCCATGTGGCTGATTGCGGCGACCCTCTTATGGTTAAAGGTGCTCTAGACTTTGCAAACACACCCTAGTACGAGCTTGACGCCCCTTGGAGCCATTCGGCCGTATTGCACCCTGCCCCCTACCGTATGTATAGGTGCCGGTATGTTCGGCCGGCAAGGCCACAATACACGCCAGTAAGAATGCCGCTCTCCTGGTGCCCGCAGGGCTATCCCTGAAGTGTAATCCGAACCCAAAGCTCTCATTTTAATA
>DASSEH010000402.1:0-1100 GCA_035695325.1 Candidatus Angelobacter sp.
GAAACCCTTACCGCCGAAACCGTCACCCGGGTGTTGTATCCCGACGACACGACGATCGCCGGAAAAGGCCTGCGTTTTCTTCAGGAGTATTTTCTCGTAGCGTGCTCGCTGGCAGATCTCGTTCGCCGTTTCCGCGCAGCCGGCAATGATTGGCCCGCGCTCGCGGACAAAGCGGCCATTCAGCTTAACGACACCCATCCGACGATGGCAGTGCCCGAGCTGATGCGGCTGTTGTTGGACGAGGCCAAGTTGGGCTGGGACGAGGCCTGGAGTCTCACGCAACGAACGCTCGCTTACACCAACCACACGCTGCTGCCCGAGGCGCTCGAGCAATGGCCTGTGGAGTGGTTCGAAGGCCTCCTGCCGCGGCAGCTCGAAATCATCTACGAAATCAACCGGCGCTTCCTTGACGAAGTCCGGGCCCGGTTCCCTGGGGACGAAGCTCGCGTATCGCGCGCCAGCCTCATCGAGCAGCGCGCGCCTCGGCAGGTTCGCATGGCGCATCTGGCCATCGTCGGATCGCACAGCACCAATGGCGTTGCCGCGTTGCATTCAGAGCTGATCAAACAACGCCTCGTCCCAGATTTCGCCACAATGTTCCCGGAACGCTTTAACAACAAGACCAACGGCGTCACCCCGCGCCGCTGGTTGTTGCTGGCGAATCCGGCCCTGGCAAAGGCCATCACGGAGGCCATCGGCGATGGGTGGATCACCGACATGTCACAATTGGAGAAATTGAAGCCGCTGGCGGACGACAAGAGCTTCCGCGACGCGGTCCGTAGGGCCAAGCGGGAAGCCAAGACACGATTTGCTGACTGGCTGAAACGCGACGGCGGACCGATCGTCGATCCAGACACAATCTTCGACACGCAGATAAAACGCATCCACGAATACAAGCGGCAACTCCTCAACGTGCTGCATGCGATCGTGCTCTACAATCGGCTGCGCGCGAATCCTGAACTTGATGTGCCGCCGCGCACGTTCTTCTTCGCCGGCAAGGCCGCGCCAGCCTATCACTTCGCCAAGCTCATCATCAAGTTCATCAATAACGTCGCGGGCACCATTGACGGCGACCCCGCGGTGCATGGGCGTATCAGAGT
>DASSEH010000403.1:0-1657 GCA_035695325.1 Candidatus Angelobacter sp.
GATTTGGCGCTGCACGTTGTCGACCTCGGACTTCAGAAATTCTTGCATTTTTTGGAGTTCGGAACCTAACCCCTGAAGTCCGTCTATCGAATTTGAGGTCAACCGGGCGATGGAAGAGTTAAGGGCAGCTCGAAAAATAACGACCCTTCCTGAATTTGTGCGATTCTAACCTGTCGCGATAGGATTCGGGGATGTGGATACGATGGGTCAATTCGGTTTTTTTGATGCGGACAAGCGGCTTGCGGTGATTTCCGCGAAGGGCGATCCGCTTGAGATGATTGATCGGGTGGTGCCGTTCGAGAGCTTCCGCGCCGAGATTGAGGCGGCGACACTGACGCCGGCGAGTGAAAAGAAGAGCAACGCTGGCCGCAAGCCGATTGATGTCATTGTTATGTTTCGGATGCTGGTGTTGCAATCGCTTTACAATCTGTCCGACGAACAGATTGAGTATCAGGTGCGCGACCGCCTGTCGTTCACGCGGTTTGTGCGGCTCGGCATCGAGGACAGCATTCCCGACGGCACGACGCTTTGGTTGTTCCGGGAGACGCTTGCGAAGGCCGGTCTCATTGAGAAACTGTTCGAGCGTTTTGGCCAGCATTTGGAAGCGAAGGGCTACATCGCTCGCGGCGGCCAGATGGTTGATGCGACGATTGTTCCGGTTCCCAAGCAGCGTAATAGCCGTGACGAAAATGAGGATGTGAAGGCCGGCAAGACGCCCCGGGCCTGGAAGAAAGATCCGTCGAAAAACCGGCAGAAAGACAAGGATGCGCGCTGGACCAAGAAGCACGGCAAGAGTTTCTATGGATACAAGAACCACGTGAATGCCGATGCCAGGCACAAGCTGATCCGGCAGTATGACGTGACCGACGCGAGCGTGCATGACAGTCAGAAATTCGATGGGCTTCTGAACAAAACCAATACGTCTGCGGATGTTTATGCGGACAGCGCTTATCGGTCGGCCGAGACCGAGGCAAAGCTCAGGGTACGCGGCTTGCGCAGTCAGATTCATCAGCGCGCAAGCCGCAATCATCCGCTATCGAAGGCGCAGGAGAATGCAAACCGCAAAAAGAGCAAGATTCGGGCTCGCGTCGAGCACGTGTTCGGAGCACAACAAACCTCTCCGGGTGGTCGGATCATACGGACGATTGGCATTGCTCGGGCGAAAGCCAAAATCGGCCTCCAGAACCTCGCCTACAACATCCGCCGTCTTGTCACGCTGGAGCGAATAGCCGCCGCATGATGGTGTCGTGTGCCCGGTACGCATAAAACGGGACCTGGATCGCATAAACGCAACCGCTTCCGCGGAAAATCAACACTGAAAACGAGCGTCACGCCACGGCGGCGGAAGATCCAACAACAAAATCGTCATTGTTCGAGGTGCCCTAAGGTGTAGCGGTCGGTTCCTACGCAGCGGCGGTATCACCGAGGCGGGGAGCGCTCGCCAGGAACAATCCCAGCCGGATCGGGGCCTCTCTCCAATCGATCGCGTGGCTAGCGGCGGAGCCCGGACATTGATGTGGTCCCTCACCTCGCAGCGAGAGAGACGCACCAGCGGTCCTGAGAATTTTCAGTCATCAACGAAAAAAGGATTTTTTCAACACCCGCCGCGGACCGTCCGCCCAAAGGCGCTTTCGGCCCACCCGGAGACCTCCCGGTT
>DASSEH010000404.1:0-1339 GCA_035695325.1 Candidatus Angelobacter sp.
GCGCTCCGCTTGATTTCATAACAACGACGGCTCCCAAGAGCGCCGAGTAAACTTGAGTTTGCAAAGACCAAGACTCGGACGAAAGGAGCCGTCATGAAAATTATAGGCTGTGATTTCCATCCGAGTTTCCAGCAAATTGCAATGGTCGACACCGAAACAGGAGAACAAACAGAACGGAAGCTGAACCGGAGCGAAGCAGCTGTGTTCTACCGCGGACTCGAAGACAAAGTGATCGTCGGCATGGAAGCCTGCGGCAACACGCTGTGGATGGAGCGACTGCTGGCCGAACTGGGGCACGAGCTGCGCATGGGCGATGCTACGCGGATTCGCTCCATGGAAGTGCGCAGGCAGAAGACCGACCGGCGGGACGCAGAATTGCTGCTGCGCTTATTGCTGGAGCAGCGATTCCCGCAGGTATGGGTGCCCAGCCTGGAGCAGCGCGATATCCGGCAGTTGCTGTTGCACCGGAACAAACTGGTAAGCCTGCGACGCCAGATCAAAAACCAGTTGCAGCATCTGGCGCTCAACCAGGGAGTCCAGCAGAAGTGGAAGCTGTGGACGGAGAAAGGGCAAACCCTGTTACAGGAACTGCCTTTGACCGGGTGGACGGCGCGGCGGCGCGAAGATGATCTGAAGCTGCTGGACCAGTTGAATCGCAGTATCGCCGAACTGGATGCGGCGGTGGAACAGGAAGCCAGGAACAATCCGATCGCGCGACTGCTGCAGAGCCATCCGGGCGTGGGACCGATCACGTCTCTGGCCTTTGTGCTAACACTGGGACGAATCGACCGGTTTGCTCACAGCAGGAACGTAATCAGCTATCTGGGACTGAATCCGGCGGAGCACTCCAGTGGCGGTCGGCAGCGGCTGGGAGCGATCAGCAAGCAGGGCAATCCCATGCTGCGTAGTTTGTTGGTGGAAGCGGGCCAGAGCGCGGCCCGCGGGGATACGGATTTAAAGCGCGCCTATCAGCGACTCAGGCACAGGAAACACTCCGCAGTCGCGAAAGTGATGGTGGCGCGCAAGCTGGCGGTGCGGTTGTACTGGATGTGGAGAACGCAACAACCCTACGCCACTCGCATGCAGGACAGCCCGAGTCATCTTGTGGGAGCACGTTGAGCCCGGCCGCTTGAATGGGCGTCCTGCCTCCCGGAACAGTCCGGGAGTTCGAAGACAAGAATCATGGTCGCAAGATTGGACCGAATAGATGATTGGTGGAGCACAAGCTGCCACTGAGTGATTCACGAAGAAACGCGAGTCCTGGTCTTATGCAAAACAGGCAATCTCCGCGAGAGCGAAATGGCGCTTCTTTTCGAACCAAAGCGTCCCAGCTCTACTA
>DASSEH010000405.1:0-1174 GCA_035695325.1 Candidatus Angelobacter sp.
TCTCTGAAGTCGTTCTTGTGGCCTTGCCGGAACGGTTTGGCATAAGCGGGCGGTACCTGCTTTACGTCATGGCCGAGCGCACTTAGCTCGCGAGCCACATAGTGCGTCGCCATGCCAGCTTCGATTCCGATCAGGCACCGCGGCACATTGGCGAGCCGGGCTGTGATCCGGTCGCGAACGACCTTTTCCCGCAAAACGATTGCCCCCTTGTCGTCGAGGCCGATCAAATGGAGGGTGTTCTTGCCCGTATCGATGCCAATCGTGTGTGCGACTGTAGCGGCTGTCTTATGGGACATGGCGATGTGCTCCTCGTGCTTCTATGCCCCCGGTCATTCTCTGAACGGTTCGGGGCGGGAGCACGGCCGGTCCATCCCATTCTGAGACATCCCGACGGTCCGCGATTATGTCTGCTTGTGGGGTTAGACCGGAAATGAGCTGCACGCAGTCAAAGTGACGCGAATGACCCGAATGTATGGTCCGGCCGTGCGTTGCAAGAGGTTTTCGTCGAGCTGGCGTGAGCGGTCTTGCATCAATGTATGCGGTCTCTGATTGGAGTTGGTCTGCTCCAGACCATCATGGATATCAGCGCGCGTGCGTTCTCATTAGCGGACAGGCCTCAACGGGCCATTTGGGTCACCAGTGTTCGCATGCGCCGGGAAGACCGATCCTCCATCTCTTCTCATCCTCTCGCAGACCTCGGCAGGTAAAGCGTATCAATCTGGCTACGTCATCGCGGACTCCTCATTTTTCGGCCTCTGTTGCCGTTGGCGTAGAATAGGAATCAAGCGGATTGGTTCGCTGCCTGATCGATCTTCCGCGCCTCGAATGCCCGGCCACGGGCTAGGACGCTCCAGGCGATGCGGGCGAGCTTATTGGCGAGTGCGATCGCCAGCACGTTGTGATGCAGCCGCTTCCTGGCCGCCTCGATCCAGGGCTTGAGCCCATGGCGCTCCCAGATCTTCGGCTTGATCAGCACGACCCACGCCGCCTGCACGAACAGAACCCGCAGGTAGCGATTGCCACGCCTGGATAGCTTGCCGAGAATGGTGCGGTCGCCGGTCGAGATCTGTTTGGGAACGAGCCCGAGCCAGGCGGCAAAATCGCGGCCCTTGGTGAACACATCGCCTGCGCCGATTGCGGCCACCATCGCGCTGGAGATGATCGGCCCAATACC
>DASSEH010000406.1:0-2205 GCA_035695325.1 Candidatus Angelobacter sp.
ATTCGCGCGATACAGTGAGGGTGCTGACGGAGTTGAGCGATGGCGGTGCCTCTTGCCCGCGCTGGCCCCCGATCCGTCGCCGTTCTTCCTTCTTGTAGTCGCGGCTACGGATCACCGCCCCCGCCGCCTCTCTTCGTCAACATCTCCGGGCGGCGGGGCTTGCGTCAAATAATGCCAGCCGGGACAACGCATGCGGACGCAACGTCAGCTTCCGCCAGCTGCGGACATACCACCGCATCGACTATGGGCAGCAATGTGCCAAAGATCGGGATAGGGGGGAGCCTCGCGGCTCCGCCCCTCCCACACCACCTGGCATACGGGTCCGTACCGCGGCGGTTCGAGAAGTTGGGCTAACAAGCTCCGAACAAGGAGGGGAGACCGAGCGATCTGAAGTATGCATTGGAAAGCCCCAGTGAGAGGGCTTTGCTCCGGGCGATGTACCATGGGCCACGGCCGCTGTCGGCCGTATTGCACAACTGCCCAAAGACTCGCAATGCGATCAGTGCCGCACGACGGCGACGTGGTGTTTTCCACTGACGCCACAGGGCGGCCCGCAGTCGCAACCGGACCCAGCGCGTGAGAGCAACGAGCACCTCCGGCGTTTCGCAGAAGCCGAAAAAGTTGCGCCAGCCCCGCATATAAGGGGCCAGCTCTTCCATTGTCGTCTTCATGCTGACGCCTTTGACCCTTTGCGTGATATCCCGGATTCTTCGCTTGAACCGCTCCAGAGATTTCGGCGCGATCCTGCGCTTGATGTCCGGACCAGTCGTGAAGCTGAACCCGAGGAACTTTCGTTCCTGCGGTCGTGCCACCGCACTCTTTGCCTCGTTGACCTTGAGCTTGAGCTTTTGCGTGATGAAGCGCGTGATGCTCTCCATCACCCGTTGACCCGCGCGTTCACTGCGAACATAGATGTTACAGTCATCCGCATAGCGAACAAAGCGGTGTCCGCGGCGCTCCAGCTCCTGGTCGAGTTCATCGAGCACGAGGTTACTCAGGAGTGGCGAAAGCGGGCCTCCTTGCGGAGTCCCTTCCACGCTCGGGCTGAGCAGCCCGTTCTCCATCACCCCGGCATTCAGGAATGCCCGGATGAGTTTCAACAGCCGCTTGTCCTCGACGCGCTTGGCGACCTGGCCCATCAGTTTGTCGTGATTGACTCGATCGAAAAACTTTTCCAGATCGAGATCAGTCACCCAGCCGTAGCCTTGCGCAATATACTGCTGCGCTTGTGCCACGGCTTGATGCGCCGACCGCCGCGGTCGAAACCCATAGCTGTGATGGGAGAACGTCGGGTTCCACTGCTTCTGCAGCACCTGCATGACCGCTTGCTGGATAAAGCGATCCAGCACGGTTGGGATGCCAAGCTTTCGCACCCCTCCTCCATCCGGCTTCGGGATTTCCACCCGCCGCACCGGCTTTGGTTCATAGGTCCCGTTCAGCAATTGCTCCCGAATGGCCAGCCAGTTCTGCTTGAGATAGTCACCGAGTTGATCGACCGTCATCCGGTCGACGCCCGCGCTACCTTTGTTGCTCCTCACTTGCCGCAACGCCTCCTTCAGGTTTGCTCGTTCACATACGTCCTCCATGATTCGACGCGTGTTGGCTGGGCGTTCGGGCTCACTCACCGCCGAAGGCGATTCGATGTCTTCCCGTCCCGCCTGCCGGGCTTCACCCGTCGGCGCCGATGAGAAGTCCAGTCTCAACTGGAGGTTCAGCCGTTTGTCGCCTTCGAGATGCATGTCCTACTTGCCTCTCCTCTCGTTCGGGCCTTCAGCCACCGTTTCCGGCTCGGCCTATCTGTTGCCTCCACCTTTCGGTTCGGAGTGCCTCACTAGCCTTGCCGACGACACGACCTACTACGCCCTCTGCTGACTTCTGCCCTGCGGTCAGAATGCCTTGCGGCATACTCAGTCGCCGCAGCGACACAGAGCAGATCTCCTGGGGTAAGCTCAGCCGCCTTCCGCGCACAGTCGCCGGGTCTACGCTTCGCGTCCTTGATGGATATGGACTTCGCGGTAAGTGGCCCGCTCGTCCGACGCTCGCGCCTTGTACCCGGTTTTTGTCCATCGACTCGCGCATTTGCTCGGTGCTTCCTTCAGACCCCGCCTCGCGGCGATAGCCCTTGCACTTTGCTAGCCCTTCACCTCCATCAGGTTGAGCGGAGGACTTTCACCTCCAAGCTGCTGAGCATGCCCAGCACACCAC
>DASSEH010000407.1:0-1990 GCA_035695325.1 Candidatus Angelobacter sp.
CGGCGGTAGGCGCTAAAGAGCAACCGGATCGGCGCCCCTCGAAGCGCCGGCAGCAGTCCGGCCCCGCCTTGGGTGGAAAAATTCACATTGCCACCGATGAGCGCCTGTATCCCCACAGCCGACGGCATCACGATCATGTCGACATCGAGACCTTCCTCACGATAGAAACCTCTGTCCTTGGCGATCGCAAATGGCGCAGCGGCAGGAGTAATCGCCGGAATCGCTGCATTGACTTTCCTGAGTTGCTGCGCTTCGACTCGCGATAGCGCGGCAAAGAGAACAAGAAAGAAAAGAAGGAAACAAACAAAAGCAAACGGATGCACTTTAGTGTTACGGTTTGGCCATATAGAGGAAGCTGATCTAGAGAGTATGTCGAAACGAATCATAATTTCCGTATAACACCAAAATCCGGCGAATTTTAGAGACACCACGCTACGCGATTATCGCCATTCCTGACGAGAGACTAGTTTTGCAGTCTGCTCAAAAAGACCTCAGAGGCAAGGCGCGCGAAGAATCGACGAGCGGAGGCGTACTTACCGGTACGTTGTAGCGTGGCGATTGAGCGCAACGAAGCCTATCAGGCTTTTTCATCTCTAAACGGAATGGCTCTGTCAAGCGAGCTCCAGCTCCGATTTTGTCTTTTTCAAATGATCTTTCGAAAAAAAGACCTCCGTATTTCGCTTATAACGCACGATCTCGATCTGACATGACTCCTAGTATCCCCCTTTTTCGATAACGTTCGCCGGCCTGATCAATGTAACGGGTAGCGACCCACTCATCTCTTCGCGCCTTTTCAAAGCGCATGATCTTAAATCCGGCGATTCTCCCTCTGGAGAGGCACAGCTGCCCAATCAGCAGCACGGTCTTTGGACCATGAAAAAGTACGGGCTCACTGTGCGCCGCTACGCCTGATGAAGTCAGAATAGTCCATTCCTTCTTTCATCATGTGAAAAATCGCTCCGATAAGTTTATTCGCCACCGCTACCCGAGCAATCTGCTTACCTCTTCTTTTCACCACTCCCAGATAGTGCTTACGACTCGGTCCCTTACCGCGTCGCGTATGCACCAAGGCAGCTTGAATCAACAACATCCGCACCATGCGGTTGCCCTCTTTGGTTATGTGACCGTGTCGTTCTGTGTCCCCGCTCTGTCGGACCCGTGGCGCCAGCCCAAAATAGCTCGCCAATTTCTTAGCATTGGAAAATCTACCAATCTCTCCAATCCAGCAGCTGATCGCTACCGCACTTACCGGACCCACCCCCTCGATGGTCATCAGCCGCTTGGCCTGCGCATCCTCAAGGGCAATCTTTATCAATTCCTTGTCCAGTCCCCCAATCTGCCGATTGATAAATTCCAACAACTTCAAATCTTCCTCCACAATCCTTGGCCCATAGCCGCTGAGATCCTCAGCTCCGCTTACGATGGGCCGTGCCCGCTGAAGCTTCGCCTCAGGATCGATATTTCTCTTGGCGTAAACCGCTCGTAGTTCATGGATCACCGCTGTACGCTGGCGCACCAGGCGCCCCCGGTGGCTCAAAAGCTCTCGAATGTGACGTTGAGTGGCAGGTGGAATCCACACGGTGGGAAGCAAATCGGCCTTAAGTAATTTCGCCAGCATCAAAGCATCCACCTTGTCCGACTTCAACCGCGCCGAGGCGATCGCCTTGGTCTGCTTGGGATGGGACAAAAATACCTCGTGGCCACTCTTCTGCGCCAGCTCCACCAACCACCACCACGAACCCATCGCCTCAACGGCAATCTTGCTCCCTTCTGGAAGTTTCTTTAAAACCCGCTCTACCGTCACTACATCGTTTGCGAAGCGTAACTGTGAAGGAGATTTGCTTTCCCTCAACACTGCCAGTTGTGATACGTATTTGTGTAGATCGATACCAACAAAGTTTTCCATGAATGTCCTCCTCGGTTTTGTATTCGCCTGCTTATCATAGCAGCTCCAACGGAGGCCATTCCGTTTATAAGATCAGCAGCCTGC
>DASSEH010000408.1:0-2147 GCA_035695325.1 Candidatus Angelobacter sp.
AACGAGCCAAACCAAGACCTCTGCTGTGCGTTTCATCGCAACCTCCCGTCGTACTCCGGCCTGAATGGCCTTCAAGACGGGCTGAATATCAGAAAGCATTGGCTGGCGCCAGAGGTACTCTTGGGCGGGAACCATCCATGCCTGTCTGTACAGCAATGCCGGGTGGGCATGGAATATCACAGACACAAAGAGTCGTTGACTGCATTGCAAGCCGAAGGGTAGATTAGAAAAATACCTCACAGGGAAAAATTGCCATGGAGGTGAACTATGCGGCCCTTTCCAGTCATCGACGCAGATGGTCATGTGATCGCGCGCGATCGCGAGTTGCCCGAATTTCTGCCGGATCCGACGGGCGGCGGGATAATCCATGCCGGTTGTATGGATTATCCAAGGAAAAACTTTCCGCTCATGGTCCGTCCCAGCAAAAACAGACGCTTAGAGCGCCGCGAGTCATTCCAATGTTTCTTTGACCGCTATTATACCGTTGCATAAATAACGCGACATATATGTCATTTATAAGGTCGCAAATAACCTTGCACCTGTTTGGAATTTTGCTGGATGCTGCGAAACGTTGAAGTCAATGCCGAGCGCAGCTCGTCTTGGGTTGCAAAATAGCGATTGTGGGTGCCATGTAAACGAGCATGGTGCCAGATTCGCTCCAGCGCATTGAGCTGTGGAGAATAGGCGGGGAGGTTGAAGACTTCCATATGTTTGCGATGATTTGAAAACCAGGTCCACACCGTGCGGTCCTTGTGGTAAGACGCATTGTCTTGGATCAGATAGATTTTGCGGGGACAATAACTGCGCAGCGTCCTTTCGAGATAGTCGATGTAGGTCTCGGCGTTGAAAACGGTCTGGAAGTGATAAAGGAAGCGAGCGCCGTACAGTTCGATGGTGCCAAATATCTTCAAGGTGTTTCTCTGTCCTGTGGTGGGGATTTGTGGCTGCGAGCCCCGGCGCGCCCAGGTCTGGTAGAGCGTGGGGTCTTGGCGGAAGCTGGCTTCGTCTTCGAAGAGAATGGCCGCCTTTTCGCTTTGGGCTTTTTTTTAAGGTTGGGATAGCGGTAACGGATCCATTTGGACTGAAGTGCCTTGTCGGCCCGGGCCAGCATTTTTTGAGGCCGTTGGACAGAGAACTCAAGGTTGTGCAGGATACGTGAAACATGGGCTGGATGGTAAGACAGCGAGAATTCATCTTCTATGACTCGGGCTATCATCGGGCAAGTCCAGACGCCGGAGCTAAAGCCATAAGCCACCGGGCCGGACTCCAGGATGTCGGCCAACTGCTGGCGTTGGCGCTCAGAGATAGCGGGCGGACGGCCGGCGCGGTGTCCTTCCAAAATTCCCTCCATCCCATCAACTTGCCAGCGCTCCAACCACAGGCAAACATTAGAGCGATGAACTTTAAGGACATCAGCAATTTCGGGAGCGGTTCGGCCCTCCATATTGAGAGCCACGGCGTGAAGCCGGTTAGCCACCCGATAGGCACCATCGCGCAGGGCTTG
Organism: Candidatus Angelobacter sp.; assembly: GCA_035695325.1. Classification (GTDB taxonomy): domain Bacteria; phylum Acidobacteriota; class Terriglobia; order Terriglobales; family Acidobacteriaceae; genus Angelobacter. The sequence goes on from DASSEH010000408.1 coordinate 1,505, forward strand.
CTTGCCGAGTTGAACCAACTGCTGAATTTTCTTGGCAGTTCCACGGATTTGTACCGCTCGCATGCCACCTCCTGTTTATCAGTGACATGCTACATGATGTCGTGTTATTTATGCAATCCTATATAACGATGTCGCCCTCGTTTTCTGGTAAGCTCTGACTCGCCTAGCCGGAAATACTCCGCTGCTTGCCTGATAAGCGCTTCGACGTCGATGCTTTGGATCATTCGATACAACGGTTCATCTATGGCGCGGCCTTTTCCTCGCTCACTTGCAATCGTATGGGTCATCAATTCGCGCGTATACGAAGGGTTCGGATCGCTGCGAGTATTTGATTTCCACTGGTTGATGACTATAAATGTGGCCAATGGCGCGGCGATCCACAGTTGCGATCAGATATGCGCCAGAGACGTACAAACATTTGGATTGGATTGAGCTTAAATATCACCGTTTGGTCGCGACGACAATCGAGGAGCAGCTTTTCCACACCCCGGCAACCGTAACTAGAAACCGCAAACCGCTTGAAGAGCCGGCCTCGTTCGGCGCGACCTGGGAATTGCGTTTTGGGCCGAACAACTCGTTTCGTGTTTTTTACGACGTGAATCATGAGGAAAAGACTGTCTCTGTCTTGGCGATCGGCGTGAAA
>DASSEH010000409.1:0-1837 GCA_035695325.1 Candidatus Angelobacter sp.
TTCTGCGCTTTCGATGGCGTCCTGGTACGCCCCTCGATAGGCGAGAGGGAGACCCAGAACCGCGTGAGCCAGTGCGAAGTTTGGGTTTAACTCTAGCGCGCGGCGGAATGCCCGCTCGGCTTCGGCGTGGCGACGCTGGCGGTAGAGGACCAATCCGTGCGTTAGGTGCGCCCACGGATCACGCTCGTCGATGGCGAGGGCCGTCCGGGCCTCCCCCTCCGCTTCCGCAAAGAAAGTCGTGACATCGCCCGACCAGTCAGTCCGCCGCAAAAGCAGCCAAGAAAGTAGGCTGTGGGCCTGTCCGTACTTCGGGCTGACTGTAATCGCGCGCCGACACAGAGCCTCAGCCTCATTGTACCCGGCCAGCGAACTCTGGGCGATACATGACAGCGCCCGTATTACACACTCCCAGGCATCTAGTATAGAGATTCCGAAATATCAATAGGTTGCGTTTGATTTTCCATTTAGAGGCGAAATCTGGTATGAGCAGGACGGGGGGATTGGATCGGGGGATCCATGGTAGCGGCGCGGCGAGTTATCGCGTTGCCGACGGATGCGGGGCAGCGGCAACGCCTGCTGGAGATTTCACGGTCTCGGACTGAGCCGACGAGCCGTGTCGAACGAGCGCGGATTATCCTGGCCTATTTGGAGGATCCGTCGGCCTATGCGGTGGCGCGCCGGGCCGGGGTGACGCACCAGACGGTAACGCGCTGTCTGGAACGAGCGGCAGAACTGGGGGTGATCGTGGCGCTGGATGATCGGCCGCGTGCCGGACGCGACCCCGTCATCACCGCAGAGGCGAAAACCTGGCTGGTGGCGCTGGCTTGCCGGAAGGCCAAGGAGTTGGGTTATCCACACGAACTGTGGACCACCCGGCTGTTGGCCGCGCATGCCCGTTGTCACGGGCCGCCCGCCGGTCATCCGAGCCTGGCGAAACTGGCCCAGGGGACGGTCTGCAAGATCCTGGCAGAGCACGACGTCAAGCCGCACAAGGTGCGCTATTACCTGGAAAAACGCGATCCGGAGTTCGAGCCCAAGATGGCGGAAATCCTCTGCGTCTACCGTCAAGTGGCAATGCTGCGCGCGCAAGCTGCAAATGGCGACAGCCAGAGCCCAGAAAGCAGTGACGCAGGGAGCCTTGCCATCATTTCTTACGATGAGAAACCGGGGATCCAGGCGATCGGCACGACCGCGCCGGACCGTCCGCCACTTCCCGGCATCAGCCCCACCGTCATGCGTGATCACGAGTACAAACGCCACGGCACCTTGACCTTGATGGCGGGCATTGATCTGCTGACCGGGAACGTCCACGCCGTTGTCAAAGAGCGCCACCGCAGCCGCGAATTTATCGAGTTTCTCAAGCTCCTCGACGCCGCCTATCCTGCCGACACCGCCATTGAAGTCATCCTCGACAACCACTCCGCTCATGTCTCGAACGAGACCACGGCCTGGCTTGCCGCTCAGCCCGTTGGGCGATTTACTTTCACTTTCACGCCCAAGCACGGGTCATGGCTCAACATCATCGAGGGCTTCTTCTCCAAGCTGGCGCGCTCGGTGCTCCGCCACATCCGGGTTTCCTCAAAACACGAACTCAAGGAACGCCTGATCGCCTTCATCAACGACATTAATCATCAGCCAATCGTCCCCACCTGGCACTACAAAATCGATGACGCAGCCCGACCTCTATAGGTGCAGTATTTAGGAAACATCGTACTAGTACGGCCGGCGGTCGATCGGCGCGTGCGGCTGCTCCAGACCGTCCACTGGAATGTTGCGGCCGTTGATCCAGTAGGCGCGTTGTGAGGCTAGGAACACGATGACATCCGCAACCTCCTCG
>DASSEH010000410.1:0-1579 GCA_035695325.1 Candidatus Angelobacter sp.
AGGACTTGCGAGAAGGAGGCATGGAGGAAGCACATACGTGTCCCGATAGTCACCAAAGGGTGAGATGTCCTAGTGAACAGCAGCCTTAGATGCTAGAATTCTATATCAAATCCTGGGTATTGCCCAGTAGCCTCATGCATCCAGATGGGAAGTTACCCACCACCAAAAATCATAGAGGGAATTAGGGTACTGCTGGGGTGCTGGGTGGGTGGGATATATTTTTTAGGAGCGAAATAGGGTTTTTTTAGATGCCGGGGGTACCAAATGGGGGCGGGCATGCAGGGGGGGGAATTCTGGATGAGCGGAAATGTGTAAACATATGTAAACAATGCCAAAAATGATGCCCGAAATGGCTCCTGGCTGTTGGGCTCATTTGGCGGGGGTTTCAGCTGGGGAAAAAACATATTTGGGGTCTAATACATTAATAAAAATTTATCCCGCCCTTTCCGCAGCCATTGGGAGGTGGGGCGGGATGGATTGCAGTCGAGACAATTGGATGTAGTTGCCTTTTTAGGCAGCATTCCAAATGCGGCAATTTTTGATGGGATTGGTTGATTTTTTGTATTCATGCAATATCTCTGTCAGTTTTCAACCAATTGAAACGAGAGTGGTACCGTTGGATTTGCATTAAAAATGCGAATCCAGTGGTGATAAATATTTAAAGAATTGAGCAAAAATTGAAAGATATATTTAGAGCAGAATCAATATTTAGTATTTGTGGAATATCTCTGTCAATACTTACTCCGGTTTAACGGTTGTACCACCGTTAGATTCGCATTAAAAATGCGAATCCGGTGGTGCCAAGATTATAGAAATTGGTCAAGAATTGACACTTTTATGAATTATTGCTACTCTACTGCATCTACCCAAAATAAATATGGCAGTAATGAGCCATATAAACTGCATATCTAGCATTACATTCACTATATACACAATATAGGTTATATATATTCACTTTATGGGCCAATATATCTGGAGAATGTACTGTAATTGGAGAATTAGCTGAAATTTCTATATTTTGGACTTTGTGCATCAAATACTGAAGATAAAGAGAATATAAAAGTAGGAAATGAAAGGTATTTACAATAGGAATCCAGTGCAAAAATTTATTTGAGAATTGAATAATTTAATGAAATGATATGAAGAAATAAGTTGTTCTATGTAAACTACATAATAGTGACATGACACTGAATCCATCAATTCCGAGTTTTTGTCTGACTTTTTCAGACAAATTACTCAATATCTTTTCATTGAATCATTGAATCCTCAAAATCTTTTTTTTAATGTATTCCTATAGAGAATACCTTTCTTTCCATGTTTTTCTATACATTTTAGCTTTATTATTTGTTGCATAAAGTCCAAAATACAGCAATTTATGACATATTTTTTTAATTACAATACATTCTCTAGACCTATTGGCCTATAAAGTGAGTATATACAAATTAGACCAAGTATATAATGAATGTAATGCTAGATATGCAGTTTATATGGCTCATTACTGCCATATTTATTTTGGGTAGATGCAGTAGAGTAGCAATAATTCATAAAAGTGTCAATTCTTGACCAATTTCTATAATCT
>DASSEH010000411.1:0-1661 GCA_035695325.1 Candidatus Angelobacter sp.
GGTGTTGGCGCTGATGACACTGACCGACGTCCGCTTTGGGTCATTAGCAGACATCGCGTAGCGTGCGCGTCATGTCCGCTTTGCCCCCAAAAGCGGACATTCGTCAGCGCATTGAGCATGTCTGCTTTGTGCCAGAAGCGGACATCGCGGCTGTCCTGCTTGCTCAATCGATGGAGTACCAGAGATTGGCAATTCCATACTTAGGTGCGGGGGAAGTCTATAGGCAGGACAGCTTAGTCGTTGTTCATCGAACCATAATCGGTTCCTGCCAAAGGCCGATACGCTCGGACTTCGCTGCCTCGGCCGCATCAGCGAGCGCAGGCTCCGGTGGGTCGTTTGGCTTCGCCCACCCTTGCCGCACCATCCAGGTGGAAAGGTCGGTGCCGGAGACGGCACAGCGCGCCGTGAATGACTTCTGCTCGCCAGGTTCGGGCAAGTCGCAGACGACGGCGCGGGCGCGGACCAGCCGCCTCAACGCCGTCTTCGCTGCGGCGCCGCAGGGCCAGTTCTTGCCCTGCTTGTCATGGCATTGAGCGTCGGCCTTGCTGGCAACTATGCCGTTTAGCCTGATGACCACGTCGCCTGCTTCCAGTGTGCCACTGTCCGACACAATGACCCGGTAATAGATTTTCTTCGTTAGCTTGGGCTGGATATCGGCTTCGCCCCGGAGTGGTACAGACAACCTTGCCGCTTGTGGCTTTTCGGTGGGGATTGCGGGCCTGGACAGAGACTGAGCCGAACGCTTCGCGGGTCGGTTCTCCTCGAACCCTTGCCAGATTAAGAGCGGCCCTACGACAAGAGCGAACAATATTGAAGCAAACGGATGCGGAACCAGGTCGTCCATTATGCGTGTGCCGCCGCCTCAAAGGCGGTCCAGGCACCCCGCACTAGCCAGGATAAAACTACATCAAGTTGTTCCGTCCGAGCAAAGGCTAAATGACCGTCCCCAATACCGGACGTTGGGACGGCGCATTAGAGAGAGAATTTCTTACGCAGAGCTAAGGTGAAGGAGCAGCAAGCCTGACGGCCCTAGGGGAGCTTAACTTGGCTGAAAGCAATCCAAGCCCAGATTTGGGGCATGCGCGTTCTTGCCGCCATCATAGTTGCAGTCTGCGCTTTCGCCGTGTCGGGCTGCTCCCGCTGGTGCTCATGTCCCGGCCCGCAGCAGTACGCAGAAGGGGCGTACGCCCCAGTGCCTCCATCGAACTCGTACGATGCGGCACCTGGGCAGCCGCCACCAAACTCATATGACGCAGCCCCGCGCTCGCGCCCCGATCCCTATTATCCGCCGCCGAACTACCCCCGTTAACAGGCTCGCGCCTGATCGACATTTGGCACGAAGCGGTTCACGTAATGAGGCATGCCTTCGCCGATGCCTAAACAATTGGCAGTCGTGGCAAACAGCGTTGCCAAAGCTTCAGCTCAACGATTCGGCGCGGCGGCGTCAAAAATCAAGTTGGACTCTGACACGAGTTGCCGATTGCGGATCGAGGCATTTCCCGCGTAACGCATTCGTCAGAATGTCCGCTTTGGGTCATTAGCGGACATTAGCGAGCGAACTAGGGATGTCCGCTTTACCCCCGAAAGCGGACATGCTCAACATCGGCGCCGATGTCTGCTTTGTGCCATTAGCAGACATGGTGAGAGTTAAGACGGCCTTC
>DASSEH010000412.1:0-55030 GCA_035695325.1 Candidatus Angelobacter sp.
GGAGTTTCTGGACACTCTTCCCCGAACAGGTACCGGCAAGGTATTGAAAAAAGAACTGCGCAAAAAGTACTGGGCGGGGCAGGAGAGTATCCGTCCGGAAGCAGTGGGTTCAGGAAAACCCTGAGCGTTCATTCTTCGCCAGAGTTCGTTCTGCACGCAAAGCATTGCTGCTGTGGTATTTTCGCGTAAAAGTCCTGGCATCGGCCATTTGCCGATGCATCGCGATCTCCGCCGCGCAAGCCGCTAACTGATGACGTGAACCATTGTGACGAGACACACCAAGGCTGGCGCATCTCAAAAACATGCAGATCAAAGTGAAAGATTTCTCAAGGCCGGTAATGGAGTTCATGTAGATGCGTGGCGCGGACCACAAACGGCCTTGGCCAGTCGGCAAACAATGATGATCAGGAGCTATTTTTGGGCCAGTTTTTCAATATGCCGTTTGAACTGCAGGCGGTTCTCCAGCAAACTCAGATCGGTGAGGTATTGTTTGCAACCCACGGCTTCTACTTTGGCCACAATGCAGCTCAGATCGTCGCGGTGAAGGGCTTCATGGAAGGAGCGCTTGAATTCATCCACGGTGCGAACGGTTTGGGCGTGAGGAACTCCGGAAGCGATGGCGATTCCTGCCAGATCGCTGCCCGTGGACGTGGCTGTGGGAAAGCCGCCCACGGAGATCAGGCTCTCGTTATCGAAAGTCACATGCACCAGGTTCTTTGGACGGTAGCGCGCCAGCGTGGTGTAACCGCCGAGGTTCATCAGTACGGAGCCGTCGCCATCGAAAACGACGACTCGCTGCTTAGGCAGCGAGAGCGCCAGTCCCAGACCGGTCGAGGAGGCCAGGCCCATGGCGTGCTGAAGATAGAAGAAGTTGGTCCGGTGCCCCAGCGACTGCAACTCGACCGACACCGCGCCCATAATGGTGACCACCAGGCAATCTTCCAGACGGTCATAGATCGAGCGCAGACATTCAAGACGCTGCATCATGCTTTTACGTCCTCCCACATGAGTTCACGGGTCAGCAGCAGCGCGGCGGGATGCAGGCTGCTCGCGGCCCATGTCTGCGCTTCAGAAATTTGTTTTTCCACGCGGTTGGGATCGGTCAGAAAATCGTAGGGAATATTCAGCGCGCGCAGAACGGGTTCGGTCACGCTGCCGCCCTGGGTCTGCCAGGGATCGCGCTCCCCGAAATGGCCGCGATAACTGATGAGCATGAGCAGCGGGATACGATAGAGCTGGGCAAAGGAAACAATGCCGTTGACGCTGGCGAGGAAGCCGTGGTTCTGCATCAGCATGGCCGATTTTTTTCCGGCAAAATGCGCGCCCGCGGAGATTCCGACGCCTTCTTCCTCTTTGGCAAGCCGGACAAGTACCATCTCCGGATCTTCTTCCGTCATGCGGATAAGGTGTACCAGCCAGGTTTCCGGCAGAGCGGAGACCAAACTGATTCCACATTTCTTCAGTGCTTCATAAACTATCTTCGAGTTTGTAAGCGAAACTGGCATGGGATTTAATTTTTAAAGAATGCTTATCTTATCAAAAGAGATTCGGTTTGTGCATGTTCCAATTTGAAACGGATTAGTAAATGATAAATGCCGCCCAGTCAGAGTATTGCGGTTACCGGAAAGTACTCAAGATCGACCGTGTTCGTTACTTGTTTTAAGATACGTTCAGGTGACACATGTTATTTGATTTCGCGACAATCCCGGCTCAGGACCGCTTCAAACTCCTGGCATCCACCATCCTGCCACGTCCTATTGCCTGGACTGTGACCCAGAGCCGCGATGGCCGGTTGAACGCCGCACCTTTTTCTTTTTTTAACGCTGTTGCCGGCGATCCTCCGGTGGTAGGTATTGGCATGGGCAGCCACGAACCCGGCCGGCCCAGGGATTCGCGATGCAATATTCGTGACACCGGTCAGTTTGTGGTGAACCTCGTCTCCGAAGCCGTGGCGGAGGCGATGAACATTACCGCAATCGAATTTGAATCTGAGATCAATGAGGTAGAGCAGGCAGGCCTGCAGATGCTCCCATCTGTTTACGTTCACCCCCCGCGCATAGCCGGCAGCCCGGTCTCGCTGGAATGCGAGTTGATACAAATTGTGGAATTAGGCCCAGCCTGGGGACTGGTTCTGGGCCGCGTGCTGGCCATGCACGTAAAGGATGACTGCGTGGTGGATGCCGACACACGGAATATCGATACGAAGAGCCTGAAACTGCTCGGCCACATGCATACCCATGATGGCACCTGGTATGCCAGGACCACAGACCTGTTTCAGGTGAAACGAATTCCCCGCAAAGAATGGAAAGAAGTGGGAACCAAAGCTGAATGAATCCCACTTCTCCGAAGAGAGAGCTTACTCGAAAATCTTTGTTGGATTGAAGATACCGGCAGGATCGAAGGCTGCTTTGATCGAGCGGTGCAGATCAAGCACAACCGGTCCTACTTCGATGGCAAATCCACGCTTTTTAACCAGTCCCACGCCGTGCTCGCCTGATACTGTCCCACCCATTGTGAGGGCTTTGTCAATAATTCTCGCAAAGGCTTCATGTGCGCGGTGGCCGATGGCTGGGTCATCTTTGGGGACCACTACCATGGGGTGCAGATTACCATCTCCAATATGCGCGATGGTGGCTATGTAGATCCCGTATTCCGATGCAATCTGTTCAAACCAGGCAAGCATCTCCGGCACCATCATTCGGGGGACGCAGATATCTTCGCCCAAAACGGCTCCCAGACGTTCCAGTGCGGGATAAACCAGGCGACGGGCCGCAAACAGGGCTTCCGCTTCGTATTCGTCTGAGGAACGCGCGCTCCAGGTTGCTCCGGCCTTATCGAAGCACTCGAGGATCGTGTCGGCTTCGGCCTCGCCGGCCTGCCCTGGAGCGTCGGAGCGGGCCAGTAGCAGGACGTTTCCAGCGTCCATCAGGCCCATGTTTTTCCATTCGTCCACCGCGCGCAAACAGTAACGATCCACCAGTTCCAAGGCGCTGGGCACAACCCCGGATGCCCATATCGCCGCGGCGGCGCGGCCGGCTGCCTCCAGGTGATCAAAGTAGCCTACAATTGTCCGTTCCGCTGGCCGAGCACTGCGCAGGCGAAGAGTGATCTCGGTGATAATGCCGAGGGTGCCACCTGAACCGACAAAAAGGCCCGCAAGATCATAACCGGCCGCGCATTTTGCCGTTCGCCGCCCCAGTCGCAGAAGCTCTCCTCGGCCTGTCACGGCCTCGATTCCGAGTACGTAATCTCTGGTAACTCCATACTTGACGCAGCAAATTCCACCGGCATTGGTGCTGACGTTCCCGCCAATTGTCGACCATGGCGCACTTGCCGGATCCGGCGGGTACCACAAACCATGTTCGGCGCAGGCCTGGCGAAGATCGTTGTTAACGACTCCGGGCTGAACGATCGCGAGCCGCTCGTTCGGATCGATTTTCACGATCCTGTTCATTGATTCAAAGGAAATGACAATGCTGCCCCGAAGAGCATTGGCGCCGCCGGAGAGTCCTGTTCCCGCTCCACGGGCAACGATCGGAATGCCCCGCTCGGCGCAGTACCGCACGATCGCCACTACGTCGCTGGCGTCGCCGGGCCGAGCCACCGCCGCAGGCAGCTCGTAGGCGGCCTGCTCGGCCTCATCATGGGCGTATGTGCTGAGAATATCCGGGTCGGTGATTAACCTGCCGGCAGGCAGGCATTGGGCTAAGCCGGAAAGCGTCTCGCTTGTCTGAATGGCATTCTGGTTCATTTCATCTCGCATTGATCCCTGCAATTCTAATCCATCGGATCACTCCAAACTATCGGGTTGAATTGCCGGATGTCGACAAACAAATTGACAAACAATTGACAAACAAAAGTTGCTCATCTGGCATATGCATACCGCTGCAGATATTTTTAATCAACAGGATAAGACTTCCTATGACTAATGGTCCTTTCCCAATTTGGGAATCAGCGGCAGTTAGTCTGCCAGGGACCCGGTTTGCTCTGCTCAATCAGCGGGTTGTGCAGCACTTGGCTATGGTTTCGTGATGAATTTGCTGTGTTACTGGAAGCACAATATGCAAAAAGGAAGCTGACGTAATTATAACTTCCGAACAGAGAAGGATTTTTCTTGACAAGTCGGGGAATTGCCGTTACTTTCGTGTTCATATTAAAATACACAAATCTGGCTATATTGAAGTACCACTATTGAGTAACAAGATTTAGTTATATTGAAGTCCTCAAATCTAAAATCGATGCCTTTAATTTCCATTATGGGACGGAGTTAGAGAACGGAGTTTGATTTTGCAAGGACCGAAAATAAAAGCAATAGTTTCAGGGCTTGGCGGGTGGTTGCCGCCAGAAGTAGTCAGCAATGCACACATCTCCTCAACTCTCGATACAACACCCGAATGGATTGAAACAAGGACAGGAATTCGCGAACGCCGCAGGGTGTCCGATGGGCTGTCGACCCGGGACCTTGCGGTAAAAGCCGGCAGGCAAGCCCTGAAATCGGCGGGGGACTGCAAGGTTGACCTTGTCATTGTTGCTTCAACTTGTCCTGACCGCCTTTGTCCATCGGTTGCTCCGGAAGTTGCAGCTCTTCTGGGTTTGGGCGGGGTGGCCGCCTACGACATCAATTCAGCATGCAGCGGGTTTGTATATGGATTGGCCACGGCAACCGGGTTTATTGGGTCCGGCGTGGCTGAAAGCGTACTGCTGATCGGATCCGAGACAATCAGCCCATTTATTAATCCGGCGGACCGTGGCACTCGCCCTATTTTTGGCGATGGGGCGGGAGCGGTGGTTTTCCGAAAGGGCAGCGAAGGGGATCCGGGAGCGATTGGGCCGATTGATTTGGGAAGCGACGGCAGTAACTCCGGCCTGATTGTAATTCCGGGTGGCGGGGCTCGTCAGCGCTCCGCGACGGGCCTGGGGCATGATGCCGAGGCCAATGAAGACTGGTACGTGCGTATGGATGGCCGCGCTACTTTTGTGCAGGCCGTGTCCCGCATGACGCAATCGGCGCAGACGGTTCTGGCCCGGGCAAACTGGGAGTGCGCGGACGTGGACTGGTTCATTGGTCACCAGGCCAATATCCGCATTCTGCATGGGGTAGCAAACGAGCTCGGCCTGCCGCTATGCAAGGTGGCAAGCAACATTGATCGAACCGGCAATACGCTTGCCGCTTCCATACCTATTCTTTTGAACGACATGGCAGTCTCAGGCAAGCTGAAGCCGGGGCATCGGTTGCTGATGGGCGCTTTTGGGGCCGGGCTGTCATGGGGGTCCACGGTGTTGGTCTGGCCGGATATTGCGGTCGAGACTATTGCATAAGTCCAAAAAACACAGGCCAGGATTGCTGGAGTAAAGGAAAAACGATGAGTGTAAATCTTGATTCAATCGTGCAGGTAATAGCAACGCGGTTCAAAATTGACGCAAGCAGGATCGTCCCCGAGGCTTCCTTCGACGAACTCGGTCTTGACTCGCTTTCACAGATCGAACTGGCGTTGTCGTTAAAAAAGGATTTGGGCATCAGCATCAGTGACGATGAACTGGCCCAGATTTCGACGGTCTCCGATATTTTTAAAATGGTAAACAAAGTGTGCTGAAGGAACGATTCGGCGCCGCCATTACCGGAATCGGCCTGGTCACCCCGGCCGGCATCGGCACACAAGCCAACTGGAAGCGCGTGGTGGAAGGTAAAACGACCGCCGCAATCGATCCTGAACTGGACAAGTTTCCGGTCCGCATCTCGTGCCGCGTGCCGGAGTTTACGCCGGAAAATCTTGTTGCCAATCCCTGGCAATGGGACCGATTTGCTCAGTTTGCCCTGGTAGCCACTCTGGAGGCGTTGCGGGACGCGAACCTGGAGCCGCGCCAATGGGAAGATGACGCACGGGTGGCGGTGATCATTGGTTCGGGAGCGGGCGGCACGGCGACCATGGAGGCGCAACACGCCGCGCTGCTTAGCGAAGGCCCGTCCGGAATTTCGCCGCTCACGCTTCCCATGGGGCTGATCAACATGGCGACCGGACAGGTGGCGATCGAGATCGGCGCTCGTGGTCCATGCCTGGCGCCCTGTACGGCATGTGCTTCAGGCGGCTCTGCTATTGGGATCGCCCGGGATGTTCTGCGCGCCGGCATTGCGGACATCGTAATTGCCGGAGGTGCGGAAGCGCCGATCACCCCTCTGTATGTTTCATCGTTCGCGCGCATGCGAGCGCTGTCCCGCCGGGAGGATCCTTCGCTGGCGTCGCGCCCCTTTGATGCCAATCGCGATGGCTTCGTCCTCGGCGAGGGCGCGGGAATCTTTGTGCTGGAGACAGAAGAACATGCTAGGCGACGGAATGCGCGTGTGCATGCGAAAGTGCTTGGATACGGAGCTTCCGCCGATGCTCATCATGTTACCTCTCCACATCCGGAGGGACGCGGCGCAAAAATAGCGATGCGGATGGCGCTGGCCGACGCGGGGCTGAACGCCGATCAGGTCGGTTATATCAATGCGCATGGCACGTCAACGCCCGCCAACGACATTATCGAATCGGCGGCCATACGCGAGGTGTTTGGCAACCGGGTTGCGGTGAGCTCCACGAAGGGAGTCACGGGTCATTTGCTGGGCGCCGGAGCCGCCATCGAGGCCGCTTATGCCGCTCTTTCTTTGGAACATGGAGTGATTCCTCCGACCGCCAACCTGATGAATCCAGATCCGAAGATGGATATAGATCTGGTCCGCCAATGTGCGCGAGAACAGAGATTGCATTTCGCGCTTTCCAATTCATTTGGCTTTGGCGGACAAAATGTCTCGCTGCTGTTTGCTGCCTGATGTTGATACAGAATGATTGGGCGGGAATGAATTTTGTTGTACCTGGTTTTCGATGGAAATTAGCTGGGATTCTATTTGACAGGCAAGGAAATTGCCGTTAGTTTCCTGGGGCCGGATGTCGAAGAGGGCAATATCCTGAATTCCCATTATGGGACGGAATTAGAGAATAAAGTTTGACCTTTTGAAGGGCCAAAAATGAAAGCGATAATTACAGGGCTTGGCGGATGGTTGCCGTCAGAAGTACTTACCAATGAATTCATGTCCTCAGTCCTCGATACAACGCCTGAATGGATTGAAACAAGAACAGGAATTCGCGAACGCCGGAAGGTGGACGATGGGATGTCAACCAGGGACCTTGCGGTAAAAGCCGGCAGGCAGGCCCTGAAGTCAGCGGGGGACTGCAAGGTTGACCTTGTCATTGTTGCCTCAACCTGTCCTGATCGCCTGTGCCCATCGGTTGCTCCGGAGGTTGCGTCTCTACTGGGGATGGCTGGGGTGGCCGCCTACGACATCAATTCAGCATGCAGCGGCTTTGTGTATGGACTGGCCACGGCAACCGGATTTATTACATCCGGCGTGGTTGAAAGCGTACTACTGATCGGCGCCGATGCCATGACCCTGTTTATGAATCCGGTGGACCGCGTTACTCGCCCGTTGGTTGGCGATGGGGCGGGAGCCGTGGTGCTCAGAAAAGGCAGCGAAGGGGAGCCGGGAGCGATTGGGCCGATCAATTTGGGAAGCGACGGCAGTCACGCCGACCTGCTGGTAATCCCGAGTGGCGGGACTCGTCAGCGCTCCGCGACGGGCCTGGGGCATGATGCCGAGGCCAAAGAAGACTGGTATGTGCATATGGATGGTCGCGGCACCTTTGTGCAGGCCGTGTTACGGATGACGAATTCCGTGCAGACTGTTCTGGAGCGGGCAAACTGGGGGTGCGCCGACGTGGATTGGTTCATCGGGCACCAGGCCAATATCCGCATTCTGCATGGGGTGGCAAACGAGCTTGGCTTGCCGCAGTGCAAAGTGGCAAGCAACATTCATCGAACGGGCAATACGCTGGCTGCTTCCATACCTCTTCTTTTAACTGACATGGCGTCCTCGGGCAAGCTGAAGGCGGGGCATAAGGTACTGGTGGGCGCTTTTGGGGCCGGATTGTCATGGGGTTCCACGGTGCTGGTCTGGCCGGATATTCCGGTCGAGGCTATGGCATAGCCGCAAACATAGAAGGCAGGAGGAAAACGATGAGTGTAAATCTTGATTCAATTGTGCAGGTGATAGCCACGCGGTTCAAAATTGACGCCAGCAGGATCGTCCCCGAGGCTTCCTTCGACGAACTCGGTCTCGACTCGCTTTCGCAGATTGAACTCGCATTGTCGTTGAAAAAGGATTTGGGCATCAGCATCAGTGACGATGAACTGGCCCAGATTTCGACAGTCTCCGACATTTTTAAAATGGTAAACAAAACCTGCTGATGCAAAGATTCGGCGCCGCCATTTACCGGCATCGGTACACAAGCCAACTGAACTGGCCAAAAAAGATTTAATACAAAATGACTGGATGGAAGCACAAATGACGTGTGCGTTGAACCCGGCGCTGCCTTTCGCCTCCTCGCAGGAAGAACTGCTGCACCTGATCTTCGATGGTAACTACGAGCGTATTCATAAGGATGTTCGCGAGGTTTTGACGGACCCTGTTTTCGACTACCGTTCCAATCTGACACTTGCGGAAGCCGGGCGCCTCGCCTACACGCGAAGCCGGCTGGTCCATGGACGGCTGGAACGGCCTCTCGAGATACTGAAAAATCCGTTGCGCCTGTTTGCTCTCGCCGAGTGGCCTTCACTGCTCGACATATCGACCTTTTCGTTATTAATGGTCCATTACAACCTGTGCCTCGGCACGGTTTTTGACCATGGCAGTACACGCGAGGACCTGGCAGACGATCTCGAAGAGCTGAATTCTCTCGCTTCCTTCTGCTCCTACATGGCGACCGAACTCGGCTTCGGCAACAACGTAGCCGCCCTGCGCACCGAGGCCGTTTACGATCACTCGAGGCAGGTGTTTATCCTGAATACACCTGATCCGCTGGCCCAGAAATACATGTCGTACAGCGGATTTACCGACATTTCCAGAATGGCCGTGGTCATGGCGAAACTCAAGGTCGAGGGCAAAGATTGTGGTGTGTTCCCATTCATAGTACGCATTAGCGACAAAGATGGATTGCGTCCCGGAATTAGAACGGCGATGTGCCCGGAGAAGCCGGCCCAGGGCCTGGATAACGGCCTTACATGGTTTGATCATGTTGTGCTGCCGCGGCGTGCTCTGTTAATGGGTGACATGGGCCGGATCAGCGATGAAGGGCGTTTTGAGCCCACCATCGCCAATTCGCGCAAACGCTTTCTACGCGCCATGACACGGATTCTGCCGGGACGGCTTTGCGTGGCCAGTTCCGCCGTCGGGATGGGCCGAGCCAGCGTTTACATCGCCCTGCGCTATGCGCAAAACCGCCTGACAAACGCTCCTGGACGAAACGACATGCCGGTGATCGAGTATCGAAGCCATCAGCTGGCCTTGTTTACCTGCCTGGCGAAAGTCTATGCCATCACTCTTTTGGTGAACCATGCCAAGCGGGAGTTTCTCGCGAGTTCCGAGTCTGTTTCGCCCGATCTGAATAACCTGATCGCCCTGGCCAAGGTCCTTGCGACCTGGGAAATGAGCGACGTTGCTACTGTGTGCCGCGAACGCTGCGGCGCCCAGGGCATGTTCAGCGTCAACCGCATGAATGACTACATACAACTGCTGCAGGGGCTGGTGACCGCGGAAGGTGATAGTCAGGTGCTGCTGGCCACCACGGCGGGACAGATACTGTCACAGGAAAAGCCTGGAAACACGGTCGAGCCGCCCGCGCCGGAAGGGCGCAACATGCTCGACGCCGGCTGGCTGCTGATGCTCTTGCGCTTCCGCGAGCGAAAGCTCTGGTCGATGAATCGCGAGGCGATGGACCGACAGTCGGATGCAGGCTATCTGCAGGCATGGAATGGCGTGATGAATCCGGCACTGGCGGCAGCCCGGCTGCGAGGTGTGGCGACCGCCCTGCAATGTTTGCACACCGCCGCGCAATCTGCGCAGGAGCCTGGCGTCCGTACAGCTTTGGGGCTCATGGCTTCGCTTTACGGACTCACGGAGATCCAGCGCGACAGTGGATGGTATCTGGCGCAAAGCGCACTTACTGCCGCGCAGGTCCTCGATACGCCGACGCTGATTGACGATCTGTGCGTCAGCTTGCAGCCCCATGCTCCCATGCTGCTCGAAGGATTTGCTTTGACGCCCGAGCTGTTGCGCGCCCCGATTGCCTATGACGATTACGCGGCTGCATTTTGCCGCGAGGCCAGCGTGAGCGCCGGCACTAAGCCGGCAGCAGCACATGCTTAAACCCTGAGGATCCCAATGGCCACACACACATATCAATGTCCTTTGCGCTGGGCAGACATGGATGTTTATGGAGTCATCAACAATGTGGTCTTCCTGCGGCTCCTCGAAGAGGCGCGGGTAGACTTTTTCGCCCGGTTCCAGGGCGGTACGAACTCTCTTCTGCAGGATGGCTACATCATCGTGGGGCATGAAATTAAATACAAACGGACTTTAGTCCACCGCCAGGAGCCGGTTCCGATCGAGATGTGGGTTTCCAGCCTGCAGGGCGCCACCGTTTGCATTGACGCCGAGGTCAAGGACCACGACCGTGTTTATGCCGTTGCTTCAACCACCATGGCGCCTTACAGCTATGCAAAGCGATTTCCGCGGCGTCTGACCGAGGAAGAAATCTCATTCTTCGAGCAATACCTCGACGCTCGAAAAGCCATCGTTTGAAACGGAGTACACATGCGTTTATTACGTGCAGGGGAGCCAGGCCGGGAGCGGCCGTGCGCCATGGCGCCCGACAACAGCGTGCGCGATCTTTCGGCGTGGGTCGATGACTGGTCGGGCGACGCGCTTGATCCGGCCTTTCTGCTGGATCTCGAAGCCAGGTTCGACCGTGAGGGACGGTCTTTGCCGCTGGTGGATATCAGCCGCGAACGCATTGGCGCTCCCGTTCGGCCCGGCCAGATTCTCGCCATCGGCCTGAATTACCGCAAGCATGTCGAGGAAGCCGGGCTGGCTCTGCCGAAAGAACCACTGGTGGCCAGCAAATCGCATTGGGCGGTCTGCGGCCCCTGTGATGATTTGATCATTCCACCGGACGCCCAAAAAACCGACTGGGAAGTGGAACTGGCCGTAGTGATCGGACGCCGTGCGCAATATCTGCCCGACCCTGCTTCGGCCATGGAGCACATCGCAGGATACTGCACGGCCAATGACCTCTCGGAGCGAAGCTGGCTGCTGGAGCGGGAAGGGCAATGGATTAAGGGAAAATCTTTCGAAAGTTTCGCGCCGATTGGCCCCTGGCTGGTCACAACACGAGAGATTCCCGATCCAAACAAGCTCCGGCTCACCTGCCATGTGAATGGCCGGGTAATGCAGGACGCGAATACATCGGACATGGTCTTTAATGTCCCCTATCTGATCTATTATCTGAGCCAGTGTATGGTGCTCGAGCCTGGAGACCTGGTGAGCACCGGTAGTCCGGCGGGCACGGCGCTGGGCCGGCCAGACAAACCTTACCTGCGGGAAGGCGATGTGATCGAGGTTGAGGTCCAGGGCCTGGGCGTGCAACGGCAGATGTGCCGGAACTTCCGGCGGGACGACGCCTAAGAGTTAATCGCGGGACACCTCGCTTTGAATTGCAGTCTCGGTCATTGTTGTCCCTGTCATATTGCGAATTCCGCTGCAATCTCTTTTAAACGGCGCAGATCGAGCTTGCCGGTGCCCAGGTAAGGTAAGGCGTCCACATGCACAAACTGATCGGGCCGCGGCTTCCAGAGTGCCGGCAAATCGGTCTTGCTTAGTTGAGTGAGACATTCCTGCAATCTCTCATTGGGCAGGGTGTGAAGCACAATCAACCGTTCACCCTTTCTCTCGTCAGGTACGGAGGTTACGGCGAAGATCTGTTCGGTCGAACCGCTGATCTCGTGAAGTTGGTCTTCGATCCTGATATGGGGGACCATTTCTCCGCCAATTTTGCTGAATCGCGACAAGCGATCGGTGATCCGGATAAACCCATCCTCGTCCATCGTGGCGATGTCGCCCGTGTTATACCAGCCGTCGCGGAGAACCTCGGCAGTCTTTTCCGGCCGATTCAGGTATTCCTTCATGACATTGGGGCCGCGCACCAGCAGTAATCCGGTTTCGCCCTGGGGCAGGGGAGCCAACGTTTCAGGGCCCACGATTCTTACACTGATTCCCGGCAGGGGATGGCCGATGCTGGCGCGCTTTGCGCCAACCTGTCGAAATTGGGCCGCCCGGAAGTCGCGGGTGTTTACCGTGACAGCCGGCGAGCATTCGGTGCAGCCATAGCCTTCCAGCGGCCGGACCCCGAAGCGGTCTTCAAATGCAAGGGAAACTCTCTCGGGAAGCTTTTCTGCTCCTGCCATTACATACTGCAGGCTGCCAAAGTCTTCCGGAGAGCAGCGCCGCATGTACGACTGCAGAAATGTGGGCGTCGCCAGCAGGAAAGTGACGGCATACTGGCTGACGAGAGCGCCAATGGCGCGAGCTTCCAGCGGGTTGGGATGGAAGACCACGCCCATGCCGATGGTCGTGGGCAGGCACAGAGTTCCTGTAAATCCGAAAGAATGAAAGAAGGGCAAAATACCCAGGATTTTGTCGTTGCGTCCCAGCATGAAGACCTGGTTCAGCTGTTCGACATTGGACGCCACATTATAGTGAGTCAGCACGACCCCTTTGGGGTCTCCGGTGCTTCCGCTGGAGAAGATGATCGTGGCCGTATCATCGAGTGTTATCTTCTTTTCGGCGCCGGCGTACTTTTCGACAATCCGCACGGGTAACAACCAGGAGACAAAGGCCGCGGTCATTCGCTCGAAGAACCGCGGGTTTTCAGCCAGGTCCTCCAGCATGATCGGTTGTGCGGGCGGCTGGATGTGGACACGCTCCAGAAATGCCTTCGATGTAATTACAGTTTCCAGTCCGCATTGTTTGGCGCATGAGGCCAAAACCTCGCTGGAAGCGGTGTAATTCAAATTCACAGGAACTTTGCCCATCAGAAGTGCGGCAAGATTGACCAGTGCTCCTGGTACGGAGGGCGGGAGCAGGATGCCTACCATCTTCTGTTTGTCCCAATGCGGGCGGAGTCGCCGTGCCAGGAAAACCGTGCGAGTCAGTGCACCGCCGAAGGTAAGTTTCGGCGTTCTGCCGTCCGCCATGGCAAAGCGAAACGGATGCCGCCGTGCCGTTTGCACAAACGAGCGATGCAGCGTCCGCATGTAGCGCTTGCGGAATTGATATGCTTCCGCGCCAAGCTCCTGCACCGTCTGACGCACGTCCTGGGCGCTGCTGGTTGAGGGCATGGGTTTGCCAAAGGTCACGGTTACGGGGTACGGAAGTTTGCGCGGAAGCTTCCATAAAAATCTTCCACGCTCGTAGCTAAAGATCGAGCCCCAGACTCCGCCCAGATTCGCTGGAATTATGGGAACGTCCACGCCTTTGACGATTCTTTCCATGCCACGCCGGAAGGGGAGCAGCTGCCCGATCCGGGTCATCTGGCCTTCCGGAAAGATGCATACGATCTCGCCGTCCTTCAAGGCTTGCGTCGCTGTTCTAAGCGACTGGATCAGTTCGCGAGGACGGAGCTGAGAGGAAATTGGAATCACCCCCATGATTCTGGCGAATGGCTTCATCAGTGGGTGGTCATAGATGTCCTTGAACATAATGAAGCGAATCGGGCGATCGATCGAGGCAATCAGAAGAACTGCATCGACCATGGAGATGTGATTCGGCACCAGCAGCGCTCCGCCCTTAGCCGGAATATTTTCGCGCCCTTCCAGATGAATTCGATACAAAGTGTGGGTCGCGATCCACAGCAAAAGCCTCAGCAGGGCATCGGGCAGCAGATACAGGACATAGAGTGTCGCGGCGACGGTCACTAACGAGGCGGACAGAAAAATCGAAGACGGACTCAATTGCGCATAATGCTGGAAAAAAAAGTAAACGCCGGCCGCTCTACCAATGCCAACAAAGGAGAGCAGATTCGCGGCTGCAATCACTCCACCTCTGTCCTTTTCGCCGGGGCGGTGCTGAATCAGAGCATTGACAGGAACGGCGAAGAAACCGGCCGAAAAGCCAAGCGCGGCGAGCAGTATGAGCACGTTCGTGAACGAAAGGTTTCGGGCGGAGAGCAGGACCCCGAATACCGTCATCCCGACGGAGCCAAGCGGAACCAGTCCGTACTCGACCTTGCCGCTGGAAAGATATCCGGCGGCAAGGCTGCCCAGCCCGATGCCAATCGCAACCGCAGCTTGCAGGATCCCCGTGCGCGTTGAGGTGGTGTGCAGAACGTCGCTGCCATAGAACACAATGTTGGCGGTTAGCAATGCGCCCAGAAACCAGAAGTAGGTGTTGCCGAGAACCGCAAGCCAGAGAACCCGGTCCCTGCGTATCAAACGACCTTGCGCCCACAGATCGCCAACTGGGTTTGCGCGAAATGTTTTGGAAGGATCGGCGGCGCGAACTTTCGTGATTCCAAGACTGAAGATCAATCCCACAAACGATAGCCCCAGAAAGATCAGACCTGACCAGCCCTGGCGCGCGTGAAAAACGTTTGCCAGGAAAGCACCTGCGATTCCTCCTGCTATTACCGCTAAGAAAGTGCCGAGTTCAAGCACGCCGTTGCCCCACGAGAGCTTTGACTCCGGCAGCAACTCGGGCAGCAGCCCGTACTTTGAAGGCCCGAAAAGCGCCGCTTGCGTGCTCGCCAAAAAGACAGCGGCCATTTCGAGCTGCAGGTTATGCCAACCCAGTCCGGCAATAGCCAGGGCCATGACGGCCATTTCAAAAAACTTGGTCCAGATCGTGACGCTTCGCTTGCTGTACCGATCAGCGAGAAAGCCGCCTGTCATGGAGAAGAGAATAAAGGGGGCCGAGAACAACATCCCAACGACCAGAACCAGCTGGTCGCGGTCCTGCTTCTGCATTACCATCCCGAGGATGATGAAAACGACGAGGTTCTTGAGGCCGTTTTCGTTGAATGCGCCTTGAAACTGAGTGATAACCAGGGACCAAAATCCTCGTCGCCATGATCGCAACACCATGGGGTCCAGGGGATTCTCTGCAAGTTTATTGGGCGAATTCTCCAGCACTGCCGCAGAAGTATTTTCGGTCATATGAGGTATTGATAAACACCTTGTGAGTCTTGAAGTTCAGCACATCTTGTCATGAAGCCGGTTTACGTTCCAGTCATAATACATGGACAGCCTGTTGCTGCCAGGTTGACAGGCGTCTGGCCCTGACGCAACGCATTCGATCTGGATACAGAAAAGCTCAACTCTTCCTTTTGTGGCTGTTTAGCCGCATAAAATTAAAGGAAACGGCCAATTTCTCAATAAAAGCGGCTTACGACTTGTCTTGCGTTCACATGAAAATTGTCATTTAATTGGCTTAACCAGATCGCCACGCCTGTCGATGTTTCGAGCAAGAGCAAGAATGTTCTAATTTTCGCGCTCCTGCCCAGGAGGGGTCGATGCCTCATTTGAAAACTGGCCGCGCCTGTCTGGCCCTGCTGTTTTGCAGCCTGCTGTATGCGCATTCGGCAAAGGCAGAAGACTCCTCTAAAGACGTTCAGTTTATCGCCAGGATACTCACCGTAAGTGACGGCTTGCCGCCCGGAGTCGAGTCCATTGCACAGACTCAGGATGGCTATATGTGGTTTGCCACGCAGGACGGCCTTGCCCGATTTGACGGAGCGCAGTTCAGGATCTTCGATAAAAACAACACTCCCGGCATTCATCAGAACTACATAACCGTTCTACTGGCGGACCAGGCCAGAGGGACTCTGTGGATTGGAACCTATGGCGGGGGATTGACGCGTTATCAGGCCGGCAATTTCAAATCCTACACAACCAGCGATGGATTGCCCGGCAATTTTATTTTTGAACTGGCCCAGGGGCCTGCTCAGGAGCTGCTGATTGGAACCGACAAAGGACTGGCCGTCTTTAAAAACGAAAAGATTGAGCAGGTCCAGTTGCCCGGGGATGCACCCAACAAGCGTGTCGCGCCGATAACCGCCAGTCCGGATGGCTCGGCGTGGTTTTTATATGAAGATGCCATTTATCGGATGGACAAAGAGGGAAAGATTTCAAAGCCGGAATTTCAGGTTTCGGACGCAAACACGATTTAGGCCGACCGTGAAGCGAACATCTGGGTCGGAACCAGGACGCATGGCCTGTATGAGTGGTCCGGAGGAAAAACCACTCATTACAGCAACGATTCCTCTCTTGCCCAGCCCCCGATACGTACCATTTACCAGGACCACAAGGGAAAAATATGGGTCGAGATTTTCAAGGCTGGTCTGTGCCAGCCGAGGCCCGGCGGTACATTTGACTGCTATACATCCAAAGATGGTTTGCCGGAAAGTAATGTGACTGCGATTTACGAAGATCACGAGGGCAACCTGTGGCTTGCAGCCGAGGAATACGGAGTGATTCGCCTGAGGGTGAATAACTTTTTCACGCAGGACGAACGCAGAGGACTTTCCAATAATAATGTTCTTAGCATCCATGAAAGCAGCGACGGTACCCTTTGGGTGGGCTCGCGTCCGGGATTAACCCGTATTCAGGATGGCAGGATCACCACTATTAAGATCGCTTCTACCGTGCCCGGAAGCGCAGTGTCTGCGATTGCTGAGGCCGGCAATGGAGATCTTTGGCTGGGCACACAAGAAGGGTTGAAGTTGTTGCATGATGGCAAGGTTGTCCAGAGCTTTCCCACTCAGGACGGCTGGGCCTCAAATAGTGTTACCGCGCTCTTCCGGGATCACCAGGGCAATTTATGGATGGGCAACCATGGAGGGGGATTGACGCGTTATGCCCACGGAAAATTTACCCAATTGACCCAAAAAGATGGGCTGCTTTCTACATGGGTCCGCAGTGTCATGGAGGATCACGAAGGAAGTGTATGGTTCAGCACGGCGCAGGGGGTGACGCGCTTCAAAGATGGAGAATTCAATAATATTCCCCTGGCAGCGGGCGAAAATAGTATCAGCACCGGGGTGAATTGCATGTATGAAGACGATGAGCATGTATTTTGGCTTGGCACCTTTGGCTCCGGTCTGGTCCGTTTCAGCAATGGAAAATTCGTGAGCTTTAGACAGAAGGATGGCCTCCTGGACGATACCCTCTGGAGCATTGTGGAAGACGGTTCGCGCAATCTCTGGATGAGTTCCAACCGGGGTTTGTTTCGAGTCAGCAAAAGCAGCCTCGACGACTTTGCTTCCGGCAGGACTGCCCGGATATCCTCCACCGTTTATGGTGTGGCAGACGGGTTGCCGACTACGGATTTTAATGGCGGCGATCAGGCCATGGGATTGCGAACGCGGGAAGGTAAGCTGGTCTTTGCCACGAGCCGGGGAGCGGTGGAAGTGGATCCCAGTCATCTTCGTACCAACCCATTGGCCCCTCCTGTGGTCATTGAGGAAAGCCTGATCAATCAAATACAGGTTCCAGACCAGGCCAGTGTGCCGGTGGGGCGCGGCGAGCTGGAGTTTCATTTTGCCGGACTCAGTTTCGCTGAGCCGTCCAGGGTTGTATTCAAATACAAACTGGAAGGCTTCGATAAAGACTGGGTCTCATCTGGTGGCCGCCATACTGCTTATTACACAAACATCCCGCCGGGGAAGTATCAATTACGGGTAATGGCTGCCAACAATGATGGGGTTTGGAACAGGGAAGGTGCTGTTTTCAATCTCTATCTAAAGCCACACTTTTATCAAACGCTGTGGTTTGATCTGGTATGTGTGCTGGGTCTACTTCTGTCCGGGGGGTGGGCTTACCAGCTCCGCATTCGGCACATGCGAAAGCGGGAAGAGAGCCTGATCATCCAGGTAAATGAGCGCACGAAGCAATTACAGCAGGAAATCATCGAACGAAACCGCGCCACGGAGAAAGCGGAGGCGGCTACGCAGGCCAAAGGAGAGTTCCTGGCCAGCATGAGCCATGAGATTCGGACTCCGCTCAACGGAGTCATGGGCAGCCTCGACCTGGCGATACAGACGCAGGTGATGGCTGAGCAGAAAGAGCTACTGCAAATGTGCCGCAGCTCGGCCGATGCGCTGCTGGTGGTGCTGAATGACATTCTGGATTTCTCCAAAATCGAAGCGGGAAAGCTGCAGTTTGAAGAAGCAGAATTCCAGTTACCCGAGGTCCTGGCGAAGGCCGCCCGAACCCTCGCTGTCCGCGCCCATCAGAAGAAGCTGGAATTGGCTTACTTCACAGACCCGGATGTCCCACCCTGTTTGCTGGGAGACTCGTCGAGGCTGAATCAAATCTTCATGAACCTGCTGGGCAACGCGGTTAAGTTTACTGATAAGGGTGCGGTGATTCTGCGGGTGGAAGCCGAGAGGCACTACATTGACCGGGTGTTGCTCAGATTTTCTGTGTCGGACACCGGAATGGGAATTCCCCGGGACAAGCAGAAGGCCATTTTCGAGGCCTTCTCCCAGGGCGATACGTCGGTTACCAGGAGATTTGGAGGAACAGGACTGGGCCTGGCCATATGTGCTCGCCTCGTAAGCCTCATGGGAGGGCGCATGTGGGTGGAGAGTACTCCCGGTCAAGGCTCGACTTTTTACTTCACGGCGAGTTTTAAAACAGGAAAGAACAGTGGAACTTCAGTCTTCAATCGTGTTTCCGGACTACTGCAGGGGCATCATGTCCTGATCGTAGACGACAGTCAGTTCAGTGGCCGAATTTTGGCCCAAATTTTGCAGGGGCAGGGCATGGAGGTGGCGTATGCGACTTCCGGAGAAGAAGGGGTGCGGATGTTGAAGGAGGCCAGAAGCAAAGGGCTGCCAATCGACATACTGATGGCGGACTGCGACATGCCTGCTATGGATGGATTCATGCTGGTGCAGGAAGCCCGACAAGTGCAAAAGCCAGCGCCGAAAACCATCATGCTGCTTACCTCCGTCGATTATCCCTTAAACGCAGAGCGATGCAGGCAATGGCAGATAGAAGCCAGCCTGATCAAACCCATTGGCCAGTCTGAGTTGCTGGCCGCCCTTGCCAGCCTGCTGCGGGGTGCAGAACCCGTCAGGCCGGGTTCTGCCGTTGCAGATGGCGAGATTGTTCAGCCTGTAATGCAATTGAGAATCCTTCTGGCGGAAGACAATCTGGTGAATCAAAAGCTGGCGGTAAAGATGCTGGAAAAAATGGGACACAAAGTCACGGTCGTGGCCAATGGCCTGGCAGTGGTCGAGCAGGTACAAAACGGTCGTGGTTTTGATGTGGTGTTTATGGACGTTCACATGCCGGAAATGGATGGTTATACCGCGACCCAGTCGATTCGCAGATGGGAAAAGGCGAGAGGGCGCGGAGAACACATTCCCATTATTGCCATGACAGCGAATGCCATGGCGGGCGACCGGGACAAGTGCCTGGAGCAGGGGATGGACGGCTATGTTGCCAAGCCGATCGACAGCAAGGACATAGCGTGTGCGCTTGAGCGGATTTATCCTACGGTGCAGGAAAAGCGCGAAAAGGAATATCTGTTAGAGCAATCAACCAGCCACACAACTTGATGATAGAAGTGAGCAATGAAATTCGACCTGGCTCTAGTTGTTAAGCACTGGTTGCTCATTTCGCGTATCACGATTCGCGTGCATGGGCAGAAGTCTGGGCCTGGCGGCGGGTCTGGTCAGTGTTGCCTTCGGCTTCTTCATCGCCTGCCAGATCGGCTTTGTCGATGGTCTGTTCACGGCCCACGCGCATTGGGCGCGGCGTTGAGCTGGGCTGTTCCCTTTACAGGACATAATTCGGGTACTGGGTTATGAGGTTTCGACAGGCCCAGCATGAAAAATGTCCATGGAGGCCCAATCCACCGGCATCAGTCTTCAAGCCCAGGCAAAGTCTTCAGGACTTCCGTGGCCATCGGCCGATTGACGACTGGATCATCTTTGCGGATTTTTCCATCGCGAAAGACGAGCACACGTTTTGCGAACTGCGCAATATCATGTTCGTGCGTCACTACAACTATGGTCAGCCCCTGATCATTCAGCGCCTGGAATATCTCCATGATCTCGACCGAGGTTCGGCTGTCGAGATTGCCCGTAGGCTCGTCGGCGAGCAGGATCGATGGATGGTTCACCAGGGCACGGGCAATCGCAACTCGTTGCTGCTGTCCGCCAGACATCTGCGAAGGGAAGTGCTGTGCGCGGTTGGCGAGCCCTACCATGGCGAGCGCATCCAGGGCACGCTTCCGTCGTTCGGCATGGTCGAGCTTTGTGTACAGCGTCGGCAACTCGGTATTCTCAAGGGCCGTCGTGCGCGCCAGCAGATTGAAGCCCTGGAAAACGAATCCGATCTTGCGGTTGCGGATGAGGGCCAGCGCTTTTTTATCGTGCTGGGCAACATCGATACCTTCCAGCAGGTAACGCCCGGAACCTGGGCGGTCGAGGCATCCCAGCATGTTCATGAATGTCGATTTGCCGCTGCCGCTGGCTCCCATGATGGCTACGAACTCTCCATAGCCAATGTCAACGCTGACACCGCGCAGGGCGTGCACACGGGTTTCCCCAAGCTCGTAGTATTTGTGAACGTCTTCGATGCGGATCACCGCATTTCCTGCGGAGGCAGTCGGCATCGGTGCAATTTCCGTATGGCTGTTCTTTGTGTTCACAAGTTGCCTATCCCTAGCGGCGTATTCCGCCCAGGCCCTGATTTTTGGGCGCCACAGAGCGAATCACCAAATTGTCGCCTTCCTGCAGTTCGCCCTGGAGTACCGAAGCGATTTCCGTATAGGCATGATCGGTGATTCCGAGTGAAACTTTGATGGGCTCCATGGTTTTGTCCGGATGCAGCTTCCATACCACGGCCGTTTCTGCTTTCGGTGCGCGAGGCAGGTTTTGTGTTCCGGAATCCGCCTGCGCCGCCGCGGTTTTATCGGTGGCCAGAGTGTGTTCGCCTCCCTCGATCCCATGCTGTTTGTAAATTGCGAGGACCTGCTCGGCTGCCATGGGCGGTTTGTAGCGCAGCGCGGTGTTAGGCAGCTTTAGAACATTTTTCGCTGTAGCGACCGGAATCGTCACATAGGCAGTCATACCAGGAAAGAGTTTCAGTTCCGGATTGGCGAATTCGATGATCGTGTCATAGGTCACCACGCTCTGTACCGTCGTTGCATTCATGCGGACCTGGGCTACAACTCCGTGAAAAGTGTCTTTGGGGAACGCGTCAACTTTGAACATTACGGGTTTCCCGACCTTGATGTTGCCCACATCGGATTCGTCCGTTTTGGCATAGACCCACATCTTCTTCAGGTCCTGGGCGATGGTAAAGATCGTCGGCGCCTGCAGGGACGCCGCAACGGTTTGGCCGACATCCACATTGCGCGCCACAACAGTGCCGTCGATGGGAGAGCGAATCACGGTGTAGTTGAGATTGGTCTGGGCCACCTTGACCGCCGCGTCCTTTTGACTCACCTGTGCTTCGGATTGGGTGACACTTGCAATGGCGGCGTGTTCCACGGCCGTGGCCGAGTCATAGTTGGCTTTGGCCAGTTCGAGTTGCTGCTGGCTCATCACGCCGTCTTTGGCCAGGTTGACCGTGCGGTCATAATCCGCTTTGGTTTGCACCAGCGCGGCTTGCGCTTTTTCGAGGTTGGCTTTCGCGGCCACCAGGTTGGCCCTGGCGTTTTCCAGATCTGCCGTGGCCTGAAGGAGCGCCCCCTTAAACAGCGCAGGTTCGATGAGCGCCACCACGTCACCTTTATGGACCCGGGAATTGAAATCAACGTTGAGTTTCGCGATGGTCCCCGACACCTGTGATCCCACCTGAACCGTGATGACGGCATTGATGGTTCCGGTGGCTTCCACCACGTCGTTGATCTCGCCGCGTTCCACCTTAGCTGTGAAATTCTCAACTGGTGTGTTCCTGTTCAGACCCAGGGTGGCCAATAATCCAGCCAACACTACCGCGCCTGCCAGAACCAGCCACTTACTTTTCCTTTTCATTTTCCGTTTCCAAAATTCCAATTTTTTAGTGCGTCACTCGTAGCGCAGCGCTTCGATGGGATCCAGCCGAGACGCCTTTCGCGCCGGATAGTAGCCGAAGAATACGCCGACGGCTATCGAGAACATGGCCGCGACCGCAACAGCCTCAAGCGACATCTCGATGGGCCAGTGCAGTGTTTGCCCAACCAAATAAGACCCAAAGATTCCACAGAGCACCCCGGCAGCCCCGCCCAGCAGGCTGAGCACGATGGACTCCCCGAGAAACTGGAGTTGAATGGCTTCTTCGGTTGCGCCAACCGCAACACGCACTCCGATTTCGCGCGTGCGCTCGGTTACGGAGACAAGCATCACATTCATAATCCCAATTCCCCCTACGATCAGGGAAACGGAGGCAATGGCGATCAGGAGAATGGTGAGCGTCTTGCTGGCATCGAGCTGGGCCTGAATAATGTCCTCGGGATTGCGAATATTGAAGTCGTCTTCTTCCTCGGGGCGCAGGTGGTGCCGGTCGCGCAGCACTGCCGTGGCTTCCTGCCCGGCCATTTTGACTGCGTCCTGCGACACGGCCGAGCACAAAATATCATCCAGCCAGGTAATCCCTTTGAGCTTTTTCTGAGCGGTGGTGTAAGGAATAATGATGGTGTCGTCCTGGTCCTGTCCGGA
Organism: Candidatus Angelobacter sp.; assembly: GCA_035695325.1. GTDB lineage: Bacteria > Acidobacteriota > Terriglobia > Terriglobales > Acidobacteriaceae > Angelobacter. Next base: position 22,578 of record DASSEH010000412.1, read on the forward strand.
AAGGGAAAGTCCCTTGGGATGAAGCGTAGCCACCACCTTGCAGGGCAGGTTATTCACGCGCATGACTTTGCCCACCGGATTCTCGACACCAAAAAGCTGATCGCGGACCGTGCGCCCAATCACACAGACGTCCGCTGCGCACGCCGTTCACCGCCCGGCCGCCGGCTTCAATCCAGACGAAGTTGTCTCCCAGATTGTTCAGCTGTTGCTCGACCCGGGCTTGTCCGGCTTTGCCGATGGCCACAACGCAGATTACGGCTGCGATCCCGATGGTGATTCCCAGGACCGTGAGCAGGCTGCGCATCTTGTTCCGGAACAACGCCACTACAGCGGACCGAAGCAGAGCAGAATAATTCATAAAGTCTGTTGAGGCCGGATATCTGTCAAGCCCATGAGGATACATGCCACAGCGCGGCACGCACAAGCAGTTTTGGCTACTTTTGACTCTGTTGGACGCCCCTCCATTAACTTATGCCGGTGCTGCAGTACGCGTTTCGCCAGGTTGCTGGTAATTCCCGTGTAGAGACGGCGCGATTTATTGGACATAATGTAAACAAAATATCGCTTCATTCATCGCTCCCGTACGTGTCATTCCGAAGCGTGTTTTTTGCGCGAGGAATCTGCTCCTGCAGCCGCCTGCGTTTTCTTACCAGTCCAGCTTGCTCGGCCCATGGCGCACGACGCAGTCGTTGCCCCCATCACCTGCGGAGCCGATTCCTCGCGCAACCCCGGCGCTTCGGAATGACACTTTTCTTTGAGTGAAGGTATTCCGAGTTGATGGTTTTATCCCTTACGTAACAGTCAAGCATGCTCGGTCCATGGGGCACGACGCATCGAGTATCGTTGCCCCTATCACCCGCGGAGCCGATTCCTCGCGCAACCCCGGCGCTTCGGAATGACACTTTCTTTGAGTGAATGGTATTCCGAGTTGATGATTTCATCCCTTACGTGACAGTCCAGTCTGCCCGGCCTATGACGCACGACGCAGTCGTTGCCCGCATCACCCGCGGAGCCGATTCCTCGCGCAACCCCGGCGCTTCGGAATGACACTTTTCTTTGAGTAAATGGTATTCCGAGTTGATGATTTTATCCCTTACGTGACAGTCCAGCCTGCCCGGCCCATGGGGCACGACGCAGCCAGTATCGTTGCTCCTATCACCCGCGGAGCCGATTCCTCGCGCAACCCCGGCGCTTCGGAATGACACTTTTTTTTGAGTGAATGGTATTCCAGGTTGATGATTTTATCCCTGCAGCTCCTCTTTGCCGCTGATTTACGCGACAAATTTTGTTGTTGAAAAATGCTGTCCATTGGTGGTATCACGCAAGGGCATTTTCTGTGGAAGATGTCGTGGTTTTCGGTCTTTGACAACTTAATAAAGAAGCCATTCGCCGTTGGCCATTCGCTCTTGGCTTTTGGTTCTTCATTTTTGGCTTTTCCGTTTTTGGCTTTTGAGAATGCCCGGCAACTCATGGTTTATGGTTCCAGTCCGGAGCAAAATGGCTGGGTGGCCGCTGGGCCACCCAAGGGCCACGCTTGGGGCGAAGTGTGTTAACCCTTTTGTTTTCAGCCAAAGTGCAAAAAACAGGGGCCCCGGTCCAGGGTATTATCCGTTTTCCGTGGGGATTATCACCTTAGTAACTGCTGCCGCTGCAATGATTTACTGCTTCCAGGCCTACCCATAAGCTAAGATAAGTGCTTCGGACCCTCCCCCCAGGTATCCCGGTTTTGGTGTCTCATGCCAGATACGACTAGTGTGCCTAAACCCACAGCTGCCGCTGCTCGCGTGGACAAGCTGGAAATCCTGCAGGAACTGCCGCGGGGCAGTATGGGAACGGTCCATAAGGCCCGGCTCTCGCAGTCCCAGCGGGTGATGGCCCTGCGCCAGTTTGAAGTGCCGCAGTGGCTGGATGACGTGCAGGAGCTGCAGAAGCAAATTATGGCCACGGCGCAGAGCGCCAGCCAGCTCCAGCATCCGAACATTGCCAGGGTGTATACCTGCGGCCACAAAGAGTTCAGCGTATATGTGAGTGCGGAGTTCGTGGATGCTCCCGGCATCAAGGAAGCAATGACCACACGGACCCTCAGCCTGAACGAGGTGCTGGCCATTGCCAAACAGCTAGGCGCTGCTTTGGATTACGCTCATTCCAAAGGCGTGGTGCATTATTGCCTGACTCCGGCCAACATCAAGCTGCTTCCCGATGGCACGATCCGGGTGCTGGATTTTGGTCTGCTCAAACACAAGCATCTGCTCTCGCAGACCGCGGTTAAAAAGCTGGAAAATGCGCCTTATCTCTCGCCGGAAGAGGTCCGCAACCGGCCGGTGGACCGGGCGGCGAACCTGTTTACACTGGCGACCATTCTGTATGAGCTGCTGACTACACGCAATCCGTTTGGCGGCAAGCATCTGAGTGAAATCGAGCGGGCCATCACCGACCTTACCCCGTTTACTCTCACCCAGGCCAATTCGCGGGTGCCGGAAGCGGTGTCGCGGGTCATCATGAAGGGTCTGGCGAAGAATCCCGCCGAGCGTTTTCAAAGCGGGGAAGAACTGGTTACGGCGCTGGAAGAGGCCATGAAAGGGCCGATGCGGGCTTCAGGTTTGCAAAGCTCAGGTTTGCAAAGCGCGGTCCCGGACATCGGACGCCAGACCATCAGAATTCCCGAGCCCACGCTGGCCGCGCTCAAAAAGATGGAGGCCGCGGCTGCCGTGACCACCAGCTCTGGCGCGCCTGTCCCTGCGGCTGTGGCGTCTGCTGCAACAAGCACAACCACGACCACACAAGCGAGGAAACCGGCTACCGTGGTGAAAGCCAGGCCCAGCGCCGCGAAAAAATCATTGTGGCAGTGGATCGCCGTAAGTGCGGCTGGCGCCCTGGTGCTGATCGTGCTTGCGGTGGTGCTGCTCAAGCCGTCAAAGCCGGCGCAGGCTCCGCCGGCTGCCGAGGCGCAGGCAAATTCCGCCGAGACGGAGGTTACGCCGCCTTTGTCTGCTGATGCCGCTCCTGCGATTGAATTGCGTGAAGTAACACCCAAAGCCGGCAAAGCAGCCAGGCCCGGCAGGACACAGCTTCCCGCATCAACTGCGGCTGCCTCGCCAACTCTGGGTGAACTGATGGTGTCTTCGATTCCGCCCGACGCCGTGGTGGCAATTGAAGGCTACTCGCAGACGTGGAAGACTCCGCAGTTGTTCAGCGCCATTCCGCAGGGGACGTACAAAGTCACCATCAGCATGGCTGGATATTCCACGGAAACGCGCAGTGTGACCGTTGTGGCCGGCAATCGCGCTGCAACCGAGGTGAAACTGAACGCGACCAAAGGAGTTTTGAGCGTTGGCGGCACTCCCGCCGGAGCAAAAGTCCTGATTGATGGCCAGGAAGCCGCCAAACTCACGCCTGCTGAGTTCCTGCTCGAGCCTGGTCCGCACCAGATCGTGGTACGCAAAGAGGGTTTTCTTGATGCTGAGAGCACTATCAAACTCACTGCCGGACAGCCAGTCTCGTTTGCTCCGGGGCTGAAGGTGGCCGGCCGCACGGACAACATCAAGAGCGTGGGCGGCGGGTTATCCAAAGTATTTGGCGGCAATGGCAACTCGGGTATGGCCCGCATTGAGATCCATACTCAGCCAAAAGGCGCGCGCATTCTGATTAACGGAATGCCTTTTGCGAAAACTACTCCGGTGGAGATTCAGGTCGAGCCGGGCAATTACACCATTACACTGGAGAAAGACGGATACAAATCAGTGCAGAAGAGCGTATCTGTAAGTTTGGGAGACAAGCTGAAGCTGAACGAGACGCTTCCTCAATAAAGGAAGCGCTGCGATCACCAAAGTAAAGTAATGAGCGCGGCCGAGCACGCTCGAGTATATTGAGCTGAATTGAAGAAGTCATGGATTCGCTTAAGACAACTCCTGTTTCTGACGGCGAGATGGCGGGCTTTCAGGGTTCTTCCACTCGGTACTCTATTCAGTCCGAGCTGGGCCGTGGCGCCATGGGCATTGTGTATAAAGCCCAGGATAAGCTCATTGGCCGTACCGTTGCTCTGAAAACGATTCCGCTCAGCGGCAGTCAGGAGCGCCATGACAATATCGCCAACCGTTTGGTGACGGAAGCGAAGGCCGCCGGTAATCTGGACCATCCCAACATCATTACGATTTACGACGTTGGCGTGGAAAAAGATTTTGTTTATCTCAGCATGCAGTATGTGGAGGGTTCCACGCTCTCCTCGCTGGTTGCCAGCGGAAAGCTGCCGCCGCTTGCCACTCTGATTTCCTGGGCCGAGCAAATCTGTGCCGGTGTTGGCTTTGCTCATCACAAAGGTGTAATTCATCGCGATCTTAAGCCTTCCAACCTGATGCTTACCAATCGCGGCACCATCAAGGTGCTGGATTTTGGCATTGCCAAGCAGGAAGACGGCCCTTCACAGACAGGTATGCTGGTGGGCACGCCAAGTTATATGGCTCCGGAGCAGGCGCAGGGCGGGGAAGTCGATCATCGTTCGGACATCTTTTCATTAGGCACCGTTTTCTACGAGCTGTTTACGGGAAAGAAGCCGTTTTCCGGCCCCGATGTGGCGACGGTGCTGCAAAAGGTGATCCATGAAGAGCCGGTCCCGCCCGCGCGCGTTCGGCAGTCGCTTCCACCGGGGATTGAGGCCATCATTCTGCGCGCGCTCTCCAAGGACAAACTGAAGCGCTATCAGGATTGCGAAGCCATGCGCGCCGCCTTCAAAAAACAGGCCGCACTCGTGGGTGCTCCTATGCAGGGGCTGGGGAATCCGACTTCGACCGGGCAGTTCAAGGCTTATTCCGTGGCGTCCAAACCTCCGGTTGCGCCGCCGCAGGCCGTGACCGGAACAGTTTTCTCCCAGAGGCCGCAGAAAAGGGTTTCGGCCAAAGGCGGCAGCTCTCGTGCGTGGAGCGCAGTCCTGCTGCTCTGCCTGCTTCTGGCGGGAGGCGCAGTGGGATACATGTACCATCAAAAAACCGGCCTCTTTGCTGATTCGGGCACTCCGCAAAGTTCGCCGATAACAGTCCGGTCTGTAACGCACGCCCCAGCACAGCCAGGCAGAGCACATGGGAGCAAAACAAGGAACCTGCCGTCAGCTACTATTCCGGAAAGTGAACCGGCGCCCTCTGCCGTAGCCGGAACAGGCGAGATACTTCTTTCTTCTGTCCCGCCGGGTGCTTTGGTGCAAATGGAAGGACTGCCGGGAAAATCCTGGACGACTCCACAGCTCATCAGCTCGCTTGAGCCAGGCATATACAGAGTCACCTTCAGCCTGGCCGGCTATGCAACCGAAACGCGCAATATAGCCGTGGTGGCAGACGGCCGGGCCCAGGCAGAAGTCACATTTGGCAGCAGCGCGAGCGTTCTGAGCGTCAGCACTACTCCGGCTGGAGCAAGAATTATGATTGACGGTCGCGACTCCGGCAAACTCTCACCGGCAGATGTTTCTCTCGATGCGGGCGTGCACCGCGTGGTGGTGAGCCTGGATGGATATCTGGATTCCGAGAGCAACGTCCACCTAACGGCTGGCCAGACCGTTACATATTCTCCGGCTTTGCGCACTGCGGGCCGCGCTGAAAATATCCCGGGGCCGGCTGGGCAGGGCCGGCTGGAGATCAAAACCAATCCCAAAGGCGCAGACATACTGATCAACGGTACACAGTATGCAAAGAAGACTCCTGCCGAAATCAAAATGGATGCTGGCGTCTACGAGATTACTTTGCAAAAAGAGGGATACAAGCCGCTGCACCGCAGCGTGAGCCTTACGTCCGGCGCGAAGCTGAAGATCGAGGAATCTCTGTCCCAGTAATCTTTGGCTGCACCACTGGTTTTATCCCGGCTCATTGTCCAGACGATTTACCGGAACGAAGTGACGAAATGTTCCCGGCGCCCTGGCAGGCAGGGCATGGCCTGTCTGAACTCTTTGTGGTCATCATGAGGATTAAGCGACCCAATCTTGAACCGAGCCTGAGCGATTGTCAAATGAATTCATCGTGAGTGTATTTTTACGTGTGCCAATCCGCGCCAGGGAGCTGTTTGTAGCCGGATTTTCTGCTTGCTCATCCGAGCATCCTGCATCTAAGCTGAATGGCGCCACAATGTTCCGGATCATCACTATCGAGCGGGAATACGGATGCGGAGCGGGGGAAATTGCCCAAAAGCTGGCGGACCGCCTGCGCTGGAAGCTCTGGGACCAGCTTTTGGCCCACGAAGTCGCCCGCCATGCACGCTGCAAACCCTGTGAAGTGGAGCAGCGCGAAGAGCGCCGCGACCCGATCTATTATCGTCTGCTAAAGTCATTCGTTCGCGGAAGCTATGAAGGCGCCCTGCGCGCCGATCAGGTAGAGATGCTGGATGCGGACAGTATTTTCCATATCTCAAAGCGCGTCATTGAACAGGCGGCTTCCGACGGCGAATGCGTGATTGTAGGCCGAGGATCGCAGCTTTTTCTCGAGCACCGCCGCGATGCTCTGCGCGTCTTTCTTTACGCCCCGGTAACAGAAAAAGTGCAGCGCCTCGTATCCGAGGGCAGCAGGGAATCGGACGCGCAAATTCTGGTGGATACCGTGGACCGCGAGCGCGCGGCTTTCATCAGAAAGTATTTCGGTGTTGAGTGGCCGAACCGGGAAATCTACCACGCTATGTTCAATACGGCAGCCGGAGACCAGGCTGTGATCGATGCCATACTCTGTCTCATGCACACACCCGCAACAGCGCGACCGGCGGAAAGTCTTCATGCTCTGCCCCAGGTACATTGAGCCACTAAAAAATTAGCCCGCCATGTCCGCACGGCGGGCCTGAAAGGAAGTAACTTACTGGTGCCGGATGAAGGTGCCGTCCTGCAGTTCCGCCATCGCCTGGCGCAACTGCTCCTGCGTGTTCATGACAATCGGACCATACCATGCAACCGGTTCCTCAATCGGCTTGCCGGAGACCAGGAGAAAGCGGATCCCTTCCGGTCCGGCCTGCACGGTCAGCTCGTCGCCACGGTCAAACAGCACCAGAGAATGGTTGCTGACGTCATACACCGGAGAGTCGTCCGGACGGTCGGTCTTTTCCGTCAGAACGGCGCGGGGAGCAGAGGCGTCACGAAAAGTCCCCGATCCTGCAAACACGTAAGCAAATGCGTTGCGCGTAGTTTCCACGCGAATCTGCTTCCGCTTTCCAGGCGGAACGAAGATATCAAAGTAATTCGGGTCTGCGGCCACGCCCTCTACCGGCCCTTTTTTGCCCTGAAAGTCGCCACAGATGATCCGCATCCGTGTTCCGTCATCATCCGTAAGTTCGGGGATGACCTGCGAAGGAATATCCTGGTACCGCGGTTCGGTCATCTTCAATGACGAAGGCAGATTGGCCCAAAGCTGAAAGCCGTGCATGCGGCCATTGGTGTCTCCTTTGGGCATCTCCTGATGCAGAATGCCGCTGCCTGCGGTCATCCACTGGACATCACCGGCGGTCATTTTTCCCTTGTTGCCCAGGCTGTCGCCGTGTTCGACCGAACCTGCGAGCACATAGGTGATGGTCTCGATCCCGCGATGCGGATGCCACGGAAATCCTGCCAGGTAGTCTTCAGGGCTCTCATTGCGAAAATCGTCGAACAGCAGGAAAGGATCGAAATCCTTCGTCTTGCCAAAGCCAAAGGCGCGCTGCAGCTTCACGCCAGCGCCCTCAAGGGTAGGCTTGGGCTGAATAATCTGTCGGACTGGACGGAGCGACATTGTGTTCCTCTTTCTGCTCCCGGTTTAGGGCGCTGACTTTTGATGTACGGAAGCCGCAAATGGATTCAGGCGGCAGGGAAGCCGCATTCAGCTTCGTACAGAGGCTTACAGGGCACGTCCCGCAGCTCGCTTCAGCTGCACTCCGCTCCCAGGTTACACGATTTTTTTTCGGCAAAGGAGCTACTTTCTCCGCATAAATTTACTGTATGCTCCTCATCAGTAATTTTTATAGAGGCTCGCCAAAACAGAATGTTATTCTCAGAGGTTGCGTTCCACGCAAAAGATTTAGCTGTTGGGCCACGCCACAAAACCCCTGAGGAGATTCATGTCAAACGAACTGCGTAATTTCCTGTCTCTTTCCTACGAAGAGCTCGAAGACCTCAACCTGAAAGCAAAAGAGCAGCGCAAAAGCCGCCTGGCCGCTCACAAGATTCAGGAAGACCGGCTTAAATACCTGACCGACGAAAAGCGCATCAAGGCCGTGACCGTGCTGTTCAGCGACCTCGAAGGCCGGCTACACATGCTGGACTACGACAAGAAATTCCTGGTCAAGAGCTACGATAACCTTACTTTTGACGGCTCTTCCATTCGCGGATTCACCGCACAGCGCGAAAGCGACCTGCGTTTGGGAATCGACTGGAGCTCCTTTTACTGGGCGCCTTCCGATATTTTCGGCTCCGGCAAGGTGCTGGTGTTCGGCGAGGTCATCGACAAGAACGGCCAGCCTTACTCAGCCGATATCCGCGGCATTCTCAAAGCGTACGCCGAGCAGCTCCATGCAAAGTCTGGCTACACCCTCAACGCCGCCAACGAAATCGAGGGCTTCCTCTTCAACGGGTCCAATGCCGAGCGCACTTACCATGAGACCGGCAAATTCGAATATGTGAACACCGGCGGCTACTATCACTCGCTGCCTGGTGATCCGCTGCGCACGTTCATCGACACCACTGCCGAAGTGCAGCGCGCCATGGGTTTCGAAAACGAGAAGGACCATCCCGAGGTCGCGCCCTCGCAGTTTGAAATCAATTACAGCTACGGAGAAGTCGTGGCTGCCGCCGACCAGATCCAGATCTACAAGCTGATCTGCCGCCAGGTGGCGACACGCATGGGGCTCACTGCTTCGTTCCTGCCTAAACCGGTGGTTGGCGTAAACGGAAGCGGCATGCACACCAACGTCTCCATCAGCAAAGACGGCAAGAACCTCTTCTGGGATCCGAAAGGTGAAGAGAAGCTTTCGGCCATGGGCTGGGAGTTCGTGGACCGTATTCTTACCCACGGCAACGACATTTGCCTGCTGCTGAATGCCAGCGTCAATGCGTACCGCCGCCTTGATCCGCACTTTGAAGCGCCGAACCAGATCAAGGCTTCGGCCACCGATCGCGGATCGATGGTGCGTATTCCTATCGGCAACGAGCGCAGCATGCGCGTTGAAGTTCGCTCGGTGGGCCCTGACGCCAATCCTTATATGGTGATGTACTCCATCTTCAAGACGGGGCTGGATGGAAATACGGACAAGATTAAGAACCTGCGCCAGGCGGAGCGTTACCTGCCCGACAACGTCTACACGGCGATGGAGAACTTCCGTGCCGCCGCATGGACAACGGAGCTTTTTGGCGCGGACGTGAAAGGCCGCTATGCCGACCTGAAGCAGGCTTCCGCCGACCGCTGCCCGCGTCTGCTGGGAACGTTCGTGAAAGCTCCTGAGGTGCAGTACCATCACGATGTCTACAACCAGTTCCTCTGGAATCAGTTCTAAAACGTATTTGCTGGTTTTAAGCTCCTGCCGGTCTCGGCAGGAGCTTTTTTTGTGTCCCGTGACAGGGCTGCGGTAGAAGTCGTAGTAAAAGAGTGGCGGGCCAGGCAGGAATTTTGAATGGATATCTACTCGTCGCCACGCACCTGCCATTGGGGAATCTTCTGGAATTCCGCCATCTTTTCTGCGCCATGATCGCGATACCACTGTCTCCAGCTTGCGGCGTTGGGAGGCAGAGCTGCATCTGTGATCTCCTGCATTGCGAGAAACGACCAACTGCGCATTTGCGAGTTTGTACCGGGGTTTTCTGCCAGGTCAAGAAATTTTGGAAACATGGCCATGCGCTGCTTACGCATGAAGTTGCCGCAGTCAGAGACGTTGCATCCGGCGCGATCACGCACTGTAAACGCTGGATCGCTGACGAAGATATCGAAAAGATCGTTCAGTGCCTGGTCTGTTCCCAGAAAGCGCATACCTTCAACCGCCCACTGGCGTACATAAGGATCAGGATCGGTGCGCGCATAGTGGAGTAGCAAGGAGTGGACTTGTTCATTTGCAACCCCGCGTCCGCCGAGCATACCGAGGAACCACAGGTCGTAGGCGCGCGATTTCGCATCGGCGGTCTTCGCTCGCGCCACCAGAGTATTGACCGCATCGGAATCCTTGTTCCAGCCGTCCATGGTGAGCATCATGTCGCAATAGGCGTATCGCACGCGCAGATCACGTGAGTACTGGGCGCGATTCAGCAACTGCGTCATACGTGGAGTTTGTTGTACCAGGCCTTTCCACTCGGAAAGATGGAGCTGAAACAGGCTAAGCGCGTGCTCGTCATGCCTGATACTGCGCTCCAAAAGCTCCTCCGCCTGGTCCTGGAGCGGAAGCGAGAAAATGCGCGCCGTGTCTTCAGTCGTGAGCGGCGCGAATGTGCGGGGCGCCACTGGCGCCACTGGTGCCGCAGTCGCGGATTGCTGACTTGTGCGCGAGCTCTTATGCGCACCGCGGAACGCGACGAAAAAAATGCTGCCGCCCACCAGTACCAGCCAGGCGAGAACGAACGCTGCAACTACCAGTGAAGACGCCCTGACCGTGGGCTGCGTTGTTCCGTTCTGAGGTGGCAGGCCGTAGAGGTCGTTGAATTCAGCGTGTGTCTCCGGCTGCAATCCCACCAGGGTCTCGAGTTGGGAAGTCAGCCAGCGGGCCTCCTGACCGGCAATCGAGTTCACAAGCGTGATTTCTCTGCCATCTCTCGTGATGAGGCGGAGCGAGTGAGAGGAATTGCCACCCGCATTTTGTCTTGAACTGGAGGCAGGCAGAATACTGGCGATCTCCGAACGTGGAATGGATTGCGTTCGCGGAAATCCAAAGAATGACTTTTCCAGGCTCAGTTCTGTACCTGTGACCCGAATACACACACTCGAAAAGAGTTGGTGCACAAGAGCAAAGAAGAGCAGTACATCCGCGGTTCCAAAAGCGATGCTGAAAAGAAGGGGCGCCTTACGCATGTACAGCAAATAGACAATACCCGTCCACGCGGCGGTAAAACCAAACAGCACCAGCGCCTGCACCGGGTTTCGCAGCGGAGGAAAATAGAACTGTGTCCCATTCCAGTCGGTAGAGAAGACCGCCGACATCTTTGCTGGCTTCTCAACGGGATCACCTGGTGTCTGTGCTGGGGTGTTGGTCATAGGGCATTATCCTACGATTTGCATGCAAATGATGGACTGTTAGTCCATACACCTGTGGCATGACAGCGTGTCTGCTAATTTTTCAAACCTGATTCACGTCGCGTCCGATGAACTCCAATGATTCACTCCATGCAGGTGTGCATTTTTCCGTTTTGATGTCCTTGTACCACGTAGCCTCCCACCCCATGTCTGAACGGTAAGCTATTGGAATGTCCCACTCCCATCCAACGGACATGCCCTCCACATAATGAGATTTAGTCGAAGGATAAATGCTGATCCCTTGAGAGACTCCGTCCGCACCAAACCTCTCCAAGAGGACACCTTTTACATCGGGTCTCTGGCGCGTGCAATGATGGTCTTCATATAGAGGAACATTCGCTTTTCTGACAATATAGGAAGGTCTAGGAATTTCAGTAAAAACTCTCAGAATAGTGAATCCGAGATCAAATGCCCGGATTGGCACTTCATTCTCTCCATGAACAACGTTGTTTCGTAGATTCCAAAACTCCCCAATTTGCTCTTTCAATTCGTCAGGAATTTTCGCACCCTCTACGCTACCAAGAAATTGTAATGCAATTGGAAACGTCGGAGACTGGTGCGTCAAATAACGGCTGAGAACACCCGAACTGACAAGCAACTTTCTTAACTCTCTCTCTATTTCAATGAGCAGTTGCATGAAAGCTGCTTTGGGACTTACTAGAGCATCTTCTTTAATTCGTTGCTCGATTGGTGATCGAAATGGGGCATCAAGAGAGATGATGTATTCTCCCGGTGCTCTTTGCTCAACTTTATACCCTTTGCAGATATATCTTTGCCCCACTTCGTTAGTAATAGCAATATCGTGATATTCCAGCATGCGCGCTTCAATTTCAGCTTCTTGCTTCGTTTGCCAAGAACACGCTGATTCTCTTTTGCGCGTAAAAGCCACATCTAGGAATTTAGTGAACTCATCCTGGCCTTTACGGGTGCTGATGTTCGACACATAGCCTTTCATTATTTTTCTCGCCCTCCCGCTACTTGACTTCGACTGGGAGGGGCAGTCGTCGAAATCACGGTCGCTTTAGCTAGCTTTTCATCGGGTTTTGCCATTTTCATTTCCCCCAAGCCGGGAACCTTGAATGAAGTGGCTAAATGAAAGGGAATGCGACGGAGAGCTTCGTTAACGCTTCGGCGAAAAAGAATCAGCGCAGTCAGGGCAACTAGCGGCCATGCCACAGCGTGGAGCAAATCAGTCCAGTCTTTCAAATTTGTCATAAAAATCAGCTATAGAAACCCATTAGCCTTGCCCGTCCCGGAAATTATCTTTCGGGCGGATCTACCATGCAGGGGATTATAGCTGCTTGGGATTCTCGGCGGAAAGAATCATGTTCACTGGTAATCATTGCTTGACGAGTCTGATTCGTCAAAAACCAATTGACCCTTCATTCCTGATAAGGCGATCCACCAACAAAAATCATGTTTGTGGAGCTGGCTGGGATCGAACCGCCTCAATTCCGGTCCATCAGTCTCATTGAGTTTCGAGAGCCGTAATTTTCAACGCTTTAAGAAAACAAATATCCTGTGCCGAAAGCTCCATGTTTACCGGTTCTTCTGAGAACTCCTGACCGTGGGCGTGACCTGACGGAAGAACTGGAGCTGAAGAAGCCTGCACCTGAGCATAGGCGGAGAGATCAAGGCTGATGAGCACCTCGTAGCCGGCCTTTTCAATGTGGGAAGCGATGTTTTCAAAACAATCGTTTGCCGAGACTGCTTCATTGATGATTCTCTCAAGTTCCTGGCAATAGCGGCTGGATGCAATTACGGCGCTTGCCGCGTTCTTCAGTTCCTCCATGAAGCGGGCGACGGGCTCGACAGGAGGTGCACTCGACGTCTCGACAGGTTTTGCCAGGGCAAGAATGCCTTCTTCTGTCCTGATTCGCACCTTGATGTGTGGCACAAACGAACTGAAAACCTTCTGCCCGGCAGCCTGCAAACTGCGGACCGTTGACTGAACGCGGGGATCATTGTCGATTTCCCACTTGAGGGCCTGCAGGGCCTCAAAAAAAGAAGAATCGTGCAGCAGGATTTCTTCTGCGAAGTGCTCCATGTCTCTAAGCAAGCTTCGTATTGCTCGTTTGTCCACCATATTAGTGTCCCCTAATTCGAGGCTGAGACTTTCCTGCCTGTGAGATGCTTGCACTCGCATAAATTATAGATGTCTAATTTACGGCAAAGGTAGATTACTTTAGTCAGAAAAGTAATCAATTCAACAGCTTAGGATGTTAATGTTCGGTTTTAACAGTTTGGATTGGCGCTGGCGGAGTGGCTGTAGATGATTGAAATCAGGCGAGTTCGGCGACTCTCAGTTTCAGCGATGCATCTCAATAGTAATTCATATTCCGTAAGTTCTCTCATCTCCAGCTCTATCACAAGACGTATGCGGTAGTTACCTCGAATTGGCGACTGCCAGTAGCGAGAGTCCGGCGGTAAAATCTGCAATCCGGCCTGCACATGCCGCAATTGCACGATCCCCCTCAGGGCAAGCTTCGGGCAAGGAGAGGCTATGGCTGTCCAATCGAAAACAAAAACCGCAGCGAATCTCGATAACGGAACGAGCTTCCTTCCGCACCCGCTGCCTCGGTACAAGTTTCCCAGTCAGGAAACGGCTTCGGCAGCGGCTTATCAGATGGTCCATGATGAACTTCTGCTCGACGGTAACTCTCGCCAGAACCTTGCTACCTTTTGCCAGACCTGGGTCGAGCCTGAAGTCCGCAAGCTAATGGACGAATGCATCGACAAAAACATGATCGATAAGGATGAGTATCCGCAGACCGCGGAAATCGAGTCCCGTTGCGTTCACATGCTCGCGGATCTCTGGAATTCGCCGGATGCGGCGAACACTCAGGGCTGCTCCACAACTGGCTCCAGTGAAGCGGCCATGCTGGGTGGTGTCGCCTTGAAAACTCGGTGGCGTAAGCGCCGCATGGAAACGGGCAGGGCAGCGGACAAGCCGAACCTGATCTGCGGGCCGGTACAAATTTGCTGGCACAAATTCGCCCGGTACTTCGATGTGGAACTCCGGCAAATTCCCTGCCAGGGTAACCGCCTGCACATGTCACCGGAGGAAGTTCTCCGGCGGTGCGACGAAAATACGATCGGAGTCGTGGCCACGCTTGGCGTTACGCACACACTTCAGTATGAACCGGTACAGAGCATCTCTCTCTCTCTTGACGATCTCGAGGAAGAGCGCGGGCTGGATATCCCCATTCACATTGACGCCGCGAGCGGTGGCTTTATCGCGCCCTTCATTCATCCCTCGGTCGTATGGGACTTTCGCCTGCCCAGAGTCAAATCCATCAATGCTTCCGGACATAAGTTCGGTCTGGCTCCCCTGGGCTGTGGCTGGGCCATCTGGCGTGAAGCCGGCGATCTGCCGCAAGAGTTGATTTTTCGTGTGAAGTACCTCGGCGGAGACATGCCGACATTTGCGCTTAACTTTTCGCGGCCTGGCGGGCAGGTGATAGCGCAGTACTACAACTTTGTCCGGCTTGGCCGGGAAGGCTATACAAAAATCACCCAGGGCTGCGCCGACGTCGCCGCATGGTTTGCGGATGAAATAAAAAAGCTTGGAATGTTCGATCTGATCTATGACGGACGCGGCGGCATTCCGGGATGCACGTGGACGCTCAGGAAAGGGCACGATCATGCATTTACTCTCTACGATCTTGCGGACCGTCTACGGGTAAAGGGCTGGCAGGTCCCCGCGTATCCCATGCCTGCGAATCGAAGCGATCTGATTGTGCAGCGTGTCGTTACCCGCTTTGGCGTGAGCCGCGACCTTGCAGGTCTGTTGCTGGAAGATCTCCAGCGCGCGATCCGGCACTTCGAAAAGAACCCGTCCATGAAATCTTTTACTGCCCAGAGTGCCGGCGGATATCATCACAGCTGAAGCCGGGTCGGCGTCGTCAGCGTTCCTGTACCTCATTTCAGCGAACCGGTTTCCGCGACCCCAAAACTGCTCGTCACAAAAAGCGACTATCGCCGTTTCGCATTCCAATCTAACTTACTCAAAGTCGTACTAAACCGCGAGGAGGTCATGACCATGGCGGATATGCATGAAGGCGAACTGGAGATGGAACTGGAAGACGAGTTCCGCGAAAGCGAAGACGAATCAAGTCTGGAAGGCGAGGGCTGGCTCGGCGCCATCGGCAACGTGGTCGGCAGCCTGCTGGGCGAAGGCGAAGAAGAGGGCGAAAGCTCCTTCGAGAGCGAAGACGAATTTGAAGATGAGTTTGAGGCCGAGGGTGAGTCAAGCCTCGAAGGCGAGGGCTGGCTGGGCGCCGTCGGTAATGCGGTGGGCAGTCTTCTCGGCGAAGGTGAAGACGAGTTCGAGGATGAGAGCTCTTTCGAGAGCGAAGACGAAGGAGAGCAGTTCTTCGGCGGATTAAAGAAGTTCCTCAGTAAAGCGGCGCCGATTTTGAAAAAAGTCGCCAAAGTTGCCGCCCCCATCGTGGGTACGGCAATTGGCGGCCCCTTTGGCGCCACACTGGGAAGTCTGGCCGGCAAAGCTCTCGGCGAAGGGGAATTCGAGGATGAACTGGAAGGCGAGAGCGAGGCTGAAGGCGAACAGGAAATGGTCCACGAGATCGCGGCCCATCCATTGACGCACAACGAAGCCGTCGCCGAAATGATGGCGGAAGCCGCGTCCTACGAAGCCCATGAAGGTGAAGCCGAAGCCATGGCCGGGGCCGCCACATTGACTGTGATTTCTCCGGCAGACCGCCGGGCGCTGCGCCGCATACTGCCGCACCTGGTGCGTGGTACGGCGATACTGACCCGCATTCTGCGGCGTCGCCGGGCGACCCGTCCCGCGGTGCGCGCTGTTCCCAGCATCATGCGCCGGACCGTGAAGGACCTGAAGCGTCTCGCGGCGAAGGGAATACCAATTACCCGCAAACGTGCGGCTCGCGTCGCGGCCAAACAGGTGCGCCGCGTACTGGGCAGTCCCAGGGCGTGTGGCGCCGCCATCGCACGCAACGCTAAGGTAAGCCGTGCCTATAAACGTCCCCGGCGTCGCGTCCGGGTAAGCGCCCAGGCGCGCCGTCGTTCCGCGGTCCGGTAGGTGCTGGTTGCAAGTCAGGGCCGGCAATGTCCGGCCGTTATTCGAGGAGGAATCATCATGGCTTATGAATTGGAGAATGAATTGATCCAGCATGAACTCGAAGATGAATACTCGGGCGAAGGCGAAGGGGAACTGGAAGACGAGTACGAGTTCGAAGCGGGGCTCGAGGGGGAAGGCTGGCTCGGCGCCATCGGCAACGCGGTCGGCAGCCTCCTTGGTGAATCCGAGGACGAGTACGAGGGTGAGGGAGAATTCGAATTCGAGTCCGAAGCCGAAGATGAAATCAGCCCCATTCGCAAGATCTATTCCGATGCCATGATGGAGCACCTGGGAGAGCTGGCGTTTGAGGCGGAATCAGAAGATGAGGCGGCAGAGCACTTTCTTCCTCTGATCGGAATGGCGGCCAGCAAACTGCTTCCCATTGCGGCCAAAGCAATAGCGCCAGTCGCCCGGAAGGCACTGCCAAAGATCGTTCGCGCTGTTACCCGGGCCACTCCCAGGCTCACGAAAGGCATAGGAAGAGTGGCAAAGACCCTCCATCGAAACCCGCAAACGCGTCATCTGCTCAAAACTGTCCCTGCCATTGCCAGGCGGACAGTCGGGAGCATCGCCCGCCAGGCGGCACATGGGCGGCGGATCAGCCCCCGTGTCGCGGTCAAGACACTGGCCAGACAAGCGCGTCATGTGCTGGCTCATCCACAGCACCGGCGTCATGCGCTTCGCCATCACAATCATCTGGAGCGCAGGTTCCATCATCGCTGGGGTCGTGGGGTCGCCCGGCCACATTTGCGCGGCCAGGCTTATCTAGCCCGCGCGGCAGCCGTGCCTCCAGGATATGCGGCTCCGGGAGCAGTGTATCGCCCCGGGGTGGCAACTCCGGCCGCTGGGGCGTGGGGTCGAACATCTAATCACGCTCCCTGTCCCACGTGCGGTGTAAGTTCCGCCCAGGGAAGCACCACTCAGAATGTAACCCCAACTCCTGCCTACTGCCGTTGCTGTGGGCAGGTGTTGCGGTAAAAACTGATTTTTCAAGAGACTGCGTGTTGAGGACTGACCAATGGCAACGCTGATCGAAAATTCAACAGCGGCAACAGCCGGAAAATCGCCGGCTTCCGGTCATCGGCCGGACGCGGCTGCCGCTCCGGTTTCGGTACTGTTGCCGTGGCTCCGCGCGCAGTCAATAAACGTGACTCGTCATGCGGCGGCGTTGCGTCCCTTCAAAGCAGACGAATTCGGGACCGGCGCCGAAGCTCCCACGGCGGGGCACATACAGGCCGTCAACAAACTGATTACCGGATTAAGAAGCGGCCTGCTGAACATGTCGGGAAAGGTGAGCAAGGCGACTGCGGCCACCCTGGAAACACCCAGTACGGAGCGTTTGCAGGACCTGATGCGCAAGAAAGCGAACGCTCACCAGTGGGTCCGCGCGATTGAAAAAATCTGGGACTTCTACTTTGAGCTTTTTGGACTGCGGCAGACTCGCTACGCAAAATGGCTCCTGAGCTGTGATCGCATCGGCCTCGACTGCTATCGCGCAAGCTATCTGGGGCTGGCGGTGGCCAGATCGATTCCGTCGCCGCCACCTTTTTCTTACATGGCGACCGGGTTCTCTCCGGCCACGTTTCGCAGGGGCGTCCCGCTCCGGCGACTGGGAAAGCAGCTCAACCCGTTCCCCCTGATTCAGCTGCCCTATCACCGCATGGTGAATCCGTGGACGCTGGGCGCGGTGTTGCATGAGATCAGTCACAATCTGCAGAACGATCTGGGGCTCTCGAGAGATATCCCCAGGACCGTAGGGCTGAAGTTGTTGCGCGCAGGCGCCAGCAAGCAGGTTGCGCGGACCTGGGTGCGGTGGAATCGTGAGATGTTTGCCGACATGAGTGGCGTGCTGCTGGGCGGCCCGTGCTTTGTCGGCTCCTTGATGGACATTCTGGCGCGAGGACCGGAGACCGTGGTCTATTACAGTTCCAGAGGCCCGCACCCGACGCCGTACCTGAGAATGCTGATCAACACCGAGTTGCTCCGCCGCCTGGGGTTCGAATCGGAGAGCCGGCAGTATGACAAGGCATGGAAGAGGATTTATCCGAGCCCGTCCGCGGGAAACATCCCGCCGGCGATGGTGAAGTCGTTTGAGGAGCTGTGCCCCATAGCGGTCGATGCCATGTGCTTTCAGCCTTACCGCTCCCTGGGCAACCGAAGTCTGGCCAAAGTGCTGAATTTCGGCGGCAAGGAACAGCAGATGATTGAAGAAGCCGCGCAGCGTTTGGCGGCGGGCGTGGACCCAGGAATTGTTCCCGAACGCTTTCTGATCGGGGCCGTGCGTATGGCCCTCGACCGCCGGTTGGCGCGTCCTGAAGTGCTGGCGAAAAACTTTTACAAGGCTCTGGCCAGCGGGTAATCAGATGGCACTGGAAACAACATTTCGGCAGCTCGTGGTGGCTCTCCACAGATTGCATGATGCATTCAATGCGCTTCATGTCACGGTGGGGGACACGCCGGCCAACGACGAAACGGCGCTGGCTGATGGGATGGAGAACAAGGTTTTAGACATGATGGGAACGCTGCATGAGATTCGGAAGATCGCGGTGGAGGCACAGAAAGCGGTCGCGCATCCCATAGACCTTGATAGCGCGCGCCATGCTCTTGCAGGATGCCAGGAACGCTTTCACACGATTGAGCAGCAGTTTGCGTCTGACCTGGTGTCATACGAAAACCTGAATCATCTGGCGGTACTCGGCAAGGAAAGGCGGCCATGGATTCCGTGGACAAAGGCTTTCAGCCACGGCATCGAGCAATGCCGCGAACCTCTCGACGAAGCAAACAAAGCGCTCACCTGCTGTTGGCAGGAGTTGGCGGAAAAAAGAGGAATGTCAGTTTCGGTCCGAAACACCGTTATTGGACAGAAGATTGCAACGCCCAGGTCGCGCCGCGTACGCGAAACAACTGAACGCGTTACCTGACTGGCTGCGGATTTAGGGCTGTCAATACTGATTCCGGAGGATTTTATGAGCACGAAGCAGGGCGAAAAACCAAAGGCTGGATACAAGATCGGCATCAGTTTCTTTGATGCGTTAAAGCCGGGCAAGGCTATCTTCCTGGAGAATGCTCGCCTCAAAGTAGCGGCTTCTTCCAGACACCACGAGAAGGAAGTGCAGCGCGAGCAAGGTGGCCAGCAATACATCATTCTGACCGAAGCTGAGTTTGACCAACTAACAGGGGGGGACACGCAGCGTGGCGCAGTAAAAGACGAAGACAGGGTTGTCATCGCTGAATTGAGTTTAACCACTACGCCGGAACTCGGCTGCACGCGCTACGCAGGCGCAAGTGTGCTTTTTATTTTGAAGGAGCAGTCGGGTGAGTGCTGCTGCATACCCATGCCATTGCAGCAAGTCGAAGAAGCTTGCAGGGTAAGATTCACGGCACATGACTCAAGTAATGCTGATTTTACCGAAAATGCGAAATCTTTCCTGAACAGTGTGCAATGGACGGTGACCGCCGTTCACGGACCCAATATCGCACATGGTTCCCCGCGACCGTTTCAACCTTTCAAGGCTTCAGCTGTGAGTATCGAAGGCAATGCGGAGATTGCTGAGTTGCCACTCCACCAGCTATATCGCATAGAAACGCGCGAACCGCAGGGATACACCAGTGATAGACCGTCGGTCGAATACATATACGTTTGCTGTGACACGCTGATAAAGATAGAGAATTCATTTTGTCCTTGCGGCAGCAAACCGACACGCTCGCTGGTGTTTGTTCAGCAGAGATGCCCGGGAAAGCGTTGGCAAGGCAGTAACGTGACACTCGCGGGCATACCCTTAACAATTGATGGGAACGGAATCATGCATGTGCCCCCGGATATGGAAGGGTTGGTTCCTATTAGCTGCCCGGGAATGACGCTTTCTCCATCGACACTCGATTTGCGGAAAGATTCGCCACCAGTGATCACGGTTTCGGTCTCTGAGCAGACGGCCATAAATGCCGGCAGCGTGATCGGCCAGTTTGTGGACCATGCAAACAAGCCGTTTGTGAGACGACCTGTCACGGTGTTACTGCCCAATGGAGAGGAAGTAGAGACACACACTGATGATCAGGGCTATTTTGAAGCTCCGCAGGGGAGCCGCGTGTATGCCCGAGAAGATGATTGGGGATCGGCAACTGAACCGGTTTATCTGACCGGAAACATTTAGTTAGCAGGAGGAATGTCATGGCAGGGATTCTATTGAAGGGAATGAGGAAAGCTGCTAAAGCGGCCGGGAATCCGTTTACGGACCTTGCGGCATATCCAATCCTCACCGAGGAGGTCGGCTATCCACCCTCACCGGTTGGCGCGCCGGCGGGAACAGGCGGTGGGGCCGGAAACGGAGCCACGGCTCCTCTTGGCCAGATCGTCAACAAAGCGGTAAGCGAGATACTGGGCTGGAAGATTAAGCCTGGCGACTCCAGTGGGTTCATTGCTGCCCTCAACCAATCCTTCACGCTTACTGAGGTGGAAGGCCACGTAGAGTCCAAATGGGTCCCGCGAACCTATGCTGCGCAAACCGACCTCTCCGGAGGCATTACCGGCGCGCAAGCCAGCGTTTACGCGCGCGGCAAAGAAGCCCTTGATCAATCCCTGCCATTGCTCGACGGTCTGTACACATTGGATCCGGAGGCCGACGCAGAAGATGTGATCGCTCTTAAGGCGGTGGTCAAGAGCCAGTTAACAGAACTGGTCAATGAACTCGGGTTCATCAGCGGACCGAGAATTGCACGCGTGAATCAGTACTTCTCATTGTTGCTGGTTGATAGTGGCGCGCCACAATTCCCTTCGCTGCCAAGTGTTGATCCGGACAAGATCAATGGAACTCTTGGCAACCTGCGCGACGTCCTCGGTTTGAATTTTGATACCCAGGACTTTGTGAATTCGGTGGAGGATGAGCAGAATCTCTCGAATTTCCGCATCCTCTCTGATTACGTGACCTCGCTGGCGCAGAGCTGGATCAACAATCTGCCGTTCCTGGGCCTCAATTCAGCGAAGCCATTCTTTGGCACGCAATTGATACTGTTGTCCCGGCAGTTGTCAGTCGTGGCTGAGTCAGTTGACGAAGTTCGCTTCACTCTCGATTCAGTCTTTATCGGTCCCGCCGAGCGGCAGACGATCAAGGTGAACTATCCGGGTGTATCAACACTGAAATCGATCTTCCTGGAAGACTTGTTTTCCTGGATTAGCAACTTCTCCACGGAAGAGGGTCCGAGACTCATCCAGGATGGCGGCAAATTTGGTGTGCAGAATACCTTTACGCCGGTTGTCCGAGAACTGCTCTCCTTTGTAGTGAATTTACCAAAGTCGCCTGGTGTGACTAATCCCATGCCGGCCGGATTCTTTGCTCCACGGGTCCAGCTTGCGGTGGACGACCTGGTTGCGCAACTGCAATCGCTGGTCACGCTCGCTGCTCCAATCAAGCACGAGATTACTTCGGAGCCTGATTTCGGGCTGCCGTTCCAGGTAGCCACGGTCGAGCCTTTATTCCTGAGTGACCTGCCGCCAGGATCAACTGCAATGTCAATTCCTGTGCATGTTCGCGGGAATGGCTTCCAGGCAACGCCGACCGTTCTGTTCCAGGGGCATAGGGCGCCGATCGTGAAAAAGGTTTATTTCCGCTCAGAGACGTTGCTGATCGTCGCTCTTGACCGCAGTAGCGTGAAAATTGGAACTTCGGATGTGGTTGTAATGAACGCTGATGGGCAAACGCTGACTTTGAGCGCAGGATTCACCGTGGGCCCGTAGAGATCCTAGTAAATTTGTTCCTGCATTTTAGCAAATGGACTATGAATTAAACGGCGCACAGTAAGAGGAGGTCATCCATGTCGACCGAAAGAGAATATCAAGGCTTATATGACCGCATCGCGGCGCTGCGGGAGCAGGTGGCGAGCAAGTTATCGGCCGACTTGATTTCCAATCCGCAGCTGGCCGACACAATCACCAAGCAAATCGATGACATGTTGGCCGCAGTCGTCGCCGCCGATGCCAAAGCGCCGGCCCCCCCGGACAAGGGCTTAGCTGCATTAGCCGGCGTAGGCCCCGATGCGGCGAAAGATTTCGGCGTCGCCCGCATGCCGCAAGGTGTTGAACCTTATGACGAGACCATTACCTCTGAACGCATCATGGCGGTCGGCGATGTGTACTATCTCTGGCAACATGAGAAGATCGGCGTATTCCGCGCGGTGCAGAAGCTGCAGGAGTTGTTCAAGGCCGGCACCGTGCGGCTCTCGGCTGGTCCTGGCGCGTTCGCTCTGTACCAGTTTGATCGTCGTGATGTACTGCGTTATACCAAGACCGATCGGCTCTCGGCTTATAAACGCATCTTCGGTTATGGCGGCGCACCAGTCCCAACCGGCTCCCGAGCCAATACCGATTTTCACAAGCTCTTCTCCCATTTTGTTCACCAGGTGACTCTGTTCTGGCGCGACAAGCGCATTTCCGATGTGATCCGCGAACGGGCCTACGATCCGAGCTTCGGCTCCATCGCGATTGTGCGGCGAGCCGGACTTGATTTGCGCAACAACCTCAAGTGGTTGTCCTTCGGCCATCTGAACGTGCTGCGCGTAGAAGTGATGCAGTTGCTCGAGGAGGCGTTCAAAATTCTTGATTCTGACGACGTCAAGCGGTTGTTCGGCGCCGACAACGCCTGGGACGTGGTGGAAGAAGTGTTGATCCGCTACTACAATGAGCGCCTGGTGACCTCGCCCCGTCAGCGCATGGGGGTTACGGGACGGGAAGTGCTGCGCTGGCTGGCGCAACCGCACATCCTGCAGACCACGCGTGCGCAATTTGAAGCATTGTTGCTGGAAATCGCGGAGCAATCGGAAGAGTGGCTTACGAGCGCGCAGGCCATGGGGTTAGGCAATCGCACGGGATCACACCGCGTGCTTCCCTGGGACCAAACGCAACCCACGCCGATCAAAGCGAATGGCCGGCAGAAAACAGGAGTATCTCCGCGGCGGGCGCCGGCCCGTGAGTTCGAGTACGAAGTCTGACCTGGGACGCTCCGTACGGGCATGAATTAAGCGCAGAGTCCTAATGATGTTCGCACAAGCATGAGCCCATTTGCTTCTGCACAGGCTGTCGCGAATGCACGAACTGGTTCGTATGTCGGCGTTAACACGGACCGGCAACGTCGCTTTGAAAAGTCGCGCCGCCAGAAGATGGGGAGACTGGTCCATTCTCGAGTTTCCCACTCCTGTTTTGTGGCTGGATTACGGATGGCAGCCAATACTGCCGGATGAACCCGATGAGTTTGTTGCACCGGTATTGGTTGAGCTTTGGCCATAGTGCAACGGGTCAATGTGCAAAGGAATCGGAGCTTTCGTGTGGAATCCAGCATTACCGAAAGCAGCGCCTGAGAGCAATCCCGGCGCCGAGTCTCGGGAACAGGAACTCCTGTGGATCGAAACCGTACCCTCGACTATGCTCGCGCTCACCGCTCAAAGTTCGTCTCTGAACTGAAGGATTTTCTGCGGTTCCCCAGCGTCAGCTCACAGATCAAGAGTGTCGTCGATGTCAGGCGTTGCGCTCATTGGCTGGCACAGCACTTGCGAGAGATTGGCCTTGAGCAGGTTCGGGTCATTCCAACGCGCGGTAACCCGATTGTCTATGCTTCATGGATGCGTGCTGATGGCCGCCCAACGCTGATCATTTACGGGCACTACGATGTCCTGCCAGGAGAGCCGCTTGCTCAATGGCGTTCACCGCCGTTTGTTCCCACGCTCAGAGGGAATGATCTCTACGCGCGCGGCGCGGCCGATGATAAAGGGCAACTTTTCTGCCATGTGAAGGCGCTGGAGTCTTATCTGCGTACCGAGCACGCGCTGCCCATCAATGTGAAGTGCATCTTCGAAGGCGAGGAAGAAATCGGCAGCACTCACCTGCTGCCCTTTATCGAACGAAACAAGCGGGCCCTTCGCGCCGATGCCGCCGTGATATCCGACACGAAAATGCTTGCGCCCGGCCGGCCCGCGATCAGCTACGCACAGCGAGGTGGTTTGCGCGCGGAACTGCAAGTGCGCGGTCCCCAACAGGAATTGCATTCAGGCACTTTTGGAGGCGCAGTGTTGAATCCAGTCCAGGCGGCCTGCGAAATCATTGCCAGCCTGCACGACGAAGACGGGCGCATAACCATCCCCGGATTCTATGATGATGTGCGCAACTGGAGCGAGAAAGAGCGCGCCTATATGACTCGAACCGGTCCGAGCGATAGCAAGATACTGCAGGATTCCAAAGTCGAGCATGGATGGGGTGAAGCCGGATACACCCTTTATGAGCGCACTACAATCCGCCCGGCATTAACGATAAATGGCATTGCCGGTGGACACTATGGCCCAGGCGTTAAGGGAGTGATACCAACACAGGCGGTGGTCAAGTTGAGCTTTCGTCTTGTGCCCGACCAGGATCCGGAACGGATAGGCAGGCTCTTTCGGGAGCACATCGTTCGAATTACACCGCCAGGCGTTGAAGCATCTCTGAAAATTTTGTCCCCTGTGGCGCCGGCGCTGGTGGACCGGAAACACCCCGCTGTTCGCACGGCTGCCTTTGCCTACAAGAAAGGGTTCGGAGCTTTTCCGGTGTTCGTACGGTCCGGGGGATCGATCCCGGTTGTGAATGCATTTCAGGAGTCGCTGGGAATTCCCGCGGTCCTGATGGGGTTTGGATTGCCCGATGACCACATCCACGCCCCTAATGAGAAATTCAGTTTGCTCAACTTCTATCGCGGGATCGAAACGTCAATCTGGTATATGAATGCCGCTTCCCGAACCTTGCAGCGCCTGAACATCCCGGAACAATCAGCAAAGCAATACACGGAGCGAATCCTGTGATCATCGACTGCCACTGCCACGCCGGGAAGGGCGACAAAATGACTGCTCCGTGGAATACAGATGCGCCGGTGGAAACATACCTGCGGCGCGCCCGGGCATCAGGTATCGACAGGACGATCGTGCTGGCGCCGCTGCATGGCAACTATCAGCAGGCCAATATGCAGGTCGCGCGCATCGTAGCTCGTTATCCAAACCGCCTCATTGGGTTCGCCTTCATCCATACGAAACGCGATGCCGGCCGGATTTTCAAAATGGTGAGGCACGCGGTAACACGCTGGGGGTTCCGGGGGATAAAAATACACGGTATTGAAGCCATGCCGACTCGCGAGGCCTGTGAAACGGCCCGAGTATTCCGGCTTCCGGTGCTGGTAGACATCATTAGCCGTCCGGAGGTGGTGGACATGTTCGCTCCCGAATATCCGGATGTCAACTTCATCATCGCGCATCTTGGAAGTTTTACTGACGACTGGAAGGCGCACCAGCAGGTAACTTATCAGCTGGCGCGATATCCCAATGTGTATGCGGATACATCAGGGGTACGTCAGTTCGACTACCTGGTCCAGGCGATCAAAAGAGGAGGAGCGCGCAAGGTGCTTTTCGGTTCAGATGGCCCCTGGCTTCATCCCGGTCTCGAACTTCACAAGATCAGGTTATTGGGCCTGCCCCCGGACCAGGAGGCGCTCGTGATGGGGGGCAACATCCTGCGTTTGCTGCGAACAGCACGTGTCGGGCGAGCTGCCCTCGAAATAAAGGATAGATCTCAAAAGCCGATTGACTACGGCGATGTGCAGCCAGAATATGGCACTGTTGCCAGCTACCGGGGCGTTCAGAGCGAACCAGCCAGCAATGAAACGGAATACAAGCTCTAGCTGTTCTCAGGCTCTCTCATCCGGGATTTTATGTGATGTTCCGGCGCGATTGCTCCAATTTGCAGTAATTGCGCCACCATCGCGGCACGCGAACCTACTCCCAGCTTGGCAAAGATGCGGCGCAAGTGCGTGCACACCGTCCAGGCGCTGATATTCAGGACGTCCGCAATTACCTTGTTGGGATGTCCTTTCGCCACCATACGCACGATCTCATGCTCTCGCGGGCTAAGCCGAATGGGGCCGTGATCGAGCGCGGGCATTCGAATCAACAGATACCGGGAACCATCCACTTCCATGTCCACAAGAATTTCCTCTGCAGATGATCCGGAGGGGCATGCTCCCAGAGTGTTGTTAGACCTGGTTTTGCCTGCAAGCATCACCAGAGAACGAATACTTTCGTCCATGGATGGTTGAGTGCTTTCGTGCCGGGGTTCCATTGCGATTAGGGCTGACGTAGTGCGCATGGTCAACGTTCTCCATCTGCACAATGCAGTGTACGAGAGCAAGCATACTGCTTACTCAATGCTGTGAGAATACTGGATCCATACAGGCGCATTCGCCTGTTTTAAATGATGTCCCTGGGCTAAGTTGTCGTTGTAGATAGATTGCCAGCAAGTAAGATATCACCTGTCGCACCTTCTTCCAGTCACCTTTTTAAGTTACGCTGGAAAAGATGGGTCAGCTTTTTATTCAGGTGCGCAGCATCAATATCCTCTAACCTGCAGCGAGTCGAGGCTGGACTGTGGTCCCCGTCGCCAGTGAACCAAAGCAGAGAAGGTAAGGAATTTGGGCCTGCCTGGCCAGTCAGGAAAAACCGGATAGTGTCGTCCTGAACTGCGGCGCCACTATCCGGAGATTATTCGAGATTACATACGAAACCGGGCATCTATGCTCCGCCCGGTTCGTGATGTTGCTACGCTGCGGGATGCTCCAGAATCTGAGCCAGAGCACGCAGCCGTGTGGAATCAGCCTGGCTTTTTGCCGTGGCGGCGTCCTTTATCAGCGACGGCGCCATGCTCTTTAACTTCGCCAGCGTGTCCTTGCTCATGTGTGAACCTTCTGCGCTTTGAATTGCCTTTTGCAGATCGGCGATTTTGCCGGACGGCAGAGCTTGTGACCGGGACAATTGGTCCACATACGCCTTGGCCACGATCAACTGGGCCGGCCACTCGATCTTTTGCTGGTTCTGCACATTCAGTTCGCGGACCCGGACTGCCTTTGCGGCGTCGATTTCGTTCTGCGTCAAAAAACTGGTCGGTGTCAGTTCAAAGACGTCCAGGCCGCGCGCAATCTCTGAGCCGTATATGTAGCCGTTATACCAATAGGCCGACCAGTCGCCGCCCAGCACCAGCACCCTGGGATCAATCGGCCCGCGGTCAAAGTAGGCAATTTCGAATGGATGCGCCGTGTCAGTAAAGTCCATGATGGAGATGCCGCCCTGGTACCAGGCCTGCACTTCAATATCGCGGCCAGGGACGGGAATCAGCGAACCGTTGTGCGCCACGCAGTTCTCGGTGTCGCCCTGCGCGGACGGCAGTTTGTAATAGTTTGCGAAACTTAGCTTGTTGTCCTTCAGATGGAAGATCGCATCCGCTCCCCACTTGTTCGGGTCAGTCGGACGGCACCGCGCGCCCAGTCCGCCGCCCCACTCGTCGGTAAACACGACTTTGCTCCCATCATTCGAGAACGAAGCCGAATGCCAGTAGGAATAGTTCGGATCATTTACCGCATCCACACGCTTCGGATGGATTGGGTCTTTGATGTCGAGCAATATTCCGTTGCCAGAGCAGGCGCCCGCCGCCAGCCCGATTGCTGAATAGACTGTGATGTCGTGGCACTGGTCTGTGTCTCTCGGCTTGTCCGCGTCCTTCCCGCCATGCGTGCCGCCGTTGTTCAGGCCGTTCATCGCGCCCGTGCGAGCGTCGATAAATACCCGAGGGCTGGAGACCACTTTCGCGTCCTGAGGGGCAGCCACCGGGACCTTGATCACTTCGATACGAAACAGGGCCGTATTCGGATCTTTGTCCGGCTTTTCACCGGAGCATCCAGACAGCTCCTCCGATTGACGCACAAACGATGTGCCCGATACATAGATATAAACATTGTCTTTGTCATTCGGATCGACCACCAAAGTATGCGTGTGCGATCCGCGGCATGTCTGCACCGCCGCAACCTGCTTCGGATTTCTGATGTCGGAAATGTCAAAGATCCTCACGCCTCGGAAACGGTCTTTTTGCGCTGCCGGCGCGTGGCGCCTTTGCTCTTTTTCGTCGCCAGCTGGCGCGGGAGGGTCCGGCGGAAAGCCCTGTGCGCTGCAATCCAGGCGTCCGTTCGGCATCTCTACCGACATGAACAGCAGGTTTTTGTACACCGACACATCACCCTGCCCTCCAGGGCACACCAGCGAAGTCAGCAGCGAGGTCTTCGCCGGGTTGGAGATGTCATAGATGTTCACGCCATAAAAATTCCCCTGAAACAGGTGATTGCCCTGGAACGCAAGGTCCGAGTTGGCGAAAGCCAGCTGCGCGAACACCATATGCAGCGGTTTTGGCATGTTTGAGGCATTTGCCATGCCAAGCTCCGTCAGCGTCTTTTGCACTTTGGGATTATCGGGATCATCGGTGCCGAGCTGAAATGCATCCGGCTTTTTGAGCAGCGTAAGGTGCTTCATCCCCATGGCTGCCTCACCCGCGTCATAGAGGCCCGGGGCCAGCTTGGCGCGCGGATCATTTACATCTGCTCCCGTCATACCAGGGGGCAGCGCAGGCGCGGCTTCCGGAGCAAACGGGTTCTTTTCTTCCCCGGATGCTTCCTTCGCAGGCGGCTGGGCCTGTACCGGCAGCCGGCTCACACCAAAAAATAAAAAGAGCGCGGCGAACGCCACGCGAAAAGTAATACTGGGCACTCGGTTCATTGTTTCTCCTTCGGAAATTTTTTCTCCAGCATGGTCTGCATAATCCTGATCTCGGCCTTTTGCGTGTTGTCCGCATCCGTCGCAAAGTCGAACAGTTCGGCATCCTGTCCCGCGCCTGCGGTGTCGAACAAATCCTTTACCATGATCAAAGCGCCATTGTGGTGCTGAATCATCCCTGTCAGGAATAAATGGTCAAACTCTGAGTCCTTTGCCCCGCGCAGCGCCTCCATCTGTTTGGGCGTAAGCATACCGGGCATGGGGGCCATCGAGTCGTGCGACATATCCATGCCTGCCATTGCCGGCATCGCCATGGAGTCTGATTCTCCACGAAGCGCGAGCCAGCGCCGCATCAACCTGATCTCGTCTGACTGCGATCTGCTGATGCGCGCTCCCAGCGACCGCACGTCCTGGTTCTTCGTGTGTGAGGCAATCAGCGCCGTCATCTCGACCGCCTGGGAATGGTGCATGATCATGCCCTGCATAAACTCCACATCTGCCTGCGACCGTGGCGGCAATTTGGCTGTTGTACCGGGCGGCAGCTTGATGCTCGGCTTGCCGGGAGCACCCGGCTGCACCACTGCAGGCTTCGCCGGATCCGTCTGTGCGCGCGCACCTGGGCAGAAAAAACCGGTGGCGGCAAGCAGTATGGCGCAAAGCATTTTTCGCTGATGACGTTCGGTTCGCTTCGCTTGCGGTAGAAGTGCCGGTCTAACGTTCGAGCACAGATACGACGCGGAGTCAGGCCAGACGGAGCAGTCGTGAGTTAGGATTGGGAGTTTTCGCCGCACCTTCGCGTTCCCCTCCGAGGCGGCTAAAAAACTACACCGATGATCATGCCAGCCTCGCAGCATAGACTAAAAGTATGTCCGCGATTCTACCAGACGTATTGCCTGATCACACTGTCGGATTGTTGGTCCAGCTGGCACTCAACAGAATGCGCTGTCTTACCGATGCTTCGATATTCGAACCGCTTTTTCGGGCGGACGGAATCAAGCATGGAAAATGCAGGCGAGACCGGACAGGTGAGGTACGATCAATCAGTCAGCGGCACATACGTGGGCTAAAGTGCCTCGAAGGGACGCGCTTATGAATAAACAAGGGTTTCCGCGAGGGAATGTGGCGGAAGATAGCCAGAAACTGCAGTCCTGGTGGACGGAGGAACTGCAGAAGGCCGGATTGTCCGGCACAGTCTCTGTCGAACCCATGAGACTGGAGTCGCAACAGCTTCCTCCAGCTGGCTTGGGTAAACAGCTTTTTGAGTCTCTGGTCCTGCAACGCCAGGCAGCCACGAGCGCCTATGCTTACCACGCGACTGTTCTCGGCGCTCCCTAGCCGCTGGAAACGATCGTAATGACCACGGAGTCGGGGACGATTACATCGGTCATTTACCGGGCCGTCTTAAAGTCGCCCAGCGTAGGCGAGGTCTCATTCAGGAAATCCATCGGTTTGCTGAGTGACAAACTTGAAGTGGAGGGACCGGCAGCAGAGCAATTCAGGAGCCGGAAGACTCTGCTCAGGAAAATAAAGGACGGCCTCAACCGCCGCTATGAGCCTCCTGCCTTTGGCTTCGTCGCTTCCAAAAAGTATTTTGAATTAGGAGAAGCCTCGGTCACGCTGAGGCAGGCAGAGCAGAACGGAACAGAAGCAATTGTGGTCTCGACCGTTCGCACGGAAAGCGCCTTTGTGGGACACAAATACAGCCTGGGCCTGGACAAAGCGCTGGACATCATCAAGGCGATTGAACATGGAGACTAATTGTTCAGTCTTCCACTTTCAACTTCTTGATCAGGGTAAACGCCTGATCGTTGGTGACCAGGACGGCGTCAAAGGTTAGGGCATGGGCCACGATCATAAGGTCGAGATTTCCTCATCGGCCTGCCCGCGCTTTCAAGACTGGCTCGGAAATGGTCGGCAACTCGGCGACGGCGATTACCTGCATTCGCCTTGATAGTCACGGAAGTCCGGATTCCGAAGGTATGCGCGGCCCACCGGTTGGTGACGGGCAGCGTCTAAATGCCCTCTTCCACGAGATCGTTAAACAGTGTCTGCGCTCTTTCCTGAACTTATAGAAACTTATCCCGAAGATGAGGTAGAAGATGCTGGCGATGAACTTACACCACGGCTGCTAAGCAGACACTTCGGGGGAGCATAAGCGGTCGATCATCTCCAGTAAATGTTCGGCATGGATCGGCTTGGAGATGTAATCATCCATTCCCGCTTTCAGGTACTTATCTCTATCGCCACTCATGGCATGGGCGGTCATGGCAATGATTGGCAGGTGCTTGTCGCCAGCTCCTTCGTTTTTCCGGATAGTGCGGGTGGTCTCAAGGCCATCCATCTCCGGCATTTCAATATCCATCAGGACCAGATCGAACGTATTGTTCTTGAATATTGCCAGTGCTTCCAGTCCGTTGCCTGCGATGCTTACGTGGTGCCCCTGTTTTTCCAGTATGCGAGTGGCCAGCGCCTGGTTCACGCGATTATCTTCCACCAGCAGGAGCCGCATTCGGCGCCTGCCATTGGAATTGCCGGCAGAACTCGCCGCGGAGGCGGCTAGCTTGTCCGGGACCTCCGCGCCAACAGCAGCGCGAATGGCGGAAAGAAGTTCTGCTTCGAGGACCGGTTTGCTTACATACCCGCTGACGTTCAGCTCCCGGCTTCGAACTGCATCGCCGGAACTGCAGCCGGAAGTCAGCATGAGAATCCTGACATGGTCCGAACCAGGACTAAGCCGTATCTTCTCGGCCACGGTAAATCCGTCCATCTCCGGCATATGGGTATCGAGCAGAACCAACTGGAATGCTTTGCCCGTTCGCTCGGCTTTGGCCAGCGCCTGGAGTGCGAAGCTGCCGGTCTCCACGTCGGTTGGCGTCATCCCCCAGTCGGCCAGCATTTCCGTGAGCTGATGGCGGCTGGCGGCATTGTCGTCTACGATCAGAACGCGCAATCCCCGCAGGGCCGCTGTTTCTGCTGGAACAACCTGACGGGACACAGCTTGCTTTTCGGCCGTAAGGAGCAGGGTGAAATGGAAAATACTGCCCGGCTGTGTCTCACGGTTTTCCACCCAGATCCTGCCACCCATGCCCTCCACCAGGCGCGAGCAGATGGCCAGCCCCAATCCTGTACCGCCGTATTTGCGGGTCGTAGAGTCTTCGGCCTGAGTAAACGATTCAAAGATGGTCTTCTGTTTGTCCGCAGGGATGCCGATGCCGGTATCAGCGACAGAAATGTGCAGGCACACGGTGTTCTGGTCGGCTAGTTCCGCACCTTGCGTGTCTCTGACCTGCTGATTCACGCGAACAACAATTTCGCCTCGCTCCGTAAACTTGATGGCATTGCCAACGAGATTGGCCAGAACCTGGGTTAGCCGAACAGGATCGCCAACCACCATTTGCGGGACCCGTGAGCCGACTTCATACACCAGTTCCAGATTCTTTTTGTTGGCCCGGAAAGCCAGCGGTTTCAGGGCTTCGCCCAGTGTCTGGCGCAGATCAAAGCTGATCTTCTCAAACTCCAGCTTGCCGGCTTCGATCTTGGAAAAGTCCAGCACG
>DASSEH010000413.1:0-1150 GCA_035695325.1 Candidatus Angelobacter sp.
CAAGTGAGGCAAGAATTGAAAGTCTAGTTAACAAAATCCCCCCTCCCCCCATTTTTCGCAAGTGCGGATTCTAAAGGACTTTAAGCAGCTCTGTTGACATCCTCGGAGAAGAAGGCCGATGCCTCAAGCGGTAGAGGTTAAAGGCCAAGCCGAGCAGCAATGCCTGTCGAACTTGCAAGGGCACGCTACGACCTGGTGCTTTCGACGAGAGCTTGCGTTTGATCACCGAGAAAACTGTTTCGACCTTCGCGCGTGGCCCATACAACTTGCGAGGAAAATCGCGATGCATCTGGTAGCGGATTTCTCCCTCCGGCACACCACGTCGCGGGTTGGTGGGGATCACGCTGTGGGCTCCCAAGGTGGCGCGAATGTGGCGATGGTTGGCTTCCGAGTCAAACTCCGCGTCGGCCAGCACCAGACCGATGGGTGCGATGCGGCTGGCCGCGTCCAGCAAGCCCGGCAGAGCGGGCGTGTCGCAGCGAGGGCCTTGGCGGGCGCGCTGCGACAAGATAATTTGCCGATCTACGTCAGCGGTCACCAACCACTTGAGATAATGTCGAAAGCGTTTCTCCCCGTGTTTCTGCTGCTCGACACGGCGGATGAAGTAGGTGCTGACACCATGTGGCGACAATCCCGTACCATCCACAGCTACGGCCGTTCGTCGCCGCCCGCGGCGCGAACTGCTGCGCAGCCGACGCACCGATTCTCCCAAAACGTTTTCGATGGCGTCGTCCGGCAGCCGTCGCAAGAAGCGATACACGGTGGTGTAGTCGGGCACGGTGGACAGCCGCAGCACGGTACGCAACTCCGCATGCTCCCGCAGGCGCACTTCGGCTTCGCGAAAAGTCCAGTCCTCGTAGCGCATCAGACAGAGAATCGCCAGCAATGGGGGCTGCGTGAATTGGTGTTTGCTGAAACGACTGCGGTAGCTTGGCAGAACCGCAGTGGCTACTTCCAGAGCCACGCGGGCAAAGGGCAGGAGTCCGATCTCTGGCATCCCACCTCCTGCTCCAGTAGAAAACACCATTGCCAACGAACTGTTCCTGTCAAAATCCAACCCTGTTCCGAGGATGTCAACAGAGCCGTTTTAAGCCTAGTGAATGTGGAAGTGCGGATTGTACAGGAGTTACGGGCGCATTTTTTGTAAGTG
>DASSEH010000414.1:0-1697 GCA_035695325.1 Candidatus Angelobacter sp.
CCAAAGGCGACAAACGCTACGTGCGTCGCAATGCGAAAGGCGAATTCAACAAGGTCGTCGATGTCGGCAAGTCGCTCTCTTCTGACAAACGCACGACTGCCAAAAAGAAAGTGCCGAAAGGCCAGGGCGACCGGGGCGATACGAAGGGGTAAATCGTCCCCGTCCGAGCATCCCCGTTGTGCTCGATAATGCCGCCATCGCCGAGTTGCTCATCCGCGAGGCGGAGACTGCGACTGGCCATCGGGAGCGAGCACTCCAGCGCGCCGCCCACGCGGCTTTCATGTGGTCGGAGGAAGCGGTGGACCTTGTGACCGCAGGGCGGTCGCTGACTGAGTTAGCCGGCATCGGTCCCTCGCTCGCCAAACGTTTGCACGGTTGGCTCGATGCACCTCCAGCGTTCGAAAGTCCGCCGGTGCGCCGCGAATTCCTGACGCTGGCGCAGGCGCGCAAAGTTCTCGCGAAAAATCCACAATGGCGGGCACGGCTGAACGGTGACCTGCAAATGCACACCGAGTGGAGCGACGGCGGCGGCACGATCTCGGAAATGGCCGCTGCCGCCATTGAGCGAGGCTACAAATTCATCGCCATCACCGATCACACCAAAGGTCTGAAGATCGCCGGTGGGCTCGACGAAGAGCGGCTGGAGCAGCAGGGACGCGAGATCGCCATCCTCAATAAACAGCTCCGCACGCAAGGCATCGACTTCACGATTCTGCGCTCCGCAGAAATGAACCTTTCGCCCACCGGCGAAGGCGACATGCGAACCTCGGCGCTGCGGAAGCTCGACCTTGTGCTCGGCTGTTTTCATTCCGCATTACGCCGCACGGAAGATCAGACGAGCCGCTACATCGCTGGCTTGCGGAACCCGGACATTCAGATCCTCGGCCATCCGCAAACCCGCGTCTGGAACCGGCGCGAAGGCTTGCAGGCCGATTGGAGCAAGGTCTTCGCCGAAGCCGTCCGGCTCGATAAAGCGGTCGAGATTGACGGTTACGCCGATCGTCAGGATTTGCGTCTCAGCCTCTTGAAATTGGCGCGCAAAGCGGGCGTGCGAATTTCACTCGGAACCGACGCGCACCATCCCGAGCAACTCGGCTACATGGAGTTGAGCCTTGCGGCAGCTTGTCTCGCGAAGATCGCACCGGAGCGCATCATCAACTTTATGCCGCTTTCCGAGTTGAAGCAGTGGGTCGCCAGCGTGCGCCGAAATCACTCGTGACGCAGGCGCGCATGTTTCGCGAGGAACCGCTGAATCGCGCGGAGCGAACGCTGATCGACGGGTACTGGCCAGCTCTGACGCTATGCGCCTTCGCGGACCTCCGCGTCGGACTCTGCGATGGCAAGGTCCATGCTTGCTTGAAGGTATGGAAACCAACTAGAAAGCACCTAATGTCTAAAGCAGAACTTGTTGCAGCCGTCCAGAAAGCGCTCGGGAAAGAGGCCAGCTCCGCTCAAGCGGAACGAACTGTCGACGCCGTAATCGAAGGAATCAAAACAGGCGTTAAGAAGACCAAAAGCGTTCAGCTAGTCGGTTTTGGGACCTTTAAAATTGCCACACGGAAGGCGCGCACGGGCGTCAATCCAAAGACAGGCGCAAAGATCAAGATCAAGGCCACAAAGACGGTCAAATTCGTACCGGGAAAAGCATTCAAGGAACTCTTGTAATCCGCTGATTGAGGGTTCGGCTAAACTCACTT
>DASSEH010000415.1:0-1936 GCA_035695325.1 Candidatus Angelobacter sp.
CGGCTGCCCAAGCCGCCGCGCCTTGACCAGCAACGTCGAGCAGTCGCTCGATTGCTTTTTGGAATTGCTCCGTCTCCAGGTAATCGGCATAGCCGCGGAACGACGCGTTGCGCCACGCAGTGTTGCGCGAGTCTGGCTTGGATTTTCGTTTGCCGCCCAGCTCGGGGAAATGTTCGTAACGGATTCCGTGCGCGTTCAGCGATTCCGCCAGCGCGTCCTTGTTGAACTGCGGATAACGCTTGGAGCCCGGCCACGCGCGCACGTCGACCAGCAACTTGATCTCGTTTTCCTTGAGCAACGAAATGAATTCATCGATCGCGCGTGTTGAGTGCCCAATGGTCCAGATTCGCATGGTTGCTTAAAAGACGCCGATTCACGGCAAAGGGGCAAATCATAGACGGTATAAATCGGCGGCTTGGCGAGGCGTGATTGTAGCGCAGGCGCTCCGCCTGCTCGCTTTCGGCAACCGATACGGTTGCCCTACAATCCAGAATCGCGCACAATCTCTGCGTGAGCGAATTTCAATTTGGCGGCGATTCGTCCATGTTATTCGTGTAATCGTGATTCAAATTTCCTCGACATGAGCAAAGTCTATCCTAACGCCGCCGCCGCGCTTAACGGCCTGCTTCACGACAACATGACGATCGCTGCGGGCGGGTTCGGGCTGTGCGGCATTCCGGAAAATCTGATCGCGGCGTTGCGCGACAACGGCGTGAAGGGCCTGACCATTGTCGGCAACAACGCTGGCGTCGATGGTTTCGGAATGGGAGTTCTGCTCACCACACGGCAGGTGAAAAAAGTCCTGGCCTCGTACGTTGGCGAGAACAAGGAGTTCGAGCGTCAGGTGTTGTCGGGTGAACTTGAACTCGAGCTCATTCCCCAGGGCACGCTCGCGGAGCGGTTGCGTGCGGGTGGCGCGGGGATCCCGGGATTCTACACACGCACCGGCTTCGGCACCAAACTGACTGAGGGCAAGGAAACCAAAGTTTTCGACGGCAAGGAATACGTGCTCGAACCCGGCATCACGGCCGAGCTTTCGCTCGTGAAGGCGTGGAAGGGCGACAAGTCCGGCAACCTCATTTTCCGGAAAACCTCACGGAACTTTAATCCGATGATCGCCAGCTGCGGCAAAGTCTGCGTCGCTGAGGTGGAGCAACTCGTCGAGATTGGCGAGCTTGATCCCGACCAGATCCACACGCCGGGCATTTTCGTCGACCGCATCATCCAGGGAGAAAAGTACGAAAAACGGATTGAGTTCCGCACCGTACAAGGCAGCACGACCGCAAAAAAAGAAAATCCGATCCGCGAGTTGATGGCGAAGCGCGCTGCGCAGGAGTTGCGCGACGGTTACTACGTCAATCTCGGCATCGGCATCCCGACGCTGGTGGCGAACTACATCCCCGAAGGCATGAACGTTACGTTGCAGTCCGAGAATGGCCTGCTTGGCATCGGCCCGTTCCCAACTGAGGATGAAGTGGACGCCGACTTGATCAACGCCGGCAAACAAACCATCACGACGATGCCTGGCTCGGCCTTTTTCTCCAGCGCCGACTCATTCACGATGATTCGTGGCGGCCACATCGATCTTGCTATTCTCGGCGCGTTCGAAGTGACGGACAAAGGCGACATCGCAAACTGGATGATTCCCGGCAAGATGGTCAAAGGACCAGGTGGCGCGATGGACCTGGTCGCCGGGGTGAAGCGTGTCGTCGCGGTGATGGAGCACACCTCGAAGGACGGCAGCCCAAAAATTTTGAAACAATGCACGCTGCCCATCACTGGCTTGGGAGTCGTCAACCTCATCATCACCGATCTATGCGTGTTCGAGGTGAAACAAGGCGGCGGCCTCGTTCTCATTGAATTGCATCCTGGCGTTACGGTGGACGACACCCGCGCAAAGACTGGCGCGCCGTTCGACGTCGCCCTCAAGCGCTGA
>DASSEH010000416.1:0-4568 GCA_035695325.1 Candidatus Angelobacter sp.
TAACGCGCCGGCTATGACGCCTGCGGCAACATAAGGCCTCGCCTTAATTGCCGATAGCGATGTCTTGAGTATTGAACGGGAACTGGTGCGGGACATGTACATGATCCAAAAAGCGCATGCACGATCGCCCGGAGTTTCTGAGAAATGTTGCAGCGGATAACGAACCGCCTGAAGCGGTATTCGTTCCGGTCGCTATCCAGTATCTGAGCATCATGAAAAAAATTCCAGACGGAGCACTGCAAGGTGCTTTTGGATATGGAACAAATTGTCGTCCTACGCTTTAGAACCGTTCCGGGCGTCCCCGCGCCATTCCATCTCCTCAACGGTTAGGAAATCACTCCATCGTTGCCGGCAGTAACTTAAAGCGATTGCGGTCTTACATGCTTAAAGAGGCTCTGAGTTCGAAGCCGCCCGTATGGGACAAAAAAAACTTGCACTTGGCCCTTACAGCAGCCGGTGTAGCTCTCTGGTCTTGGAATGTTGATACAAACGAATTAACCATGGACGAGCGCGGGTACGACCTCTGGGGAGAGCCCATAAGCGAATTTGTAACCTTCGAGGACCTTTCATCACACATCCATCCTGCCGACCGGGATCGCGTAAAGGCGGCGTTTGCCGCAACCCGAGCAATCCAGGGTGCTTACGAAATTGATTTCAGGATTTTGGTGGCTGAAGAGGTGCGTTGGATTTCTGCTCGTGGGCAAGGCAGTGACGAAGGCATCGTCAACCGAATCATGTTCGGAATCTTTATCGACGTAACCGGACGTAAACAGGCCGAGGAAGGCAATGAGTTGCTTGCCGGTGAAATGAGCCATCGCGTCAAAAATCTGTTGGCAATTGCATCTGGTCTCACGGCGATTACCTCGCGCTCGGCGAAGACGACGAGCGACATGGCTCGGGAACTTACCCACCGTCTCACGGCGCTGGGGCGCGCGCACGATCTTGTTCGTCCTCTCCCGGGCCAGGAGGGAAAAGCAGCGCTGCTAGGCGACCTAATCTCAGTCTTGCTTGCACCCTACGACGACATGGGAGCTTTTAGCGGTCGGGTCCGCGTCTCCGTTCCGCGAATGGGAGTCGGCGAGGCCGCCGCGACAACGTTAGCCTTGGTGATTCATGAGCTGGCAACAAACTCCCTGAAATACGGCGCGCTTTCGTCCGCAACCGGCACGCTTGATGTATCTTGCACTCTTCAAGAAAGCGAAGTCGTTGTCGTTTGGACAGAGCGGGGCGGTCCGGCTGTTGTAGCTCCCACGGGGACTGGGGGATTTGGCAGCAAGCTCGTTCAGCGGGGAATGGCGGCCCAGTTGGGAGGTTCGATTGCGGCCGATTGGCAGGAAGATGGTGTTGTCGTCACACTGCAAATGACCAGAGATCGTCTGGCTAAGTAGACTGCCATGCAAGTCGAATACGCGCGGCCGACGGAAGTAGTTCATGGGCGACGAGTGCTTTGTTGGGACCTCAGGTCAGCTTCCTCAAACTCATCGTCTTTTCTCCGCATGCGATAGGCCGCCTGTAACTCGGCGTCGGTGTCTGTGCTGTTGCGGATGACGCAGACGCAACTGCTGATTCCTGTCCAAGCCGCCCATCATAACGAGATGATGTCGCCCGCCGTAACGGAATGATGCCGCCCACCATAACGAGATGATGCCGCCCACCGGAACGGAATAATGCCGCCCGGGGTCTGGAATGGCGACGAGCGCCTCCGCTGGCCTGTTTAGGGTCCCTCCTTTGGCAATCCAAGGGAGCGATGATGCCAGCGGAAAGAGTTGCGATGCGCCAAGTGCGCGAGATCATTCGTTTGAAGTTTTCCGCCGGTATTTCAACGCGCGAGATCGCGCGTCGGCTGGGCATAGCCGCCTCGACGGTTCGCGAGACGTTGAGGCGTTTCGAGGGCGCCGGGCTGGGTTGGCCCTTGCCGGACAGCATGCGCGACGGCGACCTGGAGGCGGCGCTTTACAATCACGGGACCAAACGGGGCCATCGCCGCCACGCCGAGCCGGATTGGCCGACGGTTCATCGGGAGCTGAAGCGCAAGCACGTCACCCTGGTGATCGTCTGGGATGAATATATCGCCGCCAATCCCGGCGGTTACAGCTATTCGCGGTTTTGCGAGCTCTATCGCGGCTTTGAATCGAAGTTGTCGCCGACGATGCGGCAGACGCACGCGGCCGGCGAGCGGCTGTTCGTCGATTACGCCGGCGATGGGGTTCCGGTCGTCATCGACCGGCTGACCGGCGAAATCCGCAAGGCGCAAATCTTCGTCGCCGTGCTCGGCGCGTCGAGCTTCACTTTTGCGCACGCGAGCTGGACGCAGGCGCTGCCCGACTGGATCGACGCCCATGTCCGCGCCCTCGAGGTGATCGGCGGCGTTCCGCATTTGCTGGTGCCGGACAATACCAAGACCGCTGTTATCAAGGCTTGTCTCTACGACCCTCAGGTCAATCGAACCTATGCCGAGATGGCGGCGCATTACGACACCGCCATTTTGCCAGCGAGGCCGAGACGTCCGAGGGATAAAGCAAAAGTCGAGCAGGCGGTGCTCATCGTTGAGAGATGGCTTCTCGGGCGGTTGCGCCATCGAACTTTTTACAGCCTGGCGGAGGTCAACGCGGCGATCGGTGAGCTGATGACGCATCTCAACGAAGAGCGCCCGATCCGGCGGCTCGGCGTAACGCGCCGGCAATTGCTCGAACAGATCGATCGTGCGGCGCTGAAGTCCCTTCCGAGCGAACCTTACGAGTTCTCCGAATGGCGGATGCGCCGCGTCGGTATCGACTATCACATCGAGGTCGCCGCTCATTACTATAGCGTCCCCCATCGCTTCGCCCGCGCCGAGGTCGACGCGCGGCTGACCGCGAGGACGGTCGAAATCTTCCTCAAGGGCGAGCGGATCGCCGCCCACATGCGCATGAGCGGCAATCACAAACACACGACGGTAGCGGAACACATGCCGTCCAGCCATCGGCGATACGCCGGCTGGACGATCGAGCGCATCCGCGCCGACGCGCGCCTGATCGGACCGGCGACGGTGGCGCTCTGTGAGCTGATCCTGGAGCATAGGTCGCATCCAGAACAGGGCTTTCGCGCCTGTCTGGGGATCGTTCGGCTGGCCCGCCCGTATGGCACCGGGCGTCTCGAGGCGGCGGCGAACCGCGCCATCGAAATCGGCGCCCGTACCTACGGTTCGGTCAAATCCATTCTCGACAACCATCTCGATCGGCGCCCCGCGCAAAAGCGCGCCACGGACGGAACGCCGATTCTGCATTCCAACATCCGTGGTCCGCGCTACTACAATTAGGAGAGACGAACTTGCTCAAACATCCAACCCTCGACCAACTTCATACCCTTGGCCTGCATGGCATGGCCAAGGCCTTCGCCGAGATCACGGCCGGCGGTGAAGCTGACGGCCTCGGCCATCACGAATGGCTGGGGCTCCTGCTTGATCGCGAAGCATCATGGCGACAGGACAAGCGCCTCGCGGCGCGGCTGCGCGTCGCCAAATTGCGCCAGCAGGCCTGCGTCGAAGACGTCGACTATCGCAATCCCCGCGGTCTTGACCGCGCCCTGTTCCAAAAGCTGGCAGAGGGCGAATGGATCAACGCCCACGACAATCTGGCGCTCATCGGCCCAACCGGCGTCGGCAAGAGCTGGCTGGCCTCGGCGCTCGGCCACAAGGCGTGTCGCGACAACCGCTCGGTCCTCTATCAACGCGTGCCCCGGCTCTTCGAGGCCCTCGCCCTGGGGCGTGGCGACGGACGCCATCCGCGTCTTCTGCGCAACCTGGGCCGCGCCGATCTGCTCATTCTCGATGACTGGGGCTTGGAGCCGCTCGACGCCGCCGCCCGTCACGATCTTCTGGAAATCCTCGAGGAACGCTACGGACGCCGCTCCACGATGATTACCTCCCAGCTTCCAGTAGACCGATGGCACGAAATAATCGGCGATCCGACCTATGCCGACGCCATCTTGGACCGGCTCGTTCACAATGCCCACCGCATCGAACTCGCCGGCGAAAGCATGCGCCGGACACGAGGCAAACAGAACCAGAAGGCTTGACCAACCACCATCGCCGGTGACACAAATCCATCGGCCAGCGAAGCTCGCGACCCGGGCGGCATCATTCCGTTACGGTGGGCGACATCATTCAGGAATCCCGGGCGACATCATCCCATTATACCCGGGCGACTTCGTCGGAATCCGCAGCCACTATCCAATCGGCGTTCCTGAATGGAAGCATAGCTGACAACCAGGGTCAAACACCGCTATCGCGTTCCGCCGGGGCAGCAGGACGCATTCTGTGCCGTCCGATCCTGGGTGGACTGCATCACCAATATGCTCGCGTTTGATTTGCAGTAGGCACAGAGCCGAACTAAGCCGACTTTCGCTCGCCGATGAAATTCACAGGCTCTTGTCGAGAAACTGAAAGCCAGAAAGGCGCACGGTGCGCTAAATGTCCGTTGTGGGTCTTTTTCGGAAGTCAGGCCCCGCGACAGGGATGTCCGCACTACCTTCGATAGTGTTGCAAAAGTCCCGAAACGCCGTGCGACTAAATTTCCGCTGAACGACAA
>DASSEH010000417.1:0-66979 GCA_035695325.1 Candidatus Angelobacter sp.
ATCTTGCGGCGCAAATCGTCGGAATACGCTCGGGCCATCGTCGGGTTGCAGGAAAACTTCCAGAGCACAACCATCCTATCCCACTCCACCCTGATTCCCGCTTACATTATTATCCCTATCGTTACTAGAAATGGTCTAATCCGCCAAGTAATCAAAAGGAGTGAATCGTGATCGAGCAAATCAAAGCCGCCATTCATCGTGCAGCAGAAAACAATCAGAAGATTGCGATGTTTCACTTTCAGGTGTTGAAAAACGCTGATGAGTTAGCTGGCATCGACCCAATAGGCTTCTGCAAAGAAGTCTCGGTTCCAGAAACATATGCAACCGAGTTCACAAAAATGATTGCCCTGGCTCGCCTGATGAAGGAACAAGGCACAAAGATTATTTGAAACTGAGACACTACCGAAAAATCAATTTTGGATCAGTGTCATCTGTGCAAATCAGTGGTGAAGATTCCCTTTCCACAAATCACACGCCTAATCCGCTGTTGCTGCCCTGGCCTCAGGCTTTCGCAGGGCCACGGTAATGAAGTAAATCACCACGCCCAACGCTGCCATGGCCAGGCCCAGAGTCAGCGTGCTGATTGGGCCGATGTGTTCATCACGATTTTTGATCAGGGCCACCACCAGCAGCGCCGTCGGTCCGACGCCCAGCAGAATGGCCGTGGGCAGGCCTCCTGGGATGCGGAAGGGGCGGGGCATGTTTGGCTCACGCACCCGCAGCACGGCGAGTGCGACGAACTCCAGCACCAGGCTGGCGCCGTAGAGAAGAATATCGAGCATGATGAGGCGGTCAAAGCTAAGCGCCAGTGACATGCTCCAGGCTGCCGCGCAGACCACAATGGAAAACCACGGCGCTCCGCTTTTGAGCTTTCGGGCAAACACCCGGGGAAGCCAGCCATCTTCCGCCATGGCCAGGGGCAGGCGGGAATACGACATGGTAAGCGAATTGAGAATGCCCGCGGTGCTCACCAGCGCGCCGGCCACCACGGCCAGAGCCAGCCCACGTCCGGCGACCGTCCCCGCGATGCTGGCCCAGCTTCCGGTGGACCACGCGT
Organism: Candidatus Angelobacter sp.; assembly: GCA_035695325.1. Classification (GTDB taxonomy): domain Bacteria; phylum Acidobacteriota; class Terriglobia; order Terriglobales; family Acidobacteriaceae; genus Angelobacter. Next base: position 1,058 of record DASSEH010000417.1, read on the forward strand.
TGACCGGCAGATGCGCGCTCCAGACGGCGAGCACGGGAATGGCATAGATCACGATGATGAGCAACAGGGAAATGATCATCACGCGGGGATAGGTGCGCTGCGGGTCGTCGACTTCTTCGGCGACGGTAGAGGCGTTGTCCCAGCCCATGTAATTCCACATGGCCACCAGGATCGCCGCAAGAAGATCGTGCCGGGCCGCAGGCGTAGCGGTAAGAGCAGCGGACGACGCTACGGGCATGAGCCAGCGATGCAACAGGGCATAGACGGTAATCACGGCGAATGGACTGAGCAATAGCAACCCCAGCAGCACGGAGCTGTTGCCCACCACTTTGGCGCCGAAGAGGTTCCACAACATGCAAAGCAGAATGATGCCACCGGCGATCAGGGTGCCACGGCTTCCTGCCGTGAGTTGTGGCCAGACCTGGCCGAGATAGAGCACGGCCACGGTGGGATACGCGCCCATATCGAAGATGCTGGCCATCAGGGAGAGCCATGCTTCCTGGAAACCCCAGAAAGGGCCCATGGCGCGGCGCACCCAGACGTAAAAACCGCCTTCCGAGGGAATGGCGGCGGCGAGTTCACCCACCATGAGTCCGGTGGGCAGCGCCCAGATCAGAGGCAGCAAAATCAGGATGGTCACGGCCACGCCATAACCGGAGGTCTGCACCAGCTCCTCGAGGCCATAAGGCCCGCCGGAGACCATAAAACAGGTGGCCGCAATCAGCGGCACCAGCGTGAGTTTGCGGCCTGAGGCCAGCCCGGATTTTTGCATTGCGATTGCGAATATAGCACCGAAAAACTTCAGCGTAGAAAAATGTGAGGCCCGGCGCAAAAAATTGTCGGATGATCCAGCGAAGGAGTTTTGGTTTTCAGGCATCGTGAGGAGCCAGCAGCCATTTGCCGCGATTGCGTGTAAACTTTAGGGCGAATCCGGAAGGACCTGTTGCCATGAACGACGATTTGCTCCGCTATCGCGACGAATTTCCCATTCTCGCCCGCACCACTTATATGATCAGCAACTCGCTGGGCGCCATGCCTCGCGGCGTGTATGACTCGCTGCATTCCTATGGTGACGTGTGGGCCACGCGCGGCGTGCGCGCCTGGGAAGAAAAATGGTGGATGCTGGCGCGCGAAGTGGGCGACCAGATTGGCGGCATCATGAACGCTCCCGCTGGCTCGGTGAGCGTGCACCAGAACGTGACCAACTGCCAGGCCATTGTGGCCAGCTGCTTCGACTTCAGCGGGCGGCGCAACAAGGTGGTGTACAGCGACATGAATTTTCCTTCCGTCATGTATTTCTGGGAGGCGCAGCGCTCACGCGGCGCGCGTGTGCAGATGGTGCCCACGGATGATGGCATCCATGTCCCCACCGAGCGGCTGCTGCAGGCGATTGATGAAGAAACCCTGCTGGTCCCCATTTCGCACGTAGTGTTTCGCAGCTCTTATATAAAAGACGCGAAGGCCATCATCGAAAAGGCCCACAGCGTGGGCGCGCTCGTGGTGCTCGACACTTTTCAGTCCCTGGGCAATGTGCCGGTGGATATACGCGAGCTCAACGCCGACTTCGCCGTGGGTGGCGTGCTCAAGTGGCTGTGCGGTGGTCCGGGAACTGCGTATCTTTATGTGCGTCCTGATCTGGGCAAAAAGCTGGAGCCGAAATTTACCGGATGGTTCGCGCACGAAAATGCTTTTGGCTTTGAGATTGGTCCCACAAGATACGCCGACCCGCCCTACAGGTTCATGCAGGGGACATCGAATATTCCGGCGCTGTATGCCGCGCAGCCGGGGTTGAAGATCATCGGTGAGATTGGCGTGGAGCGCATTCGCGCGAAGTCCAAGCAGATGACGGCGCGTCTGATTGAACTGGCCGACAAGCGCGGATGGAAGGTGAATTCTCCGCGCGATCCGGAGCAGCGCGGCGGGACGGTGGTGATCGACATGCCCAATGCCAAAGAGGTTTGCCAGGAGCTGCTGCGGCGCGATGTGCTGGTGGACTGGCGGCCTAAGGCGGGTGTGCGCTTCTCTCCGCATTTTTACAACACCATGGAAGAAATTGAGCGCGCCATTCATACGGTGGATGAGATTCTGAGCCAGATGCGAGTGCCGGCCTGAGCGCGATTTTTTGGGCGGGAACCTAAAAAGTTATTGACATTCGCCCTTTATTCGCTAAAATTTCGCCAGAATGGCTATTACGAAACGGCAACGACAGGTTTACGACTTTATCCACCATTTTGTGCAGAGCAATGGCTACTCGCCTTCGTTCGAGGAGATCGGCGATGGACTGGGCCTGAGTTCGCTGGCCACCGTGCACAAGCACATCTCCAATCTGGAGAAAAAGGGGTTGCTGCGCCGCGATTACAACCGCAGCCGCTCCATTGACGTGCTGCCGGTGCGCGGCATGCTGAAACGCCAGGCAGCCAAGGCGGCGGAAGCGGGGCTGCCCCTTCTGGGCCGCATTGCCGCCGGCCAGCCGATTGAGGCGGTGGAGACTCCGGAGACAATTTCTCTCGGCGACATCACGCGCTCGAAGGAAGTGTTCGTGCTCCAGGTCAAGGGCATGAGCATGAAGGACGAGCACATTGTGGATGGCGATTACGTTCTGGTGGAAAAAGCCAGCACCGCGCCCGATGGTGAGATCGTGGTGGCGCTGGTGGAAGGCACCGATGCAACGCTCAAGCGCATTTATCGCGAAGGCGCGAAGATTCGTCTGCAGCCTTCGAATGAGGCCATGCCGCCCATCATTGTTCCGGCGAAATCAGTGCAGGTCCAGGGACGCGTGATTGGCGTGCTGCGGAAGTATTAGTTCCCTGCTGGCAAACCAGTGAACTTTGCGATTCTCCCTTTGGGCCCCACCGCCCAGCCTGCGCCATCGGCGGCGAAGCTCGCGGCGTTGTAGTTTGCTGTGTCCAGGGGACGCCAGGTATTGCCGCCATCGGTCGAGTAGTCGGAGCCGGTAGTGCCTACGGCAATCAGAACGTCACTGGACTTTCCCGGAAACACCACAGCCGAGCGATAGCCGCGGGGTGGAATCTTTGGCATGATCCAGTGCGCTCCGCCATCATGGGTGACGGCAAAATTCTGCTGTGCATTCTCTGCCTTCTCATAATCCCCGCCGACGATCGCGCCATTCTTAATATCGTGAAAGGCAATGGAGAAAATGCCCTGTGGCGCCTTGCCGCTCAAAAGCGGCGTGTTGACCACCGTCCACGATTGGCCATGGTCTCGCGAATGAAACACTCGCGCCGCCGGGCCTCCGGTGGCAAACCAGACATCTTGCCAGTCCGCAGTGGTAATGCAGGTTCCGCTGGCGGCGAAAGCGCCTTCGTTCGCCAGAGCCGGAGGCATGACTCTCGGATGGCGTGTGCTCCAGATTTGGCCGTTTGTCACGATCAGCGGGAAGGCGCCATTCACGGAATCGCTAACCGCGATGCCGCGCTTCTCATCCCAAAAGGCAAAGCAGTCGTAGAAGGCTTTGGGGTCGTGATTCATAAACTGCAACGTCCAGTGCTGCCCGGCATCGGTGGTTTTGTAGATGCGCGAGTGCTCGCCCGGGCCGATGCTCAGCACAAAAGCCGTAGTTTCGCTGAAAGCCTGAATATCGCGGAAGTCCAGCTGCTCCGCGCCTTCGACGGGTAGCCTTTGCCAGTGCTCTCCACCATCCACGGTGCGCAGTACGGTACCATTCGTGCCGCTGGCCCAGGCAACATTTGCAGAAACGGCGCTGATGCCGCGCAGGGAGGCATCGGTCCCACTGCTTTGCGTTTGCCACTGCGCGACGGAGGATGCGGCGAGAAAAAGAAGCAGAAGAAATCGCATAGACGCCACCGAGTTTACAACAACCGGATACGCGCACTTCATCATGACTAAAACCAGGGACTGAAATCCTTTTCCAGAGGATAATGAAGACCGATGGCCGAGCGCTTTTCATTCCGCGACCTGCGTGAGCTGTTTGCCAAAGCCAATGAAGAGAAGTCAGGCGACCAGCTCGCCGGGCTGGCGGCGCGGTCCGAGCAGGAGCGTGTGGCCGCCAAGCAGACGCTGGCCGACCTGCCGCTGCGCGACATTCTGGCCAATCCGCTGATCTCTCCCGATGAAGACGACGTCAGCCGCCTGATACTGGAGACGCATGACCGGGAAACTTTTGCTTCCATCAGCAGTATGACGGTGGGCGAACTGCGCGAGTTCATCCTGAGTGACGACACGGATGAAGCCACGCTGCGGCGCTTGCATCGCGCCATCACGCCGGAAATGGCGGCTGCCGTGGCCAAACTGATGAGCAACAAAGATCTGGTGCTGGCCGCAAATAAGATTCGTGTGATTACGCGCTGCCGCAATACCCTGGGCGAGCGCGGCGTGCTGGGTATACGGTTGCAGCCGAACCATCCGGCGGACGACGTGGCGGGAATTCTGCTCTCCGCGTTTGACGGCCTGCTCTATGGCTGCGGCGATGCTGTGATCGGTGTGAACCCCGCGACCGATTCGGTGGAAACCGTGAGCACGATTCTGCACGCGCTGCACCGGCTGATTGAGGCTTACAAAATTCCTACGCAGGCCTGCTGCCTGGCCCATATCTCCACGCAGCTCAAAGCCATGGAGCAGGGTGCGCCGCTCGATTTGCTCTTTCAGTCGGTGGCGGGAACGCAAAAGGCCAATGAGAGTTTTGGCATCACGCTGGAGATGCTGCGCGAAGGGCGCGAACGAGTGCTGGAGCATCACAAGAGTAGAACGGGCGACGGTGTACGCAATGTGATGTACTTTGAAACCGGACAGGGGAGCGCGCTCTCGGCCGAGGCCCACCACGGCGTGGACCAGCTCACCCTGGAAGCCCGAGCGTATGGCGTGGCGCGGGTGTTTGAGCCGTTTCTGATCAATACCGTGGTCGGTTTTATCGGTCCGGAATATCTTTATGACGAGCGGCAGATCATTCGCGCTGGTCTCGAAGACCACTTCATGGGCAAGCTGCTGGGCCTGCCCATGGGCTGCGATGTCTGCTATACCAATCACGCCGGGGCCGACCAGAACTCGGCGGACAATTTGCTGCTTCTGCTCACGGCGGCGGGCTGCAACTACTTTATGGGCGTCCCCTGCGCCGATGACGTGATGCTGAATTACCAATCCACCAGCTTTCATGATGCGCTGGCGGCGCGGCGGCTGTTCGGGCTGCGTCCCGCGCCGGAATTTCTTGCCTGGTTGCAGCAGATGGGTATTTATGAGGGAAGCGAACCGGCGCAAATCAGCGCGGGCACGCGCAAACAACTGGCGGCGGGATTCGACCAGGCGATGAAGCAGACATTCTAAGTTTTAAGAAGGCGTGGTAAGCCACGCAGCCGGCGGCAGTTTTTCTTTTAGTTCGGAGCCGCTGGTTCCAAGCCGCATCATCTCCGCCGCGAGATCGATGATGCGTGCTGCCGCCGCTTCGGCGCTTACGCCATCGGCGTGGATATTGGAGATCAGGTTGCGATGGGAATCATTGTGACCGGCGCGCGGCTGAAACGCCATGTAGGCGGAAAGGCTTTCGGCGGTGGAGAGTCCGGGGCGCTCGCCAATGAGCAGCACCACGACTTTGGGCCGCAGCAGATCACCAATATCGTTCATGAGTCCCACGCGGCAATAGCGCACGGCGAATGTTTGGCCGAGCTTCCATCCGCAAGTCTGGGCCTTTTCGACAATGAGTGGAAGCAGCGAGGGGACCTGGGCGGAAACTGCCGTCACGGAGAGGCCGTCACCTATGACGATTTGCAGGCCGGCGCCGGCTGGGCACTGAGTTGTGAGAACGCTGCGCGCGTCTTCTGCCAGGCGACGACCCAGATCGGGGCGCTGCAAATATTCGTCGCGCGAGCTGGCCATGGTGGATACGGTAAAGAGCTTCCATTGGCGGACAAACTCCGCGCCCAGGTCTTTTTGCAAATCGAATTCGGCACGGACCGCATCGCGGGCCGCCGCATGGGCCTGGCGCAGCTCCAGCTGGGTGGCGGTGCGATAGGCCGCTCCGGCGCGGCCAGCCAGCACGCGCGCAGGTGTGCGCGTGCGAATTTTCTCGATCAGCTCCGGCCATGGGCCGGGACGAAGACTGTGGTCGTGAGCCATGCCATTCGTGCTCGATGGAGGCTTCATCATCTCACACAGCGGAAAAGCAGATGCGCTGACATAACTTCTGCGTCGGGCGGAATGATAGTATTTTCCGGGGTTCAGAAAGGGCAAGATGGAATTCAGAAAGCTTGGTCACTCCGGACTTAAGGTTCCCGTTCTTAGTTTTGGCACTGGCACATTTGGCGGACGCGGCGAATTTTTTGCCGCCTGGGGCAGCACGGATGTGGCCGAGGCGACTCGGCTGATCGATATCTGCCTCGAGGCCGGAGTCAATCTCTTTGATACCGCCGATGTCTACTCTCAGGGCGGCTCGGAAGAGATTCTGGGCCGTGCGGTGGAGGGCAGACGCAGCTCGGTGCTGATTTCCACCAAGGCGACCTTTCCCATGGGCAAGGGGCCGAACGATATGGGTTCTTCGCGCCACCACTTGATTAAGGCCTGCGAGGCCAGCCTGCGCCGCCTAAAGACCGACTACATCGACATTTATCACCTGCACGGCTTTGATGAAGTCACGCCGATGGAAGAGACGCTCAAGACTCTGGATACGCTGGTCCAGAGCGGCAAGGTGCGCTACATTGCCTGCTCCAACTTTTCCGGCTGGCACCTGATGAAGTCGCTGGCGGTCTCACAGCAATACGGCTGGGCGCGTTACGTGGCCCACCAGGCCTACTACTCGCTCATTGGACGCGAGTTTGAATGGGAGCTCATGCCGCTGGCCCTTGACCAGAACGTGGGCACGATTGTGTGGAGCCCGCTGGGCTGGGGAAGGCTCACGGGCAAGATCCGCCGTGGTCAGCCCATGCCCGAGCTGAGCCGCCTGCACAAGACAGCCGAGTTCGGCCCACCGGTGGAAGATGAATATCTCTATCGCGTGGTGGATGCGCTCGAGGAAGTAGCGAAAGAAACCGGCAAGACGGTGCCGCAGGTGGCGCTGAACTGGCTGCTGCAGCGGCCCAGCGTCTCGAGCATTATTATTGGCGCGCGCAATGAAGAGCAGTTGCGGCAAAACCTTGCCGCTGCCGGCTGGAGCCTTACGCCGGAGCAAATGGCGCGGCTGAATGCGGCCAGCAAGACCACGCCGATTTATCCTTACTGGCACCAGCGGAGAACCATGAGCCATCGCAACCCGTCGGCGGCGCTAAACACCTAACTTTAGTTAGTTGATGCCGCGTTCAACAGTGTTCAGTCATTAATCAATGAGATCCAATATTTGTTCGGTAACTGTGAGTTTGTTGTTTGCAGCCCAGCTTTCTGGAAGGCGAGTTGTGCCAAAGGCAGAAAGAGCACGGTACATATATGGCCGTAATACTTCATCGAAGACTCGATGGCAGTTCGGGCAAAGAGGAATTCCGTTTATCTGTCGATCGCAACCATGAGCCTTTTTCCATTCCTTCGCGTCGATAATATGAACCGCATCTGGCAGTGGATATGTTGCACCACACATTACGCAAGGAAGATGGTTGCCTTTCTTGTCGCGGACAATTTTTCGTTTGACGTCAGGATTGAATGCCATTTGATGCCTCAAGTTAACAAATAGCGGATTCAGCATAGTAACCCATAAATCATAACTACTTTCTAATTAAGTACATCCCAGTGACCCCGCCACCCATGGTGTGATCGCAGTCACAGCCGCCTGGTCCGCCGCCGCGCACAATTGGTACTGGAGGCGGACATGAAAGACATTGTCAGGCTGATGCTGGGAGTACTGGTGGTGGGGGTACTGGCTGCGGGCGTTCATTTGGTGTCGCAAAACAAAGCCGTAGTCGTGAACACTGGGGCGGAGAGCATTCCAAAATACGACGTCGCGCAGGAGAAGACCATTCAGGGCGTGGTGAAGGCCGTTACGGACCACCCATGCCCTATCCTTGGAGCGGTGGGCACTCATCTTACCGTGAAGACTGATACGGAAGAAATCGAGGTCCATCTCGCACCTGCGGCCTTCCTCAAGAATTACGGAATGGCCATCCATAATGGCGCTCAGGTTTCAGTTACCGGCGTGCCAACGCATTTTGGCGGCAAACAGGGCCTGCTGGCGCGCGTGGTGATGGCGGGACGAGAGACTTTTGTTTTCCGGGCAGAAAAAGGCGCGCCTTACTGGTAGGCGCAGGCCCAAATCTTACCGCGGATTTACGCGGATGAACACGGATCTGATGCGAGTTACTGAAACCACAAAGGACACGAAGGTACACAAAGGAACAAGAGGCGAAGGGACAAGCTGCCTGCTACGGAGGCTTGGTAACTTCGCCTTACAAGCGCGACGGTATCGCCCTTTTTCATGGAGGGGCTGGCAGGCAAAACCCTTACCGCGGATTTACGCGGATGAGCGCGGATCTGAACGCCAGAACCTGAAACCACAAAGGACACGAAGGTACACAAAGGAACAAGAGGCAAAAGCAACGCAACTGCTTGCTATGGAGCCTTTGTGACTTCACCTACAAACGCCACCGTATCGCCCTTTTTCATGGAGGGCACGGAGCACAGATAGAGCACCACACCGTCTGCGGGGGCGCGGGCTTCGTAGATGGTGTTGCCGAAATAGTCGGTTACGTAGCCGATCCTCATTCCGGCTGATATATAAGTTCCGCGCTGCACTTCGGGATAAAAGATTCCCTCCTGCTCGCTGGCGATGGAATCGATTTTGCCGATCCATACCGGGTTCTGGATCGTACGCGCCGCGCCGGAGAGCATCTTCAGGTGGCGCATTACATTCAACGTGCCATCGACCAGAGCGTTTACATCGTCAGTCTCTACCGTGCCGGCATGTCCGGCTTCCACGGCGATTGCGGGCTTGCCTCTTGTATTCGCGGTGTTATCGAGATAGCGCGAGGCATTCGGGTCTGCGGGGCGGTCGGTGACCACGATGATGTGGTCGAGGCCAAAGGCCAGGACCATGTCGTGGGTGATGGCGTCGTGCTGGGCGTTACCGGTTTTCGGCCAGTAGCTGTAGGGGCGCAGGTTTTCATCGAGATCGCCGCCGTGGTAGTCGATGAGATAGTCGCAGCGCTCCACTACCTCCTTGGTGATGGCATAAGCCGCCCGCTCGGTCTGCGTGCCGTCTATTTTTCCGGGATAGAAGCGGTTCATGCTTTTGCCGTCCACCGGGTTCACATGCGGAACTTTCTGCACAAAAGACTGGATATTGAGCAGTGGAAGCAAAATCACCGTCCCGGAAAGCTGCGCCGGATCCAGTTTGGGGATGAGTTTTTCGAGAGCAATGATGGAAGCGTATTCGGTGCCGTGCGCGCCGGAAACCAGCGCCAGCACCGGCCCCGGTTTGGCTCCGCGCACTACCACCACGGGAATGCTGGTTGCGGCATCGGCGCCTGCGGGAACGGCAATGTATCCGGTGGCTTTCTGGCCGGGTGCGGCGCTGGCCGTGCCCACGGTGAAGCTCGACTGCTGGGCGAAGGTAAAGGTATATGCAGCGAGGAGAAGACAAAGGGCGGCAAGGCGTTTGCTCATGGCCGGAAAGTATATCTCGGAAAATACATGCCTGGCCAACCCCTCTGACAGGCAGCCGTTTTTCAGAAGTTAGCAGGAATCCCCTGCACGAACCGTTGGAGTTGCAATTAAGTAAAACTACTTAAGTAATTTTACTTAATTAATTTCAATGTTACAGTGATACCCCTTAGATCCAAATATTTGAATTTTCCCATGAAAGGAATATGCACATGAGTCAATTACTGAAGCAATGGCGGTTGGCTGCGCTTACGGCCCTAACAGTTGTCACCGTTCTTGGAGCGGCCTCGGAGGCGTTCGCCCAAGGGCAGAATGGCGAGTCCAGCAAATACACTCTAGAGATGGTGGGCGGTAGCGGCCTCCGAACGCGAAACGACCGGGTCGAAGCCAGAAACGGTGGAAATCTCCTCGAGGTGTGGCGCGGAGCCGACAATAATATTGTCTGGATGTCGCTGAATAACGGCAATGCCTTCCAGATTGCTGCGGGTAGTGCTACCAATGTAGCCCCTGCGGTGGTGGCGTGGGGGCCATCCGATTTCTTAGTCTTCCATACCGGGACCGACGGCAGGATATATTTCGCACCTGTCTCTTTTGACGGCTCCACGCCTTTTTCTTGGTCTGTGGTTCCGGCGCAGACTACTCAAATGCCCGTGTCCGTCGCACAGATGGGCTTTGGTTCGCATAACGTGTACATGGTGTACCGAGGGTTCGGGAACGACACCCGCGTATGGGGCACGTGGTTTGACTTCTTCGGCGGCGGATGGTCGCAAGCCGACAACATAAATGGTGGACATGCAAATAGCGCGCCCACGATTTCCTTAGCGCCCCACATTCCCGTCAGCGCCGAGAATCCCACTCCCTTCGCCGATAGACTTATGGTCACGGCTGTAGGTACGGACAACAATATCTGGTCGACTGGACAAAATGTCGGCGCTGGTTTTTGGGCCGATTGGACACCCATACTCAACCAACCCACTGGACTCAACGCTCGCCACAACTTGTTCAATAACCGGCCCGTGGCTCCTGGGGCACAGGTGCAGACGGCCGTGAATAACAATACAAACGGTACTCAAACTCTCGTAATGGGCATTCTGGACGATGCTCACGACCCGGAATTCGCGACATTCAATTTCACCACGGGGGCTTTCGGCATGCCCGAGTTGGCTGAGTCGTCTAACTGGACCGTGGATACGAGCGGCTTTCAAGCCAATGAGACGCCCACGCTTACGCAGGTTGCGAACAGCACATATTCGCTGATCACCGGGTTGAACAATGAGGCCTATTGGAAGCCGGTGTTTCACAAGTAGGTAAGGTGGCGGAGTGACGACCCATCGTCACTCCGCTTCACCGAAACGAATTCCGGTGGGTTCCATTACACTGCACTTCTAAGAACTTGGGGGCTGGGCTTCGCCAAAATTTAAAGTGCACTGTTTATAGAGCGCATTGCGGAGCGCACACAGCGCACCTCTTCGCTGGACGCCAAAAAAGCCCGGATCTGCTCCAGACTCAACTTCTCTGCTTCTCGCACGCTGATTGTCAATCCTCAGCTTGTCACTCCAGGCTCATCTTGCGTTGGAATCTCGCCCCTTCTTCAGGCTCATCTTGCATTGGATAAGACTTCAGCGTGAAGAACGAATGCCAATACGTTACAATCGCTGGTTACGCCCTTTTGACCCTCATGCGCAGCTTTGAAAGTTTATCGGAAAAGGAAATTCTTGCTCTGGCCATCTCGCTGGAGGAGGAAGACGAGCGCATTTACGCCGACTTTGCCGAGGGTTTGCGCCAGGATTTTCCTGCCACCGCGTCGATGTTTGACGGCATGAGAGAAGAGGAATCCGGCCATCGGCGGCGGCTGATTGATTTGTATCGGGTCAAGTTTGGCGAGCACATTCCGCTGATCCGGCGGCAGGATGTAAAAGGGTTCATTATCAATCGCAAGCCGCTGTGGCTGATGAAGCCGCTGCGCTTGGATGCGGTCCGCAAACAGGCGGCTACGCTGGAAGTGGAGACACGGCGTTTCTACGAAAAGGCCGTGGACCGGATGCAGGATGCCAGCATCCGCCAGCTGCTCAACGATCTGGCCCAGGAAGAGCGCGACCACGAACATCGGGCCGAAGAGCTGGGACGCAGCAATCTGGATTCTGCCGCTCGCGAGCAGGAAGATGACGCCAACCGCCGCCTGTTCGTGCTGCAGATCGTCCAGCCGGGACTGGCCGGCCTGATGGATGGTTCGGTTTCGACTCTGGCTCCGGTTTTTGCCGCGGCCTTCGCCACGCGCGCTTCCGGCAGCACGCATACCGCTTTTGCCGTGGGGCTGGCAGCCTCGATTGGCGCGGGCATCAGCATGGGATTCGCCGAAGCGCTTTCGGATGACGGCAGCCTTACCGGACGCGGCCATCCCTGGGTGCGCGGCCTGGTCTGCGGTCTGATGACCGGGCTGGGCGGCATTTTTCACACGCTGCCTTTTCTTATTCCCAGCTTTGTCGTGGCTACCTCGGCGGCCACCGTAGTAGTCGTGGTGGAGCTGCTGGTGATTGCGTGGATCCGCCACCGGTTCATGGAATCTCCGTGGTTTTCCGCCACCATGCAGGTGATGCTGGGCGGCATTCTGGTCTTTATCGCCGGCGTGCTGATTGGCAGCTCGTAAGGCAAAATCTTCCCCACCTTTTTTGTTCTTGGCACAAACGCGGGTGCTGGCTATATAATTCGCCGTCTCAGTTGCATCAATCCCGTTTGAGGTGCTAAATGCTGGACTTGCCTAAGTGGATACAGGTTTACGACCCCTTTGGACACTGGTGGCTCTCTGCCCTGGTTGCCGCTCTTCCCATTATTGTTCTCTTCACACTGATGGCCGGTCTGCGCGTTAAGCCGCACTGGTCGGCACTGGCCGGGGCCGTTACCGCCGTGCTGGTGGCGTGTTTTGCCTTTGGCATGCCAGCCTCGCTGGCTGGCGCGAGTTTTTTGTTCGGTGTTGCCACCGGCATGATGAATATCGTGTGGATCGTGGTGGCCGCCGTTTATCTCTACGATATTTCGGTGAGCACCGGCGACTTTGAAGTAATGAAGTCTTCGGTCGGTGGCATTACCTCTGACCGCCGGTTGCAGCTTCTGCTGGTGGCTTTTTGTTTTGGCGCTTTTATCGAAGGCTGCGCCGGATTCGGATCTCCGGTGGCGATTGCCGGCGCTTTCATGATCGGCCTGGGCTTTAAGCCATTCCATGCTGCCGCCCTGAATCTGATCGCCAATACCGCTCCGGTGGCGTGGGGCGCCATTGGCACTCCGGTGCACATGCTGGCCACGGTGACGGCCCTGCCGGAAGCCGATATGAACGCCATGATCGGGCGCATTCTGCCGCTTACGGCCGTGATTGTTCCCTTCTGGCTGGTGCGGGCCATGGTGAGCTGGAAAGAAACTTTTGAGGTGTTTCCAGCGATTGCCGTGGTGGGAATCTCGTTTGCGTCCATGCAGTTTTTCTGGTCCAACAAGATGGACAGTAACCTGGTGGACATTACCGCTGGCCTCTTCTCACTGCTTTGCACCGTTTTGTTCCTGTTGTTCTGGAAGCCAAAGAAAATCTGGCGGTTCTCCGATGATGAGGTGATGGCGGTTTCCGGCGCCGCTGCCGGAAAGGCGGGAATACCCTCGGTTTCCGGAGGCTCCAATGGCGGCTACAGTGCAGGACGGGTCTTCAAGGCCTGGCTGCCTTTCCTGATTCTTTCGGTCTTTGTCTTCCTGTGGGGATATAAGCCGGTAAAAACCTGGATGAACGTCCACACCACGCCTGCCTTCCTGACGGCCGATGGCAAGCCCAAAGGCGGATGGGACACGCCGCTGCACAACAAAATTTCCCGCGACAAACCGGTGGTGGGCAAGCCGACTGCGGAAGGCGCGCGCTTTCCCTTTATCTGGCTTTCGGCCACGGGCACCGGTTGCTTCCTGGCCGCGGTGCTGGGCGGACTGATTCGCGGTGTGAATCCGATTAACCTGCTAAAAATCTTTTTCCATACTGCCTATCGAATGCGATGGGCGGTGCTGGCCATTTCCGCCATGCTGGGACTGGGCTTTGTTACCCGATACTCAGGCACCGACGCCGTGCTGGGGCTGGCCTTCACCCATACCGGATGGTTCTTCCCCTTCTTTGGCACCTTCCTCGGATGGCTGGGCGTGGCCCTGACGGGAAGCGATACCTCGTCCAACGCACTGTTCGGCAGCCTGCAGCGCATTACCGCCGAGCAGTTGCATTTGGATCCCATACTTATGACGGCGGCCAACAGCGCCGGCGGCGTGATGGGCAAGATGGTGGACGCGCAATCCATTTGCGTAGCTACCGCGGCCACCAATCAGGTAGGCAATGAAGGTATTATCTTCCGCTTTGTGGTGTGGCATTCCATTGCCCTGGGCGCCATCGTGGGATTGATCGTGATGGTCTATGCCTATGTGCCTTGGGCCAAAGCGCTGGTACCGCACGGAATCAAGCTGCTTTCACAGTAATTAAGTCACCTGAAGTTTTATTAAGACCACCGCCCGAAATGGCGGTGGTCTTTTTTGCTTTAAAAATGCAAGAACGCAAACATTCGCACTGCCGCGGAAGTGCCTGTTCCACAGTAACCATGCATGGTTGGCACTCGCGCTGGGCTGCTGCCAAAATGCGTACACGTTACGAAAATAACTTGCATTAGAAAACCATCATGTTCATACTTTCGTCCAATAGAGTAGCGCTACTTTAAAGAATATTTTTCGCTTTGCATCCGGCACAGGGTGCAGAGAGCGGTGTGGCTAAAACCGGAGAAAGGGTGGCGTGTACTTATGGTCCCTGAGTCGAATGCGTTACAGCAGTTTTTTCAGCAAATCGTGGGATTTACCTATGATCAGGCGGGCATCCGCAGTGATGATGTGCAGAACTATGTAGCTAACTTGCTGGCCGAGTTCTGCGAAAGCGATACGCTGTATAAGATCCGGAATGCGGAAGGCCGACCGCTGCATGACGTAGGCGAGCTGCTGCTGGAATCCGACCCTGTCTATGGACTGGCTCCCTCCTTTGACCGCGAGCGCCAGGTGCGCAAACACATTGGCGACTACGCGCTGTTCTTTGCCGGAATGTTTCCGGAAAGCCTGAATCATGTCCGCCTGCACCGGGCGAGGGTGGAGAGCGTCACCGACTTTGTGAAGGCCGGCAAGGAGAGCTATTACATCGTCTCGCAGTTCGAGCATTTTGAGTATGCCAAGGTGGCGCCGCTGTTCCGCCGCATGTCTCAGGACTTTGAGCAGCTGGTTTATGGCCTCAACCAGATCAAAAACGACCTGCTGGAGATGCAGCACCCCATCGCGCCGCGCACACAGGAATTTTTGATGTAACGGCGAGAGGCACTTAACAGAGATTCGCCGGGCGTGGCTGGAAAAAATCCAGGGTTTTCACACGCCCGGTTGCATATTAAAATCTCCTGTAATGACTGCATTGCGATTCGTCACACTCTCCGGCGTTCCGGTCCACGTGAGTGAACTGAAATGGCCGTTTCATCCTTCTTCGTCCGGTTCGGACTGGTTTATTCTCCACGGGCGAGTTGACCTTTTGGAAAGCACGGAAAGCCTGCATGCCGAAGTGGCCGTGGGCATGACCCAGACCATTCGGGAATCCATGGGCAATCCCGGCCAGGAGCAGGCCGAAGGAATGGTGGTCAACGCCATCCGCAAGACCATTGATAACGGCCAGGTGGGCTTCCTGAAGTCGGGCAAACTGCAGCCCGTCCACGTGACCACACGGTTTTATAACTTCCGGAGCAAAGAGATCCAGTTTCCCGCACAGTCGGAAGCGGACGTCCGTGAGCTGATCAAGCGCACTGTGTTTTGGCTGGGGAAAGACAACCCGGTCCAGTTGGCGCATCCTTATGACTGCCAGTATGTGAACCTCTCGCGGCAAAACATGCTGCAACTGGCCCAGGAACTCGCGGCCGATGGGCTGATCACGCTGGAAGGCGACCGTGCCGGCGCAACCGGCAAGTTGCTGGCCGAAGAGACAGCTATCCGGACGGCAATGCTCAAGGGCGTGGAAGCTGGGATCGCGGCCACCAAGGTGAGCGCGTAGGAGTGGCTTACCACTGATTTTCACTGATGACGTTGATTTTTGGGGATGGCAGCTGCGCATCGAGCTGGGCGCCCTCTGATTTTGTAAGCAGATCTTTTGCATGCAGTCTTTTAAGCATCGTGTCATCCGTGTGAATCAGTGGTAGTTTTTCTTCGTGGACCTTCCCTTACTCCAGGTCGATAATCTCAACATCGCCTTCCGCACACAGGCGGGTGAAGTGGCTGCCGTGCGCGACGTGAGCTTCAACGTTCCTGAATCCGGAACGCTGGGTCTGGTGGGCGAATCCGGATCGGGAAAGTCGGCCACGGCGCTCTCCATTCTGCGTTTGCTGCCGCCACAGGCGCGTATCGGTGGGACCATCCGCTTTGGTGGCGACGACCTGCTGGCTCTGCCGGAAGCCTCCATGCGCAGCCTGCGCGGGGCAGGCATCAGCATGATCTTTCAGGAGCCTATGACCGCGCTGAATCCGGTGATGCGGGTGGGCGATCAGGTGGCTGAAGCCGTGCGCGCTCATTCCCGCGTCAGCAAAGATGAAGCGTGGCAGCGCGCCATGGACGCTCTCAATGACGTGGCCATTCCCGAACCTGCGCAGCGCGCTCGCGATTATCCTCACCAGCTTTCCGGCGGGCAGCGCCAGCGGATCATGATCGCCATGGCGCTGGTGAACCGTCCGCGGCTGCTGATTGCCGACGAGCCCACCACGGCCCTCGATGTAACCATTCAGGCACAGATTCTCCGCTTGCTGCGCGACCTGCGCGAAAAATACCGGCTGGCCATGCTGTTTATCTCGCACGATCTGGGCGTGGTTTCCCGCGTGGCCGACCATGTAGCCGTGATGTACGCGGGCGAAATCGTGGAGATGGGCCCGGTGGCCCGCATCTTCCGTGATGCGCGCCATGCGTACACTCGCGGCCTCATCCGTGCGATTCCCACGCTCCGCACCGACCGCAGCCAGCCGCTCGAAACCGTGGCCAAACAGCCTGCCCCGCAAGGCCTAATACCATTGAGAGAAGTTTCACCAGGCCATTGGGTGCGCACCGCCCTGCAATAGTGCGGGTTCTGGTTTACACTCTCAGGAAAGCCGTGCGTATACTCGTCCTCTCCGACATTCACGCCAACCTTGAAGCTCTCCAGGCCTGCATGGATGCCGCGCCGGAGTTCGACCTGGTCTTCAATCTGGGCGATATCGTCGGTTACGGCGCGAACCCCAATGAAGTGACCGCCCGCGTGCGCGACATGGGCAGCATTTTTGTGCGTGGCAATCATGACAAAGCCTGCACCGGCCTCGAAAGCACCGACGGCTTCAATCCCATCGCGGAAAGGGCCGTCACATGGACGCAGCAGCAGCTCTCTGCCGACAATCTCGATTTTCTGCGCGCCTTGCCTGCAGGCCCCGTTGCACCGCTCGAAAACATACAGTGCGTGCATGGCTCGGCGCGTAATGAAGACGAATACATAGTCGTGGCGCGCGAGGCCTATCCCCTGCTGATCGAGACCACGGTCCGGCTCACCTTTTTCGGACACACGCACATACAGTGTGGTTTTGCCGCGAATAACGATGCAGAGGTCTTTCATGTTTTGGTCCCGCGTTATCAGTCCAGAAGAGAGCCCGAGCGCGAGACGGTCCACCTGGATGGAAACGTGAAATATCTGATCAATCCCGGCTCCGTGGGCCAGCCGCGTGACAATGATCCGCGAGCGGCCTTCGCTTTTTACGATACGGAAGAAGATGCGCTCACCTTCTTCCGCATTCCTTACGACATTGCTGCAGCGCAAAAGAAAATTCTGGCCGCCGGACTTCCTGGCCGTTTGGCCAGCAGACTGGCGGAGGGCCTTTGACCCAATCTTCTCTCTTCGGCGGTGAACCTCCCGCTCGTCCCACAACCCCGACGGCTACAAAAACCTTCGTCGCCAATATTGATGGCGGCGCGCGCGGCAATCCTGGTCCGGCTGCTTACGGCGTGGTCATTCGCGATGGCGAGGGCAAAGTTATCAAAGAGCTGAGCCAGTATCTCGGCCTGCAGACCAACAATTTCGCCGAATACTCCGGCCTGCTGGGCGCGCTCGAGTATGCGGTCGAAAACAAAATTCCCGCGCTCAAGGTACGCAGCGATTCCGAGCTGCTGGTCCGCCAGATGAAGGGCGTGTACAAGGTGAAGAACCCCGGGCTTCAGGAACTTTTCACCCGCGCCAAATCGCTCACCCGGCAGCTGCAGAGTTTTGCCATTGAGCATGTGCTGCGCGAATACAACCGCGAGGCCGACCGCCTGGTGAACAAGGTCCTGGACAGCCGGGGCCGATAGGCACTTGCACAAATCCCGCGCTGAGCGTATTCCTATTGCCTTGCTCATCGGAGGAGCCAAATGATACGCCGTTTTGCTCTGCTTACATCTTTGTTATTTGCGCCACTCGCTGGCGCGGTCTTCGCTCAGCAGCCGCCCGCGACTGACAAAGTCATTGCCATCCGCGCCGCCACGCTGATTGACGGAATCTCGGCGCAGCCGCGCCACAACGTGCTGATCGTAGTTCGTGGCAGCAAAATTGAGAGTGTGACGGAAGGCGGAACTCCGCCCGCGGGCGCGACCGTACTCAGCTTTGCTTCGAACGTCACCGTTCTGCCCGGCCTGATTGATACGCATACTCACATCTTTCTGCAGGGCGAAGACCCTGCCGAAGGCGGCTACGATGTTCAGCTGCTGAAGCATCCTTCTTCGTACCGCGCCGCGCGGGCCACGGTCGCCGCGCGCAGCGCGCTGGAGCAGGGCTTTACTACTCTGCGTGACGTGGAGACCGAAGGCGCGGGATACGGCGATGTCGGAATCAAAGAAGCTATCAACGCCGGCTTCATTCCTGGTCCACGGCTGTTCGTGGTCACGCGGGCCATCTCCACTACTGGCGGCTATCCGCTGGAGGGCTACAATCCGGAAATTGCCGTGCCCAAAGGCGCACAGCTCGGCGATGGCCCGGTGCAGATGCGCAAAATCACGCGCGAGCAAATCGATAACGGCGCTGACTGGATCAAGGTCTACATGACCCACCGCTCGTGGGTGGATAAAAAGGGCAATCTCGTCTCCCAGCCCACGCTCACCCTGGAAGAAATACAAGCTGTGGTGGACGAGGCGCATGGCCAGCAGCGCAAAGTCGCCTGCCACGTCTATGGCGGTATCGGCCTGCGCCGCGCGCTGGATGGCGGCTGTGATTCCATTGAGCACGGCCTCGATCTGGACGACGCTTCGATCAGCCAGATGCTCAAACAAGGCACGTGGTACGTGCCCACGCTGACTGTTTACTACTACCAATGGGCGCCGGAAAATACGCTGGAAGGCCAGCGTGACCGCGCTCGCGCCAGTTTTCATGAAGCCTCCTTCAAAAAAGCCATGAAGGCCGGAGTGAAGATCGCCTTCGGTACCGACGCGGGCGGTTTCCCCTGGGGCGATTCCCTCGCCCAGGAATTCGGATACATGGTGAAGTTCGGCATGTCTCCCATGGACGCCATCAAAACTGCCACCTCGAAGGCTGCCGACCTGCTCGACATGACGGGCGAGCTGGGCGTGATCGCGCCGGGAGCATATGCCGACATCATCACCGTGAATGGAAATCCGATCGCCAACATAGACACGCTCAAAAACGTTACCTTCGTGATGAAGGATGGCAAGGTTTTCAAAGGCCAGTAATCAGGGCCGAACTACAGTTAATCAGGAAGGACGCACGTTCATGGCAGATACGCGAATCTCATCCCGTTCCATGGCCCTGGCGCGTATTGCCGTGGGCATCATGTTCCTGTTCTTTGCCCAGTTCAAACTCATGCATCCGAACTTTGCTCATGGCGGATATCAAAGCTCCGTCACCGAATATGTGACCAAATCGGCTGTCAGCTTTTGGAAGCCGACGCTCAGGCTAACGCTGAGCCATCCGGTCATCTCTGGTTACGCGGTCGGAGCAGCCGAGCTGCTGATCGGCCTCTCCATGGTGCTGGGCTTTCTGGTGCGCCCATTTTCGGTGCTCGGCATTCTCTTCATGCTCAACCTGGTGTTGTGCACCTGGTGGCTGCCGCCGGGAACTCCTCTGTGGAGATACGCTGGCAATCAGCTGGAGCACATACCGCTGTTGCTGCTCTTTTGGCTGTTTGCCGTCCACAATGCCGGGGCCACTCTGGGGCTGGACAGAGCGCGCTGAGCGCAAATTACCTTGCGCCCAGCCGTGTCATCGTCGTGACGTAATTGCGGTCTTCATCGCCGGAGTCGGCGGAAAGTTTGCGATAGAGCGTTCGTACGGCTTCAATTAATTCATCCAGCTCGGCGGGCGTGCGCGCGGACTTCCACGCATCCAGGTTCTCCGCCACTGTCTGGCAGGCCACAGGGAGCACGCGGACCGCATAGGCATCCAGCCGCAGCCCCGCATTTTGCCCGGCCGTTGTGGGCGCCACTGCAACTGGAGCTGACTCAGCAGGTCTGTGTCCGGCCTTCTCGAGAATTTTTTCGAGCTTCTCCTGGCTTTCCGTGCTTAGAATTTGGAAGCGTACTCCCATTCCCACCATGGGATAGCTGGTGCAGACTACGCCCTCGGTTTCCAGAACAACGCCATCCACGCTGGCTTTTACGATTACCGGCGAATTTACCGGCAGCGGGCTGGTCACCTCGATATAAACGCCCCCTTCGGAAATGTCCTTGATCGTTCCGTTCACCGGAAACCTGGATCCCTGGGACCGCACCGCGGCTGCGCCCGTACATTCATAGCGATGATGTCCGCGCTTTTCATCGGCCCGTTCTTTCCGTGCGGGCTGGTCCGCCGGGGTTACGGAGCATGGCGTATCTTCTTTCATGGTTCTCACACTGCCCCCTTCCCAAATTGATTTTCCCGGCTCCAGGTTGCGCATGCCCGCCTGGCCTTCCATGGCGCTGCCGGAGGGTCCCATCCAGAACACCTGAAACTTCCCTCGTGCGGAGCCGTGCTTAATCTCCACCACTTCGCCCGGGACCAGCAGCGTGGCCAGGCCGCCCAGCCGCGCAGACATATCGGAAAAATCCAGCGTGTGCGCCGCATGCTGCTCGCCACTTTCCCGAATTATGGTCACTGGCAAAATAATCTTTCTCCGCAAGGTTATTGTGGGCATGAATGACTGCTCTGGATTTTGAAGTTGCTGGCCAAATTATAAGACGTCACTCTGCCCGGTCTTCCATCAAATCGGCAAAATCGGCGGATACTTAAGTAATGGCCCGCAATACCTGTAAAATATTGAATTAACATGCAGTTTACGGAACATTATGATGTTGTGGTGGTGGGCGCCGGTCACGCCGGCTGTGAAGCCGCCATGGCCACGGCCCGCATGGGCCTGAAGACCGCCCTCTTTACCCTGAACGCCGACCTGATCGCCCAAATGTCCTGCAATCCCGCCGTGGGCGGCATTGCCAAGGGCCATCTGGTGCGTGAAGTGGACGCCCTCGGCGGCATCATGGGCGAAGTCACCGACGCGGTCGGCATCCAGTTCCGTTTGCTCAATACCTCTCGCGGCCCGGCCGTGTGGTCGCCCCGCGCCCAGTGCGACAAGCAGCAGTACCGCGTAAAAATGCGCGAAGTGCTCGAAAGCCAGGCCAATCTGCTCATCAAGCAGGCCGAGGTCGCCGAGCTGATTGTCGAAGATGGTAGCGGGCAGGAGCCGTGTGGCCCAGAAGCCCTCGGCTGCGCCAGGGGCATCAAGCTGCGCGACGGCCGTACCATCGGCGCCCAGGCAGTCATCATCACCACCGGCACATTTCTCAACGGACTCATCCACTGCGGCGAGCAAACCTATCCCGCCGGACGCAGCGGTGAGCCGCCATCCCAGCTTCTGGGTGAATCCCTCAAGCTGCTCGGCCTGCGCGGCTGCCGCCTCAAGACCGGGACGCCGCCGCGTCTCGATGGCCGCACCATCGACTGGACAAAGTTTGAAGTGCAGCCGGGAGATACCGACCCCACGCCCTTCAGCTTCCGCACCCGCAAGATCACGCAGAAGCAGGTGCCGTGCTATCTCGCCTTCACCACCGAGGAGACGCACCGCATCATTCGCGAGAACGTGCATCGCTCGCCCATGTACTCCGGACAAATCCAGAGCATCGGCCCGCGCTACTGCCCCAGCATTGAAGACAAGATCGTCAAGTTTCCCGATAAGACCACGCATCAGTTGTTCCTCGAGCCCGAGGGGCTGAACACGCATGAGGTTTACGTGAACGGCATGAGTACCTCCATGCCCATTGACGTGCAGCTGGCCGTCATCAAGTCCGTGCCCGGCCTTGAAACCGCAGAGATGCTGCGCCCCGGCTACGCCATTGAGTACGACTCCATCGACCCCACTGAACTCGAGCGCACGCTGGAGACAAAAAAGATCGGCCACCTCTTCCTCGCCGGCCAGATCAACGGCACCTCCGGCTACGAAGAAGCCGCATGCCAGGGCCTGATGGCCGGCATCAACGCCGCCCTCAAAATCAAAGGCGAGCCGCCGCTGGTGCTCGACCGCACCGAGGCTTACACCGCCATTCTCATCGACGACCTCATCAGCAAAGGCACCAACGAGCCTTACCGCATGTTCACCTCGCGCGCCGAGTTCCGCCTGCATCTGCGCATCGATAATGCCGACCGCCGCCTCACGCCGCACGGCCGTCGCATCGGCCTGATCGGCGACCAGGCCTGGGCCGATTACCTCGCCAAGCAGGAGCGCGCGCAAAAACTCGCGGCATTTCTCGAAAAGACCCGCGTCTCCGCCGATCTGCTGGAAAAAATCACCCAGGCCCGGCAGGAGCGCGCGGCTGCTTCCGTAATAAATGCCGGAACAAATGCTTCCGGCCCGAACGATTCCGAACAGCCGGCCAGCGAGCTGACCAGCGCCATTGGCTCTACCCTGGCCCAGTTGTTGCGGCGTCCGGAGATTGTGATTGAAGATTTCACCCCGGTCATCGCCCAGCAGTGCCCGGAATTCTTCCATGCTGTTGCGGCGTCCGTTGCGGGAGCCGCGCCTTTGGAAGCTCAGGAAAGCCACGGCAGCACGTCTGCGTCTACTCCCATCGCAACCAGTGCGGCCAACGATACCAATGAGCCTGGCGGCGCTGTAGCTGGTTTGTCCAAACTTTCTTCCGCCGCCCGCAACGAGATGAAGACCGTGGAAACCGAGATCAAATACGCCGGCTACCTCGACCAGCAGCGCAAATCCATGGACCGCCTCAAAAAAGCCGAGCAGCGCGAAATCCCCGCCTGGTTCGACTACGCCCAGGTCAGCGGCCTCTCCCGCGAAATGAACGAAAAGCTCCAGCGAGTCCGCCCCCGGACGATCGGCCAGGCCTCGCGCATTCCCGGCGTAACGCCCGCAGCCGTCTCGCTGATCAACGTCTATATCGAGATCCAGGCCAAACGCTTCGCCGCCGCCGAGCGCGGGGCCTAAGCGGCATCGCAAACGCAATTCCGGCAAAAGCGAACTCTCAGGGCTATTCATTTTGCTTCCCACTGCAAATCATCAGCGCCTGTAGGCGTGTCGCGAAGTTAGCCCAGCGCGCAAGCGCAGGGTAAGAATAGAGCGATTAGAAATCCGAGCGTCGGAGGCGCGATACTAAAAAGCTCTCAGGGCGATTCATTCTGCTTCCCGCTGCAAATCATCAGCGCCGCTAGGCGCGGCATTATGTAGCCCAGCGCGCAAGCGCTGGGAAGGCATGGAATGAATGGACGAGCGCCAGAGGCGCGACACCCTGCTGGCGCTCTCGAAAATCATTCCTCATTTGATATCTCGCTACCCCCCTCCTGGTCGATCCCCATCACAAGATCTAAAGGGGTTAGCCCCAAACATCACAAGGGATATCACAGGCGACCCCTCGAAGCTTGCTTCAAAAACTGCTGGGCCTCTGGTACTGCGAATGGAAGAGAAAGTCAATTGACATTATTTGTCACTCGAAGAGTAGCTTCATCCGTATTATGTTTTAGGCGGTAACCCAAAATACCGCCATGCATTCGCAGCGGTACATGGTAAGGCGCAGCGTAGATTTCTAAATGCTACGTATTGGCAGATGACTGAAACTGTTGGCCAGAGTTAAGCGCAACACCAAATTCCCTGCTAAGAAAATCTGCTGTCGCCGTATCGCGCAGAAAGCAAACAATGTTCTGGTTTGCGAATATGCCAGAAAAGCGCCTTGCGTCATTGCGGTCGAAGGTCTTGTCCCATTGCACTCCCACCACCCATTCCGAAAATGCCGGGTCGTCTTTGTTGTCGTTCATACCGGGCTGATTGAGTGGCAGATCGAGAAGCTTCTTGCCGGAGCCATTTGGAGAAAAATCGCGCACCATGATCGCCTGTTGTGTAATGGTCCCAAATCCAACGTAGCCCAAGCCTTTCATATAGGCAAAGAGGCGATCCCCTGGCTTCAATTTCTTCATAGCGTTGCTGTACTTTTCTCCCTGCCCCGCCGAGAGAAATCCGTATTTTCTGCAGTCATCCCAATTACGATGCTCTCCCTCGCCCACATTCACAAAATAAAAGCCTGACCACGGAGCCTGATTCCGTGATTGCTTCCTTTCCTGCATTTCCTCAGGGTCTTTTAACCACGCGCGCCCGAGAAACTCGTTGGCTTGTTCTTTGAAGAATGTAAAGAAAAGAACGTTAATTGGAACTTCATACTGCTCTGCTAGATACTGCACAATGCGTTCGGAAGAGTCGTCAAGTTCAGAGGCCAAGATAATCATCGAATGGCTTGCGTTAACGGTCTGAGGAATAGGAAAACCATAGTGATCGCTAAATGCCTGTGCAAGCGGCTTCCTTGTAAAGTCTTTAGTGATCGCGTCAATTTGCTCATAAGACAGATCGTTGACACAGGATGCATAGTCAAGCGCCTGCGCGATAATTTCGCGCGGTGTCTTATCACGCTTTAATTCAAGCACTACTAGATTTGCCTCATCATCGATGGCCAACAGGTCGATGCGACCTTGGTTAGCTGTAGTAACCTGTCGTCCAATCAAGAGTATATTAATGCCGAGAATGCTTGGGTCTTTGACAACCCAATCTTCAAGACGTTGCTCATCGTTCAGCATCACGCTGCTAATTGCCTGAAGATCTTTCCCCCGAATCTGCCAAAGTTTCATGCGGAATGACATAGCAATGTACCTGTATGCGCACGCTAAGGCGCTAATCCTTTCTATGAATGTTTGCTGCACAGTAAAGCTTCATTTTCACATCAGTGTCATCCGTGTCAATCAGTGGTAAAGATGTTGAACTTGCTTGAATCCGCGTTCATCTGCGTAAATCCGCGGTAAGTCTTTGCCTCACTGGCGAATCACCGTCCCCACCGCTTCCCCAGCCAGTGCCTTCGTAAGATTGCCGGGCTTGAGTCCATTCACCACGCGGATCTCGCGCATGAGCCTGGCCCTTGTAATCAGGTCGAGGACGGCGGGCTCCACCGGAAGCGTGGTCAGGTTCCGTTCGATCAGCTCCTGGGCGGTGATTTCCGGAATAAACTCGGCTGCGGGATCGTTCTTTGGGTCGGCGGTGTAGAGGCCGTCCACGTCTTTTAGGAAAATCACGCTGCGCGCGCCGAAGACCTCGCCGATCAGGTACGATCCGGCGTCACTGCCATGCGGCGGCAGCTTGCCTACCAGCGGCGGGTGCTCCCACAGGGCGTAGGGGGGAATGCCGTTGAAGACCGCGCCCCGTGCGGCGGCCAGCATGGCCGGAAGCAGCTGCACCACGAAGGGCGCTTCCAGATAGACAAAGCCGTGCTGGGCCAGCAGGCAGGAGACCATGTAGGCGTTTTGCGCGGAGTCCTTGGCGCTCAGCGTGGCCAGCGCGCCGGTGGGCAGCCCCAGGTCGAGCCCCACGGAGAAGATGTGGCGCGAACGCACGCCCGCGCCCACGCCGATGATCATGCGGTGCTTCGGCTGGTTGGCCACGATTTCTTCGAGCAGCGGCAGCAGGGCGGTGCGTCCGCGGTCCATGATGGAGTGCCCGCCAATCTGAATAATGTTGACGTCGGGCAGAATCGAAGTCACGTGGCCGTTGGTGCCGGCGATCACGTTTTTGTCCACCAGCGATTCGCGCATCAGGCCGGAGGTTACATGCTGGTTATGGAAGGTCATCTGGGGTCTCCGTTTTTGTAAATGATGGTGCCCACCGGCTCGCCGTTCAGGGCCGCCGTAAGCTCTCCGGGTTTAAGGCCGTTCACGAACTGGATCTCGCGCATGTTGCGCGCCCGCGCCATGAATTCGAGCACCGCGCGCTCCACGATCAGGTCGTCGAGGTCGTGGGCCAGCAGCTCGTCCACGCTGATGCGGGGGATGTGCTTTGCCGAACGGTCTTTTTTGGGGTCGGCGGTGTAGAGGCCGTCTTCGTCCTTCACGTAGATCATCTTGCGCGCGCCAAAGACCTCGGCGATCAGAAAGCAGCCGGTGTCGGTGCGCTGCGGCGGAATGCGGCCGTTCACCGGATTCGGCTCCCACAGCTTGTAAGGCGGCATACCCTGGCAGATCACCGCGCCGCGCTCCATCAGATAATGCGGCAGCGTGCTGAAGCCCTCGGGCTCAATAAAGGGGATTCCATGCTGCGCCATCAGGTAGTGGAGCATCTGCGCGTTCTGCCACGCCACCGCCGTGCCCAGCACGGTGAGCACGCCCGTGGGCAGGCCGAGGTCGATGGCCAGGCTGTAAATGTGGCGCGCGCGAGTGCCCGCTCCGGTGCCGAGGATCATCTTGTGCCGGTCCAGATTGGCGACGATCTCTTCCACCAGCGGATACACCGCACTGCGTCCGCGGTCCATGATGCTCTGGCCGCCGATCTTTACCACGTTGACCCACGGCAGTATGGCGAAGTCCGGAGTGTTCTCCGTGGCTTTCTGTACGGCGTTGTCGGTCAGCGAGCGGGAGAGCAGTTGCTCGCCCAGCGCCGAGAGCACGCCCTGATTTTCAATGGTATTTTTCATTGCCTGCTTTCTTTTCCACTCCAGTTCAAAATTCCCAGCTCAAAACTTAAAGATGTCCAGCTCAAAGCTGCGTGCTTCCTGAAATTCAGCTTTTACCGACCCGAAGTTGTCTTCGGCCCAGGCGCGCAGCCGGGCCAGCGCCTGCTCCTGCACTTGAGCAGGCAGCGCGGCAAAGCGAGCGCCGGTGCGCCGCCGCTCGAGGAACTCCTCCGCGCTGGTGTTCACGCTCCATGTCGCCGCCTCAAGATGCACATGGCGCGCCGCCGAATTTTTCAGCAAAGCCAGCGCCTGCTTGCGCGATTTTTTGGGTTCATGCCAGTCAACCTGCATTTCTTCGAGCGTGGCGGTAAGCTGGCGTTTGAGTCGTGCGTCCATTCCCTCTTCCGGCCTCATCGTGTGGCCCACGGCCACGGCCCCACCTGGGCGCAGCACGCGGCGGGCCTCGCAAAGTATCTTCTGCCAATCGGTAGTGCTCAGTACCTGCATCAGCAGCACCAGATCGAAGATGCCGTCGCGGAAGGGCAGCTGGCCTCCATCCGCCTGCACCAGATGGCAGCGGTCACCGGCGGCGGGAAACTGATGCAGCATGGCGAAAGAGTTGTCCACGCCGGTGTAAAAATCTCCGGCAATCGCAAAGATCTTGCCGATGCGCCCTGTCCCCGCGCCCAGATCGAGCACACGTGCCGGCGAGGGCAAGGCCACTGCGCTGCGTATGGCCGCGGGAATCGCCTGCACTGCCTCGAAGGGCAGCACGCGCCAGCGCTCAAAACCGGGGGCAGTAATGTCGAAAGAGGATTGCATGGCTGCTGATCTTTGCCCGAAGTGCCTGCGAATTCCCGTTTGCATGGAGAACTGAAGACGCCAGGGCCTTGTATTGTAATCCTCCTGTTTTTATTTGCGTGGACTACTTTACAGGAACCTTGTTTCTGCACAATCATTTTTCGGAAAAAAGCTGCGCCTGCAATAATCAACACGGCGTGATTCGGGCTTCCGCAATTGGAAAAATTGCACCCTGAGCTAATGAACGGTATGCAATGAATGTACTTCGCCAAATCGGTGCACGTAATCCCATGCCGGTGGAGCTGGGCCGGTATGCGCCCCTGGTGATTGCCGCGGCTGCGGTTGTCGCTGCCGCGCTGATCACCGAGCAGCCTGTATTTCTTGTCGTGGCCCTGTGCATTCCACTGGCGGTGGCTAGCATGCGCAATTTTGGCGTGTTCTTTGATGCCATGGTCCTGCTGATCCCGTGGAATCCCACTCTGGCCTGGGCGTTCCCTGTTCGCGACCTTTCTCTGCTGACCCATGCTGTTTTGTTCGCCGGGGTCTTCGTCATTCTGCAGCGCAGAGGCAGTTCCATCAAGGCGTGGCT
This sequence comes from Candidatus Angelobacter sp., assembly GCA_035695325.1. Taxonomy (GTDB): domain Bacteria; phylum Acidobacteriota; class Terriglobia; order Terriglobales; family Acidobacteriaceae; genus Angelobacter. Next base: position 28,983 of record DASSEH010000417.1, read on the forward strand.
TTTCGGAAGCAAAGTAAAACTAGGCGTGTGGATACTCGCGGGCATTGCCGTGGTGTCATTGATTCTCGGGCCGCCTGCCGACCCTGAAGCGTGGAAGGCCCTGGCCAAACTGCTTTCGTATGTTCTGTTCTTCTTTAGCGCGGCGGGCTGGCTCACCAGCGAAAAACAGATTTCGCGGACCATTACCCTTCTGCTCATCTCCGGTATTGGTGTCGCGCTGTTTGGTTTCTACCAGGCTTTCGCGCAGGACTTTACCCGCCTGTATTTCTGGCTCTATCCCATGGAGGAGCAGAATTTCGACGCCCAGGGAGGATGGGCCGGTCGTATTACCTCTCTTCTGTTTCACTACAATTCGCTGGCGGGATATCTGAATGTGGTGATTCCGGCGGCTCTGGGTGCGACTTTGCTGGCCAAAGGCCGGGGCCTGCGTTATCTGGGATTTCTCTCGCTCACCACTGCGCTCGCTGCCCTGTATCTCACCGGAAGCCGCGGCGGGCTGATTGCCTGTGCGGGAATTTTTCTTGCCGGCCTATGGTACTTCGTTCCGCGAAGGGCGACGATCCTGGTGATGATTTCTTCGCTCCTGCTGGCAGCGGCGATTGCCGCTCCGCTATCCACCGAAGCAGGTTTCGATCGTCCTCAGGTTGGGGATACGGAAGACATGAGCCGAGAAGGCCGCCTGGCTATCTGGGGCGCTGCCGGATTGATCTTCCTGGATCATCCCGTGCTCGGCGCCGGTTATGGCAATTTCAAGTTTTTATTTCATAGCTATGTGCCGGGCATTGAGGAAGATATCGACGCCCACAACATTTATCTGCAGTGGCTGGCCGAGACGGGAATAGCCGGCTTCGCCGTGTTCTTTTTTCTCATCGCGGTGTTTGCCCGCATGGCGCTCAGGCTGCGACGTGTTGAAGGGGCCTGGTATCGCATTACAGGATTCGCACTGCTCGGCACGCTTGCCGGTCTGCTTTTGCACGGCGGGGTGGACTTTATCTTTGGCGTAAGCCCGCAGTTCGGCAACATTTTTTGGCTGGCGCTGGGGCTGGGACTTGTAGCTTTTGAGTTAGCAAAGCCAGCAACAGATACCGCCCTGCATGCCAGCGCAACTTAGTGTGCAGCGGCCGTCGCGCACAACCTTCGCGACAGCCGCCGGCAGTTTTAGAGGCCGCTGGTTTAAAGAAAAATGCCTCCGGTGGCCTCGATTCGCTGGCCGTTGATCCAGCGATTGTCGTCCTGCAGCAGAGAGGCAACCAGGCCGCCAATGTCGTCCGGAAGGCCCACGCGTCCCAGAGCGGTTTGCGAGGCGATGAATTGATTGACCTCTTTGTTGTCCCGCACCATGCCCCCGCCAAAGTCGGTTTCAATTGCGCCCGGCGCCACGATGTTTACCGTGATCTGGCGCGCTCCCAGCTCCTTCGCCATGTAGCGCGTCAGAACTTCCACCCCGCCCTTCATCGCGGCATAAGCCGCAAAGCCAGGAAATGCAAATCGGGCCAGCCCTGAAGAAATATTCAGGATGCGTCCGCCATCCTTGATGAAAGGCAGTAACTTCTGCGTAAGAAAAAACGGACCTTTGAGATGGACTTTCATCAAATCGTCAAACTGCTCTTCGGTAGTTTCCGCGAAGGACGCGCGAATGCCAAACCCGGCGTTATTGATCAGAAAATCGAAATTATCGCGCTGCCACTTTGTCTGCAGGACTTCTTTGAGGCTCTTCACAAAACCGTCAAATGATTTGGTGTTGGAAGCATCAAGAGCGAGCGCCGCTGCTTTCCGGCCGGTCTTTTCGATTTGCCTTACAACCTCTTCTGCATCGGCTTTTCTGCTGTTATAGGTGAGGACAACATCATTTCCCCGGGCCGCGATATGCTGGCACATATTTTTGCCCAGGCCACGGCTTCCACCGGTTACGAGTGCAATTTTCATGATTCATTCCTTTCAATGATTAGGTTGAGAAAAGGCTGTTTACTGCTGTTGATAGTTGCACAATTTACAGCTAAGCGTCTGGCGCAGCCAGTCCAGAGCGACCCAATTCTACGGAGCTGAATGACGTCACTATAGTAACTCTGCCGCTCCGAATAGCATTGGATAGAACGAAACGGTAGAAACAGGACCAATTTTTGTTTACGGAATTGTCGCTATTTAGCGGTGGCAAAGCTATTTTTATTTTATAATTGCCACCCTATGGCAAATACCGACGCAATTCTCGCTAAACTCATCGAACAGCGTGATCAGGTAGAAGCAGCAATCCGGGCCCTCTCTGGTGGCAGCGTTACCAGAAGAGGCAGACCACCTGGAAAAGCTGGAAAGACTACCGGCACACGTAAATTTTCCGCCGCGGCTAAAAAGAGACTTTCCGCCGCAGCCAAGGCCCGCTGGGCCAAGGCCAAAAAAGAAGGCAAGAACTCGCTGTAAGTTTCTGTCTTTATTTATATCCTGCATCTCTCTGGGAGTGCCTGAATTGGGCGCTCCAGAGTGGACGTTCGTGGTTCGTTACAGCGCCCTGCCGAAGTTACAGCGAGCTTATTGGGCATAGCTTTTCTTCAGGTAGCCGGCGATTTCAGCTTCGAGTCCGGAATAGCCTGTATGAATGGTGGCGCGCAGTGCCGATTCCACTGATTCACCCTGTCCCAGACGCCGCAGAAGCTCGGCAAGCTCTGCCATGCCGTACTGGTTCCGCATATATTCAGCCGCGGCCAGGCTTTCGGCATAAGCTACAAAGGCTTCGGGCGCGCTGAAACTTTCAAAGGGACCTTCCAGCCGGTTCAGGGGGATCTGATTGCCCGAGGTATATAAGGCAGCCAGGCGCACGCCGACGGGCGAGGTGGTCTTCCCTTCTTCGATCTGCGCCAGCCCTTCATTCAGCCACTGCGGCGCGTGACCATGCACAATCTGTCTCACGAAAGAGTGGGTGAGCTCATGGCGAAGCACCCTCGCCAGCTCCGGTGTAACCTCGCTCATTCCCGAAAAGGGAATACGAATCTTGCCGTCATTCAGCGCCGCTGACCAGGCTGGAGCCTGGGTGACATCAAAGAACGCCTGGTCGGAATAGAGAGAAACGTAAATGCTTCGCGGAGAGACCCCCAGGTCGGTAGTCAGTACTTTGTATTGGGCTTCCAGTATTCCCAGCAGCTGGTTGCGCAAACTCTCAGGCGCCTGGGAGCCTTCATAACTCAGGACAAAGTGGTTACTCTCCTGCTGGCGGAACTCGGCTTCAGTCTTTGTTTCCCGCTCGGCCCGGGCCAGCCAACTCTGCACAACATCACTGGGACGAAGCTGCAGCGACTTCTTCCACGCAGCAATGGCGTCACGATTGCGGTTGCTCTTGTACCAGGCATAGCCGAGCTGGGCAAAGGCCTCGGCCGACTGAGGGCTGGCGCGCACCGCCTGTTGTGTGTAAGAAAGACCTTCCGCGATTCTGCCCAGCTTGATCAGAACAGCTCCGTAGTTTTCCAGCAGGACTCCATTTGCCGGCATGAATCCGAGGGCCGTTTGCAGGTAATGTGCCGCCGCTTGCAGATCATGGCGCTTCTCTTCAAACTGCCCGGCAAGGAAATACGCAGTGGCCGACCGCTCCGGCACGTTTTCCAGTTCAATCTCATGCAGTGCTGATGCATCAATGCGGCCATCGTGGATGACCCGGGATATCAGGTCCGTGCCGGTCTGCATTTGCTCGCGGGGCGGAGGAGCTTCACTGGCCGCCGGGCTGGCAGGCGTGGCCCCTGGACCGCTTTCAATCCTCACCACCAGAGAGGCGGGAATCGCGTAGGTACCATCGCCGATGGTATATTCCACATGGCCGTTGGTTTCCTGTACGGAGTCGACGACAATGCGGGAACCATTTTTCAAATAAATGGTGTCCGCCTGGGCCGCCCCAATGGCCAGGCAACAAAATGTGATGATCAGGCGCAATCTGAAAAATTGTAGCAACGATCACTCTCCGCCGGGCTGGTTGTTTTACCCGATGGTAACCGCTTTGTTGTTTGCTGCCGCCTTGTGTGCGCCATGCCAGGGCCCCGGACAGACGTCTGTTTCTTCAGATGACACCCTGGCGCTCTATCGTCAGCTTCTTAATCCGGCGATCAATCCGGCGGAAATTCACCGAATTCGCGAAGTATCGATTGACCGCGAAGACCTGCACATCGTTCTTACGGACGGCGTTATCGGCTTTATCCAGCCGGTCAATGGGCACATCACCGGAGGCTTTTTCGCCGGCGAAGGTCATATTCTCATGTTCGCGCCCAACCGCGCGGAGCGCACCTCTCTTGGACTCTTTACCGGCTCCGGCGTGCTCGACGAACAATTCAGCGCGGCTTATCTGCGCTTTTTTGACGACCGGCTGGTGGAAGAATTGCGGGCCGGGTTCCGTCCGGCGGAAGAGACGGAAGAGTTCATGGCCAAATGGTCGCAACCTGTGACCGCTCTGGCCCGCGCTGATAGTCTTCCTCTGCTGCAAAGCATGACCGGGTTGCCGCAGGCAGAAGCGGTTTTTCTTCACCTTCGCCTGGCAGGAGCCAGACTGGGGATCTTTGACGCTTTTCTCAATATGCACGCGCCGGAGCAGGTCAGCATGGCCCAGCCGGCGCAGGCCAATGGGACCACGTTTTATAACTCGTGGGTCTCCTTTCCGGCGCGCTCGGCGCGCGAAGCTGCGGATAAGGCAAGCGCTGCAACTGTGTTCGACTTTGAAACTTCCGACTATCGGATCAGAGCAAAACTATCGCCGCCCAGCGATCTGACTGCCGATACGGAGCTGACTCTGACGCCACGCCATTCCGGGCAGCGCACGGTAATTTTTGAGCTGTCGCGATACCTGAAAATCTCTGAAGTTCTGGTGAACGGCCAGCAGGCGGAGTTCATTCAGAATGAAGCCATTGATGGCAGCGATCTTGCGCGCCAGGGAAACGATTTAACGGCCGTAATCCTGCCTTCACAGGCGCAAGCTGGTGTCCCGCTGAAACTCGCCTTCCGCTATTCCGGTCCGGTAATGTCGGAGGCCGGCGACGATCTTATTTATGTGGGCGCCCGAGGCAGCTGGTATCCCGGGCACGGCCTCGCATTTGCCCGATTCGATATCAGCTTTGAGTACCCCGCTGGCTGGACCGTGGTAGCCACCGGCAAACTCATGGCCAGGTCCGCCGGCCAGGGAGCGCAGACAGCCACATTCGTGAGCAGCAAGCCTATTTTCGCCGCGGGTTTCAACCTGGGCAAATTTGAAACCGCCGAAGCAACTGCCGGCGAGGTAAAGGTCCACGTTTATGGCGCACGCAGCATCGAAACACCGCTGGCGCAAAAGGAAATTCAGGCGGGACTTCATCCCGATCCGGCGAAGCAGGTGCAGCGAATCGCCGGCCAGGCCGCGCAGTCCGTGCGGTTTCTCTCCGGTGAGCTGGATCCATTTCCCTACTCCACGCTGGAGGTGTCCCAGTTGCCCGCGCTGCTGAGCCAGGCGTGGCCGGGCATGATCTATCTTTCCAGCCTTGCGTATCTCGATCCGCAGGGGAGGCAGGCGCTTGGCATTCATGATCGTTTTTTGGAGCTGCTCCTGGACCGCCTCATGCTGGCGCATGAAACCGCGCACCAGTGGTGGGGTGACGCGGTCAACAGCGCTTCGTATCGCGACGAATGGATGATCGAAGCTCTGGCCAACTACAGCGCCCTGCTCATGCTGGAGAGGGAAAAGCCGGGTGATATGCGCGTGGCTCTGGACCATTATCGTGATGAGCTGCTGAAAAGCACCAGCAATGGCATTGTGGGCGATGCCGGAGCCGTGACTCTGGGGCGGCGGCTGACATCGTCAAAGTTTCCCAGTGCTTTTGATCCGGTACTGTATGGCCGGGGCACCTGGCTGATCCACATGCTGCGCACCATGCTTCGCCAGGCCGGTGATGGCAAAAGCGATGCCCTGTTCTTTGCCGCGCTCAAAGACCTGCTCGCCCGCTCGGAAAACTACAAAATTTCCACGCATGACCTGCAGCGCGCCGTGGAACGAGTCATGCCTCCATCCCTGAAGTACGAAGGAAAGCAATCACTGGATTGGTTCTTCGATAGCTGGGTGGATGGATCGGCCATTCCGCAATTCACGCTGGAAAACCTTCGCATCACTCCCGCTCATGGCGGCGTGAAGGTTACAGGCGCCATCCATGAGAGTTTTGCCGCCAAGGACATGGTCACGGCGGTGCCGGTGTATGCAATGGCCAAAGACGGCAGCTCGCATTTTCTTTCGTTCGTATTTGTCGATGAGGAGAAAACGGACTTCACGCTTACTGCTCCCCCGGGAACCAAAGAGCTGGCTTTAGATCCGGAGAATACGCTGCTGCGGCGCTGACCAGCGTCTTTTTAAGAAAGCTTCGTTTTACATCTTTCGCTGCTTGTGGCAGGATTCTTCTCTTGCTTACCAGGAGGAACATGCGCAAGCTTATTCTAGTTTTACTGCTTTCATTGGGTGCGGCTGTTGCCCAGGCTCCGTCCGCCGCGGCTTCCGGCGGTACACACAGCTATACGCTCAAAGCCACGCCTTCCACGGTGGCGTGGGGTTTTTACGATTCTGCCGCGCAGCCTGTGCTGCGGATTCACTCCGGAGATACCGTTACGTTCGAGACGCTGCTGACCAACAGCCCAGCGGGCCTCGAAAAAGCCGGGGTAACGCCGGAGCAGGTCCAGCAGAACCTGCGCGACATTTATAAAGAGGTCACCAACAAAGGGCCGGGCGGGCACATCCTCAATGGGCCGGTGTACGTTGAAGGCGCGGAGCCAGGAGATGTGCTGGAAGTCCGCATACAGAAGATCGATCTGGCGATTCCTTATGCCTACAACGGCTTCCGCTTCGGCGCCGGCTTTCTGACCAACGATTTTCCTTACGCGCGCGTTAAGATCATCCCTCTGGACCGCGAGCGCATGGTGGCCAAATTTGCTCCGGGCGTGGAAATTCCGCTGCATCCTTTCTTCGGCAGCATGGGCGTGGCCCCGCCGGAATCGTACGGACGCATCAACAGCGCGCCGCCGGGCATTCATGCCGGCAACATGGACAACAAAGAACTGGTCGCCGGTACCACGCTGTATCTTCCCGTCCATGCGCGGGGCGCATTGTTTGAAATTGGCGATGGCCATGCTGGACAGGGCAACGGCGAAGTGGACATCACCGCGCTCGAGACTTCGCTGGCGGGCACGCTGCAGTTTGTTGTCCGCAAGGACCTGAAGGCCACTTACCCGCGCGCCGAGACCCCAACGCATTACATCAGCATGGGTTTTGACGACGACTTGAGCGAAGCCACGCGCCTGGCCGTGCGGCAGATGATCGATTTTCTGGTGACGGAAAAACACCTCAGCCGCGATGATGCTTACATGCTTGTCAGCGTGGCCGGTGATGTGGACATTACCGAGCTGGTGGACGGCAATAAGGGTGTCCACGTAATGATGCCGAAGGCAGTATTTGCGAAATAGCAGTCCCCCCTTGTGAAAGGTATCACCGGGTAATAGCCGGATTACCTTCGTAATTGCTGCTTCTCTGCCCGCCTGGCCTAGACTTTGCAAAAGCCGAGCAAGGCCAGGCGTTTCCATGGGGGGGAATCTGCGATGGCTGTTATTCCAATCGGACACCAGGGCTTGTCAGCCCGACGCTGGCCGGTCATTACTATTGCGCTCATTGCGATTAACGTTTTCGTTTTTCTGCTGACCATCTCAGGCATCAAATCCGGAAACTCCGGAAAGCTCAGTCAACTCCGGCTGCACATACGCCTGCTGGCGGCCAGGCATCCTGATCTCACCATTTCCGGGGACGCCTGGAAGATGGTGGAAGACTTCAAAAAAAATGAGCCCGAGGTCTGGGCCCAGGCGGAGAGCCAGCATCGCGACGTGGCAGATGCCTCGGAAGCCAGAAGGGTGTTCACCGGCGAGAACACCGAAAAACTGCAGGAAGAGATGGATTCCCTTACGGCCGAGTACTCCACTCTGGTCCATGAACCCACGGTCATGCAGTATGCCTTCGTACCTGCTCAACCCGCGCTTATTGCTTACATTACGGCCAACTTTCTCCACGGCGGATGGCTGCATTTGATCGGCAATATGTGGATGCTCTGGCTGGCTGGTCTGGCGCTCGAAGACAAATGGGGCCGCGTTATCTATACGCTCTTCTACTTTGCCGCGGGCGCCGCCGCCCTGCAATTCCATGCATGGCTGAATCCAGGGAGCTATTCGCCGCTCATCGGCGCTTCCGGAGCGGTAGCCGGACTCATGGGAGCTTTCCTGGTGCGCTTTCCCACCACGGAGATCAAGATGCTGAGCTTCGTGTATTTCCGCATCGTTCGCTTTGAGGTAAAGGCCTTCTGGTTTTTTCCGGTTTGGCTTCTGATGGAGATTTATAGTGGTGTTTTGTGGGGTTCCGTCAGTACAGTCGCTCACTGGGCGCACGTTGGCGGGTTTCTGTTTGGCGCGGCGACCGCATTTCTGCTGCGCGCGAGCAAACTGGAGCACGCTGCCGACAAAGCGATCGAGGCCAGGCTGGAAAAGGAAACCTTGAAGAACGACGAATCCATCGTGCAGGCCGCGGAGCATTTAGAGCACGGCAGGGTGGACGATGCGCTGGTCGTCTTAAAGCCTTATCTGGCAGTGAAGCCGTTCTCGACGGACGCTCTGCGCATGGTGCAGCAGGCTCACTGGCGAAAGGGAGACGTGCCAGCTTTTCAGCAAACAACCATTCAATTGTGCAGTGCGTTCCTGAAGGCCCGTGAACCAGAAATTGCCCTGCAGGAGTATCAGGAGTTCTTAAATGCCGGCGGGGAAAAGCTGCCGGCATCGGTCTGGCTGGACTTGTGCCGGGGACTTGAAACCACACAGCAGTTTGACCGGGCGTTCACTGAATATCAAAGCCTGGCCGCCGCGTATCCCATGGAGCGGCAGGCGGTGATGGCGCAGATTGCCTGCGGAAGACTGTGCGTGAAAAAGCTCAACCTGCCTGGCGATGGCCTGAAGTTTTACGAGGCGGCCTCCGCTTCCAAAGTTCTGCATCTTGATCTGGATATGGAGATCGATGCCGGCATTCGTGAAGCAAGAGCGGCCCTGCTGCCTCGCGCCGCGGCTGCCCAGGCAATTTGATTTTTTTGAGCAACCCCGCCCCGGCCAGACGCTACAGTAGTTGTGTGGAGAATTCATGAAACTGCTGATTCGCTGGCTGGTGAATGCGCTGTCGCTGCTGATTGTGGCGCACGTGGTAAATGGTTTTGAGGTGCGCAGCTTCACCGCCGCTCTGCTGGCGGCGCTGGTGATTGGTCTGGTCAATTCCACGCTGGGACTACTGCTGAAAATTCTTACCTTCCCGTTTACGCTGCTCACGCTCGGACTCTTCCTGATCGTGATCAATGCGCTCATGCTGAAGCTCTCCGCCGCGATCACGCCCGGTTTTTATGTGCGCGACTGGAGCGCCGCCATTCTGGGCGCCATCCTGCTCGCGCTGATCTCCACACTGCTGAACTGGATGGTGAGCGACCGCAAACGGGCAAGAGCATGACTCATACTGGCGTAGCCTTGAACAGGCAGAAATGTGTTGTGGTTAACTTTGGAGACGCGGCAGTGCCGCGTCTCTACGCCGTGAATCTTACGGCATAGAGATTGTCATCAGGCGAGCGCCCGGAGCTTTTTAACGATTTCTTCGGCCGAGTTCTGCTGAAATAGCCGGATTCCGGCTATCCCGCTTGCGCCGGCGCGGATGCATCGCTCTGCATTGCTCAAATCGATTCCTCCCAGGGCCAGCACCGGCATGGGAATGCGGGCGAGGTTGGTTCTGTGGCACACAGCCCGCAGACTGTCCTCGCCGCGAGGGTTGGTCTGCCCACTTTTCTCGAAGACTGGTGCAAAAAGGGCAAAGTCGGCGCCATGCGCTTCTGCCAGGGCCGCCTCTTCCGGCGAATGGCAGGAAGCGCCAATCACTACCGGAGAATTTCTTCCCGCGCGGGCAAACAGGGCGCGGGCTTCGCTCGGGGGAATGTCACTGGCGGGGAGATGCACGCCATGAGCGCCGCAGGCGAGAGCCACATCCATGCGCGAGTTGATCAGCAGTTTGGTCCTGGTGCCGGAAGGAAGCACTTTCATCGCGCGCTCCGCCAACCGTTCGAGCGCACGAATGGATAAATCTTTTTCGCGCAACTGGATGTAATCCACGCCGGCGGCGGCACATTCGGCGATTTTTTTGAGCAGCTGGTCCTGCTGCTGTTCTTCGCTACCCAAAAACTGGCGCCGCTCCGTGATGTAGCAGAGAAGCAGAGGAAGGCCACTCGGGAGCGTAATGACGCTGTCTTCCGGGCCAATCGGTTCAGCCACGCGGTACTCCTGGGACAACCTGTTTGCATCCCTCTGCGAAAGAATGTAGCTTGGCCTTCAAATTACGTGGCTCCTGCTGCTGGCCCTTCCCGTGGCGAACCATAACCTAAATTGCCATCAGGGCAGCGTTTTTGCGATCTCCGGGCCTTCCTCGGGGGCCTGGCGGGCCGCCTTTGGATCCAGATGGTATTTGATCAGGCCTTCCTGCAGCACGGCGAACGCTTCTTCCGGAGTGTTGACCATAGTGAACGCATTGAGATCGTCCGGAGAAATGGCGCCTGAATCCACCAGCGCCTCGAAATTCAGCACACGGGTCCAGTACTCTTTGCCGTAAATGATGACCAGAATCTTCTTGGCCAGTTTTTGCGTCTGCGCCAGGGTAAGGATTTCAAATAATTCGTCGAGCGTGCCGAATCCGCCGGGAAAAACCACCAATGCCTTGGCCAGATAGGCAAACCAGTACTTGCGCATAAAGAAGTAGTGGAAATCGAAATTCAGTTCCGGCGTGATGTACGGATTGGGATACTGCTCAAAGGGCAAATGGATATTCAGGCCGATGGTTTTGCCTCCGGCTTCATGCGCGCCACGGTTCGCGGCTTCCATGATTCCCGGGCCTCCACCGGAGGTGACGACAAAGCGGTGACGCTTGCCCGGCAGCGTGAGGGTCCACGTGGTCAGCATGTGCGCAAGCTTGCGTGCCTCTTCGTAATAGCGGGCCATTTCCACGGCGGCATGAGCGCGTTTCAGCGCGGCCTGCAGAGCGCCAGGACCGTTGCCGCCTGGCTGCTGATCGGGGCCGGCAGGGCTGGCTGCTGCGGGATTTTTCAGAAGGGCAAGCGCGCGTTCCGCGTCCGGCAGGCTAGCCCAGCGCGCCGAGCCAAAGAACACAACCGTGTCCTGGATTTTTTCCCGGCGAAAACGAGCGAGCGGCTGAGCATACTCGGCCATAATGCGCAGGATGCGCCCGTCAGGACTGTTGAGGAATTCGGGATTGAGATACGCAAGCGGGGGAGCCGGTTCCGGGGGAGCGGCCTGGATGCTCTTACTGTCTGTTGTATTGTCGTTTGCCATGAGAGCTAGTCAGTGAACCTCAGAATACATAAGCCGGAGGAAGTGTTTTGCCGCCCTGAAAAATCAATGGCGGTCACGGTAGCGCGCGGCTTCCAGAACTCCCAGCCAGATATCGACGAACCCCAAACCGGAGATGGCGCCGCGAACAAACCCATGCATTAGCCAGGTTTGGAGCGAGGGCCAGCGCAGCAAAAGACTGTTGCCTGCCCAAAGCCGGGTCCAGGGAACGATCACCAGCATCAAGCCAAGCTCAATGCAGAACAAAACGTAAATGACCAGCAGGGTACGCTGCAGCCAAATAGGCAATTCCGCGGTCGTTTCCTCCGGGGGCGGCGCGGAAGGGCTCCCGGAACTATTGGGCGTAAGGGTCAAGTGACTGGAAGACACCGGAATTTAATCATAGAGGATTTTACGATTTCAGGGTTTTAATCCTGCTGGCGACATCACGAAAATCGATGTTGGAGCTGTATACCTCCATGAAATTGGAAAGAGCGGACTTATTGTCACCAAAAGCTTCATAGGCCGCAGCCAGATCGTAATAGATGGAGCAGCGACTGTCATTATCGAGTCCCTGAAGATGCAGGGCCTGCTGATACCAGCGCACTGCCGCCTCGGGGACGCCTTTATCCACCAGACACTGGGCCAGCCAGGTGTAGGCCTGGACAGGCTGCGAGAAGCCGATGCCCCGCTCCACCGCGCGGCAGACTTTTTGCAGCTCTCCAATGGCTTCGTCGAGCAGCCCCATTTCCTTGAAAGCGATTCCCAGGTTGTAGTGCGTCTCCGGATCTTCGTTTTCGGCGGCGAACTCGGGTTCATCTTCCTGCAGCGCCAGGAGAATGTCATTGAGGACCGTGGCGGCCTCGGTATCCTGTATTTCGCCATTACTGCTGGCGGCCACCGGCGCCGTTTCCAGCACCGGCTCTGGCGCACGCTGCGGTTCAGATGGAAGGATCGCAGTAAAGTCTTCCAGGGAATTCTCAAGGTCGAGTACAAAGTCGCCGAGAATATCTTCCGTTGCGGCTTTCGGCGCGGCTGTTTCTTTGGCGGCTTTAACTACCGGAGGCGGAGCTACAGGCGGAGGTGGCGGCGCAGCGGGTTCGGGGACTGGCGCCGCTGCCTGCGGCATGGGCGCCGGCGGAGCAGGTTGGGCCACGGCGGGAGGCGCGGGCAGCAAATCATCCAGCGGCAGCTCAAGAATGTCTTCTGGCTCCGAAATCGCGTACGTCTTTGCAGGCTCGAACTTCGGCTCGGGAACGGGAATGACAGGCGGCTTTGGCTGCGGTGCTTTTGCCGGCGGAGCCACGGCAGCGCGCGGCGGTTCTGCCGGAAGCACAGGTTCAGCCTTAATAACAGGTTCAGCCTTGAATACAGGTTCTGTCTTAGCGACCGGTGGGTGAAACACTGGTTCCGGCAGCACAGGCTCCATTGGGACTGCCGGTTTGGCCGGAACCGGCGGTTCAATCTGAACTGGGGCTGCCTTTACCGGTTGCGGAATAACCGGCTGCGGTTTGGGTGACACAGGCGCGGCAATTTGCGGCGGCGGCTCCGGTTCCGCAACCGGTATTTCAAAGACGGCAGCAGGTGGTTCCGGTTCTTCGGCGGTAACTTCGGCGGTAAGGATTTCCGCAGGCTCTTCCACGGCAGCCCTGGGCTGTCCGGAGGTAACCAAACGCATGAGCTCCGAAACTTCATCGGAGTTGGGCGCCATTTCGGCCAGATCAAGAATGCCGCTGCGGGCTTCGTCCCACATCTGCTGCGAGATGTAGAAGCGAACCTCCTGCACTTTGTCGTTGATGGCCTCGGTGTCTGGTGGAGCAGGTACTGCTTCCGGCTCTGCCAGCTCAGCGGCGTGCACCGGCCCTTCACTCGTGGCGGTCTCATGAACGGCTAAATCATGAGTGGCCGAGCCAGCAGCGAGCATCTCTTCCCACTCGCCGGAAAGATCAATTTCACGCGCCTGTTTGGGCTGAGGTGGAGGCGGGGGGAGGATGGCTTCCTCCACCTGCGCCGAAAATGGGACCATTGGTTCAGGCGGCGCGGCCGGCTGTTCCGGAGGCTCAAACGTAAATTCGTGGATGGTGGCTTCGGCCTGGGGGGCGGCAGGGGCCTCAAGCTCAGGAATAAAAGCCGGCGTGGGTGAAGTCGTGGCAGGCCGTGGCGCTGGGGCAACTGGCGCAGCAGGAACAGGCTTGGCTGGAGCGGGCCGGCCGGTAGCGCGTGACTGATAGTTGCTCGCCGCCTGCGCATACTTTTCCGCTTCCTTGTCGTGCTCATGCTCGTTATAGACGCTGCTCAGCACTTCACAGACACGCGCGGCGTCGGCGTAACGCTCCGCGCGGTAATAAAGCGTGGCCAGGCGCTGGTTGAGGCGAACGTCACGCGGCGCAAGCGGCAGCGCGTCCTCGAGCGGGGCGATGGCCTTGGAGGGCACGTTGTACGAGACAAATAATTCGGCGTCGGTGAGCGCCGCCTCAATGGCCCTTTCGACCGACGATTCGTAGTTCTCGAGAATTTCCGGCGCGGTGTGTTCGAGTTCATCGACCATCACCGCCTGCTGGCCTGCCTCCATGCTGAGCGGACGGCTGAGAGAATCCTCGCCCATCCGGGACATCATCTGCTTGTAATTCTGGTTGTGCAGCGGATTCTCAGGTTCCAGCTCAGACAGTTCCTTGTAGAGGTCGCGCGCGTCCGCAAAGCGCTCTGTTTGCACATAAGAATGCGCCAGCAGCTCCATGACCTCGGTGACATGCGATGTCTCTCCCGCTTTTTGCAGCAGTCGCAGCAGGAGCGTGAGGGCCGAAACATTGTCGCGAATGCGATTGATGACCGGATACAGGCTGTCGCTCAGCGCCGAACTGTTGCCGGAGAGGAAGCGGTCCGCATATTTGTCGTAAAGCTTGAGGCCGCTCTCAATGTAGTTGTTGCCGAGATACCACTGGGCCAGAGTGTCCACGCCGGAAGGGTCGTTATGGACACTGAGCAGCTTGATGGCAACGGCTTCCACGCCTTCCACATTGCCGGTTTGCAGGCGGGCGCGCAGCAGGGCGCGCAGAGCGTCCGGCCGTGAATCGATGTCGGGCACCTGCTCCAGATATTCCACGGCGGCTTTGGTGTTTCCGGAGTCGGAGGCAATCATGCCGCGCAGCAGAATGGCCCCGGAATGGGTGGAATCCAGCTTTAGCACGTGCACCAGAGATTCATCGGCCGAGGCATACGACTTGCGCGAATAAAGCGACTCGGCGGCGCTGAAGTAAATCTTCTGCGCGTCGTCTTTTTTCCCCAGCTTGATGTAGAGGTCCGCCAGCCGGGCCTGCATGGTGATGTTTTCCGGATCAAGCTCCAGAATGCGCTGCAGGATTTTTGCCGCCTGGCTGGTATCACCGCTTTTGAGCAGATGGTCGGCGAGCTGCGTGTACTGCTGGCGCGCGTCGTTGAACAGGCCCTGCTGGGTATACAACTCCGCCAGCTTGACCAGCGAATCCGTTGCCGAGGGATTGAGCCGGGTCAGCTTCTTGTAAATGGCGATGGCTTTTACGGTGAAGCCGCTTTGCGCGTACTGGTCGCCAACTTTTCTAAAGTACTGGCAGGCCTGGTCGTTCTGCCCGATGCGCACGCAGAGGTCGCCAATGGTGTTGAGGATGGTGAGGTCTTTGGGATCTTCCTTGATGACCTTTTCGTATTCAGCAATAGCATTCTGCAGCTTTCCCTGCTGCACATAGCGCTCCGCCGAACTGACGATCTTCGCTTTGTTGAAGCCAAAGCCGAGTGCCATAAAAGAAGTTGTGTACCCCCGGGGCCGCAAAAACCTGATTCAGGACGGAGCCTTCCGCCCGCTCAGGAGAAAGCGGCGCATATCGGCAATTTTCGCACATAAAAAGATGCGAACCCAAGCTGTAAGGAGATTCATTGGTACATGCCGGTTATTTACCTTAATGGTTCGGGGCAAAAACCGGCTTAAAGCTCCCTAACAAAAGCTAAAGGACTTTTGGCTGTTGGCTCTTAGCCTTTGGCCCGGGCCATTAGCAGTTAGCCGTTAGCCCTTTGGCAGGACAGCCGCCTAATCAGGTGGTTCCGCTAAAACCAAGGGCTACGGGCTAAGAGCCAAGGCCAACAGCCACATTCCCTCTGGCCAGGAGCCGCTTTTCCTCAGCTTGTTGTCGTCCCTTTCTGCTTTGGCGCGGGCGGAGGGGCTCCGGCATCCGAACCTCGGGACATGGCTGCTGCCAGCAGCTCCGGCAGTATGCCGCTGTTTTCCGGAATCAGCGTGACGCGGGCCTTGCTGTCCACGATTTTCTGGATCTCGAGGATTTCAAACATGGCGGCTTCCACGTCCCTGTCGGCGGAGACCTGATTGAGCGCCTCACCCACAATGCGGGGCCGCATGGCCGCGGCTTTGGCAAACTCCACCGCCGCCTGGCGCTCGGCGGTGCTGGTGATGATGCTCACCTGATTGGCGCCTTCCTGCTTGATGGAAGAGGTGACCTGGCGCAGCCGGTTTACGACCTTTTCTTCGATCTGCCGGATCATCTGCACGTCGCGGAAATGCACTTTGCGGATATAAGTGGAGCCCAGTTTGTATCCCCACTCGTGCGACTGCGGTGAAACCTCGGCCCGCACCGTCTGGCTCATGGTGTGGCGGCTCTGCAGCATGTCCGCGAGCTTCATGTTGCTGAGGCAGCGGACGGTGGAATTGGAGACGTTGGCGGCCAGTGAGCCGCGCGGGTCGGCATTCTTGAAGAGAAAGGCCACGGGATCGCTGATGAACATCTCATACCAGATGCCGATACCCATGGGCGCGCCCTCTTCCGAGTTCACCGGCTGGCTGCGCAGATACTGCTGGTCGATGCGCATATCGAGAACGTAGAGCTTCCCCAGCCAGCGGACGATCGGGGCCTGCAGGCCGATTTTAACCAGAAGAATGTTTAGTCCTGGCTCATTGATGATCGCCACTACGCGCCCGAACAAAACATAGACGTAGCACTGGCCTTCGGGGACGATGGCGTACACGCCAAAAAAGCGCAGCAGCCCGAAGAAGATGGGCACGCCCACCATGGCGGCAACGAAAGTGATTACGGCGCTGAGAATGACGGTCATCGTTTTTTTGTCTCCAGAACAACCTGTTGTGCCTGGCCGAACAGCCCCAGGCGAACGTTGCGCACGTAAGCGCGCAGAGCTCCTTCGCCCGTGCCTTTGAGCGCGGCCAGCTGGCTGGCCAGCGCGGTGAGCGGCTGCACCTCGGCTTGCGCCTTGAGCGTTTCGATTTCGGCGGCGCGCTTGGACAGCTCAATGCGCTGGTCGGCAGAGGCCTGGGCCAGACTGATGTCCGAGGAAACCATGTTGTGCGCGGTATTGATGGCCGCCAGCGCCGACTCCACATCCGGCGGCGGATCGATTCCGGTGATCAGCGAGGCATCGAGGACGATTCCATAACGTGCTTCCGAAGAGGCACATTCGCGGTCCATGTGCTCGTTGAGGTCGCGCAGGTTCTTGCGCAGATCATTGATGGAAATCCCGCTGCTGCCCGGTCCGGCCGTGCTGCCCGGCTCCGGAGGCGCTTCAAAGGTCGCGATGCGCTCGCGCAGCACGGAGACAAAGTAGCCCATCACATGCGCGATGGGGTTCCTGACCCCAAACAGATAGGCGTAGAGGTTCCGTTCGGAAACGCGATAGCGAATCTGGCCGGTGAGCCCGGTATTCAACTGGTCCTTGGTGACGGCTTCCAGTATCTTGCCGCCCTGGTTCGCCGCGGGCGCTTCGGGATCAAAGGCCATATTGACGGTCTGGGTGGCGACCGAGACTTTGTAGATCTTTTGCCACGGCCACTTGAAATACGGGCCGCCCGGCATAATGACGCGGACCTGCGGATAGTTGTAGCGCTGCTTCTCGTCGGCGTCGAGGCCGCTGGCAATGGGGCTGGTGGCGGTGGTGACGCCGGAAATGCGCTCCGCTCGTCCAAAACTGGTCTTTACCGCGCGCTCACTCTGATTCACGGTGTAAATACCGCCCACCAGATAGCGCACCAGAAACCAGACGATCAGGCCAAGGATAATGCCTGCAAAAGTACTGGACATGTGTTTTTGTCTCCGTGCAGGGAACGATACACGATGAGGCGAAGACGGTGGTATAAAAATTCAGTTAACAGATGTTCGGCCTATAAACAGAGACAGCAACGGTTTTCATTTCATTCGATACTCATATGCCACCAGGCGTTCGCGGCATTTGGCTAACTCTTCATCTGTGAATAAAGGATGCCATTGGGGATGATCAATGATCATAGCTTCGACTGTAAGATCAAGACGACTGCGTTCCCATAGTGCGGTATATCCGTCCGAAACAGTTTGTGCATGGATTAGAAGACGTGCCGTTTCTAAACCTTTGTATTCATTAAGCATGCTCAGAAATCGAGCTGCGTTGTAACCGGCCTCATCACGCGCCCGTTTATATATCTCCAACATCGCTTCATCGAATTGGCTTACTAAGTGGTTTGTTGTCATTTGAAGCCCGTCTTGGCATCATCAAAAAATGAATTTCGTACGGTAGTGGCACACAATAACAAAGCCCGCATCGTATAACTAGTTACTGCGAAAGGTGGCCCGGTTCCTGAATTCCCGCACCATGATTTCGAGGAAGTTCTCATTGTCCTCGGGGCGGGCTTCGGAAGGAATGCCCAGCCGGGTGGCGATCATATGGGCGATTCGGGCGGCGTTGACCCTGCGGACCTCGGGCGGGATATCCAGACGGCGGGCGAGAAACGTTTCCATCAGCTCCACTTCCTGCAGGGTGAGCCCCGCAGCCTGGTGGAAGGCGGAACCGGATTGCACCGGGGTGTTGAAGAAAAGCTCGGCTTCGCGGGCGGAGCTTTCATGCACCACCAGGCTGCCGGCCACGAAATCTCCCAAGCGGCGGTTGCGGGAATTCAGCAGCATGGTCAGCACGCCAAAGCCGTAAAGCGGAATACCGTCCACGGCGCGAAGCACGTTGCGAGTGATGGCTTCAAACACGTTGAGCGGCCTGCCGGAATCCTTGATCACGCGAATGCCGGCCACGCGCTTGCCGGGGGTCTGGCCCTTCCACAAGACCTCAAATGTGGCAAAGTAACCCCAGTAGATGCAAAAGTAAGCCAGAGTGAAAACAGCGGCCACCCAGCCGGAATACGATTTGGCAAACTTTTCGAAAGAAAACTGAAATGCGAAGAGGGTGATGATCATCAGGACGACGAAGATCCCCAGCTGAAGCAGCGAATCAATCAGCAGGGCCATGAAGCGGCTGCCAATGCCGGCCACGGTGAATTCGAGGTGGACTTGCTCGGGAGTATCGATGATAAGCTTGTCAGTCGTCGCCATGATTTCCACTCACTGGCTGGAAAAACGAAAAGCCCACTGGCTGCGCCTGGAGGGCCTGCTGGAGCAAACGCAGCGCCACGGCCTAAAGTCGCTGACGCGCTCCGAAATCCAGGAACTGGGCCTGCTTTACCGCCAGGCAGCCGCCGATCTCTCGGCGCTGCGCGAGGACCCTAGCGGAAAATCGTACGCCCGTACGCTCAACCTGCTGATGTCCCGCGCTCACAATATCATCTATTCCGGGCAAAAATCGAGCGGGAAAGGTATTCCCCACTTCTTTTTGACGGAATGGCCCAGGGTGTTTCGCCGTAATCTCGGGATCATCAATGCAGCGTTCCTGCTGTTTGTCGCCGGAGCGCTGGTGGGACTGTTTCTGGCGCTCACGCGGCCTAACTTTATGTATCTGCTGCTCGGGCCGGGCATGGTGGATACCATTGAGCACCACAAGATGTGGACCGACAGCATTGTGGGCCTCGAGCCGGCTGCCGCCAGCGGCATTATGACCAACAATATCGGAGTCTGCCTCACCAGCTTTGCCGGGGGCATTACGGCGGGGCTCTTCACGATTTACTCCATGATCTTCAATGGCGTGCTGATCGGCGTGGTGGGTGCGGCGTGCTGGCTGCACGGCATGAGCCTGTCGCTCTGGAGCTTTGTGGCTCCGCACGGCATTCTGGAGCTGCCGGCGATCTTCATCTCGGGTGGCGCGGGCCTGCGCATCGCCCAGGGGCTGCTCTTTCCCGGCCTGCTGCCGCGCCGCGACTCCCTGGCCAAAGCAGGTATGGAGGCCGTGAAACTGATGCTGGGCATTATTCCCATGTTGATCGTGGCCGGAACCATTGAAGGCTTTGTCTCGCCTTCACCGCTTTACTGGAAATGGAAATTCGCGATCTCGGCGGTGATCGGCGTGATCTTCTATGGGTATCTGTTTCTCTCGAACCGTGGGCCGGAGTCTGAGAGTACGCGGGCTTAACCACAAGAGCTTAGCCACAGAGGACGCAGAGGAGACACAGAGGTGGGAAATCCACTCCTTCCATTTTCCAATGGCTGGTCGCTGCGCATGCTTTTTTGCCGAGAGTCATAGGGTCGCTTCGCGACGTTTGCGCTTCCTCCACAGCCGAGGGCGGCTGTGCCACATGAGCATGGCCTGGGAATACTGATCTCTATACTTCTCGCTTTTTGCCTGCGGGAGATAAGCCTGCGCCCTGTGCGATACTGAAATCATGTCTCTGGCGAATCCCAAAGCGGTGAACGTGAACATCACAACCGGCGCGGGAATGGATATTGAGTGGACCGACGGGCACAAAAGCCATTACACCTTCCAGTGGCTGCGGGACGCTTGTCCCTGCGCTACCTGTGAAGAGGAGCGCAAGACCAATCACCGGCGGCCGGGTGAGGCGCCGCGTCCGGCGGTCACGCTGCTGCCTATGTACAAGGAGCCGGCCCGCCCCAAAGACGTGCAGGCCGTGGGCCGGTATGCCCTGAATTTCCACTGGAACGACGGGCATGACAGTGGAATCTACTCCTGGGACTATCTGCGGGAGATGTGCCCGTGTACGGAGTGCAAAGTGCAGCAAAACGCTTAACCACAGAGGGCACAGAGGAACACGGAGAAATGCCTGTATGCTGCATTTCTTCGCGGCACTGTATGGGTAAGTGAAAAACGGAATCACGAAGGACACGAAGGAACACGAAGGTTAAGGCAAGAAACAACACCCTTAACCACAGAGGGCACAGAGGAACACGGAGAAATGCCCGCATTTCTTCGCGGCACTGTATGTGGGTGAGTGAAAAAACCGGAACCACAAAGGACACGAAGGAACACGAAGGTTAAGGCAAAGAACAAAACGCTTAACCACAGAGGGCACAGAGGAACACGGAGGCAGAGGCAGAACAAGAGGCCATTGCGCCAAACCCACTCGCCAGTTTTTCTGATTTTATTTTGCCCCGGTTCTCCTCTGTGTACCTCCGTGTCCTCTGTGGTTTCAAGTTTTTATTTCAGGAATGAAGCAACGTGGATCATCTGCTTGAAAAATTAAATCCGCAGCAGCGCGAGGGCGTGGAGGCCGTCGATGGACCGGTGTTGCTTCTGGCTGGCGCGGGCAGCGGCAAGACGCGGGTGATCACGTTTCGCATTGCCTATTTGATCGAGGTCAAGGGCATGCAGCCGGATTCCATTCTGGCCGTGACCTTCACCAACAAAGCCGCGGCGGAGATGGTGGAGCGCGTGGACGCGCTGCTGGGCGGGCGCATGCTGACCAAGCCGCTGATCGCCACCTTCCATTCGTTTTGCGTGCGCGTGCTGCGGCGCGATATTGAGGCGCTGCGCATCGGCAACACCGGCTACAAAAAAGATTTCGCCATCTACGACGATTCCGACCAGCAGAGCATTGTGAAGGGCATCATGCGGCGCATGGGCCTGAATGACAAGCAGATGAAGCCGAACGCCGTGCTCTCGCGCATCTCGTGGGCCAAGAACCACATGCTCGACCCGCAGGAGCTGTATCTGCAATCGTCGGATGCCACCACGGAGAAGATCGCGCAGATTTTCGAGGCCTACCGCCAGGAACTGCGCAAGGCCAATGCCCTCGATTTCGACGATCTGCTGCTCGAGACCGTGCGCCTGCTGAAGTCTTCGCAGGAGGTGCGCGAGCGCTATCAGCGGCGCTACCAGTATTTGATGATCGACGAATATCAGGACACGAACCGCCCGCAGTACGAGCTGATGAAGCTGCTGGCCAGCGCGCAGCACAACGTCTGCGTGGTGGGTGACGAAGACCAGTCGATCTATTCGTGGCGCGGGGCCGACATCCGCAACATTCTCGAGTTTGAGCGCGACTTTCCCAATGCCCAGGTGATTCGCCTGGAGCAGAACTACCGCTCTACGCAGAACATTCTGGAAGCCGCGTCGGCGGTGGTGGCCAACAACGCCAAACGCAAGGGCAAAATGCTGTGGACGGCGCGCCAGGGCGGGGCGAAGATCGGGTATTACGAGGCCCCGGACGGTGAGAACGAGTCGCTGTTCACCGCCGACTACATCTCGCGCTATCTGAAGAAGGCGGGCGAAGAGAACGTCGAAGACGCGCGCGTGGCCGTGCTCTACCGCACCAACTCGCAGTCGCGATTGATTGAAGAATCCATGCGCCGCTACCAGCTTAAGTACCAGGTGGTGGGTGGTTTTTCGTTCTACGAGCGCGCCGAAATCAAGGACATGATCAGCTACCTGAAGCTGGTCAACAATCTTCAGGACTCGGTCGCGCTGCAGCGGGTGATCAACACCCCGGTGCGCGGCATCGGCAAGACCACGATGGATACGCTCGAACGCCTGGCGCTGGAGACAGGAATCTCTCTGTGGTCGGCCATGGGCGAAGCACTGGAAAGGCAGCTTCTGCCGCCGCGCGCGCTGGCCGCGCTCAAGGGCTTCCATGACCTGATTCAGGATGCGCGGGCCATGCTGCTGGGAAGCTTTGCGGAGCGTCTGGAGGATGCCGCCACTTCCGGACCGGAGCAGGAGAGCGATGAGCGGGCATTTGCAGCGAAAGACGGTGAGCGTGATGAGAGTATCGCGGAGCCGGCGTCCTCGAATGGGCAGGATGTCAACTTTTCTGATGACACCAGTTTTGATTTTGGCGGAAACGAGCAGCAGAGTTTGTTCGGTGCATTTGACTCTGAGCCGGAAGAAGAGGTTTCTGCCGCATCCGCCGCTCAACAATCCGCTGCTCCAGAACCTGTAGAGGGCTTCCGCGCTCCCGGCGGGGCGGCGACAGTCAATGAGGTCCTTAAATTCCTGATTGACCGTACCGGATACATCAAGCAGCTGGAAGAAGAAAACACACCGGAATCGCTGGCCAGGATCGATAACCTGCGCGAACTGGTGAATGCCGCCATGGACTCCCGCGACCGGGGCGAGACGCTGGCTGAATTTCTGGACCACGCCGCGCTGGTGAGCGATGCGGACACGTATGATCCGCGCGGACGAGTCACGCTGATGACTCTGCATTCCGCCAAAGGGCTGGAGTTCAACCTGGTCTTTCTGATTGGCCTTGAAGAAGGGCTTTTCCCGCATTCGCGGACGTTCAACGATCCTGATCAGATGGAAGAAGAGCGCCGGCTGTGCTACGTGGGCATGACCCGGGCCATGGATCAACTGGTGCTGTCGCGTGCCCACTATCGCCGTCGCTACGGGACCGATATGCCGGAAGCCAGCATCCCTTCGCGCTTTCTGGAAGAGGTGCCGCCGCAGCTGCTGGAAGATTTGAGCGGCGGGCGGGTGAAGCGGGTCTCGGCAAAAAATTATGACGATCACGGCGACCGCCATTACAGTTATGAAGATGAAGACCAGAGTGCGGGCGGACACGCTGGTTATGGAGGCCGCGGCACAGCGAATAAGTCGCAATCCCAGGCGAAGAGCAGCGCGTATTCCGGGCCAAAATACAATTCCATCGACAATATCGCCGATTTTTTTGCTTCGCGAGGAAAGAAGTTTTCCAAGCCTTCAGTGCCGGTGGAAGAGGCGTCCGGACAGTCGGCATTCCGGCCTGGCCAGCGCGTAATCCACCCGAAATATGGCGAAGGCGTGGTGTACAAACGCGAAGGAGAAGGAGAATCGGCGAAGCTTACGGTACAATTTTCCAGATTCGGATTAAAAAAGCTGGTGGAGAAATACGCGCAACTGGAGAGGGCGTGAATTTTGAAACCGCCGCAGGCGGAAGCGCGGTTCAAAGCGATTTTTTGAACATGCCAGCGACAAAAGAGATTATTTAAAACAAGGACCAACTTAAAAAATGGCAAATACCAAAGCACTGAGCAAAGAAGATCGCAAGAAAAGCAAACGGACGGCTCGCAAGAAACAGGCGCCGAAAAAGGCACGGGACTATCAGCGCGGATCGAAGAAGGCCAAAGTGAAGAAACTGGCCCGCGGCACGTCCAAGCGGTAAGGCGTAAGTAAATAAGCGGGCCGGCGCACGGCCCGCCATTTGCAGCCAGGGAGGCCGTTTTGGCCAGTCAACTATTTGCCAAAAAGTCCATCGACAAGCTGATCAGCGAGTCGGAGAACCCGGAGCACCGGCTCAAGAAGTCGCTGGGGCCGTGGTCCCTCACGGCGCTGGGCATCGGGGCCATTATTGGCTCCGGCATCTTTGCGCTTACGGGGACCGCGGCCGCCGGAGAGCATGGCGATCCTTCGTTCTACAAAGCCCAGGTGCTGGATCTTTTTCTGCATTTCATCCATCACGGAACTTTTTCCGGGGTGGTGATGTATGGGCGGCCTCCGGCTGGCCCGGCCATTGCCATTTCATTTCTGCTGGTGGCCGTGGCCTGCGCTTTTGCGGGATTGTGTTACGCGGAACTGGCGTCGATGATTCCCATCGCCGGCAGCGCGTACACATACAGCTACGCGACTCTGGGCGAGCTGATTGCCTGGATCATTGGCTGGGACCTTATTCTCGAATACGCGGTGAGCAACGTGGCCGTGGCCGTGGGGTTCGCCGGATATCTCAAGGCTCAGCTGGCTTCCTTCCACATCATGCTTCCGGACAAATGGTCGAGCCCGGTCTGGACGCCTGACGGCTGGAGCCACGCCTACTTCAACGTGCCCGGCTTTTTGATCGTGTTTATTCTCACGGTGCTGTTGCTGCGCGGCGTGCGCGAGTCGTCCGGCGCGAACAACATTATGGTGATGGTGAAAATCGGCGCCATCTTTTTGTTTTTGATCATCGGCGGCATGCTGGTGCGGCCGGCGAACTGGCATCCGTTTGCCCCCAGTGGCTTCCCGGGAATCATGGCCGGCGGCGCCATTATTTTCTTTACCTACATCGGTTTCGATTCGGTTTCGACCGCCGCCGAAGAGGCCAGCAATCCGCAGAAAGACATTCCCTTTGGGATCATAGCGTCGCTGATTGTCTGCACCATTTTGTATATCGGCGTGGCCCTGGTGCTGCTGGGCATGATGCCCTTCAGCACATTCAGCGCGGCGGGTGAAGCGAGCGAAGCGCCGGTAATCTATGCCCTCAAGCAGCTGGGGGCCAACTTTTGGTTCCAGACGGTGATTGTGATTGGCGCGCTTACCGGCATGATTTCCTCGCTGCTGGTATTTCAGTACGGGCAGACCCGAATCTGGTTTGCCATGTCACGCGATGGGCTGCTGCCGAAGCTGTTTTCCACGCTGCATCCCCGGTTCAAGACTCCGCATTGGTCCACGTGGATCGCCGGACTCATTGTTGGCGTGCCCGCCGGGCTGGTAGACATTGGCGAGGCAGCGGACCTTTCGAATATCGGGACACTGTTTGCCTTTCTGCTGGTGTCTCTGGGCGTTATTTTTCTGCGCCGGACGCAGCCGGATCGTCCGCGCGCCTTCCGGGTCCCCTTTGTTCCGTTGTTTCCCATCATTGCCGTGGTTTTGTGCGTGGGGCTTATGGCGGGGTTGCTGGTGGTTACCTGGATACGCTTCTTCATCTGGCTGGCCATAGGGCTGGTGTTTTACTTCTTCTACGGACGCAGGCACAGCGAGTTTGCCGCACAGAAGCTGGCCTCCGGCGAACGAGGATGACAGCGAAGCCCTTTATCCACGCGTTGCCCAAGGCCGAGCTGCATCTCCATCTGGAGGGCAGCGTGGACCCGGTGACGCTGGCGGAGCTGAGCCAGCGCAATAACACGCCCATGCCCACGGCCAACAATCGTTATGACGTGGCGGGCAGCGGCGACCTGCTTAGTGAAGCCGACGTCCAGCGGCTCTATTCCTACCGCGACTTTCAGGGCTTTATCCAGGCATTCAAATCGGTGACCGAGCGGCTGCGCTCGCCTGAAGATTATGAGATGGTCACCTACCGGCTGATGCAGAAGCTGAAGCAGCAGGGTGTGGTCCATGCCGAGGTGTACGTGAGCGTGGGCGTGGTGCGCTGGCGCGGGCAGGAGTTTGAGCCGCTGTTTGAAGGCATGGAGCGCGGGCGGGAGCGCGGGCAGCGCGATTTTGGCGTGTCACTCCTGTGGATCTTTGACGCCGTGCGCCATTTTGGCCCGGAGGCGGCGGCGGAAGTGTTTGATCTGGCGGCCAAGCTGCGCGAGCGCAACGTGATCGGCATTGGCATTGGCGGCGACGAGCTGCGCGGGCCGGCGGAGTGGTTCCGCGACCTGTACAAGAAAGCAGCAGACGAAGGGTTGCGCCTGACGGCCCATGCCGGAGAAACGGGCAAGGCGGAATCGGTGTGGGCGGCGCTGAACATTGGCGCGGAGAGAATCGGGCACGGCCTGGCCATTGCCCAGGATGCGGACCTGGCCGAGGTGCTGGCGGAGAAGCAAATTCCGGTGGAGATTTGCCTTTCCAGCAATCTGCGGACGCGGGTTTGCGCTGCCCTGAACGAGCATCCGGTAAAGAAGTTTTTTGATCAGGGGCTGATGCTGATTCTGAATACCGACGACCCCGCCATGTTCCAGACGTCACTGTGCCGGGAGTACGAGCTGGCGCAGCAGGAGTTTGGATTCACCGACGAGCATCTGCGCGAGCTGGCGCGCAATTCCTTTGAAGCGTCATTCCTGCCGCCGGAAAAGAAGCTGCGCTTTTTGCAGCAGATTGATTTTGCTGTGGTGAAGACGCCGTAATAACCTGCCGACCTTCGATACCAGCCACATTGGTAAGGGCCAGTTCTTTGCTGTCCCCACTCAAGCAATAGCTTGAGTGGGCCACTGGCCTGTATGTGATATCGTCTCTCCAAGTGAATAGTGCCGCCAAACCCGTCATTAGTGACATTCAGATAAGGGGATTCCGAAGTCTTGCAGACGTTTCGGTTCAATTCTCAAATCCAACTTTCTTTGTTGGACGGAATGGTGCTGGCAAAAGCAACATTACAGATGCATTCTCGTTTTTGTCCGATGCGATGAATTCACCATTGAATTGGGCAATAGAGCGACGTGGTGGAATGCAAGCGCTTTGCACGAAGCGTGCGGACGCGCAATTGGGAACCATTGCCTTTCTAGTTAAATTCGGAACCCTTCCACCCGAGACAATGGTGCGAATGCCGGAAGACCTAAACAATAGCTCCCGTTATTCGTTCGAAATCAAACCTCTTCAGAATGGCAGCTATGAAATCATAAGAGAACAAGGCATTTTCGAAGCGCCGAACAGAAGAAGCTGGTTCGATTTATCCGGTCCGATGTTGCGGTCAAATGAATACCCATATGCCGTGGAATCCGGAAAACGTATGCAGTGGCTACAAACTGGCTCGTTGGTGTTACCTACCTTAGCTGGAAGTGATCTCGGAAATATGTACCGCATCCTTCGATCTGTGTGCGTTTACGGAATCGAACCAGCTGCTTTACGGTCGATGCAAGAGCCAGATGCGTCTCCTTTATTACGAACTGATGGAAGCAATGCGGCGAGCATCATAGAAGGGTTGGCTGCGCGTCGGCCAGATATTATTGATCAGATTGTGAACCTGCTGCGATCAGTGACTGCGGATATTGAGGCAATTAGGACGGTCAAATTCGCTAACAAGAGAGGGCTTGAGTTCACTTTGTCGTGTGAAGGGTCTCGAATCACGTTCGATGCACACAGCATGTCAAGCGGAACTCTCCGTGCTTTAGGCCTGCTATTGGCAATATTGCAAGAAAGAACGCCAACACTGTTGGCGATTGAGGAACCCGAGAACTCGATGCATCCCGGCGCGACAAGCGTTTTAGTCGATTTATTGAAATACGCGTGTTCTAAAACACAGGTTCTGGTTACGACCCAAAGCCCTGAAGTACTGGACGCAAACTGGATTGAAGATAAAAGCTTGCGGGTCGTCTCTTGGGAAAATGGACGCACTATTATTACAGATGTTCCCCCAGCTTCAAAAAAGGCGTTGCAGTCACATTTGATGACGGCGGGTGAGCTTTTTCGGTCCGAAGCTCTCGTCCCTTCTCAATTTGCAAGCAGCGAATCACGTCACACGGACTTCTTTATCGAACTAGAATGACGATTCAGCCTATTGTCGAAGGGCATGGGGAAGTCGAAGCATTGCCGATTTTGCTTCGCCGACTTCAAAATGCTGCCGTGACTTACGATTTCTGGATCAGTCATCCGATCCGCAGAAAGCGCTCAGAGTTGGTAATTGAGACAAAGCTTAGAACAGCAGTTCAACTAGCCAAGGGAACGCCTGATTGCATAGGCATACTTATTCTGTTGGATGCAGATGACGATGCTGCTTGCACAAAGGGCCCTCAGTTGTTGAACTGGGCGCGAGCGGAGGCTGGGGAAACACCATGCGAAGTGGTTCTCGCAAACCGAGAGTATGAAGCGTGGTTCCTAGCATCGATGGAATCGCTAAGAGGAAGGTGCGGAATTCACGGAACAGCTACATCGCACGCTACGCCGGAAAATGTTCGGGATGCAAAAGGAATGGTTCAGACTCAGATGGTTCCTGGCGCGGCCTACTCTCCAACAGCCCATCAGCCCTCTCTGACAGCAGAAATGGATCTCGCTCAAGTTCATCTAGCCTGCCAATCATTTCAGAAGTTGGTGAGGGCGTTTAGCGCCTTATGTATTTCGGCTGGCGTTGCCCTGCCTGCTGTATGGCCTCCTCCTGATTGGGTGATAGGGAACTGAAGTCGATCTATACGCCCTGTTTGGCTGGTGGCCTACGCTTTTGACCCCGCCGCTGCTTACCCTTAATTGGTGCTATCGATCCATTCCCAATGGTGGATCGGTTCCCAACTGCCACCGCATTCGCATGCCTGGGAAGCACCCGCCGCCTCTGCTTTCTGGCAGCGGTCGCAGAGGACAGTCGGAGGCCCCCCGAACAGCCCCTGACCATTGCGAAGCATTTTGCGGCGAGATTGATAAAGAACTAAACCGAAAGCAATTGTGAATATGCCAAGTGTCGAAGGATCCGTCAGCCGTGTGGCCGGTCCGCTAAGTACTACTCCGCTTGAGATGTAGCCGCCGCGAAATCCGAACGACCAAAGCGTTGCGATGGTGGCGGCCATCAACGCGGCAGTCAGAACCGGCCAGCGCCAACTGCGCCGCCGACGCTCTTCTGCTGCGACGGCCTTCGCGATGTCAGCATCAGAAAGTCGCTTCCACATGATCCTATAAGGTTTCCTGACCAATCTTATAGATGGAACGGCGGCGTCAGCGAATTACTGCGGTAATCAGGCGATTGCACTCATAATGCGGACTATCCCTGGATATATCACGGGCAATCCTGAAGAAAACCCTAGCATTCCTGAATGGTCAACCCGGTCGGCGCAAAGTCGCCGGTCATTGAGGCAGCGCGGCCCTACGTGAAACGCGCCAACACGAAATCCTGGATCACGCGCTAAAATGTTCCTATCTTTATGACTTTGAGCAGATGTCCGTGGGGCCTGTGGAGACAGTGCAGGCACGCAGCTGTTTGGATAATTGGGCTAAGCGTTTGTACTCTTACCTGTTTTGCTCAGATCTCTCAGGATTCTCAGACAAAATCCCGACCCAATGTGCACGACGCGGTGACCGTGACTGCGAAATCGACTCCTGAAGAGGCGGAAGCATGGAAAGTCGAAAAGAAACTCAACGACGCGTACCAGGCTATTTTTGTAGTGGAGCAACAAGGCGATTGCGAGACGGCAATCCGTCGGTACGAATCTGAAGTGGTTCCAGCAGCGCAAAGCTGCAAATTCGCAGTGTCAAAAAATAAGTTTCTGTTTCTGGCAAATCGCGGAATCGGAAACTGCCGTTTGGCACAGCGGCGGTATGAGGAAGCTGAGCGAAAGTTCACGGAAATTATGGAGTATCTGCCGATCTGGCCAGGAACGGACGATTCTGCCTATCCGATCAATCTCAGACAGATTGCAAACCGCGCAAATGGGGCAACAACACTGGGCGGCTGCGGAGGACTCCCTGAAGAAGTCCATTCCACTTTTTGACGCGACGATCGAGAGACGACGGAAATGGGACAAGGAATCTGGTGGTGCGGAATTTGCCGGTCCTCCTATTGGATGGAAGGCAACGACCCTTGCGTATTTAGGGATCGTATATCTGCGAGAAGGACGTGTTACCGATGCTCTCAAAACTTCAGACACAGCCTGGGATACCGTAATGCAACCGCATGTACCGTCCTCGTTCCAAAGCGGAGTTGTAAAGCTGGGCCTGGCGATTGCTCAGGCGAGTGGAGACGAGAACGCCATCTCGGAGTGGACGCTACGCAGTTCTCAACAAAAGTAGGCCACGCTTGTACATCTATCCTGTTTCTCCAGACCACGAAAAGATTCGGTGAATTAAAATGGTGGGCTAGCCCAGCGGATGGCACTTCATCACATGTTCCTGCCACAAGTCCGGGATGACGAGAGAACTCCCTGTAGCTGCCTGGGCTATTTAGACATCCTCGGGATGTTTCGACTTCGCGCTGGGGATTTTCGCGAGGCAAAATATCTTTCATGCGCTCCGCTCAACATGACAAGTTTGCGGCGGCATGGCTTGGAAAATGTTTTACAAGTAGTTAGCTTCTGGTGCAGACGCGGCAGTGCCGCGTCTCTACGTTTGGATTCCTGCGGCGGTATGGACCGTTTTTCTCCATTCGAATCGAAGCTTGTATAATTCCGCACATGCGCGGAATACACTGGAGCACAATTGCCATCGGTTCGCTGTTGCTTATCTCGGTGGGCTTAAAAGGAGGACAGGAAGTGCAATCTCCGCAATCTGAAAAGTCGAAGCAGCCCGTCAAAGTGGAGCAGCGCGGGCGCATTCTTGGAATCGGCGGTGTCTTCTTTAAATCCGCCAATCGCGATCAGATGCGCGAATGGTATTCGAAGCATCTTGGGCTGGCCGACAAAGGCCACGGCGCGATGCTTCCGTGGCGCGAACACGACGATCCGCAAAAGGAACACGTTACAGTCTGGAGTGTTTTTCCCGACTCCACGGACTATTTTGCTCCCGGCCACGCGCCGTTCATGGTCAACTACATCGTGGACGATATGGACGCTTTGCTCGACCGCTTGAAACAAGAGGGCGTAAAGATTGACGCCAAGCGAATGGATGAATCTTACGGTCGCTTTGCCTGGATCTATGACCTGGACGGGAACAAGATTGAGCTCTGGCAGCCGCCCTCCGCAAAGCCCTAAGGGCCTTCCACAAAGTTTAATCGGGGGATGTCCAGAAAAATCACAGCCGTTACTCAGGCATGACGAGAGAACTCCCTGCATCTGCCTGGACTATTTAGACATTCTCGGGATGTTTCGACTTCGCGCTGGAGATTTTGGCGAGGCAAAATATCTTTCAGGCGCTGCGCTCAACATGACAAGCTTGCGGCGGCATGGCCGGAAAATGTTTTTCAAGTGGTTAGCTTCTGGTGCAGACGCGGCAGTGCCGCGTCTCTACGTTTGGATTCTTCCTGGTCTGTATTTGTCTGCGTAATCGTAATGGGATTTTTAGACTTGCGCTCAGGCTAATCGACGCTGACGGTCTCTGCTGCCCGGATCTGGACCAATTCCGGCTGAGGTGTTTTTACCGGGGCGCGGAAGACCTGGTGCGATTCGTATTTCTGGGGGGCGCGCCAGAAGTCAGTGAACGACGTCTGATGCACGCAGGAGATGGTGCAGTTGGGGGCGCAGGATTTACGGCTCAGGAATTCGCGGCGAATGTCGTTGACTGTATATTCCGCCAGGGGGATTCCGGGGTATCCGCGCTGCTGCGAGCAGTAATGCACCAGGCCATCTTCGCAGATATAGATGTAGCGGGCGCCGGCGCGGCAGCGCCAGTCGTTGGGCTGGCCGAGGGCGATATTGTCCTGAAAGCGGTTGAGGCGGGCGTAGTTCTTTTTGCCCAGCTTCTTCATTTCGGCAAAGACGGACTGGGCCACGTCGTCCATGGGCTTGAGCTGCCCGGTGCCGTCATGGATGATGCCTACTGTCGAGGAAAAGCCCAGTTCGACGGCGCGGCGGCCAATGGTCACGGCATCGCGCTGGTCTTTGACTCCGGCGCCGATCACGGAGTTGATATTCACGTGAAAGTCGGCATGCTCGCGCAGGAGCTGGAGCTTTTTGTCGAGGACCTTGAGCGATTTTTTGGAGACCTCGTCGGGCATTACGTTGTCGATGGAGATCTGCAGGTGGTCGAGCCCAGCGTCGTTGAGCTGGCGGATGCGTTTGGGCACCAGCAGATAGCCGTTGGTGATGAGCCCGGAGAGGATTCCGTGCTTGTGAATGCGGTAAATAATGTCGTCGAGCTGGGGGTGGAGCAGGGTTTCGCCGCCGCTGATGGTAATCAGCGTGGCGCCCAGCTCGGCCAGCTTGTCCACGCGGCGGTACATTTCTTCGAGCGGCACGGGCTCGGAGACATCGTCATATTCGTTGCAATAGGCGCAGGAGAGATTGCAGCGGCGCATGGGGATGATATGCACCTGGATGGGGTGGTCGGTGGAGAGCAGCCCCTTGGCCACCAGCTTGATCTCGCGCATGGTGCGACCGGCGGCCCGCAGCCGCCGCCGTAATTTGTGTTTCAGGTCTGGCATGGACTCAGCCCTATTAGAGCATAGTCAATGCCAGACCGGTGAAGACACTACCGCGACTGGTCAAAAATGCCATGTGAATGGCTGAAACGCCCTGGCGATTATCCGCGAAGCTGTGCGAAAGAAGCCCCAACCAGTTTGACCAGAAAGAACCAGACGGCAACCACCATGATGGCCGTGCCGGTGGACAACTTCTTTTTGGAATTGACGGTAAAGCCAATGCCCAGCAAAACCACGGTCCAAAGACTGATCACGTCAAAGGAGGTAAGAAACGTATACAAAAATTTTGACGTGGTGGCCTGATCGAGAAAATACGCCGGATTGGTGGCCACGGGGTTCTGCATATGGAAGCTGTCCGGGTTGCCAATCATTAGACTGATGATTCCCAGGATAGAAGACAAAATTGCCGGAAGCCAGGCATAGAAGACAATGGCCAGTGAGCGGCCAAAGGACACCTCCGCCTGCAGAGCGAAATTGAAGGTCGCCATGAGGACTGCGGCAATGACGAGCCCATATAACAGAATGAACACCGGGGCGGCATAACCAAGGTATTTGGTTATGGCGGTCGTAATTGCGATTGTGCGCTCCTGCTGTTCCGGTGTCTGCTGCTGAACTTGCGAGTTGTGGGACAGCATTTCCCGGGATACCTGGTCGAAGCCGACTTTTTTGTCGATGGTGACGAAAAAAGCGATGGCGAAAACACAGCTCAGCACAAATGGCACCCACCAGCTTGCCTTCCGTTTAATGTCTTCAAAGGTTTTGCTGGGCGCAATGAACGTGTTGATAATGCGGGCCGCTTCCGAGAGTCCGGGTTGCGGCGAGGGCATGGATTCGGGTGGCATGGGAGGCGCAGCGCTCATTTAATGGTGTCCTTTGATGTACGAAAATTGGGAGAGCCAGCGGAATTCTAACCTGCTGCGCATTCGATGTCAGCTGTTTTTGCTGAAGTGCTCCCAGCCGGAGGGCTTGAGCGCCCGTATGCGGCCATCAGGATGCTGAATGGACAACGGGGTACGGGATTTTTTTGCAGGTTCAATCATGCCAATTTCCGTTACGCGGAGCCCATGGATGGCGCGTGGAATCTTTACTTTGGGCGGCGCGGTGAAGAGCAATTCGTAATCCTCGCCGCCATGCAGGGCAAGATGCAGGTCGGCCTGCTTCGCTATGGGCAGGGAATCTACTTTGACAATAGCGGATACCCTGCTCTCTTCGCAGATATGCGCCAGATCGACGGAGAGGCCGTCACTCAGGTCGAGCATGGCGGAAGCCCCGTGCTTGCGCAGCCACTGCCCGGCCTGTATCCGAGGCAGAGGATAAAAGTGCCGGTTGGCGCGCGTGGGCCGGACTTTTTGCCCGGCATACAGCTGTTTTAGAGTTGCCGCCGAGCCGCCGAGTTCTCCGGTGACATAGATGCGGTCGCCGGGGCGCGCACCGGAACGAGACACGGCCTCTCCGGAGGGAAGCTGGCCGGTGACCACGATATCGGCGAGGACCTTTTCTGACGAAGAGACGTCACCGCCAGCCAGAGAAACGCCAAACTGATGGGCCAGGGCGAGCAGGCCAGAAAAGAAGCCATCCGCCCATTTCTGCGGCAGGTTGGGTGGCAGTCCGATGGAGACAAAGCAGGCCACGGCCTCGCCACCCATGGCAGCGATATCGCTGAGTCCACGGGTGAGGCAGCGGTGGCCTACGCAGGGAGCGGGATGCCATGCGCGGCGAAAGTGAACGTCTTCCAGGCAAAGATCGGTGGTGACCAGGAGATCGTGTTTTGCCGCAGGGCGCAGCACGGCGCAGTCGTCGCCGATGCCGCGTACCAGAGAGTGAGCGGCGGGTCCGGCCTGGCGGCGAATTCGCTGAATGAGTTTTCGTTCCGGTAAGAGCAAAGCACCCTAACTATAGCGGAGGAGAGGCGGGACACACACTGGGGCAGGCCGCACAGTGCACCAAGGACGGGTCAGGTACCGACTACCTTCGTTACCCTGGGGAATACCTCTAATCATTGACACTGCTGGAATAGGCTTGTTACCTTAAACATGCCATTTCAAGAGTCTCGGCGTTTCCTTCGTTTCTGCGACGAAGCACAGGGAGCCAAGGCAGGAATACCTGCTTACCGCCGAGACCATTCATAAACTCGGAACCGGCGACTAGGGCCCGGTTGTCATAGAAAACATTTGTGAGTTTTAAGAAAATTTTCATGTTGTTTTGAAGTGGAGCCTTGACGTGCGTAAACGTTTTTACATCATGCTGGTGGCCAGGAACGCTGAAGGCGAACTCCTGAAGATCCCCATTCCCCTGCACTATGTGTACGTTTTTATTGCCGGCGCGGCGATCGGCATGCTCAGCATTACGGGCATGGCCGGTTCCTATACCCGGATGCTGGTGAAGACCCAGCGGTACAACGATCTTCGTAACGAGAAAAATGCCCTGACGGACCGCTACAAGACGCTTGAAGAGATTGCCCATCAGCGTGAGTTGCAGGCGGCGTCACTGAGTTCGCTGGCCGGGGAAGTTTCTACTTTGTACGGTCTCAAGCCTGATCCAATGTTTCAGCCGGAGGATCCGGCTTCGTCGGTAAAGCAGCTCCATGCCCTGCGGGATACGGCGATGAGCGGGGCCGCTTCCATTGGAATCGGCATGAACATGCAGGAAGCCAGCATGAACGACTGGATGCGTATGGCGGCAGCGCCCACGCTGTGGCCGGTGGAAGGCCACATCAACAGCACGTTTGGCGCGCGCAGCGATCCGTTTAGCGGTGAAGGAGCGTTCCATCGCGGTGTGGACATTCAGGCTGATATAGGCACCAAAATTATTGCGCCGGCGTCGGGTGTTGTCCGCTATGCCGAACAGATGAATGGCTATGGCCGGGCCGTGGTGATCGACCATGGCAACGGGATTACGACGCTGTACGGTCATATGTCGGGTTACGTGGTGACCGTGGGGCAAACGGTGAGCCGCGGCGATACCATTGGATACGTTGGCCAGAGCGGGCGCGCTACCGGGCCGCATCTGCACTACGAAGTGCGTATCTACGAGACTCCGGTGAATCCGCAGCGCTTTTTGCGCATGACCGTGAGTCAGCAGCTGGCCTCGGGAGCTATGTAGCTTAGCGCTTGTCCGTGTCGCTCTGGGCGTCATTTGCCAGCTTCTTTAGTAACTTTTCCGGCACTGTGACTGTGATGGTCACAGTGCTTTCTTTTTGCTCGATCCGGATGCTGTCAAAGGCTGCTTTTATGTCCTGGTCATTGGGTTTGGGCAGGCCGACGTCGCGGGCCACCGCGACAACAGGTCTGATGGAGCTGGCCAGTTCTTTGGCTTCGGACTCGCTCTGGGTAAGAAGATCCACACGCGTAGTGAGCGTGCCGGTGTAGCGCATAGAGGCTACGGCTACGGCGTCCTGATGCAGGTTGATGTTGAGGCCGCCGGGGATCGGCAGGCCGGGGCCTTTGGCGGGAATCCGGGCCATGAGCCATCCCACGCTGCCTGCCGGGACGTGCCGGTAGTAGCTTTCGAGCAGCAGCGGCCCGCCAGGCGCCTGCTGGCGGTCGATGATCCGGTGCATGGGGCTCGCTGATGCCATGTTGGTAACGGCGATGGTGTCACTGCGCAGCTGGCACACGCGTATGCTGTGGCCGTCATGGGGAAAAGAGAAAATGGTTTTGCCCATGTACTGTTCTTTGCCGGTCGAGATTTTTTCCAGCCAGGCACCGAGGCGGGCGGAATCGAAGTGGCCGACGAAGACCTCGGAGGATTCGGTGTCGCGGCCGTCTGGGGTGTCCTGGCGGGAGACTGCTACTTCGTTGAGATCGCGTTCGGGCTGAATGCCGGTTTGGGTGATGAAATCCTGGTATTCCGGGGCGGGGTGGAGATCGGCCTGCTTGCTTGAGAGCAGCAGGTGGAGGGGGCGCAGGGTGGCGTAGATCAGGACGTCGCCTTCGGGCAAAAGGCGGGCGGCCTCCGGCGGGCGGACGATCTCGTGAAACAGCCAAAGCGCGGCAGCGGAGGCCACGACGGCCAGCAATCCGGCTGCAATCAGAAGCTTGCGATGTTTTTTCATGGGCGATGGGCAGTATAAATCAGAGATTTTCAACTGACCGTCGCCATGCGGCCTGAGCTTTTGTTACAATAATCCCCG
The DNA here is from genome assembly GCA_035695325.1 of Candidatus Angelobacter sp. Lineage (GTDB taxonomy): Bacteria > Acidobacteriota > Terriglobia > Terriglobales > Acidobacteriaceae > Angelobacter. The sequence continues at coordinate 65,297 of DASSEH010000417.1, forward strand.
GAGCGGCGTTAGGTCCCGTACACCTTACCTTCAAAGACAACAGTCAAGTTGCACGTGGAGTGCCACTGTGCTAACTTATTTACTTTGTCCCATGGCGGGCGGGATTTCTGCTGGCGTAGCTCAGTTGGTAGAGCATCTGATTTGTAATCAGAGGGTCGGGGGTTCAAATCCCTTCGCCAGCTCCAGAGGTTGAAACGGGTTTTCTGAAATGCGGCGCTGGCGTGTTTCAGATTTGCTGCACAAAGGATTTTCCACCGGGAACGCACTCCCAAGTATATTTCGCGCGGCCAAAGAGCGTCAGCGCGGAAGTTTGTTTGTGCGGCCCCTGATCTTCAGGTGAAAGCATCCCGTAGACAGCCAGTGAGGAGAGCCCGCAGGAACTCGGCGCGCGCGAGCAGGCTCAGTTGATTTTGCACAGGTGGCCGAGTGGTTAATGGCAGCAGACTGTAAATCTGCCGCTCTCCGGAGCTACGGAGGTTCGAATCCTCCCCTGTGCACCAGGTTTTGGTTGGGCGAATTTGTTTGATTCGCGAGAAGCAGTGGAAGCAGCGATGGACCGGCAAAAGAAACTCTATGTGGCGCTCGCGCTGTATGCGGCGCTGGCGGCCGGGGCCTGGATGGTGCTGGATGACCTTCCGCTACCGGTTTCGCCGCGAGTTGCGGCGCTGGGGCTGAGCGTCACGGTGCGGCAGCTGGCGCTGATAGTGCTTTTTGTTTTTGTGGTTCGAACGGTGCTCCACTGGTACGCCGAGCGCGTGCGGGAAGAGCGGGAGCGCCGGGAGAATTTGAGCTGATGTAGCTCAGTTGGTAGAGCACTCCCTTGGTAAGGGAGAGGTCACCGGTTCAATCCCGGTCATCAGCTCCAGAAATTTAGTTGTGTGGTTGGCGGGAGTAACTCAGTGGTAGAGTCACAGCCTTCCAAGCTGTTGGTCGCGGGTTCGATTCCCGTCTCCCGCTCCAGAAGATTTTGATTTTTTTGTCCGGGTACACATGGCATATCAGCAGGCACAGATCGCGGTCGAAAAGACCCAGGAATTCGAGCAGTTAAAGGCGGCCATTGGGCGCATTTTCGCCTCGGCGGCGCTGGAGAAGTTTCTGCGCGGCCTTGAAGGCAAGGGCGTCCGCGTGCGCGAGTTTGAAAAGATCGCGAACGGCGGCCTGCTGGAATCGGCGGATGCGGAGCTGGCGCGGAGCGGCAAAAAAGCACAGCAGCTTTATGCGTCGCTGACGGTTTCCGATCAGGCTCTGATGCGGGAGTTTTATCTCGAGCGCATCGAGCAGGTCGAGCCCGCGCTGCGGGAGGAGTACAGCAAGGTTTATCGTTATTACTGAGCCAATTGGCGGGGTTGAGGAGCAATCATGGCAAAAGAAAAATTTGATCGCAGCAAGCCGCATGTAAACGTAGGAACGATCGGGCACATCGATCACGGCAAGACGACTTTGACGGCGGCCATCACCAAGGTGCTGAGCAAGCACAATCCGAAGATCCAGTTCCGGTCCTTTGATTCGATCGACAATGCGCCGGAAGAGCGGGAGCGCGGTATCACGATTGCCACGGCGCACGTGGAGTATGAGACGGCGAACCGGCACTACGCGCACGTGGATTGTCCCGGCCACGCCGACTACATCAAGAACATGATCACCGGCGCGGCGCAGATGGATGGCGGAATCCTGGTGGTCGCG
>DASSEH010000418.1:0-2667 GCA_035695325.1 Candidatus Angelobacter sp.
GGCAATATCGGTGCGGGAAGTCGGCTCGATTTTACGATCATCGGGCGCGATGTGAATTTAGTAAGCCGAATCCAGACGGTCTGCAGTGTCGTCGGCCAGCGGTTGCTGATATCGGCTCCCTTCGCTTACCTGCTTGCTCGCGCGGACGTGCAGTCGATCGGACTCTATCAGCTTAGGGGCTTCGACCAGCCTCGTGAGCTTTTCGCCTGGATCGGAGGAAAGTATCTCTCGAGACATAGCTTGCAAGAATCCTGAGAAGCGCGCCTATTACGAGTCAGCGGTGTCGCGACTGAGACTGGTGCCGCCAACGTCGACCGACTGACGTCACGCTCGATAACCTGCGCTATCTCGGAACGCTCAAGCCTATGGGCGCTCCACGCCAGGGTCCTGGGCCTGGCTAAGCCTGGGCCGCCGGTGCGGACGGTATGCTTGAAGTGCTTTTGACGGAAGGCTCCCTGGACCTCCTTGTTCCTGCGCTTGGGGTGCTTAGCCCGCATTGCTCACACGCGATTTCGTTCGACGTGTCTGGGAAGGTTTCTGAGCCCGTGAAGTCCGTGGGAGCGGGGCTTTTTGGCTTGTGAGCCTTGGTCGGTGAGCCAGGGCGGGCCGTTTTGGTCTTTCTTGCCTGGAGAATGAGAGTTTTGAGCAGGGTCCTCAGTGAGCTTGAAGTTAGCTCGCTTTCTTGTGTCTACAAGTGGCTCTTTGGAAGTTCAGCCCGCCGACATCGCGCAGAGATTGGCACAGGCGCGCCGGAAAGTTTCCTGGTAGGGATAGGCGCTGGCTAACTCCAGATGAATGCGTCGGCAACTGATCTTGATGCGGGTACCAATCTTGAAAAGCTTGAGCCGGATCTGGCCGAGGGTAGCCGTGGCCAGATCGGTGCCCCGCAACACCTCGGCCCGCAGCACCGAGAGCATGAGATGGGCGAAAGCCGAGAACCAGAGCCGGAGTTGGTTGGAGGCCATCCAGCCCGTGCTGGTGCGATCGGCAAAGAGGTCCTGCTGCGCCTCCTTGATGCGGTTTTCCATTTCTCCGCGGGCGCAGTAAAGCTTCTCGTAGAGCGCGGGAACTGCAAAGCGTTCTTCGGGCTCACCGGGTAAGCCTTCAGCGGGAAGGTTGGTAACCACAAAGCGTGGATTTGGCCCTTTGTCGAGGATCTCGGCTTTGCCCACCACCCGGCGCACGCGGCTCCAGCTCTTGCGCGTGCGATACTCAAAGTCCTCAAAGCGCCGGCAAGGCACTTGGATCTCTCCAGACTGGATCCCCCTGTGAAGCTCTCCGAAGCATTTGCCTAAGCGGGCGCTCAGTCGCTTGTTGCGCGCTAATCCCAAGCAGTAATAGAGCCCGTTATCTTCGCACCACGCCATGATCTCCTCGCGGGCGAAGCCGCTGTCGGCCCGCACAATGATGCGCACCTTGCGCCCAAAGCGCTTGCGAATGGCGCACGTGATTTTCCTTAGCGCCTCCACCGTACCACTGCTGGCATCGCGTTTGGCGTCTCTCAGTTGCGCCAAGAGCGGAATGTTGCCGCAAAAGCAGTAGAGTGGCAGGTAACAGTAGTTGCGGTAGTAACCGTGGAAGAAAGCTCCTTCCTGGTTGCCATGCAAAGGATCGTCAGTGGCATCAAAATCCAAGATGATCTCCCGGATCTTTCGCGGAATGGCTTTTACTCCCTCTTCGATTAACAAGGCCTCGATCTCTTGAGGATTGGCGATGATCTTCTTGTAACGAGTGTCCCCGCCCAAGGCCCCAAGCTCAAGCCGGTTCAAGGTCGAGTGCGCCGCCAGCGCCTTGCCCTTGTCCCCTTCGCACAGCCGATCCTCTCCGAGCACGTCGGCCTTGCCCGCGATCAGCGCATGGAGCGGATCGAGTCTCAGCCGGTCGTGGTCGTTGAGATCCTCGTAGCCAAGAGCCAATGCCCCGATGCGCTGACGCAAAAGCTCGGTAACCTTGTGTTCGACCAAGCACGGGAGCCGATAGTCCGAAAAACACCCGCCCAGCCGCTCAATGAGTCCCATCTTCAAGTCGACTCCACGCAAAAACACCGCCCCGCCGTCGCTGCTAAGGTAACCTCCGGAAAAATCTCCCGTCACTTTACGGCTTCCATGGACTTGAAATTCGAAAACCTCCTGCTTACACTCTGTCATAGCGAAGTTCTCTTGGTTGATTGTTTAGAACACCAACAACCTTAGCAGCTTAGGCTGTGAACTTCGCTACTTTTTTTTCCCGCGCGTGATTTTTCCGGGCTAGGGGGAGTGGGCCCGATGGAGGCGCCTGGGAAAGGCCTGTTCCCGGCGTGGTGAACTGCGCGCCGCGGTTGTTCAGGAAGACGTTGAACGGTGTAACCGGGTCTGTCGTAGCGGTAACGTTGGGGTTGCCTCCGTCCCAGTTGATCTCGCGGCGACCCGAGGGGAACATTGCCGCGACACTGCCATTGTTATCACCGAGAGCAGCGCGAAACTCATCGACCGTGCTCTGAATCGAGGCGGCTTTTGGCCCAGCGGCTTGAAAGACGGCCGGCGGAACAAAACGCGGAATATCGTCGTCCTCCTCGTCCTCCTCGTGGGTCTCGCCACTTGGCTTTTCCGATTGCGCAGCCTGGCAAACCGGGACCAGCATCATGATGAACGGAAAGCCAAAGGCAACTAAGAGTGTCAAAAGCAACTG
>DASSEH010000419.1:0-1465 GCA_035695325.1 Candidatus Angelobacter sp.
GCCAGATCGGTGCCGCGTAACACCTCAGCCCGCAACACCGAGACCATGAGATGGGCGAAAGCCGAGAACCACAGCCGGAGTTGGTTGGAAGCCATCCAGCTCGTGCTGGTGCGATCGGCAAAAAGATCCTGCTGCGCCTCCTTGATGCGGTTTTCCATTTCTCCGCGCAGGCAGTAAAGCTTCTCGTAGAGTGCAGGGGCTGCAAAGCGCTCTTCGGGCTCGCCGGCGAAGCCTTCAGCGGGAAGGTTGGTGACCACAAAACGCGGATTTTGCCCTTTGTCGAGGATCTCGGCTTTGCCCACCACCCGGCGCGCGCGACTCCAACTCTTGCGCGTGCGATACTCAAAGTCCTCAAAGCGCCGGCAAGGTACCTGAATCTCTCCGGTTTTTATCCCCCTGTAAAGCTCTCCGAAGCTTTCGCCCAAGCGGGCGCTCAGCCGCTTGTTGCGCGCCAATCCCAAACAGTAATAGATCCCGTTTTCCTCGCACCACGCCATAATCTCCTCGCGGGCGAACCCACTGTCGGCCCGCACAATAATGCGCACCTTGCGCCCAAAGCGCTTTCGGATGGCACAAGTGATTTTCTTGAGCGCCTCCACTGTGCCGCTGCTGGCATCGCGCTTGGCGTCTCGCAGTTGCGCCACCAGAGGGACGTTGCCGCAAAAGCAGTAAAGGGGCAGGTAACAATAGTGCCGGTAATAACCGTGGAAAAAGGCCCCTTCCTGGTTGCCATGCAAAGGGTCGTCAGTGGCATCAAAATCCAAGATGATCTCCCGGCTCTTTCGGGGGATCGCTTTTACTCCTTCTTCAATTAATAAGGCCTCGATCTCTTGGGGCTTGGCGATGATCTTCTTGTAGCGAGTATCCCCGCCCAAGGCCCCGAGCTCAAGCCGGTTCAAGGTCGAGTGGGCCGCCAGCGCCTTGCCCTTGTCCCCTTCCCAGAGTCGGTCTTCTCCGAGTACGTCGGCTTTGCCCGCTAAGAGGGCATGGAGCGGATCAAGTCGCAGCCGATCGTGGTCGTTGAGGTCTTCGTAACCAAGAGCCAATGCCCCGATGCGCTGACGCAAAAGCTCGCTCACCTGGTGTTCGACCAAGCATGGCAGCCGATAATCGCAAAAACACCCCGCCAGCCTCTCTATGAGTCCCATCTTCAGGTCGACGCCTCGCAAAAACACCGCTCCTCCGTCGCTGCTCAGGTAACCTCCGGTAAAATCCCCCGTCACTTTGCGGCTTCCATGGACTTGAAATTCGAAAACCTCCTGCTTACACTCTGCCATAGCGAAGTTCCTTTGGTTGATTGTTAGAACACCAACAACCTTAGCGGCTTAGGCCGTGAACTTCGCTACTTTTTTGCCCGCGTGTGATTTTTCCGGGTTAAGGCCGAAGCCAAAGCGGGCGGATTCTTTAGATTTTGACTCGGCTTCGGGCAATTCGAAATCAATCAACCTCCAAGCGGCGCGATAGT
>DASSEH010000420.1:0-2171 GCA_035695325.1 Candidatus Angelobacter sp.
AATTTTGCTATCTCCATCGACCAAAAGTCGAAGTCCGGCTCGTAGATGAATACGAGGTCCTGGGTCCATGCCCTTGATGATCGACCGAGCGCTCGAATACGCTCAGGTTCTCCGCGCCGATGTCATCAAGCCCGTCTTCGACAGTTTCGAAGTCGCGTTGATTGATAATCAGCGACTTATGAGTGCTCAGGAAGGTGTTGGCACTACATCTGGCTCCGGCGGGGAGCGAGACCGCTCAGGCGATTTCCTGGAGAACGGGCGGCAGGGCGACTTCGGCAGCGCGGATGGCTTGAGAAGCATCGCCCTTGAGTTGACTGCGAAGTAGAAAGCGGCTGCCTTGGAGAAAGAGTTCGACTTGTTGAAGATTGTCCAAGCCGCGCACGACCTCAGCCCATTCGGCCTGAAGGCCCTTTTCTTCCATGCGGATTTCGAGTTCACGCTTGAGAACCAGGGCCAGGAAGCTGCAGAAGACATGGCCGCGGATGGTTTCGTCGCACTTATGAAAGATGGGACGGGTCTCCATGATGCTCTTTGCCGTGCGGAAGGTGTCTTCAACCATCCAGAGCATCTTGTAAACGCGGGCGATAGTTTCCGCGTCGTGATCGGTGTCGGTGCGCAGCACGAAGAGGCCGTCGTAGCGTTCTTCCTGAGCGACTTGTTTCTCATCGATGGCAAAGTGGCCGCCTCCTTCGATCTTAAGGAACCTGCGGTAGCCTTTATTGCCGATGAGACTCTTGTCCCCGCGATGCAATTGCTCGCGCAGGGCCTCAAGGATGCAGGCGCGATCGTGCGCATCCTTTCGCTGCTCTTCCTGGTTGAGACAGACGATGTAACGACGGCCCTCGACTTCGACTTCTTTGACCTTGAGTGGAGCGGGATCTTTAGCGCGCTGGCGCTCCGGGGTGACTTCCTGCCAGCGAGCGCGGCTCTTAAGCACGATTTCGCCAACCTCCCTGGTGCGGCGCATGCGCACTCCCACGATGTAATGGACTGGAGGTTCCATCCGCCCGAGGGTTTCCAGAGTCGCCTCGCTGACCATCCCGCGGTCGGCGACCACACACATCTCGCGCACACGGAACTTGGCTCTCATGCGCTCGACGACGGGAAGCAAGCTCTTAGCATCCGTCGTGTTGCCCGGCCACATCTCGCAGCAGATCGGGCGTCCCCGCACATCAAGAGCCACGCCGACAACCATCTGGCGCAAATCGGGCCGGTAGTCCTTGCTGTGACCGTGGCGACCGATTTTCTGCCCGCCAGCTCCCTCGAAGTAAATAGAGGTGGTGTCAAAGAAGACCAGCCCCACTTCGCTGAACAGATCGCGACCCCGATCAAAGAGCGCCTCTTCGATCAGGTCCTTGGTGCATCGAGGAGTCCCTAAGAGTCCCTGGCCAATCTCTTCGCCCAGCCACGCCATGGCCCGATAGAGATGCTGGAGGGCCAACTCCCCGGCTCCCGGGATATGATAGTTTTCCTTCCATGCTTCGGCGGCCCGGTCGCTGCCCGAGACAAAGAGCCGGTGGAGCACCGTCAAATAAACCGCCCGTTCCAAGTCAAAGCCGTAACGCCGCTGGCCGGCCAACTGGCTAATGAGCTCTCCGATGCCCATGTCTTGCCACAGCCGCCCGAAGACCAACTCGGGCCCGATCTTGATTATAGACACCGGCTCGGTCTCTCCGGCGGCATGAGCGTCGAGCACCTTGACCTGGCGGCAATAGCGAAGCCCGCTTCTGAGCAGCCGATCAAGTTGTCCACTCTCTTGCAAAACATCGAGACGGCCAAGTGTTGCAATGATCTCCTGGCGCACCTTCCCCTCCACCCGAACGCTTCGGGCGATTTGCAGATAACGGTAACCTCTGGCGGGCTTGACTCGAAAAAACATCTCTGGCGCTCGTGGACTCTACAGCTCTGAGCGCGAAGTCTTTCCTAATCAACACAAATGTGCTTTCACCCCATAAAAGTTGCACTACATTTTCAGATCTTCGCAAACTCCAACAGAGTAAAACGAGTCAAAACGACCTCGAAACTGTAGAAGATCGGCATGGCTTCGAGCGCATCCCGTGGCGTGCACGGGCTCGGGATCTCGCCACGGGCGCCCCGAGGGCGGGTCGGTGCCGCAATGCACAGCCGAGATGGCGCAGGATGCGCTCGATGACATCCTCCTCGTCGATGAG
>DASSEH010000421.1:0-1457 GCA_035695325.1 Candidatus Angelobacter sp.
GCTTGCGATGCAGATCGCGTTGAGTGTTGGTGGCATCATGGCGATGATCGTGAGCGCAACGCTGCTGAACCTGCTCAGCATCAAACCCAGGCAGCAGTCGGCAAGAAAACAGCTCGCTCCTGAGTGAAAACCAGGCGACAACAACGATGTCTCAATCCGCTCGCCGATAATGTCCGCTTGGGCGCACGACGCGACTTCCGGGTTCAAATGGGTCGAGCGCTCGGTCTTACTTGTGTAATGGCGACGCCGGAGATCGCGAGCAGTCCACCGACAATCAACTTTGGGGTCATGCGGTCGCCAAGGAACAACACGCTCGCCTATAATGTCCGCTTCTCTAATCGGCCGTTTGGGGTCAAGCGCTTTCAGACTATCCACCACCACAGTGTCGATGTCGCTCGCGGGCTCGTGCTTCTCTTCGGAATCGGCACCCAGGGCCCTTCCATCATGGGATTCGAAGACGAGGTGGAACAATCTTTGGGGCGGCCTTGCCGTCTTGCAGACAGTAGGTCCAAGCGGACATACGAACTCACCTCATCCATCGTCCCGCGAGGGACATCATTCCACCGCTCGGCGGAGCTCGAGTTTTCCTCCTATCGTGTTTGATCCTGCACGGCCCTTACGCCGCTGTAACCTCCCGGGTCCACCGGAACTCGGTGCCGTCCACCCAGATGCGGTGCATGATCACGGCCAACCGGCGCGCCAGCGCAACGATCGCCTTCTTCATCCCGCGGTGCCTGGCGATCTTCATCGCCCAGGCCTTGAGCCATGACCACTTTGCTAGACGCACCAGCATGATCTGGGCCGCTTCGTAGAGCATCACCCGCATCATCTCGTCCCCGCACTTTGATATCGCGCCGGTTCGGTTGATCTCGCCGGACTGATACTTGGAAGGCGTCAGCCCAAACACCGCCCCGACCGCCTTGGAGTTTCGGAAGCGTGCAGGAACGTCGACAGTGGCACGGTAGGTCAGCGCCACCACAGGCCCGACACCAGGAATCGTCATCAGGCGCCGGCACACCTCATCGTCTCGCACGATGGCCAGCAAACGGCGATGCAGCACGCTGAACTGCTCGCGCAGTACCCGCCGGACCATGAGCAGCGGTTCGACCAGAACGGCTAGATCGGGCAGGTTCTCGACAAGCTCCTTGATGCGCGCCTCGAACTTCACCGTCCCAACCACGCCCACCTTGAGGCCGAAGTTACGCAAAGTCCCCCGCAGGTCGTTATCGATGGCGATGGCCTTGGACTGCAGTAGTTTGCGATGAGTGAGCAGCATTCGCAGTTTCTGACTGCGGAGCGTCTTCACATGCACCGGCCGATAAAGTCCCGCCCGCATCATCTGGGCCATGCCGCGCGCATCGTTGCGGTCGGTCTTGTTGATCTGCGCCTGCAACACCGCCCGCATGTGCCGCGTCTCGACACAGATCACTGGCAAGCCTGCTTCGGCAAGCGCGCTG
>DASSEH010000422.1:0-1513 GCA_035695325.1 Candidatus Angelobacter sp.
ACGCCGCCCTTGACGTGCGCACCGGCCAGGTGGTCGGAAAGACGTCCGCCCGTCACACCAGCGCGGCGTTTGTCGCCTTTCTGGCCGACGTGGTGGCCACCCAGTCGGCCAACAAGGAAATTCACATCATCGTGGACAACCTTTCTGCTCACAAGACCAAGCGTGTCGTCGCGTTTCTGGCCGAGCATCCAAACGTCACCGTCCATTACACACCCCGAATTTGCGGCCCTTCGCAGCGCCGTCGAAAAGCTACCAAGGATATCAGCATGAGGAAGGCCGTGAACGATTGCGAGACCTAGTGCAGTGAGTTTTTGAAAAGTGAACGCTAAGGGGTGATGCGATGAGCGCTGTTCCGATAGGTCCACTTGAAAGGTTTGGCGTTGGCATTGTGGGAACGGATGTAGCGCATGATCTTTCGTTTGAGATCGTTTCGGGACCCGAAGATGCCGCGAGCGATCAGGTCACGCTGGATCTTCGAGAACCAGATTTCGAGCTGGTTGAGCCAGGAAGAGTAGGTTGGTGTGTAGTGGACAGTGAGGTTTGGATGCTCGGCCAGAAACGCGAGGACTCGCTTGGTCTTATGAGCGGAAAGGTTGTCCACGATGATGTGGATTTCCTTGTCGGCCGGCTGGGTGGCCACTACATCGACCAGAAAGGCAACAAACTCCGCGCTGGTGTGACGGGCGGAGGTCTTTCCAACCACCTGGCCGGTGCGCCCATTGAGGGCGGCGTAGAGCGAGAGAGTGCCGTGACGGTAATATTCGAAGCCGTGGCGTTCGGCACGGCCGGGCGAGAGCGGCAAGACAGGGTCGAGCCGGTCCAAGGCTTGAATGGCGCTCTTTTCATCGACCGAGAAAACAGCCGCGTTCACTGGCGGGTTGAGGTAGAGACCGATGACATCGGCCGCCTTGGCCTCGAAGTCAGGATCGTTGCTGGCCATATAGCGCCGGAGGCGATGGGGTTGAAGACCAGCCTTGCGCCAGACCTGCGAGACATGCGTCTGGGTGGTTCCCAATTCTCTGGCCAGACCGCGGGTGCTCCACTGGGTGGCTCCCCCGCTGGGTTTGCGGTGCAGAGTCCAGTCGATGATCCGTGCTTCGAGCTTCTCGCGGCCCGGAGTGGGCTGACGGCCCCGATGCCGGCTGTAGAGTCCAGCGAGTCGATCCTCGCGGAAACGCTCCCTCCACAAACGCACGGTATTGACACTGCAGCGCTCGCCGGCGCTGATCGCCCGCAACGAAAGCCCACGACCGAGATCGAGAATGATGCGAGCCCTGCGGCCGTCTTCACTGCGAGCACTGCGGCTGTTGGCTATTTTCATAAGTTCCCGCCGTTCCGGTGGACTAATAACAAAAGGTGCTGCCATGCTTTCCAGCATAGCTTAGCTGTATCAGCACTCAAGAACTCATTGCACTAGGTCTCAGGCTCATGGACGAAGAGATCGCACTGACCTCGTTGCTGATAGCCACCGGTACCTGGGCTCGCGGAGATGGTCCGCCGCCGTATCCCTTGG
>DASSEH010000423.1:0-1123 GCA_035695325.1 Candidatus Angelobacter sp.
GATCAGTGCCGTGCCGGCGGCCGCCATAACGGCGCTGGTGAGCAGCAACACGCAAACCCCGATGGAACAACTCGATGGTCCGGGTGGTTGCAAATTCGCGGGCAATAGTGACCCCCTGAGGGGGATTATCGCATCCAATTCCGACCCCTTCTGACGTCTTGTGTCAGCGTCCTTCCTTTTAGCCCTGATGGGCTGGGGAGGACTTTGGGGAATGATTGGCGTGGACAAGATCGGGGAGATACGACGCGCCTATTTTGAGCAACACCGCTCCATCAAGGAGATCGTGCGGACGCTGTCGGTGTCGCGCGCGACGGTGCGCAAGGTCGTGCGGGGGCCCCTGACCGAGTTCAAGTACGAGCGCGGGGTTCAGCCCTCACCCAAGCTCGGCGATTGGGTTGAGGCTCTGACGGAGGCTCTGGAGAAGGAAGCGAAGCTGCCGAAGCGGGAACGCCGCTCGACCCAGCGGCTGTTTGAGGAGCTGCGTGGGCGCGGATATGACGGCGCCCACGACAGCGTGCATCGGTTCGTCAAGGCTTGGCGCGACGAACGAGCCCGCGTTCCGGTCCATGCCTATGTGCCGATGAGCTTCGCGCCTGGGGAGGCCTACCAGTTCGACTGGAGCCACGAGACGATCACGCTTGCGGGCCTGCCGCTGATGGTCAAGGCGGCGCACATGAAGCTGTCGCACAGCCGCATGCCGTTTGTGCGCGTCTACTTTCGCGAGACCCAGGAGTTGGTGTTTGACGCCCACGATAAGGCGTTCCGATTCTATGGCGGGGTCTGCCGGCGCGGCATCTACGACAACATGAAGACGGCGGTCGAGGCGATCTTCGTCGGCAAGGCGCGCCGATATAATCTCCGCTTTCTGCAGATGTGCTCGCACCATCTGGTTGAACCGGTAGCCTGCACCCCCGCGTCGGGATGGGAGAAGGGTCAGGTTGAGAACCAGGTCGGCAATCTGCGCGACCAAATGTTCCGGCCCAAGCCGCGGGTAAAGAGTCTCACCGAGCTCAATGCGTGGCTGGAAGATCAGTGCATCGCCTACGCCCAGCGAACCAAGCATCCTGAGTTCAAGGATCGGACCGTCTGGGACGTATTCCAAGAAGAGCGCGCGAGCCTGATG
>DASSEH010000424.1:0-3843 GCA_035695325.1 Candidatus Angelobacter sp.
CCATCGTGGGCATTTTCTCTTTCACTCCTTTCGTCTCTATGATGCCGGTTGCGCCCACCGCCACGCGAATCGATCCGTCCTGCTCGAACCTCCAGTCCAGCAGGTAATCATAGTTGCCGATCACTGCCGCGGTTCGCAACACGAGCGTTCGCATCGGCCGTCCCCACACTTGATCTTTCTCAAAGTGCCGCCATGCGGGCCCGCCGCTCACCATCTCAAACAGACATGCCATCCTCGGCCGCACCATGGGAATCGCTTGCTCGTCGGTGGAAAAGCTGTTGAGGTACGCTGCGTCCGCCGGGCAATCGACGCCTTCCTGCATCGATCGCAGGACACCACCGGGATAAAATTCGCCCGCATCAATAAACACGCGCGTGGCCCAGCTTTCCGCCGGATCCATGTACGGCACAAATAGCTCCGACATCGAGCCTTCATACATTACCGAACGTAGCTTACCACCGTCGTCCAGCTTCACCAGGTTCAACTTGCGGTCCCACAGAAAGCGGCTGGACAGTACCACCAGAATCGGCAGGCCGATAGCGAGAGTGGCAAGTACGATGGTGAAAAGCAGCGAGTCGAGAGGTGCGAAGGATTGGTTCAATGTCGCCTCCAAAAGCTGGACGCAGAAGGCAGGATACCGCAGCGCGGCCCGGCTGACAAACGAATCGATGGCGGGGCAGCGGTGACGCCTACGCCTCACTTCATGTCAACGGAACCGATCGTGATGTTCAGAGCGATAATTGCGCCGCAGGCGACTCGGGTTTTCAAGTCGCGTTTCTGTGATTCTCAAGCTGTCTCGTCTGGATTTCTGAGCCTTCTCGCTCGAAAGTGAAACACCTGTCCCTGAGGATCACACGGTCGGGCTCAGAATATGGTTTGAAGTTCTCTTTCACCCAAAACGAATCTGGCAGGGAGAGACCAGAAGCTGCCGAATCCGCTCCGCATCTAACCAGGACCCACTACACGTCACGCGCAAAAACTGGATCAGTCCCCGCAACCCCCGGCTCCGAACCATGCGGGCCAGACGAGCACTGTGTTCTACCAGGATGTTCAGCAGATGCGCGATTTGCATGAGGAAGTGATAGCCCCGCATAGCCTCCCAGTTGTAAGAAAAGCCGTGCTCGTACCCATAACCGTGATGCTTCTCCACCAAAATGCCTTCCTCGATCCCCCAACGATGCCGCGCCCCCAGGTTACAACGCTCATGCACGTTCTCCGGGCTCAGGAGTACGCTGGAGATCCACGCGTGGCGAGTCGTCTTCTGCACGACCGCGGGCGAATCTCCATCGATCGCTTCCCAGCTCTCTTGGCAGACGACCACATGCAGGATTTGTTTTCTGCGCTCCCGTTCGCCGTAGCGATACTCGATCCCGTTCACCCAGCGGAACCGCTGCTTCCGGTTTCCCCAGTTTCGCTCCAGATGATTTTGGCGCTCCAGCGGCCCCAGCCCGCGGAACTCCTCCCATACGGAGCGCAGCGATTCATCCTGCAAGACGATCATAAACTGCCAGTGGTAGCGGCGGCACAGTTCCAGCACCGGACCATTCGCATACAGCCCGTCCAGCAACAGCAGAATCGGCAGACGCGGAAAGTACTCTTTCAGCCGCTCCGCCAATCGGTAGAAGGCCTTCAGTTCGCAATCTTGCTTATTTTTTTCCTGATCTCCCGTGCTGTAATCCAAGAAGTCGCTGAACAAAGGAATGGTCATGCCGTTGGCAAAGGCCAGCCTGGCTTCCACAACATAGACATAATATTGCGGCCGGGTCCCCACCGTCCCGTCTTCCTGTTTCGTTTGCACCTGCCGCTCCAAACATTGCTCGGTCCACAGCCACTCCCGCTGCAGCTTCTGGGTTCCGTCGATGGCGATCGGATAACAATGCGAAATCAGGTAGCGAGAGAATTTCTTGTGGCGAATGAGCTGCTGCACCAAGCCTAGCAGGCCCTCCTGGATAGGCTTCCCGTCTATGCGGGCCAGCAGTCGGTTCAGTGTGTCGGCATGCGGCAGGCTTTCCAGTTCGGGAAAGAGCAGCTGAAGATTTTGCAAAAACATCGGCAGGCTCATCTCCCGGTTGGCCTCCCGCCGCGAGGCCATCTGAAAAACAAACATCAAAATCCCATACAACAGCAGAACGGCCAGTTTGTGGCGGATCAAGAGCGGATTCCGCGGATCGGGGATCTTGGCCAGCCGCTTCAACAGCCGGGGCAGCACGGCGCGATAGACGCGGAGCTGTTCTTCCGCCGTTTCTTGTCGCGCTTGCTTTTCTTCCTCAATCGTCTTCCAGGCACTTTTCCCGTTCTCCAGGTTGGCCTTTGGCAGAGGCAACAGATCTTCGGCAGCCTGACGCCTGCGCAATGCGCGCGCGGCTTGTCGGCGGGCCTGCTTCTTACGTTTCAGCTCTTCTCTCCGTCGCTCCTGACGGCTGGGCTGATGCATCGCTCCTCCCCTGTAAAAAAGATCGAAAGTCCCCGACCAAGGGATACACATAGATCGCTCGCGGCACCGAGCGGTATGGACTGTGACGGCCCATGCGCCCCTCTCCCCGGGTCAACCCCAGGCGAATCCAATTCGCCGCCTGATAACAAGTTCCCCGGTACCGTCCCACCTCCACGAAGGTCTCCAGCAACACCGGCGCGTACCCGTAGCGCTGCTGCCAGTCGCTACGGATCCGCTGGGCCGCCAGCGACAAAGCTTTGCTGGCCAAATTTCTGACCCGTACCCAGGGAAACAGAATGAAGCGCGTGTTCCCCACCACCCAGTTCAATCTCTGCGCCCGGTCTTGCTGGCTCCATCCAATCCAGCGGTCCCGCTCTGCCAGCGCCCAAGCGGCCGCCGCAAACAGCAAACAGCCCAAACGACGCTCCCCTCTCCCCACCAAGAAGTAGCGCTGGTGCGCACCAAACGGTCGCCGATACCCCAGCGGGTGGTAGCGCGCGACATACTCATTCCACAGTCGAATGGTCTGCTTCCCACCCACCGGTTCCAGCTGCAGTGGTGCCATCTCGCGCACCGTCCCCACGATTTCCTCCTCGGGATCCGTTCCGCTGCCGGGAACGACCTCCACCTCCGGCCGCTTGGCCGGTTGCCGCGCCGGCAGCTTCACCAATCCCAAGGCTTCCAACCTTCTTAGAGCGCTGGCGCAAGACTTCTCCTTGTAGCGACCGGTCGGCGTAACCCAATCCAGATGCTCGCAGACCGTGCACACCAGCTCGCTCCACGACAAACCGCACACCTGCACCGTTTCTTGAATGTCTTGGATTTCTTGCGCGGTGAACGCGCGCCCCGCCAGAAATTTCGGTGGTCGGTTTCGGATCAACTGCTGGCTCCTGATCGCCCGCAGTATCATCTCAAAACCGTTTTTTCGTGTCCACTACTATTTCGCGACAAAATAAATCCGCAGGTAGGTTTAAGTCGTGCTCAACTTTGGGTTAGCAGGACCATGCTTCAGCGCTGCCATCACGCACAAAACCGATGTAGGCGGCGTACAGCTCGATCTTCGGAACGCGGCTTCCGTTCGAAAAGCATTTCGATCCATTCAGTCGACTGTGAGCGCGAAGGTTGGCAAAAAGGCATTTGAGGGCGTGACCGTTCAGCCGATGGCGCGGCTGGACGGCTATGAGCTGATTCTGGGTAGCAACGTGGACCCAGTATTTGGTCCGGTGATTTTGTTTGGTTCAGGCGGCCAGCTCGTCGAAGTGTATCGCGACCGCGCTTTGGCTTTGCCACCATTGAACACGACGCTGGCGCTGCGACTCATGGAACTTACCCGGATTTACGGGGCACTGGAAGGGGTTCGCGGCCGCAAAGCCGTGGACATGGAAGCACTCAAAGGAGCATTAGTTGCC
>DASSEH010000425.1:0-39136 GCA_035695325.1 Candidatus Angelobacter sp.
CAGCTTCGCGTCGCCGTTCAGAACATTGCTCGCTCGCTCGGCGATGACATCTCGGAACAGAAACCGATCCTCGATTGCCGTCTGCCGGATGGGAGCAGAATCGCGGCGGTTCTCCCGCCTTGCTCCATCAATGGCATCACACTAACCATCCGAAAATTCAACACACGCAGCTTTACGATGGACGACTTAATCCGAATCGGCACGATAACAAAGGAACTTGCCGAAATTTTGCAAAGCGCAATCCTCGACAGACAAAACATTCTCATCAGCGGCGGCACCGGCACCGGCAAAACCACAATTCTCAACATCCTCACTGATTTCATACCTGATGAAAGACGCTTACTTGTCATCGAGGACACCGCCGAAATTCACATCCGCAAGCCTAATGTCGTTCGTTGGGAGGCCCGCCGCCGTCAGGCCGAACATATCCCTGCGATTACAATCCGCGATCTTCTCAAAGCCAGCTTGCGGCACCGCCCGGACACAACCATTCTTGGAGAGATACGCGGTGAGGAAGCTTTCGATTTACTCCAGGCACTGAATACAGGACACAGCGGCAGTCTTTCCACAATCCACGCAAACTCAGCCGCGCTTGCGCTTTCGCGCCTCGCAAGTTGCGTCCTGCAAAGCGCAATTGATCTGCCCTTTAAGGCCATAAAGGCCAACATCGGCGACTCGATCAATCTGCTCGTACACATCGAGCGCCGCCACGCCCAGCGGTACATCTCTGAGGTACTCAGACTCAATTCTTACAATCCAACCGACGATATCTACTCACTGTCGCCCGTTTACAAATTCACCGCAGCAAAGGAGGCTCACGCATGATTTTTACCGCCGAAGAAGATACCGCCACAGCCACATTCTCCATTGCGTGGCGCATCCATCTCCGTGAACTTTCTGCTGCCATCACACAGCACGTCGGTCCTCATCCCAGCGCCTGCTGGTATCCCTACCGCTCATCCTGGTATCCCCAACATTCACTCCAATCACCGGCCACATCCCAGCCCTTGGATGACAACACACCCATCCTCGCTCTCTATATCGGAGGTTCAAAAACCACACTGGCCTTACATTTTGTACCGTGTGACGAACGCTGCACATATCCCATTCTCCCCAACCCCGTCGAGATTTCAACCGGCACGGCTGTCTGCCGCGTGATCGACTTTGTTGATGCCTTTTATCTCAGTATGTATCTCTTTGACGTTCTCGGCATTAAGCCTGCCGTCGATTTAGATCACATAATCGTCCCCGGTAATCTCCGCCGCGCGCTCGGCTTGAAATCTCTCACAAACCCTGCTTACTACAAGGAGCAATGATGCCCAGTAAAGTTGTCTTAGCTGAAAAACCATCCGTGGCTCGCGATATCGCAAGCGAGCTGCAAGCGACCACCAAACGCGACGGCTATTTTGAGGGAAACGGTTACTGCGTAACCTGGGCCTTCGGCCATTTGGTCACCACTGACGAACCGGAAGCCATGAATCCGGCTTGGGGCAAGCCCTGGAGCCTGCAACAGCTCCCGATGCTTCCCTCTGAGTGGAAATATCGGGTTGCGGATAAAGCAGCAAAGCAATTCGACATCATCAAAACACTCTTTCACAATGCGACCAGCATCATTTGCGCCACTGACGCCGGCAGGGAAGGGGAACATATCTTCCGGCTCATCTATCAACTCGCCGGCATCAATAAACCCGTACAACGCCTTTGGATTAGTTCACTCACCGCCGAAGCGATCCGCGCCGGCTTCCAGAAATTGCAGCCATCCAAAGAATTTGACAATCTGGCCGCCGCTGCCATCGCTCGCGCTCATGCCGACTGGATTGTCGGCCTCAATTTCACGCGCGCGTACACGCTCATCAATAACCAGACCTGCACAATAGGCCGCGTCCAAACTCCGACGCTGGCCCTAATCGTGGACCGCCAAGCCGCCATCGATAATTTCAAGTCCACCGCTTTCTATGAAATAGTCGCCACATTTGAGCCTGGCTTCACTGCCCGATACATCTCGCCGATCCCGAACTCCGAAGGCCAGGGAACTGAAGAGTTCAATGAATTTCGCCGTCCTAGCAGACTCACGGACAAAGCCGCTGCAGAAACAATTCTGACCGCGATCACACCACTGCCCAGCGGCTCTGTCCTCTCCGTCGCCACCGAAGAGAAAAAGACGAAAGCGCCGGCGCTCTATGATCTACTTACATTGCAAAAGGACGCCAATAAATATTATGGCTACACCGCGCAGGAAACCCTCGACATCGCGCAGAGCCTTTACGAAGAACACAAAATTCTTTCTTACCCGCGCACGGAATCACGCCATCTCTCAACTGACATGGTTGATGAGCTGCCCCAAATTCTTTCCGCGCTTCTCAATTCCTCACTTACAACTCAACAGATGCGTGACGCCTTTGTCCTGGCCACCATTACGCCCGGCAATATCACGGGCGACTTACTCCGCCCCATTCTTGACAAAGCTTATGTTGACGACACGAAGCTAACCGACCACCACGCCATCATTCCCACCCACAAAACGCCGCCCGCCGATCTGCCGGAAAAGCAACGCAACCTTTACCAGCTCGTAGCCCTCCGTTTTCTCGGAATATTTCTTCCCCCGGAGGTCCGCGACGAAACCATTGCGATTATCAGCCTGGCCGACCATTCTTTCCGTGCTCGCGGCGTCATCATCAAAGAGGCTGGCTGGACTGTCATCGAACCACAACAGCCCGACGACGATCAGGACAAGGAGCAGGCCGCCGACAGTCAACAACTCCCCCAGCTCGCCCACGGCCAGCAACTCCCCAAGCGCGGAGCTCAGTTGAAAGAAGGCAAAACTACTCCCCCGAAGTCCTACGACGACTCCTCACTACTCACGGCCATGAAAAACGCCGGCAATGAGATTGACGACGAGGATCTCGCCGCCTACATGAAACAAAGCGGACTCGGAACCCCGGCCACCCGCGCAGCAATCATCGAGCGCCTTGTTTCTACCGGCTACATCGAGCGCAAGAAAAAAGCCCTCGTACCCACCTCCAAAGGCACCGCAATCATTGGCCAAGTCCACCATGAGCTGAAAGACATCAAGCTCACCGCTGGATGGGAACAAAAATTGAGCGACATGCAGGAAGGCAAACTCCCGCTCATCACTTTTGAAAATGACATCGCCGGCTTTGTCTCCCGCATCCTTCCTCTGGCTATCGAGGGCGCCACGCCGATCCCGGCCGCCGCCGCGAGCGGCCTTGGAATCTGCCCTGAGTGCAAACAAGGCGTTGTCCAACCTGGCCCCAAAAGCTCAAGCTGCAATCGCTGGAGGGAAGGTTGCAAGTTCTCCATCTGGAATGAACAACACGGCAAAAAGTTAACCGAGTCTCACATCACGCAGCTTCTCGAAAAACGCCGCACCAGCATCATCAAAGGTTTCAAAAAGAAAGACAAAACTGGAACTTATGAAGCCCGGCTCATACTCACCGATGACTTCAAAATCCGACTGGAATTTGATAATGAAGGAAAATCAGCAAAACGCGCATGACCACTTGGGACTACATCCGCGAACTTTTCCAGCCCACCGACCGCGTAGCGATCTGCTGGAAAATTTACACCGAGAAACGCTTCAATCAGCGTGTCGTTACTGCGGAAACCGCTTGCTCCGAACGCTACCAGAGTTTTCTCCGCGCGATGAATGTCCAGGGCAACAATATTTATATCGGCATGAATCCGATACGCCCGGACGCTGGACAAAAGCGTCACAAAGAAGACATCGCCGAGGTCCGCCGCGTCTATCTCGATATCGACAATGACGCCGAGGCGATCCTAAACCGAATTCTCACCGGCTCAAATCTCCCAAAGCCCAACTATGTCCTCAATACTTCTCCCGGCAAATACCAATTGCTTTGGAACGTGCGCGACTTTGAACGCAATGACGCTGAAAGCCTCATGCGCTCACTCTGCCGCGAGTTTCAGGCCGACCCGGCAAACGTGGACATCTCTCGCGTCTTCCGGCTGCCGGGACTACACAACAAAAAGTACGACGCGACTTTCCAGGTCACCGCTCAAAAATTGTCCTCTGCCATCTACACCCCGCGCGATTTTCCCTCTTATGCTTCATCCACGACACCGGCACCACGCCAACGCGCTACCTCGAAACTTACCGGTACGCCCTCTCACCTCGATTGGGCCTGGGTCTGCCGTCAACTTTGGAACACTCGCGATCCTGAAGCTGTACGTTCGCAGCTTACCGACGAACTCGAACGCCGCGCCCGCGTTCGGAATAAACCTAAGCCCCGGTACTATGCCGAGCTGACCTTCAACAAAGCGGTTGCTTACATTGCTGCAAAACGTCCTTTCTCCAGGTGAAATGACTCATTCCTTCCACATCACGCCCGGAGCAACGACGAAGCACAAACCCATGCAGCAGCATCCGCCATCTCTCTTCGTCCTGCCGCTCGTCAGTATTTTCGGCGCTCGTCCCGCGATCCCTTCGGGAACAGGCAAAGCAGCGCGCGTGCCAACGATACACCGCGTTGTCACTTCCGCTGCCACCTTTCGCGGGCCTCTGCACCGACGCCCCTTTCCTGCTCCGAATGCCTGCCTCACAACTTCTGGCGAAGAGGCAGGAACATTCTTCGCTGCAAAGGAAAGGAGCTAAATATCATGACGAGCGGACTAGCCTTCATCAATCAATATCTGGCGAACGCTCCCCACGTGCGTGATTACTTCGTCTCTCTTTGCCCCGCGCTTGACAACGTGGAAGCCAGGAATGAGTCCACTACTTCACCTACAGGAGAAAGCACACATGCGCAGTAAAAATACCGCTTTACACATCGGTCATCTCGGCAAAAAGCCGGAACTTAAATTCACTCCGAACGGCACAGAATATTCGCGCTTTTCGGTAGCCTGCAACTACAGCTTCAAACAGGATGGAGAGTGGGTTAACGGCGTTGACTGGATACCCTTCATCGCTTACGGCCCGCTGGCTGAAACCGTTGTGAAGTATCTCGACAAAGGCAGTCACGTAAGCGTGGACAGCCGGATCAAGCCCTGGAAAAGCGGCGAGGGCAAGAATGCTCGCTACGGGATGGACCTCGTTGTCACCGACATTCTCTTTCTCGATGCCAAGAATCAAGCCGCCTCTCCCGAAGAGGTTGCTCACGTCCCGGCAGGCGCATCAACAGAGGCAGCAATCACCGACGATGACATCCCGTTTTAACGGGGTGTCGCGCCGCGCGGGGCGGCGTAATTACCCCGCACGATCCCAACTCTTCCTCCAAAAAGGACAGCACAAATGATTAACCGCTTATTTCCCAGACTCTTTTTCGCAGCCATTCCACTGCTCCTGTTACTCACTTTCAAATTCACCGCAACCCACAAATCATGGCCGGACGCCATCCAATTCACCACAGATCATGAATTCGCTCCGGGCCGCGCGGTCCAGCCGGCCGCGGCGTACTACGCTTCGCGTCCTGCGGCCGCGACGGCTGCCGCTCTCCCCGATCCCCGCCTCACTCCTGGCGCGATTGATCCCAGAATCACACAACAAAACATCTCCTCGACCATCTGCGTCGATGGCTACACCAAAACAGTTCGTCCGCCTTTTGAAGTCAGCAATAGATTCAAACATGAGGCAATGGCGCTCTACCACTCAACAGGAACCATCCACGATTACGAGTTGGATCACCTCATTCCTCTGGAACTCGGTGGCTGTCCCAATTGCATCAAAAACCTCTGGCCGCAGCCCTGGGCCTCTCCGGGCGCTAACGAGAAAGATGAAATCGAACACTATCTCCGCGACCGCGTGTGTCACCACCGCATGACGCTCTCTGAAGCACAACATCTCATCTCCACAAACTGGTATTCCGTTTATCTTGCGATCCAGCGATGAAAAACAATTCTTATATCTTTCAGCATCATGTTTCAGCACGATCACCAACGAGGGTCCCTACCCTCACTCAGTCATTTTCCATGGTCACGGCATCCGCGCGCCGGTCATAACCAAACCGGCCCGCTCAAGACCTTGCACACAATTCTCGGTGCGGGCCTTCGGCCCGCTCATTTCACGCCGCTCAACTTCGTTTCATGGCGAAGTGTAGAGCGCCGTTCGGCTCATGCTGTCAATCCCGCTTGTGCAGCTCCGCGCGGCACACACCGCCGTGCTCGCTTCCGCGCCCGCTTCGCGGCTCCGCTTCGCTCCGGAGTTTGACAGCGCCTCTCTCTGCTCAAACTCGCCTATATGAAACGAATGTTTTTTTCTGGCCATACCAGGCCACAAATTCACACACTCGGAGGCGAACAGAATGAGACTGAACGAAGTAACCAAAGATAAGTTTTTCGGTGAGCTATATGCCCGCAAGGAAGACATCATGCCCATGATCTCAAAACACACTTACCCTTACCATCAAATCTGGTCAAACGTGCGCACCAGCGAAGTATTCGGCAAGACCGAGGACGAGGTAACTTCGGGAGTTTGCACAACGCGGTATTTTCTTGCATAACCGGCGTGACTCTTCGCACGCACTGATCGAGGAGAGATGAAGAGAGTTTCTTCTACTACACCGGCCAATGAGATCCGCGCGGCCGCGGCTCCGGACCCGGCCGCCGGCGAGCTGCTGCAGCGACACCCGGAGTAGTAGAGGTTTTAAGCTTTTACTTGACAACGAAACGCCTGATTTTACTGACCATTCCGCGAGTTTCCAGCATATTTCCTTCTGCTACAAACTTACGCGCCAGTCGCATCTGTCCTTTTCGCCTTTTTCATGTCCACCTGACCTCGCTTCCCATTTGTAGTAGAAATCACCGGCCCCCATGCTCGATCAGGTCGGACTGTCATTGAACGGTTATTAGCCGCTGGAGGGATGAAAACGGACTGCAATTGCGTTTTATACGGTGACGCTGGGCGGGACTGTGTTTTTCCGGTTTTCCGGACAAGAAAAGTCTTTTTGAAATCTGCATCTTTTGCTGCATTACAATGGCCGTTTTGCAGAAGCTGGCGAAGTAAACACCGAAGAAAGAAGAAAGGCTTTTTAATGTTGCTTCTGATTGTTTGCGTAATTTTGGCGGCGACTGGTCTAGTCAGTTTGTTTTGGCGGCGTGAGCGTGTATCCAAATCAGCGTCTGCAGAAATCACCATTGCCCCTGAGTCTCTTCTTTATTCTGTCCATTCGGTGAATCTCATAGCTTTGGAAAACTCATTGCGCTGGTTAGCTCATTGCGGGCGCCAGAGCCGAGACGAACTCTGGAGCAATCGGTATCGAGTCGAACTTCGTTTTGTCCGGCAGTTGCTGAGGGACATGCTTCTCAATGCGTGTCATATTCAGCGCGTGGGCGTGAGTGACAGCGGAGAAATATTTCTCCAGTGCATGAAAGAGGGAGAGCGCTGTATCTTTACCGCGCGGCGTTTGGATTTCCTGATTGCTGTTCTGGAGCGTTTTCCCCTGCTTGCCTTCGCGTTGTGCCGAGAGGACGAAGGCATGATAACCGCACTGACAAACACAGTCCTGGAGCGATACAGAAAAGCGGTCTGGGCCTTGTTAGCGTGGGGCCACATTCAGGAGGCTTGGATTGCAGACTCTTTGGAGTCTGTGCTGCTCGGAAGAGGATTTTTTCCTGAAGATGAGCTACCCAACAATGTAATTCCGATGCCAATCCGATCCCATTAATTGCGTTTCCTGCTTCCCCTTTGCAAGACCGCGTTGTATGCCCGAAACACTTTGAGCATATCTTCAGGACTGCTGTTCAGCTTGCGCGGTGCTGGTGGACGCGGACGACGAAATTCGAGGAGCCAGACAGTCGCTCCGACAACATAAGCGAGCGGCACGATCCACGAAACAATATCGACCATCCTTGTTCCAAATATCCAGCGCCATCCCATAAACAGGAGGCTCCCTGATGCTGCGATGCCGAGGCCAGCAATGATGTTTTTCTCTCGCCTGTCATCCTCGATCTCGTAATATCTGGTCAAAGCTGAGTAGAGAATTCCCAAAACCACGATCACATTCGCAGTGAGTATGTCTGCCTGAATGAGAATTGGAACGAACCATGCGGTGGGATTGCGTACCGCCCGAGTGACAATTTCCCACATCCAATAAGTGCAGGTGAGTACTAGAAAACCCCAAAAGATTCTTTTCGACCAGTAAAGTGCTCCGAAATTCGGAAAGACATGGCGGAAGCTTTCTCGAAATGCTGACAGGGCAAGAGTAACGTCGAGGATCTCCGTCACCCAAGAAAACCAAAAATATAAACGGGAAGTGCCTCCTGCGAGAAGAACAGCGCGACTAATGGTTTCTCCGAGCTGGAAGGTTACTAACGCAAACAACCAAGGGAAGCGCCGATATTCTCCGCTTCGCAGCATCATGCACACAATGCAGAGCTGCAGAGCCACGGTCAAGGCCGGCACGATGTAAGAGAGCATGTCCTGATGAGTTTACCAGCGGGAGGAACGGCCCGCCTTCACAGACGGGCCGTAAAAAGGGGCAATCTAGTTTCCGAGCTGATTGGAGCAGAGAGTTGGCGGGTAGCAGGTCGTAGGTGGAATGCCAGGAGTCAATTTCTGAACTGACTGCTGCAGCAGCAGATCGGCCGACGACGCCGCGGCTGGGCGGATTGAGACGGCCGATGAGGTTGCTAAAGACAAAACCAAAGTGATTTTCACGATAAGCGAAGACATAGATGTTCCTCCAAAAAAGGTTGATTCGAGCCAATTTTTTCGATCACCCGACTATGAAGGTCACAACGTAAGTTCCCGCTTGACATGTAGGTCTATAACTAACTAGTGTATTGTCAGGCCCCAACATCATGACCATTCATTCCGGGGCTGTGTTGACCGGGAAACGACAGAGGGGATTTGCAGCTTCGGAAAACGGCTTAGACACCCACCCGGAAACTGCAATCCTCTTTCGTTTCAATATTTCATACAAATCATGCTTGCCCGCGCCCATGCCATTAACGACAACAGCAGCCCCCTTACCCCCAGGACGAGGTTGTCATGCTTGCTTACTCACTTCTCCCCATCCATCCAATTCGACGCGAAGGACACGGCGCTCTTATACGCTTTTTCCCCTTTCCCCAGGATGACTCCTTCTCCGTTGACCTTAACCGCCACACACTCCGCATTTCCTGGCCCCAGAGCTGTGAGCAAACGATCCACTCCACGGAACAGTTTTACGCGGCTCTCGCCGCAGCCCTTGGTGAGGCTGAACTTATATTCACTCAACGCGGGACACACCATTACCGCAGTAAATCACCAGCAGTATAGCCGCCACTTGTCTCTATCCCCTCACTTTTCTGACTATTCGGAGCAAAGATGAAAACTCGCCTTCTCTTGACTGCTATGTTCTTTCTGGCCGTTCTTTGCGCTGCCGCTGCAGCTCATGCGCAGATAACCCCATCCGGCAACCCATCGCTGGTTGGGCAAACAGTAACCTTCACCTTCACAGTCACCCCTCAAGTCCAAACGTCAGCCTCACCAACAGGAACGATTACTTTTTCGGATAACGGATCATTCGTTGTCACCGGCACCGTCCAAAATGGAACGGCGACCGGCAGCATAACTTTCACCACTACCGGCGATCACACCGTCACCGCCGCTTACAGCGGCGACCAGAATTTCGGGCCGTCCACCGGAACTATCATCGAGACCGTCGCCGCGTCCAACATCTTCACTCTCTCGGCTACTCCTACGAGTCTCACGCAACCCGCTGGAGGACAGTCCACCACGGACGTAACCCTTTTCCAGACCGCTGCCGGCAATGCTTCAGTTCACCTAAGCTGTGACGGTCTTCCGGCCGGCGCTACCTGTGTTTTTCTGCAGACCGATTTACTTCCCAGCAGCACCGGAGCAAAGACTTTGCTCACAATTTCCAGCACGGCAAAGCAACAGGCATCAGCGAACACGGCTCCGGGAACTTATCTTTTTGCAGCTCTATGCATCGCCATGGGGCTGATTCTTGTTCCCAATCATCGCTCGTATCTTCTGGCATTCGCATTCGCTCTTTGCTTCATCGTCACCGGATGCGGTGGTCATACCAAGTTCTTATCAGAAACACCGGCCGGAACTTACTCCGTCCATGTGGTTGGAACTTCCAGTTCACTCTCGCAGGAGAGCACCGTTCAGCTCACTGTGAAATGACAGATTGCCGCCAGATAATTGACCCCTACGATTCCCTGAGCCGCTGTGGTGGGCGAACAGGGACTCGAATACTGGCGGCCGGCCGGGAGCGAGTTCGGCAAAGCTCGCTCCCGGAGACGATTCACTACTTTGCCGAGCTTCACCACCACCAGCACCCATCCACCGCACAAACCTCAAACGCCTGCCATTGCCGTGGCACCCTCACCACAAACGGACACTGCGCCTGAATCACGGCAGCAGCCGTTGAGGACTTTATGAAGAAACTCATTGCTTTTCTCGCTTTCTGCTTGTGTCTCTGTGCGGCGAACTCACAGAGCTTTACCCCAGCCGTCAACTATCCGACCGGGCAGGAACCCCGTTCCGTTGCCCACGGAGATTTCAATGGTGATGGAATCGAGGACCTCATTGTCGCCAATAGTCTCGACACTACGTTGAGCCTGTTCACCGGCAAGGGAGACGGAACTTTCAATTCACCAATTCTTATCCAGGTTGCGGACAGGCCAATCGGCATTGCCGCCGCCGATCTGAACGGGGATGGCAAGCTCGATTTGATTATCGGCTTCGTTCAATTCCAACCCGAAATCCTCTTTGGCAATGGCGACGGAACATTTTCAGGGCTTACGGTTATCACCCTGCCATCGCCATTCAATCAGAATCAGGACAACGCGGCGGAAATCAAAATCGCGGATTTCAATGGCGACGGCCAGCCGGACATCGCTTTTACTGGTTTCGCCGGCGCAATCCTTGTTTATCTGAATAGTCCCGGCAGCCCCGGAACTTTTGGTGCGCCCAGCGCCATCGTCCAGGGTTTAGGCGCTGGAACCGTCATTGATTTCTACATCGCTGATTTCGGGGGGCCGCAGCACAAAGACCTTGTATGTGCCTCGCTCACCAACAACGGCGGCATACCGGACGCCGCAATTTTTGTCGCCAAAGGCAATGGAGACGGAACTTTTGCTTCGCCAGTAGCCGTCGTTCCGTCCACCGGAAGAGCTGGCGGCTTCGCCGTCGCCGATTTCAATAAAGACGGCCTTACAGACCTGGTTTGGACCAGCACGGCATTCATCAGTCAAATTCCAGGAATCATCCAGGTTGCTCTCCAGCAGCCTGGGGGAACATTCAACCTGTTGACCGCAAATACTTCCGTTCATGCACCAGGGCGCATTGTCGCAGCCGATCTCAACGGCGACGGCAATCCCGATCTCGCGGTGCTTCAAAGTTCCGCCGCTTTTCCTGGTACTCCCGATCCGGATCTCCTTGCGCTCTTTTCCGGTGATGGTTCTGGAAACTTCGGAACTCCCACAACCTACTCATTGCCCACAAACCCAATCTTCATCGCAACGGCCCCACTTGTAACGTCCACCGTCTCTGATCTCGTGGTCGCCGATTTCAGCGCAAATGAACTCTCCGTACTACTCAATGCGTCCAAACAGACATCCATCACAACACTTGTCAGCTCGACCAATCCGAGTGTATTCGGTCAATCCATCACCCTCTCATCAACGGTGTCTCCCTCAAGCGGAGGCAGCGGCACACCAACCGGAACCGTGACCTTCTCTGATGGCGCTACCACGCTTGCCACCGTCACGCTCACCAATGGCACCGCATCGCTCACCATCAGCTCGCTTACCGTCGCCTCTCACCCTATCGCCGCCACCTACAGCGGTGATGCCAATTTTTTAACATCCTCCGCAGCAAGGGGTACTGGAGGCATCTTTCAGACCGTCAATCAGAGCAGCAGTAAGAGCACTTTGAGCAGTACCCCGAATCCGAGCGTAGCTGGCCAGGGCGTCACCTTCACAGCTACCGTTGCCGCTGTAGCGCCGGGGAGCGGCACACCCAGCGGAATAGTCACTTTCTTCGATAACGGCACGCAGATCGGCAGCGCGGCCTTGAACAGCTCCAGAGTTGCCACCTTTACCACCGGCCTGGCCGCTGGATCGCACAGCATCACCGCGACCTATTCCGGCGACCTCAACTTTTCGTCGTCCAGTGCGTCCGGAGCTGGTGGCGTATCCCAGACGGTCAATCAGAGCGCGTCCACCACAAACCTCAGCAGTACGCCGAATCCGAGCATATCCGGCCAAACAGTTACCTTCACGGCCGCCGTAGCCGCCGTTGCGCCAGGGAGCGGCACACCCAGCGGAACAGTCACTTTCTTCGATAACGGCACGCAGATCGGCAGCGCGGCCTTGAACAGCTCCGGAGTTACCACCTTCACCACCGGCTTGGCCGCTGGATCGCACAGCATCACCGCGACCTATTCCGGCGACCTCAACTTTTCGACATCATCCGCGACCGGCGCGGCTGGCGTCTTGCAAACTGTAAATAAGAGTCCATCCACAACCACGCTGAGCAGCACGCAGAACCCAAGCATATCCGGCCAGCCGGTGACATTCATGGCAACCGTAATTGCGTCCGGAGGCCGCGGAACCCCGACAGGGACCGCAACATTCCTCGACAATGGTTCCCCCATCGGAACCGCCACGCTCAATGCCGGCAGCGCCAGCCTCACCAGCTCGCCACTTCCGGCAGGAACCCATGCCATCACAATGACTTACGCCGGTGACATAAACTTCAATGCCAGTCAAAATTCTGTTTCTCAAACGGTTAATCTCGATCCGACCGGCCTCGGCGGCGGCGGCACTCCGGAAGACTTCACCATCACTCTTCAGAAAAATACTGCCCAGCTTTCGGACGGGCAGACCTTTACGACACAAGTCACCCTTACCCCTGTGAATGGTCTCACCGGAGGCGTCACAACCCTCTGCAGCGGCCTGCCGGCCGGCGCAACCTGCTCTCTCTCACCCGCCCAGGGAACGTTCGTTACCACTGCTTCCCTGACTTCTCAACTCACAATCACGCTCGCGGCGGCACCGTCCGCCGCCGCTCATCCTGTACCTGTGGACCACCCAATTCACCCACCATTCTCGCCCCGGCTCCTGCTTACCGTGCCTCTCATGTTCGGTATCGGCTTCCTGATGCTGCCATCTGGCAAGAAGCGCTTCTCTCTCTCCCTTCTCCTTTGTGGTCTCCTGATGGGTTGCGGCGGTAATGTCACCCGAGAACAAAACCTCGTGCAGGCTACTCCAGCAGGCACATACAACATCACCATGCAGGCACAATCTGGGCCGCTGGTCCACCAAACGCCTTTCACCCTCATTGTTCGCTAACTCGAAAAGAGGGCCACAGCTTGAAGCTGTGGCCCTCTTTCACTCATAGCCAAAACATAACCACTTTGCCGTTTTTTGCGCTTCCAGATTCGTGTACACTCACACTATTGTCACCTTCTAAACTAAGGGACTACACATTGACATCGCTCAAAATAAAGCAACCACAGCGCGAAGTTACCTTTCGCGGCCACAATGCCACTAAACGCAACCGCGTCCTCATTGCCGAAGTCAGCAAAGCCGAACAAAAAGACATCGTAGAGCACTGCACCAAACTCCGAATCAGCGTCAGCCAGTTTCTCGCTGAACTCGCACTCAAAGATGCCGAACAGAATAAACAGTCCGCGCGCATAACGATCACTTATCAACTCTCCGGAGAAAAACCAATCACACGCACACTTGACCCGGAACACACCAACAGACTGCTTATGTTGGCCCGCATTCAGAACGAACCTGTCCATGACATCATGCACACACTAATCATCGACAATCTGCCCGGCAAGGCTGCTCTGGACGTTCCTTTCTACGACCTGCGGGTGTATCTCTCGGACACCGAGCACGAAACCGTAATGGGACATATCGCCAAAACCGGAATCAGCGGACGCAAGTACCTAGCGATGCTCGCCATGAACCACATTAAGAACCGTAAATAATAGTCCCCCCTCTTTTCTCTGTCCGATTTCCCCCATTCCTCGCCTATGACTCCCATTGATACTTGACCATACAAATTTGATTAGCATATCTGCTAATGTATGTCTCGTTTGCATTGTCACCTTTGGCAGAGCCTCAGAAAGGAAGACTCCAAATCATGTCCAGCAGCACCACTACCCCTGTCATCGACTTCACGCCAGAAGAACTCGCTACGCTCATCAGCGCCACGCGCGAAGGCACAGCGTCTATCGTCAAACTCCTGAATACTCTCAACGACATTTCTTCGCGGACCGGCCGCAAATGGGAACCTTTGGGAACCTTTGGTTTTCAGACCATTTTCATCGACTTTGCCGAACCTCTCTCCACCCCAGACCAGGCCGCGCAGATCACCGACCGCGCCATAGCTGACGCCTTCAGCGATCCCACCAACTGGAGCGCGCAACTATGACCATCATCACCACCATCCTTCGAGAACTCATCAAAGCTGGCCACTACACCCCCGGCCAGTCTTTTCGCATCGACATTCCCAATCCGCCCCACACTTCTTTGGTAATCGAAGACATCCAGGAACAAGGCCCGAACGGCTATCCAGTGATTTCAGTCACTCAGTATCGAGAACCCAAAAAGCGCGATCCCGAAATGTGCTTCGAGATTTATAGCTGCGAAGGCACCATCATTCTTGATCCCTTTTACTGGTGCAATGATTTATCCGGAATCGAGGAATACAGCCGCCGTCTGCAGAATGGTGCTCCCATCATTCGCTGCGATACTCACCTCGAACATCACAACTCCGCTGCCCTCTGGAACCGCACACTTGAATCCCAGGGATTTTTCGCTGCTTTTTCCAAAACTCTCAAACAGGAGGCACCTGCGAAATCACCCTTCAGACGCCCAATCTGAACCCTTCTATTTTTTGCAGCGTGTTGCATGGGCGCTTCTAAAGTGGGTCCCTTACCCATAAACCTCTCCCCCTTCCCTGGTCACTCTCTCCGCGAGCCGGCCATCACAAAATCCGGCTCGCTCTAAACCCTAAGTTCTCGGTGCGGCCTTCGGCCGTTCGTCAGGCATTCCACTTTCGTTTCATGGCGAACTGTAGGCCTTCGCTCGGCTCCTTCTGTCAATCCCGCTTGTGCAGCTCCGTGCGGCACACCCCCGCCGTACTCGCTTCCGCGCCCGCTTGCGCGGCTCCGCTTCGCTCCGGAGATTGACAGCGCCTCCCTCCAGCCAATTCGCCATTTATGAAACGAATGTTTTTTTCTGGCCGTAATAGGCCACAAATCTGGAAAGGGAGAAAACAGCAATGAACGTCTATCAAATCGTAACCGAGCGCATCATCCAATCTCTTGAGCAAGGCGTGATTCCATGGCGCAGGCCGTGGAAGGTCGCGGGACATCCCCGGAACTTCATCACGACCAAACCCTATCGCGGAATCAATGTCTTGCTGCTCGCTTCGCAGGGTTACAGCTCGCCGTATTGGCTCACCTACAAGCAGGCGGCAGAGCGCGGCGCGCACGTTCGCAAGGGCGAGAAGTCAACACCCATCGTTTTCTGGAACGTACAGCAGACCGAGAAACCCAGCGCAGACGGTGAAGGCGTCGAACATGATCGCCGTTTCATGCTCCGCTATTACAGCGTATTCAATCTTGAGCAAACCTCTCTGGCACCGGCAGACGCGGCCCCAGTTCAGCCGCTGGCCTCTTGCTCTGCCGTGGTGGACGCATGGCAACAGAAACCCCGCCTTGTTCTGGACGATCCGAAGATCAGCCAGGCCGAGTATTTCCCGAAGCTGGACGCAATCACTATGCCGCTGGCGTCTCGCTTCGTTTCCTCAGAGCACTATTACGCGACTCTCTTTCATGAATTGATCCACTCGACCGGCCACGCCTCACGCCTGAACCGTGACGGCATCAGCAGCTTTGACAAGTTCGGCTCTGAGCGCTACTCGAAAGAGGAACTCATTGCCGAAATCGGCTCCGCGTTTTTGTGCGGTCACACCGGCATCAACAAACCCGAGATCGAGCAACAGACCACGGCTTATTTACAAGGCTGGATTGCCAAACTGAAGGGCGATTCCCGTTTAGTTGTTTCAGCCGCAGCGCAAGCGCAACACGCCGCAGACATGATCCTTGGGGCCTGCTCTGAAGAGCAGCCCGAGGACCGCGCCGGACAAGCCGACGCCTCAGCATTCACACCCCAGACAACTCAACCGCAGGAGCTTTGCGCTTAATCGCGCATCGCTCCGCACACATTTCAGAAGAGGAGAAAAACACATGCTGAATAACCTTGAACAATTCACTGGCTCGGAAACGGTCTACCGCCACGGACTTATGAAGAATGTTCTTTACACCGAGGGCGTCCACTACGTCGCCGAAAAAGGGTCCGCGTACTGGCTCATTGACGAAATCGCGACTTCACAGCACTTGAAGCAAGTGGCTGGAGAAGAGTTTCAACACTGGACTCTGACGGTTAATCTCGCCAATCGCACAGCCGTTCTCGTCTGTGACGATGGCAACGGGAATGTTGTTTTCAGTAAAGAAATTGAGTTTACTGACTTTCCCCTCGACCACATCAATTTCTATTTCACCAACCAGACAATTTGCCTGCCGAGCGAGTACTGACACCGGCCAACGGGGCTGGTAAAGCCAGCCCCTGTTACCGACTTTTTTTCAAAAGGAGAAATCACAATGAGAGCCAGAACCAAAGTAACCTTCACCCCGGAAGAACTTGAAACAATCGCAGCCGTCACGCGCCAGGGCGCGGCGGCCATCGCCAAAATGTGGGACATTCTCAAAGCGATAGGCGAACGGCAAGGATGCGACTGGAACCCGAAGAAGAACTCCAATTCCGTCAGCGAACTCTTTGACCTCTTCGCCGTAGACATTTCCTGCCCGGACGACACCGCATTCATAACCCCTGCACTCGTCAAGAAGGCTTTCATTGATCCCGACAACTGGAGCAAGCTATAAAAATGCCGGGCGGGCCGCGCGGCCCGCCCGGTTAAATTTTCGTTCTCGCAAACAGCCGATCATTCACGGCTTTCTTGATTTCCTGCTCACCACCGAGATACTTTTCTGTGGTCTGAATCGAAGAGTGTCCCAGCAGGAATTGAATTTGCTCAATATCGCCGCCCGCGCGGCGGCAGAGCTTCGCGCACGTCCTGCGTAAATCGTGCGGCGTGAGCTGTTTAATGCCGGCATTTCGCGCGTGCTGCAGAACGATTTTCCAAACAGCCGTTGCACTCAGCGATTCGCTCGAAACCGTCCCGTTCTTTTTGACAGCTCTAAAGATTCTTCTCTCTCGAATCTCTCCCGCTGTGGTCCATGCGTCGAGGCGCTCTTTGACCCAGCCCGGCACCGGCACCAGCCGGACCCGCTTACCCTTCCCGACCAGCTCCGGAATTACCCAGCGGTCTTCCCTGAGCTGGACCCCATCGAGATCGAGGAGCACCAATTCCTCACGCCGGAGGCCGCAGCCGACCAGGACCGCGAGCAACGCTCGATCCCGCTTCCCTTTTAAGGTGTTCTCATCCGGAGCCAGCAGAAGCTTTCTGGCTTGCTCCGGCGTAAGCCAATTCCCTGCCCTCACGCCGGACGCGCGCGCGTTTTCCACCCCCGCCGCGTCTGCCGCCCTCTCCCGATCGACAAAGCCGGCCGCCGCCGCGTTGCGAAACATCCGCCGCAGCGCCGACAGCTCCTGATTCACGGTGGACGCCGATCCGCGCGCCCCTTCCAGCCAGGCGCGATACTCGCGCATCACAGACCGCGATAATTCGCCCGCCCCTTTCGCCCTGTACCATTCGAGGAAACTTTGGAGAGCGCGGCTATAGGCCCGCCGCGTGTTCGCGTTGCTCACACCATTCAGCAGCACATCTTCAAGAAGTTGAATACGATCCGGGACCAGAACGAGGCTCATACGTCCAGCTCGACAACCTTGGGGTTGAATTCCCAGGGACCGCCGCCCACGTGAACGAGGGGCAGTTGCAATTGCTGAGCGACATCCGGATGCTGCTCACACCAGAGAATATAAAGTTGGGGAGGCAACCAGCTCCGGACGACGCGGAGCCGCTCGACAATCGCGTGACACGCCGGACAAAGAGAAATCATCAAAGACGGCTTTGAGTTTCCCGGCACCCGATGATGCACGATGATGTAATCCCGATCCTCTTGCGTAGGCCGATAGAAACACCCCTGGCATGTCCATTTGTCACGCCGCAGCACCGCTTCCCGATGCCCGCCGAAATACTCTTTGTCATGGTGTTGCCGTGTCAGGCAGCGCGGACACATTCCTTTGGCCGCGACCTCGAACGATCCACACGCGCACATGAATACAGCTTGCACACGTCCACCGCCCGGCCCCGGAACCATATGCGCCGAAGAACTCATAAGCCCACCATCCAATTCATCGGACATGATGCAAAAACTGGAACAATTCATAGTCGTACCCGTTCTCTTCAATGCACCAGGCACATTTCCAGCAACGTCTTTTGCCGTCCTGTCCCAGCTCCACTCGCACCCGTTGGCAATTGGGACACTCCTCGCCAGTGCATCCTTCCAGCCCTCTCTTCGCGTCAATGCGAGCGTCGAATTCCTTCGTTTCAGCGGCCTCCTGTTCGTAAAATTCCGAGAGACCAAAAACATCATTATTGTGCGATTTATCCTGCATTGGCTTCTCCCCTTCCCCTCATAATCTCTACTACAGCGCTCGATGAGATCCGCGCGGCCGCGGCGCCGGCCGGCGGCCGCCGGCGAGCTGCTGCAGCGCGGCCGGCGTAGTAGACTTCTCCGGCTCTTTTTTCAGATCACGGCAGGGCTTGCCCAGATACCGGCGCTCGATCCTCGCGCCTTCTCGCCATACTAAATACAGGTATCCATCAGCCGGAACCTGAAAGTGAGCATGAGCCTGAACCCGGACGCCCCTATCGTCTTTGTACTGAACATAGATTTCCGGCATCGGCTTCTTTCTACTACGATGTGTCGCGAGCGCTTCAACTCTCTTTTTCTTCGTCTTCACGTCCACCAGACCTCGATTCCCTTTTGTAGTAGAAATTATTCTCTCTCGATGAATCCGTCATGCAGGCGCTTAAGAACCTGCCATAAACACCATGCGACTATAGACGCAGACAAGATGAACCCAGATGCGAAGAAGAATATTCCCAGCGTCATTATTTTCTTTAGTTTTCACGTCCACCGTTGTCCTTCCAGATAAGCAACGGCCCCTCATCCGTCTCGGGCAATGGCCTGTTATGCCGGTCGAACTTCTGGCAATAGTCACGATCTCGAAAGCACAGGCTCGATGGCCACCATGTTCGAGTTTTATGGCCCAGTTTCCAGCCAACCAAGCGTGGCCGGCAAACATCCGTATGCTCTTCTATGAGCCACAGCAATCGCCACGGCACAAAATGACGCACCCATGAGGGAGGAGTAATTCTCATACCTCTCTCTCCCCCTCTCTTCGTGGTTCGCTCTTGAGTTCCTTATGATCCTCACACCGGCAATGGATGATGTTGTGTCCCCGGAATTCTTCGTCTGGCCAGCGCCGCTGAAAAGACTCAAGCGATTTCAGCATTTTCGTTTTCGTGACTGGAATCATGGTTCCCGCTCCGTATGGACCCCAATCCTGGTATTGCAGGTCAGTGCCGATCCATTGCTGGGTGCAGCGCTGAATGATCCACTCTCGCTTTTCTACCGCCCCCGGTTGCGCGACTCGATCATCAGAGCCTTTCCCGCATCGAAAGCAGCTGCTTGCCGTCGCTCCAGTCGCTCCAATCTCATCATCCTCAATTGGACCGCCACATTTGCAATCCTCGCAAAGACTCGCCCAGGCTCGCTCTTTCCAGTTGTCTGCTGTGGTGATCTTTTTTGTCTTCGCTTTTGCCATCACTCACCAGCCTTTTCTTCCGCTTCAATCTGGCCGCTTGATCCGGACGCTGACTGCTGCCGGGAAAACAACCGCCATTTTTTCCGCTTTTCCCATTTCATTTTGGTTGTGATTACATCTTCTGTCATGATTCCAAACATGCTGGCTAAACCAAAAAATCCCAGCCCGAACAGGATGTCGAAGTTTATCCACGCATGAACCATGTACACGAAAGAGATAATCGTCAACGAAAGAAGAATAGCCACGTTGATTCTGTTGTTTTTTGAGGGAAGTCCGCGCGCGAATAGGCCAAAAGCCACCACAATGAGCATCGTAAACAGCATCAGGGTCAGAACATCTGTCATTGCCGATTCCTTTCATCGTTCGAGAAAAATGTGGCGGCGGCCGAAGCCGCAAGCTGGTCAACCTGCGACACACCACGTTGCGCTGCAGCCGGCGACGTTTCTCCATGCAGTGGACCCATAATGCCAAGGACACTAGCAAAAACGAGTTCACCACAATTCGAGGCAATGACTAGGAATCGGAACACTGCGTAGGAGGTCCCGGACCCCTCACCGGACAGGAGCAGGTTGACCCAGTAAGCGCCGTTGGTAAGCACATAGGTATATATGGCTCTCAGCAAAAGACCTCTGCTCACTTCACTTTCGCGGGTGAAGATGTACGCCGTCGCCAGTTGAAAGGCCGCAGCAACACATACGACTAAGAACAGCGGCAGATGCAGGCCAAAAATAGCAGCCAAAGTTAAAACAACAATCAGATACATCATCATTTCTCTGTTTTCTCCTTTTTCTAGTTTTTTCTCTCTCAGCTCTCGTTCGTGGTCCGCTCCGCATCGCCCCTAACGGACTTTGATCCATCCACGGCTGATTGGTCTTCCACTCGTTTTTACCTTCATCCGATATATAAACTGGTAGTCTTTGTAATCATCGCTATCCGGCGGAAACATATCGCGCAAGACAGTCGATTCTCCAAGAGACCATGCAAATTGCGCGACACGAACTCCAAGGGTTGGAAAACGCTTCGCCAGAAGAAAATCGATAGGTTCGAAAATTATGAGACTACAAAAAGCGCCACCAATAGCGCCTCCAATTGATGGCCAGCCCCCCACCAGAATCAGCAGCCCCGGAATCAAAGAAATCACACATGACAGCCAATGCCGATCACGACGAGTGAGGTTGATTCTTGGTTCTTTCAGCTCTTCTTTTAGTTCCGCGAAATGATGTCGAATCTTCTCTTGTCTTTCTGCACTCTTGCGCTGGGTGACTTCCCACAGCGTTTCAACCTCACAACCGGCTTCTTTGCAGGCCGCCTGTGCCCGCAATACAGCACGGCGCAGTTCTACTATTTCGGCCTCATCGGCTTTATATCCATCAACACCATTCAGTGCCCAAAGCAACTGGGCTTGTGCAATTTGAAATACCGCAATCTCCGCGCGGCCCGCCGTGTTCCGATCCATTATTGATTCTGGCTTCTCGAAAATGCCTCTCGCGGCTGCGGCGGCCCTGCGAGAATTTCTTACGCCTTCATAAAATTTGAAAGCAAAAGCCACACCAAGCAATGAAAACCCGATGGCTCCCCACAGTCGATGCGAAAATATGACTCCCAAAGCGGCCAGAGCCGCACCGGCAAGGAAGCCCTTTGAATGTTTGTCTAATGCCAATGCCATCCGCTCGATCTCCTATTCATTTAGCCAACAGCTAACTAGATTAGCCGGATTATCCGACTAAGCCGACTATAAATGGTGCCACAAATCCATGTCAAGTAAAATAAGTTATGATAATCAACATTATCGCAATCTATAAACAAAACAATTCCCGCGCGAATGCGCGCTTATTCCCTTCCCCGGAAAATCGTGCTAAGATGCGGCCATGAAAAGAGATGAGGTCGATTACAAACAGCTTTGGGAAAACCGGCACCGTCGCTTGGCATACACATTCATGGCCTGCTGGTTCCTCTTCGGAATCCTCTCTGCCTGGCTTATGAAAAGCCATTTCTATCTCGTAATAGGTGTTTGGCTCATTGCCGTGCCCTGGCTCCTGCCATATTCCTGGAAGACCCTTCAAAAAGCAGTTCCGTAATATGCCCCGCCCTGTATCCTGGCTGCCGCGCCTCGCGGAAATTCGCCGCTCCGTCACCCAGTCGGCCCGGAGCCATTACGAACGCAAAGACATCGAACGCCTCTTTCAGATACAGCGCAGGCAGGCCCAGGAGCTTATCCAGCGCATCGCGCCCAGCGCCCGGATAGGCAGGAGCTTCCTGCTGGAGCGCGGCGCTCTACAAGCCTTCCTGGACGCAATTGCCGAGGGTTCCGACCCCGCTTCCCTTCTCGCTGCTCGATCCGCGCCGCCGCTGCAGCGCCGCAAGCTGCGCATTCTCGTCCAGGCAGACCACACGCCGGCAACACTCGACACCGCGCCCGGCAACATCAGCTTTGAAGCCGGCAAACTCACCGTGACTTTCAATTGCATCGAAGACCTGGCCGGCGCTCTGCTGGCCCTGGCCGAGATTCTCGATATCCCGGAGCAGCTCGCGGCCGTGGAGGACCGCTACGTACCCGCGCCGGCACCAGACCCCGCAGCACAGCAAGCGCGAGATGAAGTGAGGATTGCTTTTGAGGCCCTTGCTGAAGAGGAAGCCAGATACAGACGAAAGGCTTGATTTTCCGAGGCAGGAAGCGAATACTTAAGAAACCCCCCAGAAATGCGTCTACATTCCTGAGGGGCGGCGACTAGAGCGTTACCGCTGTAGCCACCAAGCGAGCACCCATACGATCAGCCAAACCAGCCGATAATCGACTGAAATGCTGATTCGCAGTGGGGATCGTTTCCGATCCTTTTTGTGCATCGTTACCTCCTTTCCGGAAACGGCCCAGTCATACTCACTGGGCCGTTTCGCATTTTCCGCTGGGACATTCCAACGGAACCTGTTACAACCCACCGAGTTGGCGTGAACCAGCGCACTTTCATGCGCAGACGCCGGAAAGAAGGCACCGCGATTATCCTCTGCCAGCTCCAAAGAATACAACCATATAACTTGACAATTTGCCTTCGGCGACGTAGCCAGACAGTGCGGCTTATTCGGCTCATGCGACACATTCGAATGACATAAGACAGCTCTGCCGCCGCGCTTTCAGCCAGTTAGGTATGTAATTCGGCTAATTCGATGTGTCCAGATAATCAACACCATCCGCACAATTCGACTTGCGCGGCTTAGTCGGCTTTGCTATACCATTCAATATGGTCATTACAGTTGCCAGTTTCAAAGGCGGCGTGGGTAAATCCACCACCGCTGTTCACCTGGCGAAGTTCTTCCATGAACTCGCTCCGACACTCCTGGTTGACGGCGATCCGAACCGATCCGTCACGAAATGGGCCGCGCGAGGGACCGCGACACTGCCCTTCAAAGTCATTGATGAACGCCTTCTCGCCAAAGAAGCGCGACACTATACCCACACCGTAATTGATACCAAGGCCCGGCCCGACGAAGAAGACCTCGCGGCGCTCATCGCCGGTTCCGACTTGCTCATCCTGCCTTGCACTCCGCAGGCGCTTGCGCTCGAAACGCTCGAATTCGCCGTCAATGATCTGAAGAGGCTCGGCGGAAACTCATATCGCATTCTGCTCACGGATGTTCCCCCTTTGCCCCAGCGTGACGGCGAGGACGCCCGCGCGCTTCTGACTGATCTGGGGCTGCCTCTCTTCAGCCGGCACA
This sequence comes from Candidatus Angelobacter sp., assembly GCA_035695325.1. Taxonomy (GTDB): domain Bacteria; phylum Acidobacteriota; class Terriglobia; order Terriglobales; family Acidobacteriaceae; genus Angelobacter. The sequence goes on from DASSEH010000425.1 coordinate 23,518, forward strand.
TTCGCCGTGCCAAAGCTTTTCAGCGTGCGGCAATTCTCGGATGCACAGTCCGCGAAGTTTCGGACGAGCGCAGCGTTGTTGCGTGGAACGACTATGAAGAAGTTGGAAACGAAATTCTCACCTTGCTGAAAGAGCAGGGAATAGAACATCATCAGGAGCTGCGCCATGAGCACCGAGCCTAGAAAAAGCGCTTTTGCTGGACTCAAATCAAGTTTCAATCTCGATCCCGCTGCTGCACATCCGCAAACCAGCGGCACCGCGTCACCAAACTCAACGACGACAATTCCACAAACACGCCGGCGAAAACAACAAAAACCAGTTGGCAAACGACGCGATGAAAATTACATTCCGGTTTCAACTTTCGTCCATAAAGACGTGCATCCAAAAGTGCGAGTCGAGCTGGTTAAAGACCGCCGCGATCTTGCTGACCTACTGGATGAACTGCTTCGCGGCTGGCTGAGAGACAAGGGAGTCAGACTCTGAAAAATTATCCGGATATGCCAAATGATCACGAGGGGCCGATGGATGAACCGACACCGCCCAGCAAACGCCAGCTTGCTCGCGCGGAGAAAGTTGTCCTAATCCGCGAGCGGGAAGAGAAGGGAAGTCTCGATATTGGATGTTTGATCCGACCCCTGGCGCGTTGTCATTTCCCGATGACGAATCCGCGAAAGTTGCCGACTCCGAATCAATACATACGGCGCGACGGCGACCGTGAAATTAAACTCGTAACGACCAGCACAAAATATTGTCTGCCTTACGGCAACGACCTGGTTGCGCTCTATGGTCTTTGCACCCGAGGCCGCGAGCTGTACAAAGAATTTAAAAACGAATGGGATGGCATCGTTTCTTTTTCGTCCACGGCCGAGATGCTTCGTTATTTCGGCGATCCACCAACGAAGCAGTATTACAAACGGCGCATGGACTCGCTCTTACGGCTCTGGCACGCGCGGCTTGAGATCGTTGACACTCTCGACCGCGTGGGCGGCTCCGTCAAACGGAAATACGACAAGGCCGACTTTCTCAAGAGCGTCACTGCATGGTTTCAACTGGAAGAACGGCAACTAGGGATGGCTTTTCAAAATGTCATCCAGTTCACGCCGGAAATGATCCAGTGGATACGGCAAGCACCGCTGTTTGAAGATGACAAAATATTTGTTCTCAAGCAGTGCGTAGGAGCTTTACAGCTTTATCTCTTGCTGCGCGACCGATGCGCCCAGGAGGATCTCCTCAAGAAAGATCACGGTTGGATTCCGGTCCACGGCCCGAACAGTCTCGAAAGCCAGCTTGGTTGGGTACAGCCTCAAACAGCTCGCAAGGTGCGCTGGCAAATCAACCGCTGGCTTGAAGTCATCCGCAGTGTCTGGCCAAATTGTCCGCATGAACTTCATGAGGGCCACGATGGTAATGTGCGCCTTCTGCTTCACTACTGCGCACCTGTTACCGTTCGGACTCGCCGCCCAGCGAGCAGAACTTCCGGCCGCGATGCCGGCATGAACGGTTAGCCCGAAAGCCTAGAAAATCCTTCCCCCATCGGCGACCCTTAAAGCCCCCGGACGCCCCCAGCGAGAAGTCTCATGTGCACCTGCCCCACTTGTGGAAAAGCCGCATTTTTACTGACTTTATCCTCGTATAATCGAGAACGCCTACCCTCGTATAATCGAGAACGCTTTAGGCGTGTTTGGCGTGCAGTTCGTTCGTATAATCGAGAACACCCATCCTTATTACCTTAAAAGCTCTACCTGTTATTAAGAAACCTGCTGGGCGCTCCAAACAGTCTTGCATGTGCAAAACATCTCGCAGCTCCAATCAGGGACCACAAACGGCGCGCGGCGCAGAAACGCCGCGCTGAGAAAGATATCCCCCCCAGCCCCCCGCAATGACCCCAGAACAGGGAAGGGAAGAGACAGAAATCTGACAATTTAAACTGGGAATAAATCTCGGCCGGAAGCAGTTCACACAGAAAGAGCACAAATCAGGATCAAGCTGGTCAAACACCCCCTTTTTTAGGGAATCAGGAGGCTCGACCCCTTTTCATGCGCCCGGCTCAAAAAAGCTCCACGGCTTTTTGTAAACCTTCAGAATGTGATACAGCTCAATGGCATCAATCCGCCGTTTCCCCAATTCCATATTGGATACGACCTGCTGGGGAATCCCGAAGGCACGCGCGGCGGCGGTTTGTGTCATCCCCGCATCTTTCCGAGCCCTCTTCAGCTTAACCAGAAATTCCTGGTAATCCTTAACGTAAGCCGGCCGATGAGCATATCTACGTGAAAACACAACACTCACATGTGTACCTGCGCTCGTAAATTTAGTTTGTATTTTTACCATAGAATCATGTAATATCGGCAATTATTTATCAGTAAATAAGAGAAAGCCGCTGTTACACACTTATGCACAATCAGAAAGGAAAACAAGAATGGAGCCACTCGCTCTCACTGCAAACGCAATTCACTCGGCGCATTTCCACCTTTTTCTGCTGGCGCTTTTCCAGGGGGCAAGCGTACCTGGCCAAGGACTTCTCAATGGCGTCGTAGATTTCATTACCCACCCCTTCGGTAAAGCCGTCACGCTTATTGCCATTGTGTTCTGCGGATGCAGTTACATGTATGGGCAAAAAAGCGACAACAGTGTCATCGCTCGCGTGGCCATCGGAGGAGCCATCATCGTAGGCGCTGCGAACATTTGGGCTTACATCCAAAGCGCGGGATAAGGATTTCACTATGCCAGAAGAACGGCGCACCAATCCCGTTTACAAGACGCTGAATAAACCTCTAACCATCATGGGGATCGAGCGGACCGCTTTTGCGACCGCTCTTTTTACCGCCGCTGGTTTTCAGGTTTTATTCAGCAGCTTCTTTGGCGCTATTGCGATGTTTGCGATCCTGCTCTACTTCGCGCGCCTGCTCACCTACAAAGACCCGATGATGCTGCTGTTCATCATCCAGGCCATGACCGGGGCTTTCAAGAGCTACTACGATCCGTGCAAGTACAAGCCCCTCACCATCCGGAGAATGCGCAGTGCTTAATATCCAAAAGCTCTTTCGCAACTACAAAGAAACCGGGACGCTCGCAGAGCATTGCAGCGTCTTCGGTTTCATTGACGACTCGACTTTCATCACCAAAACCGGGGCCGTTGGCGTCGTGCTGCGAATGCAAGGCATCGACTACGAATGTCTCCCCCATCACGACATCGACCTGAACACCAAGCGTCTTGAAGCCGCCTTCAAATTGTTTGGACCGGATTACCGCATCTATCAGTACCTTTTCAAAACGCACTTTGATCCCCCGGAGCCGCCGCAATACGACAACCCCATAGTGAATCGTGCCGAACAGGAGCGTTATCACTATTTGCTCGACAAAACGCAGGAGATGTTTTCGCTCGAAATCTACTACGTGCTTCTGTATCAAGGCCCAACCAGCGCTTCAAAGATGGGCTTGCTCGCCGCGCTCGCCAGCCTTTTCACGCAAGGCCCGCAAGCCGGCATCGAGAACCTCAAAGCCAGCTTCACGATGAAAAAGGAAATCGCGCTCATCCAGGACGAACTGGACAAAGCGGTTATCACCTTACGCCGCCAGACCGACGCTTTCATCACACACATTTCTGACTTTTGCGAAATCACTCTCCTCGACAAAGACGGCGCTTTCCGAATGCTGCGCAAACTCCTGAACGTCGATCCGGAGAAATTGAAATACGACCGTCTCAAATATGACGTGTTGACTGATAAATATCTTGTCGGCTCTGCGGTTGAAGCCCACCGCGACCACCTGGTCATTGACGGCTACCATACACGGATTCTCACCATGCGCGAGGAACCCGCGCAAAGCTGGCCGCTCATCCTCCAAGAGCTGTACCAAGTCCAGGCGACTTACCACATCACAACGGAGTGGCGCACCGTCGAACAGCGCGATGCCGTGGACTACATCGAAGGAATGCGCTCGCACTTCCATAAAACCAAGTCCGGACTTAGCACCAGCAGCGGCGGCGACCGCCTGAAGGACGAAACCAAGGTTGAATTTGTTGACGACCTCAACGAGTGCCTCAAGGAAATCCAGAAGCGAGGCAATTACTTCGGCAAATTCACCATGACCATCGTGATCTACGACCCTGATCCTCAGAAGGTTGACAAAGCCGTCAGCGACTTCCGCAAAGTCTTCAGCAATAACAATGCCACGCTGTTTGAGGAAACTTACAATCAGCTCTCTGCATTCTTTGCAACTCAACCTGGCAACACCCAGCACAATTTCCGACAGGTCTATATCACGAACAACAACTACGCTGACTGGAGCTTTTTGTACACGCTTCATCAGGGACACCCCTGGAACAGCTATCTTGACCGCGAGGCTCTCTGCGTCCTCGAAACCGAGTACGGCACACCGTATTTTCTGAACCTGCATCAGCGAATTGCTGAGGCCGGTGGAAGCACCACCGATGACGTTGCTCACACGTTCTTCTGCGGACGAACAGGCAGCGGCAAATCCTTCAACCTCAACTTTTTAACCCTCGCTCTGCAGAAATACGAGCCGCGCACCTTCATCTTTGATGTCGGTGGAAGCTATCGCAAGCTCACTCAACTTCTTAATGGTTCTTACCTCAATGTGGGAGCCGCGAAACCCGACTATAAAATCAATCCCTTCTGTCTCGAACCCACCACAGAAAATCTGGAGTTCTTATTCTCATTCGTCCAGGTGCTTTTACAGGGCAATGACAATTACAAGACGAACAACACGGATGACCGCAACCTCTTTGAGGCCATCCAGACGATGTACCAACTCGAACCCGAGATTCGCCGGCTTCAAACACTGGTCCGCACATTGCCGCTGCATCTCGGCGAGCGGTTACAGAAATGGGTGGAAGGCGGTCAATATGCCCATGTCTTCGACAACATCGAAGACACCATCACTCTAGCGCAGTTCCAGTGCTTCGATTTTCAAGGGATGGATGAATATCCGCTGGTCATTCAATCACTGCTTTTTTACGTTCTGCACCGCGCCAGCGCCGCGATCTATGACAGGGCTAACCGCGCAAGGCTCAAAGTTTTTATTCTTGACGAAGCGTGGAAGTTTTTCACCGTTCCCGTAATCCGCGACTATCTCATCAAAGCCGCACGTACCTGGCGCAAACACAACGCCGTTCTCGTACTCGCCACACAATCACCGGAGCATCTCAAGGAGTCCAATCTTTTAGGCTTACTCGATTCGCTCCCGACAAAATTCTTTCTCGCAAACCCGGACGCGGATTTTGATTTCTATACGGACAAATTCCATCTCAACCCGCGCGAAGTGGAACTCATAAAGACGCTCATTCCCAAGCGCGACATGCTCGTCAAAACGGCGACGATGGGAAAAAAAGTTACTCTCACCGTCGATTCCAAAAGTTACTGGCTTTATACCAGCTCACCCAAAGACACCGCGCTTCTGGACTCATTTGTTCAGGAGCACGGATTTGAACGCGGCCTAGAGCTTCTAGGCTCAAGGAGATAATGAAAATGTTACGCACACTTCGCACAATCTTTTTAGCACTCACCATCATTTTGCCGCTCGCGGCGTTCGCCCAGGAAGTCAAGGACGCCCGCACGGTCAAATACCAACAAAAGTCAATCGTTCTCATCAATGCCCGGCCACGCTTCACCACCCTCATCCTTCTGCCACAGCAGGAGCGCATTCTTGATTACGTCATCGGTGACCGGGACGAATGGGTGCTTGAAGGCGCACAAAACTTCGCCTATCTGAAACCGTCGAAAGCCGGTATTGAAACCAGCATCAACCTCATTACAGCATCCGGCAACATCTACAGCTTTTATTGCGTCGCCAGCGACGGAGCACCAGACCTCAAAGTCTTCATTGAACCATCGGACCAGAGCATGATTAGCGCATTGCAAGGCGCTCCGCGCCTGGTTCCAGCCAGTGAGGTAGAAGACATTCGCCAGGCCGCCGCGCTTCAGGTTAAAAACGCAGACGCGGAAAAAGATGCTTTCCGCAACCATTACCCGACCGACGCGCTGAAATCCGACTACAAATTTCAGAAGGACAAGAAACCCTTCAAGGTAAGCGACATCTACCACGACGACAAATTCACTTATATCCGCAGCAGCGCCCAGGAGAAACCCACGCTCTATGAAGTGAAAGACGGCCAGCCAACCCTCATCAATTTCTCGCTCAACAATGGCGTGTACGTGGTCGAACACATTGTTGATAAGGGCTACCTGCAAGTGGGCAAACACCGCATGGATTTTGAAAGGCAGGGCAATTAATCATGAGCACCGCGCCCACACCACAACCCGAAACAACAGGAACGCCGGCACCCGCGATCACTGACCGTTCCAGCAAGCCCCAGGGAGTCATACCGAAAAACATGCAGTCCTGGGTCTGGATTGCAGTAGTGCTGGTTGTCGCAGTCGCGATCTTCTTTTCCGGCACCACTCCGAAAAAGACCGCTGCCGGCAGCGGAACAAATCAGGCGGCGCTCACACCGGCCGCCGGCGCTGGCGGGCTTACACCCGAACAGGTTTCCAAACGCCTTCAGGACAGCGAGGAAGCAGCTCGCCGAAATGGCATAACTCCGCTTCCACCTGGCGAACAGCCTCAGCCCGGCGATCCGCGTTATAACCCGGATGCCGCTTTCCTCGCTGCCAACCAACCCAAACCTACAGTCGCGCCCGATCCGCTCGAAGAAGACCAGCGCAAGCGCGAATATTTGGGACGCTTTGCTTCCAATGTCGCTCTCAGCTATAGAACAGGCAGCAGCTCGGCTGGCGGCGCAGCGTCAAACCCTCAGCTCGCCCAAGCTGGCTTATCCGGCTTACCCGACCCATCCACCAATCAGGGCGCCAGCTTACCCGCGTTGCCACCGAACCTTCAACAGCAGCTCGATACAAGCATTCAATCGAACCAGCAGCAGCTTGCCGCCTTGCAACAGCAACTCGCCGCCGCGAGCAACCCTGCCGGCCAGTTGAACGCCGCCCAGGTTAACCCGGCCGCGCCGGCTACCGCCGCGCCCTCGCGCAAGACTACAAATGCCAACAACAGCAATGCTGGCAAAACGTACGTCATTTTTGAAGGGACTGCACTCGAAGCCGTTCTTATCAATCGACTCAATGGCGACTTCGCTGGTCCTGTGATTTGTCAGGTGACAACCGACCTGTACTCGCATGACCACACAACGCTCTTGATCCCAGCCGGCACCCGCGTACTCGGAGAGACACGCAAGGTTGATGCTCTCGGGCAATCGCGGCTCGCCGTGATCTTCCACCGCTTCATCATGCCCGATGGCTACGCCGTGGACCTCGACCAGGCCCCAGGGCTGAACCAGATCGGCGAGACAGCCTTGCACGATAAGGTCAATAATCACTACTTCAAAATCTTTGGGGCCAGCATCGCCGTAGGCGGCCTCGCCGGCCTCGCCACCATCGGCACCAACAACAGCACTACCACTGGCTTGCCGGTTTCCACCGGCGACGCTTACCGCGAAGGCGTTGCGAGCAGCTTGTCTCAGTCATCGCTTCGCATCCTCGACAAGTTTTTAAACATTCCACCAACTATCACCATTCGCGAAGGCCACCGCGTCAGAGTTTTTCTCCTGCAGGATTTACAAGTGCCGGCCTACGCAAATCACACAATACCGTCAGACCTCTAAAGCCAGTTGAGTTGTAAATCAGGAATTGAGGAAACGGAAAGGAAAAGGACACACCATGAAAAAGCTCGCTCTTGTAGTAATACTCTTACTCGCCAGCGCTGCGCCTGGCTTCGCTCAGCTTACCGTCATTGACCCGGCCAGCATCCAGAAGCAGATTCAACAATTAATCGCCCAAAACAAACAGCTCGTTCAGCTTCAACAAACGTATTCTCTGTACCAGCAAATTTACTCACTCCAACAGCAAGAAGCGCAGTCCCTGCAAGGACTCCAGAGCCGCTATCGTTACACCTTCTCAAATTGGCAACAGTTTGCGGCAGGGAATCAGTATGGCAACACCGGCACCTTTGCCACCGGCATCAACAGCGGCCAACCGAGCGCCGTCCAAGCCGGCTATCGCCAGATTGTTCCTGTTGTCCAGCCCGTTGACATCACCGCCACACCACAAGCCCAGCAAGCCTGGCGACAGCAATACGCTCTCACCCAACTGCAAGATGCTTCCATCATGAACGCGATGCAAGCCGCTGGAAGCACACGCACCAATCTCCAACAGAACGCGCAAACCCTCATGACGCTTGAAGCCGACGCCACGAATTCGGCGCTTCAATCTGACAAGCAAATAGCGCAAAAAACGCTGGTTGCCATCCTGTTTATGATCCGCAATTTGCAGGACACAAACAGGATGCTCGAAGCCAGCATCAACATGCAGATTCAGCAATTGGCCCAACAACGCGCTGACCGAGGCCAAGAGTTAAACCAGGCCGCTTCAGACCGGAAGGCCCTTGGCGCGAAATAAGCAGAAAGGAAAGAACACAATGAATCGTGATAACGCCAAACCGCTCATCCGTAAAATAGACTATTGGCTGAATACACCCACCAGCTCCGCAGCGCAACCCAACACGCTGCGCTGGTGGGTGACTGCGAACCTCTTTGACAAATGTTTGTACCGCGTCGTCATGCTCGCAACGCTCGCCAGTTCCCTATATCTCTTCGGCTGTAATTCCACAACTAATACCCCAGCGCCACCACCTGGCACCGAGTACATCGGCCTATGGGAAAACGCAAAAGTTCCCGCACTCACCATGACGATCAATCGGCTCCGCCAACAACGAGGTGACCAATTTCTAATTCACACTATGGAACTTGGCGGAACCGAGTATCTCGCCACTGCAAAAAATGGACTTTTGCAACTCAATGACGGCTCAGGCGTTTTCTTTCAATACCATAAAGATACAGACACCATAACAAGCAGCGGAAACAATCAGTTCCTATATCGGAGAAAGAAGAAGTAATCAACTCAGGATATTTCTATGAATATAGACCCGCTTGCACTGCTTAATTCATTTCAACAACAGTTCTTTCAGCAGATCGCGCAGATCGGCAACGTGCTTTGGTCATACGGCTTTACGCTGCTGGGCGCAATAACCATCATCATGACCGTGTTCGCCGGCATAAGAGTCATGAATGGTGACCACGGCCACTTTCACAAGCTCCGCAACTTTGCCGGCGTTGTACTTCTCCTCTGGATCATCATGCAGGCTTACACGAGACCAACAGCCCTTCTCGGCGGTGATTCCTTCTCACAAATGATTCCAAATTATGCTGCGGGCCTCGCCGCCCATGTTGACAGCACAACAGAAAGTACGCTCGTCAACACACTCAATCAATACATCAACGATGTCCAAAGCAACAATGTCTCGTACTCGATTTGGAAAATACAGCCCCTAATCACCACTGTGATGACCATCGCAATCGTTGCCCTTCTCGAACTGGCAATGTTTTTGGTCATCGCCTTCGGCTACCTAGCTCTCGGCGTCGTCATCGGTGTCGGCCCCATCCTCATTCCCTTTTTGCTCGTTCCCAAACTGGACTTTCTTTTTTGGGGATGGCTCAAGGCTCTCATCAAGTACAGCTTTTACCCCGTGGTGGGAAAGCTCTTCCTTCTCATCATCTGCCAGCTCATCACAACGCTCATCGCCTCACTTAGTAATGGCCCAGGGGGCTTTCTCGCCCTCACCTTTGCGGGGAACTTCATCCTCTCTGTTTTCCTCCTTGTCGGCATCTACGGCATTTTCAAAATTCCCAGCCTTATTACCGACATTTTCAATGGAGCCTCATCTGCCGGCGACGCAACAGCCGCAGCACAACAAGGCGTGAGAACTGCTATCTCTCTCGCCGTTTAAATGAAAGGAATACTGCATGAAGTCGAACAATTCCAACAAAGCGTCCGTAACCACGCTCGCGCCGACACCAGAGCCGATCGTGCAACGACTCCCCACTCTGCCAGCTCCCCCCGACGCGGAACTTAACGCGGCCAAGCGCCTTTTCTTTGAAATGTGGGGAAATGCTGTTGTCACGAACACGTACCTCAAGATCACCAATGCGGCGCTCTGCCTTCTTTGTGCAGGCTGCCTCTACATCGCTTACGCGACTGTCAAGAAAATTGAAACCTTCCACACACGCTATGTTCGCATTGACAGCATCGGACGCGCAGAAGCAGTCAGCTATGACGACCTCAATTTCAAGCCAGCAGAAAATGAAAAGTCCGTCAAATATTTCCTCGGCAACTTCTGCCGCCTCTATTACTCTCGCAACAAATTCACACTCCGCGACAACTTCCGCCAGTCGCTTCTCTTCCTCGAAACACCCCTCGCCGACAGCACGCTTTCGGCGTGGTCTAAAAACCAGGTCATCAATAATTATCTGGGCAGCTCCGATCCCATCCAGGAAGTCAAAATCAATCGCATCGACATCGAGGACCTCCGGCAGGCTCCCTATAAAGCCACAATTGAATTCGAGGTCAACTATATTTCCCCAATCGATGGCAGCTCTCTAAAGCGCATTCAATACACCGCTCATTTCGTCTTCGGCTTCCGCGAAGTCGTGAATAACGACCTCATCCAAACGAACCCCCTGGGATTGTCAATTGCCTACTTCCGTGAGGATGAAGCCCTTCACTAAGCAGCATGTTCTATCTCGTCCAAAAACCGGCCTGCTCTCTTGAAGCTCTATGCACTGATAGTACCGACAGAGGCGACCTACGCTTAGTCGCAACGGGTGAACTCCAGGCAAATACTGACCAAGACATCTGGGATTACACCGCCTGGAGACTCTATGCCGACCACTATCCATCACTTGAAGAAGTCTTCGACCACTGCACTACCCTGGCTGATCCTCGTAACATAGATTTTGTATTTATTCGCGACCCTCACACATTTAACCCCGAAAACTTTGAAGCCTTCGTTGTAACAAACAACCACGAGTTAACCGCCTGGGAAGACTACTTCACCCCACGAGAAACCACGATTACCTACAAAAGGAAGACAAAATAGAACCCCATGCCATCACCACCACAACACACACTCGGCCAACAGTTCGGCCGCTTTCTTGTCTCCGGCGCCCTCGTATTCACGCTGGTGTTTTGGTTCACCAGCTCAATACTTGTCAGCGCCGTGGATGTCCACCGCGACAGCCAGGCGCTCCGCTGGCTCATCAAGGGACTCACCACAAGGTCTTTCGCCGACTGGCTCGCGGATCTCCATCACGCTTATCTGCCTTTCTTTCTCGGGCAGCGCCCGCTTGTGGGCTGCTACCTGATCGCCGTCCCGCTCGCCTGGGGAGCCGCATTCCTGTACGACACAAAGATTCAGCGTAAAGAAAACAAAATATGAATAGTGCCTTTTTCACAAGCCGCGCGAATGCAAATAAAACCATTGCCGCCGCCGTCGCCGCCCACTTGTTTTTTGTAGTCCTCGCCAGCCGCTTTCAGACTGTGTTTTTCAGCGCGGCGGCTTTCTACTCTGGCCTGGCCCTGTACTGCTTTGCTGGCCCCGCACTTTGGCTTTGGCACCGCACTACCTTGCCCCTCAATAAACGCGGCTCGCTGGATGACATCCGCGACACCACTGCCGAAGCCAAGGCCCTCGAAAAATACTCTCCAGAAGCATTCTTTGCCCCTGAGAAGGGTCTTTTCGTTGGTCTGGATATTGGAGACGGGCTAAAGCCTCTGTACACGCCCTGGGGCGATTTCCGCAAAGGGCACATGCAGGTTGTAGGAACAACCGGATTCGGAAAAGGCGTGGCAACGACCATGATGCTCGCCCAATGCGCCATGGCCGGGGAATGCGTCGTCGTCTTCGATCCCAAGTACCCTGGTGATGAATTTGCGCCACGTGTATTCAATAAACTTTCCAAAGAGCGCGGCATTCCGCTCTATTACATCAATCTCTCCCCGGCCATGCCGCCGCCGTTCAATAAGCAATACCCCGAGACGCCGCCGCAGCTCAACATCTTTGGCGGCTGCACTAAAACGGAGCTTGAAGAACTCCTGATGACCGCATTTGATCTGGCTGATGGCGGCAGTAATGCGGATTTTTACCGCTTATTTGACCGTCTCGCGTGTCAGGATGTTTGCGCCCGCGCTACAGCAGACGGTCATAATGCAACCATCAAAGACCTTGTAACCGCTGCCAATAAAAGCCGGGCCATTGACGACGAAAAAGGGCAAAAGTTCAAGGCAAACTTGATCGAAATCTCGCAATTGCCCGTTCTCAATACCGACCAAGGCCACGATCTGCGCTCTATCCTTGAACAGAATGCCATCCTCTACATCGTGGGCAGCACACGAAATACGCAAGTCACTCGCGTACAGAAAATGCTCCTGCTCCGCATCTTGCAGCTCATCGAGCAACGCGACCGACTCCAGAAATTACGGCCTGTCGCCATGATGCTGGATGAACTCAAATACCTGCTCTCGCCCGGAGTCCTGCAAGCCCTTGGAACCGTCCGCGACAAGGGTTGTCACGTCATGCTTGCCCATCAAACGAATGGCGACCTGCGCGATTGCGGCGGTCTGGACCCGGAAACCGTCACGTCAGCAATCAAGGTCAATACCGCATTCAAACTCATCTACCGCTGTGTAGATAACGACGATGCTGAATGGGCCTCGCTTCTCTCAGGAACCATCGTAGTACAGCAAAAAAGCGCACACATGCAGCAGGGAATGTTCCACGCGGGCGAAGGCCAGTATCGCGATATGGAGAGGCCCTTTCTCACTGAAAACCAGCTACGCGCCATGCCCAAGATGACGGGGATGCTTTTCGGATTCGGTCTGTCAAAGCGGGTGCAGGTCGCTCCAATGTCTATTGCCGCGCCGCCAGAAATCACGCCAGCGCCACCAATCGCAAAGCAATCGAAACAGCAGAAGGGAAATAAACCCGCAAAGGACAAGCCGGCAGCAAACACCATTCCGGCAGCTTCCGCGCCGGTTATGGTTCCGGAAGCTGAACCACAGACGAATGCGCCTCAAGCCTCTCCGGAGCACCAACAGACCACGGAAGAAAGCGCGGAAGCCGCTGCCATCGAGATACCCACGGACTTGGATAACCTCATCTGATATGCCGTTACTCACACATAAAGAAACCCGCGAACGAAACCGAGAAAAGGCGCTCCTCGTCCTGCGTTTTTTGCGCACTTCGATCTATTCAACCGCTGAATTGCTTGGCGAAGTCATGGGAGTTAAATCCCGCAACGGCATATTTGAAACCTTGCAAGGAATGGAGAGAAAGCAGCTTCTAAGACATCAATCATTCCAAGAGTTCACCGGCACTTTCACCCTTTGGGGTATAACACCAGCTGGGCAACAAGCGTGCCTCCAAGACGGAGAGGAACCCGTTGCCGTCTTCTTCAACACGTCCAAGGTGAGCCTTGCTAATCTTCAGCATTACCTATCCCTTCAGCAGATACGAATCCGCGCAGAAGCCCATGGCTGGACCGCTTTTACTTACTGTGACCGCCGACCAGTGAATAAGATCAAAACCGCGCAAGATGAAGACACGATCAACGAAAAAATCCGTCCTGATATGCTCGCTCTCACACCACAAAACCGTAAAGTGGCCATTGAAAGCGAACGTACCTTGAAATGGCCACCACGATATAAAGAGCATGTCATCCCCGGCCATATCCGCCGCGTGAACGCGGACGAATACGACCAAGTGATATGGGTGTGCAGGACAAAAAATGACGAAGAAAGGCTCCGCACGATCCTTGCCGCCGCGCTCAAAGAATTGAAGGACGACAAGGAACTTCACCTTGAACGCGGCAGCAAAGATTACAAGACGTTCAACGTCACGAGCATTGGTTCCTGGCCCAAATACTGACAAGCAAATGCAAAAGCAACCGCAAAACACGGCGCGAAGTTTACAAGTCACCTTCGCTTTTGAGTACGGCGAACTGTACGGTGACGTAGCCGCCATCCGTCCTGTTCGCCGTCCTGTTCGCCGTGGCGTTCGCCGTGGCGAGGGAAAAGAGACTCCTGCGGTACGCTGTTCCTCGTCGTCAGGGCTTCCGCCCTCTTTTCAGAGGCTTGCACGGCGGGCTGCGGCGCTCGCCCTCAAAAACTCCGTGCAAGCCTCTGAAAATTCACCCCTTGCACAGCCCATTTGCCCGCTGCGTGCGCTCGCGGAGATCCGCAAATGGGCTGATGCAAGAGGCTGGGAACTGGAAACTGGGCTGCGAGCGCTCGCCCAAATGCGTTTCCAGTTCCCAGCCGCGCGTTCCGCGCCGACCCACCGGCCTTTTCCCTCGCTTGCGCTCGGTCAAGGCAAGGCCGGTGGGTCGGCGCGCTTCGCGCTTGGAGCAACGCTACGCTCGCGCCTTGGGGCGCTCCCCTGCGCTCTCCGTTCGCTTGCGCTCTCTACGTGCTCCTGCTCCGGTGCTAGGCCGCACCTGCGCGAAACTCCGCTGGGAACCGCTCCGTTTCTTTGCCGCATTCGCCGCTCGCTGGGAAGCGCTCGCAAAAACGCGAATGCAAGACAAGGCAGCACGCTCGCTGGGAAGCGCTCGCAACCGTGCTGCCTTGTCTTCTCCGGCGCTGGGCCGCGCCTGCGCACACATGTCCCGCTGGGGAACGCGGGACACGTGCTTGCGAAATCTGGCCATGGGCTGCGAGCGCTCGCCCATAAGCTGGCCAGATTTAAATCCTAAGCTTTGTCATACATTTCACACTTACAGGAGAGAAAGAACAAATGTCTTTACTTCGCGTTGACACACCCGGAAAACCCAACAAAATCTCCGTAGACCTCGACGGAAATACACATAAACGCCTTCGCGCCTATTCACGTTTCAGCGGCAATGGAACAATCAACAGCATAGTGAAATCCGCGCTCAATTACGCTTTCGATCAAGACACAAAATTCGTGGAATGGGAGAAGGACCCAGAGAATCAAGTTGAACCAGAAATCAGAAAGCGCAGGAAGCGCGGCGAATCTGCGTCGCCTGAAGGCGGCGCATCTTCCGCCGCAGCAGCCGCAGCAAAGAAGTAAGAATCAATGGCGACAGAAATCACACTCACGAAAGAAACCCTGCATGAACCGGCTTTGACTTTCCGGCAGTGGATTCTTACTTTCTGCGCCGGATTCATCGTAGGAGCCACGGCGGACTTGCTCGCGCTGTGGCTCTTTGCTCACTGGTTTAAGTACCACTAAAAAGACGACAATGATTAAGCAAACATACACAAATGTCATCAACAAACATCTTTCGACAGATGTGCAGAATTATCTTCGGAAGCCAGAACTAATCCTTCTGCCATACACCAGTGCATTTCTCATCTGGACCTATATCTTTCCAGATCGTATTCAAGAATCTCTACGAAATGACAAAGGATCGCCAATGACTGCTAAAGACCAAAAAGAAGCATACCGCTACATTCTGCCGTACTTGCGCCAAATAGAGCACCTGATCCTTGATGAGGAAATCAGCGAAATCATGGTTAATTCTTCCGACCAGATTTTCATTGAGCGTAAGGGCGTAATGTCGAAAGTTCCCGATGTCCGCTTGCCACCAGAACAGCTTCGCGTCGCCGTTCAGAACATTGCTCGCTCGCTCGGCGATGACATCTCGGAACAGAAACCGATCCTCGATTGCCGTCTGCCGGATGGGAGCAGAATCGCGGCGGTTCTCCCGCCTTGCTCCATCAATGGCATCACA
>DASSEH010000426.1:0-20488 GCA_035695325.1 Candidatus Angelobacter sp.
AACCTCCGGCAAGCCAGTTCCGGCTTACGCGTAATCCTCAGAGCCGCTTCACAGTTCGCCGAATCCGTGCCTATCATTGCCCAAATATCTTTGTGAACTCATCCCCTGCCCATATGCTGTCCCTGTTCAGAGTTTCCCTAAACATCTCATCGTGTGAGATGGATCGTAGTTCCAGCATACCGTGCCACATTGGAATTGTAGAGTCCATTGCGTTCGGCGCGAAAAGAAGTACCCACTTCACCTCGCTTTGTTGCGGATGTACTCTCACACAGATCGTCTTCTCTTGAAAAAGGAGCTTCAACCCATCCGATAGGCCACCTGTAACAGGTAAATCATATCCGGCTTGCGCACCAATCTGGGACGAGACATCAACAGGACCAAGAGAGAGAGCTTCAGCCGCCTGGCGAAATCTGCTCGGATCATATGCTCCGAATTCGATAAAGAATAGCTTCATTGCCTTTATTTGCCTCCTAGCTGCCTGTATTTGAGAGCGATACCCCAGGAGGGATCTGCATCTTGAACATAGCTCAACAGCGTCCCGTCTTGTGCAACCGCTAAAGCAGCAGGGCCAAGTCAGGAACGCTGGCAGATCGACAAGGAAACAGACAGGTAAAAAGTACAGGCCGGCCCCCCGGCGCGGCCTGTACAGCAGCTAAAAAAGAAAACTATATGGCTGGCCGGAACTCACAGACTACCCCTCAGAATGAATCTCAAGATACTTTCCAAGCTGTTCCCAGTGAGGCTTAAACATTTTAGCCGTACCCGAATCGGCCCCAACAAGCCGAACATATTCCGGAACAAAAATGTTGATGTAATAACGCAAACCGCTACTCGAATAAGACGCAATCAAACCTGGCAAGTTATGCACGTGATCAGCCTCTATCCCGCATCGCTTTGCATCTTCGTTCATGGAAGCAAAAGCACGAACATTGATTAGGGCAAATGAAAGAATCTGTAACAGTATTTCTTCGATTTCTTCTGGACACCTCATGTGTTTCCTCTTTTTGGTATGAGCCGCTAAAAATCTGATCATTTAGTGGTTGACAATGGGTACCTGATCAATTGGGTAGCCCCCATCAATGTTTACATCCACCACGATAACTTTAATACTCGGGACACCACTCTTTGCCGCCAAAAAAACTCGGTGGTTGCCGTTGTAGACCACTCCGTTCCTGGAAACGATGATCGGATCTGTTTGCGATGGCCCTAGCGTATTGATGCTGTCCAATTTCCCCTGGACTATATCCGCTCTACCCAGCAATAAATTTTTTGGTGCAATATCCGCGTTCCCTAGCTCCAGATTCAATGTTCCGGGAACTTTGACTAGCGGTGGAACTTCGCTGTTGACCACGGGCGGTGTCGGTGTCTGGGGATTTGCAGCATACTGAAATGCTCTTGCCGTCCCATAAAGTGCGGCCACAATAAGCGCGAATGCGGCCACCTTCTGCCCTGGCGTTGAATTGGGATTGTTAAAAGTCTTATAGAGCGTTACCCCCGCGCCACTAATACTTAGAACCCCAATACCCGCTCCAACTAGAGGGAACGCCAATGCGAGTGGCCCCACAACTGCTCCAATAGCAGCTCCTTGAGCAATCGAAGTGAATGTCTGTGCTCTACCCAGGGCGTAATTGGCTGTAACGGTCGAAATTGCTCCAATCGTTGCACCTATCGCGGACGCAACCGCCAAATCGCCTATGCCAAAATCATTCCCGCTTGGGTCTGTTCGATCTATTGGATTAGCACCAGCGTACAGATATTTATGCAAACTTGCCGGTGACTGCGGATCACCCTCAAACGTGTCCGCCGTCCAGAATCTCCCGAGCCGCTGATCAAAGTACCGTGCCCGATTGTAATACACGCCGAGAGCAGGATCGAACTGCTCCCCGGCAAACAGATAATTGTTGGCCGTGGCGCCGGTCTGGGAGATCAGATTGCCAAAGGCGTCGTAATCGTAGGTGTCGGTGGTCGCGCCATTGGCGTCGGTGAGGTAGCGGACCGAGCCGTGGCCGTCCATCCCGTAGCAGTGCAGCGGCGACTGGCTCAGGTCGCCCTCGGCGATCAGCTGCAGGCCCCACTGGTAGTTTTTGAGGATCGGCCCGAACTGGTTCTGCCGCTCCTGCACCACCTGCGGATACCCCGTGGGATTCACATCCGCCACCGTGTAGCTCACCGTGGCTCCGCCCACCGTCTCGCTCACCCGGTTGACGTCTCCGTCATAGACAATGCTTACATTGCCCCGCCGCACCAGACGGTTCTCAAAGTCATAGACGTTCAGTGTGCCGTTGTTGACCGTGTTGCCGTTGTTGTCGTAGAGCTGCGTGCTCAGCCGGTCATTGGCGTCGTAATTCAGCAGTCCCGTGGCCGGGATGGCCGCAACCGTCGAAGCGAGCTGTTTGCGATTGCCCACCGCGTCATACTGGTAGCTCACCGTCCCGTTCTGCGCGGTTGCTCCGGCGATGGTCTCACTGGTCAGCCGGTAGAGATCGTCGTAGGCATACTGCACCGTCCGCCCGCTCAGCTCCTGCACGCTCAACCGGTTGCCCGCCGCTCCCAGGGTGTAGGCGTAGCTGGCAATCTGGGTTCCGGAAACACAGCCGGGGGCGGCTGTGCCACATGAGCTTTGCAGGCTGGTCAGCCGGTTCAGCGCGTCGTAGCCATAGGTGACGCTCGTCCGGACAGCTCGGACAATTGGTCGAACTGCACCCACCGCGATGAGATTCCACAGGGAAAGAACAGCAATTATTCCACGATGCGAAACTCTACACGCGCGCCATCAGGCAAATTCTTAAGCTGCCTTGCCAAGTGGCCTCGGCTTTTCATGGCACTAATCGCCGATAGTGCGTAAAGATTATCTAATGAGTATTTCCCACCGAGGAGGAATGGAATTTTGGGCATTAATCTCATTCCACGTGGCAAGGCACCGTTTTCCTTGCCATTCATGGATTAGCGGATATCCTGTCAGAAAGTTATAGTCTGCAGCAAGGGACTTGGCCCATTCCTCAATGCTGTCACACAACGCTGTCTGCGTACCTGTTTCGGCATCAAAGCAACACACCTGTTCCTGGTGTAGCGTAAACTGGTTTCCGAACGCGTCTTCGGCAAAAAACAAAGTTCTGTCAGCGAACTCGCCATATTCAAACCGCCACAGGCGAAACGAATTCCACTGACCCAAAGTCATTTCTTCTTTCTGTTCGACAGCAGGAAAGACGTGCAGGGCTGACTCGAACGTATAAAATCCATTTCGTTTACGCAGCAGAGATTCCAATTGCCTGCCAAGTTCGCCAAAATCCCCTAAGTCATTGAAATTCACGACTGCCGCATGGTGGCTTATCGACTCACTGCTAATCGATAAAAGTTTTTCAAGCGATGTCATTGTGTATCATCAAGTAACATCTCATGTGGCCCTATTAAAAGCCTCGGCTATGGCATCGGCCAACTTATGAGGCAATTCTTGTTGCGTGAGATTGATTACATCATCATCGTGGCCCACACGCCCCCCCTTTTCTCTCCTGAGGGGACAAACAGTCAAGCCTCCTGACTCGCATTTTAGAACAATGACCTCTATGTTCTCTTTTAGAAACCGCATTTGTTGATCTGGCATACGTCGAATTGATCGGGCTGGGTCGTATTTTTCAGTTCCGAACTTTTCTAAGTTCGATAGCACCGCTTGTCCAATTTTTGAACGGAAATCTGCTGAAAAAATCACGGTCGGCTCACCAAACCAAGTTGCTGCGACTGGACCAATGGTGTGTGGCTGCACATAGTAAATACCTGTTTTAAGATTTTTATATACAGTTATGCGTGGTTGCATTTTATTGTCGCCTCATTGGCTTTTTATTTTCCAAGCGTTTCGCCCTCCAGCCCTTCAACAAATTGAATTGTGATTGCTACTTTTTCTGATTCGGAGATTTCCTTTACCTGTTGCAGGAAAGTGGCGAACCACGGAAGCGGTTTTGCAGGAATACCAATTAGTAGACCTTTTGCTTTGATGTCTGCACGAGTTATCGAAAGAGGATTTCCTGCTCTGTCTGTGCCGGACAATACGATAGGAAGATTATTAACTCGATTCACGCCTTTACGCACAACTGCCAAGAGAGCTGCGGGGGAGGAAGTTTGCGTTGTTGACCTGATCTGAATGGCCGTACCGCTATCTTTGTCAAAGTAGTCAAAGGCGGGGAAAGTCGATCCAAGATTCGCACCTGCAGCCTGTTCAAACTGATTGCCTCGCTTCACTGGTATGCTGGAATAACTTTCAGCAGCATTTAACACATTTGTGCCCAGTATTCGAAGAATCTCGAATGTCCCAACAAAGGCTGTCGCCGCCTGATTTGCCTCGTCGATAATCTGAGGAACGCGGTACAGATTTACGTAAATTGCTCCAGCTACATTCTGGAATGTAACCAATGCAGCTCCCGCCAAGGTCGTAAAGGTTGCAGCAGCAGTTTGCAGGCTGCCTAAATCAAAATCATTGCCTGAAGGATCGCGTAAGTCAACGGGATCACCGCCTGCGTACAGATACTTGTGCAGCGACAGTGGCTCCTTTTCGTATCCCTCATACGTATCCGCAGTCCAGAACCGTCCAAGCCGTTGATCAAAGTACCTTGCCCTATTGTAATAAACGCCGAGTGCAGGATCGAACTGCTCGCCGGCAAACAGATAATTATTGGCCGTGGCGCCGGTCTGGGCGATCAGATTGCCGAAGGCGTCGTAATCGTACGTGTCGGTGATCGCGCCGTTGGCATCGGTGAGGTAGCGGACCGAGCCGTGGCCGTCCATGCCGTAGTAGTGCAGTGGTGACTGGCTCAGGTCGCCTTCGGCGATCAGTTGCAGGCCCCACTGGTAGTTTTTGAGGATCGGCCCAAACTGGTCCTGCCGCTCCTGCAGCACCTGCGGATACCCCGTGGGATTCACATCCGCCACCGTGTAGCTCACCGTGGTTCCCCCCACCGTCTCGCTCACCCGGTTGCCGTCTCCGTCATAGACAATCGTGACGTTGCCGCGCCGCACCAGCCGATTTTCAAAGTCATAGACGTTCTGTGTGCCGTTGTTGACCGTGTTGCCGTTGTTGTCGTAGAGCTGTGTGCTGATGCGGTCATTGGCGTCGTAATTCAGCAGCCCCGTCGCCGGGATGGCAGCAACCGTCGAAGTCAGCTGTTGGCGATTGCCCACCGCGTCATACTGATAATTGATTGTCCCGTTCTGCGCGGTTGCTCCGGCAATGGTCTCACTGGTCAGCCGGTAGAGATCGTCGTAGGCATACTGCACCGTCCGCCCGCTCAGCTCCTGCACGCTCAACCGATTGCCCGCCGCTCCCAGGGTGTAGGCGTAGCTGGCAAGCGCACAGCCGGGGGCGGCTGTGCCACACGTTCCTGCACAGCCCGTGCTGCCGGCTGCTCCGCATGTGCTTTGCAAATTGGTCAGGCGGTTCAGGGGATCATAGCTGTAGCTGGTGTTCATTACGCCCTGAACCTGCGTTCCCGTGAGATTGCCCACCGCGTCATAGCTGTAGCTCACCGGCGCCACGCCGGTATTGATGAAGCCGCCGTTCACCGTGATCAGCCGGTTCAGCGCGTCGTAGCCATAGCTGGCGCTCGTGCGAAATCCTGACATCTGCGTCAGGTTCCCCACTGCGTCGTAGCTCCAGTTGATGGCAAACTGCACCTGAAATACCGACTTGCTCGCCAGTCGCTGCCGGTCGTCATAGCTGTACTGCCAGGTGGTGAAGGCGTCGCTCATGGTCGCACGCTGCCCGCTCGTGAAGTACGTATAGCTCACCTTTGTGGCCCCGCAGGGTAAGGCATTCGCGCTGGTGGGCGCGCAGCTCCCGGTCGAGAAGAAGGGATCGGCCGTCTTCGAGAGCAGCCGGTTCGCCTTGTCATACACATATTTGGTGGTGTGTCCGTTGAAGTCGGTGCGCGCCGTAAGATTACCCACTGCATCGTACTGGTACGACTCGCTCATGCCCAGGGGCAGGGTGCGTCCGCTCCTGCGCCCCAGTTGATCGTAAGCGAAGGTCGTCGTATGTCCGCCGGCATCGGTCTGCGCGATGCGATTGCCCAGTTCGTCATATCCATAACTGGTGACCTGGTTCAGTGCATCGGTCACCGTCGCCAGACGCCCCAGAGGATCATAGCCAAACTGCGTGACCTTGCCTGCCTGATCGGTCTTCGCCACCTGGCGGCCCAGCGGGTCATAGGCAATCGTCTCTGTCGTCTGGTCGGGGAAGATGGTCTGCGTCCTTCGCCCGGCATCGTCATAGACGTACTGGGTCGTGTGCTTCAGCGCATCGGTGAATGACGTCTGATTTCCGGTTGCGTCATAAGCGAAGGTGCTTACATGGCCCAGCGCGTCGGTAACCGATGTCCGCCTTCCGGCATCATCGTAACCAAATTTTGTCACGTTGCCGTTGGCGTCGGTGGTCGAGCTCACCCGGCCCAGTGCGTCGTAAGCCGTCTGCGTAGTGGCCCCACCCACGAAGGTAGTTTTGGTCTGCCGCCCCAGCGCGTCATAAGCGAACGCGGTGAAGCCGCTGGTGTGCAGGTTCTGCGTGAGGCGATGGCCCACATTGTCGTAAGTAAAGCTGTCGCTGGTGCCATCGGGATACGAAACCACGGAGAGATTTCCATTGGCGTCGTAATCGTAATGCGTGGTGCGACCCAGGGCATCGATCGCGTCGCTCTGCTTGCCAATCGAGTTATAGACGGTCTGCGTGCTCGTTCCGTCGGGATTAATGGTCTTCGTCAGCCGGTTATTCGCGTCATACACGAACTGCGTAGTCAGCGATTCTTTTGTTCCGTCAGCTTTGGTGCGGGTGACGGTCTGGCTCAGCTTGTTATTGTTCGCGTCATAAGCAAAGGTGGTCACATTGCCCACGGTGTCGGTCTGCCGCGCGAGATTCCCGGCTGAGTCGTAAGTAAAGCCGTTGAAAGCTCCAGCTGCGTCCTTCACGCTGCTGAGGAACCCGCCGGCAAAGTAGGTGTATGTGGTCTTGCCGCCCAGCGGATCAATGCTGGTCAGCACGTTTCCGTTCAGATCATACGTGGTGCTAGTGACTTTGCCGCGCGGATCGGTCACCGTAAGCACCTGCTTGCGGTCGTTGTAGGTGTACCGCGTGACGTTGCCCAGCGGGTCGGTCTGCGTGGTGAGGTTCGAGCGCAGATCATAGGCGAACGTGGTGGTCAGCTTGCGGCCGTTATCGTCGATCTGCGTCTCGGTCAGCTTGTTGCCCGCGTCGTCGTACGTCAGGTCGGTGCGATGCCCCAGCGCGTCGATGCTCGCGGTCACATTGCCGTCATTGTCATAGACATACTTTGTCGGCTGGCCGTTGCGGTCGGTAATGGTCTCCTGATTGTTTGTCTGCTGGATACTGAAGTTCGTCTCGTGGTTAAACGGGTCGTCGGTGCGGAGCAGCGTGCCATCGGGATTGTAAAGGTTCGTCAGAACATTGACGTTGCGCTGCGGATCGATGATCCCTACCAGCAGATTGGGATGCGTCGCCGTGGAGCCGTAGGTGTAATCGAGCACATTGCCGGTCCGGTCGGTAGAGAGTTGCAGATTGCCGTTGCCGTCGTAACCGTAGAGCACGCTCTTGCCCAGCGGATCGGTGATGCTGATGATCCGCCCCTGGGAATCGCGTTTAAAGGTCACGCTCTTGCCCGCCGAATGGATGATTCCGTTCGGAGTTACCGTCAGCGTATTGCCGTTGGTGTCCGCGACCTGAATCAGCCCTTTGAACTGATCAATGGTGTAGGTAAATCCCTCGGCCGTGGTCAGCTTGAAGAGCGTGGGGTCGTAAATGGTGCCATCCTGCCGCACCAGCTCAAACGGGCCGGGAACGGCGCCATCCACCAGGGCCGAGCCGCCGTCTGCCGGAACCAGGGTTGCGCCCTCCGTGCCGGCCTCGCCCGGCATCTGCACAAAGCTCAGCGTAGGAACGTTGATGGGGCCGGCAAGCTGGCACTCCGGCGTCAGCTGTGCCTGGAACTTGTACATGCGACCATCGGGGAAGGTAACGATGACGAACTTGTTATTGTCCGATAGCACGCAGTACTGGGGCAGCAGGTTGCCGAGGATCAGCGTCTCTTCCCAGAAGGTGTTCAGGCCGCGGCTCTTCTGCAGGCGAATGTTCGAAAGGCTCAGAGTCCAGCCAAAACCAAAATCACCCTGATTGGCACTATTGCGGCTGTCATAGGTGCGGACAATCTGTACCGGCAGGCCAGGCAGAGGCACGGTGAGATCGTTGAAAGAGATGGTGAAGAGCCCGAGCTTGCGGTTCCGGCTCACGATCACATCGACAAACGTGCTCTTGCTCTGCCCAAGATTGTCGGTCGTCATCAGGCGGATGGTGTAAGAGCCGTTCAGCAGCAGGCTGGGATCAAATGTCCCCAGCGTGCCATTGGTGACCGTACCGCTGCCCGAGGCAAAGGTCACAAAGTTGCCGGTCCCGTTATTGTTTGCGCTCCAGGCCAGCGTCCAGTTTCCATTGCTCACGCTGCCGGTGACCGGAACAGGCGAGTGGATGTCCGCCTGGTCGGCCGGTGAAGTGATGCTGACCGTGGGCGGCGGCTGGGGCGGAGGAGGCGGCGTGCTGACCACGTTAAAGATCGGCAGGACCGTCGTCGTGGTCAGGCCGTCCGTGGCTGATAAATGTGCGCTGAAGCGGCCCAGAAATGGAGTGCTGTAGGTGACCGTGTACTGGCCATTCGGTCCCACCGGGGTCAGCACGGCAGGCACGCCAAAGGCAGCACCCGGATCGATGACCAATTTGCTTCCCTTCGGCAGGCCATCGTCGGTGATGGTGACATTGAACGTCGCGGTGGGCGAAGGATTGCCATCAAGCACCACGGTGACTTCCGGCGGATCCAGAACAACGGATGGCGGCTGGTTCGTCAGCACCGTGACCTGCACGTACGCAGTCGCCGAGTTGAACGAGTCCGTTGCAGTAAGAGCCAGCAAATACACGCCGGTCGATGAAAAGAATGCGTGCGTGCCAATCTCATTGGGGCTGTCAAAACGCACCGGGAACGGCCCGCTGAACATGCTCCACTGCAGCGTAACCGGCCCATTGATGGTGTTGTCGGTCACGCTGCCCAGCAAAGTCGCGGCAATCGAGCCAAAAAACTGCCCCGGAGTTCCCGTGACGTAAATGGTCTGCGGCGCGCCCGCACTCACCACGGGAGGCGTATTGGCCAGCACGGTGACGGTTACGGAGGAAGTGCTGGTGAACTGCGTATCGCTGGCCGAAAGTTGCAGAACATAAACACCGGGAGCCGAAAATGTGGCCTGGGTCACAGCAGAGCTGGCATTCGAGAAAGCCACGTTCGGAAGCTGCGTACTCAGTGACGTCCACTGTGTGGTAAGCTGCGCGCCTTTGGGCAGCCCGTCATCCACCGCGCTGCCGTGCAGCGTGATCGTATTCTGCGAAAGGAAGATGGTCGCGTTCTTCCCGGCATTCACGATGGGCGCATGATTGGTGATGGCAGGAATCCAAGTCCAGAAAGCCGTATCGCTGAGTTTGCTGCTCGTGGCCGTGATGACATCCGAGCCTGTATTGGTCCCGGTGTAGCAGAACTGAGCCGAACCCGTGGCATCGGTGGTCAGCGAGGCCGTCTGTGGATTTGCGCCGGTAATCGCCAGCTGCACGCCGGAGCCGCCCAGCGGATTTCCTTTGCCATCGCTCACCGAGGCCGTCACACAATTCTGGGAGCCCACTTCGGGACTTAAAGT
This sequence comes from Candidatus Angelobacter sp., assembly GCA_035695325.1. Taxonomy (GTDB): domain Bacteria; phylum Acidobacteriota; class Terriglobia; order Terriglobales; family Acidobacteriaceae; genus Angelobacter. Next base: position 9,727 of record DASSEH010000426.1, read on the forward strand.
CCTGGGCGCAAGCTGTAGCTGCGCGCCCGAAGCAGAAGAGGCGAAGCAGGCTCCACCGTAATAACCATAGCCATCAAAGACCGCGAAGCCATAGGCCGTCAGGCTGAAGGGCGTGGATGTGGAAACCAGATGGTGCGTTCCCGTGCCCACCGGAATCTGCGCCCCTGAGAAAGCGCTGTCGCCCACCGGAGTAAAGCTCGAAGCCGAAAGCGGCGCGCCATCCAGTTGAATGGCGTCATCCAGCCCGGCCGTTGGAGCTACAACATTCAGATACTGAGTAAGGAAGTTGCTCGTGGGCAGGCTGACGGTATAGCTGCCGCCAAATTGGTCATAGGGCGGCACCAATACCATGAAAGGGTCTGCGTGCGGAGTCTGCCCAACCAAGTGGCCGTCGATATTGCCGCCCTGCGAATACTGCGCCAACATCACCGGCTTGTCGGCGGCAATGCTGGAAGGCAGGCCCAGAAGCTGTTCGAAGAAATCTCCGCGATTTAAAGTGGCGGCTACCGTGCCGTTGATCTTTAACTGTGTCTGGTCCTGTGATGCCACCACGCGAAAGAGGTCGCCATTGGTCTGCCGGTCGGAGAGCGGCATGGTGACAAAGTTCTTCCCCCACAAATCGGTCGAGGGAATCTGCTCTTCCAGAAGATTGCAGAATCCGTCGTGCGCGGGAACAAACGCACACTTGTGCCCCGACACCACGGCAATTGGCTTGTCCGAAGAAAGCGTGCTTCCGGTCAGGTCCGATTCATTGCTTTGCAGTTGGTACGTCTGCCCCTGATTCAGGGTAATCACATAGGGAATACGCGCCAGACGAGTTCCCGCCTTCTGCGCCGGACTTACCGTAACGGTAGTGTTGTCCTGGGTGGCGACGAAGGCAAACTCGCTGCCGATGGTAAATTTCGGTGTGCCATTATCGTTAAAACCTCCGTTTCCGAAGCCAATGGTGACGTAATCCGTGCCCGCCACGCTGGTGGGCAGCGCGGTGAAGCCATCGGAAGCGGCAGGTATAAAATCCAGCGCGTGGATGGTTACCGGAGCTTTGGCAACCACATGCAGTCCCTTGCTCTCGATCTGGTCCGTGCTGCGCACCACGGCGCCCTCCGGAATGGTCACGGTTGTCACCTGCTCCGCGATCACGGTGAAATCCTGGCTGAACTGCAGGCCAGGTATGGTCACGGTCCCGGTGGTGTTGCTCTCTCCCGAAATGTTAAGGGTCAGGACTTCTCCTGTGTCGGTAATACTTCCACCAAATACCAGCCAGAAGTCCGTGCCTGCGTTGCTGCGCGTGCAGGCCAGTTTGCCCACAAAAATAGTCGTATCGCTGCTTTGCGTGGCAAAGCCATCGCTTGCCGTCAGGCGAAGAACATACGTGCCCGGATCGCTGAAGCTGACCGTGGTTACAGCGCTGGAAGCATTGGCGAAGGTCGCCGTACCCGGTCCATCTGCCTGACTCCAGGTAACGCTAAGTTTCCCGGCCGCGGAAGAAGCTGTGCCATTCAGGGTGATGGTTCCAGGAAAAGTGATGGTCTGGTTAGGGCCGGCATTCACGGAAAGCGTGCTGTCAACGACGGTGATGGTTACATCGGAGCTTGCGGTAATCGTAGAAAAAGTTGCCGTAAGGCGCAGGACATAGACGCCGGGCAAACTAAAGCTGGCCTGGGTCTGAGCGGAATTAGCATTATCGAAAACCACCGTGCCCGGGCCAACTAATTTGCTCCAGGATACGGTAGCCACCGGAGTGCCGTTCTCCGTGGCGCTTCCGTTCAAAATTGCCGCAGCCGGAAGAATGATGGTCTGCGCCGAACCGGCACTGACCACCGGCGGCGTCTTGAGTTGTGGGTGCGTGATCTGCGTTGTAGACGAGGCGCTGACCGGTCCATATCCATTGCCTGCAGCATCGGTCCACGCAAGACTGGCCACAGCGCTGATCGAACCATTGGGCTGGCTTGCAGGGATGGTGAAGCTTACCGTGGTCTGAGCGCTGGCTCCAGGAGCCAGAATATTCGGATTGAACACCGGATGCTGCACCGAGCCATCCGGCAGAGTCATCGTCGCGCTGACCACCGCCACCGCGCTGCCGCTGTTGGTGGCTGTGATGGTCCAGCTGATCGTGTCCCCTGAGTTCGCCGATGCTGGCCCGGCCAGCGTCACGCTGACTACCGGCAGCTGCTCGGTCACGGTAAACGGATTGTCGGTGGGGCCGTAGCTGCTCTGCGCCGCATCTGTCCACGCGAGCACTGCGTCCAGGTTTTGCGTAGCGCCGCTGGCTGCACTCAAACGCGCCAGATAAGCTACGTCCGTTTCAGCCACGCCTTTTTGTGCAATCACCGGCGCAGTGTAGTTCGCCGTAAGCGTAGCATTCTGCCCACCAGGCAAACTAAAGCCGGGCAGGGTCAGCAGGCTGCCATCCGGGCGCTTCAGAGAAATCGTCGCCTGGACCGCATTGCCCGTGCCCGAGTTGCTCACGCCGAAGCTGAGCTGTGTCTTCTGCCCCGGCAAAAGATTCTGTGATGCCGGCGTCGCCAGTGACAATACCGGCACACGCTCGGTAATGCTGGTAAAGGGCTGCTCCACGCTGCCGTAAGCATTACCCGCCGCATCCTGCCATGAGGCCCGCAACACCGCAGCCGGAAGCACCGCACCATCGAAAGACTGCAACCGGCTCAGATACGCCGTCGTGGTCTCGCCCGAAGCTTTGGCCGCAATCGCCGCCGACTGCCACTTCACCGTGCGGGTAAAGCTGGTTCCTGCGGCAAGATCAGGTACGACCGGAGTCGCCGTGCTGTTGTCCGGCAGGCTGAGCGTAGCTGCGATTTTTGTCGCCGAGGCGCTGCCCAGATTTTCGACGACCACCGGATACGCCACCAGCGCTCCCGGAGCAATGCAGTTTGTACCCGACAAACCCACATTCAGTCGCGGCAGCGTCAACTGGCTGAACGACGAAAAATCCACCGGAGGATAGATCTGGCCCAAAGAATCGCTGAACGTGGCTTCGGCTTCAGCGGTAAACAGCCGTCCGTCGGAGCCAGCAAGGCGAGTCTCATAGTCCGTGCTCGACTCTCCGCTCTGTCGGCCCACAATGCCCGGCAGCGTAACCTCGAAGCTGCCTGTCGCGCTTTGCCCGGCGGCAATGGTTCCAATGCTGGCTGAGCCGGTCGCTGGTGTCACCTGATCGAAGTTCTCATTCAGCGCCACATTCGTGGCATCTGTGGCCCCCTGATTGGCCAGAGTGTAGTTGACCGTCACCTGCTGGCCGGGCAGCACTGGGCTCGTCTGCTGCTGCGATCCGGTTAGTGATGCAAGTGCGGGAAACGCTCCGGCGCAGTCTCCGCTGACCGCCGTGATCACGCCAAAACCCGGATGCCCAGGATCGGGACCATAGGCCGGAGTTGAGTTCACGCGCAGCACCGCCGTGCAGGCGATGTTGCCGAAGATCAAACTGCCGGACTTAACAATCGCAGTCGCTACCATCACGCTGATCATGTTGCTCAGCGTGGAAGGTGGTCCGCTGTTACCTGGTTTGGATTGCCAGCACGCGCTGTCGAGCGTGCTTACGGTCGCATTCGCCTCGCATGGCGCCGTGCCCGCAGTCCCCAGCGTATCCGCGAATCCTTTAAAGGACGGATTGCCGCCCCATTGTCCGCCGGTGACCTGGCTGGCCCACTGCGCTCCCCAGAAATTTACCTGTTGGCCCACTTTCAGCCCGCCGCTGTTGCCGCCCCAGATCACAAATGAGGTCGCCTGAAAGATCTCTACCGCCGCCGTGCGCGAGCTGGCCTTGTAATCAGCATCTCCGGCAAAGGCGATCTGCAGCTGCGCCACACCGGCGCTTTGCGTCGTGGGAAAACTCAGATTTGCCGTAGCCGTCCCGCTGGCATCCGTGATGCCGTTCGCGGTGACGCCGTTGAGAGTGAAACTCACGGTCCGTCCGGCAACTGGCGTTGTGCCCCGGAAATCCGTGAGCACCGCACTCACGGTTTGCTGTCCGCTCGCGGCAATCAGGCTCGAACCGGTATAGCGCAGCAGCGTGGCCTTGGGCTGCACCGTAACGCTGGTTGTTACCGTTGCCGCCTGAAAGCCTGGCTCTCCGGCATAAGCGGAAGTAATGGTGGTGGCTCCCACAGGCAGCGAGGAAGACAAAGCCGTGGCCACGCCATTGGCATCCGTAGTGGCGGAAACATTCTGTCCGCTAAAACTGAAAGTAACCGTGCGCCCAGCCAAAGGCTCACCCGTGCCATCCGTCAGCAGGGCCGCAATATGCAGTGGGGAACCAAAATCCGTAGTGCTTTGCCCGGCATAAATCAGCCTTGCCGCCTGAGGATTGGTGGAAGCCGAAGGCGCGCAGGCATCAGCCGAAGTCCATACCTCGGAGACCTGCTGCGACGAAAGCGCACCACCACTCAGGTTGCTGATGCTGGCCTGCAGCAGATCGGTGCCCTGCACCGAGCTCGTGTATTGCAGGCTGGCATTGCCGGTTGCATCGGTTACAGCGGAGAAGCTCTTGCCTGCATTCGGCCCGTTGACTACTTTCACCACCACGGGCTCATTGGCCAGTGGCTGGCTTGAGGCATCGCTCACCTGCACGCTCAGCGCGGCCTGCGTTCCCACGGCGTGCGGCGCATTCTGTGTGCTCAGCTGCACTGTGCCGGACGGGTTGGCAATTCCGGCGCTGCCAATCGGACGCCAGTCCAGCGACTGATTGCCCCGGCAGCTCGAGTCAAAGCCGCCGGTATCGAGCACGTGCGCGGTATCGAGTAAATCCGTGGCCGCTCCGGCTACCGTTACCGTGATCTTCGGAATCCGGAATTCATTGTTCACGAGCGGCTGGCCGCAGCCCACAATCGGTGAAGCGCTGGTGTTGAAGTTACCATCCTGCGTCTGCGTCAGAATGGCCGAACCGTTTGCCGGAACGATGATGTTGGTCCACAGCGCAAACACCGGGCCGGGCCGTCCCAGGTCCACCTTGACACTGTCGACGGTGAGAGCAGAGCCGGTGGGATTGTCCAGACGAATGGCTCCCGCACGATACGCCGTTCCGCCGCCCACAAAGTTGATGAGAGGATTGCTCTCATTCCATGGCTCGGGAAAGTTCACCGTTGCCGATGAGCTGTCAGCAAAGCCCACCGATACCGGTAAAGGCAAATTGCTGGCCTGCAGCAAAAGCGGATACACGCGCGTCGAGTTGAGAGACTTGAGCGTCGCAGCCAATGCACGGTCCGTGAACCCCGGCAGCGCCAGCATCGGCTCCGTGGCCGTCGCCCCCGCCAGTGGCAAGTGTCCGGGCACAGGCGCAGCCAAAGCGACCATTGGCTGATGGCCCAGGCTGGTGGCCTTCTTCAGCAGTGACAGCGCCGGAAATCTATTCTCAGCCAGCAGAGACGGCGCCGAATGCACGGAACCCTTCGCACCCTCCGCCGTATTCCCCAAAGCGTCTGGAGAATTGAGCGTGCTGGCCGCGGTCCACTCGACCCGCCTGTGTTCTCCGGAAGCATATGCCGGCAGCGAACCGGCAAACATCGCCCACGCCAGCAGGGCGCTGATTACTTTGTAAGTTAAGCTTTCACGGTTAAACAAAGAGCGGGGAGAGAACACTGCCACAGAAAAATTTTGCACGCACGTATCCTTTACACGCACGTATCCTTTAAATGATTGCCAGGTTTGCAGATGTCGACGGACACACTACGGCCTGCCGCAAGCATCGGCGTTTGCTCAGTACAGCTTTACCCAAGGTCACACCGAGCCCGCAGGACCTGAGGAGAGGAGAAATTTTTTCTTGCTGGAATGGTGATTCAGAGACTAACTTAAACCATAAGCTTCCTGCAAGAAAAAAAAGAGTGTTTTGTTTCTGAACACATGTTTAAGTCAAAGTAACTTCTTTTTTAAATTCATCCTAAAATTTGCAGCGAATCAGGTCCGCCAATGCGTGCGATAGCCGCTTGCTCTATTGCTTAATGTGGTTCTATAAATAGTGACTGAACGGTTCAAATCGTTTCATCTCTTTTATAATTTTTTCATGACTGATACTGATGCAATTCTGACCGAACTGATAGACCAGCGTGATCGCCTAACGGCAGCCATCCAGGCCCTTTCCGGTAATAGCACTGCAAAAAGGGGCAGGCCAAAGAAAGAAGCGGGGACTCGTACCATGTCTGCCGCTGCCAAAAAGAGGATTTCCGACGCTGCGAAGGCCCGCTGGGCCAAAGCCAAAAAAGAAGGCAGGAACTCACTCTAAAGTTCCTGCCTCTGCTTTTAGTCCCTTCTGCGTCTCACCCGGAAGGGTCAATGCGCCTTCTTTACGATCGACTCACTCCTTGCTCCAGGGCACAGCGAAGGGCGTACCCGCCGGCCATTCCGCTTGCGCCCACAATGACAAGACGTATCCGGTCCGTTGTCGATCACATAATTTTTATTGATTTCGCAAAAAGTCCAGGTTTGCAAAGCTGGGATTGGGATAGGAATAAAATCCTTGTCCCGTGGCCCTGCCGAGCTTGCCCTTATCAAGGTATTCCGTCTTGAGGAGAGATGCCAGCTTCTCAAACTCCGGGTTGTCTCCTGCTTTGGCCAGAGTAATGTTATACGCGGTGGCTATGCCGACGGCATCGAGAATGGCGAAAGGCCCTTCGGGTGAGCCCGTCGCAATCATCCATGTTTTGTCGATGGTCTCCACGTCCGCCACTCCGTTCAGTAGCAGCATTTGCGCAGAATCCAGGAACGGGACCAGTAGAGAATTCAGTATATAACCGGGCTGTTCCTTATAAAGCGGTAAGGCCACCATTCCAATGGCTCTGGCGAACTCGACTACAGACTCGAATACCGCTGGATCCGTTCCGGGATGCTTCATTACTTCGGCGGTATTGTTTTTCCATATGCTGTTGGCAAAATGAAGCGCCAGAAACTTGTTGGGCCGGCCGGTTGCTTCGGCAAACTGGCTGGGCAGCAAAGTGGATGAGTTTGTCGCGAAGACCGTTTTTTCCGGCGCCGTTTTCCCGAGTTCCTGATAGAAGCCTGTTTTAATCCGGGCCACTTCAGGAACAGCTTCAATCACCAAATCCGTATCGGCGACCGCTTTCGCAAGATCGGTATAAAAAGATATACGGTTCAACGCGTCATCGACTGCCTGCTGTGTCGCACCCAGGTCCTCTTTGTAGTTTTCCTTCAACCCGGTCAGCCGCTCTCTGGCATTACCCAGTGCCTTCTCCGAAACATCGTATAGATTTACATGAAAACCTTTGTACGCCGTTTGAAACGCGATCTGACTTCCTAATACGCCGCTGCCGGCGACTGTAATGTTCCTGTAATTCATATAAGTCCTCGCAATCGAGATAAACGCCTCGTAGCAGCCCATCTAAGTGTGCGTCAGAACAGCTCCCGAATTAGCTGACGCCTTCAACAATGAGTCCGTGATAGATCGCCCCTTGTTTGCGGTGCCTGGCGGCGCTTTGGTAGGCCTCGCTGTAATACCAGTCCTTTGCGGCTTGCACGTCCGGGAATTTCGCGATGACCATGCCCTCAATCGGGTCACCTTCAAGGACTTCGTGTTTTCCATAGGCCACAAGCACTTCGATGGGATGGCCCTTCATGGTTGCTTTGATTCCCGCCCAGTATTTTTCGAGCTCTTTTTGATCGATGGTTTTCGTTCTCGTGAATACAACGTAGGCAGACATTCGATTCATCCTTTTATGACATTGCGCGTTCGTCGACCCAGTCGACGTAGAGCAGGCGCTCGGCGAACAGCCACGCGCCATCGATCTTCACGAAGGTGTCGAGGTAACGGAGCGAGGCCACCATCAGGCGGCGTTTTCCGCCGTCTACTGTGACGTGATGCGCCAGGCAGGAGGCTTCCCCCGTGGCCCGGTCGGCTGTCAGGGTGAAGATTGTACTCTGTCCGAGAAAGTGCGTGGTGGCGTCATACTTGTTCAAATCCGCGAAGACGGGAGCAAGCGCTTCGCGCGAGTGCAGGTCCATGGACGGCACAGGGTCCCTGGCGTTCATAAACACCACAAAGTGGGTGTCCGCGGTAAAAAGAGACATCTGACCTTTCGCATCGCGGCGATCGGCGCAATGTGCATAGGCTTCAATTAACTCCCGGATGGCGAGGCGGTCCGCCGCCTCGCTCGGGGAGATGGTGACGTGCTTGCTCATGGGGTGGTCTCCTGGTTCGATTTTATTCAGGCACCGCAGAAAATCACTCGAGAATGGCCCTGGGCTCGAGAAACGCCTCGATTCCGAACGTACCGAATTCCCGTCCGACGCCTGAGTGCTTGAATCCGCCAAACGGCGCCTGCTGATCGTCCAGCAAGCCGTTAATGGCCACACGTCCGGCAAGTATCTGAGACGCTACGCGGCGGGCGCGCTTTACGTCTGTTCCATTCACATAGCCGTGGAGGCCGAAGCTTGTGTCGTTGGCGATCCTGATTGCCTCATCCTCGTTTTTGTAAGTAATCACGCAGAGAACCGGGCCAAAAATCTCTTCCTGGGCGATGGTCATATTGTTTTTTACATTGATAAACACAGTGGGCTTTACGAAATAACCGGACTCAAGACCTTTTGGATGGCCCTCGCCCCCGACGAGCACTTCCGCGCCCTCTTCGATGCCTTTGCGGATATAGGATTGCACCCGCTCATACTGTTTCTTCGTCACCATCGGCCCCACGGCGGTCTTTGGATCGGCCGGATCGCCGACCGGGAAAGCGGGCATGGCTTCGACGATGGCCTTCTTGACAGCTTCGAGCCGGCTCTTCGGTACCAAAAGCCGCGTCCCGGCGACGCACGCCTGGCCGCTGTTCATGAACGCGATGCCGAGGGCCGTCGGGATGGCCTTCTCGAGCACGGCGTCCTCCATCAGGATGTTGGGTGACTTGCCGCCCAGCTCCAGTGTGACGCGCTTCATTGTTGCGGCGCCGTCGCGCATGATCGATTGGCCCACGGCAGCCGAACCGGTGAACGAGATCTTGGCCACGTCGGGATTGCGTACGAGTTCGGCTCCAACAACATTGCCCCGGCCGGTCACCACGTTGCAAAGACCCTGCGGCAGCTCCGCCGTGGCAATGCACTCGAGCCATACCTGCGTCTGCTGCGCGCTAAACTCGCTGGGCTTCATGACGACCGTACAACCGGCGGCCACCGCTGATGCAAGCTTGGTGCAAAGGAACAGCACGTTCGCGTTCCAGGGTGTAATCAGGCCGGCAACGCCAACCGGTTCCAGAGTGATCGTCGTCTTGCCCTTGGTTCGCGTCAACGGCAACTCCTGGAGCGCCTTCTCCGCCGCCAAAAAGGCGTTGGCGCCGGCCTCGAGGATGGGCCTCGCGAACTGAACTACGCCGCCGTACTCTTCCACCATTATCGCCGTCAGATCGTCCATGCGGGCCGCCACTGCTTTGTGCAGCCTGCGCAGGATTTCCGAGCGCTCTTCCTTCGTAGTCCGGGAGAAAGTGCTGAACGCGCGCCGGGCGGCGGCGATGGCGCGCTTTGCATCCTCCTCATCGCCCAGAGTTACACGGGCGATGGTTTCGCCATTGGTCGGATTGATGATATCCATCACTTCGCGCCCATGAGATTCAACGAACGCTCCATCAATGTAGTGTGTTGTGATGGTTTTGATCGTGCTTTTCTCCATGACTGCCTGCATCGTGTCTCTCCTTCTTATATGAGGATCTACAGTCCTAACCAGGGGAGAGGACTGGCCTGGACGAGCCGTCTCCAGTACCGCGTAACTAATGCCCCTTAAGTCTCGCCGCCTGTTAGTTACTGATGCAAGCATGGTTCCATGAAGTTTTGTGGCGTTGTGCGCTGAATCGCTGAGTAAATAACGCGCTTATGCCGGGCAAGGGGTGTTTGCGAGAGACGCAGGGTCGTCAGTGTCCGCATATTGACACCACACGGTCGCCTGCGGCTCTTATCCGCTGGCGGCCGAGGCCAAATTTGCCGTGGCGCGAGATTCGCCGGACGGAGATTGCAGCACCACCGTGTTCGACGCCCATTCCAGCCTTCCATTGCTGTTTGCGACTTCGTCTACGATCCGGGTGAACAAATGGTCTTTTACGATGGTCCGTTTGGTGTAGTCCACAATGTAGCTGAGGGAAAATTCCAGAGATCCGCCGGCGGCATGAAGGCTGACAGCCGGTTCCAAAAAATGATTTTCGACTCTGTAATTCTCGACTACCTGCTTCCACGAGCTCTGGGCTTCCACAAGGTACTCGCTGACGGTTTCTCCCCCAACTCGCAGCAGCATTTGCCTTGCATGGCGGTGATCGCTCGCAGCCGTGAACCGGACTTTGATTTCATCCCAGACAAAACGAAATCCCTGCGAGTAATTGAAGACCATCCCCTTGAGCACTGCGTTGTTGGGAATGCGTACAATCCGCCCGTTGTAGAGGTCGCCGCTGACCCAGTTGCCGGTTTCCATAAGCGTTGTTCGCATCATGGAGATATCAATTACGTCGCCTTTGATCTCATTGATTTGGATTCGGTCGCCCACGCGATACAAGCTCGAAAAAACGATTCCCAGGAATCCGGCAAAGCTCGCAATCGCGTCCTGTAACGCGACAACGAATGCTGCGCCAAACAACCCGACGGCGAATCCGAAGCGCTTGATACGGTCCGCGAAGAAAATCGCGATGATGTGCAAACTGGCACATAGTTGACATTTTAGACCGGGCACATAGTTGACACTTTATAGGCTCGGGGTTGAGGGTTGTGGCTGTTGGTGGATGACAGCCGTAGCAGCCGTGGGCAGTGGGAATATGGGAATCTCCTGGGG
>DASSEH010000427.1:0-2031 GCA_035695325.1 Candidatus Angelobacter sp.
GGATTTCCGTCCAGCACTTCATACTGCGTGATCAAGCCGCGCGCACTTTCGGCGAGGAAGACCTTGTGGCCGAACTCGATTGGCGATTGCACCTTGCCGCGCTTGATGAGGTCGGTATGGGGTTCGAAAATCGAATAGAGCTTCTCGACCGTTGGAACTTGCTCGCCGTTGAGCACACGGCGGCGCGACTGATCAGTCACACGGGCGCCCAGAGCACAAAAGTGCTCGATCTCCTTGCGCGTCTCCGCGATCGCCAGATCGGTGATCATATCTTTGCCGCGCGCTTTGCGGGTCCGCCGGAGCGCCGTTCGCGCACTTTCGATGACCTCCTCGGCGATGCCAATGAGTTCGCGATATGTCGCGGTCTGCTGCTCCTGGCGCTGCCTCGTTGTCATTCGTTGGATCTCTTGCATCCGCCGCCGCGCCGATCGCGTCCGATCTCGGAACCCCTTGATACGCCGGCGCTCCAGCGCAGTGGCGAGGCGACCGATCAGGCGCGTGACGACGCGAACGACATCCCACAACAGCGTGTTGTCGGTCGGATGATGAATGTCGGTCTGCACCACCGTGGTATCGACACGCAGCTTTTGGCCGTCCTCCAGTCCGAGCTCGACCGCCGCCTGCACCACCAGATCATTGATCGCCTTGAGCGTCTCGGGCGTGAGCCGATTGAAGCCGCGGTGGAACGCATCGTGTCGAGGCACTGGCAGACAATAGAAGTCCGTGAACTGGCGCAGTGTGCATCCGTCGGCAATCCGCTCGCGTAATTCGCGATAGTTCCAGTTCTTGATGCGCATCAGAACCAGCGAGCGCAGGATCTGCTGCGGCGTCAGGCCGCTGCGACCCGTCTCGGCCTTCTTTAAGCCCCGCGTCAGATCGCAGCGGACCTGTTCGATGATGTCCTTCTGGTCGTCAAGAAAATCCGAAATCACCTGCAGCAACGGCTCAAGGCGCAAGCCCTGACGCACCAGTTCCCAATCGGCAAAACTGACCTGCCGCTCCGCTGTCCGAGACACCCTCAGTCCTCGTCGCTCTTCGCAGCTCCGGCGCGCGCTCGCTTCAGCGCCTTGATATATCGCGGCGCCGCTTGGTGCAGCAGATCCTGCAGAGCCCGCCCGTTGTCCAGGCTGCGCTGAACCTCCGCCACAAGCTCTTCCGGCACGTAGACCGCAACACGACGCCCGTTCGCGCGACCGTACAGGACAAAACTTCGATGCTGCTCGCCAGACAGGCACGCCCGGCAATTCTCACGGATGCACCGGCTACGCCGCAGGCTCAGCGAACCGAGAAGCGCAGGCCAAAGATTTGCCGATTCACTCCGCAGCCAGCGCGCGACTTCAGAAGGCGATTCCGAATCAACATGCTTCATATGAAGTATGTTGATGCTATGCACATGTCCGCCGCAAGAAAAATCGCACGGAAAACTAGCGCGAAAACCCTTAATTTAAAGGGCGAAATGTATTTCGCGACAGAAACTAGTCTAGACTCCCAAAATTCTCAGAGACGCTTGGGTCTCGACTTAAAACGTCAAAGTTGCCCGCTGGTTTAGCATGACGAAAGTACCACGTTAATCGAAGTATCGCTGTAGCGTTCCAGTTCGGCGGACGTCCAAAGTAACGCAATGGGGTCCGCCGCCCAACAGTTTGGAGTGTCGCAATTTTAGGGGGATTACATCAAGACCCTCCTTCTCCAGGAGTTTTATCAGAGACGGCTGATTTCGATCGACCACGACCAAATTGGGATTGATGCTGAATGCATTCATGTCAATCCAGTCACTGCCAATGCTTCTGGACAGATAGTCGGCATCATATCTGTCTGTGTTCTCCATCGGTGAACTGTAGATGACTTTCCACTGCTTCAGGATTTTGGGCAGGGTATCGTCATTGATACGAGCAGGATTGGCCAGGACCAAGCCAGGGCGTAAGGCCACAAGGGTCGAGTCGATATGGCTGCCAAAATAGACATCTTTGAGGAAATGGACCCGATATTTGTCACCTAGAATCGACTGCAGCCAATGTCCCCCCAACTCGT
>DASSEH010000428.1:0-35547 GCA_035695325.1 Candidatus Angelobacter sp.
TAACAGCAGCCGGCCCTTAAGTTGATTGCGGAGAATTCGGTTCTCGGCGGACAGATACTCGTTCCGCAACAGCAGTTCCTGGTCCACAGTTCCAGTAATATACGCCAGCATTCGCGCCCAGATCATTGACTCCCTTCAGCACCTTCGTTGTCATGAAAAAATCAGACTCTACGCGCTCTTGCATTTTTAAGAAAGGAATGCGCCGGGTTGTAAACAACGGTTGCTCAATGCGTTTGCGGTACCCGATGAATATTTTTACCAAACGGGCAGATCGCCTAGTCGTTTAGGCGTAGATTGTGCGACTGCGAAGATCGCTGAGAAGGCGACGCGGTCGCACAGTTTTTGCTGGTTGTTTCTGCTGATGGAATGTCGCTGGCAGACAAAGAAGCATAGTTCTCAAGTTTATCTTCTGGTACCAGGACAGGCGTGTCCTTTGCTGCCAGGGCGGCGAGTAACCGTGGACACGACTAAGAGCGCTGAGTTCAAACGCCCGCATGATGCCAGCTACGGCCCAGGAGAAGCGAGTTTGATCTGATGCCGGGCCAACAGGGCTCCCGTGGCATGGTCCATCGCCGCCATAGCTTTTTGATAAGAGATTTGTGCTTGTAACAGACTTAGTTCTGCCTGCGAAAGTTGCGTTTGCGCGTCGAGCACAAAAAAAATCGTTTGCGCTCCCAGTTGATATTTGCGCTCTTCTGCAGCAAGATTTTTGGCCGCCAGATCGCGCGAGTCCTGGGCCGCGGTGATGACACTCTCCGCCGACTCGAGCCCATGTACCGCATTCTTTACTTCTGTGCTGATAGACTCCTGTATCCCTCTCAACTGATACAGGGTACGGCGTTTGGATACCAGCGCCGTTCCCAGGTCTGCCGCCGCGGAGCTGTTACGAAACGGCACGCGCATCTGCAGATTAAAACCGTAGGTGGGAAAGCCGAAGCCACCGACTTGCGCGAGAGAGTCTGTAAAACCTCCTGGCGAAACCAGTACAGACGTGCCGCCGGAGTTATTGAAGACGACTCCCCCCAGCCCATTGCCTGTGTAGGTAGCGCTTAGAGTGAGGTCCGGCTTTAGATTGTTTTTGGCGAGCTGGGCGTTAGTGTCGTCAATTGCGAGTTGTTGTTGTTGGACCTCAATTTCGGGACGGTTCCTGAACGCGTCCGTCAGCGCTTCCTGCATGTCAACAATCTCTAATCTGCCAGAGGTCTCGGCGGCATCCATTAGCTCCAGGTCAAGCGCGCCAGCCCGGACGTCAAGACCGACGCCAATCGTTTGCCGTAACGCGTCCTCGGCCTGCTTCAGACTGTATTCCGCCTGGATCACAGGAACTTTTCGCTGCGCAACCTGAGATTCCGAGCGGTAGATATCCAGCGGCGGCAGCGCTCCCAATTCCAGCGCGCGCTTATCACGCTGATAACTCGCCTGCGCGAGTTCGAGTGACTTCTTCAGTACTTCCAGTGTTTTGCGGACCTGCACGACGTCCCAATACTGGTTGATGACGAGCAGTATAGTGTCATTCAATTGGCCTTCAAAAGTGGCTGCCGATTGCCGCACGCCTCGTTGCGCAATAATAATCGGTGCGCGGCTGGCAAACAGTCCGAAGTTGCGCAGCAACGGCTGCGATAGCGAAAAAGCCAATGCGGAATTGAACGATGGGTTCACGGTAGCAAAGCTGCTGTTCGTGGTGAACCGGTTCGAACTAAATTCCACATTAACGCTGGTGCCTGTCTCGAGCAGTTGCGAGAAGCCCAGAGTGGAATTCTGCCCCAGCGTGCTCAGTGTTGCGGCCCCATTTAAAGATGATGCACTTGGTGACGTGCTGCGGGTTGGCGCAAAGCCGGAAGTGAATACCGGGTCGAATGGCTGGCGTGCACGCTGCACGGCAAATTGCGAAAGATCAAACTGCGCGCGGTTTATGCTGATCCCGCTGTTATTGAGCAGTGTTAGCAGAATTGCATCTTCGAGTTTGAGCCGCAGTTTATCCCCAACAATGTAATCGGCCAAATAGCCCGGCCCCTGGATTTGCGTTGGAGCGTTGGGGCGACGCCAATAATGTCCGGTGTCAATCTTTGTGGGAGGCGCTGTCTGCGCAGCCACGTATGAAAACAGGAAAATGAATCCAGTAATGTATTTTCTGAGCATCATCAGGGAAGTACCGTTATTCGTACCGAATCGCCTCCACGGGATCCAGGCGTGCCGCCTTGCGTGCGGGATAGATTCCAAAGAGCAATCCGACGGAAATGGAGAAGGCAAATGCCAGCAGGATCGAGCTAACCGTGGTCACCGTGGACCATCCGGCCAGCCAGGCAATGAGCCGCGACATGCCGAACCCGAAAGCTATTCCAATCAGACCACCCACCAGCGAGATGAGAACAGCCTCAACCAGAAATTGGCGTATGACGTCGCTTTGCCGAGCCCCCAGGGCGCGGCGGACACCGATTTCGCGAGTGCGCTCGAGAATACTGGCCAACATGATGTTCATGATTCCAATTCCACCCACCAGCAGTGAGATAGATGCGATCGCTACCATCACCAGGTCGAAAATATGCTGCGTGCGCTGCTGCTGCGCCAGCAACTCCGCTGGCGCGATGACACTAAAGTCTCCGGCATCGCGATGGGAAATGCTCAGGAGCGACTGAACCACATTAGCTGTTGAAATCGTGTCGACGGAAGAAGTCAACTGGAGGTAAATGCCATCAATTTCGTCTTTCATGTTGGTCCGGCTGTCTTCCAAACGGAACATTGCGGCGTAGACAGGAACATAAATAGTTTTGTTGGTGTCCGGCGACATCAGCGATTCAGATGAACTCTGCGCGCTGAGCTGCGGTCCGGCCACACCGATCACGTGGAACCACGCTTCGTTAATTTTTATGTACTGGCCCACGGCTTCCGTTTGGCCAAACAATGTGGCTTTTGCACCCTGCCCGAGCACGGCAACTGAGGCCGCGTGGCTGTTCTCCAGGTCGTCAAAGAAGCGGCCCGAGACAACCTTAAGGTTGCCAATCTGCTGATAGTTCGGCGACACGCCATAAACCACAGGCATATCATGTTGCGGCTTAGGGATCATGCTGCCCGGATTAAAACGCTTGCGCGGCGTACCCTGAACCACGCCCGCAATATTGGATTGGATTACGCGGAAGTCACGAAGCGTAAGACCGGGAGAAGTCTTGCGGACTTTCTGAAGGTCCTCCCAGGTATCGGCCTCATGGGCTTCCACGATCACGTTGCGCACTCCCATTTGCTCAATCAGCGCCATTACCTGTGCGCGCGCTCCCGCGCCGATGGACAGCATGGCAATGACGGCGGCCACACCGAAGATCATGCCCAGCATGGTCAGCAGGGAGCGCAGCTTGTGCATCCGCAGGTTTTCGAAGCCCAGACGCAGGTCCACAAAGTACTGTGCCCAGTTTCGTGGCGAGTGCATCAATTTCAAACCCTTGCCGCTGCTCACTAACTCACCCCACTCACTGGCCAACTCCCAAAGGAGAGGCCGAAGGCCCTTTTGTCTGGTTCTGTATTGCCTTCTCCGGGTTTACGAGCGCGACTTCAGTGCCCTCTGGCAGGTTTTCTATGGCCACGCGGGTTTCCGTGCGGAACTTAATGTTAGCTTCCGCAGCCTCGAATTTGTCACCGTGCTTCACGTAGACCACAAGCCTGCCGTCTTTGTCGAAGACGCACTGGCTGGGAATATACAGTTGATCTTTGATTTGCGCGCCGCGAATCAGTACCTGTGCCGAGGTACCTGGCCGCATTTCAGCGGTGTGGCTCAGAAGATCAAATGTCACGTCAAAGCGGCGGACGGAGTCAGAGCCAAAGTCGCGGCGCGAAGCCATGCCGGCAATCGTCTTTACTCTTGCCGGAAAAACCGCCTCTGGTTCTGCATCCATTCGGATTTCCGCTGTCTGGCCAATGCTCACGCTGGAGCGGTCATTCTCAAAAACCTTGGCTACGGCCTCCATCTGGCTTGTATCCAGAACTTCAGCCAGGAATCGCCCCGTGAAAACCAGGTCGCCTTCGTGATATTCCGGAAACGTGATGCCGGTGAATATTACTCCTCCAGCGGCGTCCGTGTTGTCTTTCACCGAAACCAGGCCGTCAATGGGCGACTTGACTTTTATCAGATCCATATTATGCTGCGCTTGCTTCATTCCCAAAAGCGCGGTTTGCCGCTTTTGTTCGAGCAGCGCCAGCGCAGCCGCGCTGGACGCTGTACGCGATGTCACGTCCTGTTCCAACTGGGCCAGTCGGCGCCTGGCTTCCTCCAGATTCAACAGGTTCTTCCTGGCGTCAATCTCGCTCACCAGTTCGTTTCGGCCCACTTCCAGTTCGCCACGACGGACGTCGAACTTAGCTTTCAAATACGCGACTTTGTCTTCCGCAGTCTTGACTGCCGCGTCGGCTTTCGATTTTTTGATCTCCTGCTCGGCCTCCGCGAGTTGTGAGCGGCTTTGCTCCAGGTTAAATTCCTGCTCGCTGGGATCGAACTCCACCACCACGTCGCCGGCTTTGACTGCGGTCCCTGTCCTGAGAAGATGGACGATCTGGAGCGTGCCGTTGACTGATGGCGCAACCAGCGTCGCAGAATGAGTGGGATGGAGTTCGGCGAGGGTATTGATATCCAGCTCCAGCGTGCCTTTCTGTACACGCGTCGTGGGAATGGTCTTGCCAGCGGGATGAAGCTGCAGCAAAAAGAAAGAAATCCCGAGTCCAGAAACCAGCAGCAAAGAAGCGGCAACAACAATGCGTGTATGATTTTTCTTCATTGCTGTGGCGGCTTCTCCTGTGTCGGATCTTTGAGCGCGACCATATCTCCCGGCTGGAGTCCACTGCTGATCAGCAGGACATTGCTGCTGCGGCGAGCCACCTGAACCAAATGCTCTTCAAATTTTGATCCCCGCAGCACATAAGCCACAGAGCCGCCGTTCTTCTCAAAAACAGCTTCCGGAGGCACCAGGATGCCATTCGCGATTTTTTCCACGGCAATGCGCCCACTGGCACTCATGCCCGGACGGATCCGCGGATCGGCATCAAATATCTGCAGGGCGATGTCGAAATTCTTGGTGAATGGCCAGGAAGAGTAATCCACCTTTGCCAGTGGACTAATATCGGCGACAACAGCGCGAAATTCCCGGTCTGCGATCGCATCCATGCGAACTATAGCCGTTTGCGCCTGAGCCAGGCGCCCGCGATCGCTCTCATCGACGCGGGCGTGTACCCGAACTTCCGTAAGATCGGGCAGCTCGGCGACCATGGCACCGGCCCAGGCGCGATCGCCCTCTTTGAAGTTGGGAGTTGATCCGGACACCGCATTCCGCGCGCGGAAATTTGGCATGATCGTAACCATGCCATTCGCGGGCGCGCGCAAGGTTAGCGAGGCAATCTGCTTTTCCACCAGACGAACGTCAAACAGTGCCTTTCCACGCTTCAGTTTTTTTGCTTCAATGTCAGCAGCACCCGACGCGTCGATGGATTTATTTTTCTGCTGCAGTTCCGTATATTTTTGTTCTGCATCCGTGAGTTTCAGCCGCGTTTTGGCGCCCTCAATCTCTGAAAGTATCTCCTGCTGGCTGGTGTCCAGTTTGGCGCGGTCCACGTCGTAGCGTCCCTGCAGAACATCTGTGGCTTGCTGCTCTTTGCTTAAGCGGTTCTCTGCCCGGCTGCGTTCAATTTCAGCTTCCGCCGATTTAAGCTCTGACTGTCTTTGTTCCAGCATGCGTTGCAGATTGCCGGTATCAAACTCAACGACAATGTCACCCTTCCTGACCATAGTGCCCGTAGGTACGAGTCTGACTATTTGAAGATCGCCGCCGATTGAGGGTGCGGTGAGTTGGACGGAGTTCAGCGCTTCAATCTCGCCGCGGACCTGGAGGTAATCCAGAAACTCACCGAGCCTGACTGCTGCCGTGGGAGTACCAGACGGGCTGCTGCGATGCAGCGCAACGGCCCCAACCGCCACGGTCAGAAACGCTGCTACCGCCAGGACAATGCTTTTATATTTAGCGCGAAGCAGAATTAGAGAAAAATGATTCATGCGCTCGGATGCCGCCGCAGAACTGCGCCTTTCTCCACTCCGGAAATAATGACCTGTTCGACATCGTTGGCGGGCCCCAGCTTCACTTCACGCTTTTCGTAGCTGAAGCGATTCTTTACCCAAACGTAGGAATGTCCATTTTCATTCAGGATAGTGTCGCGTGCGGCAACCAGAACACTGGATCGACGATCCAATTCGACATCCACGGCAGCAGACAGATCTGGCAGCAGCTTAGCATCGGTACCATTGATCGACAAAAGCACGGTCAATATTCTCGCTCTGCCGGAAAACGCGCTGCTCTGGGCTACGGCCGCGATATTTTCGACTTTGCCTGTGAAAAAAAGTTCTGGATATGCGTCTAATCTGACATGCACGTTCTGGCCGGCGCGTAACTCCGGAATATCCGCCTGGTTCACCCGCGACCGCACTTGCATACGCGCGGGATTCACGACTTGCATGAAGGGAAAACCAGCGCGCACCTCATCTCCTTCCCGGACATCAGACATGCTACCGCCCTTCCACATGGAATTGATCACGGCGACGCCATCCATGGTTGAGCGGATTAGCATTTTTTCCTTGTTGCCTTGCGCCCATCTCATGGTGGTCAACGCGCGATCACTCTGGATTTTAAGAATCTTTAGTTCCGACCGCGCCGCCTGGCGTTTGAGGTCAAATGTCTCGCGAAGTTGCTGAAATGTGGCACGAGTTTGTTCCAAGTTGAGCAGATTTTTTTCCGCGTCAATGTGGGAAACGACCTCATTCTTCTTTACTTCCAGCTCAGCCGCCCGCTCGGCGTCTTCCGCTTTTTTCAGTTCAGTTTCGTCGGCAGCGCGGATGGCAGCTTGTTCGGCCTCCTTCTTCTTAATTTGCGCGAGAAGTCCGCGATACTCAGAGTCTTTATCCAGTACATTCCGAAGTTGGTTCTCGCGGTCGAATTCCACCAGCACGTCACCCCGGTGTACGGTGCTCCCGTTCTTCACCAGCTTTGTGATGATGAGAGTATTGAGGCCCTGTCCGGAGAGGCGCGGCGCAGCAATAGCGCGCGACTCCACTGCCTCAACAACTCCGTGAACGCGTACGCTACGGATAAAGTCTGCTTGCTCAACCACCGTTTGCAAAGCCTCATCGCCAAGCCCAGGTTTTCCATGCAGGCGTTTGTACACAGCAGTAACGACCGCCGCGATAATCACCACCGTCAGGATCGCGAGCGTTTCAGAACGCCGTGGCCTGCGGCTGGGGACCATAGGAGTTGGCATGGCGGTGGGCAGGGGCGCGGGAGTCAGCGCAATCTCAGTTGCGTTGGAGAAGGACAGCGATATTGCCTGTTGAAGCATCTTGCTCTTGTCTTTCGTTAAGAAACTGCCAATCGCGCTGCGATCAGTTATTTTATGCCAGATTTTCCTCCTCTCAAAAACTCTGGCATGCTAAGAATGCTCAGCTTGTTCAGTCTTGCATTTTTTTCACAGGCTTTCCCCGTGTCTTTCCGTTGCCATATCGCGCCAATCGCCACGCATGGTCAAATAAATCAACCAGGTCGATAAAGATATCGTTTACCGATACTTATGTAGAGTGAAAGTGTAGGCAAAAATGAGACTGTCAAAGCCTCCACTTTCAATAGAAAACAACAGCCTTCCACGAACGGCTCGCAACGGGTTCAATATCAATCACTTGGAAGCGATAAAGTTCAACAGATTCCAATATGGTCTGGAATCTGGTTCGGGACCAGGGGGTCGGAGGTTCAAATCCTCTCTCCCCGACCATTCAAAATCCAGTGAAAATCAGTGATTTTCGAGTCTTCACGCAAACAGCGTGAACGCGCCTGTGGGCGGATTTGTGGTCGGGTTGTTTTTGCCCTTCCTTTCCGCCGCGAAGCCAGAGGCTTCGCCGTCCCGTAGGTTCCCGGTATCTACCGCACCGCAGCCCCATCCGCTTGCCAATCCTGAACCCCGCGCCGTAAGTCCGCTCGGGCTATGCTCCGGCATCCCTGCCCTTCAGGCAGGATGCCTCCGCACCTTCTTCCTTCCACAGACCTCAAGCCCAGACTTCAGCTCTCCCAGACACATCCCAACTCCCAGAAAACATTAGTCCACAAGGCTCCGCGTCCTCTCGTCTCCTGCACAGCTCCAGTGTGGGGGGAAAGCCCCATGTAAAGGAACCATTCAGCCGGATTACCGACTGCCAAAGAAGCGCCTGAAGCGCTGTTTCATTAAGGAAATCAAGCAGTTAAATATTTGCGAATCTACTGGGCAAAATTGGCTGACTTCCTGTATATTCTTGCGCATCCCCTAAGCAGTCAAAAAAACTTTCGAGTTGAAAGGTAATTCGGAATGCGGATCATTTCGCTTGTAAGCGCAAGAAGGGCGTTTTGGTTTCAGGTTTTGGGACTCGGACTTCTGGCACTTGGCCTTGCCCTCAAGGCAGTGGACTATCTCTCCGGTCAGATCATCTCCACCGGGTACATCACAAGCAAAGAGATGCTCGTAAAAGTGCTCGGCTGGCTCACACTCCTGCTGGTCATTTTCTTCGGCCATGCTGCGAGCGACACGCATATTGCCACCGGCAAATATGCTACTGCCGAACAAGTTGCTCCCCCCAAAATTGTTAGCCGGTACAGCTGGTCTGAGTGGACTATTGGAGCGCGTATCGGACTCTTCTTCTTCATTATTTTCTTGGTGATTCTTTACCTCATGTTCCGGGCAAGAAGGTAGTATTTGCCTCCTTTTGAGAGGGCACGATGACTGAAAAACCGCTTCGGCGTGTCAGGTGGAAACTGATGTTCGGGTTTGCGGGGTTCTGGGGCGTGGTCACGCTCTACGCCTACGCATATTTCCTGTGGTGGGCATCCATTGCTCTCGGAGCTGCACTCTTCGGCTCCGGCTTTTTCATAGACCGAAAACACAAACGTCTGGAGGGAAAAGTGGCTGACGATTCCGAAAAGCAGTCTGCAATGCCGAAAGGCGAGATCGTGGCAGGTGAAACAGATTTGATTATGCCAGCAGCCCCGAAACAGCCCGCTGCGCCCGGGAGTATGAAGAGGCAGGAAACCCCAGTCTCTTACCCGCGCCACATCTTTGCCCGCTTTGCAAATACGCAGAGGGCAAAGACGGCAGAAACTGAAGCTGACGCAATGCGGCAGGAAAATGAGGTCAGGAAGCTTGGGCTTGAAGGCGTCAGGCTTGACCGTGAGGCAGAGCGGGTTGAGTGGGAGGAATTCACCAAGACAGCCCAAGCTGCCGCAGTTGCAGGGCGCATCCGCGACAGCTCTGAGCTTGAAAAAATGAAGATTGAAGTGGAGATGGAAGAACTGGCGCTCCGAAAAGAAGAGGCAAGGATAAAGCGGGAAATGCTTTCAAAAGAGCCGCCACCACCTCGGCAGCCAGTGCCGGTGAGCGCCGAAGACAGGAACCGTGCGGAGATAAAGCGGCTCGATGAGCGCATTGCAAGGCTTCAGGAAGAGATCAGGGTCACAAAGGCTAATCCGACCATTGATGATGAAATACGGGTCGCAAAGTTGAATGCCCTGCACGAGCAACTGGTGCAGGCAGAGACTGAACGCGCGCGGCTGCTATGAGCAAATTGCTTTTGGGGCATAACGCATCAGGAAGAGCGGTTGAGCTTTCAGGGAGCGACCGCGAGACGCACATGCACGTCATCGGCTCATCCGGTTCCGGCAAAAGCAAGTTCCTTGAATCCCTGATGCGCTCTGACATCCAAAGCCAGCAGGGCTTTTGCCTCATTGATCCGCATGGAAGCCTCTACCGCGACGTGCTGAACTTTTGTTCGCACCGGGTATCGAGACGGGAGATAGTGCTCCTTGATCTTTCAGACCCAAAGAGCATTGTTGGATTTAATCCTTTCAGAAAATCCGCAGGGGACATCTCAACACAAGCCGGCAGCCGGATTTCTGCGACCATGCACGCATGGAATGTGGCGAATGCCGACCAGACGCCAACCCTTGAGCGGACACTCAGGCTCATCTACACGGTTTTACTTGAGCAGGATTTGCCCTTCCATTTTGCCCAGTTCTTAATTGACTTCAACTCCCACGAAATTCGCGAGCACTTCATTGAAAAGATCGAATCGCCTTTGATCCGGCGCGAGTGGCAGGAGCTTCAGGAACTGAAAGCAAAAGACTGGCGGGCGGAAATCCTCTCGGTGAAGAACCGGCTCTTCAGACTTCTGACTTCAAAGACACTGACAAGGTTTTTCAACTCATCAGGCGGTGCCATTGATGTTGCGGGCATCATCGAGAAAGGAAAAATCCTGCTCGTCAACCTTGCACCTTCAGACCATCTCTCGGCAGAGAATGCGCGGGTGTTTGGGGCGCTCCTTGTAAATGAATTTTTTGAGGTCGCAAGGAGAAGGATTGCTGCACCGGGTCGGACACTGAAACCGTATTACCTCTACCTTGATGAGTTCCAGACATTTGTGAGCCTCGACATTACGGCAATGCTTGACCAAGTGCGCAAGTGCAAACTTTTTACGGTCCTTGCCCACCAGCGTTTTGGCCAGCTCGATGAAAACCTCTCAGATGCTGTCCTTACCAACTGCCGGATCAAAGCCGTGTTCGGCGGGCTTCCGGTTGAAATGTCAAAGATGATGGCCGAGGAGCTGTTCATCGGCGAGCTTGATCCGCAAAAAGTGAAGGTCGCAATTTACCAGACCAAGTTCTGGCCAAAATATTCTCGTGACAAGGTTTACTCTCGCTCATGGAGCAGGGGGAACTCGCTGGGTGAGGGACAGAACACGGCTTCAGGTTATTCATCTGCATCCACAGCAAGCGAGTTTTTCCAGCCGCAGGACTGGTTTGGCGATGCCTTAGTCGGCACAACCGCAAGTCTGGTACATGGGTCGAGTTCTGCCCATGGGCACCACACCAACACAACAAGGTTTGAAGGTGATGCAGATGGCGAATCAGACGTGCCGATTATGCTGCCTGTGCCGTTTCAGGAGCTATCATCTGTCCAGTATTTTTCAACTGAAGAGCAGCTTATCCAACTGACTGCAGCACTCAAAGAACAATTCGGACGGCACTGCTTCATAAAAATCCACCACCAAAAGACCCAGCCCATGCGCGTGCCGTTTGTCGACGAATACCACACGCCAGCCCAGAACAAGAAATGGTATGAAGACCGGCTCTTCGCAAGCGCCGGGGCTGTGCCTGCAGAAGCAGTTGACGCAGCCATCGCAGAAGAGGAGACGGCGCTGCTCCAAAGTGTCAGGCCAAAAGGGGACGTAAGGGGACGGAATAACAGCAGGGAGGCGCAGTTTGACATCCTTGGGAGGGAGTAAAGTTTTGGAGCGCATGCCAAAGCGGCGCAGGGCACCGGAACTGCTTTCACAGAAGCGCCTGACAGACCGCAGCTTTGCGATTATAGAAATAATCTCGCGCTACCGCTTCATTGGTTCAAAAGACTTGATTCGATTGGCTGGGGGAAATGAGGACGTGACCCACCGCCATCTCCAGCAGCTTTACCACAGAAACCTCATCAGCCGAATGACGCTTGGACGGAACGGCAACAATGCTGAGTTCATATATTTTCTGGACAATGGGCCGGGGTTTCGCGAACTCTGTGCGCGCTCCGGCCTTCCTGAAACAAAGTTTGACTGGAGCCAGATCAAAGCCAACCGCGACAAATACTCGAAAGAGAAAACTCCGGGCGGCATTGATTCAGAAGGAAAGCTGCTCTTCGTGCGGCATGAACTGATGATTAGCCAGTTCCATGCTGGAGTTGAACTTGCGTGCAAAGCATCTGGCGGAAAAGTGGAGCTTGCAAGATGGGTGCAGGGGACAGAACTTCACAGCACAGTCGCGCTTTCCCCATCACGGGAGCTGCCGCACCGGCCAGATGCTTTCCTGAGTTTGCGTTTCCCGAACTTCCCTGAAGGCCAACAGCGCAGTAATTTTCTATATGAGGCGGACAGAAATACTTCGAGCATTCCTCGCCTCAGGGAAAAGTTTGAAGCGCACTTGCATTACCTGCTCCAAGGGAAACACACGCTGAACCTCGACATAAAGAAGATCAGAGCGGTGCTCGTTGAAACGATCACCGATGAGCGGGCACGGCAGCTCAAAAATCTTGCGGCGGAACTCGCGGAAAAGTTTCCGCTCGCATCAATGCTCTTTTGGATCGCAAGTACAGAAGGCAAAGACAGGGACACAAATGCTTTCCCCCCACACTGGAGCTGTGCAGGAGACGAGAGGATGCGGAGCCTTGTGGACTAATGTTTTCCGGGAGTTGGGTGTATCTGGGAGTGTTGGAGTTTGGGCTTGAGTTCAGTGGATGAGAGAAGGTGCGGAGGCATCCTGCCTGAAGGGCAGGGATGCCGGAGCATAGCCCGAGCGCGGTCTTGGGCTGGCGCTCTCGACTGGCAGGGACTTTTGGGTGGCGGTGCGGTAGATACCGGGAACCTACGGGAGGGCGAAGCCTTTGGCTTCGCGGCGAGAAGGAAGGGTGAAAACAACCCGACCACAAATCCGTGCCACGATCCGGGCTTGAACACAGACCCACATAATATTTTCTTTGGCTTCTTTTTTGGCCTTACGCCAGCAGAGGTCATTCCTGATGGCAATGGCGGCGTACTGGCCGCATGGACCGGAGGCGGAAACTCTGAGCCTGAACTCGGTACACAGGCAGCGCACGTCAGCCACTTTGACGCATCCGGCGGAGTTACCGATTACACTGTGCCGCTATTTGCATGGAATATTATTCCTGAAGACCCATTTTTCTCGCCGATTTTTCTGGGGGCTATGATGCTGGGCGAAAACAATGTCGTTTTTGGAAGCAATGGGGGAAGATTAGAGGCATTTGATCAGGGCAGCGGAATCCAGAAATGGAGTTCACTGCCGGACGGTTTTATCTTTTTTCTGGACTCGACAGCCAGCGATGGCATGAACGCCTATACCAAAATCGGCCAGAGCGTAAACGGCTTGTTATCGCTTGACCCTTTTGGAGCGCTGTCCTTCTTTCCCATCACGACAGGCATCAGCAGCCTGTCCTATTTCGACGCCAGCACACTGCTTGCAACGACCGCGAGCGGACAGGGACAAATGGTATCGGGGCTTGACTCTGATTTTGCCCCGCTCTCCTGGGGTTTTCCGGGGGGAAACACTATAGCGCAGCGTGCTCCTGTTCCACCGCAAATTACCTATGATAAGACGATTGTTAAGGCTGGCATTTCGCGTATTGGTAAAGATGTTCATGGAATAATAAAAGCCACGATCACACCAAAAAGCAGCGCGGTCAACGTCAAATTTAATTCTACAAATACCGCCCGAGCAACTGTCGCAGAAGAGAGTCGTGTGGACAATGCCAATTCAACCATAGTCACCTTGAGGATCAACGGCATCACTCAGACTCCCAATGATAAGCCGCAGGGGGATGCGCAGATACAGCCGAGTTTTGCAGGAGGGACAACGAAGCAAACAGTTCCGATTTTGGTAATCATACCTGCGACACAAACGCACTCTGTCGGGCCAGTTAATATGGCAAACTTCGCATTTCCGCACCCAGACCCCAATGATCCTACTAAGGGGACCACAGCGATAGAAACAGACGCGGGAGCGCTGGTAACGATTACAATTTTTGACCAGTTTGGAAATATGCTTGATTCAATTATGATGGTCAAAATGTTGTCACCGAACAATTTACGAATATAACGGCAACAGGCGGCAGAGGATTTACGGCCCTTACGCCACAAGCAATACAACTGCCAGACAACATTTTTACTGGTGGTATAAAAATGGATCAGTCGGCATTCCAGCAAACCGGCACCCTTCAGACCTTGCTGACACCAGCCCAAGTACAAGCATGGCAGAGTTTTCAATTAACAGTGAACCAGACGAATAACGCGATTTCATTATTTCAGCAGGATTCAGACCTGCAGGGCGCACAGATTATTGGCGTTCATGGTTGGACGGTAACACCGAACTTTTGTCGCAGTGAGCCAGTCCGAATCAATAACACTCCACCCGTTTCTGTGAGAGAGACATCAGGAAATTGTGTTCCTTAACTTCGGAGCTTCATTATGCATTCGAAGATTTTACGGTATCTGTTTTTAATGACATTTTTACTGGTTTCGGCGCTTGCCGCCAACAATCCACAAAGAGAGGTTTATTCCCTCGCGGAGACTAAAGTCAGTCCCTTTGCGCTGCGGGATGCTAGCCTGCAAGCAGTACTGAGAGAACTTTCTAGTTTGACGCAGGTGGCATTTTGTCAGGAACTGGTGTCGAACACCGCAAGCAGCTTCGATAAAACTGAAGGGGCATTCTCGGCAGACGAAAATCAAGGCCTAGGTGACATCCTAAATAAGCTTCAAAAGCAATATCCAATAACATGGAAGCTTGAAAACAATATTATTGTCATACAGGCTCTGGATGTGGTTCAGCTGAAAGACAATCCACTTGATGCCAAACTCAAACCATTTACTTTTTTCCGGTTCGTCGAGCGAACTGATTTCATATCTCAATAAACAAATACCGAGTTTGTTAGCATTTACATCTTCTGACACTCTTGCCGGGGACCATTCAACCTATGATATGAATTTTGAGTCGGAAGTCACGGTTAGGGGTGTGCTTAGTGCGCTAACACGGGAATACGGTATTCAGTGGCATGCAATGATAAGGCCGCAGGCAGGTCACAGCGTTCTTAGGATTCAAGGTGACGGGCGCAACATAGATGTATTCAGGAGAGTTGATTTGACTCTTAACAGAGGCCCTTTACCGAAACTGGTCAGATAAGGCCTTTACTGAAACTGAACTGCCGGGGCAGATGCCAATTGAACCGCCATAACGCAGAGCACCGGACTCAATGGACAATTCGAGCTGGCTTCGCCAACAGGCGAACCTCGGCTATCCAACTTGGACAAAGGTGGCGATTGCCAGTAATGCACGAAGAACCATGCAGACGTTAGTATTAGCAGTAATGTGTGGATGTGTCCCAATGGTATGGACCTTTCAAACGAATGCCCCTACTACACACAAGGAGCCGTTTACCATCACGATAACGGTGCCCGAAACGGAGATTAAGGCCGGGGCCGAAATTGAGTTGAAGGTACTCATGACAAACACGTCTCGGCATGACGTACCTGAGCGTGCAATAGTAGTGGCGAACGGGTGGGGCGACTTGAGCTACAAGTACGATTGCAATGACGCTTCAGGCAAATCGGTTGCAAGGGAGGTTTCTATGGATGGACTCGTAAGCATCGGCAGCATTCCAGCGCTCAAATCCGGGAAAAGTCGTGAGACAAGTGTTTTGCTCAACAGTGTGTGCGACGTTAGCCAGCCCGGAAAGTACGAGATCCAACTGTCAAGAACTGAGCCTTCCGATCCCGATCATCGGATTGTGAAATCGAACAAAATCATTCTCACGGTTGCTCCGTTGGCCAATAACAATTAGCGGCAGAAGTGAGGGCGCAACATAGATGTATTCAGGAGATTTGATTTGAGCCTTAACAGAGGCCTGAAACTCAAAAGGTCATGGGAAGGGGAGATGAATTCTGATCCCGATTTTGTCCGCTAAGTGTGTGAGATATACAATCCTCCTTGGTGATTTTCAATGACACTCGTTCCAATACCACATGAACTCCCGGCATGGGTTGGGGAGATGTTGCAAAAAATGATTGCCCCGGTTGCTGAAGAAACAGGTCAGATGGGCAAGGACTTACTCAGGTATGCTCGTGCCCGGATACAGTTACGTTTTTTTGAGAAATTCAAACAGAATTGCGAACATGCTCATATCAATCTCAAGCATGTAAATCTGCCTGTGTTGTTTGATATCCTTCAGCGAGGTCCCATCGAAGAAGACGAGGAGCTACAAACGCTGTGGGCAAATCTGCTAGCGAATGCGGCAGACTCGCGCGGGGAGGTTTCGATTAGGAAAGAATTCCCACAGATACTCAGTCAAATTTCCAGCAAAGAAGCAGCATATCTCAATGAAATGTTTGAGGTTATGGAAAAGGCAGAAGCGTATGTGGTCAAAACTTATGATTACTCTGAATCTGACGACACCCCAAAACTAGACCCAGTTTCATACGACAACCTCCAGCGACTTAGACTCATCGATTCTAATCCCGAGACTATTCCAGCAGTAGCTGTAACCGCTTCGCTGGAGGAACTTAGGGCGGGAGCAAGCAGGTACAAAAACCTGACTGAAGAAACCTACTTGCTGACTTTTCTTGGACGAGCGTTTGTTAAAGCTTGCAAGGCTCCCAAGGATGGTTCTTAATAGCTTATTGACTACACTGTAGGTAAACTCGTAGGCGGCAAGCGGCGCATCTTCAATTTCTTTGAATCTGCGCCGAAGAAGGCTTTTCCAAGCCTTTGAAAACAAGAAACATATTCCCATCCCTTTCCCCAAAGGCTCCAAAGCGCCCTGAAGCCCGGTTCGGGACCAGGGGGGCGGAGGTTCAAATCCTCTCTCCCCGACCATTCAAAATACAGTGAAAATCGAAGATTTTAGAGCATTCTTTGGGTAGGATGCCTCCGCACCTTCTCCCTTCCACGGAACTCAAGCCCAGCATCCAGCACTTCCAGACACACCCCCAAACCCAGCATCATGGCTCGACTGATTTGGCCGGTCGTATCAGAAGGAAGGCAGTAAGCGCACTTGCCAATGCCAGCCCCACTGCTGCCCGAACGACAACACGATACCCGGCCAGGAATGATTCGTTGATCGCAGCTTTCACATTCGGATCGTTGGTCGCGGCAGCCGCTAGTTTTGGGCGTTGCTGATCAATTTGCTGACGCTCGGAAAGCGGCGGCGCGAGAGCGTCCAACTGACGATCCAGACTGCGATTAAATTCAGCGTACAGCATTAATCCGAACACAGCGACTGCCAGCAAGCCTGCAACTCGCGAAACTGCATTGTTGATTCCGGACGCAGTGCCTGCCTGATTCCGCGGTACCGCGTTCATCACGGTGGTGGTGAGGGGGGCCACGCTTGTGGCCATTCCCAGACCAAGAACGACCACCGCCGGAAAAAACGTTGACCAGTAAGTCCCTCCCCGATCCGCCCGGAGAAAGAGCGCAAAACCGGCGGACGCGATCAAAGGCCCAACAGTGAGCGGTATCCTCGGACCAAACCGCTCGACAAGACTGCCCGACCACCGGGAAAGTACAAACATCAAGAGGATGAAGGGCAATAAAGCAGCGCCTGCCTGTGTAGCCGAATAGTGCTGCACCTGGATCAAATCGAGAGGCAGGAAAAACAGAATGCCGCCCAGAGCAGCGTAGAGGAAAAACGTGAGCAGATTGGCGGCCGTGAAGTTTCGTGATCGAAAGAGCGCCATGGGAACCATGGGCGACGGCGAACGTGCTTCAACGATCAGAAAACCAGCTAATGCACACAGGCTCGACAACGCAACGAGTTTCACCTCGAGCCCATCGTGCGGAGCTTCAATCAGCGCGTATGTAACAGCTCCCAAACCGACGATGGCGAGCATTGCACCCGACAAGTCCAGTTTCCCGCTGCTCTTGTTGTTGCGACTCTCAGGAACATGCCAGAGTGTTATGCACACTACAAGAACCGCAAGCGGAAGATTGATGAAGAAGACCCACCGCCAGGAACCATGCTCGATAATCCAGCCACCGAGAACGGGACCGAGCGAGGCCGTAATCGCTGTGAAACCAGACCAGGTACCAATGGCGCGCCCTCGCTCTTTGTCGGGGAAAGAGGCGCTGATCAGAGCCAGGCTGCCGGGCACGAGCAATGCAGCGCCGATGCCCTGCACACCGCGCGCAACGACCAGCGAGGTGATCGAATGCGCGAAACCGCACCACGCTGAACCGATAGCAAAAATAACGACCCCACAAACAAAGATCCTTGCGCGTCCGTAGAGGTCCCCAAGAGCACCTCCCAGGAGCAGCAGTGACGAGAGCAAGAGGGCATACGACTCCACAACCCATTGAACATCGCTCACTGTAGCGTGGAGTCCGGATTGCAATGCTGGAAGAGCGACATTGACGACCGTGCCGTCAATGAATGCCATGCTGGAGCCCAGAATCGTGGCAGCCAGTACCCAGGGACCGCTTCTCTCTCGTGCAGCTTCACAGCTCCGGGAAAGAATGGCGCCTTCGTCACAGGGGAATTTGACGGCGATCATGGATCCTCGTGCCCCCTCTCGTGAGACGACTGGTTAAGCTGGGCAGGAAACCATTCTTCGTAGTCCTGCTTGATGATGTACCCGGAAACGCGACATTGAACCCATCCAGCTTCCCCCTTTAAGGGTAGCCCATTGACGCGCTCTTGCATTTAAAGAAAGGAATGCGCCGATGTGTAAACAACGGGTGCTCAATGCGTTTGCGGTACTCAGAACCTTAGACTTTCTGAAAAGCTGGAAATGCGCACTGGGACATGTGACGGATGCACTGAGTGTTCCTGAAAAGATGCCCGCGTTGCAACTTAAAATTTTCTACTTACCGTGATGCAGTCCGGCAACACCATTTCTTGTGGGCACATCAGAGCAGCAAGAAGCCGCTGCTTACCGGATGCTCCGTGCTTTTTGGACTACCATGACTTCAAAAACATTCGTCCTGACTGCCTGCATCGTTGTTATCCTCACCCTCAGCGGCTGCCAAGGTGTTTCTCCTGGTGCGGCTGGAAGTTCTAATAACGGCTCCGTCAATCCGCCGCCGTCGCCACCACCTCCCACGCCGCCTCCTCCACCGCCACCACCACCACCTACTCCTCCGCCTCCTCCCACACTGCAGTCAGTCAACCACATCATCTTCATGATTCAGGAGAACCGCTCATTCGACGCCTACTTTGGCAAGATCAATGATTTCCGCGCACAATCCGGGTTAGGCCGGGATGCCGACGATCTTGAAGTCCTGTTTTCGAATCCTGCTGACGATGGCAGCACCGTCACTAACTTCCACCTGACCACCAGTTGCATCTACAACACAACAGCAGCCTGGCTGGAGAGCCACGGCGACATGAACCGCTTTGCTCCTTCAGACGGAAACCCTCTTTTGCTCAATGGTTTCGTTCATACAGCCGGAGGGCTGGCGATAGCAGATGGCTTCCCGGACACCAAAGGTGTACGCTCCATGGGCTTCTACGATGGAAATGACCTGGTGTCACCCTATTTTTTGGCCACGCAGTTTGCAACTTCAGACCGCTGGTACACTCCAGCGCCGGTGCAGACGGAAGCTGTGCGGCTCTATGCCATGGCGGCCACGTCCCAGGGCTTCGCTCATCCTCCCAACAGCAGCAGCGCCACCCTGAACGCCACGACGATCTTTCAGCTGTTGGATAACGCTGGCATCTCCTGGAAAATCTATTCGGTGAATAATGATCCGAACACCGGACGGTTGATCACGTTCCTGAATTTCTTCCAGCCGTACGGATCCACCAAACAAGACCACGTTTTTCCAATTTCCCAGTACTTTACCGATGTGCAGAATGGGACTTTGCCCAGCTTCGCCTATATCGAGCCGGCCTTCCTCAGTGGCATGGATGAACACCCGGGCCAGGGAACAGACATACAGGCCGGGGCCAGGTTTATGGGATCCATCATCACCGCGCTGATGAACAGTTCTTCGTGGAAAGACTCTATCTTCATCGAGACTTTTGATGAAGGAGGAGGGTTGTTTGATCATGTCGGTCCAATGATCGATGGCCAGCCTGTTCAGGAACTGAGCGGTGGAGTGGCTGGCAGCCAGGCTGTAGGGCCGGGCAAGTATGCCACGGACGCGGCCATACAACACGTGCCCAACCCGGATGGCATTCCTCCCAAAGACCTCGGCCCCAATGATTCCCAGGGCAACTTCACCCGCACTGGCTTCCGCGTGCCGGTGATTATTGTTTCTCCATTCTCCAGGGCCCACTTCATCTCTCACACGCCCATGGATTTTACTGCCGTGCTCAAATTAGTCGAGAAGCGATTCAATCTTCCGAATTTAACTCAGAGAGACGCTGCCCAGGCGGACATGTCTGAGTTTTTTGACTTCAGCTCTCCGAATCAGTCTCCGCCCATGCCGCCGGCGCAACCCCAAAATCTGGTTTGCGATCCCACAAGGGCATCTGGCCCGTAAAACATATGGAGAGGCCAACAAACCGGGGACATATGTATTCGCGCTTGCCGTGTTGCGCTGCGTTGCTGAGTGAGGACTCACTTGGGTTTGTGAGTCGTTGGGTTTGTGAGTCCAGCCAATAATCTCCAGCGGCCTGTAATGAGTCGCCTTTGGGTGGAGCCATGAGAACAAATCAGGGCCTCTATTGCTGCCAGCCTCCTCCTAATGCTTCATACAACTGGACCAGCGCCAGCAATTCATTGAGGCGTGCCTGCGCCAGGCCAAGTTCCGCCGAGAAGGCGTTCGTTTCGTTGGTCAAAACCTCCAGATAGCCAGTCACGCCGCCGGTATAGCGCATATGGGAGAGGCGCGCAGCGTCCTGGGCCGACTGGAACAGAGATTCCTGCTGCATGCGAAATTCGTGCGTCTTTCGGGAAGCCACCAGCGCATCGGAGACGCTGCGAAACGCCCCCTGAATGGATTGCTGGTAAACCAGCACCGCCGTTTGCTGCCGAGCCTCGGCCAGCCGCACGCCCGAGCGGATTCTGCCCGCGGTAAAGATGGGCTGGGTCAATCCAGCGCCAAAGTTCCACGCGCCCGCAGGGCCGGTGAACAAACCAGTCAGCGCGGAACTCTGGAATCCGCCCGTTCCACTGAGCGATATTTCGGGAAAATAGGCGGCACGTGCGACGCCGATCTGGGCGTTGGCCGCAATCAATTGCTCTTCCGCCTGCCGGATGTCCGGGCGGCGCTCCAGCAACGACGAGGGAAGCCCCGGCGGCACTTCCGGGGGCTGGGATTGCTCGGTAAGAGTCAGCCCGCGTGGTATGTCACCAGGATTCTGACCAAGGAGAATACTGAGGAAGTTTTCCTGCTGCTCGATTTGCTGCTCCAGAGCAGGGACCTCTGCGCTTGCCGTAAAGACAAGTTGCTCGGCCTGTCGAACGTCCAGCAGAGAGGTCGAGCCGCCGTCCGCGAGGAGTCGCGTCAGGCGCAGCGATTCCTGCCGCGATGCGAGCGTACGTTTGGCAATCTCCAGCTGCAGGTCAAGTGCTCGCAGCTGGAAGTACGCGCCGGCCACGTTGGCCACGAGCGTGGAAACAACTTCCTGGCGCGCCCAGGCGCTCGCCAGCAGACTGGCCCGCGCGGCTTCCGTGGCGCGGCGAAACTTGCCCCAGAAATCAATTTCCCAGGAGGCGGAGAGATTCACTTGTCCGGCACTGGTTTCAAAGGGCGGAAAAAATTTGGATTGGCCAGTGCGGCTGTCGTTAACGCCCGCTCCGCCATTCACGGTCGGAAATTGATCGGCACGCGTGATCCCAAGCTGCGCCCGTGCTTCGAGCACGCGAGACGCCGCTATACGCACATCGTAGTTCTGCTGAAGTGCGGTGCGGATCAGCTTGCGCAGCTGCTCATCCTGAAAAACGTCCCACCACTGCTGGTCCCCCAGTGGGACAATCTGAGTTTGCGTGGCCTGTTCATAAACGGCTCCGCGATAGGAATCCGGTACCGCGACATCAGGCCGTTTATATTTCGGCCCCACGGTGCAACCGGCAGCCAAAAAGGCAATGCTCAGCAAGACAACACGATGTTTCATATTTAATCGCCCCCTGCCGGCGCGCCTTCAGGAGCCGTGAGCAGCTGATGCTCCCTGTCCGCACCGGACCACTTTTCGACCAAACAGAAGATCGCGGGAATAAAGAAAATGCCGACGACGCTCGCCGCCAGCATGCCTCCAATCACGGCTGTACCCATGATCTGGCGGGCCACCGCGCCGGCCCCGGAAGCAGTCCATAGCGGAAGCGCGCCCAAAATGAAAGCAAACGAAGTCATCAGGATGGGGCGAAGCCGCAGTCGTGCTCCTTCCAGTGCCGCCTCGGACAACGGTTTTCCCTGCTCATATTGCTCTTTGGCGAACTCCACGATCAGGATTGCATTCTTCGCCGCGAGGCCAATCAGCATCACCAGACCGATTTGCGAATACACGTCGCTTTCGATCTGCACCATATAGCTGGGCAGGAAGGAGCTCAGGACCGTCCGGCGCAACCATAAGACGAAAAAAGCTCCGAAGATTGCAACGGGAGTGCTCAGAAGTACGCTAAAAGGCAGCGACCAGCTCTCATACAAAGCGGCCAGGATCAGGAAAACGAACAGCAGCGAGAAGCCAAAGATGGCGGCTGGCGGAACACCCTCCTGCGCTTTCTTTTCCTGAAACGACATTCCGAGATAGTCGAAGCCCATTTGTGGCGGCATCGTCTTTCGGAAAACATCTTCCAGAGCCGCCATGGCCTGGCCCGCGCTGTAGCCGGGGGCCGCCGCGCCATTGATTTGCGCGGCGCGATATTCGTTGAAACGCATGGTGAATTCCGGGCCAGGGCGGGGCTCAAAACGAGTGAGAGACGCAAGCGGCACCATTTCACCTTTATTGTTTCGCACGTAGAATTGACCGACATTTTCCGCTTTGGTCCGGTAGTCGCCTTCCGCCTCCACATATACCTGCCATTGCCGTCCAAAGCGGTTGAAATAATTGATGAAGAGCCCGCCCATGAATGTCTGCAGGGTCTGGTACACGTCCTTCACCGACAGTCCCTGCTTGATCACCTTCTCGCGATCCACATCCGCATACAACTGCGGCACGCTGGACAGAGACGTAGTGCTCAAACCAGTGAGTTCCGGGCGCTTCCGGGCCTCCGCCAGAAAGGTCTCGAGATTGGAAGAAAGAAACTCGAGATCCATGCCGGCACGATCTTCCAGTACGAAGGTGAATCCGCCGGAGGTCCCAACGCCCGGAATCGCCGGGGGAGAAAAGGAAAATGCTATGCCTTCGGGCAGCGCCGCCAGTTCCTTATTAATGCGCTGCTTAATGCCCTGAAGTTGTTCCGCGCGTGATTTGCGCTCATCCCAGGGTTTCAGCGTCACGAAGAAGAAGGCGTTGTAGCTGGTGCGCACCGAACTCAGCAGGCTGTAACCGACAACACTGTTTGTATGCTCAACGCCAGGCATATTGGCGAGGACGTTTTCGATTTTTGTGGCCACCTCGTCCGTGCGCTGAAGAGAAGCCGCGGTCGGAAGCTGCAGGTTGATGTACAGGTAACCCTGATCTTCATCGGGGAGAAAACTTGAAGGGACCTTGCTCCCAAACAGCCCGGCCCCAACGGCAAAGACCGCCAGTAAAATCAGCGCGACGGCGCTCTTGCGAATCAGAACGCCGCAAAGCCGCACGTAAGCGCCGGTAGCATTGTCAAAGACACGATTGAACCAGTTGAAGAATACTTTAAGCGGCCCGCCGGATGACGTCTTCGGACGCAGCAACAGTGCAGCCAGCGCCGGACTCAGCGTAAGAGCATTGAACGCCGACAGGATTACCGAGACGGCGATCGTAACGGCAAATTGCTGGTAAAGGCGTCCGGTGATTCCGGGAATGAATGCCGTGGGAACAAAGACGGCCGAGAGAACGAGAGCGATTCCAATCACGGGGCCGGAAATCTCTTCCATGGTTTTGAGGGCCGCCGCTTTCGGTGTGAGACCTTCCTCAATATGGCGCTCCACCCCTTCCACCACGACGATGGCGTCATCCACCACGAGCCCGATGGCCAGCACCAGTCCGAACAGAGAAAGCGTGTTGATCAAGAAGCCGAACAGCGGAAAGAACATGAAGGTGCCCACAAGCGATACGGGCACGGCAAGCAATGGAATCAGCGTGGCGCGCCAGCCTTGCAGAAAAATGAAAACAACAATGAGCACCAGAACAATGGCAATGACCAGCGTCTGGACGATTTCTTTCATCCCTTCGTTGACAGCCTGCGTGGTGTCCAGTGAAACGGCAAAGTCCACATCCTGCGGCAGACGCCCCTTCACCTCCGCCATTAACTTCCTGACGTTATTTGCGGTTTCCACCGCATTGGAACCAGCCAGTTGGTAAACCGCAACGATAGCTGCCGCCTTCCCATCCAGGCGGCTCACCAGGTTATAGCTCTGGGCGCCCAGTTCCACGCGGGCTACATCCTTCAACCGCACCACGGCCCCGCTGGGCGATTCGCGGACAACGATTTCTCCGAACTCTTCCGGAGATGTAAGGCGGCCTTGCGCCCGCACGGAATAGGTAAACTGCTGCCCTTTGGGGACCGGCTCACTGCCCACCTGCCCCGCCGGATTCACGGCGTTTTGTGCCTGAATGGCCGAGACGATTTCCGGTACAGTAATCGCCAGCTTCGCCAGCCGGTCCGGCTTCACCCATAGCCGCATTGCGTACTGGCCTGCGCCGAAAACCTGTACGCTCCCGACGCCATAGGACCGGTTGATTTGATCAGCCAGATTGATGTACGCGTAATTGGCCAGGAAGCGCGCATCATAGGTGCCATTCGGCGAGTAGAGGGTGATCAGCATCAGGGGCGCGGTCACCGTCTTCTGTACAGTCACGCCATAATTCGTAACTTCGCCCGGAAGCTGAGACGCCGCCTGCGACTCCCGCAGCTGCGTCAGCATGAGATCGATATTGGGATCGGTCTTTACGTCGTAGTTCACGGTCAGGCGCGTCAATCCATCGGCTGTCGAATTCAGCGAGTACATGTAGTTCATGTTGTCCACGCCGCTCATCTGCTGCTCAATCGGCGTGGCGACGGATTGCTCGATGGTCTGCGCGTCCGCACCCACATCGGTGGCGACAACCTGAATCTCAGGCGGGACGATATTCGGAAATTGGGCCACGGGAAGCGTCGCAATCGTGACCGCGCCGATGATCACCATCAGAATCGAGATGACCATGGCTACAATGGGGCGATTGATAAAAAATTTGGACACGGGATCACTCGCCTTTCGCTGATACGGCAGG
The DNA here is from genome assembly GCA_035695325.1 of Candidatus Angelobacter sp. Lineage (GTDB taxonomy): Bacteria > Acidobacteriota > Terriglobia > Terriglobales > Acidobacteriaceae > Angelobacter. Next base: position 24,874 of record DASSEH010000428.1, read on the forward strand.
TTTGATTCGCACCGTTGAACCGCCCTGGACTTTCTGCGACCCTTCCGCGATCACGAGGTCACCAGGCTTAACGCCGCTTTCGATGATCCACATAGGACCAACGCGCTCCCCGACCGTCACCGGACGGATGCTCACCTTGTTGTCGCCGCCTACCACCACCACCTGATAGCTTCCCTGCAATTCGCTCACGGCTTTCTGCGGGACGAGCAGCGCGCCGCGCTTCAGCTCAGGCGCGGCCCGCAATCTTCCAAACTGCCCGGGGCGAAGTAAGTTTTGCGGATTGGGAAAAGCACAAACGAGCTGAATGCTGCCCGTGGTGGCATCCACCTGGCGGTTCGTAAGCAGCCCAGTGCCTTTGTGCGGATAAATCGACCCGTCGGCCAGAATCAGCTCAAAGGGCGGTGAGTCGGAAGGGACCGCCTTTTGCGTCTGCGCATTAATTCTTTCGGCGTAGTGGAGGTATTCCTGTTCACTGATCGAGAATACCGCCTTGATCGGATTCACCTGCGAAACCGACGTGAGGATCGTCGTTGGGTTGACGAGATTTCCAATTTGTATCTGGGCGATTCCCGCAATGCCGTCGACCAGCGATTTCACGTCAGTGAATTCGAGGTTCAGCCTCGCCTGTTCCACGAGTGCTTCCGCGGCCTTGACCGCCGCCTTCGCCGCCCTGTTTGCCTGTATGTCGTTGTCCAGCTGGCTCTGCGCGATGGCGCGCTCTTTGGCCAGCGGAGTATCACGATCGACATCCATTTCAGTTTTGCCGAGCTGCGCCTGGGCCTGCGCCAGCTGAGCGTTCGCCTGGTCCAGCAACGCCTGAAGAGGACGCGGATCTATTTGAAAAAGAATTTGCCCCTTGCGCACAAACGAACCTTCTTTGTACGTTTGCCGGACGATGTAGCCGGCCACCTGGGGCTGAATCTGCGCGTTTACGTAGCCATCGAGCGTGGCCACCCATTCGCTGTAGATCGGGACGTCTTTCTGGACGACACTGGCGACCTCCACCTCGGGGCTCTGCATTGCGGAAGCCACCTTCGGTTTCCCGCAGCCCGAGAGCAAAAGCACGGTTATCAGCAGGAGTGCTGGAACAAGTCGGCTCGCATCCCCGAAGGGAGTGCCGTGAACGACCGGTGAACGACGATAACGTAGCATATCCATGGTAGCTATGTGACAGTACTGCAACGCCAGTGACCCCACTGCGCTTTTCCTGGCCACGTCAATCCTTTCTAAAGCTGATTCACACGGATGATTGCAATTCCGCTGCCATGCGATTTACCGCTCGAAATCACGCGTGGATATGCGTGGGCCATGCACATTGCAACTCAGGGAGTGACAAAAGGAAAACAGTGGCGACAAGCTGACACTTGAGTTCGTGTGTTACTTTTTCCGCGCGTGGCGCGCGCATCGCAGTGAGACAGAGGAAGACCAAAACGGGCCATGTGCCTGACGCAGAACTTGCCTTTGATACAAGCGGAAGCGATCAAAGAAACGCCGCTCGGTGCCGCAACATTTCAGAGCGGCACTCGGCGGCGCAGCGTGGGACTGATTTTTCTTTCAGGTCAGCTCTGCAGGCAATCAACCCTGTTCGATCGCTCGAGAATCATCAACGATCTCTTCATCCAGAGTGCTTTCTTCGGGCGGCCGAATAATTCCGTGCTTTTTCATTCGGGCAACCAGCGTGGTGCGCTTCATCCCCAGTCTTGCCGCCGCGCCATACGGTCCTGCGACTACCCAGCCCGTGGTCTCCAGTGCTTCCAAAATCAGATTGCGCTCGGACTCCCGCAGCGTCATGCTCGCAGGAAATCCGGTAACCGAGGCGGTGCGAGTTGGGCGCAGAAGGTTGGGCAGCAAGCCATCATGGGAGAGTATGACCGCGCGTTCGATCACGTTCTGCAGCTCTCGAATGTTGCCCGGCCACGAATAACACTGGAAAGCGTTTATCAATTCATCGGGAATGGAGTCGATGCGTTTCCCGATTCTGTGGGAAAACATTTCAACATAATGCTCGACCAAAGGAGCTATGTCCTCGAGCCGCTCGCGCAGGGGCGGCAGCGTAATGGGAAAAACGTTCAAGCGATAGTACAGGTCGCCGCGAAATTGACCGCGCTTCACCATTCGTTCAAGGTCCCGGTGGGTCGCTGCCACCAGCCGCACGTCGACGCGATGGGTACGTCCGCTTCCCAAACGTTCGAACTCCTGTTCCTGAAGTACACGCAGCAGCTTGGGCTGCAGGGCCAGTGGTATGTCGCCGACCTCATCCAGAAACAGGGTCCCCTGGTTGGCCAGTTCGAACCGCCCGATCTTTTGCGCGATGGCCCCGGTAAAAGCGCCTCGCTCGTGCCCAAAGAGCTCGCTTTCAAGCAGGTCGAAGGGAATGGCGGCGCAGTTCAGCTTGATCAGGGCGTGTCCGCTGCGCGGGCTGGCATTATGGATCGCATGCGCGATAAGTTCCTTACCGGTCCCAGTCTCACCCTGAATCAGGACTGTGGAATCCGTGACGGCAACGCACCTGGTTTGATCCAGAACATCCTGCAGAGCGCGGCTGTTGCCGATGATCTGCTCGAATCTGCGGACCCGGCGGTCCTGATCAGGCGCTGTCATAGATTGGGACTCCCAGACTCCGCGGGGCTTCGCGAGCCAATCTCAAGCGCGGCATGAACGATCTCCAGCAGGACATCGTCGTCGAACGGCTTGGTCAGGAACTCCACGGCCCCGTTCCGCATGGCAAAAATTTTCATCTCGGCGTCGCCATGGGCCGTGATGAAGATGATAGGTAAAAGGCACCGTTCAGCCTTGAGCTTCGCCTGCAGTTCCAGACCAGACATTCCGGGCATGCGAATGTCGGCGATCAGGCATGCGGCCCTGTGCCGGGCCCCGGAATCGAGGAATTGCTCCGCGGAGCCAAAGCAGAGCGTCGGCAGCCCATCCGATTCGATCAGGTCCTGCAGCGCACTCTGCACCGACTTGTCGTCGTCGACAATAGCGATGAGTTTTGAGTCGTGCTCGATGCTCATGGGCTAAGGATAGCTGTTATCCAACAACGGGAACAATCCGACCTTGGTCGCGCAAACTACCACTCAGGGAGTAGTCGATGGGGAACAAGACGCAGCGCAAATAACCGCCACCGGCTATGAAGCATGGCCTGGCTATTTATGGGAATAGAGCTTGAGCTTGTCGGCCATACGGAGCAGCTCAACCACAGATTCAGCCTTCATCTTCCGCATGACGTGGCCTCGGTGGATTTTTACGGTGGCTTCGCTGGCTCCGATTTCGGAGGCAATCTGCTTATTGAGCATCCCGGAGACGACGAGAGTCATGACCTCACGCTCTCGCGCCGTCAATCCCTGATAGCGCTGCTCTAAATCGTGCACCTCGGCATGTTGTGCTCGCGCGGTGGAGTCGTGCTGCAGGGCCTGCTGAATCGCGTCCAGCAGGTCCTGGTCCCGGAAAGGTTTCGTCAGAAACTCCATGGCGCCTGACTTCAGCGCCCTGACGGACATGGGAATGTCTCCATGCGCCGTGATAAAGATAATCGGAATGGATACGCCGGTCTCAGCCAGCCGGCGCTGGAAATCGAGCCCACTCATCTGCGGCAGCCTTACATCCAGAACCAAACAGCCTGGGCCAGGAGCAGACTGCCGGCGCAGAAATTCCTCGCCCGTGGCAAAGGCTTCGGCGCGAAGGCCAACGGACTCGACGAGGTCCTGGATTGCCTGACGCATACCCCGGTCATCATCGATGATGTACACGGTGGGAGTGGCCGCGGGCTTCATGCATACCCCTGCATTTCTCGCGGCAGAGTGAAATGAAAAGTTGCGCCCGCCCCTTCATTGGCAGTGGCCCACACTCGCCCTCCCCACGACTCAACAATCGAGCGGGTGATGGCCAGGCCCATGCCGGTGCCCTGCGGTTTTGTCGTGTGGAACGCATCAAAAATTCGTTCGGCGCCTTCCGCCGGCAATCCCACGCCGGTATCGCTGATCGAAATCACCAGCTGACCTTCGGGATTGGGCAGCGCCCGGACCGTCAATTCGCCTCCAGTGTCTTTCATGGCCTCGATCGCGTTCAGCATCAGGTTCATGAACACCTGTTGCATCTGCACTCGGTCCCCAGGAATGCGAGGCACATCCGTATCCAGTTCGGAATGGATCGTTATGGCGTAGCGGACCGCTTCGTTCCCCAGCAAAACCGTCATCTCCTGAATAATGTCTTTGACGTTAAGCACTTCCGGTTCGGGAGGAGCGCCTTTTTTATAGAAGGTCCGCAGACTGTTGATAACATCGGCCGCGCGGTTTCCATCTTCTTTCATTCTGGTTGCGGCCGCGCGGGCTCTTTCAAGGTTCGGTGGATCATGCGCCAGCCATCGTAAACATGCGTTGGCGCTTGTGATCGAAGCGGCAATGGGCTGCTTGATTTCGTGGGCCAGCGCCGCGGCCAGTTCTCCCATCATGTTGAGGCGGTTGGTGTGTGCGAGATCAGCCTCTAACTGGCGCAGCCTTTCGTGCTCCTCTTCCGCACGCTTTCGTTCCGTTATATCCATGGTGATACCGAGGTATTCACCGGGTTCACCAGAGGGATTGAGATGTCCTATGGTGCGCAGGAATCTGATTCTGCCGTCATCGGCACGGCAAACGCGAAAGTTGCTGATATCGTAATCCGCTCCCGCGCGAACTGCATTTTCCAGAGCTACCCTCACATCCGGCTCATCTTCCGGGAGGACAGTGGCCCAAAAGCGTTCGAGTGGAATAGGGCGCTGGCGTGGATCGAAGCCGTGCAGGCGGGCCGTTTCGTCCGAGATATGGAAATTTTGCCCTGTAGCGAAATTGGTCGCCCAGCTGCCGATGTGGGCCAGGCTTTGTGCCTCCGCGAGGTATGCCTGTTCCCGCCGCAATTCCCTGGTCAATAGCTCATGTTCGGTCACGTCAATCATGGTGCCGTGAAATCCTTTGAACACTTCCTGTTCGAAAACGGGAATACCCACACAGCGAATATAGCGCACCTCGCCATCGGACCGGACGATCCGTTTTGTCACGTCACAGCCACGGTGCTGCTCATGCATTCCCCGGATAGTTTCGGCCATGGACGCACGGTCCTGCGGATGAACGATGGCAAGATACTGCTCAAGCGCGGGCGATGCATTCCCCGGAAGACCAAGGATTTTGTAGACCTCCTCGGACCAGTAGTCGCCTAAATCGCCGCTTGCCCAGCTCCCCATGCGCGCGAGGCGCTGCCCTTCGCTGAAGTAAAACTGCGTTCGCTTCAGGATGTCCTCCGCCCGCTTGCGGTCGGTGATGTCCTGAACGGTGCCGAACATCTCATAGGGCCGTCCCGATGCATCTCTCTTCAAATCGCCCTGACTGTAGACAATGCGTATTTCCCCGTTGGGACGAACGCCCCGGTGCTCGGATTCCGGGCGACATTCGCCACGAACGGCCTTTTCCGCGGTCTGGAATACCTGCTCTCGATCGTCCGGGTGGATCATGTCCCGCACCATTGTCAGGTCTATGGGGTTTTTCTGCGGCTCAAGCCCAAAGATGCGGAAGGTTTCTTCCGACCAGGTCACGCGGTCCGTATCAAGGTGCCAGATCCAGTAGCCGACGTGGGCGACGCGCTGCGCCTCTTCAAACTTGGCGTTGCTCTCCCGCAGATCGCGCGATACAGCCTGGAGCTCCTCCTCCACCCGCTTCCGGTCAGTGATGTCCTGAACGGTGCCGAACATCTGGCAGGGGCGGCCCAGGGCGTCTCGCTTCACATCCGACCGGCTGTGCACGATGCGCACCTCTCCACTCGGACGAACGATCCGATGCTCCGCATCCGAACGGATTCCGAGGAGCATGGCCTCCTCCGCTTTCCGAAACATCGGTTCGCGATCTTCAGGGTGGATCATTTCACGCAGCATTTCTATATCGACCGGGCGTTCCTGGGGCGTGAGCCCATAGATGCGGTAAGTTTCATCCGACCAGGTCAAATGCCCCGTTTCGAGGCTCCACTCCCAATAGCCAAGGTGGGCGATGTGCTGGGCTTCTTCAAGCCTGGTTTTGCTTTCATGCAGATCTTCGTCGACGCGTTTGGCTTCAGTTATATCGATTGCCATGCCACTGTACTCGAGATTGGCCGGGTCATCGCCCACGGCTTGCGCAACGGTGTGAATATTCCTGATGGCGCCATCGGGCATGAGCAGCCGGTGCTCGAAATCGAGGTCTCTGCCGGTCTTCTTCGCATCATCGAAGAGCTGCCGTACACACTCCCGGTCTTCCGGGTGAATTCGGTCGAAAATCAGCTCAAGCCCAGGCCTGGTTTCTCGTGGGTAGCCTAAAATTTTGCAGGTTTCAGCGGACCAAAGGACCTCGCCGGTGCGGACCTTCCATCCGAAAGTCCCGCAGGATTTAAACTCCGAGCCTTTGTCAGGCAGCGCCATATTATTTGCGACTTTACAACGTTGGTATGTCTTTCACCTACGGCCACAGAATACAGCACACACGTAACTTCCAATAGTCCCTGGCTGCGACCGTCAAATTAAGCGGGTCAAATGAGCAAGATGCAACGCCTCTCTCTGGTGTCACTAATTTTTCAGTGTCAATAAATTGACACTGGCGGTGCTGCTTGACACCCACCGGGAGTCGGTGGAACCTCCCGGATCAATATCAGCAAATCAGCTGCCATACCTTCGATTGTTTGCATTGTCTGCCGCCGGGCGAGGCCAATGGCAACGAACATGCATTGCATTGGTTTGTTATGGGACCCAATCCGCGGGAATGAAGTTCGGAGCCACAGATGGAACCGAAGATCGTCGCGCCTTTGAGCATCGCCTTGAGTACCGGAGAAGGCGGCACTGTGCTGACCGTGAACGGCAACGTGACTATCGACTCCTCGCCGGAGTTGCGTGACCGGCTGCTCGCCATCCTGCAGCAGGAACCCCTGCCCCAATTGACCCTTGATCTGACTGCGGCGCCGTACGTGGATTGTTCCGGTTTGGCGACTTTGGTCGAGGCGCTCAGGTTTGCCCGTGCCGTAAAAACCAGGCTGCGGTTGAGGCTGCACGAAAGGCCGCGTTACCTGCTGACGGTGACCGGCCTGCTTCCGCTTTTCGATGCGTCGCCGGATGCAACCGAGATTGGCGTTTCCCGAGGAGAGTTATGACATCCCTGCTGGAAAACGCCGGAAAAGCAACCGTCGATCTCTGCGACTATGTCGGAGGTTTGACCGTTCAACTGTGGGCAGGGCTGCGAACGCTGGGTACCACCCTGCCGATTGCGGGCAACCGGCATCGATGGAAATCGTCCGTTGGTCAGATGCTGCAGATCGGTGTTGACGCCCTGCCCATGGTCGCGCTGATGTCGGTTTGCTCCGGCTTCATTCTTTCCATGCAGGGTGCCTCCGAGCTGCGGCGCTTTGGAGCGATCCGCTATGTAATCGATTTGGTTGCCATGGGATTTACGCGTGAACTTGGACCACTGCTCACTGCAATTGCCGTAAGCGGGCGGTCCGGGTCGGCATTCTCGGCGGAGATCGGGACCATGATGGTTACGGAAGAGATCGATGCCCTGCGCGTGATGGCGTTCGATCCGATTGAATTTGTTCTGGCGCCAAAATTTCTGGCTGCGTTGATCGTGATTCCCTGCCTGAGCATTTTCGCGAATGTCTGCGGAATCCTGACCGGATGGATCTTCATGTTCTCCAGCATCCATCTTGGGTTCATGCTTTACATGAAATACGCGCTGAGTTCGATTGCCATCCACGACGTGATCGGCGGCCTCGTAAAAAGCCTGGCCTTCGCCACCATCATTGTGCAAGTCGGCTGCCTCGAAGGATTTCGCGTCCGGGGCGGACCGGAAGCAGTAGGGCGGTCGACCACGGCGGCGGTGGTGAAGTCGACGTTTCTGGTGATCGTGGCCGATGTGATTTTTACTGCACTCTTTTACTTCACGGGAGTTGCCTGATGCCGATCATCTCCATTCGCGATTTGGTGGTGCAGTACGATGGGCGGCGCGTGCTCGATGGACTCAGTCTGGATATAGAACATGGCGAGACCATGGTACTGCTGGGCGGAAGCGGCTCGGGAAAAAGCACGCTCTTGCGGCATATCATTGGCCTTGAACGTCCCCGCTCCGGCCAGCTCATGGTCAAGGACGTCGATATCGCCAGCTGCTCCGCGGCGGAGCTGAAACAGGTGAGGCGCTCCATTGGCGTCGCGTTTCAGAGTGCGGCCTTATTCAACTCCTTCTCCATAGCGGACAATGTCGCCTTGCCCCTGCGTGAGCATACCCGGCTTGCGCCCTCAATCATTGATCTGATGGTCTGGATGAAGCTGGCCGTGGTCGGGCTGGGAGACTTCGGCAAGATGCTCCCGCAGGAACTCTCGGGTGGAATGAAAAAGAGGGCCGCGGTCGCCCGGGCTTTGGCTCTCGATCCTGAAATCCTGGTGTTCGATGAACCTTCCGCCGGCCTTGACCCGATTGTGGCGGCAGAGCTGGACGACCTTATCCTGGTCCTCAAACGCGCTTTCCAGATGACGGTAATCGTAGTCACGCATGAGCTGGCGAGCGCATTTCGAATCGCCGACCGGATTGCGATGCTGCACAAAGGCTCATTTCTCGCGGTAGGGAGCAAAGAAGAGATCAGCCGCAGCCGGAATCCTCGCATCAGGCAATTCCTTGATCGAGTACCAGATACTGCCGCTCATATTCAATCGACGGAGAAGCACCTGGAAGACTATCTCCAGGGCAACGGAGCAATATTATGAAGACCGAAGCAAAGGTGGGGGCCTTCGTTCTGGCATCTCTCACCATCCTGACAGTCACTCTCGTCTATTTAATGGCTGCCGGCTCCCATACCGGGAGCGTGCCGTACAGGGCGTATCTTCACTACGCGGGAGGACTTGAAGCAGGCGAGCCTGTCCTGTTTGGCGGCATTAATGCCGGCAGAGTTACCGCGGTGCACCCCTGGACGTCCGATCCCACCAAAATTGAAATTCTGCTCGATCTGAAACCGGGAACGCCGGTGAATGAGAAATCTGTCGCCAGGCTCGGGTCCGTGAGCCTGATGAGCGGTCCGGTTTTGCTGGTGAGCACTGGCGCCAACGAAGCCCGGCACCTCACTCCCGGCGAGGTGATTCCATCCCAGGATGTGGCCAGCATGGACGAGATCGTCTCCAAAGTCTCCACGGTTGCCGACAATGCCAATACGCTCATGACCCAAATGCAGGGTGACCTTGCCGGGATCGGCGGTGATGCGCGAACTCTGCTTGCCAATCTGAACGCCCTGACCGGCAAGCCGAATCAGGAACGAATCGACGCCATGCTGAAACAGACAAGCTCGCTGGTCACGGAATCCAGACCGAAAATTGATGGCATGCTCGATCAGGTTTCACGAGTCACGGTGAAGCTGGGGCCCGTCGTAGACCATGCCGATGGCGCAATCCGGAACATCGATGGGACGGTCAGCGATCTTCGTGGTCCATTGCACAAGGATTTGAGCGAACTGCAGACCACTCTGCAGGAAACCAGGGGGCTCCTGGCCAACATGCAGGTCATGGTGCAGAGCAACGACTCCCGTCTCGATGAAACTCTGGAAAACCTGCGCATCACCACCCAGAACCTGAGCGAACTGACGAATTCAGTCAAACAACGGCCGTGGAGCCTGGTCCGCATTAAGCAACCGCAGGACCGCAAAGTGCCGCAATAGGAGAAGCGCAAATGAATCGATACTGGCGAATATTTCTGGTGGCGGCCGTTACCCTTTCCGTACCATTGACCGGCTGCATGAGCAGGATAAAATATCCCACCTATTACACACTCAATCTCGCTCCTGCCATCGATCCGCCGGCAAAAACCGGGGAGCTTGCATCCATTGCAGTGCGCGAGTTCCAGGCGCCGGCATATCTGCGCCAGGGCGCGGTCGTCTATTTCACATCGCCGGAGGAGATCGGCTTTTACGAATATCATCGATGGGCCGTAGACCCGCGACAGGTCATTACCCATGCAATCATTGAGCGTTTGCGTGCCAGCGGCAACTTCGCCCTGGTGAAAACCTATGATGGACGGAACGATGTGGATTACGTCCTAAGCGGAAGCCTGGACAAACTCGATGAGGCGGATTATGGACGCGGCGTTCGAGTGGAGGTTGCGCTCTCGGCCCAGGTCACAGATATTCACAGCGGAAAGACGGTTTGGAGCAACTCCGCTTCCAATACGGCTAAACTGGAAGAGCGAAAGGTATCGAGTGTCGTGACGCAAATGAGCAGCCTGACGGACCGCGACATCGAAGACCTGCTGAAATCTCTGGCGCTGCCGCCGCCAACAGCGAAGCCGTGAGGGCTTCTTCATCGGATACCCAATGGAACATTTCTTAGAATATATCGCCGCAATTTCTTTGAGCGCTAAACTGATTTACTCCATTTTGGGCATTGTTCTGATCCGGAGTGTGTTTCGCCACTTCGAGCGCACCCTGCCGCTGCGCTACGGAGACGGCGATCGCCGTTACCACGTCCGGAAAATCGTGACCACCGTCTGCTACATCATCATCTTTGCCTTCATGGTACAAACCGGGCAGATGGTTGACAAACGAAACCGGGGACATGGTTGACACTATTTAGGTCACTAAAGGTGGCATGTAGAAGGGGGACATGCCATGGAATGTGAGTGGAATAGTGGAGCAACGAAAGCGATTCCTGGA
>DASSEH010000429.1:0-1778 GCA_035695325.1 Candidatus Angelobacter sp.
TGCTGATGCAGGCGGCGTCTTTGCTCGATGGTTTTTCGTTTGATCTTTTCCCTCCGTTCGAGAATGGCCTGGCCGCGCCCGAAGTAGACGTCAGCCGGCGTCAGGTTGTCCAGGCTCTCGTGGTATCGACAGTTGTTGTAGTACCTGACGAACTCCTCGATGCTCTGTTCGAGCTGTCCTGGCAGGTAGTAGTTGTCCAGCAGGATCCGGTTTTTCATCGAGCGATGATATCGCTCGATCTTGCCCTGCGTCATCGGGTGGTAAGGCCGGCTGCGGATATGTCTGATGCCGTTGTCCTCGAGCCACTTGCCAAGCTCGCTCGACACATAGGATGGACCGTTATCGCTCAACAGCCGTGGTCGATGCAGAACCTTGACCTGGTTCAAACCTGACCCCCGCAGCGCCACCTTCAACGTATCGGACACGTCGGTTGCCGACATCGTGGTGCACAGCTTCCAGGCCAGGATGTAGCGCGAGAAGTCATCGAGCACGGTGGACAGATAGAACCAACCCCAGCCGATGACCTTCAGGTAGGTGAAGTCGGTCTGCCAAAGCTGGTTTGGGGCGGTCGTCGGATTGGCGAAGCGATCGGCCGCCTTCATCAGGATGAAGGCCGGGCTGGTGATCAGGCCATGGTCCTTCAACAGCCGATAAACGGTGGCTTCTGACACAAAGCTGCCCTTTGTGTCCGTGAAGTTGACGGCGAGCTCACGCGGCGACAGGTCCGGCTCCTCAAGGGCCAGATTGATGATCGCTGTTTCGATCTTGTCGGGGATTTTGTTCCAGATCCGCCGCGGTCTCGGCTTGCCATCCACCAGAGCTTCGATTCCGCCCTCCTGGTAGCGGCTGTACCAGTCGTAGAACGTCGATCTCGGGATCCCGATTGGAGCCAGTGTCCGGCGGATTGAGAGCGACGACTGTTCCACCAGTTCGATGATCTCGAACTTCTCGGATGCGGAATACCTCATGAAGCATCCTCCCCATCCCCGAGAACGCTTTTTTTGAGCAGGCGGTTTTCGATCAGGACCTCAGCCAGGGTCTCCTTGAGCTGGCGCGCCTCAGCCTTGAGCTCCTTGACCTCGTCCGAGGTCGCCTCACGCGCCGTGTCGCCGGCGAGCCGTTTCTTGCCCGCCTCCAGGAACTCCTTCGACCAACGGTAGTACAGGTTCTGATTGATCCTTTCCTTGCGGCACAGCTCAGCAATGCTGTCCTCGCCACGCAGGCCTTCCAGCACGATCCGGATCTTCTCTTCAGCGGAATGATGCCGGCGTGTGGCTCTGCGAATATCCCGGACTGTCTTTTCAGCGCTCTCCGGTATGCGCTTGCTCGCTTGTCTCATCGTTGCTCCTCAGCGGGGCTACGATGAGCCAGCAAATCCTCTCTTACGCAATCAGCTCATTCTGTCCGACAAGTGTTGACGGCCTACACTCACCCCGACGGCGTGCTTCTGTGGGAAGCGTACAAAACGACAAGGGGCGAGATTCCATTGCCGCCACACGCGATCGTTCTCTCACGTGCCCACGATAGAAGGGGTCGTCCAAAACAAGTTTATTACGCCCTGGTTTGTGAGAACCCAATGGGCATCCTACACAGCGGCCATGGAATGCTGGACACTAGAACATTGCGCAATTACGGTGACGGCGGCAAACGGGTTGGATCATCCCAGGTGACGGCGGTAGTTGAGCGCGCACCTTATGACGACCAATACCCCTTCCACTACGGCCAGCTCGTGGATTTCCCTGAAGTCCATGACATAGGTGAAGTCTGGTGCGCGGCCC
>DASSEH010000430.1:0-1726 GCA_035695325.1 Candidatus Angelobacter sp.
GACCGGAGCCGATGTCTCGCTCGACTCTCACCCCTCAATAACAAGCACTTTAACATGTTGGGTCGCTACCATTTCACGGTTCCAGAAGAGGTCCTACGGGGCGAATTGCGGCCGCTCTGCCTTCCCGAGGAAGCTGACGAAGAGCTGCAGATCGCTTAGCGCAACTTTTCGTTCCATTGCTACTGGGAGCCCAACTTCTGTCCTTCTATCCACGCCCGGTCATTGAATCCGAACATTACAATGAGGCCTACTCACCTTTCAGTTAACTAACTAAAGGCTGTTGCAAAAGTCGGTAGCCTTGGGAGCTTCACCGCGATTTTTTAAAAGATTATGGTTGCATGTCTGTGGAATAATCGAGTATATCGATTAGGTAGTGGTCGGACCCCTTCAGCGCCAGCCTTCTCTGTTCGGCTTTGCTTTCTTCAAAGAGCTCGCCTGCCTTCAGGACCCGACGCTGGGCGAGATTGATCTGCTGCTCGATGATCCTGCCTTGGTGGCCATTTGCTCGCGGGCGCTTGCGGCCCGTCGCCATCGCTCCATGGATTTTGGGCGCTCCACGATCGCGCCCGACCGTCTGCTGCGCTGCGTTGTGCTCAAGCATCTCAAAGGCTGGTCGTTTCGAGGGCTCGAAGAGGAGTTGCGCGCCAATCTGCTTTATCGGCGCTTCACCCGCTTTTATGAAGACCCGATCCCGGATCACACGGTTTTTTCACGCCTCTTCGCTCTCTTTGGAACAGAGGGGCCGCAGGCTCTTCACGCACAGGTGATCGCCAGGGCCAGGGCGCTTTCCCTTGCCAAGGGTCACTGCTTGCGCACCGACACGACCGCGGTGGAGACCAACATTCACCATCCAAGCGACAGCTCGCTACTGGCCGACTCGCTACGCGTGCTGACCCGGTCGCTCAAAACGATCAGCCAAAGCTGTCAGCAAGGCGGCTGGAAGGTAGTCGATCATGCGCGCGCCACCAAGTACCGGCTGCTGGAGATCGCGCGGGCGAGCAGGCTTCTCAATGATGCGGGCCAGCAGCGCTTGAAAAAGAGCTATGGCAAGTTGCTGGGACTGACGCGCGCAGTGACTTTGCAGGCCTGCGCAGTTCTGGCCAGGCTCTCCAGCGCACAGTTAAGTGCGCGGCCCGATGCGCGGACTCGGGTGCTGCGCCAGGAAACTCGCCTGCGCCATTATTTGCCGCTCGTTGAGCGGGTGATGGAGCAGACTCAAGCACGGGTTTTCCAAGCCCAGAGCCATTATCCAGAGAAGATATTGAGTCTGTTCGAAGCGCACAGCGTCGTGATCCGCAAAGGCAAGCCGCATAAACCCAATGAGTTTGGACGTCTGGTGCGCCTTGATGAGGTCGAAAACGGCATCGTCAGCGGGTATGAGGTGTCTGCTGGCAACCGGGCCGACCAGCAACAGTGGGCACCAGCGCTCGAGCACCATGTCGCCCTCTTTGGCCGGGCGCCTCGGCTGGCAGCGGCCGATCGCGGTTACTGGAGCACTCATAATGAAGAGGTGGCCGCAGAAATGGGAGTCAAGCACGTCGTCTTGCCGGCTCGAGGCCCTCTGAGTGCTGAGCGCGCTGTGCGCGAAAAAAAGCGGTGGTTCAGGCGCGGACAGGCATGGCGCGCGGGAATTGAGCCGCGGATCGCCACCCTCAAACATCGTTTTGGATTGCAGCGGGCCTTCTACAAAGGAGAAGCGGGATTTGAAAGACACGTCGCCTTTTGC
>DASSEH010000431.1:0-1501 GCA_035695325.1 Candidatus Angelobacter sp.
GGATGGATTCTATTGGTTTAAAGGTCGGAAGAAGCTCTTGATTGTTCGAGAGGGCTACAATGTGTCGCCGATCTGGATCGAGGAAGTTTTGCTAAAGCATCCCGCGATCGAACAGGCCGCGGTCATTGGACAACCGGATCCCTCAGAGGGCGAAGTGCCGATAGCTTTCGTCACGTTAAAGCGAGCCGGCGCGGAGAACGCGATTCAAAATTTTATTCACCCGTTCTTGAAGCCCTGGGAGATGCCCGCAAGAATCATCGTGTTGGTGCAAATGCCCTTTATTCAGGGACGCAAGATCGATCGACAAGCGCTTGGGAAATATCTCGAGTGATAGGGATGGCAGCTGCGAAGGAAAATCCCCTGAGAGCAGGTATTTCTTAACCACAGAGGACACCGAGAACACAGAGGAAGACTATAAAGAAGTGCGGTTTAGCCCGGGACAACGAAGGCCGGTAGCGACCAGGCGCTAGTGCAGTGTAACAGATGAAAGTGAACGGTTTATCGGATTCTTCGATCTGTGTTTTTGTAAGTCCACTTAAAGGGGAGAGCTGCCTTATTGTAATGGCGGATATAGCGCATGATTTGGCGGTGGAGGTCGGTCTTGGATGCGAAGATGCCGCGTGCAATGAGGTCTCTTTGGATCTTGGAGAACCAGATCTCGACCTGATTAAGCCAAGAGGAATAGGTCGGAGTGTAATGGAGTTTGACGTTGGGATGGGCGCTCAGAAAGCCTTGAACGGCTGCAGTTTTATGAGTGGAAAGGTTGTCAGCTATGATATGAATGTGGGTTTTGGCGGACTGGGTAGCGACCACCTCGGCGAGAAACTCCACGAACTCAGCGCTGGTGTGGCGGTCAGCTGTCTTAGCCAGGACCTGGCCGGTGGCCGTGTTCAGGGCCGCATAGAGAGAAAGAGTACCGTGGCGAAAGTATTCGAAACCGTGACGTTCGGCCCGGCCCGGAGAGAGCGGCAAGATGGGATCGAGACGATCAAGGGCTTGAATGGCGCTCTTTTCATCCACACAGAAAACAGCCGCATGGGCAGGAGGCTTCAGGTAGAGACCAATGATTGCGGCCGCCTTCTTCTCGAACTGCGGGTCATCGCTGACCATGTAGTGGCGACGCCGGTGAGGCTGCAACCCCGCCTTAGCCCACACTCTGGCCACACGCATATGGTCAATGCCGAGCGCGGACCCCAGCTTGCGGCTGCTCCAATGGGTGGAGCCATCGGCGGGCTTTCGATGCAAAGTCCAATCGATGATCCGAGCTTCGAGCTTCTCGACTCCCTCGCTGGGCGCACGTCCACGGTGCCGACTCCAGAGTCCGGGCAAGCGCTGTTCTTTAAAGCGGTCCCGCCACATTCGCACCGTATTGATACTGCAACGCTCCTGTCGGCTGATAGCCCAAAGACTCAGAGAACCCGAAGCCAAGCTCAGGATAATCCTCGCACGGCGAGCGTCCTCAGCGCGCACACTGCGACTACGACTCATGCGTTGAAGTTGA
>DASSEH010000432.1:0-1327 GCA_035695325.1 Candidatus Angelobacter sp.
CAGAGCCCGTTGAAGGCCCTCAAGCAGGACTTGCTTGTTCATAAGCTATGCCGCGAGATTGCGCTCGACCGCCTGGAAGAATCTGACGTGGCTGAGTACCTGACCGTGGAGTTCGCCGAGTGCACCTTTGCTGCTGCGGGTGTTGCGAAGCTAGTACACCGGCACTCCGGTGGCAATGCGCTGTTCATGGTAGGGATTGTCCAGAGCATGCTGAAGAAAGGTGTAATTGCGCAGCTTCAAGGCAAATGGGCGCTAACGGTCCCACTGGAAAAAATTGCGCCGGCTGTGCCAGAAACTCTGCAGCAATTGATCCAGGTGCAGTTTGAACAGTTGAGCATGTCCGAGCAAGGCATCCTAAGAAGCGCCAGCGCTGCTGGAGACCGGTTCTCTGTCTGGGCTGTCACCGGTGCGCTGGAAATCGAATCCAGCCGCATAGAAGATGCGTGCGAGGGGCTCGCCGAAAAACAGCAGTTCATTAAGGCCGCTGGAATTCACGAACTTGCGAACGGCGAGTTTTCTGCGCACTATGAATTCCGGCACTCACTTTATCGCGAAGTCCTCTATCGACAGCTTTCCGACGTGAACCGGTCGAAGCTGCACCGGCTTTTGGGGCAGCGGCTCAAGACGCTATGCACACCTAGCAAACCAGAATTGGCAGCAGAACTTGCCTTACATTTCGAGGGTGGCCGAGAATATGACCAGGCAATCTCCTACTTGATACTTGCTGCGGAGAACGCCGCCAGGCGATTCGCTTACCGGGATTCGATCGAGTTGCTGCGACACGCGCTCGGACTTGTTGCCAAACTGAGTTCGAGCCTCGGAGATGAACTAGAGACTCGAATTCTTGAGTTCATAGGAGATGCTCATTACGCGCTTGGCGCCATGGCAGAGTCTACAAACGCTTACGGAGCGGCAGCATCACGAGCAGCTCAGACTGGCCTCAAGGCAGCTCAGGTGAGCGCACTGACTTCCCTGATGCGGCCGTTTGGCTTCATTGATCCCGACCAGGGCCTCGCCGCGATGGAACAGGCCGTGCAGGTAAGCAGAAGTGCCGGCGATCCAGTTCTTTTGGCCCGCACCCAAATGCTGGCAGCCAGTTGTCGCCTGCTCTACGATACGTGGCGCAAGGAAGATGCGGACCTCTGCGCATCCGCCCACACGACGCTCCGCAATCTGGGCGATACAGACACGCCTCCATTTCACAAGATGATTTATGCGCACGTTCAGGTGCTCCAAGGTAACTATCAGGAGGCCTTCGAGATCTTCGAAGTGGGCCTCCCCAAAATGGATCAGACCACCAGCCTGATGACGCACTTTTTTGCGCTCA
>DASSEH010000433.1:0-1810 GCA_035695325.1 Candidatus Angelobacter sp.
TGGGCAATATGTTTAAGGACAGATCGGCTCAACGCTTCCGCATCCGCGGGGGTAAGAAGCTCTTGTAATTCCGGTTCGATTTCATCCTGAATCAGAGCAAGAGCCGCTTTTCCATCGGGACTACGTCGCACGGCCTTTACCAGTCGCACCTTCCCGCTACGCACGGTTATGCAATTCATGATGTACATGACTGCATCGATAATTCCCCAGGCGATATTGCAGCCAATGGCTGCGAACAGCAGCTGGCGAACACCTGCCCTTCCCTCATCGACAGTCAGTCCCGCAGTCAGCGTGACAGTTAGCACCATGATCAAGCCAAACAGAATTTCGCCCAACCGGCTGGCCGGATCGAGGTATTTGGGTACAAAACGCTTCATTTTTTCTTTGCAGCGCCATCTTCCGGGCTGTGCATTTGCGCTAAATCATTCCATTAAAATGTGAATCTCGGAGCGCGTGAAAACCATCGCCGCAAGAACTTCACGCGACTCGCGCCGCATCTCCGCCATGCTCGCAGCATAAATGTAGGTACTGGAGATGAGCAACACGAGCGGTTCATTCCTATTGGACCAAAGTCCTATGGACTCCTAGAACCGAAACTCGGTATTTATTTATTCGCGGCAGAATTGGAATTAAGATCTCTGCGCCACAAGAAACGGATCTCGCAAATGGTTAACCATTAATTTCAATCCACAAAAATCATGTCTACTCAATCGTCAAAAACATCCAAGTCCCCCTCCCGTTATTCCGTCGGTATGTTTAGTGCCGGCGAGGCTCGCTGTGATCGCTGGCAGGAGCTGGCTCATGCCGGCCAGACTCTTGTCGCCCAATCTTCCTCCGGCTCTTCGACAAAGGAAACGCTCGCCACGGTGGAAGCTCTGCTCGCGCCGCTGGGCGCTTTGGAGACGTTCCGCGCTTATCCGGGCGAAGCGATGATGAGTGCGCTGAAAGATGCGCTCAGCCGGCGTGACTATTCCAGCTTCTCGAGAATCACCAACCGTATCGCTAAGGCAATCATCACTGGATCTTATCGCCGTTCCGCGAATGCCTGGAAGGTTGGCGAGGAAGGAGAGAAGGAAGGGAACGATCGCCTGATGAAGGACTATTTTGACACGGGCGATCTCACCAAACCCTACTTCGAAGTGCTGATTGTCAGTGACGACCCGACGCCGGAACAGGTGCGCCAGAGTCGTACCGAACTGCGGCAGCTTCGTCGTCCGGAAGACCCGTTTGTGTATGAAGCGGTCACGGTGCCGAGCTTTGAAGACGGCATCCTCGGTGTGGTGCTGAATGCCGATGTGCAGGCGGTGGTGATCAGGGACAACTTCCGCTTCAAATCCCAATTCGACGCGCCTCTCCTGCGCACTTATCTGGCCCAGCATCTTTCTCTGGAACCCGGCTCAATGGAGCCGAAAAATCACGGAGTGGCTCTCGCCCGGGCTATTCGGAAGATCCGGCCCGAGCTGGACGTTTATCTAATCATTGATGGCGCGGTGGAAAAGATGGCGAGCCATCTCGATTCCAAAAACATCCGGCGCGTCTTCTATGGGATCGAAGACCTGATGGAGATCCACCTGGCTCTCATGGAGGGGGTGAACCAGCGCTACGACACGCCGTATTTCAATAACCTGAAAAACTACGCGCGCCGTCCGATCGGCACCTTCCACGCTCTGCCGGTGGCTCGCGGCAAGTCTGTCTTCAATTCCCACTGGATTCGGGATTTTGGCCATTTCTACGGGGCCAACATTTTCATGGCTGAATCTTCCGCCACCACTGGCGGGTTGGATTCGCTCCTGGAACCGACGGGCAATAT
>DASSEH010000434.1:0-133340 GCA_035695325.1 Candidatus Angelobacter sp.
CGTGCGAATGGCGAAAGAGAATCCAGGTTGGGGCTATGATCGGATCATGGGAGCCATGGCCAATCTGGGTTATGAGCTTTCAGATCAGACGATAGGCAATATTCTCCGTCGCCATGATGTTCCACCAACTCCCAAGCGCAAGCAAACAACGAGTTGGAAGGATTTTATCCGTACACACATGGCGGTGATGGCAGCGACAGATTTCTTCACGGTGGAAGTGCTCACGCTGAAAGGACTGATGACGTACTACGTTCTGTTTTTCATTCATCTGGAGAGCCGGAGGATCTGTCTGGCCGGAATAACCCGTCATCCGGATCAGGAGTGGATGGAACAGATGGCGCGCAATGCGACGATGGAAGAGAGCGGGTTTCTATCCAACCGCAGATATCTCCTACATGATCGCGACACCAAATACTGCTCATCTTTTCGTCAGATAATTGAAGCAGGACATGTCAGGCCCCTTGCTTTGCCGGCCAGAAGTCCCAACCTGAATGCTTACGCGGAACGCTGGGTCAGGTCAGTCAAAGAGGAGTGCCTGTCGAAGCTCATCTTTTTTGGTGAGGGTTCATTGCGGCGGGCACTGCACCAATACCAAGCCCACTTTCACCAGGAACGAAATCACCAGGGCAAAAACAACTTGCTGCTGTTTCCCGCGTCGACTCAACTCGCTGGCAGGGGAACAGGAGAAGTGCGGTGTCGGGAGCGCCTGGGCGGGCTGCTGAAATATTATGACCGCGCCGCGGCGTAAATAGCGGCTGTGATTCCTAAAACAACCGGTTCACATCCACGCACTTCATTTATCTTGCCCTCTGATTCTACCGGTCCGGAGTTGGCTTCGATGGCCGACGACCGAAGCCGCAGCCTACTGCCTCCGAGACAACAGACTCAGGAGTCGTCAACCACAGCCTCTGTGAGTCATTGCGAATGCGATTTCCCGGCTGCAAATACGTTTGTAATACCCAGTTGAATATTTTGACCCTACGGGTGCGATTCCCCGGGGCTACTCACCCGGGACGTGACTGCTGAGTTGTTCCTTGAGGTACTCCTGGACTGGCTTAGAGATTGCATATTCATAGGTTGACCCCAGCAATCTCTTCTTAAGCTTCGCGCCCAGTGTCTCGGCAGGGATTGGCGAGAATGTAAAGTATTCCCTCTCCGCCATTTTGGCAGGCCATGCCACGCGAGACACCCACTCAGTGGAACCTTGTAACCCGAGTTGTATTGGAGAACCCAAGCGATTCTGCAAGATAGACAAAGCCTCATCCCTTCCATCTGAGTAAAAGGAGCAAGTTGAGAAATAAAGTTCGCGATCCTCCACTGTCACGAATACGAGGAAGTAGTCCTCACATTGAGGCCCCTTGTTTGTGGTGTATTCAGCGACCAAAACTAGAGACCTTATTGGCAGAGACCAACGCAGCGTTCCTGCTATATCTAAGCATTCAAGATTCGATTGTCTGATCCGCAATAGAGTGCTCGTGGCCATTGTTCCTCCTGGTCTCCTTCGCAATTTAAGTCAGACACCATAGCACTTCATCGGGGTAGAAAATCAAAGCACGCATGGGAAGTACATGCCGTACAGAATCGTTGGCTCGGCCTAACGAATCAACCCTGCCCAGAAGATTACGTTGCACTCAGATTCTCCTCTCATGAACTGAACCTCACTAGTGAAAGAGGCGCTATCCGACACCAGCGGCATTCGAATAAACTTTGTTGCCATTGATTGTGCTCTTTACTTCTGCCCGCACATTCCGGCTTTTGCACATGCTATTTCGTTATACTCCCCGGGCTTCATTGGGGGACTGCTATTTAGCTTATCTATCGCTGCTTTGCCAAAGATTCCTCCGCCTATTGCGCCAATGGCTCCACCACCAACTGCACCCCAAGGACCACCTAACGCCGCGCCTGCTTCCGCTCCCAGTTCACCTCCGCCGATGGCACTGAGAAGCCCTCCTCCTTCGCTAGCGGCTGTCTGTTGTTTCTGCCCTTCCGGAGCATTTGCAACATTATAGGCCGCGATTCCTATTGCAACGCCTGTGAGAGCTGGACCAGCCACCTCACCAACTTTACCAGCCACGTTGAATCCAGCATTTGTTCTGCCTGCGCTTTCTTCGAGCGTACCTGCTGCCGCTTTGGCACCCTTTGCCGCAGCCGTTTCGGCGTCATGGGCTTCGGCTAGGGCTCTACCCGTACTTGTGCTTCCCTGCCTTACTTCCTGCTTAATTGCATCACGTTGCGCCGAAGTGATTTTACCGCCTTGGTTCGCCTTTGTTTCCGCTACCTTATTGTTATATTGCGACCGCACGTTGCCTTCAGTAGTTCCAACATTACCCAAGTGAATGGCAATGTAAGTAATCACGTCCGTAAATATATCGTGGCCATCTGCATCGAGTCTCGTCGTTGGAATATTCCTCACATACGTGTAGAGGTTCAGCGACTGTGGATCGGCAAAGTCCGCGTAGGGCACAGCAGTCGCTTTCGCCGCCCAGTCAGGCGTGATAAATCTGCCCAGTGAGTTGCCGTAATAACGAGCACCAAAGTAATCGAGGCCGGTTTCGGAGTCGCGTTCTTTGCCGGTGAATTTGTAGTGATTCGAATCACTGTTGGCGAACTGGAGTTCACCACCCCAGGGATAATAATCCGATTCGGATTTGATGTTGCCTGCAGCATCGGCGATTACCGAGGCGGTCTTGAGATTGTCAGAGAAGTAATACGCAACATTGCCCGAGGGCAGATCCTTTCTTGCGACACGTTCGCCGTCGAAGAAGACGTATTCCGACTGCAAATTTCCGGAAAGGTCAGATTCAGCCACGATGCCGGGCGTCATGTACCAGTAGAGCGTGCTCGTCGTACCATTGGATTTTTCCACACGGTCGCCGTCTGCATCATAGGTGTAGGTATATCCGGCGGCGCCGGTGATGCGGTTCTCCTGATCAAAGGTGTAATTGCTGCCGGTGCTCAGGTCGTGCGTCATGTTCCCGGCTGCGTCGTAGCTGTAGCCCTGCAGCTGATTGCTGGCAGAGGCGGTGAGCGTGATGTTTTCCGCCGAGCATTTGGTAGGAGTCTTGGTCAGCAGATTGCCCCAGGCGTCATACGAGTAGCTGTTGCCCCAGAATTTCGTTTTGCCGTTAAGGGTGTTTTGCGTGCAGTTGGTCCCGGCGTTCTGCGCGCTGGTTAGACGGTTGAGCGGATCGTAGGTGAAGGTCTGATTGCGGGTGGTGTCTTTGTTGTTGGTGATTCCCCAGACATTGCCGTTGTTTCCGCTGCCATTGTGGAAGTCGTAATTCAGGCTGAAGAGGGTAGCGCTGGGCGAGGCCGCCGACATGTTGACCGGCTGCTGGCGGTTGTTGAAGCTGAAGCTGCTGGTGATGCCAGCGAAGCTGCTCGAGTTTCCGCTGATGAAGCCAGTCAGCGCGCCGCCCGCGCCGTACGTGGCTCCGGTAACGTAGTTGATGCTGTTACCGATGTCCACCGCTGAGAGTACCCGTCCGGCTGAATCCGGCGTGTAAGTGACCGTCGCGCCGCTGGGATAGGTGATGGATTTGAGCGAACCATCGAGGTTGTAAGTGTAGCTCAGATTCTTGCTCACCCCTGCAATTACGCGTGTCTCGCTGGACAATCGATCCAGCACGTCATAATGATAAATTCCCGAGCCAGCCTGATCTGTGAGGCTGGTCAGATGGCCGATACCATTCGTACCGGAATCATACGTGTAGCTCACTGCCGCCGTGCCCGATGGCAGCTGCGTTCCCTGGCAGTTCTGCCAGGAATATGCCTTGCCCGTGACCCGGTTCAACTGGTCATAACAAAAACTGATGGTGTGCTGCGCCGTGCCGGTTTGATTCGGAGTGGGCATGACTTTCTGCAGCAGGTTGCCGTTGTTGTCGTAGAAGTAGCTGATGACGCCGGTCTCGGGATTGCTGGCAGTCAAGAGGTGCGAGAGCGAGTCATAGGTAAACCGGCGCACGCGCCATGGGCTGGCAGCGTCACCGCTCGGCGATGCACTGCATCCGGTTCCCGAAACCGCACCGTGCTGCTCCACGCACAGCAAATTGCCTAAAGCGTCATAGAAATACAGAGTGATATAGGGATTATTGCCAAGAACACGGGCATCGAAACCGCCCGCCAGGCTGCCGCCCGACGTGGAGGCCGTAAACGAGGGATTGGTGAATTGCCCGGTATTCCATGTGGAAGATGCTGCCAGCGAGTAATTACCAGCCCCTCCCGCCGTTTTGCTGATCAGACTGATCGTTCCGCCGGAGGCCGAAGCACTGGCATAGCTGCCCGTACTGATGGCCGCAGCGAGACGGCCCGCAATGCTGGAGGCCGTGTCGCCCGGGCCGTAGCTCACACTGTATTGCGTGCCATTGACGGTGGCGCGCACCGTGCCCGTGTCCGGCGTGCTGGAAGCGTTCTGTCCGCCCGTCAGGGTGGCTCCCGATGTTGCCCCAAAGAAAGATCCGGAACCAAAGTCGGAAGGATCGCCTTCGCTGGTGCTGGACGAGAGCGAATAATTGGTGGCGCTCCCCGTGGTTTTGGCGATCAGGTTCACCACGCTTCCGGAGACGCTTGCGGTCACCGGCGAGGCCGAATCTCCGTTGATCGCCGAACCCAGCCCCGAGGCAACACTGGCGGCAGTGGACGACCTGCTGTAGTTGTAAGTATCAGCGTGGCCGTTGACGATGATGCTCACTGAGCCGATATCCCAGATGGTACGCGGGCAAGAGCCGCCAAAGTCCTGGCAGGTATCAATGGTGGAAGATTGCTCACTTCCGCTGATAGTCACGCTGCCATGGCCGGCTGCGGCTGGCTGCGAGTTGGCCGTTTGTTCCGAGCCGCTGATGGTGATCGTGCCGACCGCATTGGTGGCAGCCGCGCCGGGGTTTTGCTCATCTACCTCGATGAGCCTGCCCAGACCATCGGTGCAACTTTTCCGCTGGCTGCCCGCTTCGTCCGTGCTGATGGTGCAGTTGTCGGTGTAAGAGACAGTCGCGATGCTGCCGTCCTGCTTTGTAGTCTGGGTCACCCGGCCCAGAGCGTCGTACTGCGACTGCGTAACTCCATATGTGATGTCGCTGGTCGTGTAGAACGGATTGGTCACCGTCATGGGATGCCCCAGACCGTCAAACGTGGTCTTCACCGTGGCTGTGCCGGTGGGCGTGATGTGCTGGGCCTGAGAGATTCGCCCCACACCATCAAAGTTTGTGATTGCATCGTCGGTCAGGCTGGCCGTGATCTTCTTTAATGCCTCGATAGTTGTCGCATTGGGATAATTGAAGCTGACCTGCGGCTGGGTACCACTCGAATCTGCTGGCGATATCGCGGAAAGCAGGCGCTTTGTCGAGTCATAGCTGTATGTAATGGTGTGCGCAGAATCGCCTGCCGTGACGCCACTGGCCTGCTGGGTGGCATTGGCGTTGGTAAAGCTCGTCAGCAGCCCGGTATTGATATCGTAGGTCGCGCTAACGCACTGGTTCAGCGCGTTACACGTTTGGGTGGGCAGTGCCCCGTTATACGCCGGATCATAGCTGTGAGTCGTTGTGTACCCTAGGGGATCGACTTGCTTGTATGGTTCGCCCGTGTCGTACCAGTTGGTGTGGGAGGTAATACCCGGCTGCGCCGTAGTGGGACACGCATTGCCGGCAAATTGCTGCTGGGTTACTGAAGTCGGATTGCCCCGCACAGGGTTGGGCGCGGCCAGATGGCTGTTGGTGGGAAGCGTTCCAGTATACGTAGTGAGATAACCCGTCTCATCATAGGTATAGTCAGTTTCCGCCATCCTGCATCCGCTGCCGTCCTTAGTGATGACCGAGGCTGGCAGATCAATCAGGTTTGCCGCCAGATAATTATTGTTCACCTGCCATTGATAGGTGGTGTCAACCTCGCGCAGCAGAGGCCCCGGAGAACCCTGGCCCCAATCGTAATGCTTTTGCGCCGTTACCAGGCCCAGTATCGGCGATCCACTGCCTGGCCCCGGATCATAATCTGAATGCACCAGGCTGACCTTACCCGCTGGAGCCAGGGTGGTTTTCTGGTCCGTGGGAACGCCCAGCCCGCCATCAGCGTGAATCGCCCATGTAGTATCCACCTGACGAAGCAACGTCCGTACATTTCCGCTGCCCTGATATGTGGTGGTGCGAGTTTCCTTATAGTTGTAGTGATAGACGACAGGGTTCAATTCGACGGGCGAAAACACATGCACCGTATCATTACCGACGGGGTCGGTCACCGTGTGGGTCAGTGTGCCATCACTGGCCGGCGGGCTCCAGTGATAATTCCAGGTGAAAGAGTGCCCGTTCACGTCGGTCAATGTCCGCGAAGCGACGGCACGGCTAACAGTGGTAATGTCCGTGCTGCTGGAAGAAGGAAAGGTCGCCTCCGCCCAGGAATACTGAATGCCGGCTCCGGTGGGGGCCGCTACCGAGGTGATTTCTCCATAACTGTCATAGTTGATGGACCACTGCGTGTTGTCCGGCAGGATCACATTGCTCAGATATACGGGCTGCCTGTAGTTTCCCGGAAATGGGCGGCCTGAATATGAGTCCTGAAACTGGTGAATACCGGCGGGAGAGAAACTGGTCGCCAGTTGCGGGTACGTGGCAAAACACAACTTGATTTGGCTGGTCTGCCCGTTGGGAGCCGGGTAATTTAAATAACCCACCCAGGGAGTTCCAAATGAGGTAAGGCAGCCTGCCGTCTCTGATCCCGAGGCCAAATGGGTCGCAATCGTGGGTGCATTGGTGTGTGGTGCCGCAATGTCCGGAATCCCCAGCGGCGCGTTCAGTACGTTGCCGTTGGCGTCCATCACGCTGTCTACCGCAAAGTGCTCACTGCACGTCGTCGTGGTCGTCATCGAACCCGGAATACCGGTACTCTCCGTGGAACAGGCAGTGGCGTCGTGCAACCAGCTGCCAATATACTGAGTACCGTTACGATCAATAATTGTTCCGCTGTACGGCAGGGTGCATCCCACGCCTGAACAGTTCGCACCGGCCGCCAATATCTGGTAACCGCTGGTATCGTTGGCAAACATGCCTCCGCCGTGGGTTGAACCGTCCCACGAGATGAGGTTATCCGGATCTCCGACTGCGTAGTCCGTCCCCTGGCCCTCCGTAAAGACTTTTTGGTAGGACCGGGTCATGGCAAAACTGGCCGTGCTCACAAAAAGAGGGCCCAGTCCGCACGGTCCTGCCGTAGTAGGCGGCGTGGTGCTGCATGCCGACGAGGGCAGCCATTGGTTCTGGTTCCCCAGCCCGGGAACGGCTGGATCGGCATGCCAGGTCTTGGCATTGACCACTAAGTAGTACTGGATCCCCAGTTTGCCCCGCTGCGGATAATTAATTGGCAGCGGAATGTGCAGCACGAGGTTCCCGTTCATTAGGTTGACGGTGTCCGCGCTGCTGCCATCATAGGAACCCTGTGGAGGCAGACCATTCAAGAGGTTGAGCTGTGTCTGCGCCATCGCGGCCAGAGTTGTAAACACAATAATTCCAATAAGAGCGGCTAGTACTGACAGACTTCTGCCCAGCTTCATGCAAACATCTCTCCTGCTGCTTGTGGCAGCAATTTCAAATTTGTACTGCTTTGTCTTGCGGGGACCCGGTACTGCTTTTAGACACCGATGCCAGAACATTTGGCAGAGGAGTTAATTTTTCTCAGAGTGTGCTCTGGAATCTAACAAAAGCAGGAACGCAACTGCAAGCCAATTTTGCATCGATTCCGGGAAATTTGTTTCAATAACATGGCAGATGCACCTATTCTTTTTTGCTCGAAGCAGTCTTTGGCCTTGTAAATTGCAAGGCAATTTGCCCCGAATGCATGTTTGTAAAAGTGGTTCTATAAATAGTGACTGGGCAGGCCAAATCGTTTCATATTTTATATAATTTTTTTCATGACTGATACTGACGCAATTCTGACTGAACTGATCGACCAGCGTGATCGCCTAACGGCAGCCATCCAGGCCCTGTCTGCTAACAGCACGGCAAGAAGGGGCAGGCCAAAAAAAGAAGCGGGGACTCGCACCAGGACTCGTACCATGTCTGCGGCTGGCAAAAAGAGGATTTCAGATGCCGCAAAAGCTCGCTGGGCCAAAGCCAAAAAAGAAGGCAAGAACTCACTCTGAGTTCTTGCCTTTGCTTTCATCTTTTCTGCGTCTTGCCTGGAAGAGTTAACGATGTTGTTCCCGATTGACTCATTCCTTCAACCACAACCACTCCGAGTTGAGGCCAAGCCTGTCGGGCCTCATCGGGTGATCTGTAAGAATAGTCCACCAGTTTGATTACGCCATCCTCAAAGACTCCGACCGCGTAATTGGTTCCGCCTTCCACTTCGATCCGGGTTTCGTCGGCATCGGGGGATCGATACCTTCGCAGAAGCACCGCAACATTTTATTCTGTCAATTCACGACCACCTCCCGATTACACCGTTTTGCCCAGTCAGCGAGATGTATGATGCCATCGAACATCCGCACAAAGTTTGTACAGGACTCTCTTGCTGCCTTCTGCGGGACACGAGCGAAGGACATCATGTGGATCGAGCTTCACCTGTGCTTTGGCAAAAGCAACTTCCATGGCGTCCCGGATACGTTGCACGATCACTCGAACGGTTGGTCTGAGGATTTTCTTTGGTTGAGGATGTTCGCTGTTGGCGGCGTGGTCGCGATAGAACCAGTCGCCGGTCAATCCCGAAACAATTTGCAGGGAGTCCAGGGCAATTCGACGGTGGTGAGCGAGATAATCAAACACAAATCGCTGAGCGAGCGCGAGGTGCAATTGAAAAGTGTTGCCGTCGCAGGCCAACTCGACGGCGGAAATTTCTTCACCGGGAACGCAAAAATTATCCTGGGCAAAGCGATGACTTATCACAAACGACGGTCCGTGGCGCTGAAGGTGACGCAATTCTGCAACCAGGAGATCGAGGGCCTCGACAAGCATCTGAGCGTCGCTGACCCTGGCATACCGCGCTCCGCATCTCTGAATCCTTAACACGAAATCCGGATTCCGATGCGCGGTAGAAAAACAGAGCAAGCGAGAGACAGTATTGCCAAAAATGAGCCGGGGGCTGAGTTGTTCAATCGTTTTGAGCACGTCATGGCTGGCGGTCGTAACGTCCAGCAGAATGACATCGAAGTGTGGAAGTATGGTTCGCACGTGGGCCGAGGCCGGGTGCGTAACGTTGCCCACCGCAACATCGTATCCATGTGCTTCCATGATTTTCCGTATGGATGATCCACCAGTTGAATCACCAAGCAATATCTGTATTTTGGTTGAGGGCGAGCAGGAGATTTCAGCCACAGTAAAGTTCTCCGTTCTCGGCGAGTATCCAGACACACTCGTCGCAATAAAATGCACGGGGGTGGAAGTACCCTTTGCGTTCGTGAAAGAAATTGTGGCAATACCAGCACTCCACTAATTTACCTGGGTGAATGTTTTTGGAAGAGAGTGCGCCGAAATTGTCACCCTGTCCTTCATCGGGAGCAATGAGGACCGGCTGGCCTGTTTCCGGTAACCTTTCGAGTCCGTTAACGTTGTACTTTTCAGGCAGGGACGAAACCCCACCTGTGGATGTCTGTAACGCCATTACAGCCTCCTTCAGTGCCTAGGCCGTGATCCCCACGGCCTCTTTAATTTGTTTTCGAGATCAATAGTGCGGCTGGATCAACTCGCACAACAAGCAGGCCAATGTGTGCTCTACGCACAACGGGCGTACAATCAGCGCACAACGGGTGCTTTTGACAATATTTCTTTCTCGGGAGGGCTTTTGGGATGGCAGATCGACGCTTTGTGAAGTGTAATGGTGAAGCGATAACGAGGTTGATGGATAAGCACTCTTTGACTAATGATGATATTACGAATGGAAAGACTGAAGATCAAAGGATTAAGGATGATAACAAGGTGTCGATTGATACGCTGAAGAGAGCAATTGCAGGTGAGCCACTGCGAAAACGTAATGTTCATAAGCTTGCTAAAGCGTTGCATGTAATGCCTGAAGAGATTAGGCAGGACTGTTCCCCGGTACCCGTGGCCGCGAGTGGGAAATGCCCACCAGTCTACACATGGGAACATTTGCTCACGGGGGCCAGAAATGTTGCAGGGGAGATTTACCGCGATGGAGAACTTCAGATCGATGCGGTGCTCACATTTCCGGGGCCCAGTTCGATCTTCTGCGGCCTCGTCTTGACGATGCTTCCCCTCGAAGTATTCATGCGCATACCGGCCTACACGGCCATGTTTGTAGGTTCGAAAACTCGAATAACCTCCCAGCAATCGGAGCATTTTTGGATGGTAAAGGCACAGCCATTTAACGTTCTTGTGCCGAAGCATCTCGTCGAGGACAGAACCAAGCGAATTCTCGTTATTGACGACACCATTCTCACCGGCGGCACGATGGAAAGAATGAGAAAGTTCTTCGCAAAATGGCGTGATTCTGAAAATATGAAATTTGCTTGTTGCATTTGCTACGAGGGCCGGACATTGCCGACTGAGAATCCGCCGGAGATCATCGGATTGCCTGATCTGGAAATACGGCAACGGTTCCCCATGCCGTGGGGGCGCGATTCCTTTTGTTTTGAAGATGCATTCCGCGCTGATGACGCACATTCAAGAAAATTGCCGATGCCAATGAAGAACAGCAAGTGATGCTCAGGGCCATCATAAGCACGCTTGAAAACAAACCATTTCTGGGCGCGCTGTCCATTGCGATCAGTGTGCTTGCCTACAGCATATATATCCGGGATACGGTCAAAAAGGAGGGCATCCGGCCGCATCCGTTTTCATGGCTTCTCTGGGGCTTTGTGACCACGGTCGCCGCCTTTGCGCAACACGCGAAGGGAGCTGGTTCGGGACTCTGGGTCACCGCATTCACGGCCGCAATCTGTTTTCTTATTGGTATGCTTACGCTCTCCAGGAATGATTGGCAATTTTCTTCTTCCGATTGGTACGCCCTCATCCTGGGTGTGGCGGCGACTGTATTGTATGCTTTGGCCAGGAATCCAACGGCTGCCGCGATCCTCGCGACGGTTGCTGATGTAGTCGGGTACAACCCCACGATTAAAAAGGGATGGATTGATCCGTCTACCGAGAATGCGACATCGTTCCTTTTGAATTCCTTGAAATTTATCCCAGCACTCGGCGCGTTGCACGCCTATTCCATTGCGACCTGGCTTTACCCCGCCACTTTGGTCGTAGTAAACGGTGCTGTTTGCGTAATGCTTGTATGCCGCCGACGGCAACTCGGGAAAGCCCATCTGTAGCCAAGCCCCCGCCGCATTCAAGACTGTTCACTTTTGCTATTTTGCCAAAAATATCATTCCTCTTATTTACCGTCGCCGCCTTCGACTACCGCAACGCCGAGTTCAGGCCACGCCTGCCTTGCTTCATCGGCTGAGCGGTAGGAATAATCCACGAGTTTGATAATGCCATCCTCAAAGACTCCAACGGCGTAATTGGTGCCGCCTTCCACTTCGATCCGGGTTTCTTCGGCATCGGGGAGGTCCGAAAGTTCAACAATGAAGTACCGCCTGCTCATGCGTGGCCTCTCTTCTGCCTGCTGACTTTTTGAGCCGGCTCACTGGCGGATTTTCTGGCGCACAGGTAATAATTTGTTCGCATTTAAATTCGCATCCTCTTTCGCTGGCTCTTTCTTTTGAGTCTTCGCACGTTTCTGTGTCGGCACATTATTTCCCTGAAGTCTGAGTTTGGCCTCCCATTCAAGACGCAGATTTTGCAAACGTACCGAGTCATCGTCTTCGCGCTTTCGCAGAGCTTCCGTTACCTCGTGATTGGCCTTGGCCTGCAGTTCTTCCGTAATGATCCGGCAGGACCGCAGTTGATCTGGTCTGAGGACGCCAAGTTCTTCGAGTTGGCTGAAGGTGAGGAGAACAAGCTCGATTCCCTGATTGAGGGTGTAGAGTGTCCGGTAAATGGTGATTTTTTGAGACGGGCGATTCACAGGGCACACCGTCTTTCCGATGAAACCACACACCACGGATGCGACGGAGAAAATACACGCAGCTTCCAACACAAAATAATTAATGTGGGAGAACGGTGGGTGCCCGGCGATTGCACCCCAAAGATCAAAAGGTCGGTGACAGCCATCGTTGCCTCCATGATCGGCAATGTTTGGTTAAGGGAGGTGCCGATGCTTTCGACATCGACACCTCCCGCCTGTAACATATTGCTGCAGAGAGCAGTTGAACCCGGTTTCTATTTTGCAGGGTATCGGTTATGGCCCGATCACAAACCGCACGATGCTGTTGCTCGAACTCGCCACATACAGAACCTGAGGACTGCTCGGCGCTATGGCCAGGCCGCCACCGCCAAGGCCAGCGAATCCCAGAACCAGATTTGGTTGTCCTAATCCGGTAGTGAGCGGGAACCATGTCGCACCGCCATCGGGAGACCAACGCACCGTCCGCAGGTCAAAGTTCACGGTGAAGAGACTGTTCGCGGTGCTCGGATCGACGATGATGGTGCTGGCATTAGGAACCGCGTTCCATGTCTCACCCTGGTCCGTTGATTTTGCTCCGTCAATGTAGATGGCGGGTGGACTTACCTTTGCGTCAATGGAGATGAGGAGCGCGACGGTTCCTGTCTTCAGCGTCCATGAGTTGCCGAGGTCTGTCGATTTGAAAACGCCTTTCGCCGTTCCTGCAAAGAGCATGGAAGAGGCCTGGGGATTTACCGCCACCGAAAGGACCTTGTCGGTAGTGAGTCCCGTGGTTGCGAGGCTCCATGAGATGCCGCCATTGGTGGACTTCACGATGCCTGCGCCGCCGCCCGTTGAGGACAGGAAAATGACGTCTCTCACGGTTGGGTGGAAGATGATCTCGGTAATGGTCGCGAAACCGCCGGGTGGGGGCGGCAAGTTCGTGACCTTCTGCCACGTCGTACCACCGTCACGGCTTTCAATCACCCCTTCATCGAACGCCGCCGCGAGAAGGTGGTTCGAGTCGAAGGGATCGACGGCGATGGCATGCGGCTGATTGTGTCGGAGATTCACCCAGGTCACGCCGTTGTCGGTGCTCTTCCAGATGCCGCCCGTATTCGCCGTCCCGAGATAGACGGTAGCGGGCGTTTGTGGGTCAACGGCGACAACAACGCCCAACCACGAGGAGATGCCGTCACTCGTAAACGACCATGATGCTGCGCCATCGGAAGAGCGGGAAACGCCGAGTCCGCCAATCGTGATGAGGAAGGTATTGGGTGATCTCACAAGGGGAATGAAGGCGCCATTAAGGGTCAGGAAGTCTGAGGCCGGTCCCGAAGGCAACCCGGTGTCGCTTGGTGAGAAGGTATGCCCGCCATCGGCTGATTTGTACGCCGCGCGGACCTGCAGGCCATAGAGATACAGGGTCGCAGCATTCGCGGGATCGGGTACGACCCGTTGTGCATCCAGACTGGAGGCAAGAAGCGTCCAGGAATTTCCCTGGTCGGTGGTCTGATAAAGGTTCATGGTGTGGGACCCGGCAGGACCGATGAGCGCAAACACCCGTGACGTGTCGGCGGGCGCACCGGCAACATCCAGCACCACGGTGTCGGCAGGTGCAATGCCATTGGTGCTCGGCGACCATGTGACACCGCCGTCGCGGGAAATGAAGAGCCCGTGATCCGTGCCGCTGTAGACGGTGGCGGATCGACTGAGGTCCACATGGAGCGGGTTGTGCAGGTCTCCCGTCAACGACCCGAGGGTGATGACCGGGGAGGAGGGCAGCAACGTCCACGTATCGCCACCATCCTGTGATTTCAGCACCCCATTGCCGGGCGAAGTTAAATAAATGACGGCGCGATTCTGCGGGTCAACGGCCATCTGCCGCCCAAATGCGGGCGTCGTTATGGTCTTCCATGTTGCACCCGCATCCTGCGAACTAAGGAATAATGTACCGGCCGCGATATAGATGACTTTCCCGCCGCCGGAAGCGGGTACGTTCATGTCAGAGACAGGATCACCGTCAAGCAGGGTATTCGTAATGAGAGTGACCCAGTGGAGGCCCGCGTCCGTGCTTTTCCAAAGGGCTCCGTTTCCGGCATCGTTCGTATCGGCATAGACGGTGCCTGGGTTGCTCACGTCTTCGGCGAGTATGGTGATAGTGCCGCCGGGTGGCCCGGTCCGTTGCCAGGAACCCGTGGGAGGAATCCGCGAGATGAAGATGTTCGTAGTCGCTGACTTCGTGGCATCTACCTGGCTTGTGGCCGTGACAGAAATCTTCTGGGGATTCGGTATTTGACTGGGGGCAGTGTAGAGGCCGGATGAGTTCACCGTGCCGACCGATGAGTTTCCTCCAGCAATATTGTTCACCGCCCAGGTCACTCCGGTGTTCGTGGTCCCGGTGATGCCTGCGGTGAATTGAAGGGTTTGGGTTATTCCGATGAATCCGGTAAATCCCGAGGGAGGATTTACGCTCACGGAAACAATTTGCTGGGGTGATGAACCGGGATTCCCGCCGCCTCTGCCACAGGCAATGAGGGGCAGAATGCTCAAAAACACCAGTGTTTTCAGCAGCTTACGCATGTATTCTTCTCCGTATTTGTATCAGCTAGCTATCACTAGCCTTGCTATCGCTAGTAGACTGGAGCCAGAGCATACTCCCAGAATCAGAGGGAATGCAAGATCATCTTCAGAAAAAAATCGGTGATCGGGTCCGTGAACTCCGGTTGAAACGCGGCTGGTCGCAGGAGGAATTTGCGGACACCTGCGGAATTCACCGTGGGCACATGGGCCAGATCGAGCGCGGCGAGAAAGATGTAACGATCAGCACTTTGCAGAAACTGAGCAAGGGCCTGGGAATCACTGTGTCAGCAATGCTCAAGGGCGTGGTCTAAGCAGATTTACGACGAGATTAAGAGATCCCTGCTTTAAAGTCGGCTTGCTATATATAGAGGATGAACCACCATGGCTCCCGGCACCCGCGTGAGAAAAGAAGAGGAAATCGCCGCTAATGCCTTTCACCAGTGGCTCGGAGGACACGGCTGGACAAGCACGTGGACGCTAGTCAAGCCCGACCCGCCCGACCTGCATTTTCATGTCAGCAAAGATATGACTACGCAGGAGTGGGCGGTGGAAGTAACACGGCTATTTCAATACGCAGATTGCGACGGAAAGGAAATGAATGCGCGGTATATCCAGTCATTAATCGATCCGTTATGTGACCGGCTCAGATCAGTTGTTCCCAATGACTCAAACTATGGATACGCGCTTCTTGCTGCTGGCCCATTTTCGCCTCAACTGCTCACCGTTATTGAGGAACGAGCCAAAGCCTATATCACGAGCGGAAAGACGGAAGAAGAATGCCTCGACTATGTAGAAGTGTTCGAACAAGAATTAGCGAATTTCCCCGAGGAAACCCGTAGCTCTCAGGTGCTGGAAATGGTGGAGTCCTGGGTAAAGCCCAAAGCCAGATTTTTTATTTTCGGCGCTTCAGAAATGAAGGGCGTGACTTCGCTGACATGGTTCCATGCCTCGGCGAAGACCCCCAATGGCAATGCTCTGGCAGGCCACATCAGGTCCACGCTGGAGTTTTCCCTACAGCGGATATTGAGCGCCAAATTGCCGAGCTTGCAAGAAATAAAAAATTATCAGCGCAAATTGCTTTTGCTTGTTCAGGAGTACGACTATGCGGAACCGGACAGGCTTCAAGAGGTCCTTGCGGGAATAAAGACGCCCGGGGTGGATGCGATCTTCCTAATCGATTCAAACGGTCAGGCGCATCTCATTAGTGACACTGACTCCATATTCGAAAACTAAAGGGCAGAAGCTTTATTCTTTCAGGGCGGGCAGTTCCCGGAGCACGGAATACGTCCCGAGCGTGGCGCTGGATTTCCTGAAATACGCCGCCCAGAATTCTTGCAGGCTCTGCCAGTACTGCATACTTTTTCCTGCGCCGTCCGCACCGAGGACATACACCTGGACACCCCGAAGATTGGCAGGCGGCAGAGTCTTCCGGTGGGTATATTCCAGTAACGCAAAGTTGAGTACGGCTGGCGGCGACTCCAGATCGAGATCTCGGGTATTCTGCCGCATGTCAGAAAAGACGATCAAAATCTTTCTTCCTGCGTTCTTGTCCTGATCAAAGAGCTGGCCCGCGATGAGGAGCGCGCCCAGAATATCGGTCGCGGGAAATTCCGGTTTGAGTTTTGCGGCACGAGCTTTCCAGGCGCGGACGAGTTGACCTCGGGCGGACTGGAGCCGTTCGCCAAAATAGCCGGCATCGTCCGGCACCCGGGCGGAGAGCAATATATAAGGTTGGGAGAAGCTTTTGTCGGTGATGCCGAGGATCGTAATGTGTGAGGACGCAGGAACCTGGGCAAGGAGCCGGGTGACGCCCGCAATGTTTTTCAAAAAGTCCGTCTGCCCATCCGCCCCTGGAGCGGCGACCGATTGGGTAAGATCAACGGCAACGACTATTGCGATATGTTCCTGTGCTGACAGCTGCAGATGAAAGAGCGGGAGCGCACAGAGCAGGAGCAATAATAGTTTCATTCCCCCATGCCGGGGGAAATGGGCGAGAGCAGCACGGCGAAAATTGCGCCAGAAACGCTCAGCGAAGATGGCCGGTTCGTTTTTGAGTTCGGTCATTTCTTCGGGGAGCATCATAAGCCGCCGTCGAATGGCTGTCAGGCGATCACGGAGGAGTTCCCAATTATCCGGTGTCTGGTTACGCACCTGCCAACCGTCATATAGGGCCAATCCGGCACCCAACTCCATGGCCACCGCAAGCAGCACCATCGTGGCGCGCAGGAGCCAGACCGTCGCGCCGTAGAAATCATTCTGGGGTGGCGGCGGTGCGGCATCGTCGAACAGCACGACGGCACTCTGCGCTGTAAATGGTTGCGCGAGGATGTTGCCGCGAATGATCGCGAGGAAGATAAGGCCCGCCATGGCCGCGACGAATGCAATCAAGGCAAACGAGCGCACAAGCCGCCGGGTGTCAGAGCGTACCAGCACCTTGTCAACGAGGTACGGCGTAACCACGGCGATCCCGAGCGAATAGAGATAGCCTTTCCATCCCACCTGGAAAGGTTCAAAGGCGATGAGCGAAAAGATGAATCCGGCAATCGTGAGGATTATCACCACGCTCCATGTGTAGGCACCCGGGCGCTCACGGTGCTCCGGCATTCCACACGGTGGAGCATGCCGCAGCGCATTTACCAGTTCGCGCTCTTCAAGAAGCATCTGGGCGTACTCGGCCCGCAGGCCGACGATTCGGGATTCATTGACCAGGGCAATGCGCTGGCATTCATGCTGACAGCAGGCCTCGACTTTTTGTATCACTCCCGTCAGGCTTTCCATGGCCATCTGTTCAGCCAGGTCCTCGGTATGCAATGCTTGGTTCATCATGTCCATCTCTCCTCTGATTTCACAATCTCCCGCCACAAAAAAGGAGCCTGTACGATGACAGACTCCTGTAGATTTACGAGGCCTCAAGGACCTTCTTTGCTTGCTGCAGTTTTTGGAGTTCGCGTTCTTCTCGCTTCAGCTCTTCGCGCAGGTCATTTACCTTGTCTTCCTGCTTTGCGATTTGTTCCAGAACCACTTCGACAGGCGTTTTCTTCACCCAGGCTTTCCGGGCAGAAGTAGTTGGCGCGCCCGGTGAGGACGCGGGCTGACCGGGTCTGGGCGTGGAGGTTGATGGGGTTTGTTTCTTTTCAGACATTGCGGTATTGCTCCTTTATTCAGTTTTCAAAGTGCGTAACGGTTTGCGGTCAGCGACGCAGGCCAAGCTGGCGTGTGAAGCGACGTAAGACGATGCCGACGTAATGGACGCGTTCTTCCAGTCCGTCAAAAGCACCGAGGGCGCGGATATAGTCTTCCTTGCCCAGGAGTTCGGTAACTTCCCGGAGCTGCGCGTCGGCACATTCACTTTCCTGCCGGGCGTCCTCGAGAACGTACATAATGGGTGACATTTCACTCATGCGGTGGTTTCTCCTTTCTTTTCGGATTCGCTGATCTGCCAGGCTTCCAGCTTTCTGATGGCCTCGCGTTTCAGCGGCAATTCAACGTGTTCATAGCTTTCATGGGTGTCCCCGAAGGTATGGCCGAGGAGCGCCATACGAACTTCGCGGGAAACGCTCAGTTCAAGCAGTCGGGTGTTGAAGGTGTGGCGCAGGTAATGGAATCGGATGTACCGAATTCCCGCCCTGCGGATGGATGCTTTCCATGCGGTCTTTACGCTATGGATCGGCAGGCCGCCAAAGGTGAAGATGAGACCGGTATCCTTGCGCATTGCGGAAAGCAGGGTAAATACCCGGTCGGTCAGGGGAATCTCGCGGGCTTCTCCCTCGGGGGTCTTCGAATGGGTTACATAGAGAAGCCTGCGGGGAAAATCCACGTCCTCCCAAACCTGGTGGAGAATCTCGCCCCGGCGCATGCCGGTATCGAGGGCCGCGATCACGATGTTCCGAAGATGGAGAGACGTAGCCTGTAACAGCAAGGTCTCTTCCTCAAAACTCAGAACCGGCTTTTTCTTCCTGCGTTCTCGCTCCATCCGGATGCGGGCGATGGGGTTTGCGGCAAGCAAACCCTCATCGACCGCCCAATAGAGCAGATGGCGCAGGCATTCGATGTCCCGGTTGACCGTCGTTTCGGTAAGGGTCTTTTGCCGGTGGCGTTCCAGGCGGAATTGCCGGATTGCCGATTTGTTGATTTTGCTGATAGTGAAATCGGCAAAATACGGCAAAAGAATTTTTAGCCGGTCCCGGTGCCAGAGCTTTGCCGCACCCTCGCCGAGAAACCGGCCTGCGAGTTCAGCAAAGCGCATGTTCGGGTCAAGCTCCGGACACAGCGTATTTTTGAGACGCAGTTCCTCCTTGTGCTTCTGGTCGATCTGCTCTGCAAGACGGCGACTGCCAGTATTGGTTGACCTGCCATAGCGGACGCCGTCCACGTAGACATAACTCCAGTACACGCCGCCCCGCTTGAATAGACTCACTTGCGTTCCTCCTTTATTAAGGTTTGCTTCTGACCTACGGCCGATATGTCCAACCGCAGGAAGCGCACTGCACGAACTCATCGTCGAGCCATGCCAGAAAATCCACCCGATCGTCGCCGCAGCGTGGACACGGAAAGCCGGCGCAATCCGGCCCCAGGTCCTCATCTGTCATTTCTGTCCTCCTTTTGTTTGTGCTTGTTGGGCCAGAATCCAGGCCACAACCTGATGGCGGAAAAAGATGATCTTTCCGCTCGGCCCGGAGCGGAAGTGCGGTAGTCCCCGTGGGATATACCGCTGCCTCACATTCCAGGCCGAGCATCCGATCAGGCGCGCCACCTCTTTGATCGTGAGCGGTGCGCCAAGCTCTTCGAGTTCCCGGTACGGGTAATGCCTCGGGTCGCTCTGCCCTGGGCTGACTGCCGAAAAAGCCAGTGATTCCGCGGAGTTTCCGCAATTACCGAAACGGGACTTGTGCCTGTCCGGCACACTCTTTCCTCTTCCGCTATTCCTGCTCATGGCGCTCCTTCCGTTTTCGCAATTGCTTCCGTATGAACTTCCGAAGCCATTCAGGAAGCTTGGTCCATAACCACCAGAGGATGGCGATCAGAAATCCAATGAGGAGCAATCCGTTCTGTACCACCCGCATCCGGAGGGCTTCCGTAATGACTTCGTAGACGAGAAATACCGTAAGCAGCGTGAGGAATGCCCCGAGCAACATCCGTGCGAGCCATTCGCCGCCGCGAAAGAGGAGCGACACATTGGGCTGCGGCGTCGAGAGTTCGCGGCTTCCGCAACGGGAGCAAATCTCGGCGCTTCGGGGATTCGGATGCAGGCGGGGACACAGCTTCCGGTCAAAACTCCGTCCGCAGGTGTTACAGAAGAGCGGCTCTCCTGCCGTGATTCGTCCGCAGTGGTAGCAATGTTTCATTGGATTTTCCTGGGTTGGTTAATAAGCGGAATAAGCTGCAGGCGGTCTTCGCCCGTGGGCCGGAACCATACGGAAGCAAAGAGGCCGTCGCGGGTTATTACGTCGAGACTGGCAAACCAAAATATTTTGGAAGTCTTTTCGGCTACCACCTTGCGAATGGACTGCACGCGGCGTTCGGTGGGCGCCACGACGAGGACACGGAACGGGCGATGAAACGTCCCGGCCCCAGCGTTTCCGGTCATGGCAAACTGGAGATAGTTGTCCACCTTTTTTCGCCAGACCGGAAGGTGTTCGTGCCCAAGATCAACTTCAAGGAATGCGGCCACGATTCCGGACGGGGTTTGGAGTTCCGCGTACCCGTCGGGAATGAGGCGGAGTCCTTCGGCAATCGGCGCGAAGAAACTGAGCCAACGGTTGAACGACACTCCCGGCGGCAGGGTTCCAAACTTCAGCGCGCAGTAGATGTCGTTTACGGTGAGCTGGTGCTGGACGAAGAAATCCGCCGCGAGGATTTCATCTTTGCGCCGCTGGGGGCCACGGAGCGGAACACCTATAAGTTGTGCCCCTTTGGCCGAAAGCGCATACAAGGCCTTAGTCCCTCCGGCGGTCGTGCCGAGGAAGAACCGTTTGAGCAGTCCCGCACGGGTGAGCGCAAGCAATCGCGCATTAACCCGAGTCGTTGATCCGAACCCGGCAACGATCTTCGCCTGCTTGCGATCAACCACGCGCATGACGGAGAGTTCCTGAAGCAAGTTCAAATCCCGTTTCTGGATCACCATGCCTTTGCCGTTACTCCCAGCCATCGAGCACCTCCTTTTCATTGCGGCGCGCGACCTGTTGCCGCTTTTGGATGTCGTGCTCGATGTCGGTCCGTACGCGCCCCCACCGCCCCTGCGCACGGTTCCTAAGGTCGGCGTAATCGAGCTTGGGTTCGTGGACGGTCGGCACGATGATTTCCGTCCATCGCTCATCGCCGCTTTTCACAATCGCGTGCCGCTGCGAGAGATTCTTCAATCGTTCGGCCAGGGGCTTCCCGCCATCGAGCGCATGAGACACTTGCGTTGCATCCAGGCTTGAGAGCTGGAAAAAAGCATGGGTGCCCACGGAGAGAATCGCGGCCCGCATCTCCGGCGGATACTGGTCAAGGAACTGATTGGCCGAGACCACCGACACACCAAACTTGCGGGCTTCGGATAACACCGTCTCAATGCCTGCGCCATAGGCCACGAAGTTCTGGATCTCGTCGCAATAGAGGGTGAAGAGCGACCGCTTGTCGCGGGTAAAGAGCGCATTCTTGATGACGGTGAAGAGGAGACTTCCCAGAGTGATCGCCTGCTCTCCCAACTTTCCCTTGGGAAGATTGACGATCACCCATCGCCCGTTATCCATCGCGTCCTTCATCGAGAAGGTCGAACGCGCCTGGCCCACGATGTGCCGGAAATGTGGGTCGGCGGTGAATGCCGAAGTCTTGTTAAGAATCGGTTCCCGCATCGTACCCCGCATGGCATCGCTCACCTGGTCGTAACGGGATTCGAAGTAGTCCCGGACTTCCGGGTTCGGCACCCTGGTAAGACACGCCGCCCGGAAACTGCCATTCGTCAGAAGCAGCGCGAGTTCAAGGAGGGTAAGACCATTGGCCGAGAGAACAAAGAGCGCGTTCCGCAAAAGTTCATCGGTACGCGCTCCGAAATGATCGAGTCCCCAGCGCAGGCGGAGCACCTGAGTGAACTCCGCAATGAGGACAAAATCCGCGACCTCAGTTTCGAGCGGGTTGAACCCCACGGAAAAGACCGGATCGGACGGGTCAATGAGGATGACCTTGTCACTCAGGTCACGCCCAAGGTGCTGCTCCTGGGCATGAATGGTCCGCAGGAGGAACGGCGTCATATCACCGTGGAGATCAAAGAACACCCCTCCGCGCCCAGCCTCAATATCCTGCTGGCCCTGATAGCGCAGGAAGGAACTCTTGCCGGTTCCGGTCTTCCCCAGCACGGCCACGTGCATCGCCCGACGGGCAGTATTGAGCGTAACTTTCTGCCCGATGATCTGCCCGTCCACGATCCGGTAGCCAAGGCTGAGGTCGCTCCGTTCCTCCCGCACCTTTTTCCCCCGGCCCTGCAGCCGGTTCCAGATCGCTACGATGAGTTGTTCAAGAAGGTGAAGCATAGTTGCAATTGTCCGGAGTCGATTGTTGGAAACGGTAACGGGAACGGCGTGGAGGAGGAGACAGTCCGGGCCGGGTTACCCCGGCCCGGTATGGGGAAGAAATGAGGGAAGGCGGCCTTCCTGCTACGCCGGGATATTCGTCAATAACACGGCACCCGGGCGTAGCTAAAGAAAAACCCTTGGGAGGTGCAAGAAAAAGGCCACCCTCCCTTTTTCTGTGCGCGGTGGAAGGAGGAATTGCCGGAAGATTTTCATCAGTCCGGCACAAGGAGACGATCACGCCCCTTGCGTATTTCATTTTCAAGGAGCAGGAAAACAATCCGCACTTCGGCCCGGCCATCCGGTACGAAGTGGCCTTAAGTTTATAGCGGGTGCGGGAGAATAATAGATGGACAATCCTGCATGGGATGTCGGGTTCACAATAAAAAAGCAGGCAAGCACATGTTTGGCTTACCCGCTTGGTATTACTTGCTGGTCTTTACGATCTTGCTGAAAGGAGCAGGCGTGAAATAGAGGTCGCGCTCCACGGCGAGGCTCATCGGACCCCGTGCGTTAGTGAGTTCGGACAACAAAAAATATCCCCATTCATTTTCGAATCCCATCACATACCCAAAAAACAAAAAGTCGTCTTCCTGAGCGGAACCCTCCGTGACGTACCAAGTCCACTGAGCGTCGGGCGTGAAGAATTTGATATGAATCATCGGATCACTGGTGTTTTCCTGTGCGTAGAGCGGCGGCAGACACTTCCGCATTTCTGCGGTAAGCAGTTCCATGAAGATTTCTCCTTGATGTCAGACGAGGTGAGCGGAAAGATCGGAATTTCCAGATGATGCGCCTTGATGATGGCGCAGCGAAAGAAAAAGAACTGTCTTCAGCGTAACGAAATCACGAAAAAAGAAAAGGTGGACAATTCTGCCATGAATGCAAATTGGTCCATCTATCCATGATGAACCAATTTGCTATCATCACGGAGTCAACTCACTTCACGCGGCATTTATGTGCTTAATTTGGAGGCCTCGACCTTTACCACATTGACTACACATAGCTCAGGAGAATGCGTGGAAGAGATGACATGGAGGCACCAATTCATCTCGATCCACGACATTCCCGAGATATTGCTCGAAGAGGTCGCACAGCTCGTTGTAGGCACGCGAACGCGAGAGGCATCCTCGAAGCGGGACTTGGTTCCTCCCATGCAAATTAGTCCATCTATTCATGATGGACTAATTTTGCTGTCTCACTCGTCAGATCAATTCTCGTTCCCTCAATCCACGGAAGTAACCTGAGTCCTGCCTACGACCGTTAGAACAAATGGAATTGTCGCCTGAGACTTGGGGACTTTTCTGCCCGCCCACTGGACATACTTCGCCTCCCGAATCGTCACCCCGGCATCATCGACGGTAGCTTCGCGCGGCTGTGCAATCTTGAGGTGGATGGGAGAGCCTTGTGGCAGTGGACGCAGATAAAGATGCAGGCCGGCGCCAAGCGCCCGCACCGACTGCACAATAAACGTTGCGCCGGAATAACCTGGCAGCTCCGAATCCCACGCTAACACGCGCACGCTTCTTCCAACCAACGGCTGTAGCCGCTGCGCGAATTGATTTGTCTTTCCGAAGAGACTGATACCCGCCAGGAAAAGCAGCAGAGCAAGCACCGGCAGGAACTGGTGCGTAATGCGGACGCTTACCCAAATAATTCCTAAGGCGACTCCTGCGAAGACCAGCGCGATGCCGACGAACTTCGGATGCATTGGCGGGAAGTTTATCACAAGCCGATCTCAGTCCCTCAATCCTTCAGCAGCTCGGGGTTGGTCGGCATGACTCTCCTATAGACAATCTAAACTGAAAAAAGGCGGACAATTCTGCCATGGATGCAAATGGGGCCATCTGACTCAGGAGGTTATTTCCTGAGCTACGCGACATCCCATGCAGGATTGTCCATCTTGAGATGCTCCTGTTCACCTTGTACCCTTGGTGGACCATGAATCTGGAAATGCAGATGGAACAATTGAAAAAACTGTATCCCGATCTGTCTGCAGAGGAGCTTCTGCGTGTGAAAGACACGCTCGATCAGTATCTTCTCCTCGCCTGGGAAATCTTTGAGGATATGCAGAAAAAGGATGTCCCAGAGGATTATTGACTCTCGCTCCCGCGAATTCTAGCATTCAGATAAAGGTCGATTCCCCAAACCATTACTCACAAAATAAGTGAACACATTCTTCGGATACATCCGTGTATCCACCGTCCGCCAGGGAGAACGAGGCGTATCACTGCCGGAACAAAAGGAGGCCATTGAGCGCCACGCAGCACGCAACGGTCTGACAATTACCCAGTGGTTCGAAGAACAACAAACTGCGGCAAAGAAAGGGCGTCCCATCTGGACGAAGATGCTCAGGCTTCTCCGTCAGGGCAAAGCCACTGGCGTCATCATTCACAAGATTGACCGGAGTGCCAGAAATCTCAAAGACTGGGCAGACCTTGGAGAGTTAATTGATTCCGGCCTTGAAGTCCACTTTGCGAATGAATCTCTTGATCTTGCCTCTCGCGGGGGACGACTTTCTGCCGATATCCAGGCCGTTGTTGCATCCGATTACATTCGGAATCTGCGTGAGGAAGCAAAGAAAGGAATTTACGGGCGCTTGAAACAGGGGTTCTATCCCATGCGGGCTCCCATTGGCTATCTCAACAATGGACAAGGCAAAGCAAAAACAGTTGATCCAACAAAAGGATCGTTAATCCGGCAAGCATTTGAAAGGTACCGGACGACAAAGTTCAGTATCCCCGCACTGTGCGATGAAATGTTTCGTCGGGGATTGAGAAATCATGCAAATGGCCGGGTTTCTCAAAATGGTATGGCAACCATCCTTCGGAATCCTTTCTACATGGGTCTCATTCGGATCAAGAAGACCAATCAAACCTTCCAGGGCAATCATGAACCGTTGATTCCCACCCATCTGTTTGAAGATGTCCAGGACATTCTGGAGGGGCGGTTTACCGCACGGCCCAAGAGGCATGAGTTTCTCTTTCGCCGGATCGTGAAATGCAATATTTGCAATTACTCATTGATCGGCGAGCTTCAGAAGGGCCATGTCTACTACCGGTGCCACACGAGAGACTGTCCTACGACGGGAATTAGAGAGGAGGAAATCACGGCAATCGTGAAAGAGAACCTTCGGAAGCTCGCGTTCACCGAACCAGAAAGGCAATATCTCAATGACGCGATCATTGGTCTAAAGAAAAACTGGATCAAAGACCGACAAGAGCACATCACACAAGCAACCATAAAATTGCAACAGGTTGCCCACCGTATTACGAGGCTCACCGATGCCTATCTGGACCAAACCATCGACAAAGATATCTTTGAGGAGCGTAAAGTCTCGCTCTTGTTTGAGCGACAGGCGAATCAGGAGATTGTCCAGAAACTGAAGGATGGCACCGTCTCGGTTCCTGATGCGCTACACAAATTCCTCGAACTCGCCGGAGCTGCGTATTCCTTGTATGAAAACGCATTACTGACGAAAAGACGCGCATTGGTTAAAATGACCACCTCGAACCTGAGTCTCAACCAAAAAACCATTGATTTTGCTTTCGCAAAACCATTCAAAGATGTCGCAGACAGAGAAAAAGATGCTGATGGTGGACCGTCTAAGGGCCTGGCTCGAACTCTCGACGCATTACTCATATCACTCCAAAGAGGATTATCTACCGACGAAAATTATCTTCCAGAATAGAGAAAAAATCGACCGGATGAAACCACTTAGG
Organism: Candidatus Angelobacter sp.; assembly: GCA_035695325.1. Taxonomy (GTDB): domain Bacteria; phylum Acidobacteriota; class Terriglobia; order Terriglobales; family Acidobacteriaceae; genus Angelobacter. The sequence continues at coordinate 25,778 of DASSEH010000434.1, forward strand.
ATTTATCTTGATTGATAAGAACCTTATAAACTAATCCGCTTACCATCATAAGGAAGAGCAAGATAACCCAATTAAATAAAAGTCGATTGTTATTTGAAATAGCATCCGCTCCAGCCGCGACCAATGCCCCTATTAGTAATGGACTCCATGCCCATAAGTTTTTCATATGTATAACTATAGCAAACGATTTTCTATATGGGAGGGAAGAAATATGAACTCTAAGGAGAAGGGAGGCGATGGTGTTTTTATAAGGAACGATCATCTAAGACAAGTGAGTACTCGGTGTCCCCGATTATGACAGCTTTTAAGTTGAGATCATCGTAATTTTGTTTGGTGCGAGGTGCCACGCATTCGAAAGTAAATATGGTTTCTTCTCTATCTTTGATAATCAGGGGAATATCTCTAATAGTTTCGTAAAGATTAATTCTGAAACTCTCCCAATTAAACTTCCCGGCATACTGGATCTCGGCTAGAAATTCTAAAGCCTCATTTTTCAAAGCGAGTGGGCCATAGCCACGAAAGCACTCTCGTATTTTTTTCTCCATTGAATCTGTCCAGTCGTAATGACCAAGGGCATTGAGCTTGCTCTTTTCGGCCCTAATGAGTGCAACGAAATCTGTAAATACTTTATGAGAATCTCCATGAAGTTGCGCATGGCATGTCCAGTTTCGATAAAGTTTTATTCGATCATATTTGCCGGTGCCAAATTGCTTGTCATATTTTCGTTCTAAAAATTTATAGGATTCCACCAAAAAATAGACAATATCCTTTTCAGAATACTTTTCTTGCTCTAAGACCTTCTTTATTTTGCTTAATATGTCGGCGTCCATTTATCTCCCTTGAGGGGTCATGATAAACCATTTCCTCTGGCAAGCACCTTGTTCATCATAAATGCTGACAGAATCAACCGCACTTGTATAGGTGTACAAATCTGCATGGGATGCAAGTTCGTGGACCATCTAAGGGCCTGGCTCGAACTCTGGATGCATTACTCCTGTCTCTCCAAGAGGAATTACGTGTCAACACTGATCATTTGCCAAACGCTTTCTGATGATGAGATAGCGTGAGCATCTCCGCAGATTTCCATTCTTCCCTTTCCTCAAAATGGGTGATTTTGCGCACCGTAAACAAACAACGGGAATGGGCACCTCTGCGGAGTCAAAACGTCTACCTGATAATTACATCGTTGCAAAACTGCTGAAATGCCTTTGCGATACCCTTTGCTGTTTCCCGCTTGATTCGTTCATGGCGGGGAATCACCGTGATGAACTTGCCGTCCTGGGTCTCAATCTTCGTGTGTTTCTTGCCTTCTTTGATTCGAAATCCGCACCGTTCAGCAATACGGGCCAGTTCGTTGTGGGAAGCGTCCGCCGTTCTAACCTCGACTCCCTTCACGGTCAAAGATCGCTAATCTGATTTTTTCTTCTTCGGCATGTACTGGAAACCCAAGCAGATCATTCATAAAGTTGACCGGCGGCAGATAGGTGGGCATAAAGGACACATGCGCCTCGGGAACGTCGAAATACGTGTAGAGGGCATCATTCACCATTTCCATAAGTTCAGAGAAGGTATCTGCTTCCGTGAAGATATTGGGATACGAAAGGATTTCAGCAGAAAACCCACCGTCTTCCGAGCGGCGTACATTGACCGTTATTTCCTGAGGAAATAGCGACCGCAATTTGAAAACTGTTTCCTGTGTGGTTTTATCCATGTGAATTTAATTATAGGGATCGCAGGGATGTATGCAAGGTTAGTATGTGTGTATCTACTGTACCCACGCTGAAGTGCGCATTCCTAGCCACATCCTTCTCTGTATATCGTTTTGGAGACCCATTTTGTTTCAAGCAAGACATCCTTGGTGGCTCTGTGAGGCCTCCAAACCATTCTCGCTTAATGCGTGTGGACAAATCGCACAAAAACATACATGGGATGCAGATTTATACATCTATCAAACCGCTGTTTCCCTTGTTACTCTGAGAACAGTCGAAAAATAAATCTGTTCTTTTACAAATTCACATGGCAGAAAGACGAATCGTCAGTTATCTTCGGACGCTCCGCAAAAAAAGTAATCTCTCGCAACGTGAACTCGCTCAACTTCTGGGGTACAGCAACGAAGTCCCCGTGTCCCGGCACGAACGGGGCGTGACCGTCCCTCCATTCCGGATTGCCCTTAGTTATCAGGTGATCTTCAAAGTCCCGGCCTCGGATATCTTTCCCTCCATCTCCCAAACCGTCGAGCAAAATATGGAGACGAAATTGGGCCGGATGGAATCGGCATTGGGGGCAAAAAGCGCAAAAGACCCTGATGCCGTCATGACCGCACTCACCCTGCAGTTCCTGGCCGCACGGAAAAAGGTCGCAGTTAAAAGCCACACGCAACGATGCAAGAACCCCGAGTATTGGCAATAGATTTGCGGTCCCAACGATTCGGCTTTGCGGTGCTTGAGGGGCCAACACGACTTTTGGATTCTGGTATGAAACGGTGTCATGCCGTTGGTGCGAAAGATTCCGCGACCGCTGTACGCAAGAAAATGGTTTCGTTAATCACGCTCTTTGCTCCGTCTGTCATCGTCGTAAAGCAGGTCTCTGGCGCTCATGGCCCAACGCGGTTGAGAAATGACGAAGTGGTAGATGCAATAAAGCACGTAGCCAAGGCCCATGCACTGGAACTGATCTTTCTGAAACGCAGCCACATTTGCCGAGTATTCCGGCAATCCGGCAAAAAGTGCAAAGTTGGGATTGCCGCGTTAATTGCCGGATATTTCCCGGAACTCGCCTGGAGAGTGCCGCCGAAACGCAAAAACTGGCAGCCAGAGCATCACAACATAATCATCTTCGACGCAGTATCGCTCGGTCTCGCATATTTTGCCCAAGCCGGAGATATTCTCCCCGCTGGCCTCCAGCGTACCTAAGCCCGCAGTCTGAGCTAAGGAATGCTTCCATCGGCCCCCCGCTGACGCATAGCCCAAATATGCGGCCGTCAGGACAGGAGGGGCCGACGAAAGCATTCCTTGTTACCATCTCCATTACATCAACCCCTAATCTCTTTTCACATGGTTGGACCTTTATCGTATCTGGGCGGCAAGAACCGCATCGCCAAAAAAATCATCGCGCTCATTCCCGAGCACACCTCCTACATTGAGCCGTTCTGCGGCGGCGCTCAGGTTTTCTTTCATAAAGAGCCGTCAAAAGTGGAACTGCTCAATGACCTGAACGAGGACGTCTTCAACTTCCTGCGCATCTGCCAGATGCATCACGAGGAACTGCTGCGCTATCTGCACTATTGTGTCGTGAGCCGCCGGTGGTTTGATCTCTTTGAGCAGACGCCGCCGGATACGATGACCGATATCCAGAGAGCTGCCCGATTTTTTTTCCTTCAGAAGAACTGCTACGGCGGATTGATTCTCCGGCAGAACTTTGTCTGCTCCGTGCAGGACGGATCAAACTTCAATCCTGAAACCTTGCCGAAAGTGCTTCGTAAAGCCCATGAGCGTTTGCTCAATGTCCAGCTGGAATGCCTGCCGTATCAGGACATCCTGCGGAAGTATGACCGTCCGTTCGCCTTCTTTTATCTCGATCCGCCGTATTTCAACCGGCCCTATTACAAATTCAATTTGGAAGAGAAGGATTATGTGGAAATGGCCGGGCTTCTGGCGAATCTCAAGGGAAAGTTCCTGATGTCTCTGAATAATACGCCGGAGATGCGGCGGATATTTGCGGGGTTCCATATCGAGACGCTCGAAATGACATACAGCTCACAACCAAAGGCGGGAAAGATATATCAGGAGTTGCTCATTGCAAATTACCCGTTGTGACGCGACTACAAAGCCGCGAACATTTAAAATGCCCTGATAATCAGTCGCAATATCCAATGATTCAGAACAGCAGGAATTTGCGGAAATATGATCAGGCCAATCATTATCAATGCAAGCCAAACACATGAAATATAGTACTGGCGGTTCTTGCGATCAGCTCGCTTAAGTCCGCTTTCAAGAAAAGAATTTTCGCGTGCCAATGCGCTGATTTGTTCCCATTGACTCGCTTGTTTCGCCACCAACTCGTCCACCGAGAACTCGCGAACCTTATCTTCATGCCAGCATCCGTGCAGTTGATCGAGGCGGTCTTTGTAGAATTGTCCTGTCGTATGCTCGGCATCCTTCCACACAAAATCAAAACCGTGTTTCGCATAGAACCCATTGCGTCTGGCTTGTGCCTCGGGCGTCCCTGCATCAACAGGGGAAAGATCTCCCGGAGTAACGCTGAAGTCCGGATAACGCTGTTGAGCCCAGAGAATGACTTGCGCCATCAAGTAGGAACCGATGCCTAATGACCGGAGCTCTCCATCCAGTTTGATATTTCCGCGTGGGCCGAATTTGGCTGTCCTTTCCTCCCGGTCTACCGTGATCTCAATGCTGTTGTTCCACGATCGGAAGCGGTCTCCCGTCCTTGGCTCAGGTGCCAGAATGATATAGCCGTTGGGCAATTCAGACGAGTGATGACAACACTGGGCACAGAAGAATTCACATCGATCAGTGCGTGCATGTTTAAACTGCACGAGTAGAATGCGCTTTTTCTGCGAGTCCGGTACCGTGATCATGCATTTGTCAAGGCCGGCGGAAAATTAGGCCAGCAGAGCGGAGTAAAACCAGGCCAGAGGAAGAGTGGGAGAAGAGAGCGTTTGAAGGGAGGGATGGCGTCTGGAGCGGAGGCCTGCGCCGTTAGGCGCGTTCAGGCCGGAGCGGAAGACGCCATCCCCTGGGCAGGTTGGCCGGGTGGATGGTTAGGGTTTCGACTGAGAACCGCGTTTGTGTTTGCTCTGCTTCAAGCGGAAGCTCTCGCCGTTCATTTCCAGAATATGCACGTGGTGAGTGAGCCGGTCCAGCAGAGCGCCGGTCAGCCGTTCCGAACCCAGAACTTCGGTCCATTCCTGAAACGGCAGATTGCTGGTCACTAAAGTTGAACTGCGCTCGTAGCGCTGGCTGAAGGTTTCAAACAACAACTCAGCGCCCGTCCTGGACAGGGGCACGAATCCCAGTTCATCGACAATCAGCAGTTCATAGCTGGCCATCTGTTTCTGGAAGCGCAGCAGCCGCTTCTCGTCGCGGGCTTCCATCAACTCATGCACCAGCGCGGCGGCGGTGGTGAAGCGTACGCGATGGCCACGCTGGCAGGCGGCCAGGCCCAGAGCCAGCGCGATGTGGGTTTTGCCGGTACCGCTATTGCCTAACAGCAAAACGTTCTCGCGGCGCGACAGGAACTCGCAGCGCGCCAACTCCAGCACCAGCGTTTTATTCAGCGAGGGAATGGCCAGGAACTGAAAGCTGTCCAGGCTCTTGACCACCGGGAAACGCGCCTGATGGATGCGGCGTTCGCTGGCCCGGCGCTCGCGCTCCAGCAGTTCCAGTTCGCTCATGCGCAGCAGATAACGCGGGTAGTCCACGCTCTCGGCGGCGCACTGCCGTGCCACTTTGTCGTACTCGCGCAGAAAGGTCGGTAACCGCAGCAGCTTCAGGTGATGTTCCAACAGGACCTGCGGCGTATCGTTCGGGACTGGGTTCGGGACTGGGGTGGAGTCGCTCACTGGTCCACCTCACTCAGCAAGGACATGTAGTCGGCGGCTTGCGTGGTATACACCCGAGCCAGGGGCAGGTGAGGATACTGCATCAGATCCAGCCGTGGCGGACGCTGCTCGATCCGGCACAACAGCAGATGCTTCACCGCATCGAGGGACACGGTTCCCAGATCCAGGGCATCCTGAATGGCCTGGGTCACCTCTGCCATGCGGAACGTTTCCAGCAGCCTCAGCACCTGCACATACTCCCGCTTGCCCTTCTTCTGTAAGCGCGCTTCCAGCAATCGCCGCAGTTGGGCAAAGCAGTCGGGCAACTCCCAGCCCGCCAGCGGAGCCGCCTGGTCCAGAGCGCGCGTCTTCTCCTCCAGCAGCGCCAGATAGTGCAGCGGATCGAAGATCATGTCTTCCCGTTCGTAGCTTCTCCGGTGCCGCGCGATCACTTCTCCGCCGCAGGCAATCGCCACTTCATGGACATAGCCTTTCACCAGTACTTCGCGATGTCCATACTCAGTCGGCACTGAGTAATCGTTAGCCCGGTAGCGCACCAGCGACAGTGAACTGACTTTCGCGGTGCGCTTCTCGCAGGCCTCATACGGCGCGGACGGCAATGGCAACAGCGCCGCACGGTCGCGCTCGAAGCGTTCCGCAATCGTCTCCTGGTGTCCGCGCAAGCGCCGCTCTCTGCGCTTCCTGCATTGCTCCAGCAGATACGCGTTCAGTTCTTCCCAACTGCTCATGCGCGGAACCGGCACCAGAAAGTTGCGCCGGGCATAGCCTACCAGTCCCTCCACCGCTCCCTTATCGTTGCCCTTGCCCGGACGCCCGAACTTCTCCGCGAACAGATAGTGACTCTGCAACTCGCAGAACGCTCGCGTCTTCTGCCGCTCCCCGTCACCCAGAATCTTCGCCACCGCCAGCTTCGTGTTGTCATACACGATCGAGCGCGGCACTCCGCCCAGGTAGTCAAAGGCCCGAACGTGCGCTTCCAGAAATGCTTCCGTGGTTTCCGCCGGGAACGCCGCCACAAAGCAATCGTCGGACTGCGGCAGATCCATCACGAAATAATGTGCCTTCTGCTCCCCCCCCGCGATCACCACCAGGGCTTCGCCAAAGTCGGCCTGCGCCTCGCCCGGAGCATGCGTCAGCGGCACGAACATCTCCCGTTTCCGCGCCTTGTGCAAGTGCACGTAGTCCTTCACGATGGTGTAGCCACCCGTGTAGCCGTGTTCTTCCCGCAGACGGTCGAAGATCCGCTTCGCGGTGTGGCGTTGTTTGTTGGGCCGGATCTTGTCGTCTTCCAGAATGGCGTCGATCACTCCCAACCAGGGTCCCAGTTTGGGTCGTTTTGCTGGTTGTTCCCGCCGGTAGCCCGGCGGCACCGAGTAGCACAGCATCTTGCGCACCGTCTCACGGGCCACGCCAAACTCCCGCGCTACCGCACGCTGACTCTTACCTTCCACAAATACTGCTCGTCGTATACGTCCATAGAGCTCCACTGAGTACATCCCTCCGGTGTTTCACGATCGCTGTTGCTTCCTCAACAGCTCGCGAAACTTAAAATCCGGCGGTCTGGTTTTCCTCCGCCGCATCACGCCCCTTCCGCGGCGTGACGTGGTCTATTTTTGCTCCGGCGCTTACACATTGCCGAGTTCCATCACCTGGGCGAAAGGATTGCCTTGCTGCACACCCAAAACGCCGAAGCTCCGGAGCCTTCCGCGCCGGAAACCGTTATCGCCCAATGGCTTGCCAACCTTCTCCTGCTCAAAGACGTGCCCGTCCACTACCTCATTCCTGATGAGCGGATGCTTCCTAACGAGTCGATCCGTTTCTTCCAGGTGGATGAGTCCTGGCTTGAATCACTACGCGACGGCGCGCTCAGCATCGGGCGCGTTACGGCTACCGATCTTAGCCACGACGTGGCCTTCATGCCCCTAGTCGCTGCTACAACCGAGCGCGCCACTGCAGTAGCCCGCCCGCAAACGCGACGCTTAGTCGCCGCGCGTAATGCTGCGCCGATGCTCAAACCGCTCTCTGGATTCCTTCTCCGCTCCCAGGCCATTAGCCAATGGCCGAACATGGAAGTGGAGGGGAGAGCAAAGGGAGCGCGTGCGGTCACGCTTCGCCAACAAAATATCGGCACCCTCCTCATTTGCCTCTTCGCCGGTGTGGTGGATACCGTGGAGATCTTCCAACCATCCGAAGCCGTTCATTTCGGCTTCCTCCCCGAGGACAGCCCTGTCGCCAAGAAGAGACGAAGTCAGAACGGAAAGGAAAACGGAAAGGAATTGGAAGAGAACCCGCTCGACAAGATCCGCTGGCGCAACGAACAGACCCGGGTGCTCGACATTGGCGAGTTAGTGAAATGGATGGCAGGTGCCGAGTTGCCCCACTACCGCTCAGACCAGTTCGCCTTGCAGATGGTCACCGGAGTGGACCGCGTTGTTTTTACCATCGAGACCCCTCTAACCAACTAGCTCCAGAATCGAACAGATCCCTATTCCAATCGTTCTCCGCGACGCTAGTGCTTTATCGGAGCCACGCCTTCACCACAGAGATCGAGGTAAGCAGAAATATGACTTTGAGACGGAGTGCAAGCGATGTCTGGACTTGGTGAAGACGTTCACAAGGAAGGGATTGGCCGAAGAGTGGCCACTCAACCCAATTTTCGGAGCAGTCACGGGCAACTTTACGAGCTAACTCCAGGCCAAACATTTGGACCATCACCTCAGGCAATTCGGGGTGTGAGGAAAGAAACTCAAGCTGTGAGGACTACAAACTCATCCTCTATCACGCTCTTTGGGGCCAAACGCACATCTTCCACAGCCAGTCGCGCCAGAAACTCTCCGAATCCATCCCTCGCTTTTGCAGAAATTCTCTATTCGCATTTCTCGCAGGCCTGAACTAATGGTTAGACAATAATAATGCTGCCAAAATCCCAGAATCTTACGAGTTCTCTCGCCGACAGGCCAGAAAAACACTCCACTACTCAATCACGCGGTCATAGCACTAGTCGACTACCGTTCTCTCAAAGCCGTTCTCGCGGAGATGGGAAAGATGGCTGCGGAATCACACCTCGCTGCCGTTCCGGTCATTTAGGGACCACTGACTCTTCACTTCCTCGCTATGCGGACTGCCGGGCACCCATAGCCACAGCGGTGGTGTGACCGAAGTAACAGCAAGCCGCAATAGAACCCCCTTCCCTCTGCTGCTATAGTTTTTCGCGGATGCCTGCTCTAAGGCTAATTGTTTCCCGTAACGGTCCACAATCCGATAGTTGTTCTCTTTCGGCTCGCACTGGTGATGTCACCACCGCCGCGACCGTGGCAGACCCCTGAGACTTGAGGGTAAGAGTACGCATCTTCAGCACAAGTGGGTCATCGTCCGCGCACAGGATCGTGGGCCGAACCGGTTTGTCATAAGGCATTGAGGACAAGGTCAACATTCCCGTTACAGCTGGAAGTAGCGCTGATGTTATTGTACGAAACAGATGGATATGGTTGCGGTCGGCAGCACGCAGGCAATTGCAGGGTTGCTATGTCAATTGTGTACCACTGGATGCCGGGCCACTGCGATGTGCAGGGGCGGCACGAAGCCTTCCCGTTCGTCGTCCCAGGTGACGGCGGCAATCTTCCAACCGGCATCCATGCGCACCAACAAGAATTGGTTCACGCCGGTGGAGGCAAAGCGATTGCCCGACAGAATGCCGGATTTGCGATAGAGGCTGAGACGCTGGGCGATGTTGCCGAAGATGTCGGTGGATGACGAGGTCTCGATTTCCTCAAATTCGGCGAGCGGCCCGCCATTCAGCAATTTCGCGCGCGGGGAGATGAAGTCTTCCAGCCCGTAGACTTCGCGCGCCGACGCCTTGACGATGACGCACTGGGCAATCGTCAGCGCACGCAAGCGTCCGAGGTCGGCGAGCCCATGTTTGTTGGTGAACGCCCCAAAAAACGCCGCGATCAAGGCGTCGATGGCAGCGAGGTCGGCCTCATTATCTTGCGAAATATTGTCCATCGTCTCCCCGGCAGAGCGGCAATTTATCCCGATATTCACCAGATCATATCGAATTGGAGGGGAGGATAGCATTTTTCTGAGGCATCCGGAAGCCAAGTAAGTCGTTTTCGTCGCTGCCAACTTATACTTGCGGACTCTCTCCTCATGTAATTTATCGGTACGTCAAGGAACACGAAGATGGCCGGGACAGCCGCCAGAACCGGAGGTATATCCAGCGTCTGCCGATCGACCTGGCCCAAGGTGTCAGCACCCTCACTGCGGTTTTGCAGAAACACAATGGATGCGATGAAATTGATAAGAAACAGAGTGTAAGAAACCGTTGCAGCAGGCACGTGATAGTAGAAGATGCGTTGCGCATCTCCCATGGATCTTCCTGCGGAGCCGCTGCAGGCCCTTAAATTGAGGGTTTCTACACCCAAGATAAATCTGTCTCTCGCGATGACAAGGTTGTTGGTGGACCACAGAGCCCCCGCCCATGCAGTCCCTTGCTAGTGATTGAAAATTGGCCGGAAAATTGGCCGGAAATATCATCGAATGTACCAGTTTCCTCCCAATGTTCCGGTTAATAACTGCTTGAAAACAATGCTCCGGCTGTTTTTCCACTTCCATGGCATGGAAGAGATCATCGGTTCGATCCCTATCAGGCAAGGGTACATTCCACCAACTGGTACTCTGCCGGTGAAGCGCTGTCGACAACAACGACGAGAGGGAGAATGTTGCCAGCGGTGACAGCGATGATCTTGGTACCCTTCGAATGCCGTTTTTGAAGCTGTTGTTATCCTTCTGACCCTCCAGCAAAGGCTTCCATAATCGCTCTCTCCACATCTTGGAGTGGGATTCTCTCCTGCTCTAACATCCACGAACCGGCGGCCACGGAGGTCAGGGCCTCCGCCTCACTTGCTGTGAGATGATCGAATCGCGCTCCGGGATCACTTCTACCCGGTACAGCAAATCGGCCCCAGCACCTCCAGGTTTGATCGTCCATGAGGATACTTCGCACTCGTGGTAAGCTGCCCCGCAGAGACGAAAGGATGCCGAATCCAGCTTCATCACAATCTCCCCAATAGACGACATCTGATTCTTTCAACCAACTACAAGAAGGAAGAAGCGCCGCGGCCTTTCCGCTACCAAGGATAGCCAGCGTATTCGGAACGTCGGGCAGACAAAGAAACACAGCTTTGTTTTCTACGATCAGTACACGGGGAATTCTCCAAGACAGCCTCGCTAGATCATGTACAGAGATGGTGCAATCCATGACGGGCCAGCGCGTCTGGTCTCGGACACTGGCATCCAAGAAACGAAATCTCACCTGAGCCGGCTCTAGCCGAAGATGAAATCTTTCCTCGAAGCACACCCCTTTCGTGTTGACGCGATCTCCAAGAACAAGTGTCAGCAACTCCGCCAATATCCCTGCGCGTTCCTCGATAAATTTAGTTCCCACAGAAATCGGCAACTGCCGGGGGAAACAATTTGGACGGGGGTTCGCATCGAAAAATGCGCATACACAGATGAGGTCCTTCCAATCTGGAAGCAACTCCGGGATTCTGTGTGCCCTGGTTCGAAGCCAAGGCTCAAGCTTTGGGCAGGCAGACCGCGCAAAGACTAATGCCTCGCGAAACAACGTGAGCTGTTCCATGAATTGCAGCGCTCGGGCCAAATCCTCGATCAAGGCAAAGCTGACTCGCCGTGGCCAGCGTTGCTTGCCCCACTTCCGAGTATCGATCTCCTCCCATTCGATCTGCCATCCATAGTCAGCAGTCGCCAAGCTCGCCAGGTCTGCGCGTATTGCTGCGAAATTACTGGTTGTCGGTGGTCGCCCGAAGGGGATTGCAAGCGGAAACATACTTTCCCCAGCGGCTTCGGCGCGTAGTACCGCGGGCCACTTGCTCCGCGCCGCTGCGAGAACCTCCTGTGGGCTGCGCATCTACTGAAGTGTCTCCGTCATGGAATTGTTTTCGTCATTCAACACCGCGTTTGAGGCGAAGCGCTCAAGATCGCTGGACTCGAGCTCCTGCCTGGTGATCGCCAGCAGTTGAGATTTGTCTCCAGTCGGATTCGAAGCCAGATGGATTGTCCGGACGAATGGAACCGCCAATTTAGCTTTCGCGTCGAATGGTCCAACGACGACAACCTGGAAACCAAGATTCTCAAAAAGCTGCATCGCGCGCTGCGAGTTCTGTTCGTCCGTACGCGAAAATGCCTCATCAATGACAACCAAGCGGAAGTTTGAACTCTCCGACTGTGCTTGCGACAAACCATATTGTGCCGTCAAGGCAGAGGCGAGGATCGTGAATGCCAATTTAGCCTTCTGTCCACCTGACTTTCCAGTGGTTGTCGCGAAGAAATCCGCTTCTGACGCATCCTGCTGGCGCAGTTCCTTCACGCCAGTGCTATACCAAGTGCGAACGTCCGTGATGCGCTGCGTTCCGTCGGAGTCCGCCTGAAATTTTTCCAGCAACGCACGCACCCGAGCGAACACCCTGAGACGTTCCTCCGGAGCAGGAGCAATTCCATACTCAAAGCATTCTTTGAGCGAACGCTTGAACTCACTGACCTGTACATTTGGTCGATTGACCAAATGCAGTTGAACGTACGTGTTCTCGCTGTATTCTATCGTGCGAAGTGCCTGGTTGACTTCCTCTACTCGCGATTCGATGGCCTGACCGTGCTCATCAAGCCGACTGTTAAGCATGAGAAGGTCGCCTACGAGGTTTTCATTCAGATAGTGTTCGAAACGCTCCCTGTGTTTCGGGAGATCCTCACCTTCAATTCTGACTTGTACGGCGAGAAAGCTACTCGCGTATGCTCGCCCCGTAGAAAGGGTCTGACCAAACTCGGTGAATTCCTTGAGAAATTCACTCATTGCCGCCACCATCTTATCGGCGGCTTCATTTACTTTGCCGATTTCGTTGTTAATCCGCCCCTGGATACTCTGCGCTGTTGTGTGCGTCAGCTGGTCCGCGTTGTCTTTCGTGAGAGGAACGTGGATTCCTATTAACCGAGCAAAATCCGCATCGATCTTTTCATGCTCATAGTCAGGAAACTTATCAAGCTCTGTTTTTCTGACTTGAAAGATATTGTTAGAGTTGCTCACATCCTTTTCTAGAATGTGTACTTCACCGTCCGTTTGACGAAGTTGTTGGTCGAGAGCATGGATCTCTGTTTCAATTTCGCTTTTACGCTGTTGGAGTCGATGAAGTTCTTTCGAACTGTTCTCCAATAGCTCCTTTTCGCTCCTCAACCGAATGAGTTGTTGGCTCCAATGAGCCGGATTGATCTCCAGGAACTGATTGATACCCAGTAGCCCCTTTGCGGCGGCAGCGCGACGCCTGGCATCCGCTGCTGCGCGGCCTGCTTCAGTAGTCTCGCGTGCCGCCGTTTCCGCTTCTCTCTCCGACTCTCTAAGCTGCGTTCGCAGAGCCGCGATCTTCTGCTCCGTGGACCAGCCAAGGATTCGGTCCTTGGGGTCATCGATCGATCGGGAGTCATCCTTGATATGCCGTGATCGGTCGCGCATAAGGCCCTGGCGGGTCACGCCCCGTTCCACTCTCTCCAGCTCCTCGATGGTGTTGCAGCAACGGTAATTAAACCGTCGTGACAATTCGGCGATCACCCAGGAATGCAAAGGATGATCCGCGCGAAAAGACAAGCGTCCTGGCACAAGTTCCTCAGAAAGGCGAGGCGGAGCAGGAACCCTCGCTGGGACAGGATGAAAGGTTAGTCGCAGATGAAGCATCGTCGAGTTGATGAACTCTGCAGCAGGCCGGTAAAGATTCTCTGGTACTAAGAGGGATAAGCCAAAGCCACGGAGAAGACGCTCCAGGGCACCAGCCCACTCCGCGTACTCATGTTTCACTTCCATCAACTCGCCTGCGAACGGCATGGTGTTTATATCGACCTTCAGAGTCTCACAGAGCCGGAGTCGCACACCGAGGAAGTTTCTAGGGATGTTGACGTTATTGCGCTCGACGCTCGCAAGTTCCTCGCGCACATCGGTCATTTTGGCAAGAGCCAGCTCTTGACGGTAACGCGAGGCGGCACGACGCTCGTCACTATCACTGGCCGCTTGGCTTTCCTGACTCTCTACTGATTCCCAACTGGCTCGTGCCGTGACGAAAGCCACCTCGTCAGTTAGCGCGGATTCTGCAGCAAGCAGTTCAGCTGAGGTTTGAACGCGGCTGCGCAATGTCTGGGCCCGTTGCCGCTCACTCTCCGAGAGTTGGATCTCGCGATCGATTGCTTGGAGACGAGGTCCAACGTCGGTAGCGCTGATCGCTGCAATCAACCCGTCGCGGTCGTTTCTGCGTTGGTCGAGATCGGATACGATCCCGCTTCGTTTCGCTTGAGCGATTTCATGCTCCCTACGAAGCTTTATTGTGCGCTGTTCGAGGAAGTGAAGATACTTGGTCAGGAAGTAGGGCTTGACCGCGTCCTGGAGATCTCTCCATTCCTTGATTTTGGCTTCCGCAGCCGCGACGCGATCGGCGTTTTCGGAGACGGGACGGAGAGCGTTCAGCTGCCGCTCGGCGCGGTCGATTGCCATCCAACAATCCATGAGGGTCTTGTAGTGCGGCTGAACCGTGTCTCTAATGAAAGTGAAGGTATCGGCAGACGGCAACAGGAACTGGCGAACAAACGCATCGATGTCCCCGACTTCTTTCATACCGATCGCCCGATTGAATACTTCGAGCGCTTTCTCGCCGGGGATATGAAGCAGCTTCCGCATACGCTCTGAGTAGCTCGGAAAGCTGTCGAATACCTCCCATCCGCTGTGCTTGGCGGCGCGTTTGATCTCCGTCGTATTCAGTTGCTGTCCAAGTAGGTCTTTCAGGCTTTTGGGGGCACGGCAGATCGCAAAAATTTCGCGGACTTCCTCGTCGTATTCCCAAAGCACTTGCGCCAAGGTCACCGATTCCGAACGGAGGGCATCCCCAAAGACGGCGGAGATTGCACTCAGTACGCCAGGCTCTCTCAAATATTGGGTGGTCGGAGAGGTTGAATCGATGGTACTGGAGCTCGCCCATGCGCCGCGGATGTAGGAACGTCGCGTGCGATCACGGCCAGAAGCCTTTCGACCATCTCCCGAAGCATCGTTATAGGAGGAGGCAAGGAGGCGTGGTGGCACTAAGAGAGTACGCAAGGCATCGATGGCGGTGGATTTTCCTGAACCGTTGTCCCCCACAAGGAGCGACCATCCCCCATGGGGAGCAAAGACCTGGCCCTCTCCATGAAAGGTACCCCAATTGAGAAGCTCCAACCGTTCGAGACGGTAACCAGGCAGGCCCAAAGATTCACGGTCGTGCGAATTAAGTTCGACCTTCTCCATGCCGTATCAATCGTTCCTTCACCGATTCCAGCTCAGACGGCCCGAATCGTGCCTTCAGAATGCGCATCACTTCGAGCGTGTCAGATTCCGCTGCTCCAACAGCTCGCAAAAATCCCAATTCCTCCGCTCGCCGAATTGCGCTATCGACGGTGCGCATATCGCGGATTTGATTATTCGATTCCTTAACGAATTGCAGGACAAGTTCCCTTAGCTGCTGTCTTGTGAGAACCAGCCTCGTCGACTCACCGGGAGCAGCATCAAAACGCGCGAGCTCTTCGCGGAGGCAGACCAGCAGGATCGTCGCGGTGTACCCAAGAGTCTGCCGGCGGCCAATTCTCGGCACTCGTTCCTCGCCATCCAACTCGATCTGCCGGATGAACGCGTAGCCCTCCGCTTCGTCCACAATGAGTTCTTGGCCGATTTGGCGAAAGTAACGTGTCAGATAGTCTATTTCAGCACGAATTGTTTCCCAGACCTGAATGTCTTCGACATAGACAGGAGCAACGAATAACTGCGCTAACGCGAATGCTCTTGCTCCGAATTCGGTATCGTTTTGCATGCTCTTATCCTGCCCGCGCAAATAAAATTTCTGGCGCGCGCCAAGTCGCTCCTTGCGCCCCATCCACCACACGGATGGTGGTGAACTGGTCTTTAGCTACGTAGTGCGCATCGTCTTGTGTGGCGACTACGAGGTAGCCAATGATCTCAAGAGCACCATCAGTGACCGGAAATCTTCGGAGAATCTCGGAGAGAAGAATGGAGTCACTCGTAGCAAGGCAGTCGCGGATCTTCTCTCTAAGGCGTTTGAGATTCAGATCTGCGAGGTTCTTGAAGCGATTAACAATGGACCAGTCCAGAATTGAATCAGAAGCGAAAGAGAATTCGTCCGCTAGGCTTCCGGTCGCATCTGGCTGCCAAAAGCCGCGGCTAAAGCTGGCAAATACCACCGGCGGTCCCACCAACTCGAAGAAATCGTCCTCGGATGGTGGCTCGCTACGAGAGATGATTGCAGCCTGTTGAATCTCATGGATAAGTTCCCGCAGCCTTTGATCTTCGCCGGACTCGGAAGACTCCAATGCGCGTCGCAGTGTCGCGGCCATGCGCTCATTAGAGCGGACGACGCGCTCTCCTTCAACGAGAAGCAGGCTGGAAAGTCGGTCCAGCAATCGATTCGACCGTAAAGTGGAATCTATCGCATCGATCCGGTAGGCCCGTCTAGTTAACTCTCGCCACCGCTGTTGACGCTGTGGAGACGAGAGAAGATTCCAGAATGCATAGAAACTCTGTCCTTGTGGCGATTCCTTAATGGCAGCATGTGTGTCCAGCAACTGCCCAACCATGCGTCCCTTTTGAGCCCCTGGCTGCGCATGACTCTCTGCGAGAGAACGCGCTACGTCTTTGAAATTCTCCTCCAACTGACGAAAGTCTCCGGTCAGGCCGCGAGCCAAGTCAAGCGCGTTTGCAAAACGCTCAGTCAACTGAACAGGGGTGTACGCCTCGGCAGTATTACTGGACAGTATTGCGTCAATTTGGGCTTGTATCTGGGCCTGTTGCTCCTGAAGGGCAGCTATCCGGTTTTCCACGTCGGACGTCGAAAACAGAACGATCTCTTCCAGGTTACGCAAGATCAATTCGAGTCGGGATTCCGCGCTGACGAACGGCTTTGCCTGGAGGTCTTCGATACATTGCATAGCGCGTTCCGCGCCTGACGTGAGCTCAAAAACTGGCTCCTCCACTTGCCCGCTATACAGTTTCTTGAGCAGGAGCTGTCCATCTCCGCACCAAACTGCAAGGTAATCCGATGCTGTTTGCGGATAGGAGCCCGGAGCAAGAGCACGCGCTTCTTCGAGGAAATTTTCTAAGCGAGCCCGCAGGTGCGACTCAGGAACGGAAATGGCGTGATGTTCTTTGAACGCGCGGTGCAGAAAGGTCAGAGTGAACGCGCCGTTTGGGCTTCTCAGTAACCGCACTGCGGGATTCTCGAGAAGTCGCTCAGTTTCCGATAGATCCCATGGCGCAATAGCTGATGTGGTGATTGTCACCGATATCTACGGCTTTCCAAAAGGTGAATGTCATGAAGAGGATCAACGTTATCAGATATTTAGCGCAGAGTCCACACTGCATCCCGTAGCAAAGCCTAAACTTCAATACCCAGTGCCTGCCTGGCCTGATTGAGCAACCCAGAAATAGCCGGGAATTTAATAGTGTCTTGACAGATCAAAACATTTCATCTCTCTGTATAATTTTCCCCATGAAAGATACTGACGCAATTTTGAATGAACTGAGGAACCAGCGTGACCGGCTGGAGGCAGCAATCCAGGCTCTTTCCAATGGCACGGCCAAAAGGGGCAGGCCACCAAAACAGGCAGGAACTCGTACCATGTCCGCCGCCGCCAAAAAGAGAATCTCTGATGCGGCGAAGGCTCGCTGGGCCAAAGCGAAAAAAGCAGGCAAGAACTCGCTCTGAACTGCCTTACGGGTTCGCCTTTTCCACCCAAAAACAAAAAGCCAGCCCCATTTGGATGGGCAAGACACAAGACAATGGTGTTAATTGGGTGACGGCCTGCGCATCGAGCAATTTTCTGGTGATTGCCTTCGCGCACGGAAACCTTAGGGCTGGTCATTCTAAGCCATGGCTTCCGGCCTGCCAGTGGTGGCTGCTCGGCGGGAGGTATTCCAAGGATCATTGAAAAAGATATTAGCGGCTAACCTGCTCAGCCGCCCGTCTCTCTCATCCGTAGACTGCTGCCACAATCAGTGCCTCACTTTTCACGTTTTACCACACAGGCGGCGAGCGAGGCTCGCTTGTGCGCGGTACAAGAACGGTACAACAAGAGCGTGGTACTTTGCGTACCTAACAGGAACTTACAGTGCATTGCGGTGCGACCGGTGCCTTGTAAATACTTAATGGATCAGCCGGGTATCGCCCTTTCACGGCGGTAACACGGGTTCAAATCCCGTCGGGGACGCCAACTTGACAAAGCTCCTGCAACAGGGCAGTAAACTCGTTGATTAGGCTGGACTTACCCGGTTCAAAGAAGCCATTTTTTACGCTGTAGGGCAACGCTTCACCAAATACCGCATTTTGCAGTTCGTGCCGGTCGCTGGCACCGGCTACGCACCAAGTCAACGGTCTTGCGCTCAGTGGCTTCAATGAACGCGGACATCGTTCCCGACTCCATTTCCAGCGCCTTATGCGCTGCCTGCATGTCCGCAATTGCCTGTTCAATACCGGGTTTCACGATGTCAAAATCAGCCTGCGACACTTCACCTTTGAGCTTCGCCAAGACTAAATCGCGGTTCAAAGTTGTTTGTTCTTGCAGACGCATCGTAAGCGAACGACGATCCTGTTCAGTGCGTGATTGGCGCTGTTCCCAAGCGCGAACGGCGACATCATGCTGCTGTGACAAAAACTCGTCCGTTGGCTGCATAAGAGCGAGCAGGTTAAGGAAGTCACCTTCCAGCTTTTCTGCTGCTACTCCCACCTTGTCTGGGCACTCCCGATTCCAACACCAATAGCGAGCGTGTTTCACCTTGTTTCTGCCGACCGCGTGACCGCCCGTCAGAGGTTTATGGCAGGTAGCGCACAGGACGAACCCGCGTAATGAGAAATCTGGATTTTGCTTCGTGTGCGGAACTACGCCATTGCTCCCGACTTCCAAAGCACTCTGCACGTCCGCGTAGAGCTTCTCTGTGATGATTGGCTCGTGCTTCCCTATCACCCGCAGCCCGGCACCGCACACTCAGCCCGCGTACAGTTCATTTCTCAGCATTGCATGGAATGTTTGACGTGGCAGCTCTTGCCCGCGCTTCGTGCGCAGCCCCAAAGCACCCAGCGTGCGCCGTATGGCGTCCGTGGCGTGGCTTCCCTGTGCTGCCAATTCAAAAGCGCGGCGCACCAGCGGAGCGCGCTCTGGGTCCACCTTAAGGACACCACCACCCGAATTTAGGTAGCCAATTGGGGCAGGCCACGGAAACCGACCGGCGCGAACAGCTTCAGCCATGCGGAACCTGGTACGCTCACTCAGAGAGTCTGAAAAGAACTGATTAAATGCACCGTGGATATTGCTGGCAAGTTTACCGGCTGCTGTCCCGTCAATGTGCGACTCATCGACACTGCACAGCTTTATATTCAGCAGTGCGAACGTCTCAAGCGCCTTGGCCTGGTCAAGAACTGAGCGGGCAAAGCGCGAGAGGTCGGCAACCACAACGTGGCTGACCTTTTCGCGATTGTCACGGCAGAATTGAACCATTGCCTGAAACTGCGGACGGTCAGCGGTGCGTCCCGACTCAGCGTCAGACAATATTTTCAGTGGTTCAAGGCCGTTACGCTGGCAGTAGTCGAGGCACTTCTTTTCCTGTGCCGGTAGGTTGTGTGCGGCGCTGGCCTGCTCTTCAGTGCTCACGCGCACGTACACCACAGCCGCGTGAGTAGTGGCGGGGCCGTTCGTGGTCTTATATTTCATAATAATCCGGGCATACTTTCAGGTTCTTTATTACTGGGGTCAATTTACTTGACCGTCAAGCATGATGTCAATACGCGTAATTTGGGATTGTTTTCTTGACCGTCAAGCACATACAATATGGACATGGCAAAGGTCACGGACGAAATCAGAAGTGCAGTATTTTCAGAACTCGGCAAGCGTGGTGGACCGGCGCGTGCTAAGGCACTAACACCCGCCAGACGCAAAGCCATAGCCAAGAAAGCGGCGGCGGCACGATGGAGCAAGAAGAAAAAACCGCTGTAAATTGAATAACCACTGCAAAGTTATTGACAAACCCAATCCCATGAAAACAAATGACTTACCCTTGACAGCTACACCTTAAAAGTGTAGACTGGATTCACGGTCGCAATGACCCGATGAAGTACCCGCCGCCAGGCGTAAGTAATAGGCAATAAAAATCCAAACAAAATGATTTACAACGCACCGCGCTAGCTCTCTACGGTGCCGCCGTGCTCCCGATGGGTGCCTGGTGGTGGCCCAGCATGTCTGCAAAGCTTAAATCGAAAATCGTTATGCACACTGTGCGTCAGGGATGAACTGGGGTTCGCACCCGGCGCGGCCTGGTTTCCAGTTGCGTTGCAACTTGGCGTTCTGCCCTGATGAAAAGTGTTCAAAAAATATCGACGCGTAGCTCAAGTCTCTTTTCAAATGTAAGTCAAGACTAATTCAAATCTATGGGTGAACTGGCGTTCACCACTACGCGAACCACAGTTCACCACCCCATGAACCACAGTTCGCTACTGGGTGAACCACAGTTCTCATGAACCATAGTTCGCCCCCGAACCACAGTTCATTGCTCATTTAGTTAACACTTTCATTTTCACTTTCACTTTTGAGGAACACTTACCCTTATGAATAACACAAAGCCCGCGAACGCTCAGCTCGTTTCGCTGGTGTGGCTGCACGGCCCGTCACGGTACTCCGGGTCTGATCTGGTTGTACTTCTGAAACTGGCAGGGTTACAAAAGCAGCAGGACGGCGATGTTAGAGCATTTTCCGGCGTTGACTATCTCAGTCGCTATTGTGGCCTCAAATCACGTCGCGGAATGCAAAAGATTCTGAAGCGCCTCAAACACGATGGTGTTCTAAAAATAAAGTACCGCGCCGGTCATTCCAGCTTCTTTTACATCGACGCCGAAGCGTTGCGAAAAATCCCGTTGGTGAACCCTGGAGACCCGTCTGACGATGCTGTGGGCATTGCCGGTGCGCTTTTTCGTGCGATTACGAACGAAGTTCCGTCCGCCGTTGTACCCGCCGATTGGGCAGAAGAGTGGCCACTGGCCATGCAAGAAATTCTGGACAGAGGCCACGCCACAGACACGATTATCAAGACAGCAAGGTACGCACTCGACAACGAGCCGTACAGATCAGAAATTATCCTCACGGGCGCTGTTGCTCTGGCTGAAGTATTCGAGCACGCAAAAATCAGTATGGACGGGGGAAGAAATGACGGCATCTGAATTGAAAGAACACCTGCAACGCAGCAAAGCCGAAGCCGAGGCACTTTCACAGCTTTGGATGTGTCTTATTGGCCCAGCACCAGATGCTCGATATTTTCACTCACTTCTTTACCGTAACGGATACGACGCGACCAAAAGTGCCGTGGAACGTACGGCTGTGAAATTTTCGCAACTGAATGGCACGATGACCGAAGATTACGCGCTGAAGTATTGTGCGACCTGCGCAAAAAATGCCACGGGCATAGAACAGCAGGGCCGTCAAACCTTGTCCGACAACACGCTTATGAAGCACGCCGCGCTGCGCACGAGGTCAAGATGAACGAGCTTAAACCCTATGCGCAGTGGGATAAAGGAATGCTGGATTTTTCCATTGCGCTGCGAGAACGCGAACGTGCGCGGGATGATGCCAAGCAGATGTCGGACGTAGCTGCCCGTCTTGCTGTTGCTTTGGGGACACCACCGCGAACACGCCGCGCAGCCGCCCAACTACAGGAAGATTTGGGGCTTTGGGAGCAATGGACCAAAGAAGGCAGATCACTGCCCAAGTTGCGGAACAAACGCGTGAAGCGGGATACAACTAAATCGCCAAAACTAAAGCGCATCAAGCCAGGGCTGGGGCGTGAGCGCGATGAGATATGGCAAGCAAAGGGCGAGGCAAAGCGCCGCCAGCGCGTTCTTGTGTTTGAGACCGTCTCGCTGACCGGCGCGGATGTTTTTGAATGCGACGGTGTAAACCGGCTCATCTTTCAATCTGAAAATTTTTCTGAGTAAAACCCCTTGCAAAAATCGCTCCCGCCAATAATGAGGTAGGAAAGCAAGAAGTCTTTCCAAAAGTTAAATTTGAGCGGCACCCACGGCCATCCAAAGATGGAAACGCTTATGGCGATTCGTGGACGAGCGCCGCCAAACATTCGCGATGTCCGACAGAGCACGCGAACAGCCCGCCACTCGTAACCCCTTCAGGGCGAGCGGCGGGCATGAGATTGTGTGAATATCGCGCAGAAATGCGCTCTGTGCTGCGCAGGCTTCCAGGCCTCATGACATTCAGCGAAGTGCTGGAGTAGTGACCCGGCGCGCAAGCCCATCGTGTTGAGGCGGTGGCATAGAAGGTGGCGCGCTGTGCCAAGCCGATCCATCGCGGCTGTGGCCGCCGCCGCCTTTTTAATTTCTTGCAGGTGCGCTGTGTGCTGTGAAATACCCCATAGCCGACGCCTTTTTATTCGATGCCATTCAAAGTCGATCCTGCATAAGGACAACCACATGATTAGCATCGAGCAACAAGCGGCGGCAGAAACACTGGCCGAGCACTGGCGTAACAGCATTTCGGACCCAGTTCCTGAGCCGTCAATCTGGCAGAACTGGCTGAAGCGCTACGACATCAAGATTATGCATCACGCTGTACACCAAACGATACAAGGGTACAACCGTGGCGGCATGACGTATGAACACGCTCTCCGTTATTGCGCCAGCGTCGCACGCAGAACATTGGAAGACAAGAATGTAAGTCGTGTACAGCGTCAGCGTTGCGCTGTGACGTAGCAGCACCCGTAGGTGTTTCGATAGTGAATGGCAGGGTCAAGTCCCGGAATCTTATTTTCCGTAGGCCGGTGCAGCCATTCTGTCGTGTCAGAACCCCTGGTTTTCATTCAGTTTCTTACCAATTCATCCGCTTATCAGGTGAAACGTGAACAAAACAACCGAAAGTTACCGCGCTCTCACCGGCGCGAAGCCACGCAAAAGCCGGGCTTCGACCACGACCGGCACCGCAACAGCGGGCAGACCGGCTTGTCCACGATGGCTTTCGAGGCCTGCGAAGGCAGAATGGGACAGGATTGTTCCCCAGCTTTCGGCACGCGGCGTCCTAACCAAAGTTGATTCGATGGTGCTGGCGACGTATTGCAATGCGGTTGCGAGATATATCACGGCGCAACGCAGCGTGGACCAGGACGGCGTGACGGTTGAAACCAGCGTGCTGGACTCACACGGTGTTTCCCGTCTTACGCGCCGCGTTAACCCTGCGTTGCGGGTTCTGGAATCGTGCGAGCGAACCATCCACAAGTTTCTCCGCGAGTTTGGCGGCACACCCCGCAGCCGCGAGCAGACGAAACCGGCCCAGAAAGCACAGGGCGAAGAGGACGGCGGGTTTGACCTGCTTGCAGCTCTTAAGAAAAAGCATGGTGAGGTTGAATGATCCCCGACGACTACCGGCCTACAAAAAAAGATTTGGACAGGTCATGGGAACTGCTGGTTGCATACTACGACAGCAAAGACGTAAAGCTCACTGACGCCGATTCCGAATTTATTTCGCTGGTACAGCTCGCCTTTTACATTTCTCCAACAGGCAACTACCAGAGCGTGGAAAACTGCGGCACCGCCGTCACCATCGGCGAAGCGCGCCGATATCGGGAGAGCAGGAGATAAAGTGAAGCGCGACTATGTAGCAATCGCAAATCGGTATGCTCAGGATGTGCTGGCTGGCACCGTCGCAACTCACGACGCTTTCCGACTCATTGTCCAGCGCCACGTCGTGGACCTTGCACGAGCTGAGAACAACGACCCTGATTTTCCTTACGTTTTTGACGGTGAGGCAGTGGCCAGGGTGTGCAGAGCTATCGAGCTTCACCCGCCATCACCAGATGCTACGCAGATAATGCTGGAGCCTTGGCATATTTTTATGGCCGTCGTCACTGCGGGATGGCATCGCAAACCGAACGCGTAACAGCGCGACAGTTTTTGTTTTAATCCCATGCTACAAAAGCCTTTGCACGTTCCAGGGAACGCCCGCGAAGGCCCCACGCAATGAGCTGTTCCACCTATGCGCCAATGGGCGCTGCATCGCGAGTGCAGGTAGACGGAGCAGAAGCGCACAGCATGGCCTGGGCCATGGCGGGTGCAGCACCAGACCAAAAGGCAACACCACCATGGACCTTCTTCAACAGCGCGAAGCGCTTCTTTCAGAGTATGAGAATTTCCTCGACTCCGGTTCCTTTAACGCTCATAAATCGAGCGAATATCAGGCGCGCATCGCCCGCCTCGATCTCAAAATTTCAGAACAACGCTCCAGCCAGGTAGTCGGCGACCGTAGCTACCGCGCCGCGCCCTTGGTGGCGTCCGCGCCGGTGATCCAGGGTGAGCAGCGAGGCATCGACAGCGACACCGCCGAGAAGCAGCTGCGCGCCTACGATCTTTTCCTGCGTGTAAGAGAGCGGGCCGTGGCTTTAGCGCCCGCGTGGTGAATGACCCGACAGATGGACTTTTGACGACGGGTGTTGTCACCGGCACGATGACCAGTGCCAGCGCCACGGTGCTGAGTTACATGGAGCCTCTGGCTTTGCAGGGTAAAGTTGACCTGGCCTACAACAACGATTCATCTGCGTATGCCATGAATTTCCAGACGTACCTGGGATACCGCGCACTGCTCAGCACGACTGGCCAGCCACTGTGGCCTGAGGCTGAAGCAAGGGCAGGCATTCTACATGGCCGTAAATACGTCATCGCCAACGACATTCCCGCATTCGGCACGACGGGCACTAAGTATCTCGTTTACGGCGATTTCAGCAAGGTTCTCTGGAGAACAGCCGGGCCGATGTCGGTATTCAGGTTCCAGGAACTGTTCATGAACAACTTGCAGCAGGGCTTCCAGGCGTATCAGCGCGTGGCCTCAAAGGTGATCCAGCCGTCTGCGCTGGCAATCCTCAAAGCGGCCTAACCAATAATCTCAACCTGGGTGGCTGCTCTGACGGGCAGCCACCCTCATTTTTTGTTAGGGAGAATTGCCAATGACAAAACAAGAACGACGCATACTCACCACAGAATTCCGCGTCGCAAAGACCGGCAAGGCAACGCGCCTTTCCGGTTATGCCGCTGTATACAACAGCGACAGCGAAGACCTTGGCGGATTCACAGAGCAGATCGCGCCGGGCGCGTTTGACGCGGTGCTGGCTGCCGGGCCGGATGTGCGCGCCCTCGTAAATCACGACCCGTCGCTGCTTCTGGGCCGGACACTCAGCGGCACGCTCACACTTCGCAGCGACTCCAAGGGGCTTTTTTATGACGTGCTGGTACCCGATACCCAACTGGGCCGGGACACTCTGGCGCTCGCAGAACGCGGCGACATCACACAAAGCAGCTTCGGGTTCACGATTGACGAAGACGACGAAGACGCTCAAGAGTGGTTCGACAGAAACGGAAATAAGGTCGCACGCTGGAGCAGCGGCGGCGTTAAACGAGTAATCCGCAAAATTGGCGGACTGTTCGATGTGTCGCCCGTGACGTACCCGGCATACACCGCCAGTTCGGTGCAGGCGCGCAACGGTGACCGGGGTATTGCAGAGGCCAGACGGTTTTTGCAGTCGCGACGCCAGCCGCTGTCGGCTACCGATGAGCGCGCACGGCAGGAAGCGCGTACATTCCTGCACGCACACAAAAACTAACCACAATTCAAATCATGCCGCTACCGTCCTCGCGAACCTACCTGGCGGTAGCGGCTATTTTCAGCTTTGAACGCGAAAGGAAACACCATGCTCAGCGCACAACCACAAACAGAGACCGCACAGGTCTTCAATGCCGAATGCGAAACAGATCAGCCGTACCAGTACATCGGCGAACGTGATTTCGGCGACCACGACGCCGAAGACTTTGCCGAATTTTGCGCGCAAGCCAGGCAATCAGGCGCGTTCACAGATGCAGAGTTGCTGCGAAATTACCGGCTTAAGAAAGGCCGCGAGCAGTATTGGGCCGAGCTGCAACTCGACAAGGACTAATACGAGGCACGCGACCGGCAGGAAGCAGCAGCACAGTTCGCCAGTGACGCGGTGGAATACACGTCGGGAATACCGGCGCATTTGGCATTCGACCGGCTGCACCAGTTCCTGCACAGCCTTGAGCAGAAGTCGCGCCGTAGCTTCCATGTCGCGGAGCTTTCAGCCGATCTCTGGATTGCCGCACGCTTTGCGCTTCGTTACGACCGTATGCTCTGGGAATTCTATAAGCTGTGGGCTGCGGGCGCGGCTGATGACATAGCGCCGCATGTGCTTGCGCGTAGTGAGAACTTTTATCGGATTCGCTCGCTGGTGGGCACGGAGATTTTGCGGCGTGGTCTCACGCACGGATATTTCAAAAAGCGCCAAGGCCGTAAGCGGTGAAACCGCGTGACACATCAACCATGTGCCGCCACACATAAGTGGCGTGTTTTCAGTAACTTGCGTTACCATTTCCCGCATGGCCGCTAAATTATTTCAATTTCCTAAATCAAGCACCTGCCCAAACTGTGGACAGCCGTGCAACGCAGTTGATATGACACAATGCCCGACATGCTACAGGCAATTCTGCTCACATAAACAGTGCGACTGGTCCTGCATCTGCACCAGGATTATGGACATGGTCGAGGAGCGACTGGGCATACAAAGTGAAATATAAAAGCGTATGCTCTGCGGTGGGTGTAGCCAGTAATCAGGTCTTATTGAATGCGTACCGGCTCAACCGCCCACCGCACCAGAAAAGTCCGCAGCCGGTCTGCGCGGTTCAAAAAGCGTTGGTCGGGGACGCCAAATACATTAATAACTTGCAGGCAGCCGCCCTATCTTTCCCGCGAGAACGTCCCCAGCGCATCATGCTACTTTTTCGTTGCCCGTTCGTCTGAGGTCATTGGGCCTGCCAGTGCGGACAGAGAGTGGTAGTAGCTGTCAAAGAAATCCAGCCCCTGCTTGTTTACTTGCGAGCGAAGACCGACCTGGTCGCCGAATTCGAGCGCCTGATCGCTGGCTGGGCTCCAGGCCGGCCACTTGACCAGACCCTCACCGTTGGGATCGCCGGTTTTGGCGAAGTTCACCCAATACGTGGAAATGGTATCCGAGAGCTTGCGGTCTGCTTCTTCCCAGGGAAACGGCCAGATAAAGTTGCCAAAAACGTAAGGCAGCTCGCACGCATGGAAAGCACCCAGGCGGCTGCTTTGCGGTCCGGGTGGCCGATGGCTGAAATAATACATGTACGCCGAATGATGCCCAGTCCGGGCGGCCATTCGCGCCCACGTGCGCATCTCCCAGCCGAATACCTGGTCGCGGTACGCCGCATAAAACGAAGCCACTGCTTCGCTATCCGAGGCCGCTGGATAGACCTTCAGGAACTGGTCCGCCTGGCTGCCATAGCGTTGCCGGATCTGGCTGATGAATACAGCGCTCGTGACTTTCGCTCCTTGTGGAGCCAGCGTGGTGCCTTCGTCGGCATTGGAGCCAACGAGCAGAGGCACGTCATTCTGTTTACCCTGGGCAAAAATCGTTTGCACGTCTGCCGGCAGGATCCAGCCATCCACAATGGGGCTGGCGATTGCTGTATCCCCGGCCTTGAGGAGTTCTTCCGCGGGCCTGGCGCGCAATGCTTTCAGCGAGTTCTCCGTGGTATTCAGCGAAGAGGCCAGGGACTCACCGGTCTTCTCGGCTTCAGCCAAATTCTTCATGGGAGCGAACAAGCCGCCACTCTCGCCAATGGCCCGATGGAACAGTCCTTTGGCCAGAGGGCTCGCCATAAGGGCGTTGACCGCCCAGGATCCGGCAGACTCGCCAAAGATGGTCACGCGGTCAGCGTCGCCGCCAAAAGCGGCGATGTTCTTCTTCACCCACTGGAGCGCCGCAATTTGATCGAGCAGCGCATAGTTCCCCGAAGAATGCTGTGCGGACTCCGCGGTAAGTGCAGGATGGGCGAAGAAGCCGAAGACCCCCAACCGGTAGTTGATGGTCACGACCACCACTCCCTTTCGGGCCAGATTCTCACCATCGTAAGTGTCGCTGGAGCCGCTGCCTCGGGTAAACCCGCCGCCGTGAATCCACACCATGACTGGCAGACGGTCTTTGCCGGACTTTGCCGCCGTCCAGACATTCAGGTACAGACAATCCTCGCTGAGGGTCGGCAATTTGGCCTGATAGATAGAGCCAGCAGGATATTGCGTCTGCCAACAGGCATTACCAAAATTTTTGGCTTCGCGTATGCCCTGCCACGACGCAGCAGGCTGCGGCGATTTCCAGCGCAGATCGCCCACCGGCGGCGCGGCAAAAGGAATCCCGCGATAAACCTGGACGCCAGGATTCTTGCCCGGCGTTCCCGCCAGCTGCCCCTGTTCCACGCGGACAGTATCCGCAGTCGCCGCCAAAGTTGTTAGCACTACTGTTAGTCCGATGAGAAAAACATGGAGCAAGCTATTCATGGCCGGTGAGTCGCCTCCCTTACTAAGCATGATGCACAATTCCCTTCTGCCCGATGAATGACGCTGATTGTAAACTCGCGTTACTTGCCGGAACCCTTCGCATCGACACCGAACTTCGGATCGACTACCTTACGTGCAGTTTCTGCTCCGCAGACAGGCAACCGTGGATCGGTCAGGAGCCCAATTTGTTTGAGTACCGAGGCCTGGTCCCAGTAAATGTGCTCGCTCACCAGCTTACCGTCACGGAACCCAACTATTGCCACCAGCGGAATTTCAACACAGCGGTTGGTGGGAGGAACTCCGGGCAGCATCCACGCCATCTCCTGGGTGTGCGTAAACGAGAAGATCATCTCATCCACCAGCTGGCTCTCGCCAATAGTCCGCGAGATGGGTGTAAGTTTGGTGTCGGGCGGCATACAGGGGATAAAGTCCTGCGAATAGAAAACACGCAGGGCCTCTTTCCCACATCCGCCAGTCATAACCGGAATGTGGTTGACGTATGCATCGTCCACCATTGTGGCCAGTGTTGACTCAGTATCGTGGGTCATAAATTCGTGGCTCGTGTGTTCTTCCCAAAGTCGTTCCAGGTCGTGTTTCATGGCAAGCATTATAAGCGCCCATGAAGAACATCGCGTACGGACTGAAGCAGGACCGAATTCCGAATTTCCACTTTGGAATTATGCGAACCCAACAGTGACCTAACTTTAAGTGTGAACGCTGGGAGCAGATAATGATCAGAACCAACACTGCCGGGGCTTCAATCCATTACGAGCATGATCTGGCACTTGAATGGCCCCGGCGGCGTCAGAGGAACATTACCTGCGTCACTTATTTCGCATTATCAATACTTATCGCGACCACTCAGGAATGCGCCTGTTTGCTGGCTGGGTTTCGCGGGCATTGGGCGAGGGAAAGCGGGCCGCAAACTGGGCGATTTGCTCCGGAGGAAAATAGATTCCATGCCGCAGCACATACCAGGTGATGTTTTCAGTGCAAGGAGGCGTGGTAAGCGATCCCTCATAGCGGAAATAGGTCTTGTTGGCCGGCAGCAACTCGGAGAGATCAATCGGCTCCACGCTGGGAGGGGTTATCAGCAATTTCCTTACGGCTTTGGTCATGGGATCTTTCATGTCGGGATCGGGTTTGCCTTCAAGGATTCCAACCGCCACCACCACAGAACAAGGATTGTTCTCAGAGCGGCCGCAGGCAGGGTCAACATTCTGATGCACGAAGTGAATGGACATCGCCGCACGCTGACCCGATACCATTTCCTCAGCCGGACGATGGAAATGAAATTCCTTCAGCTTGTAAGTTTTGCCATCGATCACGATCTGGTTGCCCGTATCCTTGCAATCGATCTTCAAGTTGTAGGGGTTGGTCTCGAATTTCAAGGTTGTGGATTTGTACTGAAAGGTGATTTGCGGCAGGTTCGGGTTCTCGGTCCGCGTAGTAATGTCAATTGGCGATTGCTTCGTGCTGCCACATGTGCGCCAGGTATCTTTCCATTTGCTTTGGCTCGCGGGGTCATAGCCGAACAGCGCTGTGGTATCAGCAACGTCTGCCGTGGTTTGAGCGAAAGAACCGGCACAGGCAAACAGCATAGAAAAAGCGAGCAAGGTCATTCTGAACGTCGGTCTCAACATAGGAATCTCTCTCCTCATTTTGTTTTTTCTTTTATTTGTATGGACGCACGCTACATAAGACGAAAGCCAAATGAATTTTCCTTTACACGAAAAAAGCGTATTGGAGCATGAAACAAGGCAGAAACCGTGTTACCGCTGATTTACGCTGATGCACGCAGATAAAAAACGGAAGAAGGCGCACCCGCAACAAAACCGTCTAACGGCGGTTATCGGTGAGCGGTTCGGGATGGATCAAAACCTTGAACAATTCCGGGGCTTCCTGTTTGAAACGGATTTCGAGCGCGGTGGAAACATCATGGACGCGGGAGAGCGGCAGATCGTCGGGCATGGTGCAGTGGCAGGACATATAGACCTTATCGCGCACGCGTTTGATCTCCACGTCGTGCAGGTCGAGGATTTCGGGGAACTCGCGCACGACGGGCCGCAGTTTTTGCTCCAGCACGGCATCGCGCTGAATACGGCTGCCGGGCTCGATGGTGGCTGGCTCGCTTTCAATGTGGGTAAGGATGGTGGAGATTTCCGGAATCTCACTGCGCATCTGGGCTTCAATCTGCGTGACCTGATCGTGGGCCTGCTTAAGGCTCAGAGTTTCAGTCAGCTCCAGATGCTGCTCCACGTGCAGGCGTCCGGCCAGGTCCTGAACGCTGACGTCATGCACGGTGAAATTGTTGCGCGAGGCCACGGCGCGGATGCGGTCAAAGATGTTTTCTTTTTCGGTTTCGCGAGGCACGGAGCGGATGACCACGTCACAAGCCGGGAGAAGGCGTTGCACGGCCTGGGTAATCTCGGCGGCCACCTGATCGGAGCGCTGGAAGGTGACATTGCGGGAAAGTCCGACGGTGAGATCGGCAAAATAACGATTACCGGCGCGGCGAATACGCGCGCGCTCCACTTCGATGACGCCGGAAATTTCCAGCGTGGCGTCGATGATGCGCGCGCGGTATCCGGCGGGAGCGGCGTCAAGCAGCGAGTCGATGGTCTGGCGCGCAAGACGCCAGCTCACATAAACAATGACCACGGAAACCAGCAGCGCGGCCACGGGGTCGGCATTCACCAGCCAGGGATTGCCGCGGCCATGGTCGATCCAGACCAGGGCGAGGCCAATCGCGACTACGCCGCTCGAAAGAATGTCTGTACTGAAATGGAGCGCGTCGGCTTCGAGCGCCTGGCTCTGGTATTTGGCCGCGACTTTCTTGAGCCGCCGCGAACGCCACCAGTCCACGGCCATGGAGAAGAGCAGCACGCCAAATGCGCCAAAGCCCGGCTGGACGTGTACGTGATGGCCGGTGAGCCGGCGCACGGCTTCCCAGATGATCCAGACGCAGGTGAGCAGCAGCAGGCCGGTTTCGAGGAATGCGGAGAAGTTTTCCACCTTGCCGTGTCCGTACTGGTGCTCGGCGTCGGCTGGCTTATCGGAGACACGCACGGAAAGCAGAGTGATGAAAGCCGCAAGCAGATCCAGACCGGAATGCGCCGCCTCCGAGAGGATTCCGATGCTGCGCGTGGAGATGCCCACCACGATCTTGAGGGCCGTAATCGCCAATGCCGCCAGCAGCGAGTTCAGCGCGACTCTGCGCTTTTCGCGCCGCATTTTTTGCAGCACCGGATTATGTTCGGGAACGGACACCGCCGCCATTGTCTCAGTTTTTCCGCCACCGTTGCCAGCGCGTTGCCTGTGTTAGGATGGGCGTTCCTGCTCATCCGGCAAAAGCCGCATTGTGCGAGCGCGGTGGCCAGCACTGCCTGCAGGCTTATCCACTATATTGTTATCGATACAAGGAAGGTAGCATCCATGATCCAAATGAGACTGATTCTTGCCGTGGCGATATGCGCCGCCTGGGCGCAGGCGCAAAGCAGTTCGCCGCAAACCCTGCCCACCCTGCACGAGCGGGCCAGCCAGGATGCGGCCGCGGCCCTGCCACCCACCGCGCCCGTGATTACGGTCCATGGACTCTGCGCGTCCCCGGCAACGTCCCCCAACGGCTGCACCACGGTGATCACCAAAGATGAGTTCGACAAACTCATTCAGGGTTTGCCGCAGCGCGTTCCACCCAATGCCTTCCGCGATATTGCCCAGCGTTATGTGAAACTGCTGGCCATGACAGAAGCCGCCCGCAAGGCCGGGACAGAAAACGATCCCAAATATCTGCAGCAGTTGAAGCTGAATCAGATGCAGCTCCTCGCCTCCGTCTATGGCCAGAACCTCCAGGAAAAACTCGGCAATCCAGCGCCTGCGGAAATTGACGCCTATTACAAGGCCAATGCCACAAAATACGAGCAGGTAAAGCTTCGCCGCGTATTCATTCCCCGCGGCAATCCAAACGCCGCTAATAAAGAAGAGTTCGAAAAGAAAGCCGCAGACACGGCCAGCGCCGCCCACGATCGCGTAGCCAAAGGCGAAGACCCCGAGACAGTACAGAAAGACGTCTTTAAGACTTTGGGAATCGACACACCGCCGCCCACCACGGAATTCGGCGCCCGGAGAAAAGGCTCATTCCCGCCCAAACAAGACCAGGAACTTTTCTCGTTGCCTGTTGGCGGCGTATCTGCACCCGTGCCGGAAGGCCTGGGCATCGTCTTCTATAAGGTAGAGGGAAAAGATGCAGTCCCGCTGGAGCAGGTGAAAGCGCAGATTGCCCAGTCCATTGCCCGCGACAAGATCGACCAGCAGCTCAAGACGATCGAAAACAGTGTACAGGCCGACTTCAACGATACTTATTTCGGAGCCACGCCTCCTCCGCCGCCGAGCCTTGCTCCGGCGCAGAAACCGGTTTCGCCTAAATAGCAATGCCGCAAAAACCGTCAGTGCTGGTCACTGGAGTCTCAGGGAGCCTGGGACTCAGGCTGCTGGAGCAACTGCAGGATTATCACGTCATTGGCGTGGGTCCGCATGAGCCATCGCACCGCAATCTGGCAGCCTTCCAAAAACTCGATCTTGCCGAAGAGCGCTCGTGTGACGACCTGCTGGCGATCTTTCGCCAGCACCGTCCTCAGACGCTGGTACATCTTGCGTCCACCGGCCACTCGCCGCGCGCCAACACTCCTGATCGTGAGCGCATGTGGATGATCAATGTTGCCGGGACCGGGCGCGTGATGGAAGCCATTGCCGAACACAATCGCAGCCTCGGTACGGTGGAAAAGTTTGTTTACATCAGCAGCGCCGAGGCGTATGGCCCCGATCTGCCCAAACCGGCGATGGAAGCAAGCGCGGTTGAAGGCGGAGCGCTTCCCTGGATCGCGGACAAACGGGAAACCGACCTTGCCATCCAGACCAGAATCAAGAGCCTGCGCCAGTGCAGGGTGTATCTTCTGCGTCCGCAGCCTTACGCCGGCAAAACGGCCCATAACTTTGTTCTCAGCGCGCTGCACGGCCTGCCGGAAGGCAGCGGACATCTGGCGTCAAGAATGCGCCGTAAAGAAGGCCGATTGCCGCTACTGCTGCCCTCGGGTGGAACGTATCTTGATCGCAAACGCCAGTTTGTTCATCTGGACGACATGGCGCGGCTGATTGCGGAGATTCTTCGCCGCTCAATAACTGATCCGCACCTAACGGTGATGAATGTCGCCGGACGCGGTGATCCGGTACTGCTGCGCACCTGCATTGAAATAGCAAAAGCTGAAGTAAAGCGCCTGCCGGGAAAAACTTTCTGCCGCCAGGCTGTGCAGCTTCTCTGGGACCTGGGAATTTCCGGCCTGCCGCCGGATGCGCTTCCCTGGCTGCTCGGCTCGCAGCTCACGGACTCTTCTCGTCTGCGGGTCTTTCTGGGAGATAACTACCGCAACGTGATTCAGTACACATCGGCAGAAGCTCTCATCGAAAGCTTTAAGGGTCAGCCTTAAGTAATCGAGCAAGCTGCCGGATGCAGGCACAAAGAATGCGAACGCTTCAAATGCCCTGTCTGTTGCCAGCTGCTTTTCGTCCCCGATACAGTCCGGCAATGCCAAACGTATACGGATTCCATTTCGGGGCTTCGAAGCCAGCGGCTTCCATTTTTCGCAGCATTTCTTCGGGCTGTGGGAACTTTTGCACGGACGCTGGTAAATACTCGTAAGGCCCTTTCACGCCGGAAATCAATGCGCCGATTCGCGGCAGCACCTGACGAAAATAAAAACCGTAAAATTTGCCCAGCAGCCCTCCAGGTTCGCTGAAGTCAAGGATTCCAGCCTCGCCCTGAGGTTTGAGCACGCGAAAAATCTCGCGCAGGCCCGCATCATAGTTGGCAAGATTGCGAAAGCCGAAGGCGGAAACCACCAGGTCGGCGCTGTTGTCCGGAAGCGGCAAGGCCAGGGCATCGGCTTCCACCGGCTGAATCTGCCTGCGGGCAAACTTGGCGCTGCCATGCGTCAGCATGGAATGCGAAAAGTCGAGCGCAATGATTTTTACCTGCGGACCAGCGGCGCGCAGCGCCACCGACATGTCTCCGGTTCCGGCACACAGATCGAGCACACAGCAGTCCTTGCGCGACAAAATATGGCTGAACGTCCTCGCCGTCCTGCGCCACCACAAACGGTCCACATTCATGGAGAGCACGTGGTTCAAAAAGTCATACCGAGGCGCGATCTCATCGAACATCTGCCGCACCGCTTTTGCGGCTGACTGCTCGTCCACCGCCCCGGCGGGGGCCGCGCCGGCGCCAATTCTCACTGGTTCAGACATGGTTTCTGATCTCATCCACCGCGGCACGAACTGTTTCCAGTGGAACTTTGCTGGTAATGGTCACCTTCCCCACCTTTATGGGAAGGACAAAATGTACTGCGCCGGCAATAGTCTTTTTATCGGCGCCAAGGCGAGCAAGCACGTCATTCGCCGTCACGGTGACGGGAGGCAGAGAGCCACAGGCAAGCACCGCTGTTTGAATCCGCTTCGCGGTTTCAGCCGTGCACAAATCGATATCGCGGGCCATACTTGCCGCCGCGACCATTCCCCAGGCAACCGCCTCGCCGTGCAGAAAGTGCGTGTAATTGGTGGCCGATTCCAGCGCATGTCCAATGGTATGGCCGTAATTCAAAATGCGCCTGAGTCCGGACTCCCTTTCATCGCTCGCAACTACCGCGGCTTTGACCTGTGCGGAGGCAAGAATGATCTTTTCCGTAAGCTTACGGCTGCGGCCTTTTTGACTGTTTCGCTCCATCAAATCGAACAATTTGCTGTCGCGAATTACTCCGCACTTGAGGGCTTCAAACATTCCGGCGCGAAACTCGCGTTCGTCCAGCGTCTCCAGCACATCCGGATCCACGAGTACTGCTCGTGGCTGGTGAAATGTACCGATCAAATTTTTTCCCGAGCGCAGATTCACTCCGGTCTTGCCGCCAATACTGGCATCGAGCTGGGCCTGGACCGTGGTAGGGATTTGCACCACGGGAATTCCGCGCATGAAGATGGACGCGAGAAAACCGGCGCTGTCGCCCACCACACCGCCGCCGAACGCCACCACCACGGACTGGCGGTCCGCGCGCGCTTCGACCATCTGCTCTGCGAGCTGCTCCATGGTCACAAGCCTCTTGGCCGGCTCACCGTCGTTCATTTCCAGCACTTCGTAACGAAGTTTTGCCTTTTTGAAGGATTGCTCCAGCGCCGCGCCCCAGCATTTCCGCACCTTCGGCGAAGTCACCACAAACACGCGCGATTCCGGCCCCGGCAGCACGCGGCGCACTTCCCTTCCGGCGTGGCGAAGCAGGCCCGAGGCAATACTGATGTCGTAGCTGCTCTTACCAAGTTTGACTTTTATTTTTTTCACGCACAGAAATCATAAATGATTGTGCCCGGCGAGCTTCACGGCGATTCATTTTCTGATTAATATCTGCTTTGTTACTATTTTCGATTCATGCATAAGGTTCCAGACCAGGTTGATTTCATCGTTGCCGGAGCAGGCGTCGCCGGCTTGCGGGCCGCCATTGCTTTGGCGGAGGCTGGCAGAGTGCTGGTCCTTGCCAAGCAGGAGCTGACTGAATCCGCCACACAGTATGCCCAGGGAGGCATCGCCGTAGCGCTGAGTGATGAAGACGAAATCAGCCTGCATCTGCAGGACACAATTCAGGCCGGCGACGGCATTGTGAACGCGGATGCTGCCCGCGTGCTGGTGGAAGAAGGCCTGGAGCGAATTCAGGAGCTGATTGAGTGGGGCACGCAATTTGACCGCAGCGGAACCAAACTGACGTTTACCCGCGAGGCCGCGCACAGCCGCGACCGCATCCTTCATGCTCATGGCGACTCCACCGGACGCGAGATCGGCCGCGCCCTTTATGCCCGGGCCAAAGCAAGCAAAAACATTTCATTTTCGGAATTTGAATTCAGCTCCCGGCTGGAGCTTGACGGGGGCCGCGTCTGCGGCGTGGAACTGATTTCCGCCAAAGGCGATCTGCATGTGGTTCGCAGCTCCGCCGTACTGCTGGCCACCGGAGGCGCCGGACAAATCTACAGCAATACCACCAATCCCAGCGTGGCCACTGCCGATGGAATCGCCATGGCCTGGCGGGCGGGCGCTGAAATCAGCGACATGGAATTTATGCAGCTCCATCCCACCGCACTCTATATCAAAAAAGCCCCGCGCTTTCTTCTCTCCGAGGCCCTGCGTGGTGAAGGCGCGATCCTGCGCAATGCCGAGCTGCATCGCTTTATGCCCAGGTATCACGAGATGGCGGAGCTCGCCCCGCGGGACGTTGTCGCCCGCGCCATTGCCCACGAACTGGAGATATGCCGGCTGAAAGAACCAGTGGTCTATCTCGATATGACGCACCTGGACGCCGACCATCTTCGCGCGCGCTTCCCCAGAATTTTTGCGACCTGCCTGAAGTACAACGTGGATCTCTCCGTCGATCTCGTGCCCATCCGCCCGGCCGCTCATTATGTAATGGGAGGAGTTCGCACCAACCTGCACGGACAAACCAGCCTGCCCGGACTCTATGCCGCCGGTGAAGCCGCATGTACCGGCGTTCACGGCGCCAATCGCCTGGCCAGCAATTCCCTTCTGGAAGGTCTGGTATTTGGCGCGCGCGCTGGTGAAACCATGCGCAACGAACTGCGGGAATCCGCCATGCCAGCCCATGCCGCGAGCACCGCCACCAAAACTTCCTGTGCGACGGAACCGGATACCGAACCCTTCATTCAGGAAATTCAGCAGCTCATGTGGAACAAAGTTGGCATCGTGCGCACCCACCAGGGCCTGGTGGACGCGCTGCATTATCTCGAAGCCGCGGCCGAACGCGTTCCCGAACCCCTTTCCCGGCGCGACTGTGAGGCGCGAAACATTCACACTGCCGCCCTGCTGATCGTTCGCAGCGCCCTGGCCCGCGAAGAAAGCCGCGGCGCACACTATCGCACTGACTATCCTGCGCACAATGACGCAAAGCTCAGGAAGCACTCCGTAATCACGCAACAGAACATACGATTTGAATAAATGGCAATTACTTGATCTTTGCCCGCTCATACTGTTCGGGCCACTGGATATCGTGTCCTAAAGTTCGGGCGGCAATCAGCGGCCAGTAAGGGTCGCGCAGGAGCTGCCGGGCAAGAAAGACCACATCGGCCTGGCCATTGCGGATGATCTGATCAGCCTGTGCAGGTTCGGTGATCATGCCGACCGCGCCTGTCATTATGTCTGCTTCGCGGCGAATCCGTTCGGCAAAGGGGACCTGATAACCGGGGCCAACCGGAATTTTCGCGTGGGCAATATTGCCGCCGGAGGAGCAATCGACCAAGTCCACGCCCAGCGGCTTGAGCAGCCTGATCAGTTCGATGGATTCTTCGACGGTCCATCCGCCCTCAGTCCAATCGGTCGCGGAGATTCTGAGGAAAAGCGGGTATTCATCACTCCAGACTCTTCTTACCGCAGTCACAACTTCCCGCACGATGCGGGTACGGCCCTCAAAGCTGCCGCCATAAGCGTCTGTACGCTGATTGCTCAGGGGAGAGAGGAATGAGTGCAGCAGATAGCCATGTGCGCCGTGGAGTTCGATCACCTTTGCGCCGGCATCTTTTGCCCGTCCGGCGGCTGTAGCAAATGCCGCAACAATGGACGCAATCTCGGGCTGGGTCAGTTCGTGGGGAGTCTGATAGCCCGCGCCGAATGGGATGGCGCTGGGAGCAGGAATGGGGCCCCAGCCTCCCTCGCTGACAGAAAGCGGCTTACCACCTTTAAAAGGAGCGGCGGTACTGGCCTTGCGTCCGGCATGCGAGAGCTGAATGCCGGGAATGGAGCCCTGCCGAGCGATAAAAGCAAAGACCGGCTGGAGCGCCTCGGCATGGGCATCACTCCACAGGCCAAGATCGTCGGGGCTAATGCGGCCTTCCGGTGTTATGCCAGAGGCTTCCGCGATCACCGCGGCAGCGCGCCCGACAGCCCGGCTGCCGAGATGTACCAGATGCCAGTCATTGGCCAGACCGTTCTGGCATGAATACTGGCACATGGGCGAGACAAAAATCCGATGCGGAAACTCAACACCCCGAATACGAAGCGGTTCGAATAAATAAGACATGATTTGAAAGCGTCTATTGTAATGAAAATCCCTGAGATGGCAGCTTAAGGACTCTTCAAAATTACTCTGGTAACCCCTGAGCGGACCTGGCTAAGTTACATTTCTGGAGCTTGTTGCGGGGAAAAATGATAGCGTTTTAATAAGTCTCGAAACTTATGCCAAGGATCCGGGCTCTGAGTCTTGTAGTGTTGCAGCTTGCGTTGTTATACGCGGCAGCTCAGGGACTCTTCGCTCAGTCGCTGCCCCTGCCGGAGCATCCGCGTTTTGTTTTCCAGAAACTCCCTGAAAACCTGGGCCTTTCAACAGCCACAGTCACCTGCCTGGCACAGGACCCAATGGGCTTCCTGTGGATCGGTACGCAATTCGGGTTGTACCGTTATGACGGTGTTGATGTGGTGCAGTTTACCGCCGAGCAGGGTCTGGGCAACTTTCGCATTCTCCAACTGTTGGTTTCACCCCGTGGCGATCTTTGGGTGGTCAGCGATCAGGATATCTGGCGGTATAAGCAGGGCCGTTTCACCAAATTCCCGATGCCTTCGGGCT
The DNA here is from genome assembly GCA_035695325.1 of Candidatus Angelobacter sp. Classification (GTDB taxonomy): domain Bacteria; phylum Acidobacteriota; class Terriglobia; order Terriglobales; family Acidobacteriaceae; genus Angelobacter. The sequence continues at coordinate 64,514 of DASSEH010000434.1, forward strand.
ATAAAGTGAGCGGCGGCTTTCAGGTTATCGCCGTGAATGCCGACAATATGATTTGGGTACTCACTGACGAAAACCCTCTCCTCGAAATCAACGCGGACCATCCGGAAATTTTTACGGTATCTCCCGCCAAACGCGTTGTCATGATCAGCCGCGCACCGGACGACTCAATACTGGTAGGGGTAAGTATTACGGCCACTCAATGGAGGGTTGGTCGCATCCCCAAAGGCAGCAGCGAGGTGGAACTTTTCCCCGCGGATACGCCTGGCACACTGGTGTACGGGCTCGTCTCCGATGGCCATGATGTTTGGGCGCGAACTATACAGCACTTCAGCCGCTGGGACGGCGAACAGAAACGCTGGGTTCCGGATGATGCCGGCCTTCCGGGAGCCAGCGATCTGGGCAATCCCACGGTTACCCGCGAGGGCGATATCATCATGCCCACCGTTCAGGGGCTGTATCGGCACAGCCACGGACACTGGGAGCGAACAGGTATGCGAGAAGGCATGGAGACAAATACTCTGTTTGCGGCCCTCGAAGATCGTGACGGCGGAATCTGGCTGGGTTTCGGGGGCAACGGGGTGGAACGCTGGCCTGGGCCGAATGAATGGATGGGCTGGTCGCAAACAGAAGGATTGCCGGATTCCGTGGTTTGGGCCACCGTGCGGGACCAAAAACAAAGACTTTGGGTGGGTACAAACACCGGTCTGGGAATGTGGGATCCCTCACTGCACAAATGGCGGACATGGAAAGCAAAAGACGGCCTTCCCGGTGAACTTCTCCATCTGTACATCACTCCTGAGGGGACCCTGTGGATGCTCTCGCTCCCCACACGCAGCCTATACTGGATTGATTTACAAACACTCAGCCTGCATCGAATCAAAATGCCGGTTCGGAAGGACAGTATTGGCTACGACAGCATCTTTCCTGGTCCCGGCGGTACCCTGTGGGCCAGCAACGAAAAATACATCGACCAGTATAAAAACGTCAACGGAGTCATCACCAGAAACAGCATCAGTGTCCCGGATACGGCAAAACAAGCCACGACCGAGCTTCGCATAACTCCGGAAGGCGTCGTCTGGGGATCGGGCCCCCGTGGAATCTCGCGGTTCGATGGCAAACAGTGGCAGCTCATTACAACACAGGATGGCCTGCTCAGTGACCCTGTGGCCCAGATGGGCGGGGCCACTGCAGACGAAATCTGGATAAGTAATTTTAGTGCCAGTGGTGTAACCCGCATTCACATGAATCAGGATGGCCATCCACGGCTCAGGGTGTACACCACGGCGGATGGCCTGGCCAGCAATTCAATCTATCTCATAGCGCGCGATCATAGTGACAATATATGGCTGGGCGGAGATCGTGGATTGTCTGTCCTTCATCCGGACGGAACCATCAGCGATCAGGCGCGCGACTCCGGACTTTTATGGAACGATGTAATGTCAGGTTCGTTTTATGAAGATGCCGACGGTGGCATCTTCATCGGCACCAGCCGGGGTCTGGCTTATCGCCGGCCGAATATACCACTGGCCAAGAGCATGCCCAAAGAGACAGTGATTACCTCCGCCTCTTTTGCCGACAAAGAAATGCTCTCTGCCCATCACCCCAGTATTTCCTATCGCGATGCAACATTTGAAGCACACTTTTCCGTGGCTGCAATCGATACTCCCGCGGGACAGAGCTGCAAATATCAGTTGCAGGGACTGGAAAGCGACCCGGTTAAAACCACGCTGCGCCAGGTGCGCTATACCGCGCTTCCCGCAGGGGACTACACCTTTACCGTAAACTGCGGCTGTGCCACCCGAGGCTGGAGCACGCCCGCCACCTGGAGTTTTACCATCCGGCCGCCATGGTGGCAGCGCCTGTGGACCAGAATCGCGATGGTGCTCCTGTTGCTCTTTGCCATTACCTGGACCACCAGAACTCGCACCCACGCGCTTGAAAACCAGCGGCAGCGCCTCGAAGAAGCCGTGGCCGCGCGCAGCGCTGAACTTCAGGCGGCGAACAAACGCCTCGAAGAAGCTTCTCTCAGGGATCCCCTCACCGGCATCGGCAATCGCCGGTTCTTTGAACTCACCATTCCTCGCGATGTCCAGCAGACTATTCGCGCCTACCAGACCGCAAATCCCCATGAGCCGCCCAGGGACCGCGACCTGGTATTTTTCATTATGGATATTGACCATTTCAAGAATCTGAACGACACGTACGGCCACGCTGCGGGCGATGAGGTGCTGGTTGCCATGGCGCGCAGGCTGGCCGGCATAATTCGTGAATCCGATGTGCTGGTGCGCTGGGGCGGCGAGGAATTCCTGATTGTGTCGCAGAGCACGAGTCCTGCGGCGGCCCAGCACGTGGCCAGCCGCATCCTGGCAGTAATCGGGGGACTGCCGTTCGAAACTTCCGACGGCCTCTCCATTTCTAAAACATGCTCCGTGGGCTGGGCGGTCTTTCCCTGGATCGGCAAAGCTCCCGCCGATGTCTCCGTGGACGACATCCTCAAACTGGCCGACCGTGCCCTCTACATGGCCAAGCAGGGTGGCAGAAACCGCGCTATTGGTCTTTATCCCGACAAGAGCATGCAAGACGGTCCCATAGACCAGCAAAAGGCGAAACCGCGCGTAGTAGAGATACACGGCCCCGTACCATCCGTGGAGCACCAGTCATGAACTACCGGCACTTTTTAGGACCGTGCACTCTGTAGCTTCTCTGTTGAGAACCGCTGTTATTTTGCTGAACGGGCCAGCGCCTGACAGATGTTCTGCCTTGCCGCGTAACAGCACGCAGTCATTTTGCGTTGGGACACCATAGAAACCTGGAACTGAAGCACGCCCGGAACCAGTGTGGAAAATAAAAGAGAATTTTAATTTCTGGGTTGTTATGCCAAAGAATGATAATTTGAAACAACGACCTTGAAACATATGCCAAGGCTGTGGCGGTTGAGTCTTACACTGGTGCTGGCAGCGCTGTTGTATACAGCGCCTCGAGAGCTGTCCGCGCAGTCACTGCCATTGCCCGAACATCCCCGTTTTACTTTTCAAAAAATTCCTGAGCACCTGGGCCTCTCCACGGCCACGGTCACCAGTCTGGCGCAGGACGCGCAGGGCTTTCTGTGGATCGGCACGCAGGATGGCCTTTTCCGCTACGATGGAGCGAATGTGATGCGGTTTGCCGCCGGGCAGGAACTTGGCGACTTTCGCATCGAACAGCTATTTATCTCTCCCAGGGGCGATCTGTGGGCCGTCAGTCTTCTGGGGGTCTGGCGGTATGTGCAGGGACATTTTAAGCAATTGCCATTGCCCGATGGACACAAACTGCGCGGTCTTGCGATGGGTGCAACCGTAGACAAAGACAACGTGGCCTGGGTGGTCGTGGACGATGGCATTCTCCTCAAAATCAACGCGGACCATCCGGAAGATTTTCATGTGTTTCCAACTGAACCTGTCAGACTGGTGACCTACGCGCCTGACGACTCTATTCTGGTAGGGCTGGAATCGCAGGTTGGCCGCATCCCCAAAGGGAGTAAAGAACTGGAGATCCTTCCCGGAGAGCTGCCCGATCCTCCGGTGTACGCTCTGGTCACCGACGGCAATGGTGATATTTGGGCGCGCACGCCAAAGCACTTTAGCCGCTGGGATCCCGAAAAGAAACGCTGGATGCAGGATGATGCCGGGCTTCCCGGCGCCAGCGAATTTGGATATCCCACCGTCACCCGCCTCGGAGATATTCTGCTGCCCACAATTCAGGGACTCTATCGCCGAAGCCACGGGCGATGGGAAGCGATTGGGGAGCGAGAAGGGATGGAGACCAATGCCTTATTTGCGGCCATTGAAGATTTTGATGGCGCGATCTGGCTGGGTTTCGGCGGCAACGGTGTGGAGCGCTGGCCGGGACCGAATCAATGGCTGGGCTGGTCGCGGCCGGAAGGACTGCCGGACTCCGTGGTCTGGTCCACCGTGCGCGACAGCCAGAAAAGACTATGGGTAGCCACCAACACCGGGCTGGGCATGTGGTCCCCTTCACAACACCAATGGCGAATCTGGAATACAAACAACGGCCTGTCCGGCGAGGTGCGCTCGCTGATCATTACTCCGGAGGGGACTCTGTGGGGGCTCTCCGTCCCAGGTGGGCTTTTTTGGATTGACTTGCAAACGCTGGGCCTGCACATCATCAGAACTCCGGAGCATGCGAAATCGCTCATCAAACCCTACGGTAGTATTGCGCCGGGCCCCGGCGGATGCCTGTTGGCCGGCGCCAACGGATTTATTGACCAGTATAAAAACGTGAAGGGCCAGATCATCCGGAGCAGTATCAGTATTCCTGACACGGTAAAAATGGCCGTCCGGGAGCTCCGGGTGATGAAGGACGGAGTTATCTGGGGAGCAGGACGTAAAGGAGTCTCGCGGTTTGATGGCAAACAGTGGCGGCTCTTTAGCCAGCAGGACGGCCTGCTCAACGAAAATGTAAGCACGATTGGCGCAGCCAGTTCGTCGGAGCTATGGGTAAGTTATTTTGAGCCTGTAGGCGTAACCCGCATTCGTGTGAATAAAGACGGTCGCCCTGAGCTGAGGCAATACACCACGGCCGATGGCCTCGCGAGCAATTCCATCTATCTCATTGCAAGGGACCATAATGGCAATGTATGGCTGGGTGGTGATCAGGGAGTGACCATCATCCATCCCGACGGGACCTTGAGTAATGAAACTCACAGCTCCGGACTCTTGTGGGACGATGTAAGTTTGGGCGGCTTTTATGAAGATGACGATGGTGGCATCTTCATCGGCACCAGCCGGGGGCTGGCCTATCGCCGTCCGAATATACCCACGACAAAGAGTATGGGACCGGAAACGGTAATTACCTCGGTGGCTTTTTCTGGCCGGGAAATGCTCTATGCCGATCATCCCCGCATCTCCTATCGTGACGCCACATTTGAAGCACACTTTTCCGTGCCTGCAATCGACCGTCCCGCGGGACAGAGCTGCAAGTATCAATTACAGGGACTGGAACGCGACCCGGTTGAAACCACGCTGCGCCAGGTGCGTTATACCGCGCTTCCCGCCGGGGACTACGCCTTTACCGTAAGCTGCGGCGCCCTGAACCGGGGCTGGAGCACGCCCGCCACCTGGAGTTTCACCATCCAGCCGCCGTGGTGGCAGCGCCTTTGGACCAGAATCGCTCTGCTGCTCCTGCTTATTCTTACCATCGCCTGGATTACCAGAATTCGCACCCACGCGCTGGAAAACCAGAGGCAGCGCCTGGAAGAAGCCGTGGCCGCGCGCAACGCGGAACTGTGGGCGGCGAACAAACAACTGGAAGAGGCTTCTCTTAAAGACCCGCTCACCGGCATCCGCAACCGTCGGTTCTTTGAGCTGACCATCCCTCGCGATGTCCAGCAGACCATTCGCGCCTATCAAACCGCAAACCCCGGTGAGCCGCCCAGAGACCGCGACCTGGTATTTTTCATTGTGGACGTGGACCACTTCAAATACCTGAACGACAGCTACGGCCACACGACGGGAGACGAGGTGCTGGTTGCCATGGCGCGCAGGCTGGCCGGCATAATTCGCGAAACCGATGTTCTGGTACGCTGGGGCGGCGAGGAATTCCTGATTGTGTCGCAGAGCACAAGCACCAGTGCGGCCCAACGTGTGGCCGGGCGCATACTGGATGTTGTGGGTGGACAGCCGTTTGAAACATCCGATGGCCTCTCCATTTCCAAAACATGTTCCGTGGGCTGGGCAGTCTTTCCCTGGATCAGTAAAGTTCCGGTTGCCGTCCCGGTGGACGACATCATCAAACTGGCCGACCGCGCCCTCTACATGGCCAAGCAGGGCGGAAGGAACCGCGCCATTGGTCTTTATCCCGACGAGAGCATGGAAGACGAGCCTATCGGCCAGCAAAAAGCCAGACCACGTGTGGTCGAGATACATGGCCCCGTGCCCGCCGTGGAGCACCAGTCATAAAACACCGGCAATTCCAGGCGGGCACACTGTAGCTTCCGTATACAGGAGCGCTGTTATTTTGCGGCGCTGGCCGGCGCCAAACCGCGATACTTCAGCATGGGTTCAATGCTGGGCGGCCCGCCGCGCCAGCCAGAGTACACTTTCTCCAGATCTTCCGTATTGCCGCGTGAAAGCACCATTTGCCGGAAGCGGTCTCCATTGGCGCGGCTCAGTCCACCGTGGTCCTCGAACCACTGGAACGCATCGTGGTCAAGCATCTGCGTCCACAGATACGCGTAATACCCGGCAGCGTATCCCCCGCCCCAGATATGGTTGAAGTAGCTGGAACGGTAACGCGGCGGCGTATGGCTGAGAGACAAGTGAGTTTGCTGCAGGGCCTGGGTTTCAAAAGTATCGGGATTCTGCGGTGGAGCGTCCGCCGGAAGCGTATGCCACTTCAAATCCAGCTCCGCTGCGGCGAGCAATTCAGTAACATCATAGCCTTGGTTGAAGGTGGAGGCCTTTCTGATCTTCGCCGCCAGCTCCGCCGGCATGGGCTCACCGGTCTTGTAGTGCTTTGCGTAATGCGCAAAAACCGAGGGATACTCCGCCCAGTGCTCGTTGAACTGCGAAGGAAACTCAACAAAATCGCGGGCCACGGACGTGCCGGAAAGACTCGGATATTGCGTATTGGCAAACATGCCGTGCAGCGCGTGACCAAATTCGTGGAACATGGTCCTTACGTCGTCGGTTGTGAGCAGAGCAGGCTGACCGGCGGCGGGCATCGCGAAATTGGCTACGTTGCTGACGACAGGTATCGTTCCGAGCAATTTGGACTGCCCCACGAAGTTGTTCATCCACGCGCCGCCCTGCTTGTTGTCCCGTTTAAAGTAGTCGCAGTAAAACAGGGCCAGAGTGCTGCCGTTTGCATCGAACACTTCGAAAACGCGCACCCCCGGGGCATACACCGGAAGATCTTTCCGTTCCTTAAAGGTGATTCCATAAAGCTGGGTTGCCGCGTAGAAAACGCCGTTCTGCAGTACGTTGTTCAGTTCGAAATAAGGCTTGACCTGCTCTTCATCCAGATCATATTTGGCCTTGCGGACCTGCTCGGCGTAGAAGTCCCAGTCCCACGGCTGGAGCTTGAACCCACCCTTTTGTGCGTCAATCACGGACTGAATGTCCTGCGCTTCGTTGGTCGCTTTGGCCGTGGCCGCGGGCACCAGCGCATCCAGGAACTTCAGCGCTGCTTCCGGCTTTTTGGCCATCTGGTCCTGCAACTGCCACGCGGCGAAATTAGGGAATCCGAGCAGTTTGGCCTTGCGGGCGCGAAGCTGCGCGATCCGCGCAACCGTGTCTCGCGTATCGTTCGCATCGCCGCGCTCCGCCCGCTCCCAGGAATGCGTGAAAAGGGCCTGGCGGCTGCTGCGATTGGCAAGAGAACCAAGATCGGGCTGCAGCGTGGTGTTCTGCAGCGGAATCACAAATCCTTCGACCTTGCGGTCCTTTGCCGCCGCGCTGGCGGCGCTGATCTGTGCGTCGCTGAGACCGGCCAAAGCTGCTTTGTCCGCGGTTACAAAAGCATTGTCTTTGGTGGCTTCCAGCACCCGGGTAACGAAGGTATTGGAGAGTGTCGCCAGCTCTTCATTCATCTTCTTCAGTTCCACCTTGTCGGCTTCGCTGAGACCGGCGCCTTCATGGACAAACTGGTCATGGTAAAACTCCAGCAGGCGCAGCGATTCCGCATCCAGCTTGAGCGAATTGCGCTGTTTGTAGAGCAGGTCCACACGTTGAAACAACTTCGCGTCCAGATTGATTGCGTCCGCGTGCGCCGCCAGTTTGGGCGCTGCGTCTGCTCGCACCCTCTGCAGCACAGGATTAATATTGGCAGAGCTTACGGCGAAGAAAACCTGCTGCGCCCTTGTCAGTAACTGACCGCTTTTTTCAAGGGCCACAATGGTGTTCTCAAACGTCGGCGCGGCCGGATTGTCCGCAATCGCCTTCACTTCCCTGCGCTGCTCCGCCATTCCGGCCTCGATTGCCGGCTGGTAATCTTCATCTTTGATCTTGTCGAACGGTGGCGCCTGAAACGGCAGCGAACTGGGAGCGAAAAAGGGGTTCTTCGGTCCGAATTTCGCGTCTGATGCCGGAGACGTAGTAACAGTTAAGCCAATAATAACGGCAGTGGCAGTAATAATAGTCAGAGCAGTCATGGTGGATAGTGTAATCGCTGGAAGGATCATTTGGCACTATGGGGTCTCTACAAACACTTGCTTCAGGAACGGTTCATATCTGGCCAATCGGGCTCCGCTTGCCGGAAGAGCGAATTCAGTCCTGCCGCGAGCTGCTTTCGAGCGATGAAATTCAACGGGCCGACAGATTTCATTTTGACCGGGACAGGAACCGCTACATCGCCGCTCGCACCGCCGTGAGGAGCATCCTCGCTGAGTATCTCAATCTTGCTCCCCAGGCGATCGCCTTTCGCTACGGCGAGAAAGGCAAGCCGGAGCTGGCTTCAGGCCTTGAGGAATCAGGACTGCGATTCAATCTCTCCCACTCTCACGACTACGCCATTTTCGCCGTGGCGCGGCATTGCTGTATCGGAGTTGATATTGAATACGTCAACCGGGAGTTTGCAACGGCTGAAATTGCAGCGCGTTTTTTTTCCCCGGGCGAAGCAGATACTTTAAGCAGGTTCCGCGCGGAGGACCAGGCCGGCGCTTTCTTTAGCTGCTGGACCCGCAAAGAGGCCTATATCAAGGCCGTGGGTGAAGGTTTGTCACTGGCGCTGGATAGCTTCGAGGTGGCCTTCGGTCCGGGAGTGCCGGCAAAGCTGCTGCGTTCGGAGCACTCTCCCCATGAGCTGTCACGCTGGAGTATGTATAACCTGCCTGCGCCGCCGGACTATGCCGCGGCCCTGGTGGTTGAAGGTGCGGACCACCGATTAGACGAACAAACATGGTCCTGGAACCCGTGATGCAGGAATGCTGAAGCCGTGGCAAAGAAGCATCCTGGACGGGCTCGGGTTACAAATCGTCGTCCTTCAGCGGCAGGTCAAAACCGGGCAATGCGCCTTCGCCATCACCTGATACGCCACGCCGGAGCGCAGATGAATCCCCGGCGCAAATGCGTGCCGGATCCCCATTGCGATGATATCGTTCTGGTTTGCCGCCGCCGCGCGTACGATGGCCTCGGCAGGACTGCCGAACTCAATCAGAAATTGCGGTGCATATTTGGCAAATTCCTGAGAAAAGGTTTTTTTCAGGGTCCGGCGCACATCTTCCGCCAGTAACCTCGTACTGGTGCTGGCCGCCGCATCCAGTGGAATCACATGCAGGAACGTGATGCCGGCTTCATATTCCCGGGCGATGTCCAGAACATAAGGCAGAATCTCCGTGCTCACCCAGGAAAAATCTGTTGGCACCAAAATCTTTCGAAACATTGGGCCCTGGGGAAGCACGACCTCCGGACCAATCGTTAATACCGGGCACGTGGCGATTCTGCAAATTTGCTCCGCAGCCGAGCCCAGTACCAGCCGGCGAATCCCGGTACGGCCATGGGTCCCTACAACGATCAAATCAATCTGCTTTTCCCTGATTTCCCGGGCCAGTTCGTCCTCGAGCATGCCGGTGACCAGAATGGTTTTGGTCGGCACCCCCTGTAAATCAGGCAAATGCGCCATTGCCTCCAGTTCCTCTTCGCTTGCCTTGTGCTGTGCTTCGTATAAATACGGAGCTGCCTCCGGAGCGCCAATCATCAATTGCGATGGTGTGACTACATGGCACAGGTAAATACTGGAACCGAACTTTTGCGCCAGATTCGCGGCATAGGGCAGGGCCTGCCGGGAATATTCCGAAAAATCAGTGGCGAAAAGGATGTTTTTATGACGAACAGCCGGGACGGTAGTAACAGTTGCAGTTGCCATATCGTCTTTCTCTCACCTTTAGTTTTAATCTTCTTGCCTCACCGGTCTGTGACGTTAATCACATATCTGTTGTGTCGAGACTTGCACCGGCTGCCTGGATGAAATACCCGCGACCCCGCTGTTTTCGATACAATCTGCCTCGGTTTACTGGCTCACCGACGGCTCCAGTGAAGCAATAGACACTTCCTGGCGGCCCATAATTACGCTCCATGGACGTTGAAAGCGATAAGTAAGCACCGGACAGCCTGCATTCAGCAAAACCCGATAAGTTACGGTGCTTCGAAAATGCGTCGTAATCTCGTTCGCTTTGCGAATCCCCAGTCCAATCAGGTCTGCCTCGCCCGCTCGCGCCAGGATGCGTTCTGCGGCATCGCCAGCCTCAATCACGAATTGGGCCTTGCACCGGGAACCGATCTCCGAGCTGAACATATGCATCATCTCCCTGCGCAAAGGCTCAGCCAGAAGTTCGGCTTCGGGATTCCGTGCGGTTTCCGGCGGAAGCACATGCAGGACGGTAAGTCCAGCGCCATATTCATGGGCCAGTGAAACCAAATAAGGAAACACTGCTCTGGATTCTTCCGAAAGGTCCGTGGGGAAAAGAATGTTGCGGATCTCAACCGGTTCCGAGAACTGCCGCGATAAAAAAGGACCGGCGCTCAGCACCGGGCAGGAGAGTCTGCGGAACAGCGCTTCGGCGACCGACCCCATTACCAGATGCCTTAGACCCACACGGCCATGAGTGCTCAACACAGCCACATCAATGTTTTCGTCATGCACAATTCGGTCCAGTTCCTGCACCGGATCGCCCGTTCTCACCAGGGTCTTCGCCGAGAGCTGCAATGAATTTGTCAGACGCAGCAGCCTGGCCATTTCACTCGCGGCTTCGCTCTCATGCTGCCTTTCGAGCGCGGAGATAACTTCCGGTGCGCCCGGTATGTCAGGGGGCGGGCAGACGTGGACTGCAAAAAGCTGCGCATGGTAATGGCGAGCGAGAGCGGTGACCAGTGGAAACGCTCTCCGCGCCCCTTCGGAAAAGTCAGTGGCATAAAGAATGCGCCTGATCTGGATGGTTGAAATAATTGGGACAACGGAACCGGCGGCAGTCATGGGTACCCTCCTTCACTCAAAGTCATTGTGATGCCTGCAGTGGGGTACACTCTGTGACCGCAGTCACACCTGTCAAATCCTCTCTTTGTGGCATCGTCAGCGCAGCTGATCGACTGGGAACAGCCTGATGGCACATTTCAGGTCGTGATTGCAATAAGATCAGAGTTATTACACACTGGCAATTGGAGGGGGGCTGGAATGTTACGCATATTGGTCCATAACTGGTGGCTGCTGGCCCTGCGTGGTGTTTTTGCTTTGTTGTTCGCGGTCTTTATATTTAGCGTGCAGCCCCTTGCTTCCGGCTGGCTGCTGCAGGCCATGGTCCGGACTTCCGTAGTCGAATCGTTCGGCCTCCTGGCTTTAGGTGCTGGCATTTTCACCATCATCGCCGCCATTCGCGGGCTTCCGCTGGAGAGCGACTGGTGGTTATTGCTTCTGAATGGGATTGGCGCCTGTGCCGCTGGCGTCCTCGCCATCTGTATTCCCGGTCTCACATTCATTCTGCTGGTCCGTGTAATAACCGTTTGGACATTGTTTGCGGGGGCCTGTGAGCTTCTCATGGCTTACAAATTACGCCGGCATGTTCCCGACGAGTGGTTTATGGTCCTGGCTGCCGTGGGATCGATGGCCTTTGGCGTCTATATTTTTGTCGTCCGGCTTCAACAGGAACACCAACTCTTCCTGTGGCTTGGCTCTTATGCTCTGTACAGTGCGATTGCCATGCTCGGCCTGGCCCTGCGGCTGCGCAAGCTGCGTGGTCAAGCCCATCTTGCGGCCCAGCACGCAACCGCGAACCAAAGCTGACGCAGTGCTCCTTTCCATGCCGAAACGACCGTGATCTGCGTCACAGCCCGCAAAGTTTTGCCTCTGCCATGATTGATCTGGGTGCGTGGGATGCGGACTTCTGCTGGTTCGCCGAACTTCCATATGGAGGTCTTTATGAATGCAAAGAATTTTACGAAGTGGACTCTGGCCGGGCTTTGTGCTGGAGCGGCAGCCGCTTATTTTGCCCATCCTGAATACGGAAAAAAACGCCGCGCGGCACTGGCCAGCAGCACAAAAAAACTTCTGGTCAAAGCCGCGCACGAAGGCAAAAAATCCCTGTATGACAGCCAGCATCATCTTGCCGGCATGGCCGCAATGCTGCGTACAAGTTTCAGCCATGCATCACCATCAGACCGCGTGCTTGAGGCACGAATACGTTCGCGCCTTGGGCGTGAGGTTTCGCACCCACGCGCGATTCATGTCGTCTGTGACGGCGGCGTGGCTATTCTTTGGGGCCTGGTTTGGGAAAAAGAACTCGCGCCGCTGCTTGAGGCGGTGGGTAAAATACCCGGGGTCAGAGAAGTAACCGACCATCTTGAAATCGGTACACCGGATGAACTTCCAGCCGAGCCGACTGACACTCTAAAAGAAGCAAGAGATCAGATCAGGCTGAACTGGAGCCCATCCAAACGCCTGCTGGTGGGCGCCGGCGGCGCCGCCCTCGCCATCGGCGGCCTGCAACGCAAAGATGCCTGGGGGACCATGCTGGCAATGCTTGGAGCCGGATTGACGGTGCGCAGCACTATGCAAAACCGACTCCGTCCATCTCTGGCCCTCACCCGGTCAAGTCCGGGGTTTGAACTGAACAGGACCATCAGGATCAAGGCGCCGGTTTCAGACCTCTTCGACTTTTGGGTGAACCCGGAAAATTATCCTAAAGCCTTTTCTCACGTTACCAGCGTGGAACGCCTGGGAGAAAATCTCTACCGCTGGACGCTGGCTGGCCCGGCAGGGTTCCCCCTCCACTGGGAAGGCGTTATCACGCGGATAGTCCCTAACACGCTGGTGGAATGGAAGAGTCTGCCTGGCTCTGCCATCAGCAATTTCGGCATCGTTCATTTTGATCCCCACTACGATGCCAGCACTCGCATTAACATTCGCATGTTCTACCGCCCACCAGCGGGCGTGTTGGGAAAGTTCTTTGCCGAAATGCTGGGGACGGATGCACACCAGATTCTCGACCTGGATCTGAAACGGCTGAAGTTTCTCTTTGAAAACGAGACGTTCGTGAATAAACAAAAGAAAGCCCGGGCAGACGAAAGAGACATGATCCGGACAGCTACGACGTAAGCGCTTCCGTGACTGCCGCCGATGGCGGCAATTCGGCGTAAAGTATTGAGGGGCGCGTTCCGCGTCCCTCTTTAAAGTTCAGGGCCGCACGAAAAACCGCAAGTGTACTGGCTGAAGATAATTTATTGAAAGAGAAAGACCGCTTGCCGCAAACTTCATTAACTTCAATTTTCCATCCCCGCAGCGTGGCGGTTATTGGCGCCACGGAAAAAGCCGCCAGCGTGGGCCGCACCGTGCTTCGCAACCTGCTGGACCAGCCTTGTGGCGCAACCATCTTTCCGGTGAATCCCAGCCGCACCAGCGTACTGGGCGTACGGTGTTACCCCAGCGTAGCGGACATCGGTGAACCAATCGATTTGGCCGTGGTCATTACCCCGGCGGAAACCGTGGCAACCGTGCTGCAGGAATGCGCTGATGCCGGAGTGAGCGGAGCCATCGTCATCTCGGCTGGTTTTGCCGAACTTGGCGCTGAAGGCCTGGAGCGAGAAAAGAAAGTCAAAAAAGTGCTGGCCTCCGGCAAGCTGCGCATAATTGGTCCGAATTGCCTGGGAATCATGAATCCGCGCACCGGATTGAATGCCACCTTCGCCCAGTCCAGCGCCCTGCCCGGAAATCTGGCTTTCCTGAGCCAGAGCGGCGCTCTTTGCACGGCCATTCTTGACTGGAGCCGGCGTGAGAATGTTGGATTCAGTGGCTTCGTTTCCGTAGGCTCTATGCTCGACGTAAATTGGGGCGACCTGATCTATCACTATGGCGATGATCCCTACACCACGAGCATTCTCATCTACATGGAGTCGGTGGGAGACGCGCGCAGCTTTCTCTCCGCGGCGCGAGAAGTGGCCCTGCGAAAACCCATCATCGTAATCAAGCCAGGGCGCTCCGAAGCGGCCCGCAAAGCGGCAGCATCGCATACCGGCGCCATGACTGGCTCCGATGAAGTCTTTGAAGCGGCCTTTCGCCGTTGCGGCATTCTGCGCGTGACCAGGATTTCCGAATTGTTTGATATGGCTGAGGTACTGGGCAAACAGCCGCGTCCCCAAGGCCCACGTCTGGCCGTGGTCACCAATGCCGGAGGCGCCGGTGTTCTGGCAACGGATGCGCTCCTCGAAAACGGCGGAGAGCTGGCTCAGCTCTCGCCTGACACCACGGAGGCCCTCAACAAAATTCTTCCTGCAGCCTGGAGTCATGCAAATCCCGTGGATACCCTGGGGGATTGCAGTCCGGAAAACTACATTAGGGCGCTGGAAATCACGGCGAACGACCCCAACTGTGATGCGGTGCTCTCCATCCTTGCGCCCCAGGGCATGACCGAACCGGAAAAATCGGCCGGCATGCTCAGCACTGCCGCCAAAACCATCAACAAACCTTTGCTGGCCAGCTGGATGGGCGGCAGCCGCATGCAGCTTGCGTCCAATGTTCTGAACGAAGCGCACATACCAACCTTTGAATATCCGGATGCTGCCGCACGCAGCTTCGCCTATATGTGGCGTTACAGCCTGAATCTTCAGGCGCTCTATGAAACACCGGTCTTCACGGAAACGGTTGCGCAAAATGGCCCGAAAAAAGTAGAAGAAGTCATTTCGCACGCTCAGGCGAAAAATCGCACGCTGCTTACCGAGTGTGAATCCAAACAACTACTGGCCGCGTATGGTCTGCCGGTCACCGATACCAGAATCGCGCATAGTGCTGACGAAGCCGTCGGCCATGCGTGCTCCATCGGATTTCCCGTAGTGCTGAAACTGCATTCCGAAACGGTGACGCACAAATCCGACAAAGGTGGAGTCAAGCTCAACCTCAAAAATGAAGCAGCGGTGCGCTCCGCCTATTGCGAAATCGAGATGGCCTTCGCGGAAGAAAACGCCTTTCAGGGCGTGACCGTTCAACCCATGGTGCGAGAGGCTGGTTATGAATTGATTCTGGGCAGCTCCACCGATCCTCAGTTCGGGCCGGTGCTGGTTTTCGGACTGGGCGGTCAACTGGTTGAGATTCTGCGCGACCGCGCTCACGCCCTGCCGCCGCTCACGACCACGCTGGCACGCCGCCTTATGGAAGGTACGCGTATTTTTTCGGCCCTGAAAGGCACACGCGGCAACAAGCCGGTTGACCTGGGCAAGCTGGAAGAACTGCTGGTCCGCTTCAGCCAGCTGGTGGTGGAAAATCCACGCATCGCCGATATTGAAATTAATCCCCTGCTCGCCGGCCCCGATGTGTTACTGGCGCTCGATGCGCGCGTGGTCCTGCACCCTGCATGTCTTGCGGATGCGGAGCTGCCACGGCCGGCCATTCGCTCCTATCCCACGCAATATGTTTCCTCCTGGCAGGCCGCGGACAACACGCAGTTTACTTTGCGCCCGATTCGTCCCGAGGACGAGCCGCTGGTCGTTGAATTCCATCATCAGCTTTCCGAGCAAAGCGTTTACTTCCGCTATTTCTCCCCGCTCAGGCTGGACACGCGCGTCGCGCATGAGCGGCTCATCACAAAATGCTTCATCGACTATGACCGCGAGCTGGCTTTGGTTGCGGAACACACGGACGAGCACGGCGTCCGGCAGATTGCGGGGATCGCCCGCATGATCCGCAATCACGCCAACCACGGTGCGGAAGTAGCTTTTCTCGTGGCTGATCAATACCAGAAACGCGGCCTGGGCAGCCATTTGCTTGAATGTCTGATCGCGGTCGCACGCCGCGAAGGCGTGGCCCATCTGGAAGGCGCAATGCTGGCGGAAAACTACAACATGAAAGACATTTTCAGCCGTGCCGGCTTCCGCTTTGAATTGCCGGAAGAAGGAACAATCGGGGCCAGGCTGGACCTTTTCTGATCTTTTAAGCACTGCCATCCTGGACTAGAATCACCCAATGGCGGAAAAGACTGAGCGTAAAGCTGCCCCAAAACCGGCCAGGAAGGCCATAAAAACCGGCACGGCAAAGCAAGCGATTGCCGTCGGCACTGACGTTGAACAGCGCTTTCGCAAACTTCTGGAAGCCGCGCCGGACGCCATTCTCGAAGTGGATGCGGCAGGCAGAATTGTTCTCCTGAACGAATCAGCGGAAAAAATGTTTGGCTACGCGCGCCAGGAAATGTTTGGGCTGAATGTCGACAGTCTGGTTCCCGAGGCCATGCGCAGCGGGCATCATCGCCACAGAACCTCGTACACAGATCAGCCACAGACCCGCCCCATGGGGACTGGCCTCGAGCTCAATGCACTGCGCAGGGACGGCACGCTTTTTCCCGTGGAGATCAGCCTGAGTCCTAACTGGACACCGGACGGTCTGCGGGTGATCGCGATCGTGCGCGACATCAGCGACCGCAGGCATGCCGAAGAGCGGCTCCGCCTGGTGGGTGAGCAGTACACGGCGGAACTGGCGGCCAAGAATGCCCAGCTGGAAGCACACAATCTTGAAGTGGAAAAGGCCAATCGCCTTAAAAGCGAATTTCTGGCCAGCATGAGCCACGAACTGCGCACGCCCCTGCATACCGTGATCGGGTTCTCCGAGCTGCTGGCCGAAGAAACCGAAGGACCACTCAATGCCCGGCAAAAACGATTTCTGGGGCATATTCTTCAGGATTCACGGCACCTTCTGGAACTCATTAATGAAGTCCTCGATATCAGCAAAATCGAGGCGGGAAAACTTCTGCTTCAGCCGGGAAAATTTGATTTTGCCACTTGCCTTGATGAAACGCTGGCAGCCATACACAACCAGGCAGAAGCCAAAAAAATACATATTGAGAACAAAAATACCTTTCAGGGGTTGCTTTATGCCGACGCCCTAAGGACAAAAGAAATTCTCTACAATCTGCTCAGTAATGCGATAAAATTCACTCCAAAGAACGGTACGGTATGGGTAGAATCGCTCACCCAGAGCGATTGCCTCAGGGTAACAGTGGGGGACAGTGGCATCGGCATTCCCCCGGAAGAGCACGCAGCTATTTTCGAAAAGTTCTACCAGATAGGCGACACGACTTCGGGAGTACGCGAAGGCACTGGATTAGGCTTGTCGATTACAAAAAAGCTCGTCGAACTTCATGGCGGGACCATTTGGCTGGAAAGCCGTATAGGGCAAGGCAGCCGGTTCAGCTTTACGCTGCCTCTGATCACGACATGATCTACCGCCAGCACTGAATTTGCACGTCCAGGTCTTTCGAAGCACCGGAGAGTCTGGAGAGTTTATGACGCGAATTCTGATCGTCGAAGACAAGGCGACCAGCCGCGAACTGCTGCAGACCGTCCTGGAACGTCAGGGATACAGCGTTATCGAAGCCAGCGATGGCGAGGAAGCGCTTCAGAGGCTGGGAGAAGCCCCGCCCGACCTGGTATTTTTGGACCTGCAGATTCCCGCCCGCAACGGTTACGAAGTACTGCGGGCCATCCGCGGCGATCATCGCTTTGCTAACCTGCCGGTGATTGCACTGACCGCCAGCGCTATGCAGGAAGACCGGGAAAAGGCGATGGCCGCGGGATTTACCGGTTATATAGCCAAGCCAGTTCGTCCGGCACAGCTTCGTAATGAAGTGCATCGCCTGCTGCAAACAGACACTTAGAGCAAGCCGTACTTCTTCATCTTGTAACGCAGGGCGTCCCGGCCGATTCTCAGGTGTCTGGCTGCTTCCGACTGATTGCCCCCCGCTTGATTCAGCGCGGTGGTCAGCAAATGCCTTTCGTGTTCCTCAAGCGAAATGGCTGACGACATGGCTGAATTGTCAGACGCAGCCGCTTCTTCCGGTGCAGTAAAAGAATGCGGTATGGCGCCACCCTGCGACATGGCCGGAGCATGCCTCAGAGTCTCCGGCAAGTCGGTAACGTCAATGGCTTCTCCCATCGCCATCATGCAGCCATGCCCAATTGCATTTTCCAGTTCCCGCACATTGCCGGGCCAGTTGTGGCGGGCGAGCACGATCTGCGCCCGCTGGGTAAGAGCATTCACCTGTTTGCCATACAGGTGGGCGAATTTTTTCACGAAATGGTGCATCAGCAGAGGAATGTCTTCCCTGCGTTCAGCCAGTGCGGGCACGTGGACCTCGACCATCGAAAGACGGTAATACAAGTCCTCGCGAAACTGCTTCTCGGCAATTGCCTTGCGCAGGTCTTTATTCGTTGCGCCTACAATGCGAACATCAACCTTGCGCGGCGCGAGTGAGCCTATGCGCTGCACCTCCTGATTTTGCAGCACACGCAGCAGCTTGGCCTGGGTACTCAGTGGCATATCGCCGATTTCATCCAGGAATAATGTGCCCTCATTGGCGTGTTCCACCAGACCAGGCTTGTCGCGATCAGCTCCGGTGAAAGCTCCGCGCACGTGGCCAAAAAGTTCGCTTTCAAACAGTGTCTCCACCACAGCCGAACAGTTCAGCACCACAAATTTGCCTTTGGCCGGGCTAAGTCTGTGCAGCGCCTGAGCAACCAGGTCTTTTCCCGTGCCTGTTTCTCCCGTGACGAGGGCCGCCCGATAATGCGGGGCAATGCGGCGGATGCGAGCGAACACCTCCCACATCTGCGGACTTCGGCCAATCATGCCTTCGAATTGAGCAGCGCGCAGGAGTTCATCATCCACATCTATGATCTGCTGCCTCTGCAACGCAGTGTCGACCAGACGTCCGACACGTTCCCGGAGCACGGCCAGGGAAATCGGTTTGTTCAGGTAATCGGCGGCGCCTTTACGGATGGCCTCAACGGCCGTCTCGCTGGTGTAATGCGCCGTCATGAGGATTACATCAATGGCTGGATCAAATTCCATGATTCGCGCCAGCACATCCAGGCCGCTCATGCCAGGCATCACGAGATCCGTCAGCACAATTTGCGGCCGGTGCGTATAGATCAGGTCGATTCCCGCTTCCGGCGAGGATGCCGTATAGATCTTTACGTTATCGCGGGCAAGAGCTTCTGACACGAATTCCAGGCTGCGCGGACTGTCATCAATGATGACCAGGGAGACAAAATTGTGGAGTGTCGTCATATCGATGCATGTTCATGGTAACAATATCGCGGCTGGATTGTGGCTGGCGGTCCGCTGATTTTGCTGAGACGTTCACCCGCGGGGAATGTGCTTTTGCATGAGCCTTGCCACGCAGTCTCGGAGCACGGAGAGTGGAATTGGTTTCTTGAGATAATCGGTGGCGCCCTGCTGCAGGGCCTCTGCGGACTCCTCCGCGCTCATCACAATCACATCGATGGCTGGGTCCATCTGCCTGACGCGCCGCAGCACCTCAAGGCCGCTCATGCCCGGCATGACCAGGTCCGTTATAACAATTTGCGGCTTGTGCAAAGAAATGAGTTCCAGACCATCTTCCGGCGTTGAGGCGGCAAACACCTCCACCCCGGGCTGAGTCAGGGCCGCGGAAAGAAACTCCAGACCGTTAGAATTGTCATCAATCACAACCACGAAGATAGGTTGATATGCAGGCCCCATTTCCCGTCTTCCTTCATACAAGGTTCGTACAAGAAGGAATAGCCGGCATCTTGCCTGCGGTTATTCAGTCCGTGTTTATGCAGATTGCACTTTAGCGGCCATTAACTTTTCCTAATGCAGGCAGCCACAACGACGTGTAACTGCGTTAAGCAGCGCTGCATGACGCACCCGATTGCGTGGTATCCCTCACTCCTGCGGTGCTTAAGATACGTAATCCCCTTATTCATCAAGGGCCCCAGGTCTGGCAAGACGCTTGCTTACCTAAGTCCCAGGGACAGCAATGAAAATTGCTGGAGGAGCAGTATCAATGCAATCTGCCAAGCTGAACAACGAACCATTCAGCAATCTGAAAGATGAAGCGCGCTGTTATCTGGACGGGCTGGGAATGCAGATCAGCTACACCCGCGGTAACAGATTGTTTGCGGAAGGTGAGCGGTCCACGTGCGTATTCTTCCTGTTAAGTGGCCGCATTAAACTGACAATTACCTCCCGAGAAGGCAAGACCCTTATTGTTCGCATTGCTGAAGCCGGCAATCTGCTCGGAATCAGCGCCGCTCTGAGCGGAACCACGCACGAACTTACAGCCGAAGCCATGGAACCCTGCGTGGTGAAAGCCGTGCCCACCAGGGATTTTCTTTCGTTCCTCAAAGCCTGGCCCGAGGCGGCGATGGAGGCGACGCACTGCATTTTGGGTGAATATCAAAGTG
Organism: Candidatus Angelobacter sp.; assembly: GCA_035695325.1. Lineage (GTDB taxonomy): Bacteria > Acidobacteriota > Terriglobia > Terriglobales > Acidobacteriaceae > Angelobacter. The sequence goes on from DASSEH010000434.1 coordinate 84,709, forward strand.
CCCTGAATGACGTTTGCAGGCTGGCCCTCCCCAGCACCGTGGCGGGACGCCTCGCAACCCTGCTGCTGGAATGGCAGAAGACGGGCCTTCCCGCCAGGCAGGACTCACGACGCTTCACCATGACGCTGACTCATGAAGAGATCGCGGGAATGGCGGCCACTTCGCGTGAAACCGTGACCCGTGTCTTCAACCAGTTTGAACGCGAAAAGCTGATTTCCATCAAAGGATCTTCACTGACGGTGCTTCAACCCGAGGCACTCGAACAACTTGCAATGTAACGCAATTGCCGGGGACAAATCAGACTGTTAGCACACCATTTTTCCCCGCCTGACAACCCGCGGTATTTCGCGAAGAAAACGTTCTGCCGTATGAAGGTCTGCGCTTAGCACCCTTGAAATGGCAAAGTACATCTCCGGATGCGCTTTCAGCACCTGCAAAAAGCGTTGCCGGGGAATGTGCGCGACGGTGCACTCCTCAAGGGTCGTGGCCTCAATTTCCGTCAATGTGCCGGTTAAAATCGGACGCAGCGCCAGAACTTTCCCTGCTCCGGCCCTGGCCAGCAACATTGATTTCTGGCCAACCGGCACGGAAATTTCCACCGAGCCCCGTCGAATAATAATCAAATCCTCAGGAACAACGCCGTGCCGGACCAGCCTGGCGCCCTCCGGAATAACGGATTGCTCTTCATAGAGCGATAATTCTTCGCACAACTCTGCAGTAAGCGATTGGGAAAGTTCATTCATTTCGATTCTCTCGGTCACAAAGCCACTTTAGATGAGGGGCAAAATAAAAGATGTGACCCTGATCACCGTTCCATGTGACGAAAGGCCCCCTGTGGTGAAGGCATATGGACACTGATCTGTAAGATGAAAGAGGGGGCCAGTATAAATTAATTACGCAGCTTTTCGAGGGCCGGCTTGTCCATTACGAACCAGGTGGCGCCCCGGATGCGCAACCAGCCTTTCCTGCGGAACTGGCTAAGCACCCTCGAAACCGTTTCCCGGGATGTGCCCACAAACTGCGCTATTTCGTCCTGGGTGAGCGTCACGCGTATAGCGATTTCACGGGATTTCTTTCGTGGTGTATCCAGAGGCTTTTCCGCCCACTTCAGCAGGAGCCGGGCTATTTTTTCCGGAACCGAATTCGATAAACCAAGAGAGCGTATTTCCTCATAAGCGCATTGGCAGTTATGGGTAAGCTGATGCGCCACCTTCATGCCCACCTCGGCATTCTGGCCGATAAAGCGGATGAAATCAGCCTTCGCAATAAAATTTGCCTGCGTAGGCTCCATGGTTTCAACCGTTGCTTCGCAGAGAGTCCCCCCAATCACCGAAGTCAGCCCCAGCACTTCGCCCGGCTCGGCAATCCGCAGAATGATCGACTTCCCTTCAGCCGATGTGGTTGAGAGCTTCGCCCGCCCCGTACACAGAATAAAAACTCCGCGTGAGGGCTGCCCTTCGAGGAACAGCAATGTCCCTTTCGGGTAAAAAGAAGTTGCCTTAATCTGCTGCAGGGTCTCGGCAAGATTACCGGAGAGATTACAAAACAACCGGTCTTCCCTGTACGGACACTTAGGACAGTTTTCAACAATCGGAAAGTTGAAGGACGGGCCCATATGAGTCTTCTCTCAGGCCGATGATATGCCTCACCATCACACCATGGATGTGACAAATATCACATTGTTTGCAATTGGCTGGCCATGTGAAACAGGAGGGTAAGCAGCAGCAATTTGAGAATCGCTCCTGATTCCCTCCTGATGTATGCAGTATCCGATGCCCTGCCCGCGATGGAACACCAGGGTTTAGTGGATTTTGGCTTTTGTCTCTTCCAGCGCCTTCTGCAGTTCCTGCTTCGATTTAACCAGCCTTTCCGGATTGGGAATCATGATTTGAACCGTCTTTGTAGATGCGTTGATAGCGCTTTGGACGGGCGCCGCATTATCATCACTCAAAGTCCTCGAGTATGCGGCCGCAACTTTCTCGAGGTCCGCGTAATCCTGCTGCGTAATGTGGAAGTCGGGCGGTGCATCTTTGCCAAATGAAGACTTATAGTATTGCCGCTGATCGGGCTCGGAACGGATATGGTCCAGGGAGACATGCAAAATTCCCATCTCTGTGTTGATGGCCGCCTGCCAATAGGATCCGAATGTATCCAGCTGGGCCAGAGCGGTGCGCAGGGTTTCCCTTTGCTCGGACGTAAGTTTGCCGGAGTCCACCAGCCGGTTGGTAATGGAGAGCTGCTGAACCAGCAGCATCTTTCCTATCAGTACCGGAAGCAGAGGGCCTCCGCTCGCAACATGTTTCGCGTATAACATTCCACTGGAGAGAGCATGGACCGCTTTCTCCTGGTCTCCCTTGCTCCAGGCGCGCAGTACGAAGAGGATGTCGAGACGGCCCAGTGCTCGCGACCTGCCAAAGTAGGGTACGGGCGTCTCCGCGCCAAACTTTTTTGCGAGAGGTGCGAAGCCCCAGTCACAGTCTGGCAACTCAGCGCCCACCATCATGGTTTCTACCGCCTGGGCATTGCTTTCCACCAGCTTGCCAAATTTTACGTCGTCATAAGGCCGGGTTCCAGCAATGATCTCCCCCAGTTCTTTTGCATCGGCATCACTCAAATCCGCATCCTTCATTTGCAGGAAAGCCGAATAGTATTGCAAGGCAGCGTTATTGCCGGTTTCCCGGGAATGCTGGGCCACACAAAACACAGGCATACAAACAGCTACCAGCACCACTGCAAAAACCGCGATTCTCTTCTTCATAATTCCTCTCTTCCCAGCGCCTGGAGTGCGCTCTGGTTTTTATGGGTTTTTGGTTTTGTCCGGGACCGTGATGCCTGTTCCAGACCATCAATTGCTGCTTCAAACGATGGCGACTGAGCGACCGCCGCCTGGGCCCGGCCGAGGGTCACTTCGCCCGCACTTACATCTGCAGGCAGCACCGTACCTGGCCCTGGTGTCCCGTGCATGTGCCACAGGATGGTCCCAATTGCTGCCAGCACTGTCGCCGCAACCGCCACGGGTACGCGCCAGCGCACTCGTATAATCCGTATAGGCGGCAGTGGCTCCGCCGCGCGCGGTGCAAAGCGCCTCAGTTCTGCTTCAAACTGCCGGTCATCATCGGGAATCTGCATTTTGTGTACTCCTTCCGGGGGCCATCTGTTGCCGCAACGCTGCAAGGGCGTAGCGGTACCGTGATGCCGCGGTATTTGCGTTGATCCCCAGCACCTCCGCAATCGCCGGAAACGTCAGCTCACCCCAAATGTGCATCACGGTAATCTGGCGCTGTTCCTCGGGAAGACTCCAGAGGGCGCGCCGAAGACTTTGCTCACTGACTACGTCACCGGCCACTCCATCAAGGCACTGTTCCTCAAACCAGGGCTGGGTTTCATCGAGCTCCACCATGCGGCGGAGCGAACGCATCTCATTCCGGGCCGTATTGTGTACGGCCGTAAAAAGATAGGCCTGAGGATTGTCAGGACGCCTGACCGGGCGTTCCATCAGCCGCAGAAAGACCTGCTGGACAATGTCCTGGGCCCGAGCACGCTCCCCAAGGGTCGCGCAGGCAAACAAGACCAGCACCCTCGAGTGCTCCCGATAAAGCCGCTCTATTTCTTCACGCTCCAACAATCCGGAGAACAATCCATTAGCCCTCATGGATAAGACACACGAACGGAGCACATCTGTCTAATATTTTGAAAGAAAACTGGCGGCTGGTACGGGCTATATTGAGGAAGGAGCAACGAAGAACAGAAACAAAAGTAAGGATTTTGCGGACGATCTTTTTCAATTTCTGTCTGAGCAAAGCGTGGTGGTGAAAGCTTAATCGCCTTCAACCACCACAAACTGCAGCGATCCTGATCTTTCCACTTGCAGCACCAGCGGAGAGTCGCGGCTCACAGTGTCCAGACTGGCCCTGAGAGAGGCCAGGTCGCGGATATCTTTGCCGTTGACGGCGTGAATCACGTCTCCGGCAGCCAGCTCGTCGCCGAAACGGGGGCCGCTCAGGGCCATTTTGGCCGCCACGAGAACTCCGCCATTCATTCGCAGCGGCGGCAACAGCGCGGAGATTTTTTCGTCCACGCTCAGGCCTAAAACTCCCAGCCGGGCGAGAGCATTGTCCTGTTCCGTAACCAGGTCCTCAAACCGCTGCGGATCATCCGCTCTCTCCACCACGGGTACGGCAAACGAAAGTTTTTTGTTGTCCCGCAACACTTCAATTTGAGCTTTGTCCCCTGGTGAATAGGAATACATATTCAAAGCGAGCTGGCGAACATTCGAGATGGGTTTGGCATGGACCGAGATCAGCACGTCACCGACCTTGAGGCCCGCGACATCCGCCGGACTTTGCGGGGTGACATCCTCAATCAGGACGCCATCCTCCGTGGACAAATTCAGAGACTGGGCCAAGGCCGGCGTGATGGCGCGGACGAAAATCCCTATCTGATGATGATGAACATGATGTTCCAGGCGGATTTGGCGGCATATCGCACTCACCACATTGCTGGGAATGGCAAAGCCCACACCTTCACTGCCGCCGGATTTGCTCAGAATCGAGGTATTGACGCCGACCACCCTTCCCTCTGTATCCACCAGTGGCCCACCGCTGTTTCCCGGATTGATGGCGGCATCGGTTTGGATAAAGACCAGCGGATTGTCGGCATTGAGCTGGCGGTCCACGGCGCTGATCACACCCATGCTCACGGAATTTTCCAGTCCCAGAGGACTGCCAAAGGCGAGCACGATTTGCCCCGGATTCAACTCACTGGAATCCGCAAAGTTGAGAAATGGGAGCTCGGTCAGCTCGATTTTGATGACGGCCAGGTCCGTCTGCCGGTCCATGCCCACCAATTTGGCATCCAGCAGATGATTGCCTTTATTCAGTTTTACCCGAAGACGACGCGATCCCTGAACCACATGAGCATTGGTAACAATGTAACCATCGGAAGAGATCAGGATGCCGGAACCCGAGCTTTTCTGCGGGAAAACAACGGCGCCGCCATTGTGCTCGGCATCATTTTCCACGGCATAAGCCGAATTAAAAATACGGACGACGGCAGGCTCCACCTGTTTGGTGATGGTCTGCAGCGAGGAACTGAGCTGCTCCAGAGAATTGCCGGCTGATTTGCTGGCCGGCGCAGGCGCGGCTGTACCGGCTTTTTTAGGAGATGCATTCACTCTAAGATGAATGCCGCCTGCGATCAGGAGCAGTATGCAGAACTTTTTGAGCAAGCTCATAAAACACCCTTCCGATAAAACCTGAAAGAGACCGCACATTCAGCGCCGGGCGAGAGTGCTGGGCCTCTCGCTGCTCTGCTTGAATGGCGTCACTCGATTTAACCCTGCAGGCGTTTGTTTTATTCCCTGGCGAGCAAAAGTGGCATTCCAGTGATTCTGTAATCATCACTGCATCGCCTGAATTAGCGGGAGCTGCAAAAAAACGGCGGACCAGCGTTTCTGCCGCTGGTCCGCTGTTTGTATAAAACGGTCTGACTATTTCATTGGCTGGCCGTCTGTACGGCATCCGCCCTTACCCTTGCACTCGTTCTTGCCTTTGTCAGCTCCGCAGCCGCCCTTGCCTTTGCAGGAGTTCTGGCCCTTGCAGGCGTGCTTGTCGCTGTCTTCTTTGCTTTTGTCGGCTTTTTTGCCGGAATCGGCCTTGGCGGTTTCATTCTTGTCGCCTATGCTCTGCTGAGCAAAAGCATTCTGGCCTGCGGCAAATCCGGTGAGTGCAGCTCCCATCAGGAGCAAACGAACAGACTTTGTCATAGTGAATCTCCCTCGCTTTTTTTTATTGCGCTCGCCGGAAGCATCTTCCGGACGAAACTTGAAAATACTATCATGGACGGGCGGTACAGAGATTTTTCAAATTCGAGACGGAGTCATCACCGTCCGGCGCTGGCGCCATGCTGGTTGCAGTATTATCTTTGGCCTCTGCCGTGAAATGAAGCCAAAGCACTGAGAAGCGGCCCCGCATTTATCCAAACACGTTTCCAAGTGACATTTTTTGTCCATTGATTTTTTTACGATTTGCGGTAACATCCGCAGGTTTTTGAAAAAGAGGCCATTAGATTGGCTTTTAGCTCTTGGCTAATTCAAGCTTCGGCGACTCATGGCTATGACTCATGGGATAAAAATCAAGAGCCAAAAACCGTAAGCCAAGAGCCGAATGGCTGGGTGGGACTTGGGTGGCCCAACGGTGGCCCAAGGGCCGGATGGAGCTAACCCCTTTGTTTCTTGTAGTGTTAGTAAAAAAATGGGGAGGGGGGGGTACCCCATTCACAGAGGGGTCCAGACCGGGGAGATACTGACAGAACAAAAAACTTTACCGCGGATTTGCGCGGATGGATGCGGATTAAGCAGCTTGAAAATGAAGACCAACCGGCACAGGCAGGAGTGCCTGTGCTCCACATTGACGAGTCGAACCCACGGCTGCAGCCCGGTACTCTCTCCTCAGGATGCACAAAACCACCACAACCGGGGGCGCTTCCACCCCATCACGCGCAAAATCGGCGCGGTGATGGGGCCCCGGGCTGTGCCACCTATATATGGATGATTGGGGCATTTTGCCGCCACGATGGACTTCATGAATGGCTTTAATACTGTTTGACCTGGGGTTTCCGAAACTGTTATAAAGACAGGTTCTTGCTGGCCTGCTGGGACCGTGAGGAAACGGTCAGGGTCAGCCGGTTCCGGCGCGGCCAAACCTCAAAACATCAGTTCTTGATGTGGAAGCGCGCTTCTGGAATTTGAGGCGGCAGTTTAATTCAAATCCACATTTTGCAAGTTGGAGGCTTTTTCTATGCACACCCGGCTCAGTTCGGGCCTGATGCGCCATGTAATTTCTTCGCGCTGGATCCTGGCGCTGGCGACTGTATTCACTCTGCTGGTTTTAACTCATCCGCAGGGCATGGCGCAACAACCGGCGGACACCACGCAAATGTCCGCTGCGGCGCAAACGCCCGCCCCTGCCCCGGAAGCGGCCAGCGGTGAAGCGGCGCTCAAGCTGCCTGACTTATCGAAGGCATCGTTCTTCAACGACGCGATCAACGGGCACAAGCTGCTGCTGATCGGTCTGGTTTTCTGCGCTCTGGGACTGCTGTTTGGCCTGGTGATTTACGTCCAGCTCAAAAACATGCCGGTGCACAAGTCGATGCGGGAAATCTCTGAGCTGATCTATGAGACCTGCAAAACTTACCTGTTCACTCAGGGCAAGTTCATCATGATCCTGTGGGCCTTCATCGCGGTGATTATCGCCGTGTACTTTGGATGGCTTTCTCCCGTGGAAGGCCAGTCCCGAGCGGTGACGCTCCCGATCATCCTGCTGTTCAGCCTGGTGGGTATTGCAGGCAGCTACGGCGTGGCGTGGTTTGGCATTCGCGTAAACACCTTTGCCAACTCGCGCACCGCGTTTGCCGGTCTGCGCGGCAAGCCGTTTCCGATCTATGCCATTCCGCTGAAAGCCGGAATGAGCATTGGCATGTTGCTGATCAGCGTGGAACTGCTGATCATGCTCTGCATCCTGCTGTTTGTTCCGGGCGATTATGCCGGACAGTGCTTTATTGGATTCGCGATTGGCGAATCGCTGGGCGCGGCGGCGCTGCGTATTGCCGGCGGCATCTTCACCAAGATCGCCGACATCGGCTCTGACCTGATGAAGATCGTCTTCAAGATCAAGGAAGACGACGCGCGTAACCCTGGCGTAATTGCCGACTGCACTGGCGACAACGCCGGCGATTCGGTCGGCCCCAGCGCCGACGGCTTCGAGACCTATGGCGTGACCGGCGTGGCGCTGATCACCTTTATTCTTTTGGGCGTGAAGAACCCAATAACCGGCCTTTCCGACCCCAGGACCCAGATACAGTTGCTGGTGTGGATCTTCGTCATGCGCATCATGATGCTGGTCTCAAGCGCGGTCTCGTACTTCATCAATGAAACCGTGGCCAAGGCAAAATACCGGAACTCAGACGATATGAACTTTGAGCATCCCCTGACCTCGCTGGTCTGGGTCACGTCTGTGGTTTCGGTCGCGCTGACGTTTCTGGTCTCCAAACTGATCATCCCCACGCTGGGCGATGGCACAATTCCTGGCAATGACACCCTATGGTGGAAGCTTTCGACCATTATTTCCTGCGGAACCCTGGCGGGGGCCATTATTCCGGAGCTGGTAAAGGTCTTCACCTCGGTTGACTCGCGGCACGTGAAGGAAGTGGTCACGTCTTCAGAAGAAGGCGGCGCTTCGCTCAACATTCTTTCCGGACTGGTGGCGGGCAACTTCTCCGCTTACTGGCTGGGAATCAGCATTGTGGCTTTGATGTCCGCCGCATACTACTTCAGTACGCAGGGACTCGCGGGCTTCATGCTGGCGCCCGCCGTGTTTGCCTTTGGTCTGGTCGCCTTCGGCTTCCTCGGCATGGGTCCGGTCACGATTGCGGTGGATTCCTACGGTCCAGTCACTGACAATGCTCAGTCGGTTTACGAGCTTTCTCTGATCGAGCAGGTCCCGGGCGTAGAGAAAGAAATCCAGAACGAGCACAAGTTCGCCGTGAACTTCGAACGGGCCAAGCACCTGCTCGAAGCCAATGACGGCGCGGGCAACACCTTTAAAGCCACGGCCAAGCCGGTGCTGATCGGCACCGCCGTGGTCGGCGCTACCACCATGATTTTCTCCATCATCATGGCGCTTACCCATGGCCTCACGGTGCATAAAGAAAGCCTGTCACTGCTTCACGCCCCCTTTGTGCTGGGCCTGATCACCGGCGGCGCCATGATCTACTGGTTCACCGGCGCTTCGATGCAGGCCGTAACAACGGGCGCGTATCGCGCGGTCGAGTTCATCAAGAAGAACATTCGTCTTGAGGGTTCGGACAAGGCCTCGGTTGCGGACAGCAAAAAAGTTGTGGAGATCTGCACCAAGTACGCGCAAAAGGGCATGTTCAACATCTTCCTGACGGTCTTCTTCGCCACGCTGGCCTTTGCGTTCGTGGAGCCGTACTTCTTTATCGGCTACCTGTTCTCGATCGCCATCTTCGGCTTGTACCAGGCCATCTTCATGGCCAATGCCGGCGGCGCGTGGGACAACGCCAAGAAAGTCGTGGAAGTTGAACTCAAGATGAAAGGCACTCCGCTGCACGATGCAACCGTGGTCGGCGACACCGTGGGCGATCCGTTCAAGGACACTTCTTCCGTGGCCCTGAACCCGATCATCAAGTTCACCACGCTGTTCGGCCTGCTGGCGGTGGAACTCGCAGTGAGCCTGATGAAAGACCAGCAAGGAACACCGCGCACCTACGCGTTGTCTGCGCTGTTCTTCCTGATCTCGATCATCTTCGTGTGGCGTTCATTCTACGGAATGAGCATCGGCGCAGCACAGAAAAGCAAGGCATAGTAAGAAGCTGTAAAAGAAACGAGCGAGGTGCGATCTCACAGTCGCACCTCGCTTAAAAAACACAGTTGTTGATCCTAAGATCGAATGCACGGGAGCAAGGGGGGAGTAAGTATGTTTGGCGGAAAAATTGGCTTTGGTGAATTACTACTTTTGTCAATTATTGTCATCTTGATTGGCGCTATCGTTGTCGCCGTTAGGACCAAACGTCCGCAAGTATGCTATTGCCTTGGATTCGGCATGATCGTTCTCGCATCCCTAAGAGGACCAAACAACATTGCATATATGCTTGGTACGATCCTTGGCAATGTGATAGTTTTGGGTATTATCCCATTGTGTTATTGGATTATTGCAGGCCGTAAGACTGATAGGGGTAAGCTGCTTACTTCCAAAATGTTTTTCTGGCTTTCATTTATCATCCCCACCTTGGCTTACAATGCATCACATTTGAAAAATAATTAAATTATAGCGATTACGCCGCGATGGGCAGTCCAAAAGAAAACACCGATCCGCTGCCAAGCTGGCTGGTTACACTGATTCTTCCGCCATGGGCTTCAACAATGGCTTTCACAATGGCGAGCCCCATTCCGGTCCCCTGCACACGATAGCGCTGGCTCTGGCCGCGGTAAAATTTGTCGAAGATCATCGAGCGTTCCAGATCGTCAATACCCGCTCCGCGATCGGCCACGCTCACTACCACGCGACCGCCGGTGACTTCCGCACTGATGAAAATCGGCGAGCCGGATTCAGAGTACTTGGCCGCATTTTCCAGCAAATGGCTGATCACTTTTTTGATCATGAACAGGTCCATGTTGACGAGAGGCAGCTTTTCCGGAAGACGCGTCTCCACCGGATGCTGCTGAACCACCTGCTTTGCTTCCTCGAGCGCCGCGTGGATGGCATCGCCGAGAGAATATGGTTCGATTTCCAGCTTCACGCCCTGAGCATCGAGCTGGGCCATTTCTACCGCTTCGCCCACCAGGCGGTTCAGACGGTCGCTTTCTTCGTCGATGATGGTGAGCAGCTCATGGCGCTGCGCGTCGTCAAGTTGGCTATCGCTCAGCAGGCTGGTGACTGAAACTTTAATAGATGTCAGCGGGGTGCGGAATTCATGGGTCACGGAATCGAGCAGTGCGGAGCGAAGCCGTTCGCTTTCCCGGCCAGCTTCTGTGCGGGTAAGTTTTTCGACCGCGCCCGCGCGCTCCGTGGCGATGGCGATCAGACCGCCCAGAGCTTCCAGCGTTTTGCCGGAAAGAACGCTGCCAACGATCGCCAGCACGCCGATAGGACGCACGCCCATGCGAATGGGCACGATGGAGCGCTGGTGTTCAGAGTTCTGCTGTTCGGAATTAACGATGAGTTCGGCGCGCGCCGATGCCTGCTTGAGTTCATCCGTGCTCAGGCCGTCGGAGACCGGACTGGAGCGATAGACCTGGTCGCGAGCATTGAGATAAATGGCGGCGGCTTTTACGCCGAATGTCTCGACCACAAATCCAGGAATGGCGTTCAGCAGTTCGACTACATTGTCCGTCGTCAGAAGCTGCTGGCTGAAGGAATACAGTCTCTCCACTTCCTGGCGGCGCTCGTCGGCCTTATGGGCTTCGTCGCGAATGCGTGCGGAAAGATGGCTGGCAATCACGGCCGTGGCCAGAAAAGCCGCCAGCGCAACCCAGTTCTGCGGATCGGCAACGGTGAAGGTCCCAACCGGCGGAAGAAAGAAGAAGTTGAACGCCAGCGTCGCCATCACGGACATAAAGACCGCGTAGCGAAGCCCCCAGAGCGCCGAGATGGTAAGCACGGTCAGCAGATAGGTCAGCGCCACGGTGGTCGGATTCACGTGGAACAGCCGCCTGAAGATAAAAGCGACCAGCAGCACGAAGGCAACCGTGCTCAGACTTTTTCCCACTGTTTCAGAGCTTTTTCTCACGGGCATGATTCTAACTGAGATGACAATTCCGGCTTACTCTATGACAATATCTTCAACTATGCCCAAAAGCCCGGAACAATGGCTGGAGCAAGCCGCACCGGAAAAGAAAGCCGGATTATTTAAGCTGTTTCTGGGCTACGCGCCCGGAGTTGGCAAAACCTACAACATGCTCAGCGAGGCCATTCGCCGCCACCACCGAGGGGAAGACGCGGTGATTGGCGTGATTGAAACCCATGGCCGCAAAGGGATTGCGGAGCTGGCGACTCAGCTTGAAACCGTCCCCCGGCGCAAGCTGGAGTACAAAGGCACGATCTTTGAGGAAATGGATATTGACGCCATCCTTGCACGTAAGCCACAGGTAGCGCTGATCGACGAACTGGCGCACACCAACGTGGAAGGCAGCCGGCACAAGAAAAGATATGAAGACGTAATCGAACTGCTGCAGGCGCGCATTGACGTTCTTTCCACCATGAACGTGCAACATCTGGAGAGCGTGACGCCAATTATCCAGAGCGTGACTGGCGTGCAGGTGCGCGAGACCGTCCCTGACTGGGTGCTGCAGCGCGCGGACGAAATCGTGGTGGCGGATCTGACTCCGGAAGCATTGCAGACCAGAATGCGGCGTGGCGATATTTATCCGCTGGAGCGAGCGGATAAAGCGCTGGGAAATTTCTTTCGCAAGGGAAACCTGCTGGCGCTGCGCGAGCTGGCGTTGCGGCAGGTGACCCAGGCAGTGGATCGCGGCCTTGAGTCTTATCTCAAGGCAAAGAATATCGACCAGAACTGGGGCGTAAGCGAACGCATTGCGGTTTGCATCAGCGCCAATCCGGCGTCGCAGCAGTTGATTGCACGTGGCGCCCGGCTTTCCCATGCGATTGATGCCGAGTTCTGGGTGGTCCACGTGGAAAGAGACGACGACCAGTCACCGGAAAGCCAGCGCAATCTTTCCGCCAATCTTCGCTTTGCGGAGAACCTTGGCGCAAAAGTGATAAGAGTGCAGGGCAAGGACGTGGCCCAGGCAGTTGCCGCGTTTGTGCGCGAGCACCGGATCACGCAAATTGTCTTTGGCCGCTCCGCGCTTCGCGGCTGGAAAGAATATCTTTATCTGGGAAAGATCCAGAGCTTTCTGCGCAATGCCCCGCCGATTGACGTGCACATTGTGACGCAGACACCCGATTAATCCTGTGAACCCACGCCGCAAAATCCTGGTCGTTGACGATGAACCGCAGATTGGCCGCGTGCTCAGGACTTCCCTTTCCAGCCGCGGCTATGACGTGCGCGTGGCCAGTGACGGCGAATCCGCCATGGACGTATTTTCCGCATGGTCGCCCGACCTGGTGATTACCGATCTTTCCATGCCCAACGTCACCGGTGTGGAACTCTGCCGCCGGCTGCGGGAAAGCTCGCAGGTGCCAATCATCGTGCTTTCGGTAAAAGGCGAAGAGCATACCAAAATCGAGGCTCTCGATTCCGGGGCCGACGATTATGTGACCAAGCCGTTCAGCATCAACGAATTGCTGGCGCGAATTCGCGCGGGCTTGCGGCGCACCGTGCCGGAAAAAGAAGCCGAACTGCCGGAAATCATCTCCATCGGCGATTTTTTCATAGACCGCCAAAAGCGGATTGTGACGGTCCGAGGCAAAGAGATACGCCTTACCCCCAAGGAGTTTGATCTTCTGGTCTGCATGGCGAGCCATCCGGGACAGGTGCTGCGCCATCGCGCGCTGCTCAATGACGTTTGGGGCGGGCAGAGCGTGGAGCAACCCGAGTATCTGCGCGTTTTTATCAATCAGCTCAGAAAAAAGATCGAACCCGAGGACACACCGCGTTATATCCTCACCGAACCGTGGGTAGGCTACAGATTTCAGCCGGAATAAGGAGTGATCATATTCCTGCTGCAGAGCGCCACTCGGCACAAATTGCATCCCGCATTTGGTGATTGCCGCAACCCGCGATTAAAATATGTTGATGGAGACGCTGATGAGAGTGCTCGCCCCCGCACTGGAGTTTCTTTTCTTTGCCGGAATGGCTGGCTCTTTTCTTGTGGTGATCATCAGTGCAGTGGACGACATTCACACTATCCTCGAAAAGGACCAGGTGAATTGACGCTCGATCACACTGACATTAGACTTCCAGTTTGCCTCACAGCCGTCTTCCCCCCGCGAGCTGTTGCAGTGATCTGATCCATGGCATCCGAGACACATACAATTCCGGCAGAATCCAGCAACCGCGTACGCCTGGTCGTGGCCAGCACGGTGATGCTTACTTTCATCTCCTACTGGCGGGCAGCGGCTATTGTGCTGAACGACCTGGGCTCATCCGCTTTTTATGCCGGCGGCATCGCCGAGCAGGCCGTAGGCAAGACAGCTCCCTGGTTCATTCTCGGCGTCATGTTGTTTTCGTTTGCCGTGCGCGCGGTTTACGTCGAGAGCTGCTCCATGTTCACCCGCGGCGGAGTGTACCGCGTGGTGAAAGAAGCGCTGGGCGGCACGTTTGCCAAACTAAGCGTCTCCGCTCTGATGTTCGATTACATCCTCACCGGCCCCATCTCGGGCGTTTCCGCAGGACAATATATTGCCGGGCTGGTGAATGAGGTTCTCGCGTGGGCCAACGTTCATGGATGGGTTCCGCGTGCCGCGACCGCTTTTTTTCACGGCGCACCCCACATTAGCGAGAACTATACCGCGGCCATTCTCGCCATCGCCGTAACTATCTATTACTGGCGGCAAAATATCATCGGTATTGAGGAGTCCAGCGACAAAGCTTTGCGCGTAATGCAGATCACCACTGTCATGGTGGTCCTGCTGCTGGGCTGGTCCGCATGGACGCTCTACCGCGTTGGCTTCCATCTGCCGCCGCTGCCCACGCCGGCGAACCTTCACTTCAGTGGCGAAGCGCTGGGCTTTATTCGCGACACCAGTTTCGCAAAGACTTTAGGATTGTTCGGCATCATGATCGCTTTTGGCCACTCCGTACTGGCCATGAGCGGCGAAGAGTCTCTGGCCCAGGTAAACCGGGAGCTGGCCAGCCCCAAACTCAAGAACCTCAAGCGCGCCGCCGTCATCATTGCTCTGTACAGCACTATTTTTACCGGATTTGTTTCCCTGCTGGCCGTCATGCTGATTCCGGATTCGGTCCGCGTGGACGTGTACAAGGACAATCTGATTTCCGGCCTGGCCATGTACATGAGCGGGCCGCTGCTTCTGCGCCTGCTGTTTCGTGTCTTCGTTGTAATCGTGGGATTCCTGATTCTTTCGGGCGCGATCAATACCTCTATCATCGGGTCCAATGGTGTACTGAACCGCGTTTCTGAAGATGGCGTGCTCACCGACTGGTTTCGCCGCCCGCATCGCCGTTTCGGCACCAGCTACCGCATCGTGAATTTGGTCACCGGACTGCAGGTGCTCACTATTATTCTGAGCCGCGGTGACGTGTACGCCCTGGGCGAAGCCTACGCCTTTGGCGTGATCTGGAGTTTTACCTTCAACGCTCTTGCCATGCTGGTGCTTCGCTTCAAGTACCACGGCGAGCGCGGCTGGAAAGTGCCGCCTAATATCCGCATAGGCAAGATTGAAATTCCCATTGGTCTGGGCAGCGTCTTCATCGCCCTGCTCAGCGTGGCGGCCACCAATCTCTTTACCAAATCCGTAGCCACCAAAGCGGGCATCGTCTTTTCCATCGTCTTCTTTATCATTTTCACCGTCTCTGAGCGGATCAACAAACGCAAGTTTGCCCATGCCCAGGCGCAAATGAAAGAGCACTTCCAGCTCATGCAGCAGGAGAAGATCGAGCGGGAAGCCATTGAAGTGCGGCCCGGAAACGTGCTGGTCACGGTCCGCGATTACAACACCCTCAATCATTTGAAATGGACCCTCGAACACTTTGACACTGCGGACCAGGACATCGTGGTGGTCGAGGCTCGTCTCACCGGATATGACAGTGCTGAATATGGTCTGGCCATGGAGCAGATCTTCAGCGACTACGAGCAGACCCTCTTCACCAAAACGGTCTCCATCGCCGAGAGTTACGGCAAAAAGATCTCACTGCTGGTAGTGCCCGCGCGTGACGTATTCTCCGCGCTGGTGCAGACGGCTGGTTCGCTGGAATCGTCGGTGGTAGTTGCCGGACTTTCCAGCAAGATGACCGGCGAAGAGCAGGCATTCCGCGTAGGGCAGGCCTGGGAAGCCGCACCGGAACCCAAATCTCAGTTCGTGCTCCACGTTGTCCATCCAGACGGGGCCGTGGCCACATACCACATTGGGCCGCACATGCCCACCATGAAGAGTGAGGAAGTGCAGCTGGTCCACAAGCTCTGGCTGGACATGAAGAAGCATCCCGGCACGGAGACCATTCACCACTCTGACATTGTCAGCCTCGCGCTGAAGCGGCTTTCGCGCGACTACATCATTGATCAGGATGCCGTCCTCAAAAGCCTGAGCAAAGGCTACCTGAAGATCCTGCTGGGTTATTCATCAGGCGTGGGCAAGTCTTTCCGCATTCTCGATGAAGCCCGCCGCCGCCATGGACGCGGCCAGGATGTTGTAGTGGGCGCGATTCAGCCCCACCTGCCGCCGGATGCCGACGCCATTCTGCGGACTCTTGAGGTCATGCCGCTCAAAAATGTGGGCCAGGCCACGGTCATGAATGTGGAAGAGCTGATTCGCCGCCATCCCGATGTGTGCGTCATCGATGGACTGGCTTATGACAATCCGCCCGGCTCGCGGAACGCCAGCCGCTGGCAGGACGCGAAAGAGCTGGTACAAGCCGGCGTCAAGGTAATTGCTTCCGTAAACATTCAATACATTGACGAGATGCGGGAGCAGGTCGAGGCCGTCACCGGCAAAAAGGTGACGCAAACCGTCCCCATTTCATTTATCAGGAGCGCCGACGAAATCGAGCTGGTTGATGCGCCCGCCCTGGAATCGCAGGCCCACACCCCGGATGGATCTGCGGGGCTGGAAAAACGCCAGCAGCTTTCCCGCCTGCGCGAGATGGCCCTCGTGCTGGCCGCCGATGTTGTGGACCACCAGCTGATAACCTATCTGGAGTGCCAGGGGATCCGGCAGCACTTCAGCGCACAGGAGCGCATTTTAGTTTGTATTACTCCGCGTTCCAGCGCCAAAGAAATGATTGAAGCCGCACAGATCGTGGCCCAGCGCTTCCACGGTGAACTGACCGTGGCTTACGTCAATGAGCCTGGTATTTCCACTGGTGGCCGGGCCACACTGGCCGGGCAGCTCGAATTGGCCCGCTCTGCCGGCGCCCGTGTTGAAATTTTGGATGGCGAGGACCCGGTGGACGCAATCATCGACTTTGCCCGCGCCCATTCAATCACGCAGCTTTTCGTCGGTCACAGCCACGGCACCCGGCGCTGGTCCAAAATGTGGGCCAGTAAGCTCGACAAATTAATCCAGAAATCCCAGGGTATGGACGTCCGTATCTTTCCGGAAAACAAATGACCGCACCGCAAAGTGGACAATTAAAAATCTACATGAGCTATGCGCCCGGCGTGGGTAAGACTTACCGAATGCTGGAAGAGGCGCAGGCGCTGAAGGCACAGAGCCAGGATACGGTCATTGGGGCGCTCGAAACCTATGGCCGCCCGGACACCATTGCCAAAACAGAAGGCCTGGAAGTAATTCCCCCAGAAATCATCCGCGGCCAGGGTGAGACTTTCACGGAGATGGACTGCAACAGTATTCTGGCCAGACGTCCCCAGGTCTGCGTAGTCGACGAGCTTCCGCACACGAATGCGCCAGGCTCCGAACACACCAAACGCTGGGAAGATGTAGTCGTGCTTTTGGACGCCGGAATCAGCGTCCTCGCCACCATGGATATCCAGAACCTCGAAAGTCTGAATGACGAGGTGAGGCACCTTACCGGCATCACCATTCAGGAGACAGTTCCGGACTGGCTGGTACGCCGGGCGCAGGAAGTGGTGATGATCGACCTCACTCCCCGGGCCCTGCTGCATCGCCTCGCTCGAGGAGTCATTTACAGTGACGAACAAAAGCTTAGCGAGCACCAGGATTTCTTTCGCGAACCCGTTCTGGTGGCCCTGCGTGAACTCGCCCTGCGCGAGGCCGCTCATGCAGTGGAATCGCGGATGGCAAGTGGCGGTCCCGGCGGGGCCGAGGAAGTGGAACCAGGCCGCAAGCCGCGAAAGCAGCAGAAGATTCTGGTCTTTTTGACAGCCGATCCCAAGACGGCCATGGTCACACGGCGCGCCCGGCGAGTAAGCGATTTCGTCAGCGCGGAGTGCATCGCTGTCGCCGTGGTGCCTCCTGGCTCTGCGGTGCACCCGGAGCAGGAAGCCATTGGGAAACATCTGAACTTCGCCCGCAATCTGCACATCGATACCCGGGTCCTGGAGGGAGAAGACGCCGCCGCTGCTCTTATCGATTTTGCCCGAAGCAATCAGGTCACGCAGATATTTGTCAGCCGCCCGCGTCCGGTTGAATGGTCGCCGCTTCTTTCCCGCGATCCAGTTCGGAAACTCATCACTTTGGCCAAAGACATGGAGATTGTCATTGTCTCCGACCGCGATCCCGAAAGAAGGTAATAACCTTCCTTCGGGCATTTACCTCGCTGCCCGGTTTCCCTGCCCCTGTCTCTTTATAAACATTTGATAAATTCCTTAGCTTATTTTTACGCCTGTCCTTATCAAATAGGCTTGTTCTGCTGAAGCGAAGAATTCTCTGCGCGTGGGAATCGGCATGGAGATGTATGCACTTGCCGGACTGATCGTCGCAATCGCGTTTCTGCTGTTTTGTCTGCGGGGCTTTAGGCGGTCATTGCGACGCAAGGCGTTCCGCGCCATTCTCGTCCGGCTCAACCACGCGCCGGGACCTTTATGCACAGCCCGGATTATTCCATTTCCCAATGATCCTAAACATAAAGTCGCTCCACGCCGCGCGCGATCCTAAGGAAGGGTTGATTTATCGATATGAGCCATCAAAAAGGAACACTTACGTTGATTAGCACCAGATGTGCCGGAACTCTCGGAATTCTCCTGTGTCTGGCCACTGCTCCATCTGCCATGCCGCAGGCGCAGGGGCAGAGCGAACAAGTAGCTCGCGCCTCCAGAACAGAAACTGGCGCTGGTAACAATGACGCTGCGGGAAGCAACTCGGCTGCCCGAGTCACGACGCCTGCAGGCAATCCCAATGACGAAGTTCTCAAAGAGCTGGAGCTGATGCGCGCCCGCATTCAGCAATTGGAAGCCCAGCTCAAAGCCCAGTCTGGCGCCGTCCCGGCATCAGCAACATCATACAGTCAGCCACAGGCGCAGAGTGTGAGCTATACCATCAGCACACCGGCCAATCCTCAAAATCTTCCGGCCAGCAACAATCAGGAGTCGGCAAAGTCCGGAAAGCCGGAACCGTCTGTCCCCTTTGCCTTTGCCGACTTTACCTGGATGAATGGCTCGCCGCGCACCAAAGACACACCTCTGGACACTAAGTTATTTACCGGTGAATTCCGCTGGGACACAAATTACATCTACGACTACAACCATCCCATCGACCACACTCTGGTGGGAACGAGTGAAGGTGGAAGGACCGGCGAATTCCAGTTGCAGCATCTGGGGATCGGCGGAGATTTCCACTGGGACAATGTTCGCGGACGAGTCATGACCCAGCTTGGAACCTATTCGAGCACCCAGCCACGCAATGACGCAACTCCCGGACGCGGCCAGTTTGATCTGGGTGGCGCCTACCGCTACATCTCTGAGGCATACGGCGGATACCATATCAACGCACTACATGGCATCAACGTCGACGCCGGAATCTTCCTCTCCTACATCGGACTTTTCAGTTTTTACAACTTCGACAACTGGGCTTATCAGCCCTCTTATGTTTCATCCAATACGCCATGGTTCTTCAATGGCATGCGCGTCCAGGTATTCCCCACGGAAAAACTCAAACTCGAGGGCTGGCTGATCAACGGATGGCAATCCTATGGCACGGCCAACGGACGCCCCGGTCTGGGCATGCAAGTGAACTATCGCCCGAACGGAAATATCTCCATCATCTCCAACAGTTACGGAATCGGCCGGGACACCATCGGCGCGCCGCACCGCACACGCTGGCACAGTGATGACAGTATCGAGGTGAAATATTATGACCGTCCGGCGAACTTCCTCGATAAAATGGCCTTTTCGCTCACCGGTGATATTGGCTGCGAAAGCGGCAGCGGCGTAAGCTGCTTTGGCAACACCGCCGCAGGGCCCAAACAGAGCTTTGTAGGCGCTATGCTCTATAACCGCTTCTGGTTCCACAAAGATCTCTTTGCCGTAACTTTGGGCGGAGGCGCCGTCAATAATCCCGGCCGTTATTTGGTGCTTCTGCCGCCGATCAATGGAGCGACTGCGTTCTCCGGAACTCCTTACTTCACGGCGAACCCTGGCGATCCCTTTAAAGCGTGGGATACCACCACCACCTTCGATTACATGCCCAGCCAGTTCGTGACCTTCCGTTTTGAATACGGACACCGGGCATCCAACGTACCTTACTTCGGCGGCGAGGGTGGCGTAACTCCTCCTGGTGGCAATACCGGCGCTCCAGGCTCTGTGGTGGCGGGCTTCACGCCCGATCTCAGAAAGCGCGAAAACCGGCTCAATCTTGCCCTGTTGGTGAAGTTCTAAGCCGTAGTAAATAAGTCAAGGCACAAAGGCCCTGCAGAGACAACGCAGGGCCTTTTTTGTTTTTTTATCACAGTCAATGCGCACGAACTGGGCCACACGATCCTTTATGAACAATTGATATCGTCTTTATTCATTCCTTACGGCCTCTTTTGTTTAATCGATATGTAAGACATGAGCATAAAAGCCTGGAGGCATTGAAAAACTATGCTGTATAGAACAATCAAACCCATGCTTGTAGACGCCATTCAGATAAGCGAACCCATGGACATCACCACAGAAGGCGGTTTGCTGCACGCCAACCCCGGCGACTGGCTGATTCGTGATGCCCAGGGAAACCTCACCCGCTGCGACGACATTAATTTCAAATGCTCATTCGAGCCCTTAAGCCTCAGCACAGAGCCCAAACTGTTTGCGGAAAGCAAATCCTGCGGCTGCTGATAAGCAGTCTTTATGAAAATTTTATAACTTTCTTAGACAAGCTTTACGCCACATGCTGTGTAATCTTTTCAGCGATACCACGAGCACAAAGAACACCTTTTGACAGCTCAGCCGAGGTGCTGGCCATGGATGCATGGATGGTTTTGGGAACAATCCTGTTTTTTATCGTCGCAATCGCATATACCCATGCGTGCGACAAGCTCAGGTGAGAGGCGCATGAACACCGAAAATATTGTGATGCTGGTCGTGAGCGCGCTGCTCATGGTCTATCTGATCTATGCCCTGTTGCGTCCGGAGAAATTCTGATGACAGTGAACGGCTGGTTTCAAATTCTGCTGTTCTTCGCCGCCGTGCTGGCGGTTACCAAACCCATGGGCATCTTTATGGCCCGGGTCTTCTCGCATGAACGCACATTTCTCGATCCCGTGCTGCGTCCTCTGGAAAAGCTGCTCTACCGGTTCACCGGTGTGGATGAAGAGCGCGAAATGCGCTGGACGGAATACTCCATCGCCATGCTGCTGTTCAGCGCCGTCTCCATGCTGGCTCTGTATCTCATGGAGCGCGTGCAGCACTTCTTCCCTGCCATTGTGAACCCGCAGGGGTTTGCCAATGTTCCAGCGGACCTGGCCTTCAACACGGCGGCCTCATTCACCACCAACACCAACTGGCAGTTTTATGCCGGTGAGCAGGTCATGAGCTATCTCACACAGATGGCGGGCCTGGCTTTCCATAACTTTGCCTCCGCCGCGGTAGGCATTGCCCTGGCCATCGCCTTTATTCGCGGCATTGCCCGGCGCGAAAAAGAGACCCTTGGCAACTTCTGGGTGGATATGACCCGCGCAACGCTCTGGGTGCTGCTGCCGCTTTGTCTGCTTTACTCCATCGCGCTGATCTCCCAGGGAGTCATTCAAAACTTCAAACCGTACACCACCGTAAAACTGGTCGAACCGCAGCAGGTTCCCAAGGTTGGCCAGGATGGCAAACCAGTTCTCGGCTATGACGGCAAACAGCTGATCGATACCGTCACCGAGCAGACGATTGCCCAGGGCCCCGTGGCTTCGCAGGAAGCCATCAAGATGCTGGGCACCAATGGCGGCGGCTTTTTCAACGCCAACAGCTCGCACCCCTTTGAAAACCCAACGCCGTTCAGCAACTTCCTGCAGATGGTCTCCATCTTCCTGATTCCAGCCGGTCTCACATACACGCTCGGACGCATGACCGGCTCCCGTAAACATGGATGGGCGGTATTAGCCGCTATGTCCATTCTGTTCTTCGCCGGCGTGATCACGGCTTACTGGGCGGAAGCCAAAGGCAATCCGCTGCTGCACGGCATAGACCAGCACGCCTCCACTATGCAGGCCGGTGGCAACATGGAAGGCAAGGAAGTCCGCTTCGGCATCGCCAATTCAGCCCTCTTCGCCACCGTCACCACCGACGCCAGCTGCGGAGCCATCAACGGTGTGCATGACTCTTTTACCCCGCTGGGCGGCCTGGTTCCGCTGGTCAACATCATGCTGGGCGAAATCGTCTTTGGCGGCGTGGGCGCGGGCATGTACGGCATGCTGGTGTTCATCGTGCTTTCTGTTTTTATCGCCGGGCTTATGGTGGGCCGCACGCCGGAATATCTGGGCAAGAAGATCGAAGCCTATGACGTGAAAATGGCCATGCTCTATGTGCTCATCTTCCCGCTCTCCATTCTGGTCTTCAGCGCGATTTCATCTCTGTCCCCGCTGGGGCTTTCCACGCTGACCAACAGTGGCCCGCACGGATTATCGGAGCTGCTCTATGCCTTCACCTCGGCCACCGGCAACAATGGCTCCGCCTTTGCCGGACTGGGTGCGAATTTTTATTACAACCTCACGGTGGGCTTCGCCACGCTGATTGGCCGTTTTCTGATGATCGTGCCCATGCTGGCCATCGCGGGCAATCTGGTGCGCAAGAAGATTGTTCCTCCGTCGCCCGGCACCTTTCCTGTTACCACGCCTCTTTTTTCCGTGCTGGTGGTCAGCGTGATTTTGATTGTGGGGGCTTTGACCTTCTTTCCGGCGCTGAGCCTGGGCCCCATCCTTGAGCACCTGCTCATGAATGCGGGCAAAACTTTTTAAGAGGAGCCTATGGCATCGAAGCAAGGCAAAAGATCATTGTGGGACGCGAAGATCGTTCGCAAGGCGCTAATTGATTGCGTCGCCAAACTGAATCCGCGCACCATGATGAAAAACCCGGTGATGTTCGTGGTGGAAATCGGCAGCGTCATCACCACCGTCCTGCTGTTCCGGGATTTGCATCACGCGGATTTTGGTTTTGATCTCCAGATCACACTCTGGCTCTGGTTCACCGTGCTGTTCGCGAATTTTGCCGAAGCCATGGCCGAAGGCCGGGGCAAGGCCCAGGCGGAGACGCTGCGCAAAGCCAAATCGGAAACGGTCGCCAACCGCTTGCGGGAAGATGGGACGGTGGAAACCGTCCCCGGCTCCCGGCTTCGCTGCGGTGACATTTGCGTTGTCTGCGCTGGCGAACTGATCCCCGGCGATGGCGACGTAGTCGAAGGCGTGGCCTCGGTGGACGAATCGGCGATTACCGGCGAATCGGCTCCGGTCATCCGCGAATCCGGTGGCGACCGCTCGGCGGTAACCGGCGGAACGCGCGTGCTCTCCGACCAAATCAAAGTAAAGATCACCTCGAATCCGGGAGAAACTTTCCTCGATCGCATGATCGCCCTGGTGGAAGGCGCGGAGCGGCAGAAGACGCCGAACGAAATTGCGCTGAATATTCTGCTGGCCGGTCTGACGGTTGTCTTTCTTCTGGCCGTGGTCACCCTGCAGCCCTTTGCCGTCTACTCGCATTCTCCCCAGACCATCTTTGTTCTGGTCTCTCTGCTGGTCTGCCTGATTCCCACCACCATCGGCGGACTGCTTTCCGCGATTGGCATTGCCGGCATGGACCGCTTGGTGCAGCACAATGTTCTCGCTATGTCCGGACGCGCCGTGGAAGCCGCCGGTGACGTCAACACACTGCTGCTCGACAAAACCGGCACCATCACTCTGGGCAATCGCCAGGCAGCGGAATTCATCGCCGCTCCCGGCATAAGCAACGATCAACTGGCCGATGCCGCGCAGCTCTCTTCCCTGCCCGACGAAACTCCGGAAGGCAGATCGATTGTGGTGCTGGCCAAAGAAAAGTACGGCCTGCGTGGCCGCGACTTCTCCACCACTCCGGCGGAGTTTGTGCCCTTTACCGCACAAACCAGGATGTCCGGCGTGAATCTGGACGGACGTGAGATTCGCAAAGGCGCTGCCGACGCTATCCAGAATTACGTGCAGGGCAACTCAGGCTCGTTTCCCAAAGAATTGCAGCTCTGTGTGGACGAAGTCGCGCGCTCCGGCGGCACACCGCTGGTAGTGGCCGAACGCGGACGGGCGTTGGGCGTAATTCACTTGAAAGACGTGGTCAAAGGCGGCATACGCGAACGCTTCCAGCAGCTTCGCGCCATGGGCATTCGTACCGTGATGATCACGGGAGATAATCCCCTCACCGCCGCCGCCATTGCACGCGAGGCTGGCGTGGATGATTTTCTGGCCCAGGCCACACCCAAGGACAAGATGGACTTGATCCGCAAAGAGCAGGCGGAAGGCAAACTCGTCGCCATGACCGGTGATGGCACCAATGACGCTCCCGCACTTGCCCAGGCCGATGTGGGCGTGGCCATGAACACCGGCACCCAGGCGGCAAAAGAAGCAGGCAATATGGTGGACCTCGATTCCAACCCCACCAAGCTCATCGAAATTGTGGAGATCGGCAAGCAGCTCCTGATGACCCGCGGCTCGCTGACTACGTTTTCCATTGCCAACGATGTGGCCAAGTATTTTGCCATCATCCCGGCCATGTTTGCCGGGACGTTTCCGGTGCTGAACTCGCTGAACATCATGCGGCTGGCCACGCCACAATCGGCGATTCTCTCCGCCGTAATTTTTAATGCGCTCATTATTGTGGCGCTCATTCCCCTGGCGCTGCGCGGCGTCAAGTACCGGGCCATGAACGCGGACGCCCTGCTTCGCCGCAACCTTTTGCTCTATGGCGCCGGAGGCGTGGTTGTACCGTTTCTCGGCATCAAGCTGATTGATGTGCTGGTGCGCGCGATGGGCCTGGCCTAAGGAGCAATGGATCTATGAAGAAGAATCTCATCACGGCTGTTCTCATGACGATTGTGACCACCGTCCTGCTGGGTGTGATCTATCCCCTGGTCGTCACCGGCCTTGCGCAAATCTGGCGGGACAAAGCCAACGGCCAGCTCATCACCAGAAAAGACGGTACCGTGGCTGGCTCGCGCATCATCGGCCAGGCTTTTGTCGGCGATGCATATTTCCATTCGCGTCCTTCGGCGGCGGGCAACGGATACGCAGCCGACAATTCCGGCGGCAGCAACTACGGCCCAACGAACCAGAAGCTCGTGGACCGCGTAAAAGGCGATGTAGCCACTCTTCAGCCGGACAATCCTGGCAAAGCGGTGCCGGTGGACTTGGTGACGGCTTCCGGCTCCGGACTTGATCCGCACATTACGCCAGCGGGTGCTGACTTCCAGGTATCGCGTGTGGCGCGGGCACGTGGGATCTCCCAGGACGATCTGCCGAAGCTGCAGCAACTTGTCCGCGAACACACTGAGGGTCGCCAGTTCGGTTTCCTCGGCGAACCGCGCGTGAATGTTCTGGAGCTGAATCTCTCGCTGGATCAGCAATTTCCGGTCAAAAAATAAAGTCTATCTTTGCTGAACCCACATGATTTTAAAGAGCATCCAAAAGCAGCTCCAGAATTAAACTAAATAATTAGTTGCTTTTTCTGTTTTGCTGCGTCTAATATTTCAGCAGGAATTTTTAGACTGAGAGGTCAGGACGCGTGCCGCCGAGAAAATCGCCGACACTTACGGAAGCTGAGCTTCGCCTGATGGAGGTGCTCTGGGGTAAGGGGCCATCCACCGTGCATCAGGTACTCGAGGGACTGCCGCACAACAAGCCCTCTCTGGCTTACAACTCGGTATTGACGACCATTCGTATCCTGGAGAGAAAAGGATATGTACAGCACATAAAAGACGGCCGCTCTCACGTCTATATGCCGCTGATTGGCAAGAACGAGGCCACGCGCTTTGAAATCCGCAATCTGGTGAGCCGTTTCTTTCGCAACTCCCACGAACTGCTGCTGCTCAACATTCTTGAAGACCAAAGCATTGATGCCGAGGAACTCATGCGTATGCGGCAGCTGGTAGAGAAGGAGCCGAAAGAATGATGTCCGCGCTCCATGTCGGTGAATTTGCTTCTGCCGTAGTAGAGACCCTCGTCTATGCACTGGCGGAAGGCAGCATGATGGCGGTGCTGGTATGGCTGCTCCTGCGGCTCATTCCTGGACGCAATTCAGGTACTCGCTTTGCCATCTGGCTGGCCACGTTGGCCGCCATGGCGCTTTTGCCGTTGTTCAGCCAATGGCCAGCAGGCAGTACGGCTGGCACGCAACCAGCACACAGCATCACGATCTCGACTTCGATTGCGCTTTGGATCACATGCGGCTGGGCCGCACTGGCCAGCCTGGGGCTGATGCGCGTTGCTTTGGGACTCTGGCAGTTGCGCCGTCTGCGCAACAGTTGCGTGGACGTACCTTTGGCCACGCTGGCCCCGGAATCACAAAAATTGCTGGCGGACTTTTCCCGCCCCGTGTCCCTTTGTGTCTCCGCGCAGGTGGAAGTCCCCACGGCTCTGGGTTTCTTCCGTCCTGCGATTGTGCTTCCCACATGGCTGCTCAAGCAAGTGTCCGCACAGGAACTCGAGCACATACTGCTGCATGAACTGGCCCACCTGCGCCGCCGCGATGACTGGACCAACCTAGCACAGAAAGTTCTGAAAGCAGTTCTCTTCTTCCATCCTCTGGCGTGGTGGATTGAGCACAAACTCTCGCTTGACCGCGAGATGGCCTGCGATGACGCAGTGCTTGCGCAAACCTCAAGCCCTGGCGACTACGCCCGCTGCCTGGCCCACCTTGCGGAAAAAAGCTTCCTCCGGCGGCAGGTCGCGCTGGCCCAGGCCGCAGTGAGCCGGGTGCGCCAGCTCTCGCTGCGTCTGGAGCAGATCCTTCGCGCGGACCGACCCGCAACCACCAGTATTTGGAAACCGGCGATCCCTTTAGTAACGGCACTGGCTGTGCTCTGCACTTTCTGGGCAGCCCACACTCCGCGCCTGGTGAGCTTCACCGATGACTCGACAGCAGCGCCGACAATCGCCACGCACGGCACATCGGCTCAGTCAGCCACATTCGTTCCATCGACTTTACCAGCTGGATATCAAGTGCAACAGGCAAGTCTAAAAACCACATCAGCATCTGGCTCTGCGCGCAAACTGCTTCGCACTCATGTTCGCCCACGCCACGTGAGCAAGCCACCAACTCAGATGGCGGCTGCGCGTCCCGAACCGAATTTTGTGAATAACCCCGTGCTTTTGGACGCCGCCTACATCGCGGCGCAAGGCCATTACGTTGTCTCGTACGAAAAACTGGTGTTTCGTTCTGCCGATCCAGCCAGCCCGGCAATACAGTCCTCCAGCCTGCAAATACTGGTCTGGCAGGTGCGTTACGTAACTCCAGCACCCAAAACCAACCCGCAAACCTAAACGACTATGAGAGAGAAAACGGAAGAAATTTTTCGGCAATACAAACTAATTAATTAGTTTAATAAGTGAGGATCAACCAATGAATACGCAGATCGAAAATTACTGGAAGCGCATCGCACAACGCCTGGCAGCGCCCGTGCTGGCCCTGGCCATGATTGTGTCTTTCGCCAGCTATGAACTGTTGAAACCAGCCAATGCCAGCGCGGCGGGGCCAAATCCGGCTCCAGCGCCTGCTGCCGCGCCCATGAGTGACGACAGCGTCAACTCCATTCTCGCGCTCGATCGCGCGACCGAAAGTCTGGCTGCACACGTCACGCCCGCAGTGGTGAATGTGACCGTCGCGGCAAAACTCAAACCTGAACAATCTTCCGAAGACATGCAGCGCTTCTTCGGGCAATTCTTCGGCCAGCACATGCCTGTGCAACCTCAGCAGCCGCAGGTACAGCACGTGGGCGGCAGCGGTTTTGTGATCTCGCCAAATGGTTACATTGTCACCAACAACCACGTGGTGCAGGGCGCAACCGATATCCGCGTGACGTTCAGCGACCGCCGGGTAATGTCGGCGAAACTGGTAGGGACTGATCCCCTTACCGATTTGGCCGTGCTCAAAGTGGAAGGCTCGAACATGCCCAGTATTCCCTGGGGCGAGTCGTCCGCACTGCATCCTGGACAGACGGTGCTGGCCTTTGGCAATCCGCTTTCCTTCCGCTTCACCGTGACTCGCGGCATCGTCAGCGCTCTCAACCGGGCCAATCCGTTCACCGATGATCCGCACAAACCAGGGCAGTTCATTCAAACGGACGCCGCCATCAATCAGGGCAACTCCGGTGGTCCTTTGGTGGACGCGCGCGGCGAGGTAATCGGTATCAACACGTTTTTGGTTTCGAACAACGGCGGCTTTTCCGGACTGGGATTTGCCATCCCCTCGCAGATTGCCCGCCCCATCGTGAACACTCTGATCAAAGACGGCAAGGTTGAACACGCGTACATCGGCGTTGGCATCACTGACGTCACTCCGGAAAATGCCAAGTTCTTCCATCGCGATGAGGCCACTGGCGCGGTGATTAATCAGGTAGAACCCGGAGCTCCGGGAGACAAAGCTGGCCTCAAAGTCGGCGACGTCATCACCGGCGTCGATAACCAGAAAGTCACCGATGCCGGAGAGTTGCAGGCCACCATCAGCAGCAAGCAGCCTGGCAGCAAGGTAACGCTCGAGGTATTGCGCGATGGCAAGAGCCTGAGCCTTCCGGTCACGGTGCAGTCGCTGAGCCACAAGAACCAGGCAGAAGCGGAGAGCGCCGGCAGCCAGGGCAAGGCCCGCTGGGGGCTGGGGCTGATGAATATTACTCCGGACGTGCGCGACCAGATCCAGGCGCCGAGTGACATTCACGGCGCAATCATAGGAAACGTCCAGCCCGGAAGCCCGGCGGACAATGCCGGTCTCGCGCGCGGGGACATCATCATGGAGGTCAACCGCCACAAGGTTGAATCTCCGGCCGATGTCCGCCGCGAACTGGAAAGCATCCCCAAAGGGCAGGACGCGCTGGTGCTGATCTGGTCGAACGGAGGCAGCACCTTCCGCGTAATGCACTCCGAAGAAGGCGCGTAAAGGGCGATGCGCTGAGAAGAGAAGGGGCGGCGTCCAGGAATGGCGCTGCCCCGTTTTGTTTTACAAACCAGCACATCTGACCTCTGCAAGAACTGAACCCAGACAAAGCATCTGTTGACTCACCAAAACAGCTACACACAAAATATATTTCAGAATGTCAGGAGGCCTTCATGAAAGGGCCAGCGGAATATAACGGAAATCGTTCAATTGCTGGGGTAGATGGCTGTAAAGCAGGCTGGGTGATAGTTTCAGAGTCTGCTGCTTCAGGTATTACAATCGAGATTGTCTCCTGCTTTTCTGAAGTTCTGAATCGAGGATATCAATTCATTGTTGTTGACATTCCTATCGGTCTAACAAATAACGGCACACGCCTGGCAGACCAACAGGCCCGGCGTTTCCTGAAAAAGCGATCTTGCTGTGTGTTTACAGCACCGCTTCGCCATACCCTAATCTGTGCAAACTATTCGGAAGCGAGAGAACACAGAATAGAAATTGAAGGCAAATCACTCACCAAACAGACCTGGGCAATTGTGCCGAAAATCAGGGAAGTAGATGCCCTTTTAAGTTGCGAAATGCAATCGCGAGTGAGAGAGGGACACCCCGAGGTGAGCTTTGCTCACATGAATCTGGGAAATGCACTCAGCGCTTCAAAACACTCCCCAAAAGGTCAGCAGGACAGAATCGATCTGCTGACGGCTCACTTCCTTGATGTTCCATCACTCGTCCAGAAACACCGGCGAATTGCAGAAGATGTGGTTGACGGATTCGCAATGCTTTGGACAGCACGGCGAGTTTATAACAAACAAGCATTAGCGCTGCCGCCAGAATCGCAAACAGACTCGCGTGGCTTGCTCATGCAGATATGGGCTTAAACCAGGGGACTTGACGCTATTCAATGGTTTCATCGTATTGAGGGCATCAACTATTAGCAAGAATGAATTGGGTGCGGTTCGCTCTTTACTTGGTAATCTTGGGAGAGTCTGATTTTCAGCCAGACGCCCGAGGAGCGGCGAATGGAAACGTCAAAAAACCGCAAAACTTTGATTCGCTCGTTTGTCTTAAGATACGGGCTCGCTTTGCTGTCCGTTACCCTGGCGCATTTGATCACGCAGGCCCTGTATCCAACGCTGTTCCCCACCCCGTTGTTTTTTGCCGCCATCGTGATCAGTACATGGTTCGGCGGGACTGGCCCCGGCCTGTTTGCCGTGGTGTTTGGCACTCTTCTGCTGGATTATTTCTTTCTCTCCCCGGTGCACGCTTTTTCTCTCCGCATGGCGGACATCCCTTATCTGGCGCAGTTCGTACTGCCGGCCCTGCTCAGCGGCTGGTTTACCAAAAAGCGCAAGGAAGCGGAAGCAGCGCTGCGCGAAGCGCGTGACCATTTGGAGGTTAAGGTTCAGGAGCGCACCGCGGAACTGCTGCACACCAATGAACAGCTACAGTCGGAAATGGCCGAGCGCAAACGCGCGGAAGAAGACGTCCGCAAAACCCAGGCCGATCTGGCCCATCTCACGCGAATCATGACCATGAGCGAATTGACCACTTCCATCGCCCATGAGGTCAACCAGCCGCTGGCGGCCATTGTCACCAACGGCTCTGCCGGTTTGCGCTGGCTGGCCGCCGAACCGCCCAACCTTGACCGGGTACGCGAATCGGTGGATCGTATGATTCAGGAGGGGAACCGGGCTGGCGAGGTGATCCGGCAAATCCGCGCCCTGTCGAAAAAAGCCTTGCCGCAGAAATCAGCCCTGGCCATCAATGAGGTCATTCAGGATGTACTCGCCCTGGTGAGAACG
The DNA here is from genome assembly GCA_035695325.1 of Candidatus Angelobacter sp. Taxonomy (GTDB): domain Bacteria; phylum Acidobacteriota; class Terriglobia; order Terriglobales; family Acidobacteriaceae; genus Angelobacter. The sequence continues at coordinate 115,150 of DASSEH010000434.1, forward strand.
GAGCTGGTAAATCACCGTATTCTGCTCACATGCGAACTGAAATGGGGGCTTCCGTCCGTTCTGGGGGATCGGGTACAGTTGCAACAGGTCATCCTGAATCTAATCATGAACGGCATGGAAGCCATGGAAGAAATCACGCAAGCCCCTCGCGAACTGCTGGTCCAATCCGGCCTAACGGACCAGGGCCAGGTGCTGGTGAGCATTCGCGACTCCGGTGTGGGGCTCAATCCGCGGCAGCTCGATCATATTTTCGAGGCTTTCTTCACGACCAAAGACCAGGGGATTGGCATGGGTTTGTCCATCAGCCGGACCATCATTGAGTCCCACGGCGGGCGGATATGGGCCAACGCCAACAACGAGACCGGCGCGGCGTTTCAGTTTACCCTGCCAGCCGCTGAAGGAGCATCGTGAACCCTAACGATCCTGTTGTTTTCGTGGTTGATGACGACTCTGCCGTCCGCGAGGCCATCCAGAACCTGCTGGAGTCGGTGGGAATTCGCGTGGAAACCTTCAGTTCCGGCCGTGAATTCCTGGCGCGAAAGCCGGTTACCGTTCCCCGATGCCTGATCCTCGATGTGCGCCTGCCGGGAACCAGCGGTCTGGAGTTTCAACGCGAATTGGCGGCCGCTAACATCGAGATTCCCATCATCTTCATCACCGCCCATGGCGATATCCCCATGACGGTACAGGCCATGAAAGCGGGGGCCGTGGACTTCCTGCCCAAGCCCTTTCGCGACCAGGAACTTCTGGACGCAATTCATCGGGCAGTGGAGCGCGACCGGGAGACGCAGGTGCAAGCTGCGGAAGTGACCGAACTGCACAGCCGCTACCAGGAGTTAACGCCCCGCGAACGCGAGGTGATGGCGCTGGTGACCCAGGGCCTGCTCAATAAACAGATCGCGGGAACACTGGGGACCAGCGAGACCACCGTAAAAATCCACCGCGGACAGGTCATGCGGAAGATGAAAGCCGAATCCCTGCCCGATCTTGTTCGTATGGCGGAAAAACTCTCCCTCCTGTCCAAAGGTATTAGTTGACTGTCCATTCGTGTGATTGATCCTTAATTACTACTAAGGTTATTTTTGTTCTCGTTACTGACATTTACTTACTCAATGGGCCGGTGGGGATGGCTACCTCGCTCGGCCCACTCTTTTTAAACGCATTCCCCCTCGTGTGGCAGAAAACTCTCTTCTCGTCCAAAAGTATTAGTGGACTGCACAATCGTGTGATTGATTCCTCTCTCACTTCCAGCTACTTTGTTCTTCACGATAAATATTAATTTGCGCTAATGAATATCGGGCTGGAGCAGGGATGGCCACCTCGCAAGCGCCCATTCTCCTGCCTTTATTAAAGTCAAGATTAAAAGACTGATTAAGCCGGCCCGATGAGTCATCAACAGGGGCCGCTATCGTAAAGGAGTAGAAAGTGACACAAACAAACACAAAGTTCGTGCTTGCTTATCTGCTGCTGGTGGTTCTGCCAGTGGCAGGACTCGCAGGAGTGCTCCGAAGGGGGCGCGACCTGACCGCACCCAATGCGGTTGGCGGTCTCTGGAAAATGCAGGTCAGCCCGGACAGTCTGGCGGCCCTGCCTTGCGGAAAGTCCCTGCTGGCGGCGCAGGATGCCGGTTTTACCATCTCGCAGTCGGGTAAAAATTTCACACTGAACTTCCCCGGCACGGCGATATCGCCCGCATCGGGTGCCATTGAGGGGACCACCATCCGGGTAAGCCTGTTCCCTGCCGCAGCAGCAACGAAAGAAGCTGGGTGCGACGCTGGGCGCGTGCTCTCCCTGACAGCCACCCTGGATCTCAAAGCGAACGACTCCAAAGCGCCCCCGCACTCCATGGCAGGGGTGCTGACGGCAAATGAGTGTCCGGCATGTGCGCCGGTTGAGTTTCACGCGCTTCGGGAAGAACCGGCCAAAGGCAAAGGAGGCCACTAATGCCAAATATGTTTACGCTGGTCCTGCAAATTGCCGTGGTGCTGGCGGTCTGCAGGCTCATGGGGACCCTTTTTTTGAAAATACGTCAGCCTCGGGTCGTAGGCGAGATGTTTGCCGGCATTATGCTGGGCCCGTCACTGCTGGGCGCCATTGCGCCGCATTTTTCCGCTTACCTGTTCCCGCCCGCTAGTCTGGGATTTCTGAGCGCGCTCAGCCAGATCGGTGTGGTGGTCTTCATGTTCCTTGTGGGGTTGGGAATCAATCCCCGGGAATTGAAGAGCCACGGCCATGCCGCGGTATTGACCAGCCACGTCAGCATTACGGCGCCCTTTGTTCTCGCCTCCGTCCTGGCAATTTATCTCTATCCCCGCCTGTCGGATAGCAGCGTACCCTTCACCAACTTCGCCCTGTTCATGGGTGCGGCCATGAGCATTACCGCATTCCCGGTGCTGGCCCGCATCCTGACTGAACGAAACATGCTGCAAAGCCGTTTAGGAACGGTGGCCATCGCCTGCGCCGCCGTAGACGATGTGACTGGCTGGTGCATTCTTGCCTACATCGTGCTGCTCATCCGTTCGGGGAACACCGGCGGTTCAATTTGGCTCACCGTCGGCGGCCTGATCGCCTTTGCCCTGGTCATGGTGTATGGCGTGCAGCGACTGCTGCGCCGCTTTGAGACTCGCTATCAGGAAACCGGACGGCTCTCGGAAAACGCCATTGCCTTAATGCTTCTGCTGGCCCTGGTTTCCGCTCTTTTCACCGAGTGGTTGGGCATCCATCTTCTGTTCGGCTCCTTTCTGCTGGGCGCCATCATGCCCAAGGAACAGAAATTTGTCCGTTACGTTCTGGACAAGTTCGAGACCATCGTCGTGGCCCTGTTGCTGCCTCTGTTCTTCGCCTTTACTGGACTACGGACAAACGTTGGCCTGGTCAAAGGCGGAGAGATGTGGATGTACTGCGGAATCATCATCCTGATAGCGACCGTGGGTAAACTGGGCGGCTCCATGCTGGCTGCCTGGTGGACAGGGATGCCGGTTCGCGAAGCCGCCGGCCTGGGCACACTCATGAACACCCGCGGCCTCATGGAGCTGGTGATATTGAACATCGGCCTGGACATCAAAGTCATTTCCCCGGCGCTGTTTTCCATGATGGTCCTCATGGCCCTGGTGACAACGTTCATGACCAGCCCGGTGCTGCAGGCGATCTGTCCGGATCATGTGCTGCGCGCCCAAACCACTCCAACCGAAGATACTGCCATGGAACACATGCCAGTGGCTCGTGTTGCATTTAATCCGGCGGGGGATTAAGCAGAGCAAAACGTGTGCGGACAGACTGGCACCAATCCCTGCTTCACGGCTATAATCCTCCCCCGTGAAGCAGACCAGTCTTGTTCGCACACTCATCTTTCTCGCGCCGGTTCTGGGCACGGTTTTATCTCTTCAGCCTTTGGTTGCGCCGGCACAGTCACAGTATCGCGGCTTGCCCAGCGAAACCCCGGCTCAGTTCAATCACGTCACCGACAAGTGGGACTACACCCGCCGTGAAGTGATGATCCCCATGCGCGATGGCGTCAAGCTGCACACCGTAATTCTTGTCCCCAAAAGCGCAACGCCGGCGAAGACCGCACCTATTCTGCTCACACGCACGCCGTACAATGCCAGCGAGCTGACCAGCCACGCCCAGAGCAGCCATCTTGGGCCCATTCTCGAGGGTTATGACAATGCGGTCGAGGTCATCGTGGAAGGCGGCTACATCCGCGTAGTGCAGGACGTTCGCGGCAAGTATGACTCCGAAGGCGACTACGTGATGAACCGTCCTCTGCACGGGCCGCAGAACCCCACGCCCGTGGACCACTCGACCGACACGTATGACACCATCGACTGGCTGGTAAAGAACATTCCCGAGTGCAACGGCAAGGTCGGCATTCTCGGCATCTCGTATGACGGCTTTTTGCCGTTGATGGCGCTGATCAATCCGCACCCCGCGCTCAAGGTGTCCGTGCCCATGAATCCCATGGTCGATGGCTGGATGGGCGACGACTGGTTCCACAATGGCGCTTTCCGTCAGCAAAACATGGCTTACATTCTGGAGCAGGTGGCCACGCGCCACAACGATGCCAAATGGTGGTCCGGCAGCTTTGACGATTACGACCTGTTCATGCAATCGGGGTCGGCGGGCGAGTTAGGACGCAATCACGGCCTAGAGCAGGTCGGCTTCTGGCGCAAGGTCCTCGAGCACCCCAGTTATGACGCTTTCTGGCGCGACCAGGCCGTGGACAAAATTCTTGCCACGCAACCGCTCAAAGTTCCGGTGATGCTGGTGGACAGCCTTTGGGACCAGGAAGACATTTACGGCGCCATCGCCGTTTACAAGGCCATCAAGCCCAAAGACACGGACAACAATAAAGTCTTTCTGGTAATAGGGCCGTGGCACCACGGCCAGGAAATCGGTGACGGCAGCACACTCGGCGCTTTGAAGTTCAACAGCGATACCGGGCTTTACTTCCGCCGTGAAATTCTTCGTCCGTTTCTCGACCATTACCTGAAAGACGATGCGCCCAAAGCGGATGTGGCTCCAGTCATAGCCTTTGAGACCGGAACCAACAGCTGGCGGCGGCTTCCCGCATGGCCAGCCGGCTGCGCCAATGGCTGCAAAGTGCAGCCTACGCCGCTCTATCTTTCCGCCGGATTGAAGCTGAGCTTCGCCTCGCCCAAAGACACCGACACTGCCTTTGACGAATATGTCTCCGATCCCGCCAAGCCTGTTCCCTTCCGCTCGCGTCCGATACGGCCTGTGGGCTACGACATTGATAAAGGACTGACCTGGCCGCTGTGGCTGGTGGATGATCAGCGCGAAGCCTCTGGCCGTCCCGATGTGGCCGTCTTCGTCTCCGACGTTTTAAGCGAACCGCTCAAGATCAGTGGACAGCCCGTTGCCAATCTGGTGGCCTCCACCAGCGGCACGGATTCAGACTGGGTAGTGAAGGTGATCGACGTCTACCCGGACGAGGTCGCTTCACAACCAAACATGGGCGGATATCAGCTCATGATCTCGGCTGATATCTTCCGCGGACGCTATCGCGAAAGCCTGGAAACGCCGAAAGCCATTGCGGCGGACAAGCCTCTGCTCTATCGCTTCAATCTGCCTACGGCCAATCACGTCTTCCTGCCTGGTCATCGCGTGATGGTGCAGATCCAGTCAAGCTGGTTCCCGCTCTATGACCGCAATCCGCAAACCTTTGTGCCCAGCATTTTCTGGGCGAAGCCGGAAGATTACCGCAAGGCCACACAGCGTATTTACCACGCGCCTGGCGAAGCCAGTTTTATTGAGCTGCCAGTAGTCTCGACGCAGTGATCAGGAAGCCTGCCTGCCGTCCGCACTGCCTGTGCACAGGTCAGGCGGCAGCAGGAGTTTCCTGAACAGTAACGGCGGGCAGGGTGCTGTCCTTGTCTACCTTCAGCAATGGCCAGCCCTTCCGAAGAACGTAGTCCAGCCACGCACCGGCTGCCTGCGAAGTCACAATGGCTGCGACGACCAGTGTCGTAAAAAAAGCCGGGCTAATGATACCGGCATCAAAAGCCACGCTGGCCAACACAATGCCAGGCCCGCCGCGAGCGTTGGTGGTAATGGCCAGGTTGATGAGGTCAAGGCCGCGGAACCCCGCCAGCTTGCCCGCTACTGAAACGGAGAGAATCTTGATGGCGCAGCTTCCGAGGATGAAGGCGATCATCATCCACGGCGACACTCCGCGAAGCAGATCGAGTTTAAGTCCTACAATGGCAAAATATACCGGTATAAAAAATGCAAACGATACTTTGCCAATGGCATCGAGCGCGTCTGCAAACAGGCGGCGCTTTCTGTGTACCACGGCGAAGCCGGCAAGGAACGCTGCAAATACCAGACTCACGCCGAGCGCCCCGGCAAGCACGCAATATCCAAGCAGCACCGCCATGGCATAGGCCACCGGCGATTGCCTGGCAACCACGTTGAAGCGTGACTTGTTGATCTTCTTTACTATCCTCGGCGCGATTGTGAGGCCCAGAGCGAAAAAAACAATCGTTGTGATCAGGTGATACGAGACCTGCCTTAAGTCCAGCATGGCTTTGTCAGCCAGCGCCGTTGCCAGCGCAAGGGCCAGCCAAAGCACGATATCCTCCATCACGGCAACGCTCAGGATGAGCCGGGCAAAGCGGGTATGCAGAATCTTTAGATCAGCAAAGATCTTCGAGACGACCGGGACAGAAGTTACCGCAACCCCAACCGCGAGAATAATAATGAGAGAAACACGGTTACCGTTCGGACCAGCGAGCGCAGGACGAATCACCCACGGCCCCAGCGCCAGCCCGGCGAGGAACGGTATCCCGGTTCCCACAATCATCAGCCAACTGGCTTCACGCCGCTCTTCTCGCCGGAACAGATGCTGCGTCTCCGCTCCGGAGAGAAACATGAGCAAAAGCAGTCCCATCCAATAGATGAAATTCAGCAGGCTCTCCTGATGTTTGACAGTCTGCATCAACCCTGCTGCCCAGGAAAAACGGCCAATCAGAGCTGGACCCAGAACGATACCGGCAAAGATTTCTCCCACCACCTTCGGCTGTTTCAGCTTGACGAAGAGCCAGCCCAGCAACTGGGCCAGCCCCACCAAAAGCAGCAACAGAAAGAGAATCGAAGTAAGATCGGCGTTCGGCATTTTTGCAGTTTCAGAAGCTTTGGATGATCTGTCCGCAGTATTTGTTTGCTGCAATCGCTGGCACTCGGTAAATGTCTGTGGCACTCGGGGTGAACAAAGCAAGAGTTCGAAGAGTTTCGCGGCCTCAGGTAAGCTGCTGTTCGCGGAAAAGATTACAATAACAACCTGTTTATGTCGGACCGTTTGTATCTAAATATCTGGTTTCCCAGCTTCGGCGAACAGGAGATGCTGCCGCGTATGCTCTCCGTGCTGAAGCAATTCCCTTTCTCCGCTCAAAACCATGGCATTGGCTATCTGGCAGTCCACAGCGTCGCGTGGGACGAGCCGCTGCTTTTTGAGCAAACCTTTGACTACCGCACGGACCCTGACCGGGCCCTGGCCCTGGCACAGGAGTTTCTCCATGACGATAACGCCTACGAACTGGAAGCGCTGTGGGACCTCTGGACTCCGGTACAAGAGGGCGACCTCGATCCGACCTGGGAGGTGAGCTCCCAGAAAGTCAGGTTCCTGGCCTTTGGCACTCAGTTTGAGGATGACGCCTATCAGCAGAACGGACACATCCAGGTGGATTTAGGTCTGGATGCGCCATTTCTCTATGAAGAAGTCGATTTCACGCCCGCCGTGGAGCAGCGCGTTAAGGCCAATGTACAAAAACTCGTCAGCTTTACCAGCACAGTGGAGAGAAACTGCGGCATCAGCGGCAGAGTGCTGTGGTCGGAATCCGAAGGCAATCTGGCCCAAAAGCTGATTGAGAGACTGCAAAAGGTGCAGTAGGAGCCAGCAGAAAATCTCAACACAGAGGAAATGAGGACACCGAGGATTTTGAAGTCACCTCTGTTGACTCATTTCCTCTGTGTTTCAGGGGTCTCGATGCGCCCTGTTTCTATGAAGCGCGGTGGAGAGAGTGCGGCATAAGTGGCAGATATTGTGACCGGAACCCAAACGTAATCTGGCCCAAAAGCTGATTGAGAGACTGCAAAGGTGCAGTAACAGCCGTCAAAAAAATCTCAACACAGAGGAAAGAAGGACACAGAGGATTTTGAAATCACCTCTGTTTACTCATTTCCTCTGTGTTTCAGGGTTTGTTTTGCCCCTCGGTCACGATCTCGGAGAAATCCGCAATCCGGGAAAATTCATTCACCAGCGTTTGCAGCAGGCCCAGACGATTGGCGCGCAGGGATTCGTCTTCCACCATCACCATCACTTTGTCAAAGAAGGCGTCGATCATCGGACGCAGGCGAGAAATCTCGAGCAATGCTTCTTCGTATTTACCCTGGCTGCGGAGCGCATCCACATCTTTGGCCACCTGAGGAATTGTTTCCGCCAGCTTTTTCTCTTCCGTGTTTTCACACCAGTCAAGCCGTACCAGCGCCGATGGGTCCGGCGATTTATTCGCTTCGCGTGCCTGGCGCAGAATATTCTTCATGCGTTTGAAGGCCACGGAGATTGACTCAAAATCCGGCGAGGGACGCACGGCCGAGACCGCTCGGGCACGGGCAACTGCCTCCACAATATCGTCAGCATCGGCGGCTAATGCGGCATTCACCACGTCATAGGCGAGGCCAAGCACATCACGCAGATAAAACTCCAGGCGCTCGCGGAAGAACCCTGTTACAGCCTCAGTGTAGGCTTCACCAGCCAGAGTAAACTTTTTTTCCGCATCGTCGCCCTTGTATCCATTGCGCGCAGCGTCCATGAGTTCCGTGAGCCGGACCGGCAGTTTGTGCTCGGCAATGGTCTTCACAATGCCATTGGCCTGGCGGCGCAGGGCAAAGGGGTCTTTCGATCCGGAAGGAATCAGCCCCAGGGCAAACATTCCGGCGATGGAATCGGCCTTGTCGGCGATAGAGAGCGCAGCGCCTTCCAGGGTGCGCGGGACACTATCTTCCATAGATTTCGGCTTATAGTGATCATAAATGGCATCAGCTACTTTTTGACGCCTGAGTTCATATTCGGCATATTTTCCGCCAATAATGCCTTGGAGTTCAGTGAATTCTTTAACTAATTCAGTTGTAAGATCCGCTTTGGATAATCGAGCCGCTTCGACTGCACTGTCGCTGTCAATCCGTAATTGAGCAGTGATAAATGCTTCTGTAAGCTTATGTACCAAAGTAGCGATGCGTTCAGTTTTCGCGTAATAACTACCAAGATCTTTCTGAAATGTAACTTGTTTAAGCAATTCCACACGTGGAACTAATTGAACCCGCAGGTCAAAGTGGCGAAAAAAAGCAGCATCGCGAAAACGCGCTTTCAATACACGTTCGTTGCCGTGGCGAATCAGGCCGTCGGGATCGCCATCAGTATTCAGCACTGCCAGAAAATGCGGCGCGAGTTTGCCAGAGGCATCTTCCACAGCAAAATACTTTTGGTGATGACGCATTACTGCTACCAAAACTTCTTCTGGCAAAACAAGAAACTCTGGCTCGAAGGTACCTACAATCACTGACGGCCATTCGGTCAGGTTGACAACTGTATCTAATAATTCAGCATCTTCACGCCAGCGCGCACCCGGAAGCGTGCGGGTGGCGGCATCCAGGGCTTTGCGAATGCGGTGCTCGCGGTCGCTGGAATTTACGGCAACGTGTGCACTGGCCAGCACAGCCTCATAATCCTGAGCGCGGGTGATTCGCTGTGGCCCTGAACTCAGGATTCTGTGTCCTCGAGTTTCAGCACCGGCCTTTTGCCCGCCCCACTCCAGCGGCACCACCTGATCATCGAGAATCGCAACCAGCCAGCGAATGGGACGCACAAAGCGCTCCGGCTTGCCTTCGCGCCAGTACATATTTTTTGGCCAGTAAATTCCGGCAATCTCTTTGGGCAGCGCCTCGGCCAGAATGTCCGCCGTACGCCGGCCTTTGCGCGTGACGGTTGCAGCCAGGTACTCACCTTTGGGATTGCTGATCTTCTCCAGCTTCTCCACATCCACGCCGGCTTTTTTGGCGAAGGCTTCCGCTGCGGGCGTTGGCTTGCCATCCTTAAAGGCCACCTTTAAGGATGGCCCCGTAATCTGCTCTGTGACATCAGGCTGCGAATCCGGAATGGCAGACACGCGAAACGCCAGGCGGCGTGGAGTTGAATAGGAAGCAAAGGGAGTCCAGCCTGCTTCCGGCTTGAGCAACGACTCGCGCACCAGCAGCGCGGCAACACGCTCCACCAACTCACTGCGCGCAGCGTCCAGCATGCGCGCGGGAATCTCTTCACAACCAATTTCCAAAAGAAAATCAGGCATCAGGCCGCGCCCTCTTTCTTTAATTTCTCAGCCGGTACCGGCGATTGCTGCGCCACATAGGCTTTGGCCAGGCCAACCGCCAGCTGGCGAATGCGAGCAATTACGCCCACTCGCTCGGTTACGGAAATAGCTCCGCGCGCGTCCAGAATATTGAACAGGTGAGAACATTTCAGGCAAAGTTCGTATGCGCCCAGCAGGGGAAAGCACCGGCGCTCGGCTTCATCCACGGCTTTTGTGTTCACTGCCTGGAATTGCGTGATCAACGCCTGGCATTCAGCCTCGTACATCTCAAGATGCTTCCAGGTCTTCTCCACGTCTGCGGCTTCAAAGTTATAAACGGAGAGCTGCAACTCGTCCTGATAGCGCACTTCGCGATATTTCACTTCCCTGCCGGTTTGCGGATCGCGCGCCCACACAATGTCATAAATGCTGTCAACGTCCTGGAGAAACGCCGCGATGCGCTCCAGACCGTAGGTGAGTTCGGCGCAGATAGGATCCAGATCGATTCCACCGCACTGCTGGAAATAAGTGAACTGCGTGATCTCTAAGCCGTCGAGCATCACCTGCCAGCCGACGCCCCAGGCGGCCAGAGTGGGCGCTTCCCAGTTGTCTTCTTCAAATTTGAGGTCGTGCTTGCGCAGGTCAATGCCAATCGCCTTGAGCGACTCAAGGTACAGCTCCTGCACGTTTTCCGGCGGCGGCTTCAGGATCACCTGAAGCTGCATGTGCTTGTAGAGGCGGTTGGGATTGTCGCCATAGCGGCCATCCGCCGGACGACGCGACGGCTGCACGTAGGCCACCTTGTACGGCTTGGGCCCCAGCACGCGCAGAAATGTCTCCGGAGACATGGTGCCGGCGCCAACCTCAGTGTCATACGGCTGCTGCAAAACACAGCCGCGCTCAGCCCAGAATTTTTGCAGGGTGAGAATCAGTTCCTGGTATGTGGGTGCGACGGGCATGGATGTCACGAATGTATTAATTTAACAGAAGAACAGCATTCAGCACTCAGTCGTCAGTATTCAGCCGCGACACCCACTGCAGAAACCTTTGCAACACAGAGGAAAGGAGTAAACAGAGGATTTAGAGAGATAAATTAAGCCCCCAAATATTCTTCCTCTGGGTCCTCCTTTCCTCTGTGTTTCAGAGCTTTTGCTCTGACTGAATGCTGACTGCTCTCACACCCGTTCCAGCATGGTTGCGGTCACCAGTTTTTTCTCGATGTTGCGTTCAATGCTCTGGGTGAGGAAGCGGCGGAGATCGGCGCCGCGCTGGCGGGGCCACTGCAGTTTTTGAAAGTTCTCGACTGGTGCGCGGAACATCTCGCCGGCCAAAGCGCGCGATTCGGCGGACATCTCGCTGCTGGCCAGGCGTTTGTCATTTACGCACAACAGACCATCGGTCAAAGGATGGAAATATGCCCGGCTTCCGTTGAGTGCGGCTCCGCAGGCCACGCATTCGTTCAGCTCCGGCATCAGGCCGATCAGGCGGACAATCCAGAGATCAAAGTAGGTGAGCGGCATCCAGAGCGAATTCGCCTTGAGCTGGTTCACCACCGAGAGCGTCAGGCGAAAGATATCATCACTGGGCTCGCGGTCGGGCAGAAGCTGGTCAATCACCTCGGCGACATAACTAAGCGCGACTACACGCGGATACGTGACTTCGTCGGTAAGGGGTGAAGAAATAATGTCGAATGAATCAAGGCGAGCAAGCTCCTGGCCTTCTTTGTCGTTCCAGTGGGCGGTCACATGGGTGAGCGGCTCGAGCGCGCCGCCAAAACGACGCCGGGATTTTATGGCCGATTTGGCCACACCTTTCACTCTCCCTTCCGCGCGCGTGAACAGCGTGACCAGCAGGTCAGCCTCGTGAAAGGGATATGTGCGAAGTACCAGAGCTTCAGATTGCTTCGGCATGGGATAGCGTGGCGTGCTTCTGGATCAAGAATACACTGCCGGAGAGGCGGCTTTCCCAATCGACATAAAGCGGGCCATACCCGCTTTATGTCCGAATTCCAAACACCTGATGATCCACGCAATCCAGATGAACGCCATCTTTAATTGTCTGCAAAACCTGCGCTCCATACTTCAGCAGAAAGTATGCCGCGCCGATTCCTCTCTCCTGCAACTGCTTGCCGGGATACAACAAGGTGGAAAGCTCGTCGGCGTGGCGCTGGCTTTCAGCGTTCTTTCGGGCTTCGGCGCGCACTGCTTTCTCGCGCAGGCTTTGTATCTGATGGCGCATCTTGGAGCCGGCATTGTCCGCCGCATCCACCAGCGTGGGATCCAGTTTTTCGAGCGTCCCTCGGATCACCTGCAGCGCCTGCTCCAGATGAGCTTCACCTTCATCGAAGCTGCGCAGAACGCTTTGTGGGATGGTCTTCTCCGCCAGCAGTTCGCGCAGTTTTTCCGGACCGCTAAAAACATCGTGCAAGGTGAGTTGATAACGATGCAGCAGCTTTTCCGGGCGAGACTCCAGCAGTGTGGCGGAAATTCGGGGAATTACGGGTGTGACCTGGCCGAGCAATTGCTCGTAAACCACCGAGGCCTGGGCAAAATAGGCGATTTCCGCGGGACCGCCGATGTAGCAGAGCGTGGGCAGCAGGTAGTCCTGCACCGCCGGACGCAGCAGGACGTTGGCGCTGAACCGCTCCGGACATCGCTCCGCTTCGGCAATCAGCTCCGCCTCACTCACCCGGCGCTCGCCGATCAGAAAGCCCTCGGCCCCGTGACGCACCGGAACACGCACGCCATCATTCACGTAAAAGCACAGCGTGTGCGAAGGGGTAACCTTTACCTGGACGTGATAACCGGAGCTTTCCAGCTTTTCGGCACGCCGCTGCAAACGCTCATTGATCTCGCGATTTTTTACCAGCGACTCGCGATACACCGGCTGCGCAATGCGGTGCAACTCGGCATCGCCAGGATGGAGCAGGACAAGGCCATGATCGGTAAAGAGCCGCGCAAAAAATTTGGCAAAGGCGCTGGCAAAGGTCTCGCCCGGGCGATAACACTCTTTCAACAGATCCAGCGCGGACGAACTACCCAGCAGCGCTTCGACCTGCTGCAGGGCCGAGGTGATTTCGCCATCTAGGAAAACCACGCCTGCCTGCGCACCTTCCTGATGCGCCGGGTTGACTGTGATTTTCTGCACATGGTCACCAGCGGGAAGATCCACCGAGCGAATCTCGGCAATATCATGGTCTTCGGCGGCCATCCAGAAGACCGGGACGGCTCCAGCGCGCTCCGCCTGCAGGACTGCCGTGAGCGCCTTGAGGATGGAAAACAACGGTCCGCCAAACAGCCCTACCTGCTGGCCGGTAACAATCACCGGCGCGCCATCGCGCAGCCGCTGAAGGTTCTCGAACGTCTTTACTCCAGAACCGAATTCGCGGTTCTGGCGCTCCAGCACCGCCGCCACGGCCTCGCGGCGCTCCCGCGGATAATCGCGCCGAATGCTGTGCGCGGAAAACTGCTCCACGCCACGCGGGTCGGACGCATAGAAACGGCTGACCTTGTCAAACTGATAGAGGAAATCGAGAAAGAGTGGCGATGCGCCGGGAAGCCTGGTCCATGCAATACATTCAGCCTCCACTGATTTGGTTTCAGCCATTGGCATACCTGGGATTGGAGTTCATTCGGCTCCTGTGAGATTCAAAAATTCACTCGATGGAAATTGCAGCCATTGAAATAAAGCGCCGCGACCTGCCACAATCATCTCTTACAGCGACAACATAAGAGGAGGCGTTCAATGTCTGACCAGCATCCATCGGCAACACCGGTAGTGCGAATTTTAGCAGCCGCGGAGTTTGCCGCGCAGAAACATGCAGGCCAAAGACGCAAAGGCGCCGCTCAGGAACCATACATCAATCATGTGATCGAAGTCGCGCGTCTGGTCGCCGAGAGCAGCGAACCGCAGGACGTAGAACTCATCATGGCCTGCCTGCTGCATGACACCGTGGAAGACACGGACGCCACCACCGAACAACTCGCAGCCATCTTCGGCAGCGATGTCGCCAGTCTGGTCGCCGAGGTCACCGACGACAAGAGTCTGCCCAAAGAAACGCGCAAGGCGCTCCAGGTCAAAAATGCGCCCCATAAATCCCCTCGGGCGCAAACCCTCAAAGTTGCGGACAAAATTTCCAACCTCCGTTCGATTCTCGTCAGTCCCCCGGCCGGCTGGGACCTCGAACGCCGTCGCCAGTACTTTGAATGGGCCAAACAGGTGGTGGACCGTCTGCCTTCGGCAAATCCCGCTCTGAAAGCCGAGTTCAACCGGGTGCATGCCAGCTTCAATAACAACATGAATAGTATGCCCTAATCCAATGAAAACAAAGCCTGGCACTGAATCCAAACGACAAATCCAGCATCCAATCAATTGACTCAGCTTTCTTTTAGCTCTAAGGTGGATATAGTTCTTTGACAATAGGACTGGCTAAAAGTCCTTTCCGACATGGGGGCGTCACGGCTTCGACGGAAATGCTTGCGGCCAGGAGGCATACCGGGGCGCATTCCCCCGTAAGTGGTGCACAAACAATACATGCCAACTCTAATCAGTTCGCATACGCTGCTTAATTAAATAAGTAGCCGTCCTCCACGGCTTTGTCTGCGGGTTGTGGCAGGACGTCATTTAGCAGGCTGGCTGGTGGCCCTACGTCCGGGGACCACCGGTGAGATCTACGGGCTAGCGTCTTTTGTTTCTTGTCCGTTCTGAGCAAAAGGCGCGAATGTGGCGGGGTAACTCCCGTTGCGTGAACGCGACTACGTATGTAGGCTCCTGACCAGTAACTTTTTCGGACGTGGGTTCAACTCCCGCCGCCTCCACCATTTTATCCTATTTGTTTTCAACAGGATACGGGAAGATGGCGCAAATTGTATAGAATTTGTATACAGCGCCTTTCCCGATTTGACCCAAATTTCGACTGGCCTTACGTTCATGCCACTCCGAGGCGCCCTCTTGGGGGCAACCTCCAGAGAGGAGGCGTGAGCGATGGCCATCACCAAATTTCTGGTCACTGTCTACACCCGCCACTCCTCCTCTTGCCCCAAGCGATCTGACCGGAATTTTCGCCGGTGCCGCTGTCCCAAATGGCTCTATGTCAATGACGATGGCAAGTATTCCCTGCGCAGCGCAAAAACCAGAAGCTGGGATCGGGCCGAGGAGATTCGCCGGACCCTCGAGCATGAGCATGAAACAGCTGCGCTCAAAACTTCCGAAAATGGAATCCAGGCTGCGCAGCGGCCCGACGTAAGAAAAAGCAAGATCACCCTCGCTGCAGCCGTCACAAAATTTCTGGCTGCCAAGCGAAAAGAAAACCTGAGCGAAGAGACAATCTCCAAGCTCACCACGATTTTCGAGAAACAGACCCTGTCCTGGGCCAATTCAGAGCACATTCAGGATCTTGACCAGATTGGCGTCGCTGATCTGGAGCGGTTTCGGGACACCTGGAAAGACGCACCGCTGGCTCGTAAGAAAAAGCAGGAACGCATCATTGGCTTTTTTTATTACTGTTTGCGGATGGGCTGGATCCAGACGAATCCCGCTATCCTCCTGGGCAGAATACGGGTCCGCGAGAAACCCACAGACTATTTCACCAAAGAAGAATTCGAAAAGATCATTCAGGCCACATATGTCTATAACCCGAAGGCCTGGAATACAGAACCGCGCAATCAGGCAACTCGTCTGCGTACCCTCATTCTCCTGATGCGGTGGAGTGGACTAGCCATCAGGGACGCTATCGGCCTTGAGCGAAAGGCGCTCACCGACAATGACGAACTCTTCCTCTACCGTGCCAAGACTGGCAACCCTGTGTTCGTCCCTCTGCCTCCAGAGGTCGCTGCGGAGCTTCGCAACATTCCTGCGGGACCGAAGGAGAATCCCCGTTACTTCTTTTGGACTGGAAATGGGAAACTTAGATCGGCAGTGGGCAACTGGCAGCGCAGTTTCCGGCGTGTATTTGAACTGGCTGGGCTTGAACATCAGGACGGTACGCAAAAGCGATGTCACCCTCACATGCTTCGTGACACATTTGCTGTTGAGTGCCTGCTGGCTGGATTGCCATTAGAGCAAGTCTCCATGCTGCTGGCACACAAGAGCGTAAAGGTCACCGAGAAGCATTATGCTCCCTGGGTCACGGCTCGTCAGGAACAACTTGCGGCGAATGTCCGCCGATCTTGGCAAGCTGCCGCCAAGCGAACTCCCCCTAGTTCCGCTGCTCGGAGATCGGCGTGAGAATGTATTTCAAGACTGGGATGTTGGTGAGTCCCTCATTTGGAAATTTCCGAATTGTCGGGCTCTCTGCGTTCAAGAAAGATCTGAACGGGGGGCGTTGTCAGAAGACAACGCCCCCAAAGGAATCAGTGACAAGGAACAAGAGGAATGACCGTCGGTTACGTTACGCACCTGTTTGCAACAACTTACTGGTTTTCGTGAAGGATCGACACAGCAGCAAGAAGTAGCACAAAGTTGGCACAAATCTGGCACAAAAAGATGCCGAGCACCGGTGCCGATTCGGGAGCATCAGAAAAAGCACCTGGCCAAATGTAACGATAGTACCGCTTAGTATTTCTTTCCTGAGCCTTTAACAGTTATAGGAGCAAACGTCGCTGGCGCAACAGCAGCGTTGCATACCTTTGCTTCGAGGGTATCACCCCACGCTGCGTTAGCGCTCTTGCGAATAGGCGTACATGCCTGGGCAATTTCAACGGCGACATTCGTGTGGTGTGTGAACCATTGTTCGAGAGCTTGGGGCGACACTGCCGAGACGTCCCCGGCACCAGATGCCTCTACCTTCCTAACAATGTCAGAATCTGCTGTGGGCGGGGCAGCTGCACTTGCGGTTTTGTCCTGACTGCAAGCAGAAACAAATAGAAGAAAAGAGGCGCTAAGCACGACAAAAAATACACGGATCATGAATTCCCCTCGTAAAAGGAGAATCGTGACATGCGCGTGCCAACTTTGCGTGTAAAGACTTGTCAAGTTAGACGTTCCGACGGCGTATCGTCGGGGGACTAGGGTCGGTACGCGGCCTCACACGTTTTTCGCTTCCCGAGGCGGAATGTGTCCTGACCGACAGACGAGTTTGTCCTCCGCCGTGTTGGGGGGAACATTTCGTACTAACTTATTGAGTCTTAACGCGGTACTGACAGCCCGCTAGAGAGCTCGCCCCCCAACGAGGGCATAATCTCACGGATTCCTTTCCCATACTGGGAAATGGCATTGAGTCGTTTGCCACAAAATTGTGCGTTTTCGGGAATAATGCCTTTACATCAATGGCCACTACAAGGTAAAACCCTGATTCTGGAGTTGCATTCATGTTTCTCAAGGGATCTGAGTGGCGGCGATGGGACCTCCATGTCCATACTCCCGGCACTATCCTGAATAACCAGTTTGGCGACTGGGAAGAGTACCTGGCAGCCATCGAGGCGCAGCAAGAGGTACGCGTCATCGGTGTAACCGACTACCTGTGCCTTTCAAGCTACTCAAGGCTCAAAGCGTTCAAGGAAGCAGGCAGGCTGCCCGATGTCGACCTGCTAATCCCGAATATTGAATTCCGCATCGCCCCGCCGACCGAACGGGCCACGGCCGTGAATATTCACCTTCTTATTTCTCCCGACGATCCGCAGCACGAGCGGGAGATTCTGAATGCACTTGCCCGGCTGAACTGGGAATATAACCGTCGCCAGTACTCCTGCATACCCGATCAGCTCATGGCTCTAGGCAGGGCATTCGATCCGCAAATTCGAGACGATAATGCCGCGCTTCGCGCAGGCGTGACGCAGTTCAAAGTTGACTTCACGGCCTTCCGGAACTGGTATACGAAAGAGCTGTGGCTCAAGCAAAATTCACTCGTTGCCGTCTCTGCCGGTGCCGATGGCGTTTCGGCATTCCGGCGCGACGGGGCGTGGGCGGCGCTCCGCGATGAGATCACGCGGTTCAGCCAGATTCTATTTTCCGGCCGCCCCGGAGAACGCGAGTTCTGGCTGGGTCTCGGTAACGCGGAAGATCAGGCGACGGTGAAACGGCTTGGAGGCCCCAAGCCCTGCCTGCACGGCTCCGATGCTCATGAGATCGCAAGGCTGTTTCATCCCGACCAGGACCGGTTCTGCTGGATCAAGGCTGACCCGACCTTTGAGGGCTTGAGGCAGGTCCCTTATGAACCGGCCGACCGCGTTTACATCGGGCCGACCCCACCTGTAAGCGCCGGAGCAAAAATAGACCACGTCACGCCGCGGAAGGGGCGTGATGCGGCGGAGGAAAACCAGACCGCCGGATTTTAAGTTTCGCGAGCTGTTGAGGAAGCAACAGCGATCGTGAAACACCGGAGGGATGTAC
>DASSEH010000435.1:0-3419 GCA_035695325.1 Candidatus Angelobacter sp.
TTGTGGTCTCTTGCCATGTCCCCGTTCGGCCCGTCAGTGCATGGATTTGCTCAACCATGCGCCTGATGCTCTTCTTCGATGGCCGGTAGCCCAGGCGCGCCTGGCCGGTTCTCGCAGAATACATTCGTCCGAACGTGTACCCCAGAAAATCGAACTCTCCTTCCGGGACCTTGCAGATTCGTGTCTTCTCCTCGTTGACCGTAAGCTTCAGCTTGCTCATGATCATGCGCAGTTGTTGCAACGCCTCGTCGGCTTTGCCCTTCTTGCACAGGATCACGAGATCGTCGGCGTAGGTTACGATACGACTGCCGAGGCGTTGCTCCAGTCCGAGCTTCTTCCACCCCAGTACAAACCGGCGCATGTATATATTCGCCAGCAACGGTGAGATGGGTGAACCCTGCGGAATGCCGCGCCGGTTGTCCCGGGCTTCGGTCGTGCGTGTCTTCCTTCCTCGGTCATCGGTTTCTTCCACGGGGCATTCCAGCCACATCTTGATCAGATGCAGCACGCGACGATCAACGATCCGGCGCGCTACCGACTGTAATAGCTCGGCATGGGGGATGCTTCCGAAGTAGTCCGCGAGGTCGGCGTCAACGACTTCCGGGTGGCCACGGAACAGCAGCTCTTCCACCTTGACCACCGCCTGTTGGGCATTGCGCCCGGGACGGTACGCATACTGTTCGGGCGGAAGGTCGGTCTCGAAGATCGGTTCCAGCACCAGCATCGCTGCTGTCATGCAGACCCGATCCCGCACGGTCGAGATGCCCAGCGGCCTGAGCTTGCCGTTGGCCTTCGGTATAAACACTCTTCTGATGGGGTCCGGTTGGTAGCTCTCCTCCCGGAGCGCAAGCGCCAGTTCGCCAAGCCATCGCTCGACGCCATACGTCTCAATGTCCGCGAAGTCCTGACCGTCTACCCCCGGTGCGCCCTTGTTGGAACGACACTGCGCGTAGGCGTGTACCAGGATGTCATCACGGCTGATCTTGTCGTACAGCGCGTAGAAGCGATAGCCGGCTTCTGCCTTCGCTTTCGCGTGCAACGCCATCTGCAGTTTCTGAACAGTTTTCGGAGTTGATAGGTTGCCCAATCTCCAAATCCCTCACCACTTGTTGCGTCAGTCTTGAACTGAGGTCCACTGGGATAGAAATCGGGCGCGCCCCGCTGTAGGTGAGGGGTTTCCGCTCCTGCTCTTTCGATTGCAGGACGGGTTCACAGTCCCACCAGGGCTTACGTTTCCCGAAGCCCCCCTATAATCCCGGACGGCCAGATTTCCCGGGTCCGGTTTGAAACCTTGGCTTTCTTCCGAAGGCCTTCCCAAGTTTGGAAAGGTTTAAACGCTGGTCCGTGTACACCCACGCCATTCTGGTTTGCCTTCAGCCTCGCCTCCTGAGCTGTCGTGGCGTCACGCCGGTTTTATCAAGCCGGCCGCCAAACGGCCAAGTAGGCCGCCAAGCGTCCTGAGCCCCTTTGCCCAACTTCGGTGCTACCTCCGTTGGGGAGATGTGAGTGCCATCTCCTCCGAGGGCGTTACCCCTCCGTCATCGCTCCTACGGGCTCATGTGCCACTCCCGTTGGGCTCTCTCCTGCTTCGGCATTTAGCCTCGTTCGAAGAGTCCTGGCAGGTTGTACGCAGTCCCTGCTGCCCCCGGGAGCTTCCCGACGTTATCTCTGAGAATCTTTCCTTGGATGCTGGATCCCGTACCCCGGCGGTACATCGTGTGCTCTCACCTGTTTCTTCCACGATGTCATCGGCCTTCCCCAAGGAAAGAATGGGTCGGCTTCCCGCGTGTTTTGTCCCACGAATTACGACTTCTCGCAGGTCCGTGTTTCGAGGATGCAGATATTCCTTGATGTTCCGGCCTCCAAGTTTGCTCTCCCCCCAGATCGTTCCTACCGCTGCGAATACTGCTGCAGGGCAGCCGGGGATTTTACGTCCGGGCCTATCGTGCTTTGTTGCCTCCACACGCACCGGATATGCTAACCGTCCGAATACAGGTAATTGACGGTACAGGGACTTTCACCCTGTCAGACTCTCAGCCTTGTCGGCTGCTCACTTTCCTCAGCCAGCATTACCCGGCTTCAACGGTCATACGACCCCATCCGACTCCCGCCATGGCCGCCGCCTTTCGCGACGTTGAGGCCGCTACCCTCGCCCTTGACGGGTCTCCCCCAATTACCCGGACCACCTTTCCGACGTGCCGTGCCCACTACCCCGGCGGATCGTGTGGGTGCGCGTGTCGATTACTTCCCCACACGTGCGGCCTTCCCCAAATGACCGGAGGGTCGGCATCCGCATTCGAACTTTCGAGATGCTATGGGGCGGCGGCGAGGAAAATTGTATCCATCGTCGCTGATGTGACCGATGGAGGCCCCAATGCAAAAGCCGAACGACCTGAACCAATCCCGTATCGTCCTGAAACAGGACAGCACACTGATCGCGGTGATCGAAATGAGTTTGTCGAGCTGGCTCGTTGCCGGCATCGTGCCTGGCGTCGAGCGTCAGCCGTTGAAGAAGCTTGCAGTCGACGAGAGCGCATTGCTGAAGCTGCTCAATCGCTGGCGTGAGGAGGCGGAGAAAGCAGGACGCAGGATCGAACGCATTACCGTCGCCTTTGAAGCCGGCCGGGACGGTTTCTGGCTGGCGCGCTGGCTTGGAGCACGCGGCATCGAAGCCCACGTTATCCACGCATCGAGCGTAGCCGTGTCGCGCGAGCACCGGCGCGCCAAGACCGACCGTCTCGACACCGAGCTGCTCAAGCGCGCCTTTCTCGGCTGGCTGCGCGGCGAGCGAGATCACTGCAAGATGGTGGCGATCCCGACTACCAAGGACGAAGATGCCAAGCGGCCCAACCGCGAGCGCCAGAGCCTCGTCGGAGAGCGAACTCGGATTGTCAACCGAATGAAAGCAGCGTTGATCCGGCTGGGCATCCGCGGCTTCAATCCCAAGCTGAAGAAGGCCGCCGGGCGCCTTGAAGATTTGCGCACGCCCGAGGGCGAACCAATACCGCCCAACACGCGAGCTGAGCTGCATCGCGACATGGAGCGCCGGCGGCTCGTCAGTGATCAGATCCGCCAGATCGAGGAGGCTCGCCTGGAGCGTATGGAGCAGGCGCCCGGTGATGGACCACACGCGATGGTCCGACTGATCGCCCGCGTTATTGGTGTTGGTATAGAAACGGCGGACATGCTGGTGCACGAGGTCCTCTCGCGGAAATTGCGGGATCGACGAGCCGTTGCGCGCTATGCTGGTCTCACTGGCGCACCCGACGAGAGCGGCAGCAAACGGCGGGAGAAAGGGCTTGCCAAGGCGGGCAACGCACGAGTACGCGGCGGAATGATTCAGTTGGCTTGGCGTTTTTTGCTCTTTCAGAAGGACAGTGCATTAGCCCAGTGGTATCGGACTCGAACTGAGGGTGGCA
>DASSEH010000436.1:0-1117 GCA_035695325.1 Candidatus Angelobacter sp.
GTAGATTTGATTGAGCCAAGGCCAGTAGAGCGCCGTCGCGTAGCCGGCCGTGGTCACGCTCGCCATCCTTGGCGGCCGCAATAATATGCTTCGCGAGTATCGCCCGCACCAGTTCGACCTTATCCTCCGGGTATATCACACCACTGGCTTGAACGGCCTCCCATGCTTTATCGAATGCGGCGACTAGAATCTGCATGTCATCGGCGTCAAATACCTGGTCAAATCCCCCTAAATGCTGCGCGAGAAGCCGACGCATTGCACCGCTACCGTCCAGGCCCGCTGTCGGTGACGTCACCATAGGTCTAATTAAGAACCTATCTCAAAATTGCCGACTGCTGTCGATCGGATAACAATGTCGAATGATTCGGCTCAGGGACGAGCAGTGGGAGCGCATCCGGGATCATTTTCCGGAGGAAAAAATTGCCGATGGACGTCCTGGGCGCAAACCGATTCCGACCCGTTGTGTGCTCGAAGCGGTGCTATGGATTCTCAACACAGGCGCGCAATGGCACATGCTGCCGCAGAGCTACCCGAACTACAAAACTGTGCATCGGCGCTTTCAGACTTGGTGCCGCGATGAGGTTTTGCGTCGCGTGCTGACGGATGTTGCCAACGAGCTTCGCGATAGAGGCGCACTGAACGAAGAGGAATGCTTCATCGACGCAACGTTCGTCATGGCCAAGGGCGGCGGGTCGGAAATCGGAACTACGAAGCGCGGAAAGGGCATGAAAATCATGGCGATTGTGGATCGCCATGGATTGCCGCTCTCGGTCAGCACGCACGCGGCGAACCATCACGAAGTCCGTTTGGTGCAGCTATGTTTCGACTTCTACATGATCGAAGCCAAGCCGGGAAACTTGATCGGCGATCGCGCCTATGACAGCGATCCGCTGGATGCGGAGCTGCGAAAGGATGGCATCGAGATGATCGCGCCGCATCGGGGCAACCGAAGCAAGCCGCCTACGCAAGATCGGCGAAGGTTAAGCCGCTACATGCGACGCTGGCTCGTCGAGCGCTTCTTCGCCTGGATTCAATGGCAGCGCCGGATCCTCGTTCGCTGGGAGTACCACGCCCACAATTTCCTTGGCTTTGTCCAGCTTGCCTGCCTCATTATCCT
>DASSEH010000437.1:0-1999 GCA_035695325.1 Candidatus Angelobacter sp.
GTTCGGTTATTGAACAACCTGTCAGGCTCCGCATCGATACGCCTATCGAAGTCGATTACTACCGTCACGGAGGCATCCTGCCATTCGTTCTCAGGCAGCTGCTAAGCTAAGTTCTCTTAAGGACTAGCTCGCCCCAAAGAATTTTGGGAGACGTTTGTAGATGTCATGGGTTGTCGAGTGGGCGAGTAGAACGCCACACTCGACAAGTCTATGAATAAACAAACTAACATTGAGAGGGTATTAGAGAAGGCGTCACTGATCAAGATCGCGATCGACATGCACCTGAGGAGCTACCGAGTGGTGCGTCAGATCGATCGGAGCGCTCCGCAGCCGACGCAGAAGTTTAGTCCGGAGGGATTTTTTGGCTGGCTAGAGAAGCAGCGGCGGCTGGGTGAGCGAGTGGTGGTGTGCTAGGAGGCGGGATGCTTTGGGTAGGAGCCGGCGCGGCAGATGGAAGCGATGGGGGTGGAGGTCTCTGGGATTGCTGCGCAGAATGGGGATGAACAAGGCAAGCATCAGGTCAATGACAAACACGACGCGCAGGGGATGTGTCGGCGGCTGAGCGAATACCTCGGTGGCCATGACAAGGCCTTAAGTATCGTGCGGATTCCTTCGCGGGAGGAGGAGGCCCGTCGGGGGCAGGGACGGATGCGCGATCAATTGCGGCGGGAGCGGCGGCGGATGCAGGCCATGGGACGTAGTCTATTATTGCAACAGAGAATAGCGATGAGCGGGCGTTGGTGGAGGGGGACGAGCTGGATGGGGATAAAGAAGGCGACCCCGGGGTGGGTGCTCGCCCTGGTGGAGAGGTGGAAGAAACTGAGCGAGCGCATTGAGGAGCAAGCCGAAGAGATCGAAGCGGAGCTGCGCGCGGGAGCCCCTCTCCAAGAGCTTCTCTTTGGAGAAGGCGAGCTCACCCACGAACTGCTAGCGCGCGAACTGATCGATCCACAGCGATTTCGCAATGCCCGGCAGGTGGGCAACTCCTTTGGACTTTGTCCAAGCGAGAGCAGCAGCGCAGAGCGCCGACGCCTGGGTTCGATCACCAAGCATGGCAATCCGCGGTTGCGCCGCTTAATGGTCGAGCTGGCCTGGCGGATGAGCCGCTTTCAGCCGCGCTACCGAGCGGTACGCCGGTGGGCCGCAGTGCTTGCGGATCCCAAAGCGTGCGCCGCCGCCCGCAAGAAAGCCATCGTGGCGCTCGCGCGCCGTCTGGCCGTCGACCTCTGGCGAATTGCTACTGGTCGCGTCCGGGTCGAAGACCTGGGCCTGGTGCGGAAAGTAAGTGTTGGCTGGCTGGAAAGACAGCTTCTATGCAGCTAGAAGAGAAAGCTTTGCTCATGTGAGTTACAGGCTTTGGAACGGCGCACCCTCGCTAGCGCCTCTGGGCCTTAAAGAGCCCGCTCTGTAGATTGAGGGTGCTCGTTCCTCTTCCGACACCCGAATACGTCATAGTGCTGGCGTGCGATTTTCCGAAAGCGCCGGCGGATAGCAGATTGCCCGAGGGAGAAAATGAATGCTCTCCCGGAAGAACGAAGAGGAAACGCTCCCCAAAGAAAAAGACGATCCGAAGTCCGACCACCGGCGCTCGGTTTCGGAAAACCGAAAACCTCAACGCCCATCAACATGTCCGACAAAGACACCCTCTAATCAAAAAAGATCGCTTCTGCAAACCGCCTACTTGACAGAACCCATAGCAGAGGCTCTTGCTCCTCACCAATCGGCCCGCTCCAATCGAGACGGACGTTTGCACGTTCGTATCTTTGGTTTTCCTTATTACAGTGCCTTTTTGCGAGCCCTTGTCTAGCTCTCTTAGAATGGAAGCTTTGGGTTGGCCACGAGCAAGCTTCGCCAAAGGCGCAAACCGTTCGCCCGGCGATATTGTCGGCAACACTCTTGAGCACGCTTGGATCCTGGGCCCTGCCCCCTCCCGCAAGCATCCGTGTCGTGATCTTGGACATCCAAAGACTGCCTTCGCGGCACGGGGTGCACTGCCCGC
>DASSEH010000438.1:0-27379 GCA_035695325.1 Candidatus Angelobacter sp.
GAGATTCCCATATTCCCACTGCCCACGGCTGCTACGGCTGTCATCCACCAACAGCCACAACCCTCAACCCCGAGCCTATAAAGTGTCAACTATGTGCCCGGTCTAAAATGTCAACTATGTGCCAGTTTGCACAATACAAACTATTTTTGGAACGTGCTCGAAGGTTCTACTTTATTTCCATCCAGCAGAAACGTCACCGCGCCGAACTGGTCGGTTCTCCACGTTTTTACATGCGCCTGCTGCAGGCGCTCGAGCACCGTGCTTCGCGGAAAGCCATACGTGTTGTGATAGCCCACGGAAATGACGGCATACTCGGGATGCACCGCCGCGAGAAATTCCGGTGTACTCGAAGTGGAACTGCCGTGGTGCGCCACCTTCAATAGGTCGGCGGCTGGGGACTCGCCGGCGATGAACTGCTCGATTCGTTTTTCCACGTCACCGGCCAAGAAGGCGCGGGTGTTGCCGTAGGAGATGAGCAGGGTGAGCGAGTCGTCATTCGTAGGTAACGACCGGGGACGCCAGTCCGGAGGCGGCGAGAGCACTCGAATTTCGGCGCCTCCCCATACGAAGGTTTCTCCCGCGACGTGCTGCCGCACCGTCGCGCCGCTGGCATCGGCAGCGCGATACACGCGGGTGAGTTCTTCGGTTGGCGGATTGATGCCCACCCACAGCTCCTGAGGATGAAAATTTTCGACCATGCGGGCCATGCCGCCGATGTGGTCCTGATGGGCGTGGGTGAGGGCGATGACGTCGAGGTGGCCGATGCCGCGCGACCAGAGATAGGGTGAGACCACGTCTTCACCGAAATCGAATTCGCCGCGCGTGGGGCCGACGGCGCCGCCGGCGTCCATGAGTAGGGTGTGGCCGTCGGGCGAGACTACGAGCAGGGAATCGCCCTGACCAACGTCAATGGCGGTGATCTCGAGCTTGCCGTGCGCGATGTTGGGCGCGGGCCGGGAGAACGCGGCCAGCGCAGCGGTTAGGAAGAGAATGGCTACGCCGGAGAGCGCCACCACTCGCCGCCGCCGCGCAGTGAGCACGGCAAGGGCGATTCCGGCCACGGCGATCAGCACGACCGTGACACTGGGATCGGGAATGCGCCACTGTGAGATGCGCAGATGGGAGAGCGCCTGCAGGCAGCGCAGGGTCCAGTGCAGAGTGGCGGTGGTGATGAGAGCGGCCGCGTGGCCGAGGGGCATCCAGAGGTAACTGAGGGCGATGGCCGCCACGGCGGAGTTGAGCAGTACGCCCGCCAGGGGAAGCACCAGCAGGTTGGCGGGCAGGCCGACGATGGCGGCGCGATGAAAGTAGAGGCGCATGGGCAGCACGAGGACCGCCTGCGTAATGGCGGAAACCACCATCAGCTCATAGAGGGCCAGCGCCGCGCGCGGCAGCGTGGTGGTGAGAAAGCGGGCCAGCGGACGTCCCACGAAGCGGGCGAGGCGGTCCGCGATCATGCGCATATCGAGGCGAAACTGCGCCTGGCGGGGCGCAAGCTGCAGATCGTAGCTCAGAGAGTCAATATATTCGAGCGCTCGCCGCCAGGGCTGCGAGGTCCGCTCGAGCAGAGGCAGGCTGATGCCTGAGATGGCCAGCAGGGCGAGAAAGGTGAGCTGAAAGCCAGCGTCAGTGAGTGCCGCGGGCGAGACCACCAGCACCACCAGCGCGGCGAAGCCGGTGGCGTTGAGGGCGGCGCGGTCGCGGTAGAGCAGGCGTCCGGCGAGATAGACGGAGAGCATGAGCACGGCGCGAAAAATCGGCGCGCCCAGGCCGGCGACATAAGCATAAAAGATGCAAAGCGCAATCGTAAGCAAAGAGGCCGCCCACTGGGGCGCATGCAGCCTGCGGCTGAGCCAAAACACAGCCAGCGCCAGCAGTGCGACGTTCATGCCGGAGACCACCAGCAAGTGGTAAGCCCCGGTTTCCTGAAATTCTTCGCGCACCGGGCGCGTCAGCCGCGAGTTTTCGCCAATCACCATGGCGGCAATCAGAGGCGAATCCTGCGCGCTCCACAAAGCGCGATGGTTGATGCGGTCGAGAATACTGCGGCGAATATGGCTGCGCCAAAAGCCCAACGTGGTACCGGACTTTCCCGGCAGCCTGGTGACTTTACCGGCGCGGACGGAGGCGAGAGTGGAGATGCCGAGGCTGTGGAGATAACCTTCATAGTCAAACGCGCCGGGATTGCGGAAATTTCGGGGCAGGCGCAGACGGGCGGTGAGGCGGATGCGCTCGCCATAAACCAGGCGGGGAAATTCAGCGGCGGGGTCATCCTGGTCCTGAGTGCTGGGGTCCTGCGTGCTGGAGTAGAGCGTGGCCCGCATTCCTACCGGCTGGGTGAAGCGCACGCTGCCGGACTGGATGGTTTCGGTGACGAAGTCGAAGCGTTCACGCAGACCGCTGCCGGGGAGATTGGCGCCATCACTGATGACATGGCCGGTGATCTCGACCGGGTCTCCAGCCAGAAACTCAGAAGGCGGCAGGGTGAAGCGGGGAGCGGGCGTATCACTGCGAGTGAAGCAGCCGGCTGCGGCCAGAGCAAGCAGCGCCGCAGTCTGGGCAATACGAAGACTGCTTTTCAGAATGGCCGCAAGCGCACACAGCACCAGCAGAAACACAGCGCCGCCCCACATCCAGGGAGTGCGCTGGAGGTGGCCGGCGAGCCAGATTCCCGCCGCGAACGCCATAGCCGCAAGCGCCAGGGGCGCGGAAGAGCCGGCTTTCAGCGAATCTGCCAGAGTATGCTCCTGCTGCCCTGCCGTGACGTCATGGTGAAAAACAGGTTTGCAGGACGGCGGCTTCATTAAAGTTCAAAAGCAGGTGCATTGCAATGAAATCTGACTTTAGGCTTTAGAGCTAAACGCCAAAAGCAAGGACTTTTGCCGCAGATTTACGCAGATGGACGCTGATCCGGAGCCGACCATTTCCCGTTAACTTCCGTGGCTAGGAAGGCATGTTCAAAACCATTTTGGGACTTAGGCTGCGCTATCCGCATTCTTCTGCTTTGACCGGCGACAAAATCGCCGGTAAGGGTTGCGTTGTTCTCGCCTTGCCTTTAACCTTAAATTCTCATGCATGTTGTTGGCCGTTTGCGACGCGCTTTTTGGCGGGCGTTTCTGCATGGACAATTCACCATCGCCAAGGCAGCGGCTTATTCTTCCATTCTGACGCTGTTTCCCGCGTTTCTGGTGCTTACCTCTTTTTTGGAGGCATCACACACCACGGCCGGTTTTATGCGGCAGATTTCGGCGGCGGTGGGCTGGGCGCTGCCTCCGGGGGCCAACTCGGTTGCGCTTTCGTTTTTGCAGAGTAAACAGCACCACGCCACGCGCATTGTGTATTCGGCTTCCGTGGTGACGCTGATGGCGGCCACTGGGGTGATGGTTTCCTGGATGGAGGGCTTCCGCAAAGCCTATGGACTGCGCGCGACATGGAGCTTTTGGACGGAGCATGCCGTGGCAATCTCGCTGGTGTTCATGGCCATGATTCCGCTGGGCTTCGCCACGCTGCTGGTGGTTTTCGGCAATCAGATTGAATTCTGGCTGCAGCATCGGGCAGCGCATATGATCAAGCCGGTTATTTTGCTGCTCTGGCTGCTGCTCCGCTGGACGATTGCTATTCTGACCAGCATCGCGGTGATGGCGCTGATTTACCACAATGCCATCCCCAAGACGCAGTCGTGGCGCCGAGTGCTGCCGGGCGCGGTGATGGCCACGCTGCTGTGGTTTCCCTCCACGGTATTATTTGGCTGGTATGTTACCCACTATGCTACTTACAGCGCGGTGTACGGCTCGCTGAGCGCCGCTATCGCACTGCTGGTGTGGCTGTATATTGTTTCCATTATTGTGTTGCTGGGCGCGGAGTTCAACGCCCAGGTTTATCCTCAAATCAAAGCAAATCATTTGCACTCATGAAAGGTACACGACCGATGAACGCACCCCGGGCCCAGGAATGCACTACCTGCACCACTATCGCTCCGCGCAGAGCCAAAATCGTCTGCACTCTGGGACCAGCCAGCAATTCGGAAGCAATTGTTCGCGATCTTATGCGGCTCGGCATGGATGTGGCGCGCCTGAATTTTTCCCACGGAACACATGAAGAGCACGCCCGCATGATCGAGCGGCTGCGC
The DNA here is from genome assembly GCA_035695325.1 of Candidatus Angelobacter sp. Taxonomy (GTDB): domain Bacteria; phylum Acidobacteriota; class Terriglobia; order Terriglobales; family Acidobacteriaceae; genus Angelobacter. The sequence goes on from DASSEH010000438.1 coordinate 4,130, forward strand.
AAGATCGCCGACAAAGAAGGCCGGAGCATATGCATTCTGCAGGACCTGCAGGGGCCGAAGATCCGCACCGGGCGGCTGAAGTACCGGGCGCCGGTCGCGCTCAAAAGCGGTTCGCACGTGGTGATTACGTCGCGGGATATTCCGGGCACGTCCAGCGTGATATCAACGACCTTTAAAACTCTGGCGCAGGAAGTGGAGCCGGGAGCGCGCATTCTGCTCTCCGACGGATTGATCGAGCTGCGCGTGCGCGCGGTGCGGGGCGATGACGTGGAATGCGAGATCGTCAACGGCGGCCTGCTGGGCGAGCACAAGGGAATCAATCTGCCGGGAGCGACGGTCCGCGTGCCCTCGCTGACGGAAAAAGATGAAAAAGACCTGGAGTTTGGGATCAGGCACGGCGTGGACATGGTGGCGGCGTCATTTATTCGCACCGCCGAGGACGTGCGGGCCGTGAAGCGGCAGGTCCACGCGCATCGGTCGGACGCCTGGGTGATCGCCAAGCTGGAGAAGCCGCAGGCCATTGAACATCTGGAAGAAATCATGGAAGTCTCCGACGGCGTGATGGTGGCGCGCGGCGACCTGGGCGTGGAGATGCCGCCGGAAAAAGTTCCAGTGATCCAAAAGCTCATTATTCGCCGGGCCTCGGAGTGGCGCAAGCCGGTCATCACGGCCACGCAGATGCTGGAATCGATGATTGAGAATCCGCGTCCCACGCGCGCCGAAGCCAGTGACGTGGCCAATGCGATCTTTGACGGTACCGACGCGGTGATGCTCTCGGGCGAGACGGCCACGGGCAAGCATCCGCGTGAGGCCGTGAGTATCATGGCGAAGATCGTGCTGGAAGCCGAGACGCACATGGAGGGCCAGATTCCGCGGCGGCGCGAAGGGCGGCATCTTTCCATTTCAGAGACGGTTTGCGAATCCGTGGCCCACGCCGCGCAGGACCTCGATATGCGCGCCATCGCGGTTTATACGGAAACCGGCACTACGGCCAGGCTGATTTCCAAATATCGTCCGCAATGCACGGTGTTTGGATTTGCCTCTCGCCCTGAGGTGTGCGCCCGCATGAATCTGATGTGGGGGCTGAGGCCGGTGGGCGGGGCTATCACCGGAGATACGGAAGCCATGGTCATCCATGCGGAGAAAGCCATGCTGCAGCAACAGGCGGTGCGCACCGGAGATGTGATTGCCGTGGTAGCCGGAACGCGAAGCACGACCGGTTCCACTAACTTCATGCGGCTGCACGAGATCGGCGGAAACGGCGATGAAGATACCCCGGCACAGCCGAAACCGCGAAAGGGCAAACGCTCTTAAAGCGTGGGCGGAGTGGTCAGTGATTTGGTGGAACGGATACGCTTTTTGGCCAGCCAGTAGCCGGCGCTCAGAATCAGCAGATACGGCCCTGCGCTCAGCACCGTTACGTAGGCCTGCGGCACCCAGGCAGTGGCGATGATCGCCGCCAGAATCGCAATAAAGCCCAGGAGCGAGCCGGCAGCGCCGAGCGGGGCGCGCAGGGGCAGAGAGGCAAGCTGCTCGGGCGAGATCGTCCGGCGGAAACGGATGTGCGCGGCCAGGGAGATGAGCCAGGCAAGCATTCCTCCGACCAGAGCCGCGTTAATGATGTAGAGATAGGCTTTGGGCGGCGTCTTGAGCTCAAGCAGGATGGCGCCCACAATACCGGTCATGGAAACCAGCAGCGCGGACATAGGCACGCCATGCTGGTTGAGCACGCCGAGTCTGGCCGGGGCATAACCGGAGCGGGCCAGGGAAAATAACATGCGCGAAGCCACGTAGAGCGTGGCATTGGCTCCGGAGAGCGCGGCCGAGAGCACGACAAGATTCATGATGGTACTGGCCGCCGGAATACCCGCGACATGGAAGACGGTCACAAACGGGCTTTCCGCGCCGCCGGCGTGCCGCCAGGGCATCACACCGACCAGCACGGCCATGGCGCCCACGTAGAGAAACACCAGCATGGAAAAAGCGATGCGCGTGGCTTGGGATACCTCGGCCCCGGAGCGCGCTTCACCCGAAGATATGGCCACCATCTCGATTCCCAAAAAGCTGTACAGCCCGAAGGACGCCGCCAGCATGGCCGCTCCCCAGCCCTGCGGAAAGAAGCCTCCGTCACTCACGTATTGCCGAGGGACGCGCCCACCGAGCAGCAGCGCCGCACCAATCACGATAAACAAAAAGATGGTGATGACCTTGATGAAGGCGAACCAGTATTCAAACGTCCCGTAATCTTTGACGGGGAAAAAATTCACCATCAGCAGGAGCAGACCGAAGATCACCATCCATGCGACCACCGGCACGCGAGGAAACCAGGCGCGCATATACGTTCCTGCGGCCACCAGTTCCGAGCCAATGGCAATCACCACGGAGAACCAATAGCCATAGCGGGCCACGAAGCCTGCCCAGGGATTGAGATAGAGTTCGGCATAGACGCCAAACGAGCCGGCTGCCGGATGCAGGCTGGACATCTCGCCCATGGCCAGAGCCACGGTCCAGCACATGAGTGCGCTCAGCACATACGCGATAATTACGGCCGGTCCGGCGACCTGTATGGCATAGGCGGAGCCGAGCAGCAGGCCCGTGCCAATGGAGCCTCCCACGGCGACCATGGCCATTTGCCGGGCGTTGAGTTCTCGCTTGAGTCCGTGTTCCTGATTGTCCATCCGGACATTTATAGTGGTTGCGGGCGGACATTGCCAGTCCAGTCTTCGGTAACTCCCTTATACACAGCATTGAGCCAGACGGGGTTTCCGCATAGAATTGGGCTTACCTTAGCCTCATTTGCGGTTTCGATCGCAAACACCCGAGGAAGCGTAGCTGCCAATGCCCGATATCTCCAAGCGTCTTGAAAAAGCGGAAAAGAGCCTGCAAAAAGGCAAGCCTGAAGCGGCGCTGGAGGAGTATCTCGGCATACTGGATGAAGACCCGGGCAACAACAGCGTAAGGGAGACTGCAGCCGATCTTTGTCTGGCGCTGGGCCGCTCGCGTGAAGCCGTGACCCTGCTGAGCAGCCTGCTGGAAAGTGAAATCACTGCCAGTGACAGCGTAAAAGGCATTGTCACCTACAAGAAGCTGGCGAAGGTGAGCACGCCCACCCCGTTGCAGACCTTCCATTATGCCCAGTTTGTGGAGAAGCGCGACCGGAAAGAGGCGCTGGAAGCCTATGAGGTCGCTCTGAAAGGCCTGGAAGCACAGGACAAGGACAAGCAGGCGCTGATTGCGGCGCAAAAGATTGTGGACATCTCGCCCACGGCGGCAAACCTGCAGCGTGCGGCGGAGAAATTTGCCCTGGTGGGTGATAAGCAAACCGCGGCCCTTTACTATGTGCAGCTGGGCTACGCACGGGACAACGAAGCCCCCGGCGGCGGCTTTGAGGCATACGAGAAAGCCTATAACCTGGACCGGCAAAACCTGCAGGCCGCACTGCTTTACGCAAGCTATTTTTATGCCAACAATTCACTGGCGGAATGCATTGCCGTGCTCACCCCGGCCGTGGCCGATCCGCGAAGCACTCCGGAGCTGCGCGACCTGCTGGTGCGCGCACTCATCGGCTGCAAGCAGCCCTCTTCCGCCGAGCCTTATGCCTGGCAGCTGTTTGAGCAGGACCCCAAGCGCATTGATGAGATCGGCTCTTTGATCGGCGCGTATCTGGACGAGGGGCTTACCGGAAAAGCCATGGCCCTGGCCCGCAGACTGGAGCAGCATGAGAACAAAGCGGGCAGGCTGCGCGACTTTATCTCGCAGATGGAAGAGCTGGCGAAGAAGAGAACGCCGTCTCTCGAATTTCTGGAGTATCTGGTGGAGCTGTTCAACACCGCCAATCGCGAACAGGAGTATTGCGCGACCCTTAGCAAGCTTTTTCAGCTTTATTTTGCCGCTGGAAAATATGCCAAAGCCGGCGAGGCGCTCGACCGGGCGGCGGAGGTGGACCCTTACGAGCCGGGCCACGGCCACAAGCTGGGGATGCTGCGCGGCAAAATCGATCCTAACCTTTACAGCACCATCGCCAACCGCTTCCAGACCAGCACGGGTAGCGCCATGGAGCCCGCAGCCGGTCCCAGCGTGGCGCTGGATGTGGAGCCGACCATTCTTGAAGATATTATTCTTCAGGCCGAAATCTATTTGCAGTACGGCATGCGTTCCAAGGCGGTGGACCGTCTGGAGCGCGTTCGCAGGCTGTTTCCCGAAGAAGAGAGCAGGAACGACAAGCTGCGCCAGCTCTTCCTGAACGCGGGTATGGTCCCCAAGGCAGCCACCGCACCCGCCGCGGCTATGGCAGCGCCGCCGGAACCCATTCCGGCCACGGCTGCGGTTGCTCCCGCGGTACATACAGAATCCGGAATCGACGACTTTACCAAGGTCACGGACATTACCCGCAACATTCATCGCCAGGCCAGCGTGAAGGGCGTGCTCTTTACCGCAGTGAATGAGATTGGCCGCCACTTCAATGCCAGCCGCTGCGTGGCGGGTCTGTGTACGCTGGGCAAGCCTCCTTCGGCGGCCCTCGAGTACTGCGCGCCGGGCATTGCGCAGTCGGATGTAATGGCCATTGTGAAGCTCATCGCGGTGATGCAGCAGCAGGCCGCCCGTGGGCCGGTTGCGATCACCAGTCCGCGCGAGTCCGGCCAGCTTGAATCCATGCGGGAGCACATTACCGCACTGAATATTCAATCGCTGCTGGCGGTCCCGCTGATGGATGCCGGCGAGCAGTGCGGCATTCTGGTGCTGGAGCAGTGCACGCCCCGGGAATGGCAGCCCGCCGGAGTGATGGTGCTGAAGACCATCGCCGAGCAGCTGGTGCTGGCGGTAAGCAATGCGCGCATGCGCAGCCTGATGAAGACCCTGGCCGTGACCGACGAAAAGTCAGGGCTGCTGAAGCGGTCTTCTTATCTGGATGTGCTGCTTTCCGAAGTGCGGCGCTCGCTGCAACAGCGGACACCGCAGAGCGTGATGCTGCTGCATTTCGGCAAGGCGTCCGCACTGAGCCGCGAGATTGGCGAGCCGCAGGTGGATGGCATGATGCAACATATCGGACAGACCATCTGCACCCACATCCGCCAGAATGACGTGGCCGTGCGCTATGACCTGACGACCATCGCGCTGCTGCTCTCCGACACCAACGAAAAGAACGCACTGCTGGTGGTGGACAAGATGCGCAAAGTGCTGGTCAGCCTGAGAATCCCTGGTACCGACCGTCCGCCGATTTTGAGCATTGGCATCGCCGAAACCGCGCTGCAACCCACGTTCGATCCGGTGGACATTGTCACCGAGGTGATCAATCGCGCCGAGGCGGCACTGGAAGTGGCCCGCACCGATGGTGGCAACAAGGCCCAGGCGCTGGCGCCGCGTCTTGAGGCGAATGCGGTTGGGTGACGGCTTACCGCGGATTTACGCGGATGCGCGCGGATTCGGAAAAACACCAGCGCACGAGTTAATCCCGCAGGGGTGGCGCATACCGGCGCTCGTTATTTTCCAAATATCACTCTTGATACTCCATGATCTGGTATCGCAGCCGGGCTGTCAGGAGGATCGTTGGGATCGGCTGCTGCTATGCTAACCAAGCCGTCTTCATAATAGCTATATCGCCACCCTTCTCTTCAACACGTAGCGGTTCCTTATTTCCCCTAAGCGTAATACCATCCACGAATCGTTTATGGCATTCGTGTTTGAGTTGCTCTGTTAATTCGCCGTCGTCTAGTTTCTCCCGCAAAATCATAAGATTGGGCCTGTACGCCTGCAGGCCAGCAAGGACTAAAAAAATAGCAGCCTTAAAAGTTTCCCTAGCCGACGAGAAATATGATGGCACGTCCCCAAATGTTTGCCGTACGACATTTGCAATTGCGTTCCTGAGTCCGAGCGGCAACTGTTCTAAGTTATCCCACTCCTTGTGGGCAAATTCATTTCTTGCTCTGCGAGCAAGATCGACAGCTTGTAATATGTGAGGTGGAATCAGCCGAAAAGCCTTTAGCATTTCGGTCTTTAGCGAAACTGTAAAAATATCTCGGGGTTTGTATCCGGGAGCAATTGTTTCTAATAACTCATCTAGATGTTTCTCAATCATTATGAGTGCAAACACAGCAAATGAACGGTCATCGCCTGCAGCATAAATGCGTTGCAGAAAGTCTGGCAGTTCGTTGGGACTCAACTGATAGTCTATGAAAGGTTCTGTGAAAATGGATTCACCTTTCGCTCCCGCAAAAACGCCCCCATCATTTGGCATATACGCCCCTTTCGCAAACTCCTCTATTATGCTCCCTCTTACTGTCCAATCTAAAAGTTATGAAGCGCGATGCTTGTGTGGCACAGCCGCACTCGACCGTTAGACGCGTGAGACACGTGTCGCGCCTCTGGCGGTGGAAGTTGGCCAAGAAGCAGCCTTGATCGCCAGGAGATCATTTCGGTTTGCTGTTGCAGCTTGTCGTGTGCCCGGTGTGCATGTGGGGCCTTTGATTTTGTGTTACAAGTTGGTCAATTTATCTCATATCCCTGGGGCAAAATCACAATTCTGCTTTAGAGAACTGAATTTACCGCTTGTAATGTAGCCATCTGAATATCAGCTTTAGCGGCTGCGTTTTAACCTGCCACCAAAGCGGAACTGGTCCGTACTGTGGGCGCGACGGTTTGTTGTCTTTGATTGTTTTCCGGGCGACCTTGATCGTTAGGCCTGTTTGGGCTACGCAGCGGGCTGCAGCAGAAGAATGTTCGCACATAATTCCCAAAAGCAGATGCTCCACATCAATCCAATAGTCACCCAAATGATCTGCCTCCTTAGCGGTCCACGCGAGTATCTTTTTGGAAGTACCGGTTAGCCCCGGCCCGTTTCCAGCTATATTGGCGTCTTGGCGCTTCCACGGACGACCGCGAGAAACAGGAAAGTTGTTCTGCAAATGGAAGATAGTTTGGGCCCGCGAACTATCCTCCCAGAGCATCCCCTGCAGCAGATTGGTGGAACTGATCCTGGTGGCATCGTTCAAAACTGCAATGGTACGTGCAAAGTAGACTGCCCGCCGGGCCGATTCTGTATAGCGCTCGAACATGTGCGAAGCAATTTTAATGGAACAGATTTTCTGTCGCTGCGCGCATTCGCGCTGCGCGACAGCCTGTGGGTACGGAAGAGATTGTGTTTTTCCTTTTTCCAGCCATGACGGGCCTAGCTCAATAATTCCGCGCCTCCGGCGCTGGGGATGATTGCAGTCTTGCTTTATCGTCGTATGCCCTGCTTATCTCGACAAATTGTTTTACTTCCGGGCATCATTTAAGAAATCGATTCGAGTTAGCCGAGGAATTGTCTGCAAGTTTTATATTTTGTCCCGATCTAAGTCTGCAACACAATTCAACTTTAGCTGGAGCTTTTTTATGAAGGGTCATTACCCTGGCCATTCCATGGCCAAAGTGTTTATGACAAGGACACTACCATTACTCGCATTTTTACTGCTCTATTCAACTCTTACACCGGCGCAGGATTCACCTGGACGTTTTGAAATAGGAGGGAGCCTTACGGCCATTGACAATCCTCCCTTTTTCGGTTCCCTGGGGCCGAGCCTGGAAGGTGATGTTAATTTTGGGAGTCACCTCGCTCTCGACAGCGCTTTAACCTGGCTTCCCTCCAGCAGGGGCAACACCGTGCTTGGTCTGTTTGGCGTCAAGGCCGGTGGTCGCACCGAACATTTTGGTTTGTTTGCGAAGGTGCGTCCGGGCTTCGTAACTTCATTCCATTCATTACGTGAATCAACAATCAACGTTATATCGAATCAAAATGCGGTTTTTAGCCAGCGATTCGACCCGCTTACCGAACGCGCTCTGGATTTGGGCGGCGTGGTTGAATACTACCCGGCCAAACACTGGACCATGCGCTGGGATCTGGGTGAGACATTGCTCTTTCAGGAGGCGTCCAATAAATTTAGTATTGTTAACGGAGGTACTACAACCACCACTTTTTTTCCTCCCGCCCGTAACACAAGCCAGTTCCAATTCAGTACAGGTGTGCACTACAGATTTTAAGTGATGCCGGAAGCCTGCATGGGCCGGGATAGAATCCTGGCCCATAATTGTCCGCGTGTTAACAGGCAGGATAAAAGTTCTTATCCTCATCGCATAATTTTTCCCAGCTCAACCACTTCCAGGCCTTCGGGGCATTCTTTCCAGTTGTGGCGCCAGCAGACGATTACGTCGCATTGCCGGGGATCGTGGCCGTGGCGCTCGAAGTTTTTGCTTTCGTATTCGAATTCGATCCGCTGGCGCTGCCAGCGTCCGGGCTGGACTTCGCGGCGGGCTTCGCAGTCTGGGAAGTTGCTCTGTAACGATTCGACCTGAAAACCCAGCTCGGCGGCGAGGATTCCGAAGAGGAAGACCACGCCCAGCTCGTTGACCGGAGCATTGGTTAGCGGGGAAGAGTCAAAGGGCTGGCCCATGATTGGGCGGTCGCGTTTTACGGCGGGTTTTACCACGGAGGGCACAGAGGAGCACGGAGTAGATGGAGAGCCGTTCCCATGTGAAATTTCTTTGGGTCCATGATTGGCTTCCAAAGCCAGGGAATTTCTTTGGATGATTTGCCAGCTGCTGTTTTCTCCCAGCAGGGTACTGACGACCAGGGCGGCTACGGCTTCCGTGACTCTGCGTTTTCCGGCTACCGGGCCGGGGACCTGGGTTAAGGACGAGGCCCAGCGCATGGCGATCATTTTGTCTGGCGAATCGGGTGATTGGACTTCCGGAGAATGCTGCAGTGCCTGGGGTGGGCCTGAGTTGCGGCCATGCCTTCTTTGTGGGCGGACGATGACTGGGCCGCCGATTTTTTGCCATGCGCCGAAGCGATGAATGAGCGCCTGCGCGCTGTATTTGCCTTCGCGCATGTATTCCGCCCTGGTGGGACGGCGTCCGAGTTTCTTTTTGACTCGTCTCCAGTCGCGCAAAAGATCTTTGGTGGTGATCTTGCGGCCTTTGGGATGGGGTTCGAGTCCGGCGGCGCGGATGGCCTCGTTAAAGCTGCGGAATTTGAGTTGCACGCGGTAGTAGTTGATGCCGGTGACGCGGTTGAGTTCGCCGCGCGTGGGGGTTTTGCCCAGTTGCTCGGCGGCCCTGCGGAGGGCGGCAATGATGTCAGCTCGCTCCATGGTTATGGCGAATAATAAGCGAAAATATGGATACGTGGCAAGTTTTATTTGGTCGCTGCGCGACAGCCTGCGGCAGCGAGGAGGTCAGGTTTTTTTGCTTACCCAGCACTTAGCAACTGCTGCGCTTTCGCGCCCGCAGTTGCACGTGCTGGGCAAAGTTCGGGCCGTCCCTACGGGACTTGAGGAGGTGGCGTTCAAACACTTTGCATGATTATTCTTTGGTCGAAGGTTCATAAGATTGCTTCGCGACATTTCACGCTTTCGCACAGCCGGGGGCGGCTGTGCCACATGGGCATCGCGGACAAAGGCAAACTACCCCGGCCCGGGCAAAACCGGCGTTCGAAAAGTCTCGGAGCTTACACATATCTTTTCTTATATTTTTCTTCTACTTTGGCTGCTGCCTGTTTGAGCTCCTGTGAGAGGCGGAAGCCTTCCCGTATATTCAACGGCAAATTATGTGATATTCAGGGGCCTGTTAGTTCTGACCTGAGAATTCATTTCTGCAATAGGGTTCCCTCCCTTTGGTCGGGATTCGAACAAAAAAAAGGGCCAGGGAAAATTCCCGGCCCTTTGAATGAGTGGTTGAATTTTACTCGGCGGCCATTTCTTCGGCTTCGCCTTCCTGGCGGAGCAGTTCGAGGGCGCGCTCGGCTTCGGCGTATTCGCGGGAAACTTCTTCCTGCACTTTGGCCGCTGCCTGTTCGAGCTCCGGTGAGAGACGGACGTTGCGATAGTACTCCATGCCCGTACCCGCCGGAATCAGGCGGCCTACGATCACGTTTTCCTTCAGGCCGCGGAGATGGTCGACCGCGCCATTGATGGAGGCTTCCGTAAGTACACGGGTGGTCTCCTGGAAGCTGGCGGCGGAGATGAACGACTCGGTGGAGAGCGACGCCTTGGTGATGCCGAGGAGCATGGGGCGACCCGTTGCCGGGCGGCCGCCATTGGCGATCACGCGTTCGTTCTCTTCGCGGAAGCGGAACCTGTCGATCTGCTGCTCGAGCAGGAAGGTGGTATCGCCCACGTCTTCCACTTTCACCCAGCGCATCATCTGCCGGACGATGACCTCAATGTGCTTGTCACTGATGGTCACGCCCTGCAGGCGGTAAACTTCCTGGATTTCGTTGACCAGATATCCCTGAAGTTCCTTTTCGCCCAGCACGGCCAGAATGTCGTGCGGGTTGAGCGGACCGTCCATGAGCGGCTCGCCGGCGCGCACGCGCTCGCCTTCCTGCACGTTGATGTGGACGCCCTTGGGCACGGAGTATTCTTTTTCCGTGCCGTTATCGGCCACCACGTAGATTTTGCGCTGGCCTTTGGTGACTTCGCCGAACTTCACCACGCCATCGATTTCAGTGATGATGGCGGTTTCGCGGGGCTTGCGGGCCTCAAACAGCTCGACCACGCGGGGCAGACCGCCGGTGATGTCCTTGGTTTTGGTGGTTTCGCGCGGGATCTTGGCCAGCACGTCGCCGGGGAAGACCTCGTCGCCATCCTGAATCATGAGGTGGGCGCGCGAGGGCATGAGATAGCGGCGCGTGCTCTTGCTCTTGATCACGATGGCGGGCTGGCGCTTTTCATCCGGCGATTCGCCCACGACGTGGCGGGAGAGGCCGGTGACTTCGTCCACTTCTTCGTGGAGTGTGACGCCTTCCTGCAAGTCCTTGAACTGGACGGTGCCGCCGATTTCGGTGAGGATGGCGAAGGTGTAAGGGTCCCATTCCACCATCACCGCGCCCTGATTGACCACCTGGCCTTCAGCGACTTTCAGCTTGGCGCCGTAGACGACCGCGTAGCGTTCTTTTTCGCGGCCTTTTTCGTCCACAATCACGAGGGAGCCGGCGCGGTTCATGACCACCAGGTCGCCGGATTTCGCCTTGACGGTTTGCAGGTTGATGAAGCGCACGATGCCCTGGTTGCGGGCTTCCAGGCGCGACTGCTCGGAGACTCGCGATGCCGTACCACCGATATGGAAGGTACGCATGGTGAGCTGCGTTCCCGGCTCACCGATGGACTGCGCGGCGATGACGCCGGTGGCTTCGCCGAGTTCGACCATGCGGCCGGAGGCCAGGTTGCGTCCGTAACAGGCGATGCAGACGCCGCGACGCGATTCGCAGGTGAGCACGGAGCGGATCTTGACCCGCTCGATGCCGGCGGCCTGAATGGAGCTGGCCAGGTCTTCGGTGATTTCCTGGTTGACTTCCACGATGGCGTTGCCTTCGTAGTCTTTGATCTTCTCGAGCGATACGCGGCCCACGATGCGGTCGCGCAGTGGCTCGATGATGTCACCGGCTTCGACGATGGAGCCGACGTAGATGCCGTCGACGGTACCGCAATCCTGCTCGCTGACGATGACGTCCTGAGCGACGTCTACGAGGCGGCGGGTGAGGTAGCCGGAGTCGGCGGTCTTGAGCGCCGTATCCGCCAGACCCTTGCGGGCGCCGTGCGTGGACACGAAGTACTCGAGCACGGTAAGACCTTCACGGAAGTTGGCGGTGATCGGCGTCTCGATGATTTCGCCCGAGGGCTTGGCCATGAGGCCGCGCATGCCGGAGAGCTGACGAATCTGCTGTTTCGATCCGCGAGCGCCGGAATCGGCCATGACGTAAATGGGGTTCATGTCGCCCGACTTGTCGAGCTTCTGCATGTTGCTGAACATCTCGTCGGCCACCTTTTCGGTGACGTTCGACCAGATTTCAACGACCTTGTTGTAGCGCTCGCCGTTGGTGATGGCGCCGTCAAGATACTGCTGCTGGACGTTGACCACCTGCTTTTCGGCTTCCTTCACCAGGCTCTTTTTGTGCTCGGGGATGACCATGTCATCAATGCCGATGGAGAGACCGGCGCGCGTGGCGTAACGGAAGCCAAGCTGCTTGACCTCGTCGAGCATTTTGACCGTGGTTTCGAGGCCGAACTTCAGATAAGTGAAGTTCACCAGCTGGCCGATGCCCTTCTTCTTGAGCAGGCCATTGATGTAGGGCATGCCTTCGGGAAGATGGTCATTCAGGATGGCGCGGCCCACCGTGGTGTTGATGAACTGGCGGTCAAACTGAATGGGGTCGGTATGGATGATGTCCTGGTCGTCATACGCCTGGGTCAGGTCGACGACCTGGCCGGTGTAACGCAGACGGATGGGAGAGAGCGTCTCGACGCCGCCGGCTTCGAGAGCGAGAAGAACTTCGTCAATGTTGGCGAAGGCGCGGCCTTCACCCTTGGCGCCGGGCTTGGCTTTGGTCAGGTAGTAGAGACCGAGCACCATGTCCTGCGTGGGGACGGTGATGGGCTGCCCGGACGCGGGAGACAAAATATTGTGCGACGCGAGCATGAGCACACTGGCCTCGACCTGTGCCTCAGGCGAGAGCGGGATGTGCACGGCCATTTGGTCGCCGTCAAAATCGGCGTTGAACGCGGTGCAGACCAGCGGATGGATCTTGATGGCCTTGCCTTCCACGAGCACCGGCTCAAAGGCCTGAATGCCGAGGCGGTGCAGCGTGGGAGCGCGGTTCAGCAGCACGGGATGGTCTTTGATGACCTCTTCGAGGATGTCCCAGACGATGGATTCCTGCTGCTCCACCAGCTCTTTGGCCTGCTTGATGGTGGTGCAGTGGCCAGTCTGTTCGAGGCGGTGATAGATGAATGGCTTGAAGAGCTCGAGGGCCATCTTCTTGGGCAGTCCGCACTGGTGCAGCTTGAGCTCGGGACCAACGACGATTACGGAACGTCCGGAGTAGTCCACGCGCTTGCCGAGCAGGTTCTGGCGGAAGCGTCCCTGCTTGCCCTTGAGCGTGTCCGAAAGAGATTTGAGCGGGCGATTGTTGGCTCCGCGCAGCACGCGTCCACGGCGTCCGTTATCGAAGAGGGCGTCCACGGCTTCCTGCAGCATGCGTTTTTCGTTGCGCACGATGACTTCAGGAGCGTGGAGGTCCATCAGCTTCTTAAGGCGGTTGTTGCGGTTGATCACACGCCGATAGAGATCGTTGAGATCGGAGGTGGCAAAGCGCCCTCCATCCAAAGGCACCAAAGGCCTAAGCTCGGGGGGGATGACCGGAATAACGTCCAAGATCATCCACTGCGGTTTGTTGCCGCTCTTGCGGAATGCCTCGACTACTTTCAGCCGCTTGGCGTACTTGAGCCGCTTCTGCAGCGAGGTCTCGTTCCGCATCTTCTCGCGCAGCTCAATCGACAGCTCTTCCACATCCACGTGCTTGAGCAGCTCTTTGATGGCTTCCGCGCCCATCATGGCCTTGAAGCCAGTGGCGCGATACTGCTGGTCGAGTTCGCGGAAGCGCGTTTCTTCCTTGATGACCTCGTGCTGCTTCACCGGAGCTTCGCCCGGTTCGACCACCACGTAGGATTCAAAGTAAAGAACGGATTCCAGATCGCGCAGCGAGATATCCAGCAGGTGGCCGATACGCGAAGGCAGCCCCTTAAAGAACCACACGTGCGAACAGGGCGAAGCCAGTTCGATGTGGCCGAGGCGCTCGCGCCGGACCTTCGACAGCGTGACTTCCACGCCGCATTTGTCGCAGATTACGCCGCGGTGCTTCATCCGCTTATATTTGCCGCACAGGCACTCCCAGTCCGTTACCGGACCGAAAATGCGGGCGCAGAACAAGCCGTCGCGCTCCGGTTTGAAGGTGCGGTAGTTGATGGTCTCAGGCTTGGTGACCTCGCCATGCGACCAGCTGCGGATCTTCTCCGGTGACGCCAGGCTAATGCGGATGGAATCAAAATCGGCGATTGAGTTTCCCAGATCAAACGGACTTGAACGGTACAAGGTGTCCTCCTGCGGCTTTACGCTTGCCGCTTCCGGCTCCCGGTTTAGTTTGCAAACTTATGTTGCAGTCTCAACTCCAGCCGGAAGCGTCCGGAGCTGAGACAGGCGGCAGCTGTTAGTCGGCTGCCGCGGGAGCGACCTGCTTGCGGCCGCCGTCGAGACTCTTGATCAGCTCCACGTCGAGACAGAGCGCCTGCAATTCGCGAATCAGCACGTTGAACGACTCCGGCACGCCCGGTTCAATGGCGGCCTCGCCCTTCACAATGGCTTCGTAAATCTTGGTACGGCCAAACACATCGTCGGATTTCGCCGTCAGCAGCTCCTGCAGAATGTAGGCCGCGCCATATGCTTCGAGCGCCCACACTTCCATTTCTCCAAAGCGCTGACCGCCGAACTGCGCCTTGCCGCCCAGCGGCTGCTGGGTGATCAGCGAGTACGGGCCAATCGAGCGAGCGTGGATCTTGTCATCTACCAGGTGCGAGAGCTTCAGCATGTAGATGTAACCCACGGTCACCGGCTGTTCGAATCGTTCGCCCGTCATGCCGTCATACAGGTCGGTTTTGCCCGATTCCGGCAGGCCGGCTTCGCGCAGCATGGATTTGATTTCATGCTCACGTGAACCGTCAAACACGGGTGACGCGAAGAAAACGCCGTTGGTCATGGTCTTGGCCGCGGCCACCAGCTCTTCATCGTCCATGGCGGCAAACTTCGCGAGGAACGGCGTGTCCTTGAAGATGCTCTTCAGTTCGCGCCGGATTACCTCTTCGCGGGTGTTTTCCTTCAGGAATTCCGTAATGCGCTGACCCAGCTGATAACCGGCCCAGCCCAGGTGCGTCTCCAGAATCTGACCGACGTTCATACGACTGGGAACGCCGAGCGGGTTGAGCACGATCTCGACCGGCGTACCATCGGCGAGGTAAGGCATGTCTTCTTCAGGAAGAATCCTGGCGATAACACCCTTGTTACCGTGACGTCCGGCCATCTTGTCGCCCACGCTGAGCTTGCGCTTCATGGCGATATAGACCTTCACCAGCTTGATCACGCCCGGAGGCAGCTCATCGCCCTTTTGCAGCTTGGAGATCTTTTCATTGGTGATCTTGCGCAGAACATCGATCTGGCGCGAGGTCATCTCTTCAATCTCGTCAATCTGCTCGTTGACGCGCGGGTCCTTGTCGGCGTACTTAATACGCTTCAGGTTGCGCGTGGAAATCCGCTCGATGGTTTCGCGGTCCAGCATCACGCCCTTGGTGAGCAGGCGTTTGTTGGTGCGCTCGTCGTGCAGATCGGCCTGGACTTCCTTGTTGCCCAGAATGGCTTCCAGACGCTTCAGGCGCTCGTCGGTAAGGATTCGGATTTCGTCCGCCAGGTTCTTCTCCAGGCGTTCGATCTGCGCCGTCTCAATGGCTTTGGCGCGCTCGTCCTTTTCCTGGCCTTTGCGGGAGAAGATCTTCACGTCCACTACCGTACCCTCGATTCCGGGCGGGCAGGTGAGCGAGGCATCGCGAACGTCGCCGGCCTTTTCGCCGAAGATCGCCCGCAGCAGCTTTTCTTCCGGTGTGAGCTGGGTCTCGCCCTTGGGTGTGACCTTGCCCACCAGGAAGTCGCCCTGCTTCACCGAAGCGCCAATGCGAATCACGCCGCTTTCATCCAGATCGCGCAGCGCGGATTCGCTCACGTTCGGAATATCGCGTGTGATTTCTTCCGGCCCCAGCTTGGTATCGCGGGCTTCCAGTTCAAACTCTTCGATATGGACTGACGTGTAGTAGTCCTCTTTGACCATCTTCTCGGAAACCAGAATGGCGTCCTCAAAGTTGTAACCGCGCCACGGCATAAAGGCCACCAGCACGTTGCGTCCCAGGGCCAGTTCGCCCTTGTCCGTGCAGGGACCATCGGCAATCACCTGGCCCTTGGTCACGCGTTCGCCTTTTTTGACCACCGGCTTTTGGTTGATGCAGGTGTTCTGGTTCGAGCGCTTGAACTTGGTCAGCTGGTAAATGTCGCTGCCCACCTCGCGGGAAAGCTGTGTGGGATGGTGCTCGCCCTCCACGCGCACGATAATGCGCTCGGAGTCCACCGAGTCAATAATGCCGTTGCGGCGGGCCAGCACTACAGCGCCGGAATCGCGCGCGGTAACGCCTTCCATGCCGGTGCCGACATAGGGCGCGGCGGCGCGCAGCAATGGAACCGACTGGCGCTGCATGTTCGCGCCCATCAGCGCGCGGTTGGCGTCGTCATGCTCCAGGAACGGGACCAGCGAAGCGGCCACTGAGACCAGCTGCTTGGGGCTCACGTCGATGTAGTCGACCTCGTCGCGCGGAACCAGCACGGTGTTGCCGGCCTTGCGGGCGTTCACCAGATCATTGGCGATGCGGCCTTTTTCATCCAGTTCAATGTTCGCCTGGGCGATGACGTGCTTGTCTTCTTCCCATGCCGAGAGATAGAACGAAAACGGCTCGCAGTCGATCGGCTTCTTGCGGCGCTCTTTCAGGTCCGCGTTGGCCTTTTCCGCTTCCTTCATCTCGATATGGTCATTCACGCGGTACGAGCTGTCCCCGGAATTGACTACGGTCACAAAGTCCACCACGCGGCCGTCTTTAATACGGCGGTAAGGAGACTCGATAAAGCCATAGTCGTTAATGCGGGCATAGCAGCTCAGCGAGCTGATCAGACCGATGTTCGGACCTTCCGGCGTCTCAATCGGGCAGATACGTCCGTAGTGCGTGGGGTGAACGTCGCGGACTTCGAATCCGGCGCGTTCACGCGAAAGACCTCCTGGACCCAGTGCGGAGAGACGCCGCTTGTGCGTGATCTCCGAAAGCGGGTTGGTCTGGTCCATGAACTGCGAGAGCTGTGACGAGCCAAAGAATTCGCGGATGGCCGCCATCACCGGCTTGGCGTTGACCAGGTCGTGCGGCATGGCCGTCGACATCTCCTGGTACACGCTCATCTTTTCCTTGATTGCGCGCTCCATGCGCACCAGTCCAATGCGGAACTGGTTTTCCATCAGCTCGCCCACCGCGCGTACGCGGCGGTTGCCCAAATGGTCGATATCGTCCACCGCGCCAATGTTCCTGCGCAGCTTCAGCAGGTAGCGGATCGTCGCGTAGAAGTCCTCGGGATCCAGCGTGCGCTTTTCAAGGTCGGTGGCGTCGTTCTTTTCATACAGCTTGATATTGAATTTCAAACGGCCCACGCGGCTGAAATCGTATTTGCGCGGATCGAAGAACATGCCATGGAACAGCGCCGTGGCGGTATCCAGCGTCGGCGGATCGCCCGGACGCAGCTTGCGGTAAATCTCGATCAGGGCTTCCTGCGGGGTCTTTACGGAATCGCGGCGCAGCGTGGCGCTGATCACATTGCCCACGTCGTCGCGCTCGGGGAAGAACACATGCATTTCTTCCACCCCGGCATCCATGATCTTGGCCAGCTTGTCGGCGGTAACTTCGGCATTGGCCTCGAGCATTACCTCGCCGCTGCTGGTGTCGACCACGTCAGCCGCCACATAGGCGCCTTCAAGATCGGTGGTGTCGATATCGATCTCGGTGATCTTCGCCTTCTGAATTTCCTTGAGCACCGCCGGCGTGATCTTGCGGCCGGAGTGCGCGATTTCGTGCCCGCTCTTGTCCTTGATGCTGTGCGCCAGCTTAAGCCCGGTCAGATTGGTCGAACGCTCCCCGGAGGGATCCAGCGTCCAGCGCAGCTTCTTGTCTTTCAGGCTGATGCGGTCCACGGTGTAGAACGTGCGCAAAATCTCTTCGTCGGCACGCAGACCCAGGGCGCGCAGAAAGATAGTGCCCAGGAATTTGCGTTTGCGGTCAATACGCACGTAGAGAATATTTTTCTGGTCGTACTCAAACTCCACCCACGAGCCGCGGTAGGGAATGATCTTGCCGAGGAAGTAGGTGCGGTTGTTCGCCGTCTCAAAAAACGCGCCGGGAGAGCGGTGCAACTGGCTGACGATCACGCGCTCCGTACCGTTGATGATAAAGGTGCCGTTCTGGGTCATCAGCGGCACATCGCCGAAGAAGACTTCCTGCTCCTTGATATCGCGAATGCTCTTGTTGCCGGTCTCGGGGTCTTTGTCGTAAATAGTCAGCCGAATCGTGACCTTGAGCGGCGCGGAATAGGTCATCCCACGCTCTTCGCACTCGGCCACGTCGTACTTGAGCTGCAGGCCCACGGGGTCGCCGCACTTGTTGCAGAAGTCCGGCGTATTCGCGTTATACGTGCCGCACTTCTGGCAAAGCACTTCGCCAGGATGAAAAGGATCGGTGATTACCGTGTTGCCGCAGCTGCGGCAGGTGGTACGCAGATGATGCAGCCCTTTGAGGTGTCCGCACTTGCATTCCCAGTTGCCGATGGCAAAGTCCACAAAGGCCAGCTCCGAAACGTTGCGGAAATCGCTGATGGGAAACACGGACTGAAACACCGACTGCAGGCCGCTGTCGTCACGCTCGCTCGGCAGCTTGTCCATTTGCAGAAAACGATCGTAGGAGCGTTTCTGCACCTCAATCAGGTTAGGGATCTGCAGCGCTGCGGGAATTTTCGAAAAATCGAGGCGATGACGGAACACGCCACTCTTGTTGGACATGAAATAACTCCTAAAACCTTGGCTGTCTCCGGCCGCTCATGGCTCGCCGGAGAGGTACTCCAAACTTAATCTTGCAATTCCGAAGCAAACCTGTTAACTAATGCATCGAAACATCGGGCGCGCGCACACGCAAACAGCCCGTCCGGGGGCAAAACACGAAAGGGCCAGCAGGAGACGAGAATTCCCGCTGACGCCGCAAAGCGAAATTGCAAACTGAATTGTGTTTTTCCGCGCCCGTCTGCTTAGACCGTTCTTAGTCCGCCCATGCGGACCGGTTTCCGAAAAAAAGACAGCAAATTACAGGCAGAAACGGCCGCTCCCGGTTGAGTACTGCCTGCCTTCCGGGAGTAGCTTCCTGTCCTGCATTCAGGTTTTCCTTTAATTGGGAAAGAGGACTACCGTACCTATTATAGATAACGGAAGCCCCTTTCCCGATTCAAAATTGCTGAGGCGCCCCCTGGGAACCCAGGAGATAACGGTGGCAGGCCCTGCCGGCCTGCCGGAAACCGTTACTTAATCTCAACAGTCGCGCCGGCCTCGGTGAATTTCTTCTTGATCGTTTCCGCTTCTTCCTTGGAAACGTTCTCTTTCACCGTTTTGGGCGCTCCATCCACCAGGTCCTTGGCTTCTTTCAGGCCGAGGCTGGTCACTTCACGCACCGCTTTGATCACGTTGATCTTGTTGGCGCCCGCGCCGGTCAGGACGACGGTGAATTCCGTCTTCTCTTCCGCCGGGGCCGCTGCTGCCGCGCCGCCGCCAGCCATCATCACCGGGGCCGCTGCCGCCGCGGAAACTCCGAGGCGCTCTTCAAGCTTTTTCACCAGCTGGGCCGCATCAAGCAGGCTCAGCCCTACGATTTGTTCTTCCAATTGCTGCAGGTCTGCCATGTGTTTCTCTCCAATTTTTTTCGATCAGTTTGTGCTGATTCGCCGCGCGCCCTCATCGTGTTCCAATGCGCCCAGACAAGCGCCACATGAGTTTGCGTAACGAGAACTCGTCCCGGCCGCCGCACCTGCCGCCAGGAAAGACGGCCGGCTTAGCTGCTTGCAGCTTCGCCGGTCTCTTTGAACTTTTTCTTCTCCACGCCCTGATTGATCACCACGGCCAAATCGCGGCCCACGGCGTTCATCACGGTCACCAGGCGCTGCGCCGGAGCATTCATCAGGAACAGCAGCTTGGAGTAAATTTCTTCCTTGGAAGGCAGGCTGGCCAGGGCTTTGATCTCCGCTTGCGAGATCACCCGGCCTTCCAGAACTCCCGACTTGAAGGAAAATTCCGGATTGTCTTCCACATACTTGCTCAGGGCCTTGGCCAGAGCGACCGGGTCGCCATCGGTATAGGCGATCGAGCTGACGCCTTCCAGGTCCTTCAGAGCATCGGCAACTTTTGTACCTTCTGACGCCCGCTTGGCCAGCGTGTTCTTGACCACCTGATATCTGGCGCCGACCGAGCGCACCGTTTTGCGCAGCTCGTAATCCTTGGCCACGGTCAGCTTTGAAAAGGTGCCCACAATCATGCTGCTGGCTTTTTGCAAATCAGCGCTGAGCTTTTCAATTTGTTCCGCTTTTTTCGCTTTTGTGACTGCCATTTTCGAATCCTTTTCCTTGATAGCCGGCTTGCGCCGAGGTTACGCCTTCGACGCTGCCTCGACCGCGGCAGTGTCTACCGCGATTCCAGGCCCCATGGTCGAGGAAATGTATGCACCCTTGATGTATTTGCCCTTGGCCGCCGAAGGCTTGGCCCGGACCACGCTGGCGATCACAGTGGCTGCGTTCTCCACCAGCTTGTCCGCCGTAAAGGAAATCTTTCCCACCGGCACATGCACCAGCGCCGTCTTATCCGTACGGAATTCCACCTTGCCGGCCTTGATTTCCTTCACCGCATTGGCGATGTCCAGGGTGACCGTTCCGGTCTTGGGATTCGGCATCAGGCCGCGCGGACCGAGCACCTTTCCCAGCTTGCCGACGGATTTCATCATGTCCGGCGTGGCAATCACGGCATCAAAATCCGTCCAGCTTTCTTTCTGGATTTTTTCCACCATGTCTTCGCCGCCCACAAAATCGGCGCCCGCGGCTTCGGCTTCGCGGACTTTCTCGCCGCTGGCCACAACCAGCACCTTCTTCGACTTGCCCAGACCGTGCGGCAGAACCACGGTTCCGCGCACCATTTGGTCGGCATGTTTGGGGTCCACGCCCAGACGAAGCGTAACTTCCACCGTCTCGTCAAACTTGGCGAATTTCACCTTCTGCAGAAGCGGCACGGCCTCTTCCAGCAGATACTGGCGGCGCTCCACTCCTGCCCGCGCCTTCGTAATATTTTTTCCTGTTTTGCGACTCATTATTTTCCTTGTCTCCCGCCGCACCCAGGTTCTTCTCTGGGGCCGTGGTTGTGTGTTTGCTTTTAGCCTTTAGCTCTTGGCTCTTGGCTCTTGGCTCTTGGCTTTTAGCAGAAACTGGCCGCACAGCCATGTCTGGCTAAAGGCCAGGAGCCAAATACCAATAGCAGCCTTTATGCCGTAACTTCAATACCCATGCTGCGCGCCGTGCCCTTCACGCTTCTTACGGCGGCTTCGAGCGACGCGGCATTCAGGTCCGGCATTTTCTGCTTGGCAATTTCAATGACCTGCTTCTCCGTCACCTTGCCCACTTTGTCTTTAATGGGGTTCGCCGCGCCCTTGGCGATACCCGCCGCCCGCTTCAGCAGAATCGCAGCCGGAGGCGTCTTGGTAACGAAGGTAAACGAGCGGTCGGTATAGACGGTGATGACCACCGGAATGATCAGCCCTGCCATCTCTTTGTTCTGAGTGCGGGCATTGAACTGCTTGCAGAATTCCATGATGTTGATCTGCGCCTGGCCAAGGGCCGGGCCGACCGGAGGAGCCGGAGTTGCCTTGCCGGCTTCAATCTGCAGCTTAACGGATGTCTGTACTTTTTTCGGTGCCATGTGTCTTTACTCTTTTCGAAAATTCTTTTGCGGGAGAGTGAGCCTTTTACCCTCTCATTCCCGTCGTCATCAGCCTTTGGCTATTGGCCCTTAGCCTTTAGCCAAACCGACTGTACAACCCTGCCTGGCTAAAGGCTAAGAGCCAAGGGCTAACGGCTGTTTTAGCTAAAGGCTAAGAGCCAATAGCCAACGGCCGCTCTTACGCCACCTTCTCTACCTGCCCAAACTCCAGCTCCACCGGAGTGGAACGGCCAAAGATGGTAACCATCACCTTCAGCGTCTCGCGGTCTTCATTGACCTCGTCCACCTGGCCATTGAAGTTCGAAAACGGACCATCGGTGATGCGCACGGTTTCGTTCTTTTCGAACTTGACCCTGATCTTCGGCTTGTCCTTGCCCACATTCACGCGATAGACAATCTGGTTGACCTCTTCCGTGGAGAGCGGGGTCGGCTGCTGGCCGGTGCCCACAAACCCGGTGACCCGGGGCGTGGATTTCACCACATGCCAGACGTTGTCATCCATGTCCATCTGCACCAGAACGTAGCCGGGATAAAACATCCGCTCCACGGTATATTTTTTGCCGTTGCGGATCTCGGTGACCGGCTCCGTGGGGATCAGCACCTTCCCGATCTTTTCCTGGAGACCGAAGGCCTGGACGCGAGACTCCAGCGATTCCTTCACCTTGCGCTCGAAACCGGAATACGAGTGGATGATGTACCACTTCATATTCGGGTTTTCGTGCTCACCGAGTATCGGCTGCCCGTCCTCGGGCACGCCGCTGGCTTCGATTTTTTCTTCTGCTGCCATAGCTTTCCAACCTTCTGCTTTTATCGCGTGCGCTGCAGCACCCATTGCACCGCGCTGCCGATTCCCAGATCAATCACCCAGAAATAAGCCGCAAAAATTGCCACGGTGACGATCACCACCACGGTCGTGGCCTGGACTTCCTTTCGGCTGGGAAAGGTGACCTTGCGTACTTCATTGCGAACGTCGTCAATGAACCCTTTGGTGCGCGCGGGAAACTGGGCCAGCCCGCCCATGCCGCTCTGCTCGTCGCGCGTAACTATTGCCGCTTTTGCCATAATGCTTCCTCGTGATGCCGGCCGTTAGCTCCTGGCCATTGGCTCCTGGCTCTGCATGTTACTCCGGGCCTTTCGGCTAAAGGCCAAAAGCTAATAGCCAAAAGCCGTCTTTCCAATTCTGGCAGGGGCGGAGGGATTCGAACCCCCAAGTCCGGTTTTGGAGACCGGCAGTTTAGCCGTTGAGCTTACGCCCCTGTAAAAAACCGACCTCAGGCCATCATCCCTTAGCAATAAGCCCCGCCTGCACAACGACAGCAAAGCGAAAGGCCAAAAGCTAATAGCCAAAGGCTGCCTTCTTACTTCACTTCCTTGTGCGCCGTGTGCTTGCGGCACCGCTTGCAAAACTTGCTGAACTCAAGACGGCCCGTCGTGGTCTTCTTGTTCTTCGTGGTCGAGTAATTCCGCTCTTTGCAGTCGCCGCACTGTAATGTGACAATTTCACGCATAAAAATCAGCCCTTAATTCCTGGCCACCGGCCCCTGAAATCACTCAGGGGCCAGGCCGAATCTCGCAATTTTCAAGCAACTCGTTACTGGATAATCTCGCTGATGGTTCCGGCGCCCACGGTCCTGCCGCCTTCGCGGATCGCGAACCGCAGCCCTTTTTCCATGGCTACAGGCGTGATCAGCTCAATCGCCAGTGACACGTTATCGCCCGGCATCACCATCTCCGTGCCCGCCGGCAGCTCCGCCACTCCCGTCACGTCCGTGGTCCGGAAGTAGAACTGCGGC
>DASSEH010000439.1:0-1520 GCA_035695325.1 Candidatus Angelobacter sp.
CGACCGGACCCTATCAGAAGAGTGTACATACCGAAGGCCAATGGCAAACTCAGGCCATTGGGCATCTCGACCCTGCGTGATCGGGTCTGCATGACGGCAGCGATGCTGGTGCTGGAACCGATCTTTGAGGCCGATCTTCCACCAGAGCAGTATGCCTACCGTCCCGGGCGAAATGCCCAACAGGCGGTGGTCGAAGTGGAAGCGCAGCTGTTTCGCGGCCACCCGGAAGTCGTTGACGCCGACCTCGCGGACTACTTCGGGAGCATTCCGCATGCCGAGCTACTGAGATCGGTAGCGCGCCGGATTGTTGATCGGCGCGTGCTGCATCTGATCAAGATGTGGCTGGAATGCCCCGTGGAAGAAACCGACGATCGAGGACGGAAGACACGCACGACCGAAGCCCGGGACAACCGACGCGGCATCCCGCAAGGTTCACCCATCTCACCTTTGCTGGCAAATCTCTACATGCGCCGGTTTGTGCTGGGATGGAAGATGCTCGGGCTGGAGCGAAGCCTCGGCGCTCGCATCGTGACCTACGCCGACGATCTCGTGATCCTATGCCGGAGGGGCAAAGCCGAAGAGGCCTTGTTACGACTGCGGGAGATCATGGGAAAGCTGAAGCTGACGGTCAACGAGGACAAGACACGAATCTGCAAGGTGCCGGAAGGGGAGTTCGACTTCCTGGGATACTCGTTCGGACGGATGTACTCAGCGAGAACCGGCCAGGCGCGCCTGGGGTACCGGCCATCGAAGAAGAGCATCAAGCGCATGGTGGAAACCATTCATGCGCTGACGGCTCGAACCGGGTTAGGGCAAGACACCACAGAGTTGGTGGCGAAGTTGAACCGCACGCTGCGCGGATGGGCGAACTACTTCAATGTAGGTACAGTCACCAAAGCGTATCGGGCGATCGACAACTACACCGCTGTGCGGTTGCGCCGGTGGTTACGCATCAAGCACAAGGTCAGGCGATGCAAGGGCGGGGCCTATCCACTCTCGCACCTTTACGGGCACTTCGGGCTCGTACGCCTAACCGCGCTTGGGCGCGACATGCCGTGGGCGAAGGCGTGAGGTCTTGTCCGAGAGCCGGATGCGGGAGAGCCGCCTGTCCGGTTCGACGAGCGGGATGTGGAAACGGAGTCACGGCTACACCACTAAGGCACCGCCAGACGAAAGAGGCGGAAACAGATATGTGCAGCCTAAAGCCACCGCGCCACATCTCGACTCCACCAAGATGCGAAAGGCTCGCGTCGAGCACAAGTAGTCCGGTCTTACCCAGACATCCGACCTCACAGCAGACATGCTGAACCGGCGGCAACGGACCAGAGACAGACATTCGTGCTCTATGCGATCTGCTGCGTCTCTAATAAGAAATCTGCGTCGGGTTTGACCAGTGAGTTCATCGCTACATGCAGCGCGTGTACCGGCTCATCGGGCGGCGTTATGGCGCCCGCCTGCTCGAACTTTTTCCGCGGTTCGAGCGCATCGTGCAGACGGTGGTCCGGCTGGCGGATCGTCAC
>DASSEH010000440.1:0-1058 GCA_035695325.1 Candidatus Angelobacter sp.
GACTTTCACCTCCAAGCTACTGAACATGCCCAGCACACATCGGGATAGGGGGGAGCCTTTCGGCTCCGCCCCTCCCACACCACCGTGCGTACGGGTCCGTACACGGCGGTTCGAGAAGTTGCGCTAACGCGTTTCGATCAAAGGTTGGGAGACCGAGCGATTTGAAGTAGGCGTTGGAAAGCCCAACAGAAAGGGCCTTGCTCCGGGCGATGTACCAGGGGCCACGGCCGCTGCCGGCCGTATTGCGCAGTTCCCCCGAGACTCGCAATGCAATCAGTGCCGCACGACGGCGACGTGGTGTTTTCCACTGACGCCACAGAGCGGCCCGCAATCGCAACCGGACCCAGCGCGTGAGAGCGATCAACACCTCGGGCGTTTCGCAGAAGCCGAAATAGCCGCGCCAACCCCGGGCCAGCTCTTCCATTGTCGTCTTGATGCTGACGCCCTTGGCCCTGCGTGTGATGTCCCGGATTCGCTGTTTGAACCGTTCCAGGGATTTCGGCGCGATCATGCGCTCGATGTCTGGACCAGCCGTGAAGCTGAACCCGAGGAACTTCCGTTCCTGCGGTCGTGCCACCGCACTCTTGGCCTCGTTTACCTTGAGCTTGAGCTTTTGTGTGATGAAGCGCGAGATGCTCTCCATCACCCGCTGACCCGCACGTTCGCTGCGAACGTAAATGTTACAGTCGTCCGCATAGCGAACAAAGCGGTGTCCCCGGCACTCCAGCTCGCGGTCGAGTTCGTCGAGCACGAGGTTACTCAGCAGTGGCGAAAGCGGTCCTCCTTGCGGAGTTCCTTCCACGCTGGGGCTGACCAGTCCATTCTCCATCACCCCGGCATTGAGGAATGCCCGGATGAGCTTCAACAGCCGCTTGTCCTCGACACGCTTGGCGATCTGGCCCATCAGTTTGTCGTGATTGACTCGATCAAAGAATTTTTCCAGATCGAGGTCGACCACCCATCCGTTGCCTTGCGCAATGTACTGCGGCGCTTGAGCCACGGCGTGATGCGCCGACCGACGCGGTCGGAACCCATAGCTGTATTGGGAGAACGTCGGA
>DASSEH010000441.1:0-146135 GCA_035695325.1 Candidatus Angelobacter sp.
CAGGCCGAGGATGCCATTCATGGGCGTACGGATTTCGTGACTCATGGTGGCCAGAAAAACGCCTTTGGAATAATTGGCTGATTCGGCCGATTCCTTGGCTTTGTTCAACTCATCCTGCGCGTGCTTGCGCTCGCTGATGTCTACGTACATGCCGTACATGCCTTCCATGCGGCCCTCGGAGAGGATCGGCACGCCGTACAATTCCACCGGGATCAGGCTTCCGTCTCCCCGCTTGCGTATGGTCTCCCAATGGCCAAAGCGGCTCTGCTGTACCCGCCGGGAAATGTCCGCAGCTTCGGCTATGTGAGAGTCCGGGATAATCGCATCATTGATGGGCTTGCGAAAAAGCTCCTCGGAGGTGAACTGGAACATAGTCTCAAAAACCCGGTTCACGGCAATCACCTTGTCCTGTGCGTCCAGCATTACGATGCCGACCGGCGCATTTTCGAAGAGCTGCTGAAAGCGGAGTTTCTGTACATTAATTTCCTGTTCGACCCGTATCCGCTCGGTGATTTCCTGGCGCAGTTCCTGAGTGCGCTCCTGAATTTCCTGGGTGCGCTCCTGCACCCGCTTCTCCAGTAATTTCTGCCGCCTGTGCAAACTGCGTACGCGGAACCGGTACGCGGCAAACCCCAGCCCTAAAACAAGACCGCCCTCAAGAAGGTGAAACCAAAGCGTCTGATAGAACGCCGGAAGAATGCTGAACTCAAGTACGGCGCCTTCCTGGTTCCACACACCGTCGTTGTTGCACGCGATCACCCGAAACCGGTACTTCCGGGGCGGCAAATTCGTGTACGTTGCCGTTCGCGCGCTTACCGGGCCGCGCCAGTCATCATCAAAACCCTCGAGTTTGTAACGGAAGCGCACGCGTTCCGGAGCCGTCAGGCCGAGGCCAGCGTAGGCAATTTCGAGGTTCCTGGTATTGGGCTGAAGCTGTATTCCGGAGGAAGCTTCCAGAGCATGATCATCGGCTTTAACAGCTTCTATCGTGATCAAAGGCGGCGCCAGGTTACCGGGCAGATGTTTCGGGTCGATGCTGGCCACGCCCGCGCTGGTGGCAAACCACAAGCGGCCATCGGCTGTCCGCGCGGTGGTGGGAAACGGCCCGTATTGCCGCGGAATACCCCGTAACCCGTCGGAGGCATCGAGAGTCATACCCTGCATCCGGTACGAGGGCGACTGGAGCGCCTTCTCCAGTTCCTGCGGACCCACGCGGAGAATTCCCAGCGATCCGGCCAGCCATAAAAAGCCATCGTCATCCTGAACCATTCCTGAAATGGAGGCTCCCGGCAGCCCGTTTTTCTCCGTCAGTGTGGTGAAGTGTCCCTGCTCAAAGCGGGTTAGCCCGCCTCCTCCGCCAATCCAGATACGACCCGCCCGGTCGCCCACAATCATCCGGATTGTGCCGTTCGGTAATCCATCTTTCGCGGAATAGGTGTGGAAATCGCCGTGGTCGTAAACCACGAGCTCACCGTTATCGAACCCCAGCCAAACGCGTCCTGTCCCATCCCCATACATGACTCGGCTCCGATAATGGGGGAGATTTGCGCTCTGACTTAAGTCGGTCCACTCACCTTTTCTTCTTCGAAAAACTCTGCGCACGCTGTTCTTGTCCGTCACGCTCACCCACAGGTCGCCGCCGGCGTCCCGAGTGATGCCTTCTATCATCGATTTATCGCCTATGGCATCGGTGTTGGGCACAAAGGAAAATTTCCCGTTCACTTCTTCCGCGAGTTTGAAACTTCCTCCCACTAAAACCTGCTCGCCATCGGAAAAGAGACTAAGGGTGCGGGTCGAGTCCGATGGCGAATAGGGAGGCAGCCGGGAAGTGAGAATTTGCCCGTCGCGGATCTGTAAGATCGTGTCCCGCGAATAGCTGATAACCCAAACGCTGTCCCCAGTCGAAACCAGTGCGATGTGTTGATCCGGGACCAGCCCTTCTCTCGCGGAAAAAGGTGTGACTTTGTTCTCGCTGAAACGGTCGAGGCCGGCAGTTGTCCCGAACCATACGTTGCCCTCGCGGTCCCTGAAAGTTGTATACACGGTACTGCCGGAAAGCCCATCATTTGTTTGGAATTGATCGGGGGTAACGTGTTCCTTACGCCTGAAGTCAGCCATGCGGCGAAGTCCGCCTTCAACAAGGCCAATCCAAAGGCTGTTGTCGCCGTCAAAAAGCAGACAGGTTGATTCAGCGCCAACGACAATCTGCCTTTCCTGCCTGCTTCCGTTCTGAATCGGCCACACGGCTGTGCCGCTGGTGTCAGATGCCCACACATTTCCGTCTGGCGCCTCAGCCATGTTCAAGACCTGCCCGATCGCTTCACCAGTGCCGGCAAAGCGGTTTGCATTCGGGGCCAGAGTCAGTATCGTGTTCCTCAGGACCGAGTCTTTGCTGAGTCCAAAATTATGACCGTCTGTCGCCACCCAAAGGTTTCCGCGATGGTCCACCAGGAGTGTTTGCAGCCCAGGGGCTGGATATCCTAAGTCGTCTCCTACTCGGCTCCACTTGCCGTTCGCAAATTTTCCAATGCCGTAGGGGCCCCCCGCCCAAATCGCGCCGCTCCTGTCTTCCACAATCGATACAATTCCGCCGTTCGGTGCGCCCTCCGCCGGTGAATAATTTTTCAGCCGGCCATGGTGAAGATGGCTGATTCCGCCGGAGGCAAATCCGATCCAGAGGCTTCCATCACGTGCGGCGCAAAGCGACAAAGCGGAGGGACCAGGGAGATGATCGCCGAACCCCGGTTGCCAAAGGACGAAGCGAATGCCATCAAATCGATACAGACCAGCATCCGTCGCCAGCCACAAATACCCATCCGGAGTTTGAGCAATCGAGCGAACCGGTCCAATGATTCCGTCCCGGGCTGTCCATGCGGTATGGGCAAACTGAGTGGCCGATTTGTGCGGGTCAAGCGCCAGCGCGGAACTGCAGAGCATCGCCGCGCACAGGCAGAGACTGAAGGAACGCAGAACGCGATTCATGCTGGTTGCCATAGGAACCAACCCCATGCCGCTGGATATCGACTTACTATGCTTAAGCAATTTTAATGAGATTCCTGCAAGAAAAGCAGGAACCCTGGCCAGTATGGGAGGAAAGTACCGTTTTGGCTGTAAGGCAACGCAAAGGCTGGCGCTGTACAAATATCTCGTCAAAACACGGGCCATGCCTGGGAAGAGTGAGCTCTTTATGCCGCAGTGTCCATTTGAGATCAATGCCCACTCCTGCCATGAATGCTTTTTCAGCGGGCGTACTTGAACCTGTAGGTGGGGAATATCGGCAATTTTAGGGTCTGGCTAATTATGCTGGCGCGACTGAACCGCAGGAACATAATCTGGGTCTATCTGATTTGCCGACAGCTACCCTCTCCATAGGCCGGAGTGGCGGCCTGTTGGCTGGCCGTGCCGGCCACTGCATTTTGTATCTTCTGGCTGCCTTATATCAGCTCATTTATTAGGATTATCCAGGGCAAGCAGAAGTGCGTCAAGAGCTATTTTCGAAAGTGCAGTGTGCCGCGCGCGTGGCGCGTACGTTAAGGTAGGCAACCTTCTGTTCCCGGCTTAATTGAGCGCGAGCTATGCTCGACACCGGGACCGATCTACTGAAGATATAGACCTTAGTGCCGCTGTCCTTCTGCTCTGACCAGTGGAGAGGACTGCAGTGGGCTGGCCAGGCGGTGAACAAAGAATATCGATCCCATCACGATCACGCTGGCGATGATGATGGCCGCGCTGCCCAGACCGGTAATCTCCACCGAGTAGCTCAGATCAGGAGCTTCTTTCATCGCAACATAATGCACCGCGGCCATTCCCATATAGTGCATGGCCGGAATGGCAAACCCCATCGTAATGGCAAATACAATTTTCATCATGCTCTCGGAGCCGCTCCGTCCTTTCGCGCCGATCACCAGATTTACCTTCATCAGGCCCAAACCGGCCAGAGAAACCAGCCATGCCACCACCACCGAGGCAATTACCAGTTGCTGGTCCCAGTGGTGCATGGCGCTCATGCGCATGGCCGCCATTCCGGTGTAATGCATTCCGGCAATGCCGCCCGCCATCAGCAGGCTGCCTGCGCCCACGTGCAGCACGCCGAATTTCTGTCGGCTTACCGTATACAGGGCCACGAAGGACGCGCCAATGGCATACAAAAGTGACAGCAGCACGGTGGGAACATGATAAAAGACCGGAATCGGAAGCCGGAACGCCAGCATTCCGGTATAGTGCATGGACCAGATACCCGTGCCCATGGCCACGGCGCCACCCAGAAGCCACCCTGCCTGTGAGCTTTTTTCGCTGCTGAAAACTCTCGCCGAAAGGTCAAGCGCTGCCCAGGAAGCAAACGCAGCAATCAAGACTGATAACGCTATCAGCCCGCTGTTATAGCTTGTCTGAATGATCGTTGATTGGTCCATGCCATCCCCCTTGTATTTTCTTCAGGTCGGCGCAGGAACGAAGATGGATGCTACTTCTGTTTGTCGGGTTCAACAAGTTACTGATGCTAGTACACTTGGGTAATTATAAAACTACAAACTATGGGAATATTTCTTAAACTGGAGCCGAAAGAACATGGTTAAAGTTTGCTTATAAAAAGCATCCCAAATCAGGCCCTGCTTTATATCTGTAGTGCGCGCCATGAACTATTCAGTGCTGGCATTGGCCTCTCTGCTTTTGGCGCTGCTGGTTTCAGAAGGCGAGGCAGTCGTTACCAGGGCCCACAGATACACGAGGATGCCCGCGGCCAGCAATAGTCCGCCCAGCCCCAGGAAGGCCACAAACGAGAGTGGATGGTTCCAGGCCAGACTGAGGGCTTCCACCAGCAGGCCGGCGATGATCAGCAGGCCCGAAGTCCTTAATTTCTTCGCCATAAAATGATTTTCTTTCATTGAACTGGCTTCCAGAGTTTTTGGTGGTCCAGCTGCGAGACATTGTGCACCATGTCATGGCAGCCGGATGAAACACAGGAAAGCTTGTTGCTCTTGATGTCGGCCATGGTTTGCGGGTCGGCGGTGTGGACCGCGCCCTGCTCAAAGCTGCGCGCACCCAAATGGCAGTGCAGACACTCGCGGTTATTGTAAGGAGCATAAAGATGGACAGGATGCGAGGGCTTGCCAATGTACTGCGCATAAAGATGATGCAGCCCGCGCAGTTTGGCCTTCACCGCTCCGGAATACAGCGTGTAGTCGGTATGGCAGGTGTAACATGCCTCGGCGCGCGGCACACGGTTGTTCTGGTAGTGCGCCGCTGGTATATAACTGGCATCGTCCACCAGCAGGCTTTTACCATAGTCGTCCATCACATGGCAGGACAGGCAAAAAGTGGTCTGCTGAGAGCGATTGATGTGGTTTTCGAGGCCGGTGAATCCCGCGAAGACAGGAAGGACAAACAGCGCAAGAAAAGCCAGTATCTTTCCGCCCCGGGCAATGGTGACTTCCGGACGCGCAATGATCACGGCAATGAACACCACTGTAAGCGCCAGCAATACCAGCACAACCGCTGTCGGCATAGAGACCTCCCTCCGTTCGTCCGCCTTGGGGGCTATTTCAGAGAATGGATGTATTGAATCAGGGATTTGATCTGGCCGTCGGTAATCTTTTTGTCATACCCCTGCATCTTCCCTTTGCCCTTGTGCGTGATGTCGATCAGCTCGGCGTCTGACATTTTAGCGACCTCCGGAGAGTGAAAGTCCTTTACCTCTAACTTCTTTCCCGCCGGAGTATCGCCTTTGCCATCCGCGCCGTGGCATACCTGGCATTTGGTTTTATACAGAGCAGCCACATCGTCCTGCGCCTGTACTCGTGTGATGGCACACAGCATCATCACAGCCACCAGCGCAACCGCTTCTTTTCTTATTAAGTTCATTTCTGTTTCCTCCATGGATGATCAGTGTTTTGTTTTTACATCGAGTAGCGCAGTGACAGTGTAAATACATTACCTCTGAAATCGCGCGGCAAAGTTGGCCCTGGGTTGGATTTTTCGTTGTAATCATAGTAGTTCCAGCCCGTTTTGTATGTGAGATTCTTTGTCAGCTCGATGGCCAGCGTGGCCAGAGGCAGATGGTAGTTGTAGCTGAGCGGCCCGGTCGGAGCATTAGGATTCAGAATCAGTGTGTTCCCCGTGCTGCTGGTGACGGTGTATCCGGTCCCCAGCGTGACCCGCCGGATGGGTTTGGCATAGAAGGAAAATGTGCCGTTGTGCGCCAGTTCGCTGTACACCGACAGGCCGGATAGGAACGGCGATCCGCAGGTCAGCGATCCAGCCGGCACAGGCGTGGCCACAAAGCAAATGTTGGTTTGCGAGAAGATGTCGTTGTAATCGTAGGAGAGGTCTACTCCCCATCTTCCATTCGGCGGCGCCAGAGCGCCGGTGAAGGCATAGCTTCGGTTGTGCTGCAGATTGCCGATATCGGCGCTGGTGTTGCGGTTTTCGTGGATATTGATCGCGCTGCCCAGGCTGAACCAGCCTCCCAGTGGTTTGTAGCTGGCGCGCACTTTGTAAATCTGCAGATGACGGGGCGAGATGCGGGTAAAAGCATTGTCGGCGGAGTACAACTCGGTATCAAAGCTCACGCGGAGTGCGTCCGTTGGCCGCGCCGAGAATCCAAATATCCCCGAGTAGCCATGAATGGGAACAAATACGTTCTCCTGCGTGGCCGGTGAAGCTGCCGGATTCGGCGGCACGACCAGAGTGCATCCCGCACTGGTGGGGCATCCCCGCGCCACGGCCAGCGTTGGAAAGATAGTCTCAACCTGTGTATCGGCAAAGTCGTGGGTGATCTCCCGGTTCTCATAGCGAAATCCCGCGTGCGCGGTGATGCGCCGGGTAAAGTCATACTCAAGTTCCACGGTATTGACCTTCTCGTCCTGGCGCAGGAAATCGACAAAGTTGTCCTGCAAAATGTCCGGCCCGGAACTGGCGCTGTGCTGCGGACAGGTGGCCGCCGTAAAGGGTGGCGGACAAGTGGCCGGGCTAAATGCATTCGGATTGGAAAGCAGGGTAGCCCCAAACAAGCTGGTGGTCATCAGGCTAAACTCGCCCGGGATACGGAAGTTATCGTAGCGGAAGCTGTCCACGATGCGGAATCTGTCGGTGATCCGCACGGTAGCGCCAAAGTCGCCGTTCAGCGAAAGCCTGCGATTGACGGAGTTGCCCAATTCGTTCTGCACCCGTGCTCGGGTACGAGTTTCCAGACCGGTAAAGAGCTGGTTAAAGGCCGGCAGATCGGCCTCGGCATCCGAGTAGCTGATTCGTCCGGAGAGGTCCACACGGCGAAAGTAGTTGCTTTGAAAGCTGAATTGCTCCGTAGGGAAGGAGTTGCGTGTCCGATCGGACTGATTCAAGCTGAAGAACCCGTTGCAGGCAGGGTTGGCAAAACCCGTGCCCAGCACCGGCGTGGCGCAGGGCTGTCCTGCGGGCGTATTAAAGGAAACGCCAAAATTTACCGGAATGCCACCGGCCAGGTTAAATCCCGGCAGGCCAAAAGAGCTGAGCGATGCCGTGTTGTCCCCTTTGAAATAAGTATAGAACTGATCGTAGTTAATGCTGGTACGGGGAATGAAGCGCAGCGAGACACCGGCCGTATAACTGTCCGTGGTGTTCAGGGTTGGCTGGTTCAGCAACGCCTCTGTTCCCTGGTGGAAGGTTGAAAACGTAGTGCCTTCATTTACCACCCTCGACCATCCCAGTCGGAAGCGTACCTTGCCCACCGGAAACAGGTTCAGATTCACGTCGCTCATCCGCCGCGTGAGCAGATACTCATGCGGTGAATTCGCAATGGGAACACTGGGATTGGAAACAGCTGGATTCAGCGGATTGGCCAGTAGGTCATAGTCAAAGATGTTCTGGTCGCGCCGGAAAGTGGCGTTGAAGTTATACAGCGCTCCCTTGACTACCCGGATCCGGCTCAGATTGTTGGGGTCTCCGCCGTAGCCGAAGTTGCTGAAAGAGAGATCGTCGAACAGAATTCCGGTATGCGTGGGAGAATGCAAATCGAGCGTGTATTCAAGAAGCCTCGGCCCCGTGCCCAGATTCACAAAGGTGTCCCATACCCCGGTATTTCCAGTGAAATCGGTGACCCGCCCGCCGAATTCCGCTGACTGGCGGATCTCATAACCGCCCGCCATCTCTCCGGGATTGCTGTCGGTCTGGTCCTGGCTTACCGGCAGGTCGCTCGACTTGCGGGCCGAGTCTACCGCAACTCCCGCAGCCACTGGCTTGCTGGAAGATGAGTCATTGTTCTTCTTGTCGCCGGCGCTGCCGCTGGTCTGGGCCAGCAATGCTGTTCCCGACAGGCATGCCGCCATCACGACGTATATTCCGTATCCGCAAAACGTCT
The DNA here is from genome assembly GCA_035695325.1 of Candidatus Angelobacter sp. Taxonomy (GTDB): domain Bacteria; phylum Acidobacteriota; class Terriglobia; order Terriglobales; family Acidobacteriaceae; genus Angelobacter. Next base: position 8,333 of record DASSEH010000441.1, read on the forward strand.
TTACGTATCTATCCAGATATCTATCTTTGTGTGGCATTTCTCCTCCCACTCCGCTTACTGGTTGGAACAGAAGCTCATTGTTTGAAAAAGAAGTTCACGGCTTGAACATAAAGTGGTCTGTATTGGACCCGTGTATGGCCGTGTGGCACAGCGTGCAGGCCTGATACTTCTGCGCCTGGTTATGGAATGACGGTATTGCCGGCGCCGCCGAATCCACCGTCAGCGTGTGGCATTCCAGGCAAAGCAGATTTACCTGGCTGCGCTTCAGCAGCCGCGGATTCGAAGAACCGTGCGGCGTATGGCAGGCCACGCATCCCTCGGTCTTCACCGGAGCATGCTCAAAGGCAAAAGGACCTGCTTTATCGGTATGGCAATTGAAGCACAGGCTGTCCTGCGCCGCCGTGGCCCGCAACTGGTGAGTAAGAAATCCCCCGTGCGGATTATGGCAGTTAGTGCAGCCAACCAGACCTTCGTTCACGCGATGGTGGAAGGGTTTGGAAAAATCCGGCTTTACTTCCAGATGGCAGCTGTAGCATAGCTGCGGTTGCGCCGCTTTGAGCAGCTTACGTTCCACTTTGGGAGCGTGGATAGAATGGCAGTCAATGCAGCCCACATTGTTTTTAAGGTGTTCAGAGCGCAAAAAGTTGGCGTGCTCTTCGCCAAATTCATGGCAGGCCAAACAGCGCCGGGAAGACTCTTCGCGTGACAACTTGCCAAAGCGAATAATTTTTGTGGGATCAGTGGACTCGGCGTGTTCTTTGCCCGGGCCATGGCAGGCTTCGCAGCCTTGCCACTGCGGCCCCTGATGTTTGGCCAGGGTTGTCTTCCAGTGCGGGCCCCGGTCAAAGCTGTGTGAGACTTCCTCATGGCAGGTCTTGCACGTCTCCGCTCCCACATACTGGGAAGGGTCGGCCACTGCCTGGTCCGTACTCTTCTGCCCATTGTTGCCAGAAGCATTTTTCTCGCTCCTGGGTTTCGCATCCTTACCGGCCTCGCTTGCTGGCTGGACTGGCATCGCTCTTCCAACCGCCACCAGCATTCCTGTTACTACGATTACTGCTACTGCTAGACGGAACCACCTTGCTGTTTCGTTTCGCATCAGCCGCCCCTTGCTCTTCGAGTTTTTCGAAGCTGAATCTTTTCAGAAACTCGAAAGGCTGGCTGTGACAAATATCACATCTGTCTTAAGGGCTTCCGCGTGGCCGCTCTTGCGGTTCTCATACTGCATTCATGCACTACCCGCGCGCATTTCACAGTCCCAGCCAATCGCGATTATCTCGTTCTGCTATCGCGAATCTACTCCCTTTCTGCCTAAATCAATACTTATATATCTGTTGCGTTCCATTTATTTTCTTCTGAGAGTTTCTTAAGCTATATAGTTCAACCTAAATCCTGGCCGGAAATGGCGCACCGCCGGCGCGGAACTTGTTGTCCGCACCGGCGGTGCGCTTGTAGCCCGCTGGCTTTAAAACCAGTACGCATGTGGAAGAAAAATGACGCCCGCGATGATACTGAACAGCGCCGCTCAATGGCATTCGGGCCTGATCATCGCAGGCAAAGGGCATTGGACCGGTTCCTGCCGGTCAGCTTATCTGATTCGAAAGGCCCGGCATGCGGCGTGCTTGTTTGAGATTGTGCGCCTGTGCCCGCAACAAACTTAAGGCGCCCATATCAAAATCTTGTTTTTGGTGCACCTGAGCAGAGCAAAGCGCTTATGCCAGATCGGACTGGCTGGATGTTTTCGTCTACCGCGCTTCCTCTTTCAGCGAACCAGCGGATGGATGCTGTCCTTTTGGGACCCAATTTTCAAGAGATTGGATGAGTGTGGTTCTCGCTTCCCGGTCAATACCCTCATCTTCTGCCAGTCATAAGCGAACTCCTGACCGCAATCCAGACAAACAACATAAGTACCTGTCTCGACTGCAGCGACAGACTTGCACGGACGCTGGCCTGGGCTTTGGGGAAAACTCAGGTTGCGGTGCCAGCATCCGAACAGCAGATTAAAAAGGCCCGTGCTGGATACTCCCATGAAAATACTCCCTTTCCTGGCAAGCACATTTCTCCCTGGACACATACAAAATGCACTGCCTGCAGGGCGAAACAGTTATGGATGAGGATCAACCGTTCCGCGGCAGTTCGTAAATTTCTTCCAAAAATCTCTGCTGGCCTGGAGCTGCGATTTGAACCTGGGCGTTCGAAGTCGAACTGACGCAGATCCGAAGGCACTGTAGACTACTGCTGAATACCTGGTTTATACACAACAAAACCTGCAAAAATCGATCCTGCCTTAATCTTCCGGACGAAACTCATAGCCAACCTCCCTGAGGGTCCTGCTTTGAGGATGGCGTGGTACTAAATTCATGTTGCCGTTCGAGACAAATTCCAGGCTCATGTTCATCACACAATCGCCGCAGAGCCAGAAGAATTCCACTGCCGATTTGGCGGAAGAACGTTCATAACGGCGAACTGTAATCAGCTGCCCTTCTCCAAAGTACAAAAATTGCGCTTCACAGGCTGGATTGGCACATTGTGAAACCATGATCGAAGCTCCTCGAGTTTGCCTGGATACTTCCTGCTTCCTATTTCACGCCAGGCTGAACTTATATTCGGTGACGGAAATCACACCTGCTCTCCCCGACATTTTGACTATCGGCAAAAAGTTAATTTGGTACAGCTCTCAGAAAACCCTTTTTCACAAAAAGTATGTCTTCAGCGGCAGGGGAGGACCGGGCAAATTTCGCCCTTCGCCATCAGCAGGGAAGTATTTGCAAATTATGGACATAACGATAAGCTGTATTTGCATTAAGCACACCAAATGATTACTGAAGCTCTCCACAAAATCGCGCATCACCGCACCTCGCTCAGCCGGGAAGAGGCGCGAACGGTCATGGGTGAAGTGTTAACCGGGAAGGCCACGGATGCACAGATTGCCGCTTTACTGGTGGCCCTGCACATGAAGGGAGAGACGGTGGAAGAGATAGTTGGCTTTGCCGAAGCCATCCGTGCCGTGGCCCCTTCACTGTCACTTCCGCGAGACTCCACGCTGGATGTGAGCGGCACCGAGCGCGAAGCTCTGGTGGATACATGCGGTACGGGCGGAGACGCCAGTGACACCTTCAACATCTCCACCGCAGCGGCCCTCACCATCGCCGGTGTGGGCGTGCGCGTGGCCAAGCATGGTAACCGCGGCATTACCTCAAAGTGCGGATCGGCGGATGTAATGGAGGCTCTGGGCGTGAAGATCGAGATTCCAGTTGACCGCATTGCGGAGTGCCTGAATCAGATCGGCCTTGCTTTCATGTTTGCTCCGGCCATGCACGGCGCCACCCGGCATGTGCAGTCCGCGCGCCGGGAGCTGCGCCCGCTGCGCAGTGTCTTTAATCTGCTGGGGCCGCTTACCAATCCCGCGCACGCTTCGGCCCAGGTGGTAGGGGTGTACTCGGCGGAACTGGTGGAAAAGCTGGCTCTGGCGCTCAAATTGCTTGGCCTCAAGCGTGCTCTGGTCGTCCACGGCGCTGATGGACTGGATGAAATCACCATCACCGGTCCCACGCGCATTGGCGAAGTTCGCGGCGAGTGGGTGCGCGTCTATGAGGTTACGCCGCAGCAGTTTGGGTTCAGCACCGCGCCGCTGCAGGCTATTTCCGGTGGTGATACCCAGGCCAACGCGGAAATTATTCGCGGCATTCTTGCCGGAAAAAAATCCCCGCGTCGCGATGTTGTGCTGATGAATGCCGCTGCCGCTCTGGTCGCCGCCGGCAGGGCCGACTCTCTGGATGAAGCCATGCCTCTGGCCATCGAGTCTCTCGATTCCGGCGCCGCTCGTGACAAGCTGGAAGCCCTGGTCGAATTTACCAACAGAAATTAATGGGAGATTGCGCCCATATTCAGGCCGCCTCAGAGTACAAAAGCCCCCTTGTACCACCCGTTTGCGCCGGCCTGTAAATGCCTGAGGCAGGCCAAAAAGTCATGGTAAAATCAGCTCACTTTTAGGGGGATGCATGAACCGTATCATCATTCGCCTGGCTGTGCTTGGGGCACTGCTGGGTTCGCTTGCGTGCGCGCAACAAAAGAAGCGCGTTGCCATCATGAACTTTGACTATGGGACCGTACGCACCGACGTTGCGGCCATCTTCGGCTCCGATCAGGACGTGGGCAAAGGCATTGCCGACATGCTGGTGGACCGTCTCGTCAACGGCGGCAAATACTCCGTAATCGAGCGCAAGAAACTGGACACACTTCTCGCGGAGCAGAATTTTTCCAACAGCGATCGCGCTGATCCATCCAGTGCGGCAAAAATCGGCAAGCTGCTGGGCGTAAACGCCATCATCGTGGGCTCCATCACGCAGTTCGGGCGTGACGACAAGAGCACCACCGTGGGCGGCGCCGCGGCCGGTGTCGTGGGCCGCCATTTCGGTTTTGGCGGGGCCGGTGTCAACAAGAAAGAAGCCAAAGCGGTGGTGCAGATCACGACGCGGCTGATCGATGTAAATACGGGTGAAATTCTGGCTTCCGCCGTGGGGCTGGGGACATCCAAACGCTCCGGTACCTCACTGGCCGGTGTAGGCGGCGGCTCGGGTGGCGCTGGCGGCGGTGTGTTTGACTCGCACAGCTCGAACTTCGGCAACACCCTGATTGGCGAGGCCACCAATACTGCCGTGACCGATGTAGCGGCAAAGCTCGAAGACAACAGCGCAAAAATGCCGGAGGTCGTGGTAACAATTAACGGAATGGTGGCCGATGTGTCCGGCGCCACTCTGATCCTCAATGTAGGCAAAAATAATGGCGTCAAGACTGGCGACGTGCTGAAAGTACTGCATGCGGGCCGTGAAATTAAAGATCCGGCTACGGGCAAGGTGCTGCGCCGTATTGAAACCGACATAGGCCAGGTCACGATTACCCAGGCAGACGACACCTCCTCGGAGGGAACATTCAGCGGTACCGGGAAGGTAACTGTGGGCGATTCCGTAAAAAGCCGTTAGAGAGGAAGCAATTCAGGAGCTGTCATGAAGAAGTCTTTGCTGCCGCCGGGCAAAGGGATGTTCGTACTTCTGGCAGCTCCTTTCATTTTTTATGGATTCCTGGCCGGTGCACAGCGGCCCTCGGCTGCCACGGACGAGCCGCAACCAGAGCAGCACAAACCGTCCTCAAACTCCGGCTCGCGACTCAGTGAATTACGCGATCAATACAATCGTTTGGCGGTGCGAGCCAATGCGGTGGATGCGGCACTGAATTCACTCAAAAAAGATCTCGAAACGCAGGGCCTGAACCTGCGGAGGGATATCCGCGAGGCCCAGGAGAGAATGGACCAGCTGCTGGATGATGCTTTCCGCGCCATTCGTGACGGTAATGCGGACGAGGCTGCTCGCAGCCTCGAATCCGCATTACCGGTACTCGAAATCATCGAAAAGTTTCTGGGACGCTGAGTTACGGAATCGTAACCGCGGCCTGTTCGCTTTTGGCTTTCTTTGTCATGTGCCACTGCTGCAGGGAGCATACGCTTACTTCGTTTGACTGCAGGGCGGCAATGCCTTCAGCGGCGGCCCATGCGGCGGCCAGCGTAGTAATGGTGGGAATACGGCGCGTGACGGCCACGCGGCGAATCGCCAGTTCGTCAAACCATGGCTCCTGGCCATGGGGCGTATTCACCACCAGCTGCACGCGGTCGCCTTTGATGAGGTCCACCACGTTCGGGCGGCCTTCATTTACTTTATAGACGCGCTCCACCTGCAAGCCGGCTTTTTCCAGGCGGTCCGCCGTGCCATGCGTGGCCACGATGTGGAAGCCAAGTTCAATAAATCTCCTGGCCAGCTCAATGGATTCCTTCTTGTAAGGGTCTGTCACGCTGAGGAATACCGTTCCCTCAACCGGAAGCGTTTGCCCGGCCGCGATCTGCGCTTTGGCGAAGGCCTCGCCAAAAGTCTCTGCCGATCCCATCACCTCGCCGGTGGATTTCATTTCCGGCCCCAGCACGGCGTCCACGCCGGGGAACTTGCTCCACGGGAATACCGGCGATTTAACAAAGTATCCGGCGCCGGTTTCAAGGTCGGTGCCCTGGGCCACATTTACAGGGAGAAATTCGCGCAGCTTGCGTCCTGTCATGAGTCGCGCCGCGATCTTGGCCAGCGGGACGCCCGTAGCTTTGGAAACATAGGGCACCGTACGCGAGGCCCGCGGATTTACCTCGATTACGAACACCTTTTCGTTCTGAATGGCAAACTGAACGTTCATCAGGCCGATTACTTTCAAAGCGCGCGCCAGTTTGAAGGTGTAATCGCGAAGCGTAGTCAGCACGGCTTTGGACAGGCTCACGGTGGGCAGCACGCAGGAAGAGTCGCCGGAGTGAATACCGGCCTCTTCGATGTGCTGCATGATGCCGCCGATCACTACATCCTCGCCGTCCGAGAGAGCGTCAACGTCAACCTCAATCGCACTTTCGAGGAAGCGGTCAATCAATACAGGGCGCTCCTGCGAATACTCCACGGCTTCCTTCATGTAGCGGATGATGCTCTCATCGTTGTAGGCAATCACCATGGCGCGTCCGCCCAAAACGTAAGAAGGCCGCACCAGAACGGGATATTCCACACGCCGTGCTCCGGCCAGGGCCTCTTCCACGCTGGTGGCAATGGCGCCCGGAGGCTGCGGAATTTTCAGTTCATCCAGCAATTTCCCAAAACGCTTGCGATCTTCGGCCAGATCAATCGATTCCGGTGAAGTGCCAATCACCTTGACTCCGGCGGCGGTGAGCGGCAGCGCAAGATTGAGCGGCGTCTGGCCGCCGAACTGCACGATCACACCGATCGGCGCTCCACCCTGGGCCTCATGCTGGTACACGCCCATAACATCTTCAAAGGTCAGCGGTTCGAAATAGAGGCGGTCGCTGGTGTCATAGTCGGTCGAAACCGTTTCTGGATTGCAGTTGACCATGATGGTCTCATAGCCATCCTCACGCAGGGCAAAAGCGGCATGGCAGCAGCAGTAATCGAATTCAATGCCCTGGCCGATGCGGTTGGGCCCGCTGCCCAGAATCATGATCTTCTTTTTGGCCGTGGGCGGGGCCTCATCTTCTTCCTCGTAGGTGGAGTAGAGATAAGGCGTGTAGCTTTCGAACTCCGCCGCGCAGGTATCCACCAGCTTGTAAACCGGTTTTATGCCGTGCCGCTCCCGCAACTGGCGTATATTTGCTGCGCTGGTTTTCAGGCAAAGGGCCAGCCGCTCGTCAGAGATTCCCATGCGCTTGGCCTCGCGCAGAAGATCGCGGGAAACCGACTCGGTGGAGAACTTGCCCAGCTCCAACTGCATGTCCACGGTTTGTTTGAGCTGATAGAGAAACCAGGGATCAATGGCGGTTATTTTGTTCAGCTCTTTCACCGTCATGCCCTGCTCCAGAGCGTAGCGCAGGTACGAAAGGCGTTCGGGATGCGGAGTGACCAGGCGCTGTGTGAGGATGCGTGGCTCGATCTTCTCCGCGCCGGTTTTCTTTCCTGTTTCCAGGGAGCGGATGCCCTTCAACAGGGCCTCTTTGAAAGTGCGCCCCATGGCCATGGCTTCGCCCACGGATTTCATCTGCGGGCCAAGATTTTCGTTCGTGCCGGGAAATTTCTCGAACTGCCATTTCGGAATTTTCGCCACCACATAGTCGATGGTGGGTTCGAAGCAGGCTGGAGTTTTCAGAGTAATGTCATTGGGGATCTCGTCGAGGGTGTAGCCGACGGCGAGTTTGGCCGCGATTTTTGCGATCGGGAAGCCCGTGGCCTTGGATGCCAGGGCCGAAGAGCGCGAGACGCGGGGATTCATTTCAATCACCACCATGCGCCCGTTCGCGGGGTCCACGCCGAACTGTATGTTGGATCCGCCGGTCTCCACGCCGATTTCGCGGATCACCCGGATGGCGGCATCGCGCATAATCTGGTATTCACGGTCCGTCAGCGTCTGGGCCGGGGCCACGGTAATGGAATCACCGGTGTGCACGCCCATGGGATCGAAGTTCTCAATGGAGCAGATGATGATGACGTTGTCGGCCAGATCGCGCATCACCTCCAGCTCATACTCTTTCCATCCCAGCACCGATTCTTCGATCAGCACTTCGTGGACCGGCGAAAGGTCGAGGCCACGCGCCAGGATCTCGAGCAATTCTTCGCGATTGAAAGCAATGCCGCCGCCCGATCCGCCCAGGGTGAATGAGGGGCGAAGAATGACAGGGAAGCCGGCTTTGGCCGAAAAATCCATGCCATCTTTCAGATTGTTGACCAGCGCCGATTTCGGGACCTCCAGGCCAATGCGGATCATGGCGTCCTTGAACAGCAGACGGTCTTCTGCTTTCTTGATCGCGTCCAGCTGCGCGCCGATCAATTCCACGCCGTATTTTTCCAGCACGCCGGAATCGGCCAGCTCTACAGCCATGTTGAGCGCCGTCTGCCCGCCCACCGTGGGCAGCAGCGCAAACTTGCCGCCCATTCCGGAAGACTGTAAAAGAGCGGCCTCGCGACGGATGATCTCTTCGAGATAGGCGCGCGTGATTGGCTCAATGTAGGTGCGGTCGGCCATCTCGGGATCGGTCATGATGGTCGCGGGGTTGGAATTGCAAAGCACCACCTCGTAGCCTTCTGCCTTGAGGGCCTTGCAGGCCTGGGTGCCGGAGTAGTCGAACTCCGCTGACTGGCCAATCACGATTGGCCCGGATCCGATGATGAGGATTTTTGAAATGTCGTTTCTGCGTGGCATATTCTATGGCTCGTTGTATATAGCGATAAACGGCATGGAATTAAAATCCATGTGAATACTGGGTTTCATCGCGGCGGCAGCATCTTTGGCATTGCCGGGCTGTGCGATGGTCTTTTCGTCTTCGGTATTGAAAAATCGGGTGGATGTCTCGAGGTTTTTGCCTGCGGGATTGTACTTTCTCAACTCTTCATAGCCCCAGCCCCACGAGGTGCGGAATTCAAAGTGAAAGAACTCCAGCTTGCCGGATTCACGAAAACAATCGTCTTGGTAGATATCAAAATCTCCCGAGGAAGTGAAAGCATGAACATAGTGCCGGCCCGATTCGTCAAAACGAACGGTGTACAGCGTTTGATCGTCTTCCGGTTCCGGCGGCCGAGCCTGAATGTATGGGCGCCAGCCCGAAGCAAGAGAAAAAATGAATGATTTTGGCGAAGCCTTGTCAAAATCCAGGCCGCAGGCCTGGGCAAAAAGTCTTTCGGGTTCTTCAGGCTTTTGCTTTTTCGTTTCTTTGGGCTTCTTGTCGGTTTGGCTGGCGGCAGGCTCGGCGCTGGTTTGATGCTGTGTATCGTTTTGGGCTGCCGCTGAAAGAGCAAAACTCAAAGCCAGAACGGGTACAAAAGCGCGGTGCAGGCGCGGAAGAGCACCCCATTCCATGGCTTCTTTTTGTGCCGAATCCGGCATATGTGTCCCGAAAATCACTGCGCTCTCTCCACGACTGAGTAATCCCGAGCCGCAATTATTCTGTTTTGCGGCCCGGTTTTTAATGGGCGCCTTTGAAACTGCTATTTTGCCTTCCACTCATCCATCAGTTTTACAAAATCCTGGAACAAGTAGTGTGAATCGTGCGGGCCGGGGGCAGCTTCCGGGTGATACTGGACGCTGAACAGCGGCATGCTGCGGTGGCGCAGGCCTTCGAGTGTATTGTCGTTCAGGTCGATGTGCGTTTTAATGATCTCTGATTCCTTCAGTGAATCAGGGTCCACGGCAAAATTGTGATTGTGCGCCGTGATCTCGATCTTGCCGGTCTCGATCTGCTTTACCGGATGATTGCCGCCGTGGTGTCCAAAGCGAAGCTTGTACGTCTTGGCTCCGAGCGCCAACCCGACTAACTGGTGCCCGAGGCAGATGCCAAAAATCGGAGCTTTACCCATCAGCTTGCGGATGTTCTGGTATGCGTAGGAGCATGGCTCAGGATCCCCCGGACCATTGGAAAGAAATACTCCGTCAGGGCGAAGTGAGAGCACGTCCTCCGCGCTGGTGGTTGCCGGGACTACCGTCACGCTGCAGCCATGGTCCACCAGCATCCGCAGAATGTTCTGCTTGATGCCGAAGTCATAGGCCACCACATGATGCGACGGCTGGTCCTTCATTTCTCCGGGCTGGAAACTTGTGCCCTTGTTCCACTGATAACGCTGCGGCGTAGTGACCTTTCTCGCAAGATCAGTGCCGTCCATTTTGGGAATGGAACGTGCTTTGGCGACGAGCTTTTCATGGTCGGTTTCCAGAGTGGAAATCACCCCCCGCATGACACCCTTGGTGCGCAGGTGCCGAACCAGGGCGCGGGTATCGATGTCAGAAATCACCGGAACCTTAAATCTTTCAAGATACTCGTCCGTGACCTGCTCCGAGCGCCAATTGGAGCTGATAGGCGAAAATTCCCGCACCACCAGGCCTTCAATGTACGGATGCCCAGCTTCGTCGTCCTCGGGATTGGTGCCGTAATTCCCAATCTGAGGGTTGGTAAGGACTACAATTTGGCCGGAGTAGGAAGGATCAGTAAAAATTTCCTGATAGCCAGTGAGGGAGGTGTTAAATACGACCTCGCCATAACACTCGCCCTTTGTTCCGTGGCCTTGGCCCTTGAAGATTCTTCCATCTTCCAGCGCAAGGATTGCGTTCATCTGCACTCCCAGTGGGTAGATTTTATAAATTTTATCATCTGTGAACCGTGGTTCTGCTCACCGGAGGTAAAGATTAACAGAAAAATTTAAAACTATTAATCTTTATCAGCGTAGTACGCCCAGGCGATCCATGGGCCAGTAACCGAATACGGCTTTGCCGTAAATGTACTCGCGCTGTACCGAACCAAATTCGCGGCTGTCATTCGACATGGAGCGGTGGTCTCCCAGTACAAAGTAGCTGCCTGCCGGAACCACGGTTTCAGGGTACGAATGCTCGTCAGCGTAATCTTCGGGGACGTATGGCTCCGGCAGCAGCACGCCATTGCGATAAATGCGTCCGTTATAGATGCGAATGCGGTCTCCGGGCAGGCCAATCACCCGTTTGATAAAGCTCTTTCGCAGGTCACGAGGATAATGGAAAACAATGATATCGCCGTGTTCGATGCTGCCGAAGCGATAGACCAGCTTATTGATGAAAATGCGTTCCTGGTCTTCGAGCCCCGGTTCCATGCTGCCGCCCTCTACCCGTACCGGCTGGTACACGAACAAAATGATGAAAAAGGAGACAAAGATGGAGGCCAGTACATCGCGAATCCAGGAATGGATGACCAGCCAGCGGCCCTTTTCATCAGGTACTGGGGGCTGCGGGGGAACTGGGTCAGGATTTAAGCCTGGTGCTGTTTCCATTCTGCTGGCTCTTGTCAGGATAGATTATACGAAATAATTTTGTCCCTGCCGCAGTTTTCCTGGCGTGCGGTCTGGAGTAAAATGAATCCCCATGAAACGCAGACTTGCTTTGTGTGCTGTTATTTGCGCAGTTTCGGTTGGTCTTCCGTTCGCGCAGCAGGATGAAATGCCTGCCTTCCATGCCGCTCCTCCCGTAAAAGCCGAGAAGCTGCAGCCCATCCTTACGGAAAAAGAGCTGGCGCAGGAAGGAATGACGCATCCAGCGCAAATCGCGTCGTACCGGGCCGTGGCCAAAATGTCTCGCGCGATGTATCAAATGCCCTGCTATTGCCATTGCGACCGCTCCCATGGCCACACCAGCCTGCGCTCCTGTTTTGAAACCACGCATGGAGCCAATTGCGGGACGTGTATGGCGGAAGCGCTGTATACATACAAAATGTCGCAAAAAGGCTGGACTGCCAAAATGATTCGCGATGGAATTATCCGCGGCGATTACCGGTCAATGGATCTCCAGAATCCGGAGCCGGTGCTGTAAGCCAGTATTTGCACTTTAGATGGTGCAGTTGACGCATTCTTCATTTCTGCGTATAAAAGGGCTGCCCCCTATGCAGCCCCAATGCTCTTCAGGGATAGACGGTCTTCGATTTTCCACAGGCTTTGATCTGCCGCTATTAACGTGCGGGCCGCGAGGACACAACTGAATGAAAAGAAAAGTGGCAGCAAGCGTCAAGCAGTCAACTTCTAAACCAAAGAAAATAAAGCAGGTTAGGGGACAGGAAACGATGTCGGGAAAAAAGTCTCTGCCTTCACAGCCCGCTCCCACTTTTAAGCAGGACCCACAATTTACACAGGCTGTGCAAAATTACGAGACGGCTCTCAAGTCCATGCAGGAGCATAAATACGAGAAGGCCAAAGGGCTTCTTGAAAAGATTATAGCCGCCGGTTCCAGAGAGCTGGCGGAGCGCGCGCGCGTGCATCTAACCATGTGTAATCAGCACCTGGCGAACAGCAGTACTTCGTTTAAGAGCCAGGAAGAGCATTTTGATTACTCGGTCTCGCTGATGAATGTGGGGCAGTACGATCAGGCGCGCGGGCACATGGAAAAGATTCTGAAGCAAAACCCCAAAGCCGACTTCGCGTACTACGGACTGTCGGTGGTCGATTGCCTCACCGGGCAGGTGGAAAGCTCGTTAAAGCATCTGACAGAGGCAATTCGCCTGAATCCGCACAACCGGTTTCAGGCGCGCAATGATTCGGATTTCCAGAATATGGCGGACGATCCGCGTTTTACAGAACTGCTTTATCCCGAGCCCAGCGAGATTCCTGCTGCCGGTCCGGACAATAAAAAACATTGAAGGATTCTTTGCAGCCGGGAACGGACATAGGGCAGCCGCGCCGCGGAATTCGCGTGGTAGCGATGGGCGGCGGCACCGGGCTTTCAACTCTGCTGAAAGGCCTGAAGCACTACACCGTGCTCCCCGGCGGAACTCCCGGCACGGGCGCTTTTATCTCTGAACTTACGGCCGTGGTGACCGTGAGTGATGACGGCGGTTCCAGCGGCCGCCTGCGCCGGGAGCTCAACATGCTTCCGCCGGGCGACATTCGCAACTGTTTGGTGGCGGTTTCGGAAGACGAGAGCCTGATCTCGCGCCTGTTTCAGTATCGTTTCACCAGCCCTGGTGATCTGGAAGGCCACAGCTTTGGCAATTTATTTTTGGCCGCGCTTACCGCGATGACGGGCGATTTTGCCGAAGCGGTGAAGCGCGCCTCGGAGATTCTGGCCACGCGCGGCCTGATTCTCCCCGCGACTTCTTCCAACGTGGAACTTCAGGCCATTATGGATGATGGCTCCTGCGTAACCGGGGAAACGAAGATCACCGCCAGTGAAAAGCGCATTGTGGAGCTGCTCATGGCCCCGCCGGACGCCGAGCCGCTCTCGCAAACCCTGCTGGCTTTGGCCGATGCCGACGTTATCACCATTGGTCCAGGTTCGCTCTTCACCAGCCTGGTGCCGAATCTTCTGGTGCGCGGCATTCCGGAGGCGATTGCCGAGTCACGCGCGGTCAAGATCTTTATCTGCAATCTGATGACGGAGGCCAACGAGAGTTTGAGCATGACGGCCTCTCAGCACATTCAGGCGCTGTACGCCCATGCCAAACGCCCCATTTTCGATTATGCACTGGTCAACTCCGGTTCGGTGTCGGCCCAGATGAAGGCGCAGTATGCCGAAGAGCTGGCGTATCAGGTGGAGTGCGACCAGGCGGCCATCAAAGCCCTGGGCGTAAAGTGCATTGCCGGCGATTTCGTGGAAGAAAACCACTTCGCTCGCCACGCTACGGACCGCCTCTGCCAGGAAATTCTTCGTCTGGCGGAAATTACCGGGCTGCCATCCTCACGAATTCCCGTCTCGCGTTAAGATGAATATCGCATGCGCAAAAAAGCCACGTCAGACAATAAAGCGTCGATGAATGCAGTGTCCGCTTCTCAGAGACTGGCCATTGTGATTATGGCTGCGGGGAAGGGAACGAGGCTTAAGTCCAAACGCCCCAAAGTGCTGCACGAAGTGGGTGGGCGGCCCATGCTGGCGCATGTGATTGAAGCCGCCCGGCAGATTGTTCCCGCGCACGATATTTACGTGGTGATTGGCCATGAGGCTGAGCGGGTGCGCGCTGCCGTGGAGCCCATCGGGGTTAAGTTTGTCCTGCAGCAGGAGCAACTTGGCACCGGCCATGCAATCCTGTGCGCTCGCGGCCAGGTACAGCAGTTCGATCATGTGCTGGTGCTCTCCGGGGATGTGCCTCTCATCCGGCCCGGCACTCTTGCCGGCCTGCGCGATTTTCACCTCGGCCGCAAAGCTGCCATGACCATTCTTACCGCCGAACCGGCAGATCCGTTCGGTTACGGACGCATGATTCGCGCCTCGGGAGACCGAGTAAAGGCCATCGTGGAGCAAAAAGATCTTACGCGTCCGCAGCAGCGAGTCAGGGAGATCAATTCCGGTATCTATGCCTTTGCCACTGCTCCTCTTCTCGCCCATATTGACCGGCTTTCCACGCGCAATGCTCAGGGTGAGTTCTACCTCACGGACATGGCGGCGCATCTGGTGAAAGCAAAGCAGCCGGTGCTGGCCATGAAAGCAGACGATGCCCAGGAGATACTGGGCGCCAATACCCTGGCCGAGCTGTCATCTCTGGACGCTGATCTGCGAACGCGGAAGTGCAATGAGCTGATGGCTTCCGGCGTGACCATCTACCGCCCGGAAACCTGCGTTATCGATTCTGAAGTTGAAATCGCTCCCGACACGATGATTGAGCCTTTCGTGCAGATTCTCGGCCCAACAAAGATCGGTCCTGATTGTCGCATTCGTTCTTACACCATCATTTCCAGTTCGCAGATCGGCCCGGAGGTGCAGATCCGGCCAGGCTGCATCATCGATCATGCTTATGTTGCCGCGCAGGCAGTGCTCGGCCCCTATTCTCATCTGCGTCCGGGTAGCGAGATCGGCGAGGGTGCGCACGTCGGCAACTTTGTGGAGACCAAAAAGACCAAACTGGGCAAAGGCTCCAAGGCCAATCATCTGGCCTACCTGGGCGATGCGGAAATTGGCGCGGGAGTCAACGTGGGGGCGGGTACGATCACCTGCAATTATGACGGCTTCCGCAAGCACGTCACCACGATTGAGGACGGCGCGTTCATCGGCAGCAATGCAACTTTGGTGGCTCCTGTACGCATAGGCCAGGGCGCATACACCGCTGCCGGTTCCACCATTACCCAGGATGTCCCCGCCGATTCACTGGCTTTCGGCCGCGCCCACCAGACAGCCAAAGAAGGCTGGGCCAAACGGCGCCGGGAACAAATCAAAGAGCAGAAATAAGCACTTCACTTTTTACCTGTGGCTTGCCTGCTGAATTTTCCCGCCATTCACTGCTGAGAAGAGCGAGCGATAGCGTGGAACGCTCCTGCAGGAAACACGCCTCTGTATCTCTTCTGCAAAAAAAACCATCTGCAAAAAAATCCACAAATGTGCTCTCGATTTTTCCCCAACCAGAACTGGATTTCTGGCATTGTAGTTTTCATTGGAGACGAAGGATGCAGCGTAAACCCCGACAGAAAACGTAGAGGACCTGCATATTGCCCAACCGGCGAGCGCTCCAGAGTCGTCCCGTGACGGTCACTGATGTCTTCAGAACTGGAAGCGATTCCGGGGGAAGCTCAAAGTCCGGGCACCGAACAACAGTTCACACGATTGAAGAAAAAGAGCAGTCGCAAAACGGCATAGACAAACAGCCTGGCAGAAACAGCAACCGGGAATCCAGGTCCCGGTTTCACATCCTTCAAGTTACCCGGAGTTCGGGCGCCGTTTCGGCCCGCTCTGAAACAGAGAATCCACAACTTATTTGCAAGGAGAAAAAGTATGGCTAATCTTACTCGCTGGGATCCATTTTCCGATCTGGGCACTCTGCAGGAACGGGTGAATCAGTTGTTTAATCAAAACTTCGGCATGACGCCGTGGACCGGGCGCGAGCCGCGACAACAGCTCATGTCTGCAAACTTTATTCCTCCTGTCGATATCCTTGAGGACGACCAGAATATTGTCGTACAGGCGGAACTGCCTGGCGTCACTGAAAATGATGTGGAGATTCGCCTCGAAAACAACGTTTTGACCATCAGCGGCGAGCGCCGGCTGGAGCATGAGGACAAGAAACAAAATGTTCACCGGATCGAGCGTGGGTACGGGCGCTTCACCCGTTCTTTCACTTTGCCCGCGGTTGTGGAGCCGGAAAAAGTCCAGGCCAATTTTGACAATGGCCTGCTCACCATTACCATCCCAAGACGCGAAGAATCTAAACCCAGACAAATCAAAATAACCAAAGGCAAGCCGTCACAGATGACCACAAGAACGGGCAAAGAAGTGGCCGCCTGATCTCCGCGGGCTGGGAGAAATCCCAGCCCGTATTCCAGCCATCTCTCATCTTCCTTGTTGCCGGGCTGCTTCCGCCATCATTATGCGCACAGTGCGCACATGCAGCTCTCTTCGTCAAAAACCTTCTGTGTTCCCAGCCTCCACAGATCACATGTCTTGCATCCGGCAGCGGCTTTGCGCAGTCACTGGATGATTCGCCACTGTATATTGGGATGCCAGGCAGAACCATGCTGGGTGTTCGATGGCTCCACAGGCAATTCATAACGGCTGGCTGACAGGCTGGAAAGGGCGCAATGAAGTTTCACACCGAATATCTCACGTTCAACACCAAACAACACCGCGAATATGTCCACATCACTCCGGAAGTGGAAAAGATCGTCCGCAAGAGCGGAGTCACGAATGGGATGGTCCTGGTTTCCGCCATGCATATCACCGCCGGCGTGTACGTGAATGACAATGAAGAGGGACTGATATCCGATATTGACCAGTGGCTGGAAAAGCTGGCTCCCTTTCGCCAGGAGTATCTCCATCATCAGACGGGAGAAGACAACGGTGATTCTCACCTCAAAGCAATCCTGGTGCATCACCAGGTCATTGTGCCTGTTACCAGCGGACGGCTGTTGCTGGGCACGTGGCAGCGCGTGTTCTATGCCGAATTCGATGGCCAGCGCTCTAAACGGGTGCTGGTGATGGTGATGGGAGAATAGCGCCTGTTTGCGCTGGCCTCCCATCACCAGACCTTAGTGCTAGTGTTGTGAGTGTTAGTGTTGTGCGGAGTGTGAGGCGTCTGACCGGCTCGCCTGAGGTGCGGCGGGCAGTTTCAGAGAGATTTGTCCTGCGCCTTCCGCCAGGGACAATTCGCCCCCAATGGAAAACACCATCTCCTGAATATGGACCAGCTCCTTAACCAGAACAGCGCGTGCGTCCTGCACCGCCGCGCCGGACTCGGTTGCGCGCCATTTCAGGTCCAGGCTGCAGCGATTTCCCTGTACCTGCGCCGCGAACGTGAGCACCAGCGGCTTCGTGTTCTGGGCCACCAGCTTGCCAATGAACAGCACCTCAAGCTGGCGCAGTACCGGGCTGCTGGTCACCTGCACTCCAGGTTCGATCCTGCGCTCCGTAGTAATCAGTCCGGAGTTGACCAGTATGCTGAAATCGCTCAGGACGTCGTCTACCAGGGTATCGAGAGCAATCCAGGGGCCTGTAGGCATGGAAACTTCGCGCACCAGCGAAGAAATGGTTTTGGTTAGACCGATGGCGCGGTCGGCCTGCTGCTCAATGTTCTTGACGTCCAGCGATTGCGAAGTACCCAGGCTGCCGCGCATACCCACGACTTCGAGGAAGCAGCGCACGCTGGTAAGCGGCTGGGCCAGGTCATGGGCCAGAGAGCCGATCAGCGCCCGCAGGGGCGTTTGCTGCACCACCATCGCCTCCGCGGAAACGGAGTAGGACTGGCCCTGAGTTTGTCCGCCCCGCCCGAGGTCGCGGCTCTGGCTTCCGGTATCGGACGTTGCCGAGGCCGTAGGCGCAGGACGGCCCAGGCGGTATCCGGATCCGCGGACGGTGAAGATGAGTTTCTCTTCCCCATCCACGTCGATTTTCCGGCGCAGATAATTTACGTACACATCCACCAGGTTGCTGTCGCTTTCTCCCTCAAGCCCCCAGGACTGCCGCAGAAGCTCCTGGCGCGTCACGGTGTCTCCCGAGCGGCGCATGAGCAGGTGCAGAAGTTCGAATTCCTTGGGACTGAGCTTGATGTCGCGCTGATTGCGCGTTACTTTGCGCAGAGCGGGATCCAGCTCCAGGTTTTCCACGCGCAGCACATTGAGCGCGGGATCGGCTTTGCGGCGCAGCAGAGCATTGGCGCGCGCCGCCAGTTCCTGAAATGAGAACGGTTTGGTTACGTAATCGTCCGCGCCCAGATTCAGTGACTGAATTCGGTCGGAGACTTTATTCCGGGCGCTGAGTACGAGCACCGGAGTGGAAAGGCCCTCCATCCGCAGCTTTTCGAGCAGCTTCAGGCCGTCGGTTGCGCCAAAATTCAGGTCGAGGATGATGAGTTTATAATTCTGCCGGCTGAGTTCGGACATCACTGCTTCTTCATCCAGCGCAGTGTGAACTGAAAATCCTTCCGACTCAAGAGACTTGGATAAAAACGTGGCGAGGTTTACGTCATCGTCGGCTAGCAGTATCGACATATCGAACAACACCTTCCCTTTCTTTCGGTCATTTGAGTAGGGGGTGCCTCATAAAAAATGCAACTGAAAAGAATGCACTAAAAACAGTGTATTCCAAAGAAAATTCCGTGTTTTCTGTTTTTTTTTATTCTGTTTTGGAACTGTGTAATATTTTCCAGTACCAAAATACTCTTTCCACTGGTCACTTCTGCCTGGAGCCATTCCCTCGATCACTTCGAATCCTGTAGGATGATGGGTCGTGATTTCAGAAAGGGTCATTAAATGCCGGTAAGCACTTATAAAAATTTCATAGACGGCGAATGGGTAGCCTCCGCCAGTGGCCAGACCTTCGAGAATCTTAACCCAGCAGACACTCGTGACGTTGTGGGCGTCTTCCAGCGCTCCGGACCACGCGACGCGGAAGCAGCTATTACGGCTGCCTGCCGTGCTTTTGAGCGCTGGCGTCTGGTTCCTGCGCCCAGGCGTGCGGAGATAGTCTATCGCGCGGCAGAGCTTCTGCTGCAGCGCAAGGAAGAATATGCCCGGCAAATGACCCGCGAAATGGGCAAAGTCCTCAAAGAGACGCGGGGTGACGTCCAGGAAGCCATAGACACCGCCTATTATATGGCCGGTGAGGGACGCCGCCTTTTGGGCGTTACCGTACCTTCCGAGCTGCCCAGCAAATTTGCCATGGCTGTGCGTATGCCCATTGGCGTTTGCGGAATGATTGCGCCATGGAACTTCCCCATGGCTATTCCGTCGTGGAAACTCCTTCCTGCTTTGGTCTGCGGCAATACCTGCGTGATCAAGCCTGCGGAAGACACTCCGCTTTCCACTTTTAACCTCGTCAGCGCGCTGGTGGATGCAGGCCTGCCCAAAGGTGTGGTGAACATTGTTACCGGCTTTGGTCCGGAAGCAGGAGCGCCGCTGGTGGAGCATGCCGGCATTCAGGCTGTTTCGTTTACCGGATCGAGTGAAGTCGGGCGCATTGTGGGTGAAGTCGCGGCCCGCTCGTTTAAACCTTGTTCGCTGGAGATGGGCGGCAAAAACGCCATCATCATCCTGGACGATGCCAATCTCGATCTCGCGCTCGAAGGAGTGCTCTGGGGCGCCTTTGGTACTTCCGGTCAGCGCTGTACCGCGGCCAGTCGCGTGATTGTGCAGCGCGGTGTTTATCGTGAGTTTGTGAACAGGCTGGTGGAGCGCGCGAAAGGCCTGAAAGTTGGCAATGGCGCCGATGAAAGTGTTGACATGGGGCCGCAAATCAACCAGCAGCAGGTGGAAACTTCGGAGAAATATACCGCCATTGGCAAGAAGGAGGGCGCCAAACTGGAGCTTGGCGGGCGCCGCCTCACCGGACCGGATTACGATCACGGCTGGTTCTTTGCCCCCACGATCTTCACTGACGTTGACGCCAAAATGCGCATTGCTCAGGAAGAAATTTTCGGACCGGTCGTGAGCGTGGTTCCCTGTGACAGCTTCGAACATGCGGTGGAGATTGCCAATGGCATTCCATATGGCCTCTCCTCTTCCATTTACACGCGCGACGTCAACCGGGCGTTCCAGGCCATGCGCGATATTTACGCCGGCATTACCTATATCAACGCTCCCACCATTGGCGCTGAAGTGCATTTGCCCTTTGGCGGCACCAAGGCCACCGGCAACGGACATCGTGAAGGGGGAATCGGCGCTATTGATTTTTATACCCAGTGGAAATCGGTGTACATCGATTACTCCGATCGCCTGCAGCGGGCGCAAATTGATACTTTTGAATAGAATGGCGGCCGGAAAAAATCGGAACATCGCACCGTGCTCTTTCTACAGACGCGATCGACAAACGCATTCTTTATGCCTGAGAGGCTATTGACTCATGCTGGCCCTGTTAATGCAAGCTTTTCATGAGTTAATTTTTCTTTTTTCGAAATTGGAGTATTTTCATTTATGGAGTGCTTTAATCTGCGCGAGCAGCTGATGCGTGCTCCGGGGAAAGCGCAATCGGCAACCATGGCGCATATTTCCGGCCACATTCAGGCTGCTATAGAATCGCAGTTTCATGTCTGATTCAGTGCCCCCCAAAATATCAGCCTCGGAAACGAATAGTGCCTCCGACGCCGCAGTGAATGTTTTTGCCGTTCATGGCGTGGATCCTGAGGTTCAGGCCTACGCCATGGCGAAATATTCGCGGTCGGCGTTGTCCATGAAGGAATCATTGCGGGAGATCAGCGAGCAAAAAGCTGAGCAGTTCCTGAACACCTTTTATTTTCAGTACGGGCACCGCTCCATTGCCGACCTCGCGCATCTGGCGTTTGCCATTGAGCGGCTCTCGATTCTTGCCGCCATCGTGCTCGTGGACGAACAGCGATGGGACGGCCAGGAGCGCTCCACGCGCTACCAGAATTTTAAAAAGAGCGGATATTACATCCCCGATTTCGGCGCCGCCCCAAATCTGCGAGAGACCTACTGTGCCACTGTTGATTTTTTGTTTGCCGAGTATGGCGCGCTCACGGAAGAGATGCTGCGCTATTACACCGCGCAGACGCCTCGGCCCGAGAGCATGGCGGAAGATGCCTATACCCGGACTCTGCGGGCGCGGGCATTCGATAATTCCCGCTATCTGCTGCCTCTGGCCACCAACACTTCGCTGGGCCAAATCGTAAATGCGCGCACGCTCGAAACTCAGATTGCCCGGCTGCTGGCGAGCCCCTTCAGCGAGGTCCGCCGTCTGGGCGAGTTGCTGAAGCAGGCTGCCAAAGACCCCGCGTTCAATGCTCAGGCAGAGGCGCTACGCAGCCTGGTAGAGGAGATTCGGGAAGCGGATGCGGTACTGGGCGAAAAAGCCGAGCGTCAGCTTCTGCGCCCTATTCGCGTTGCTCCTACACTGGTCAAGTATGCCGACCCAGGCGCTTACGAAATCAAGACCCGTCAGGAACTGGCCCAGGCCGCGACCGAACTCATGGGTGGAGCGGAGATCGCGCCCGCGCCCATCGTGGATCTGCTGGAAGACAGCGCCCTCGAAGTGGAAATGGCCGCGACGCTGCTCTACTCGGCATGCCACTACTCCTATCGCCAGGTGCGCGACCGAGTGGCATCCCTGAACGCTGCGCAGAGGGATGAAATTGTAAACCTGGGCATGCGCCATCGCGGTCCGTATGACGAGTTGCCGCGGGCTTTCCACGCGGGGCAGCAGTTTCGCTTTGACATTCTGATGGATATCGGCGGCTTTCGCGACATGCACCGGCACCGCCGCTGCACACAGATCGAGCAGGGCTTTACTCATCTCCACGGTTATGACACGCCTCCGGACCTTATTGCCGCTGGTCTGGAAGGCCGGTATCACGCCGCGGTCCAGCGCTCGCTGCTGGCATACCATCAGCTTGTTGCCGCGCCTGATCCGCACACGCCGCTTTATCTGTTGCCCATGGCTTTTCGCAAGCGCACTCTCTTCAAAATGGATTTTGCCGAGGCGCTCTATATGGCTGAATTGAGATCAGGTGTTGCGGGGCATTTTTCCTATCGCCAGGTTGCGTACGCCATGTATGAGGAAGTTGCGAAGAAGCATCCATCCCTGGCCCAGTATTTCCGGGTGACAGACATCAACCAGCCCGTGGATTTGCTGAAACGCTAAGCTGCGTTGTGTTATTCAGGCAACGGCGTAATTTTCTGGCCGCCATACGCACAGACGCCAACCCGGGGCGAATTCACCACCGGCAGGAAGGTCTCCGGGCCGCACTCATGCGTGGCCAGGCACTTATCGCACAGCCATCCCTTGCCCTCCCAGGCACAACTGGAGCAGACCACGGTGGCCAAAGTCGATCCGCCGCAATTTTCGCAGAGGATTTTGGGCATTTCGTTTCTGGCCAAAAGCTGTATTGATTTGGCCTGGGGCTGTGGCTCCAGCACGGCGGCAACGGTCAGGGTGAGTTCAGTTGTGGTGCCAAAGTCGTACTCATAGAAAAACTTTGTGCCCGGTTCCATGACCTGGCCGACGAGGACGTCCATGCTGGCCTCTCCCACGTCGGTCATGGGTTTAGAAGAGTATCGGCTTCCATGAATGGTAAA
The DNA here is from genome assembly GCA_035695325.1 of Candidatus Angelobacter sp. GTDB lineage: Bacteria > Acidobacteriota > Terriglobia > Terriglobales > Acidobacteriaceae > Angelobacter. Next base: position 30,805 of record DASSEH010000441.1, read on the forward strand.
GGCGCTGAGATGCCCGCAGCACTCCAGCCAGATCTCGCGCAGAAAGCTGTCGAGTTGCGCCAATGACGCATCTGCCTGCAGGGCGACGTGCAGCCAGTACATTTTTGCCTCGCGCCCCTCAATGACCACATGAAAGATCACCGGACCCTCATCCGCCCGCGTTTTTCCGTTTTGCCGCTTTTCCGGCTCGATTACGGGCGCAGCCGGCAGGGAAATGCTGGTCTTTGTCTTCAGGGTTTTCAGGCGGCGGCAGGCTTCGTTCAGTTCAGCATCGGTTTTGGCAAAGCAAAAGCGCACCAGGTTTTCACCGTCTGTGCCGTGATAAAAGGCGCTGCCCGCCACCGTGGCCACTCCGGTTTCCCTGAGCAGCGCCATGGCTTTTTCCTTGCTCGACTTGCCCGGCAGAATGGAGGTGTCCGCCAGCACGTAGTACGCGCCTTTGGGAACGGAAGGCGTCAGCCCTACCTGCTGCAGCGTGTCGCACAGCAGATCGCGTTTTCTTCCATGCTCTTCCGCGATTTTTTCGTAAAAGCTCTCCGGCAGTTGGCGAATGCCCTCGGCCACGCCAATCTGCAGGGGGGCCGGCGCGCAAACATAAATAAGATCATGGAAATAAGCGATGGCCTGTGCCCACTTCGGAGCGCAAACGCTGTAGCCAATACGCCAGCCGGTGATGCTGAAAGTTTTGGAATAGCCCGAAGTGGTGATGGTCCGTTCGCGCATCCCCGGCAGAGACGCAATGCTGATGTGCTCGCCTTCATAAACGAAATATTCGTAAATTTCATCGGTGAAGACGAACAAATCGTGCCGCTGGGCAAAGTCAGCGATCCATTCCAGTTCCTGCCGGTTAAAAATCTTGCCGGACGGGTTGGCCGGTGAGTTGAGCACAATCGCGCGGGTGTGCCGCGAAGCCGCGGCGGCCAGGTCCGCAGGACGAAAGGTCCAGTCCGGCGCCTGCAGCGTTACATAAACCGGTACGGCTTCTGCCGCGATCAGCGTGTTGCGATGGTAGCCATAGTAAGGCTCGAAGAGGATGACCTCATCGCCCGGATTCAGCAGCGCCAGGCATGAGGTATAGAACGAGCCGGTAGTGCCGGAATGCACGATGATTTCGCTGTCCGGATTGCAGTTGATGCGATTGAAGCGCTGCATCTTCTCGGCAATCGCTTCACGCAGCGGAGCCAGCCCTTCGGCGCGCGTATAACTGTTGATGCCGCGCTCCATCGCGTGCCGCGCGGCCTCGCGCACTACCTCCGGCACTTCCGTGTCGCAGACACCCTGGGCCAGGTTCACGCCGTTTACTTTTTGGCATTCGAGTGACATCAGCCGGATTTCCGACTGCATAATGCGTGCTGCGCGCTGGCTTAAAGAAAGAGACATGAGATCCTGGACTTATTGTAAAACGGACGACTCAGGAAAAGTTACCGGACGCAAAGTGACGCTGATTCCGGGCATGACTCCGGAATGGAGAATTACCGTTTCCAGGCTAAGGACATAAAAACCGGGAGTATCCGTATTGAAACAGCCGATTTTCGTATGAATATGCCGGAAATCCGCTAGAATCCCCTTGTGTTTACCTACAAAGGGTTTGATCATATTGCGCTGGTAACAAAGAATCTGGCCGCAATGAAGAAGTTTTATTCCGAGGGCCTTGGACTGCCGACAGAGAGCGAGGGCAAGTCCAGAGCCGGATACAACGTCACCACCTTCCGCGCGGGTGATGCTCTGCTGGATCTGTTTGAAGCCACTCCTCTCAATCCAGCGCCCTCCGCCAACCTGAGCGAAGAGCATTTCTGTTTGCGCGCCACTGGTTCCAGCATTTATGACGTAATTGCCACCCTCAAGCGCAAAGGCCTTGAGCCAACCCAGGCAGAGGTCAATAACGGTGCGGGAGGCAAGGGGCTTTCCACCTTTGTCCGGGACCCGGATGGCAACAAGGTCGAAATCAAAGTGGATTGAGTGACCGCTGTACGGCGGTAATTTACAGCTTTTTCTCCAGTTAGCACCCTCCCGCCAGACTGTCCAGGGTACATGTACCTGTATGGAACAAGGTATGAACGCTTGAGCGTACATTGTCCTAATGCCCTGTTGCCGATCAACCACACAGGCGTTTTAATCATAAAAGTAAGGTTTATGACGAGCGTCGCGACAGTAAGCGGCACTCCTTGCCTGGAGAAACAATATGCAAATTGGCGTTTATGGGTGCGGATATTTGGGCACCGTTTTGGCTGCATGTCTTGCCGATTTCGGCGTACCGGTCACTGCTTACGGCAGCGACTCTGTAAATACCACTTTGCTGGCCAGCGGCGTACTGCCTTTTCATGAAAAGAACCTGAGTGACATTGTCCGCCGCGGCGTTCGCGCCGGAAGACTGATGTATTCCACGCATCTGCAGTCCATGGTGCAGCGCGCCGAGATCATTTATCTGGCGGAAGATGAGCACCAGAAGCTGGAAGAGTCCGCCATTGAGGTTGCGAGCTATTGCACGCACGGTCAGATTCTGGTGCTGGTCACACCGGCCCCCGTCGGCACGGCGCGGCGCATTGAAGAACGCATTAAGCAGGCAGGGCAGCAGGCTGTCGTGGTTTCGCACCCGGTGTTCCTCTCGGCTGGCTGTGCGGTGGAAGATTTCAACTGGCCTGATCGTATTGTGCTGGGGACAACTTCGCCCTCGGCGGTGAACACGCTCAAGGGGCTGTACCGCCCTCTGGTGATGCGCGGCGTGCCGGTGATTGTGACCAATTATGAGACTGCGGAACTGGTGCGCGAGGCTTCTACGGCATTTCTGGCCACCAAGGTTTCCTTTATCAATGAGATTTCCGCGCTCTGTGAGCACATTGAGGCGGACGCAGTCGATCTGGCCCTGGCTTTGGGGCTGGACAAGCGCATTGCGCCCCGCTGCCTGCAGCCCGGCTCGCTGGGCGGAAGCTTTGCCGAGTTCGATATGGATTCGCTGGCCAATCTGGCCGCGGGTTCGGGCGTCTCGCTCAAGATTCTGACGGCGGCCCGCCAGGTGAACCAGGAATTCTGCGGCCGCATCATGGAAAAAATCTCAAAAGTGCTGGAAACGGTACGGGGCAAGGAAGTTGGCATTCTGGGTTTGGCATTCAAGCCCAACACCAATTCGGTGGCCAGCTCGGCTTCCATCAATCTGGTAAAGCAGCTCATGCTTTCCGGCGCACACGTTCGCGCCTATGATCCCATCGCCATGCCCGACGCGCAGCTGGAGCTGCAGGGCGATGTCTGCTACTGCGACTCTGCCTATGCGGTCGCGGAGGGCGCGGATGCGCTGGTGCTTAGTACTGGCTGGCCCGAGTTTCGTACCCTGGACTTTGACCGCATTCGCCGCGTGATCAAACGGCCCGTGGTTGTGGATACCAAGAACCTGCTGGACGGCGCCCGCATGAGAGCGCTGGGCTTTGAATATCTCGGTGTTGGTCGCGCTTAGAACGCCTCCCGTCCGTCCCCCCCACCCCGAAAGCCCCCGTTAACCGACGGGGGCTTTCTGTTGTGCGGCATCACTCGATAAACACGTTTCCACCCTGTTGTCAGCTATAATCAGGCTTTCCCATGAAAGCTTTTGTCACAGTAATGATGAAAAATACCGTCCTTGATCCTCAGGGCAAGACCATCCATGGCGCGTTGCGCAAGAGTGGTTATCAGGGGATCGCCGGAGTCCGCCAGGGAAAGTTTTTTGAGCTTGTTCTTGACGGTACTCTCGACAAAGCCGCCGCCCAGGCGGAAGTGGAGCGGATCGCCCGGGACTTTCTTACCAACCCTGTAATCGAAGAGTTCAGTTACAGGCTGGATGAATAAAGGTCCGTCCGGCTGGACGGGATAAAATAGACACAAGTTCCGGAGGCGGAAGCAGCATCTAAAGCTGACGGGGAGAGGTGTGCATATGTGCGGAATTGTTGGGTATGTTGGCAAAAAACGTGTAGTGCCGGTGATTCTCGAGGGGCTGCGCAAGCTCGAATATCGCGGATATGATTCTGCCGGTATTGCCGTTGCCGGCAATGGCGATCATGGAGCGCTGCAGGTCCGCCGCGCCGAAGGCAAGCTGCGCAATCTGGAAGAAGTCATACGCCTGAAGCCGATGGATGGCACCTATGGCATCGGCCATACTCGCTGGGCCACCCACGGCCGCCCCACGGAAGAGAATGCTCATCCCCACCGCGACTGCACCGGAAAGATTGTTGTGGTGCACAACGGGATTGTCGAGAACTACCTTTCGCTCAAGCGCCGGCTGATTGAAGAAGGGCACAGGTTTTCCACCGAAACCGATACCGAAGTCATTGCCCACCTGATCGAAAAGTACCTGTTCCATAAATCCAACGGGCATCGCCCCACGCTGGAAGAGGCAGTGCGGAAAACGGTGAATGAACTGACCGGTGTTTTTGCCCTGGCCGTGATCTCGGTGGAAGAGCCGGACAAAATTATCGCGGCGCGCAATGGCCCGCCTGTGGTAATCGGGCTGGGCGACAACGAATACTTCGTGGCTTCCGATGTACCCGCCATCCTTTACCACACCCGCGATCTTTTCTTTTTGAATGACGGTGATTTGGCCGTGATTACTCCGGCTGGCGTTCAGCTCATGGATTTCGAGGGCAACCCGGTCACCCGTCAGGTGCAGCACATTACCTGGGACCCGATCATGGCGGAAAAGGGCGGGTTCAAGCACTTCATGCTCAAGGAAATCTATGAGCAGCCGCGGGCCGTGCGTGACACCACGCTGGGCCGCGTCTCTCAGGATACCGGGCAGGTCTTCCTCGAAGAAATGGAGATCACCGAAGCGGAGTTTCGCAATCTGCAGAAGATCCACATCGCGGCATGCGGTACCAGCTGGCATGCCGGCCTTGCCGGGAAATTCATGATCGAGCGCCTGGCGCGTTTGCCGGTGGAAGTGGATTACGCCAGCGAATTCCGTTATCGCGATCCCATTACTTCCGATAAAGAAATCACGCTGCTGATTACGCAGTCCGGCGAAACCGCGGACACCATCGCGGCCCAGCGCGAAGCCAAACAAAAAGGCTCGCGGACGCTCGCGATCTGTAACGTGGTCGGCGCCATGATCGCGCGCGAGGCGTCGGGCACGGTGTACACACATGCCGGTCCGGAGATCGGCGTGGCTTCCACCAAGGCATTTACCGCCCAACTCACGGCACTGTTTTTAATAGCGATGTATTTGGGCGAACTGCGCGGTGTTACGCCCAAAAAGCAGGCCCAGCATTTGATTCAGGAGCTGGTAAAGCTCCCGGGCAAGCTCGAAAGCCTGCTGACGCGCGACGAAGAATGCGAAGACCTGGCCAAACAGTATTCCCGTGCTCAGGACTTCCTCTTTCTGGCCCGTGGCATTCACTACCCCATTGCTCTTGAGGGCGCGCTGAAGCTGAAGGAAATTTCCTATATCCACGCCGAGGGCTACCCCGCCGGCGAGATGAAGCACGGCCCCAACGCGCTGATTGACGAGAATCTTCCGGTCATCATCATCGCCACCAAAGACAACAGCGACCCTAATTCCGTGCTGCGCTACGAAAAAACGGTCTCGAATATCAAGGAAGTGAAGGCCCGTTCCGGCAAAGTCATCGCGCTCGCGACCGAAGGCGACGAGGAAATCAAAGAAGCAGTTGACCATGTGATCTACGTTCCGGAAGCGCCCGAACTGCTTCTGCCCATTCTGGAAGTAGTGCCGCTGCAGCTTCTGGCCTACCACATCGCCGTCCGCCGTGGATGCGACGTTGACCAGCCGCGCAATCTGGCCAAGTCGGTGACTGTGGAGTAAGAAAACTGGATTGCGATGGTTTTGTTTCCCGATTGCCCATTTTCTACAGGATCGATAAACAACGGAAGCTGGTAATTACCACGGCCTGCGGGCCGTTCAGTGCCAGCGACATCCAGCAAGTTCGCGCCCATCTCCTGCGCGACCCTGAGTTTGACATCAGCTTCTCCGAGCTGGCTGATTTAACCCAGGTCGCCCACACAGATATCACGGGAGACCAGATGCGCCTGCTTGTCCTGTCCGGCGCATTCTCGCAGGAATCACGTCGCGCGTTCATCGCCAGAGAGGAAGTGCTGCGCGGCATCGCCCGCATGATCGAAATCCACTGCAATTTTCGCGGCGATGAGCGCATCAGTGTCTTCAGCGAACGCCATGAAGCTTTGGCCTGGCTTCAGCAGAAATATGGTTGAATCCAAACATCCGCGCCTTCATAGATGTACAGTCTAAGGCCAAAACAGGCAAACTTGTCTGTATCGATACCGATCCTGGTTCCTGATAATGAAGTGTACTGACGCGGCTTACCCATTACAAACTGGATGGTCTTGCGGTGAGCGTGAACCGCGCCTATGTACGCATACATTTGCGAGGGCATGAAATGGCTTCTCACCAATTCCTTCTCTTCAGGACAAAGCTTGCAAGACTGGACGTTCCCTAAATGGAACAGTGCGGTTGCATTCCCGTTCTGGATTTCATTGTTACATTTGTTCTCTGACTCAGGCCCAGACCTGTACCATCTGCTCCTCAGAGTGGTATCTCCAGTTCGCCTTCTGGAATACGGCGCAGCGGGCGGCAAATTCCAAACGCTGAGAGTAAGGGCATGTAGTATAGTGCTGCCGATTGACTTATTTTGATCCTGGGAGCATCGCATGCCTTCACTCACCATCAATAAAGATCAGCTTCATTTCTTGAACAGCGGAACTGGATCGATTGATATCGATGTGCAGACGTTGCCGCTGGACAAGCCGTTAGACCCCAGTACGCCGGCATTGTTTACAGCAAGCTTCAAGGCGTCCGGCGCGCCGGATTTCAAATTCGGCGCCAGCAATGATCTCAAGTTAAGCATTTCAGGCGGCCTCACAGCCTCATTGAAACCATTCTTCAAGGCAGACCCGGCTCTGACCGCCCACGGTCTGGACAAGTTCTTTGATCAGAACCCGCATAAGTTCATCCTCGCCCTCGATATCGCGGCGAACGCCGCTGCTGGTGCGACGGCTACCTTTAGTTACTCCGCTCTTTCAGCCACTGCTGAGCTGAAAGCCGGAGCCGACGGAGAATTCTGGTTCAGCCGTGCTTACGACAGCAGCGAGGCGTTGGGAGCGGTATTGACGGACCTGGTTACCAATCTGCGCCCGCCTTCCAGCGTGGCCGGGCCGCTCAATGCGGGCGACGTGATCTATCTGGAATATGGCGGTTATTTGAATTTCGGCTTGAATGTTTCCGCCGGATACCAGGTGCAGGGCAGCCATTCTCTGGATATCGCCCATCTTCTCCTCTCGGAAAGCTACTCTCTCAGCCTGCTCGGCAAGCTCGGAGTGACGGCCGGCATTGCCGGGAACTTCTCCATCCAGCTCCGGCCCGGGGACAGAGAGCCAACCTGGATCCATGTGAGCGTGCAGAAAAAGCACAGCAACCAACTTGGTTTTGCGGCGGACGTTAAAGTCGGGTTCACAACTCAATCCACGGGCTTGCCCGGCAGCGCCGGGGAATTTCTAGGTGCGCTGGTGGGAGTGAATGCAAAGAACTGGGTGAACTTCGCCCAGCAGATCGTCTCCAGCACCTCTCCGGCTGACCTCAGGAACGCGCTGGACAGCCTGGCGGGAAGTTTTGTGACGGAATGGGTGGGCAAAGGCATTGAAGCGCTGTCCGATACTGATTTTGCCAGGCTGCTGGCGGACGCGCATACCGTTGTAACCGACGCACAAAACCTGGATACGACCGCGATCAACCTGTTTGACAAGTATTTCGCGCAGGGCGAGCCGGCGCTGGTGAATGCGCTCACGCAACTGCGCCACCTGACGTCGCTGGATCAGTTGGCAAAGCTTTATACCAACAGCAACCTGGTCAAGTACATTGAAGAGCTTACGGGCGGCGATCCGCTGGCATGGATCCTGGGAAAAGCGGACGTGAAAGACCCGGCGGGGAATTCGCTGACTCAACCCATTCTGGATATCTTCAATGGACGTGTGGAAGACGCGCTGGCTCTCCTGCAAGACGACGCTCATTCGCTGATCAGGAAGTACATCACGCTGGCCAAAAGTAAGTTCTCGCTGGATACATTTCTCGGCAAATTGTCCGGCATTACGACCATTGACGGCCTGAAGCAAAAAGCCGACACCGAATTGAACGGGTTTGTGCAGCGGATTATCGGCCGGACCATTGACAGTATCAATCCCAACGACCTGCACAAAGTACTGGCCGCCCTGCAGAATCTCAGCAACCTGGAGAACAAACTTTTTGACGCATTGCAGACGACGCTGAACCAGACGGCGTCGCTGGCGCTGCATGCTGAATATACGCGAGCCTCAGAGAATGACGTCCTGCTGGAGATTGAGGTCAATCCGGCGACTGCCGGCGACATTCTTCACCAGGTTTCGCGGGGCGATTTCACCGGAGTCCTGGAAGCGCCGATTACCAGCAACTATCGCGTTATGGGGGGAACGCTGCTGGACCAACTCACCCGCACCAGCAAGGTCACCTTCAATATCGCGGGCTGGCACACCAACTTCAATTATTCATCAGTGGAGTCGGTGGTATTGGCGCAGCAGCAACAGATTGTTTCCGGCGATCACGGAACCATCACTGTCTTTACCACGATCGACCTAAAGACCGACGAAGACGTGCAGAAGAACAGCCAGCAGCTTCATGCCAATTTTATGCTGCGCCTGATCGGGGAAACCCGGGGCCGCATTGAAAACCCGCCCGCATTTGACAAGAAGAGCCAGAAATACCTCATAGACACAGTAACGAGCATGTCTGCCAGTTACCAGTTGATACTCGAAAATAAGAAAGCGACCAAACAACGACTGGCCGATTTCCTGGGATTCGCGAAGCAGTTCGACCTCACTGGTGCGACCGTTGACGCGGTGCTTCCTTTCATGGAAACGGAGACGAGCAGCGGCAAAGTGGATTTCGGCGACGTGGCGGCTAACTACCAGGTCCAGTTTTCAGACGAGGCGATTGTGAGGATTTTCAGCGTCACAACACCGGAGAGCACTATCAGGGATGTAATGCGGCTGGTAACGCTGGGATCGCTGGTCACCGATGAAGGGCTGGCGGACATCGGCTGGGCGTATTTTACCCAGGCCGTCTTCGATGCATGGCGGAGCGAAGGCGCGCAGTTTACCAATGTTTTCACCTCGCGACAGTTCCCTGTCGATCCTTCGCCCTTTTCTTCCATCCCCAGTCCCGGGACGGTGGTGCTGAATCGCCCGCAGATTTCGATCCTGGCAAATTTCTTCAGAAACGAAGATTCGCTGGTGGCCGCCATCATGGGCCTGCAAACGCTTGTCCAGTCCAGCACCAAGCTTAACCCAGGCGCATTTGCTTCCAGGATGAAAGCCTTCGCTGACAGTTTTTCCCTCATCGATAAAGGAATGCGCACCAATGCCATGTTCAGCGTGTTCGACAAGCTGATTGCACTGACGCAACCTTCTGCGGAGGCGCGAGGCTCGTCGTTGAAGCTTTTATCGACCATCAAGCCGAATCCCACCCGCACCAAGGTGTTCCTTCAAGTCCCTTCTCAGCAACCCGCGACGAGTGATATGACCCAGGCAGCGGCAGGTTCGAGGTGATCCAATCGCCTGATGGTACTGGCTCGCTAACATCGGCATCATCCCAGCCCAGACCGGCAGAAACCCGCCGGGCTGGGCTTCGGATCATCGGCCTTTGGCTTCCAGTGTCTGCCTGCGTTGCATATCCTCAAAACTCGCCGGAGAAGGGATGACAGTCGTGATCTCTGTAAATTTCTGAACAGAAGATCAATACTTCCTCGTCAGCGATTGTTATATCCATGGTCCAGCGCTGGTGGAGTATCGTAGTCGCGTCCATATTTATTTTTGTGAGCAAGTGGGACGGGAGCATTATTGGGTATCTCGAGTTTTCCAAGAGATAGTGATTCATGAGACAGCACTACGGTTCGGGAGAGGTTTTTTAATGATTCTGGCGATGACCCCTCTCGCCAGACATGGAGCATATACCGCCCTGCCGGCACTCCGGGAATCGTGATTTGACCGGTGGTGTCAGAGAGGGCATACCACGGAGTGTCCAGCGCAATAATTACGGCGCTCATTTCAGGGTGGATGTTGCAAAAAAGGAAAGAAATTCCCGGGCGCTCGAAGTTCAATGTTCGCGTGCTGCCCGCTTCATAGAGTCCCAGATCGAACCGCTTTCCGTCATACAGCGAAAACACATTGTGAAAAAAAGGATCTTTGTTGGGGAACTCCACCGCGGAGCCTGCCGGAACCACCAGGATATGCGGCGCAAAAGTTTTGTTTTTCTGCAGCAGAGTGAACTTGCGTTTAGGCAGGTTTGGCGCATTACCTGCCGGTTCTCCTCCCAGTGGTGTAAGCCAGACAACAACGCCGGCATTATCCACGCCTTTGGAGCGTGCATGGACATTGGTGATTTCAACCGCGCCATTGATCGTAAGCGTCTGCGCGTCTGCGCGGACGTACGCGAGGGCCCCGATTGCTGTACCAAGCAGCAGAAATCGAAGATAAATCAACATGCCCTTCTTCAAAATAACACTCCCATGACCAGATTCAGCTGGTTGGCGCGCTGGCTGGTTCCATTTACGTCAAAGGTTCTGAGTGTGCGGAACTCGGTGGAAAAGAAAAGATCGGAGCGGGGGTGGTAAATAAAATTCGCAAACTCGCTGCGGTTGCGAAACAGGGTGGCGGCAAAATATCCCGGCGCTTCGGTAAAACCTCTCACGTCGCCGGCTGGGGAGCTGTCCTGTCCCGCTGCCAGATTGAATTCAAGTTTGCTTACGGGTTTGAACTTAAGCTGGCTCCACCCGCCCGTGGATCCCACGGCATGAAACGGTGCAGCCGGATCTTCGAGGGCGCCTTTGAAAACAATGCTGCGGCCGATGCCTCCGCCCAGTCCGCCAAGGGCGCGTCCATCATAGAGTTTGCCGCTCAGGCTGACGTAGTTGCCCAGGGGGACGATCCAGTCCACGGTCGCGGCCCAGCCATCCACATTCCGGTTGAAGCCCCAGTTTTGGCGCTCATAAAATCCGCCGGCTCCCAGCGTGAGCGGCTGGTTGCCGATCTTGTGTGTCCATTCCACGCGGCTGGCATAGGCGGGTTGCCGAGAACTCTCGCCCGCGTCGGGCAGGCGCAGAAATTCATTGGGCGGCGATTCGCCGGTAAGCGGATCGAGAATGCCCGCCGAAACTTTCAGCGTGGATGTATCCGATGCGATAAGGCTGTGCTCGATTCGGACCTGCGGTATCCAACCCCAGAGATTGCCGGAATAAGAGAAGGCAGGAACCGCCACGGAGGCCCAGGACGTGGGATATTCAGGAGAAAAGAATAAATTGTCGATCCCGGCGACCACCGAGGTGCGCTCCCAGTCGAGGCGGCCGGTCCCGGTTTTCATTCGCAGAGTTCCGGTGGCCGCACCGTTGTTAGCTTCAGGGAACTCACCGAAAAAATCGGCGACAAAGTTGCCGCTTATTTTTGCTCCGGCAAAGGAAGGTCCGTGAACCTCCAGTCCAAGCTCTGATTGCCGAAATGTTGCGCCAAAGCTGCCGTTACCATTGCCGTTCAGGCCCGAAGGAGTTGGTGGCTCGGCAACTCCGGGTTGTTCAATATGATCTACGTTTCCCTTGTTGCTGAACACATTCATCAGGAGAACACCCGAGAGCTTTACCCGGTACTTTGAGGTGCTTTCCACTTTTGTTTGATACTGGTCGTCAATTTTGTCGCTGTTCAGCTGCAGATCATCTTCCAGTTTGCTGATGCGCTCGGCCAGGGTTTTGTGTTCCGGTGGCTGCGCTGCACTCGGTTCGTTTCGCGCAATGCTGCCTGAGTCCGGTGCGGCCGGCTTTTTGGCGGAAAGATCCAGTGCATCGAGCTTTGCGCGCGTAAGCTGAAGTTCCTGCTTCAACTGCAGCGTCTCGGTATGAAACCCGTCGGCTTCAGTTTTCATGGTCTGCACCAGTTCCCTTAATTGCTGAATCTGCGTCTGCATTTCGCGAATTGAATCGCGCAGGGAGGATTCGGAGGACTGGGAAGCTCCGCTGGCTTCCTGTGCCGCAGTTGCGGCTGTACCAGATATTAAAAGTATCATCAAAAAAAAGACTTGCAGAGAAACAAACTTTCTTAACGGCATTTTTCAATCTCTCAACTGCGCAGAATTAGTATTGCCGGAGTTAACGGAGGACAGGTCTTCCGGTACTTCCGCTTCCGAGGCGTAAACCAGCGGAAGCTTAATTTCGAAAGTGGTGTGTCCAGGGGAAGAATCCGCCAACCGGATGGTCCCACCGTGTTCTTCCACGATTTTCTGGACAATTGTCAGACCAAGCCCGGTACCATGCTCGCGGGCATAACTGACGAAAGGTTCAAAGATTTTCTCGCGTATCGGCTCGGGAATGCCGGGACCCTGGTCGGAAACAAGAATTTCGATCGCCTGCGGCGCTTCCTGAATACTTACGTCCACGTGGCCGGGATTGGGCGCGGCCGCCTGGCAGGCATTGAGCAGCAGATTGTAGAAGACCCGCTCAAGTCTTCTCGAGTCAAACCAGCCTTCGCGATTTCCCAGGCAGGACAAGTGAATTTCCGCATTTTGCACGCTGGGATGGCGATACACGGAACGCATGGCCCGCTGCATGGTGTCTTCAAGACTTACCCAGGAGAGTGACAGGGCATCCTTGCCCCTGGAAAATTCAAGCAGGGAATCGATCAGTTCAGTCATGCGGCCAACCGCATCGCGAACCTCTTCATAAAGTTCTTCCGATTGTTCAGGATGAAGGTTGGGTTCGGCAAGGAATTCAGAATTGGCCATGATCGACGTGAGCTGATGGCGCAGGTCATGGGAAATCGAACTCGCCATCCGGCCAATGGTGGCCAGGCGTTCGGATTCCAGCAGCTTTCGCTGGGTCAGCCGCAGATCGTCACGGGTACGAATGAAAGACGCTTTGGCTTCGGCCAGTTCGTCTTTACCGCGGGCGTCGAGGGGATAGTCGAAATTTCCCTTTCCCAGCGCGCGAACAGCCGCGACCAGCTCTTCCAGCGGACGGGTATAGCGGCTGAAGATGATGAAAGCCAGCAGGCCCTGGCCCAGCAGGGCCAGTATTCCAAGAGCGACGAGGCTGCGATAGAGTCCGCTAAAATGCGCGGTGGCTTCATCATACGATTTCAGCACGCTCAGCCGCACTGCCTGGTCCGAGCCGGGAGCCAGTTGCACAGATGCACCCAAATAGCGTTCGTTTCCGAGTTGAAACTCCACCGGTGCAATGTCGTCCGAGACCATGATGTAGTGAGTATTCCGGGCAAAGTCAGCGCGGCGGGAAGGAGAGAGCGTAGTTGCAGCCACCGTGTTGCCATAAAGAAACGTGACCTGGCTTCCGGCAATCCGGTTTACATCTCTTGCCAGGGCCCCATTAATTTCATAGCCCAGAGCAAGCACTCCCAAAAGACGGTTATCACCTGAAGGTCCAAAATAAACAGGACGGAGAAAAACCTCATAGAGATGTCCCTGGAGGAACCACCATTGCTTGTTCTCCGGACGCCGGATCGCGCTGGTAAAAGCTTCCTGCACTGCCGTCGTGGATATTTCCAGGGCCGCCGCGGCATGGACCGCCATGACCTTTCCGTCAGGAACAGCCAAAGCCAGAAGGTCGCTTCCGCTGAGATTCCACGTTTCGGCGGAAGCGTCCTGAATCGTTGCCATGTCGTTGGTGGTCATGACCGCCTTCAGCGTGGGAAGGTCGGCCAGCAACTCCACTGTGTGGCTCAAAGTGGATTCGCGCTCGCTTTGAAAGGTCTTGAAGGTGCGTACGGAGTTGCTAAGATCGTCGAAGATCTGCTCCCTCACCTGGTTTTCGATCGCATGGCGCACCACGAGCAGTGTGGCGCCTGTTACCGCCAGTACTCCAAGCAGGAGAAGGCCCAGAAATTTTGTTCTCAGCGGGAACTGCGAAATCATATTTGTATGCGGGCTCGGCCTTTGCTCCTAGGAACGGACGAATCTGTAGCCCGTGCCGTGTATGGTCCTGAAATAGAATGGCTGTGACGGATCTTTCTCCAGCTTTTGCCGAAGGCGAAGAATGTGGTTGTCCACCGTGCGTGTGGAAGGGTAATTTCTGTATCCCCAGACTTCGTTCAGCAGTTCCTCACGGGAGATTACGCGGTCCGGGTTCTGGATAAAAAATTTCAGGACCTTGAACTCCTGCGCGGTCAAAATAACAGGCTGGTCTGCCTGCGTGACTTCCATTTTCGCAAAATTTACCGTGATGTTATCGAATACATAAATATCGGGAACCGAGGAAGTCCGGCTGGCGCGGCGAATGGATGCTTTTACCCGTGCCAGCAGCTCTCGGGGGCTAAACGGCTTGGTGACGTAATCATCCGCGCCGATTTCCAGCAGCAGGACCTTGTCGACAACATCCGTGGAAGCGCTCAGGACAACTACCGGAAGAGAGGGGACCCGATTTTTGAGTTCACGGCAAACGTCCTGCCCCTGCATGCCCGGAAGTCGCAGATCCAGGACCACAGCCGATGGCATCGCGGTACCCACCGATTCCAAACCTGCTGGGCCGTTTTGCGCTATCTCTACCCCATAGCCGCTGGAGGAAAAAAGCCTTTTGAGGGCTTTTTGCACCGCGCGATCATCTTCGACAACAAGAATTTTTTCCATTGAGGCCTGGCCAATTTCTCAGTCACGCCCCAAATGCAGGTTCTGGCCGGGTTTCCTGCAGGACACAATAATACCTGCACGCAGGACGCGAAGTGGAGCGATTATAGCGGTGTTCCGGCCAAGGGGCAATTGAAGGTTTTTGGAGAGGGGTCAACTTATCTTTACAAGTTGTTGACAATTCTTTAACAATAGGGCATGATATCCGGCAATTCAGTTTTCGCTTGTCAGTTTTTCTTTCGTGAAGGCTCAGGGAAAAGGGAAGGGAAAAGAGCCTGTCAGGTATTCCTGGCAGGCTCTTTCTTAATTTAAAAGTTGTTTCGCCTCAGGTTAGTGCATGAAAATCGGTTCCGGCCGGCATAAATTTGAGGCAGGCGACGGAACAAAGCGTGCCTGGAGGAAACTCTCGAAGAAACCTGTCGGACCGCTCTGTAACTGCGCTCAAATTAAAGCCGGTCGGAACCGGTGTCAAACAGGGCAGGGACTGAAACCAAGCTGGTTTAATCTCGTCTGCCAGTGTCAGTATTATTCAACAGACAGGCGCTATGGTTTGTCATAGAAATGTCATTAGATTGTAATTTAAGATTATGTTTTGAAGCCCCCGCCGTCGGGGACTGCTGCCGGTATTTTCAGGACTGCCGCAGCCGGTTTTGGGACTTCCAGCTCATGCCCCAGGAATAGAAGCTTACAAAGATTAGCACGTCCAGAAAGGGGCCAAACGCAAAATAGAGGATCGGCATGAACAGAATGGATTTCTGCAGGATATAGACGTGGAGCATGTATTGCAGCGGGATGAACAGGGTAAGATATCCGGCTACCAGCAGCGTCAGCCAGATTTTTTTCAGCAGGCTAAAGTCGAATAAATAAAATGTGAGGCCGAGAATCGCGGGTATCAGGCTGATGAGAACGACTCCGAAGTAGAGCATGCCTGCGGTGTAGCTGGGCAAATCGTGAGGAAAGCGCGCTGCGGCAAAGACAAAATAAACCAGAGCTGTTCCCTGCAGCAGCACAAGAAACCGCAGCAGATAGATCCACGGCAGTTTTTCCTCGGACATAAAGCAGGTGACGGCCAAAAGAGCAAGCGTGACCGCGCCGCTGATCCACCATATTTGCGGATCGGGAGGTCCGGCAGCGAGGTTCAGGTAGGGGAGCGAGAAGTGAATGTGCCCTCCCAGGTGGTGTACGGCCGTAAATACCGTGGTTTGGAGTCCCAGCGCCTCCGTCCAGTAGCGGAAGATGCGGCCCCACAAAAGCCCCACGCGGTCCAGCACGGAAACCCAGGCTAGAGTCATTCCCGCGGCCAGCATCACGCAAACCGTCAGGTCTTTGGCGTTGAGAGGCAGATAGGCAAAGGCGCGATGAGGAGCGATCCATCCGCCACGCCATCCGAAATGGCGCAATTTTTCCAGCTGCTCCGGCTCTGGCCGGGCGGACGCGATTCTAGAACTCCAGGAAGATGGCAAATGTCCCCCCATTGCGGTGATAAAAAGGAGTCTCTTCATGCTCCAGAATCGCGTTGAACCCCCAGTTGGGGCCAAGCCACTGCCTCCATGTAGCCGAATAGTTTTGAATGGGGAAATCGAAAAGCGAAGTCTGGGGACCAATCAGTTCGTAACCCTCACGGCCTGCTTCGGCCCTTAGAGTAATGAAGTGTTCTTTTGCGTGCCCCTGAGTGACCGCCACAAACTGTGTGCGAGCAAGAATTGCGCCAGGATTCGCATGGGTCCAGGTCACGCCGCCCTGGACGATCCACGGACGTTCGAAATAATAAGTGGCGCCAATCTGGCCGCGAAATGCGGAATTCACGGTTTTGCTGAGATCATAACCACCGCCCAGGGCCACCACCAGCTGGCGTCGAGAAAGCAGCTTGCGGTTGATCAGGGCGTCGGTGCGAACTTTGGGGAGAAAAAAGCCACTCACAGTGCTGCTGCCAAAGTCGAGCTCGCTGTACCAGTCTTCGCTCCAGTTCCGGGTCCAGCCGAGCGAGTAATACCAGCCGGTATCGCCATAGCGAGACTGGCGGCTCAATTCGCCGTTAAAGTTGCTGCGTCCGCTTGAGATTCCCCCGCGCAAATACGCATCTTCCCATCGCTGAAAACCTCCACTCAGGGAGTTGTAATCTCCGCCAAGCTCCACAAAGCTCGGGCCATTCAGGCCGAACGGCACGGAGGAAAGACCGGGAATGCTCGACCCCTGGGGAAGAGGGCTCTGTTCCTGGCTTCCGGCAAAAACCGATGCCAAAAGAAGCGCACTCAGGATAATCAGTTTCATAACTGCCTCACGACTTTTGTCTGTAATGTGGCGCATTGTTTTAGGCCGCACCGAACTCCACGGCCAGGCTGGCGCAATCGCCAGCGGTAACAATCCAAAGATCGCCGGAAGTGCTGACAACGGCCTTGCCCTGCACAACAGCCGGTTTGCGATAAAGGGATTTCGGCAGCATCCACGTCAGGTGGGCCAAAGTTTTAGGATGGCTGGCCTGCAGCAGGACCGTTCCTCCGGAGCGGGTGAGAGACCAGTGGGCCTGGCTTCGTGTGTTGAGAAAATCGGCGAGTCCGGACATTGTGTACCAGCGAAATTGTTTTTCCTGGGAAAGGCTGGCCGTATGTCGCAGCCACTCCTGCAGCGCAGGCATATAACGAACAGCGCCGAACGGATGCGAATAAAACAGCCTGGCGGTATGTTCACGCGCCGTGAAATCGGCGATATTCATCAGCCAGCCCTGGACCGTGGACAGAGGAACTCCATCAAAATCCATTTCTTCGAAGCTGGCATCGATGCCCAGGTGCAGGATGGGAAAGGCCCAAATGGATTCTCCTACCCGGCCGTTATCGCGATACACTCGGGTGGGGCCCATGCCAGTGTCGCCGGAATAGTAGTAAGCGACAAAACCGTTCTTTTCCAGCCACCGGGTCACCCAGTCCGGATGGGCGCCCAGAGGAGCGGAGTATTCAGTCATCCGGCGGCCAGTAATTTTCTCCAGTGAATCCCGGTTTAGTTCAAGATATTTTCTGAAGCTGTCTTCGTTGGTATCGCTGACGTTTGCGCCAAAGTAGTTATGTATCCAGCCACCGTGGCTGCCCACGGAATCACCGTGTGCAACAAAGTATTTAAGCCACCTCTCGGCAGTGGCATTGTGCTCCACGTTTAACCCTTTTCCGTCCTGGAGCACATCTACGTCGGGACCGGCTGTCATATGTGCGGAGAAGGGGCCCTGATCGAAAATGCCGCCTTTCGCCAAAATTTCAATGGGTTTCAGTGCGGATTGCGCATCGATATGCCAGTTCATGATCAGCCCTCCCGTGCCGTCAGGGACTGAAGCAAGCCATGGAAGCTGCAACATACGCACGGCAAAATAACGAAGAAACGAATGGAGCAACAATCCGTCCGTGCGAAGTTTGAGATAACCCAGCGGCAGATTTACAAACAAAACTTTGCCCAGCCCATATTTCCTTTCTCCCGCAGCGATCCCTGCCCCCGATTGCAGCAGAACTTTGCCATCGAATTGCCCGGACGTTCGGAATGACGGGTACATCACTTCGCCATAGAGGTAGCGGACCAGGGCAAATCTGGTCGTGTCAGCCTGCCCGTGGGCGCCGTTTCCATACGAAACAGCGCGCCATGCTTTCAGCTGATTCCTGCTGTCCAGGGGGACAAATTTGCCTGGAGGTACTCCAAGGTCCTGCATTGTTTCGGAGGAGCTCCAGATCGCGTTCGTTTCCATGGTGTTTTTGCGGTACTCGTCATAGAGGGCATAACGGACGCCGGCCAGACTGGTCAACCGCGAGCCATATTTTGGAAAGAAGCCGTTCAGGTCCCATGTGCAGGCGTCATAGACGAGCATGAGATTTCCGCCGTTGCGCACGTAGGATTGCAACGCGCCGATGAGCGTGTCATTGGCGGTGCGATGGACCTGATCGGGAACAATCAGGCCCGCCGCATGAAAGTGGAACATAGGATCAAGAAGGCTGGAATCCCGCACTACTTCGAGGTGCAGCCCCTCTTCCGCCGCGGCATCAATCCATTCCTGGATCTGAGGATCAGCGGAGTCGGCGGAATCGGGAATCAGAAGCAGAATGGTATCCACGCTGGCGCCGCCCTTAATATTCAGGTGACGATAAGCGGCGAGAGTGCCCAGCATCGTCGCAAATACTGCCAGGGTGATTCCGTATTTGAATAATCTCTTCATACCATTACCTGCCCGCTACTTGTGTGCATGCCGCAGCGTCTGCCAGCTGCCCCTGGCTGAATCGTTGTTCCAGACCCTGATAAACAGCTTCTTCGAGCACGTTCCAGCGGGCGCTGTAACGCAGGGACCGCGAATGATTGAGCCAGCAAATTGCACTGCCTTTGTCACCTGTCTTCAAAGCTGCCAGCGCCACGAGTCCCCAGGGATGAGGATCATAAGAAGACTCCAGCCAGGCTGGAGCAAATCTGCTTTTCCATCTTGTCCATAAAACCTGTACATCCTGGCCGGGTGCGGAAAGTCCCGCGAGCCACGGATATACCTGGGCGACCACGTCCGGATAAAAGCGCGGAGGAGTCTTCTGCATGGAAGGGCGGTACCATTGCGCACGCTGGTTCCAGAAGACGTGCTGAATTGCCGAGGCAAGTCTGTCGGCATCCTTTGCCGTTTGCCTCGCTCCCTTTTCGTCTCCAAAGCGCAATTTTGCCGCAGCCATGTCCCGGAGCGCCGAATAGACCTCCACGTTGTCCATCAGCAGGGCGACATGATTGCGGTCGGAGACGTGATACAGACCGAGCCGCCGATTGCGCAAATGCGCAAGCTGAGACTCTGCTTTCTTTGCGCTGGACTGCCATTCGTGAGGCAGTCCGCTGCCAGGAGCCAGGCGGTAGAGGAGTTGCAGCCACAGCGCCAGCATGGAATCATCGGCATCGGCGGGACCACACTCATGCCATGCTCCGTCAGCTTTTTGACAGTATCGTGCGAAAAGGCCCTCGCTGTTCTGATGCGCGAGCCCCCAGCGGATCCAGGCTAACCCTGACTGGCGAATATCGAGACCCGCGTCTTCAGCCATGAGCAGCGCTTTGGTGGCGAAATATGGCTCAATGTAGTTTCCCGCGTTCTGCAGCAGCAGAGCGCCATCGTCAGTCTGATAATTTTGCGGCTCAAACTTTTGGGCAGGAAGAGCATCCGGTCCCGGCCAGCAGACCAGGAGAAGCAGAAAGAAGCAGAGCATGCCTTATTCCTCCACCCTTCCCTCAAGTCTTGCCCACAGAGTTCCATACACTCTGCTGCCGGGAGCGATGCGGATACGCGGAGCGCTCACCGTGGCAGGAGAATCGGGCGAGCCGATCTGGACGCCGCTGGCTATAACGATTTCCTTGTCTGCCAGCACGGGCCCCCTGATCAGACACTCCGGACCAATATCAATACTTCCGGAACTTACCAGGCTGCCTTCGACTTCGGCCCCGGTCCCAAGCTGAATGTGCGTGCCAGCTTTTGCACTGCCCAGGATGCGGGTTTTTTCGTCGATGCGCACGGCGCCCGTGGCGATGATGTTGCCAAGAAACATTTCTCCCGGATGGAAATGAATGTCGCCGCGAATCCGGGAGCGGCCCAGCCTTCCCTGCTGAATAGGAAACTCGCGAACCGTGCCGTCTGCCTGATGTCCTCTTCGTTGCAGCGCATTGGCTGTGGTCACGATCACAGGCGCACATACGCGTTCAAACCTGCAGCCAGTGGAGAGGGCAGCCGCTGTTTCCGCGGAAAGTCTTCCGTAAAGAGTGCTTCCGCAGCCGGCAAAGACCGCGCCTTCCGCATGGAGCCACCGGGCAACCAGGGTTTCTTCTCCGAGGAATACGTCTTTCTCCGCGAGCACGGCGCGAAAAATTATTTGCCTGCCGCCGTACAGGTCGCCTGCGGCATAAAGGTCCTTCAAAAAGATCATGCGATGACTGAGAGAGACGGACTGGGCAAACAGGATGAGTGTCTGCACTTTTTCTTCGGACGCGCCGTAATTACCGCCCTGGCCTACCACCAGGGCGTAGGAGCCGTCCCTCAGGCAGCTTTCCTGAATAGCGCCGGTCTGTGCGCAGGCAGCCAGATGCTCGCGCAGCGGAGCAATGTAACGTCGCATCGAGCGCGCAAAGTTCCGGATGTTGCCATCATCTTTGCGTGCAGGCAGAGGACCGGCATCTTTGCGCCGCAGGATTTCAAGCACTGCGGGCGTGAGCGGCAAAGCGACCATGGAGCCGGTAATCGCTGCCAGAGCGGCAGGGGCCCATACGTCGTTCATGCCGCTCTCCCGGCGGCCACGGGCGCCATGCGGGAACGCTCCGTTTTGTGCCACACCATTTCCCGCCCCAGAATGCCGGCGATAATCTGTTGCCACGCCGCACGCGAGACGCTGATCAGGCTTACCGAGAAGCCGAGCAGAGTGAAGGGCAGCAGGCGAATCCGTTGCTCCGAGCCATCGAGCCGGGCCGCCGCGGCTATTTCGAAGAAGGCGGCAAAATTACCCAGCGTGGTGAAAGCGGCCAGGGCGAGCACGGCGGTCCCGCCGCCGATCGGTGCGCCCAGATAAAAGAGCATGAGTGCCAGTACCCATCCCAGCAGGAGCACCGGGGCCATGGCGAATACGCACAGCAGCAGCATTCCATCCATCCGCTCCCACAGGCTCATGTTTTTGCGGCGGCGCAGGGCGGTGGCATATTCCGTGAGTGCCTGATTGTGGCCTTTGGCCCAGCGCATGATCTGGCGCACGCGCACCGGCCAGCGTTCCGGAACTTCTTCGTAACACTCCGCGCGGTTCTCGTAAACGGTTTTCCACCCGGCAAGAAGCAGGCGGAAGGTAAGATCAGTGTCCTCGGCCAGAGTGTTTTCGTTCCACCCGCCGACCTCTTCCAGCGCGGATGTGCGAATGCCGGCCACGGTCCCGCCGTACTGCGGGACGAAATGCAAATTCATGCGTGCCTGCTGGTCTACCTGATATCCGCCGGAGCGCTCAAGGTCCAGCAGACGCGTGAGCAGCTTTCGTCCGACGTTCAAAGGCACCACTCGTCCCATCACGCTGCCGACTTCAGGATCGAAGAACGGAGACACCAGTTGTCGTATCAGCGCTTTGCCGGGAATGTAGTCTGCGTCGAACACCAGGAATACCTCGGTTTGCACAAAGGCCATGGCGTCCTTCAGTGCGCCGGCCTTGCCTGGCTTTCCGCCCGTGCGATGAAAGGGAGTGATTCGTCCGGGATACTTCTCCACAAAGCTGTCGATGATCTCGCGCGTTCGGTCGGTGGAGCGGTCATTGACCGGAACGATGGACAGCTTGTCCGGAGGATAATCCACCTCAAGCAGGGCGGACAGGATGTCTGACACTACTGCCTCTTCATTATGCGCGGCGATCAGTACCGTTACCGCAGGCCAGACAGCAGAATCGACATCAATGTAAGGATGGCGCTGTTCCCCCGTAAAGCGGTTCAGCGTGAAGAAGTAATGCCGTACGGTGTAGATACAGATAAGCGCGACTACGACGCTGAATAAGTGGAGCAGCATAGGCTTTGTAATTTACGGTGTGGGTATTGCGTTTCTCTCCGTACTCATGCGGCTGGGCATGGTTCGCCTGGGGGAACAGGGAACCATAGCCCAAAACCATACGATGAACCTGCGGCTGCGCCTTTTCGGCGCAGGTTTTCAGGCAGCTTCCATGGCCCGCGCCGTTCCCCGGAACTGCTGCCATTCTTCCAGGACGGGTGTTATTCCCTGACGCCAGCGCGACAGGGCTTCGACAATTCGCGTTGCGGCTTTGCCGTCACCATAGGGGTTTTCCCCCTGGGACATGCCGCGCCAGGCCACGGGATCGCTAAGCAGCAGCGATGCTTCTTCCCGGATGGCCTTGCGCGAAGTGCCAATGACGCGCGAAAGTCCCATCATGGAAGCCTCTGGCCGCTCGGTAACTTTTCTGAGAACCAGCACCGGCTTGCCAAATGTCGGCGCTTCTTCCTGTACGCCGCCGGAATCGGTAAGCACGAGATAACTGCGGCGCAGCAGCGAGAGAAACTGGAAGTAATCAAGAGGCTGCACCAGATGCACTCGGTCCATGCCGCCCAGTTGCGCCATCACGGGGTTGCGCACGTTGGGATTCATGTGGACCGGATAGACAACTCTTACATCGTCAAAGCGCTGTACCAGGTCGCGAATGGCGCCGCAGATATTTTCGAGTTCCTCGCCCCATGATTCACGACGATGCGAAGTGATGAGCACGATACGGCTGTTGTCTCTGGGCACGCCCTGGGGGGGCAGCTCGTCGAGTGCTCCCATCCGCAGCAGCATTTGTACCGAATCCACCACGGTGTTCCCCGTGACTACGATTTTTTCCGCAGAGATGCCTTCGGCCAGCAGGTTTTCCCGGGCCAGCGGCGTGGGAGCCATATGCAGTTCCGTCACAACCCCCGCCAGCCGGCGGTTGACCTCTTCCGGCCAGGGATTGAAAATGTCGCCGCTCCGCAGTCCGGCCTCCACGTGCGCCACGGGAATGCGGCGGTAGAAAGCGGAGAGCGCCGTGGCAAAGGCAGTGGTCGTGTCGCCCTGAATCAGCAGGCAGTCCGGGGAAAGCGACTGCAGCGCTGCATCGGTCGCCTGCAGCACTCGGCAGGTGATTCCATTCAGGCTTTGGTTGGGCTGCATTAAATCCAGATCGGCATCCGGACGAATGCGAAATGTTTCAAGCACCTGGTCCAGCATCTGGCGGTGCTGCGAAGTCGCTATCAAAACCGGTTCAAATTCAGTTCGGCGACGCAGTTCAAAAATTACAGGCGCAAGTTTGATGGCTTCCGGCCGGGTGCCGAATACAACTCCAACAACGCAACGTTTGTTCATGACAATCAGAATTGCTCCGTAACACTAGGAGTAGCAAGCAGTGCTTCTGGTTGCTCCTCTAAGGCCTGAAGGAGCATCGCCGGAGGATTTTTTGTGGTTGTTTACCGACTGGGCAACACATTGAACTCATGAAGCCATCAACACGAGAATGCAATTGCGAGCTTCTGTGGATTCGGAGATTTTCCTGTCCATTACCGTTCAACATCAGAGCCAGGGAGTCGCGCATTTTTTTGCCGCCACTTATGTCTGCACTGCCGGAATGCACGCACCCTTTTATGAGAGAACAGCGGCCGTGACGTGCCCTCGAAGGAATGTGTATTCGGCATTCGATAGATAGAAGGTCCCATGAGCGGACATTGCGGCACTGCCGCTTAAGGATGAATTTCATGAATCAGGGCAATGCCTGGAAGCTTGAACCAGAAGACACCACAGTTGCCAGATCCAGAGTGGCGCAACGCAGGATAGCGATGGTCGGGCGCTTGCCTCGTTTCAATTACGAGCTTCCACCGCGTCGGATGGAAGAGAAGTTAGCATGGAGCATCGCGCTGCACGCCGTGGCAATCTTCCTGCTTCTGAAGCTTGCTCCCATGTTTTCCGAGCCGCATGTGCAGCCGGTTGAGCAGTCGCGGGTTACGCCCATCTATGTCCCCAGGCCGACGCCCAAAATTATGGCGCCACCACCGCAGGTAATGGCGCGATTGAAGCCGAAGATCGAGCTGCCTGTGCCCGCCCCGGTTGTGCCAAAAATTGAAACGCCGAAGCCGCCGGAAATTGCCAAAGTCACGCCTCCGCCTGTGGTCAAACCACCGGAGCCGAAGCCGGAAGCAAAGAAAGAAGTTGTGACCAATACATTCACCGAGTCGCCAGCTCCCAGGCCGGAACTTCGTAAGAAAGAGGTTGTCACGGATACATTTGCCTCGGGAAGCTCGGCGCAGCCCACCATCCATGCGCCGACGCGCCAGGTACAGACAGGTGGATTTGGCGATCCCAATGGAGTTGCCGGAACTTCAGAAAGTAAACGCACGCTTACGGTGGCGAGCGTCGGGTCCTTTGATTTGCCTGCGGGGCCAGGCAAGGGAAATGGGACAGGCGGCTCGCACGGGCGGGAGGGCGTGATTGCCAGCTCGGGCTTCGGCAATGGTCCTGCCGGTCCGGGAGAGAACAGTGGCCGCAGAGGTCCGGTGACTTCCAGCGGATTCTCTGACAGGACTGCCTCTGCTGCAGGGCCGGTCGCTCGAACAGAGTCCAGGCCGATAGTTTTGCCAGTGGAACTTTTATTTAAACCAAAGCCGCAGTACACCACTGAAGCGCGCCAGCTCAAAGTGGAAGGCGAAGTCCTGGTGGAAGTCGTGTTTGCCGCTTCGGGTGAGCTGCGGGTGCAAAGAGTCGTTCGTGGGCTGGGACATGGACTGGATGAGTCTGCGTTGCGGGCGGCGCGGCAGATCCGTTTTAACCCTGCCAAAAAGAATGGACAGCCTTACGATTCCAGCGCGCTCGTGCACATTGTCTTTGAACTGGCTGAATAAAGATCAAGTAAATTCGGAGGAATCATGCGCTCTTATCCCAGGTTAGTCGCCATTTTCATGGCGGTCCTTTTGCCGGCGGCAGCTCTGGCAGCGTCAGATCGTAAAAATAATCCTGCGCAAGCCGAGCCGAACCAGACAAATGAAGTCTCGGACCGCATTTTTTATCAGGAAGCCAGGCTGGCGGAAACCATGCAGCACTACAGCCCCCTGGTAGAGACCTATATCCAGAACATGAAGCCGGATAAGGACCTGGGAAGCGTACCGGATAATGACCGGTATTTCCTTGGCCGGCTGGTCCTGAATGAGAAGGGGATTCATGACAAGGAGTTTCTGGACCGCGCGCACAAGGGGATGTTTGGCCGGGTGCTGGAGCGGTTGAACAGTGTTTACAAGATGAATTATCTGCCCCAGGGCTTCATGCAGCTTGTCTTTCTCAACTATGGCTTTGATAAAGACCACTTTGAACTCAGGTATCTGCGCCAGCAATTCCTGGGCGAAGTGCGCACTCAGGTCTTTGACGTGGTACCAAAGCCGCATATCAAGGGACCGCACTTTATTGGACGCATCTGGGTGGAAGATCAGGATTTCAACATCGTTCGCATCAACGGAACTTACGAGCCGCGTAACCGGCTGAACTACTACTTCCATTTCGACAGCTGGCGGGTGAACACGCAGCCGGGGCAGTGGCTGCCAGCTTATATCTATACCGAAGAAGCGGACAACACGTATGCGCTCGCGCGCAAGCTGACGATGAAGGGCCAGACCCGTCTTTGGGGGTATGACATCAAACATTCCGGCCAGCAGTCTGAGTTCACTGATCTGCAGGTGGAGTCGAATGATGTAAACGATACGTCTTCCTTCGGCAACAATGAGATCAATCCCGTGCGCAGCCAGCACTTGTGGGAACGGGAAGCGGAAGACAACGTACTGGACCGTCTGGAGCGCGCCGGCGTTCTGGCCCAGGACGGTGAGGTGTCCAAAGTTCTGCAGACG
This sequence comes from Candidatus Angelobacter sp., assembly GCA_035695325.1. Lineage (GTDB taxonomy): Bacteria > Acidobacteriota > Terriglobia > Terriglobales > Acidobacteriaceae > Angelobacter. The sequence goes on from DASSEH010000441.1 coordinate 56,801, forward strand.
GTGGTCAACAATCTGGAGATCACCAACAATCTGAATATTGAACCCGAGGTACGCTGCCGTGTGCTGCTGACCACGCCGCTCGAATCCTTTAACGTGGGGCATACCATTGTCATCAGCCGTGGATTGCTTGACGTTCTTCCCGACGAGCCGTCTCTGGCTATGGTGCTTGCCCAGGAACTGGGACACATTGTTCTGGGGCACCGGCTCAATACTAAATATGCATTCAGCGATCGCATGATATTTCCCGACGAGGATGTTTTTCGCAGGATTGGAGTGCGAACCAACGACAGTGACGAACTGGCCGCCGATCAAAAGGGCATCGAGCTGCTTGCAAACTCTCCCTATAAGGACAAGCTTGCCAGCGCCGGTCTGTTTTTGCGCGCACTTACAAAGGAGTCTCATTCGCTTACCTGGCTGATCAGCCCGCATTATGGCAATCGTATGGCCAGGGGCAGCGCGGTACGGATGGGGCAGCTTGCACAGACCGCGCCAGAACTTGAAACCCGAAACGTTGGCCAGCTTCCCGCGCTGCCGCTGGGCAGCCGCATCCGGCTCGATCCCTGGGACGACCGCATTGAACTGCAAAAAGGCAAACAGGCGGCACTGCTCTCCGCGCGCGACAAAATGTCATTCGAAGTTACACCCATGTTTCCGAACCTGGTCCGGTACAAGACAACAGAAGGCCAGGTAGCGGAAAAGCAGAAATGAGCAGGGCCGCCGGTTCTGAGCCCGTGGTTCGTTAGCGCAGATTCGGAAGTTAAAAGCAGACATTCAATTACGGGCCTGATCCGGAGTGGCTGCCAACTTCCGAGCTGCCGAAACCATCTGAATTATTTGCTAGTTGGTTAATAGCTGTGGGGTAATCTATGAACGGTGTTCGGTTTCAGCGCGTACTCACCTTTTTTCTGGCCATTGGGCTGGCCTGCGTCATCAGCGGCTGCGCCCTGCTTGGCGGAGGTGGAAATAGCAGCACTAACGGCAACGGCAATAGTGGAAACGGGAATAACGGAAACGGAAGTGGAAGTGGCGGCGGGACCAGTGCGCCAACTGCTGCACTCACGGTCAGCCCCGCATCTATTCAGGCAGGACAATCCACAACTCTTACGTGGCAGACGACCAATGCCACGGATGTCAGTATCAGTAACATTGGTTCCGTGCAGCCCAATGGCTCCATGCAGGTGACACCGAGTTCTTCCACTACATATCAGTTGACGGCCAAAGGTGCAGGAGGAAGCCAGATGACTTCTGCGGCTGTGACCGTTAATTCCGCGCCGCCTCCCCCACCCCCGCCCCCGCCGCCACCCCCGCCACCCCCGGTAGGAGATCTTGGCAAGCTGAACCACATCATCTTTATGGCCCAGGAGAACCGGTCTTTCGACCAGTATTTTGGACACCTGGGCGATTACCGTGCCTCACTGGGGTTGACGCCAGGCATAGATGGCACGCCGGCCGGGGCGGCCAATCCCGCGGACGATGGCAGCCTGATTACGGCGTTCCACCTGCAAACCATGTGCATTGAAAACACCAGCGCGGCCTGGGCCACGAGCCACATAAACTTCAACCGTTTCAGCCTGAGTTCCAATACTCCAACGATGGACGGCTTTGTGGTGGAAGGAGCGGCGGGAGCCAAGGGTGAGGGCGGCAACGATACCATTGGCAAACGTGTGATGGGCTTTTACGATTCAGGTGATCTGATTTCCCATTATTTTCTGGCGGCGCAGTTCGCCACGTCTGACCGCTGGTTTGCCCCGGCGCCGGTAGAAACCGAACCGAACCGCATGTATCTGGTGGCGTCTACTTCGGTGGGGCACGCTCACGCGCCTTCAACTCCCGTGAAGGCAAACACGATCTTCGATTTGCTGGATCAAAAGGGTATTACCTGGAAGATATACATCACCGACACGAGTATGGACACGGAACTGGGCTTCTTCCAGGGGTTCTTTACGAGGCACCCCAACAGCTTCTTCCCCATCTCGCAGTATTTTACCGACGTGCAAAACAACACACTCCCCCAGGTGGCTTATATCGATCCGGGTTTCAAGACAGGGCAGGATGAGCATCCTGGCGTGGGCGAGAGCATTCAGGTGGGAGCGGCCTTTACCACCTCACTCATGACCGCGCTGATGAACAGCAGCTCATGGAAAGATTCCGCCTTTATCATGGTCTTCGACGAACACGGAGGCATGTACGATCATGTGGCTTCCATGGTGAATGGCCAGCAAATACTTGAAATCGATGGGCCCTCCACGGGAGGGCCGGTCACCACGGTTGGCCCCTACCCGGGCGACGCCACTGCGCAGCATGTGCCCAGCCCTGACGGCATTCCACCTCAGGACCTGATCACCAGCAATCCGCCGGATCCCCCCGGTGACTTTGATCGAACGGGCTTTCGCGTTCCCATGATCGTGGTCTCGCCCTTTAGCAAGAAGAACTACGTTTCGCATACCCCAGCGGACAGCACGGCCATATTGAAGATGATCGAGACGCGCTTTGGATTGCCCAGCCTGACGAAGCGGGACGCAATCCAGATCGATATGAGCGAGTTTTTCGATACTGTAAATGTTCCCTGGGCCACACCGCCAACCGTACCGAGCCAACCCACCAACGGCCCATGTTATGACGCATTGCCGTAATGGTAATTGCTTTAAGAAACGGGATGCCTCGATAGTGAGGCATCCCGTTTTCCGCTTCATCGCAAATGTCCGATGATGACCTGCTCTGTATAAAAAAGCTGCAAGGAATTATTCAGGTACTGTTAATTTCTTTCCATTCCACAAGACAAATTCAAGATAGAAGAGTTAGAATTCTCAGTTTCATATCGGTACCGCCATTCGGCGATCTCATGGGAGGCGTTGTGGACGATCTGCCTGTTGGTAAACCCCCAAAAAACAAATCCAAAAAAACTTCCGGTAAGGGAGTTTCTCGGCGTGACTTTCTGAAAATTTCCGGCGTGAGCGCCGCTGCGCCTTTGATCGCGCAAGCCACCATGCTTGCGGCCACGGAGGAAGATCCCGCGGTCCATGGGCCAGGCAAGGTGCCGATTGCTCTGAACATCAACGGCAAAGCTTACCGCGCGCAGCTTGAGCCTCGGGTCACACTGCTGGATGCTCTGCGCGACCAGTTTGAACTCACCGGAGCCAAGCGGGTTTGCGATCGCGGCACCTGCGGCGCCTGCACCGTGCTGCTGGATGGCAAGGCGGCGTATTCCTGTTCGGTGCTGGCCATCGATGCGCAAAGCAGGGCCATCACTACGGTCGAGGGCCTGGGTGAGCCGGGGAACCTCCATCCCATTCAGCAGGCCTTTGTGGATAATGACGGCCAGCAGTGCGGCTTCTGCACGCCGGGATTCGTGGTGGCGTGCAAGGCATTTCTTGACAAGCACCCCAATCCCACGCCGGAGCAGGTCAAGCATGGCTTGGGAGGCAACTTCTGCCGCTGCGGCACATACGCTGGAATCAAGGCTGCCGTGCGGCAGGCGGCCGGGACGAAAGGAGCCTGAGCATGGACTATAAATGGCCTGAGGCGGAACAGCGGTCGTTGATCGGCAAACGCATCTCCCGCGTGGATGGGCCGGTTAAGGTTTCCGGACGCGCCAAATATACCTACGACATGCATCCTGCGGGCTTGCTTTATGGCAAGGTGGTCCGCAGTTTGCACGCACACTGCAAAATCACCAGCATTGATACGTCGGCGGCGGAAGCCATGCCGGGCGTGAAGGCGGTACATATCGTTCAGGGGCCGGGAAGCGAAATCCACTGGGCCGGTGACGATCTGGTGGTGGTGGCCGCGGTGGACGAATCCACGGCAGCCGATGCAGCCCGCGCCGTGAAAGTGGTTTACGAGCCACTGCCCCACTTTGTGGATGATTTCAGCCAGCCGAAGAACGTCACTGAAGATCACAGCCCGATCAGTCAGGGCGATTTGGGTGCGATGTTTGCCAATCAGGTACCCGAGCCGCAAATCATCGCACGGATTCAGGAGCGGGGAATCAGTTTTGATGCCGGCCCGCAACTGGCAGACAGGCTGCGGCAAAACAATGTCAGCGAGAACGTGATCAAAGCCCTGCAGGCAGCGCCCAAAAAGGAAGCCGTCAAAACGGAATCTCCTTATAAGAAGGAAGCCGAAATCGTAAAAGGTGATCCGAACGTGGCGTTCAGGCAGGCGGATGTGGTGTCCGAGGGCGAGTACGGATGCCCGGTGATTACCCACTGCTGTCTCGAGAGCCACGGCTCGATTGCCGGATGGACAGATGACGAACACCTGATGGTCTACATCTCCACGCAGAACGTCTCTGGTGTCGCTGGTGAATACTCAGGCGCACTCAAGGTTCCGCGCAGCAACGTACATGTGCATCAGGACCATATCGGCGGCGGATTTGGCAGCAAGTTCGGTGCGGACCGCTGGGGTATCCACACGGCGGAGGTTTCAAAAAAGGCCGGCGGCAAGCCGGTACGGGTGATGCTGGAGCGTGCGCCGGAGCTTGAAGTTGCCGGCTGCCGTCCTTCGGCATTTGCCCAGGTAAAAGTGGCGGCGAAAAAAGATGGCACGCTGCTGGGCTGGGAATCTCATTCGTGGGGAACCGGCGGTCCCGGCGGAGGCGGCGCGCCTCCCATGCCTTATGTGGTGAACATTCCCAATCAGCGCCGGCAGCACGTGGCCGTAGCTACAAATATTGGTCCGGCCCGCGCGTGGCGCGCGCCCAATCATCCTCAGGGCTGCCTGATTACCATGGGGGCTATTGAGGATACAGCAGCTAAGCTGGGGATGGATCCGCTGGATCTGATACTCAAAAATATCGATCTTACGGCCCCGCCCAATGATCAGTTCCATCGTGCCGACACATACAAAGAAGAACTGCGGATTGCCGCCGACCTGATTGAGTGGAAGAAGAACTGGCGTCCGCGAGGCCAGGGTGGTACGGCAGCATGGAAGCGCGGTCTGGGACTCTCCATGCATACCTGGGGCGGCCGCGGACATGACAGCCAGTGCGCGTTCACCATCGGTCCTGATGGCTCGGTCGAGATGAAAATGGGCACGCAGGACCTGGGCGTCGGCACACGCACCGCGATTCTGATTGTTGCCGGTGAAACGCTGGGCCTTCCCATCGATAAGATCCAGCTCAATATCGGGGACAACCAGTATCCGGTATCAGGTGGATCGGGTGGCAGCACGACGATTGGCGGAGTCAGCGTTTCTGCCCGCCGCGCAGCCGTGGATGCGCTCAATCAGCTCTTTGAAAAAGTCGCTCCCGTGCTGAAGGCGCAGGCCAGCGAACTGGAAGCTGTGAATGGCAAGATCCGGGTGAAGGGCAGTCCGGACCGGAGCCTGAGCTGGAAAGAAGCCTGCGCCAAACTGGGCGCGCAGCCCATCCAGGTGACCGGCAAAACCAACCGCCCCGAGGACCTCAACAGCAGCGGCGTGGGCGGCGTCATGATGGCCGATGTCTCGGTTGATCCGGAGACTGGCATTGTGAAAATGAACAAAATGGTCTGTGTGCAGGATTGCGGTCTGGTGATCAGCCTTAAAACGGCGGAAAGCCAGTGCTACGGCGCCATGATCATGGGCATTGCTACCGCGCTCTATGAAGAAAAGGTGATGGATCCCACCACCGGCCGAATGCTGAATCCGAATATGGACTTCTACCGGCTGGCCGGTATCGGCGATGTGGGCGAGCTTGTGGTTCACATGATGACTGGCAAGGGATACGACGAGCGCGGGCCGATTGGGTTGGGCGAGCCGCCGGCTGTTTCGCCCATGGCGGCCATATCCAATGCCGTGGCCAATGCCATTGGCGTGCGTGTTCCGTTTCTGCCCATCACGCCAGACCGGGTTGTGGCAGCATTACATTCCCCGGGAAACAAATCTTCTGTAGCCCGTTTTCTTGAAGCGCAGGGAGGCAGCAATGCGACCGTTTGAATTTGCCAGTCCGCAAAAAGCAGATCAGGTTTCTTCATTACTGGGTAAGCAATGGGGCGAGGTTGAAGTCTTGGCCGGCGGCACCGACCTGCTGTCACTGATGAAGGATGATGTGACCACTCCCAAACGGCTGGTCAATATCAAGAGCATTGCGGAGTTGCACGGCATCTCGCCCATGCATGCACAGGGAATGCGCATTGGCGCGCTGACAACTCTCGCCGAGATTGCCGAGAATGCCGATGTGCAGAAGCAGTTTCCCGCACTGGCAACCGCGGCTGGCGATGCTGCCAGCCCGCAGATTCGCAACCTGGCCACGATTGGCGGGAACCTGTGCCAGCGTCCGCGCTGCTGGTATTTTCGCAGCGGCTTCGGCCTGCTGGCTCAGGGAAAAGACGGAAACTCGTATGTTCTGAAAGGCGATAACCGCTACCACGCCATTTTGGGCAATACAGGTCCGGCATACTTTGTAAGTCCTTCCACGATTGCGCCGGTTTTGATTGCCTATGATGCCAAAGTGGAGATTCTTGGCCCCAAAGGAGCACGGACGGTCGCGGCGGAAAAATTCTTTGTTATTCCAAAGAATGAGGCAGATCGCGAACACGACCTGAAGCCCAATGAGATTGTGACTGCTGTTGTGCTTTCGCCTGCAACCGGAGTACATGCCGCCGCTTATGAAGTGCGGCAGAAAGAAGCCTTTGACTGGCCTTATGCCACGGCCGCAGTCGCTCTCACCATGAACGGCAACACCGTACAGAGCGCCCGGGTGGTGATGGGCCACGTGGCTCCCATTCCCTGGGTTTCACCGGAAGCGGCCCAAGTTCTGGCCGGAAAAAGTATTTCTCTGGAAATCGCCGAGCAGGCAGGAGCGGCGGCCGTCGCCGAGGCAAAGAGCCTGGGACACAACGAGCAAAAGATTCATCTGGCCAGGGTGGCGGTCAAACGCGCCCTGTTGAAGGCAGGAGGTGTAGCATGACATTCATATCAGAACGCTTCAACACGCAGCGTGAAGGGCTCTGCTCCAATCTCCGCTGGAAGTCGCAATATATATGGTCTGACCCCGATCCCAGCGTGCCGGCCTGCAATGACGGCTTATTCTGGTGTGGGCTTACCCAAACCTGCATCGGCCCGGACGGCAAACTGGCGGAGCCGGGTAACTGCTGTGCCAACGGGCGGCAGTGCCATTGCGAAAATGAAAAATAGGCTGGCCGCAGGTTCGTCAGAGGTTGAATGCGCGAATTCTTTTTATGAGCGCCGGGCCGCAGCTGTAAAATTTTGAACAGGAGTTCTTTATGCGCAAAATCCTGCTTTTGTCTGCCGTTTTTGCCGCGACTCTTCTCACTCTCTCTGCACAGCAGAATGCCAAACAAACCATCAAAGGCCATTACGTGGAGACGCGCAGTGCTGACGTTTATACCGGGCAGTGCTTTGCCAATGGCGAGGTGAATGTCTCGGGCGAGGAGGCGATTCTTGCCTGGCACGTCACGGAGGGAAGCTGGGACGATGTCTCCCTTGCCGGCCTGAATGTTGTGGGCGCGATCAAAGCCAGGGCCACGCTGGGCGATCCCTACGGTCAGCCTTATCCGGCGCAATCTGTTTTATTTGTTGATAGCCACGCCACGCCGCAGCAGCGCCAGGCGCTGATCAACTTCGCCCAGGAGATGGGCGGTGAACTGCTGCGCCACGTGGTGAAAGTTGTCGATACACCAATTGACATGGAAGTCGTGCAGCAGCATCATGCCCGTGCTCTGGTCCGCGCTGGTGATTTTGTGACCGTGGAAACCCGTCCCATCAATGAAAAAGACCACATTTGCGGGAACGAAGAAACCTTCTATCCACCGCTGACGGACACCACGCACGCCATGCCCGCCGTAGCTACCACCGATGAATATCAGGGCCGCGACCTGAGTACCACATGGACACTGCACGATAAACGCAGTGCCTTCGTCGGAACCTTCGCTCGCTAACACAAACTGAGATCAACAAAAAAAGACCGCCGGTTCGCTGGCGGTCTTTTTATTTTTCTGAATTTCCCAAATATTGCTTATGGCTATATTGCCGATTTGGGAATCCTATCAACCAGGCTCTGATTGGATACAACTTTTACTGGCGAGAATGCAATCTATATTGTCTGCCATCGTAGTCGAGGTCGTAGTGTCTGCTCATCCTAGAAAAATATCCGGGAGAGAAAATATGGAGGGATTCTATGCGAGTTGTTCGGTTCTTGTGTACGGTTCTTGCCTTACTGGTTTGGTGTAATCCTCACAGCATGTATCTGTCAGCCCAAACTGCCGCGTCCGGCAGCACCATCAGCAGTTCAACAGGCCCGGTAGCGTGGGATTTTAATCCTGTTGCCGCCGCAACAGTGACAAACGTGGGGATACAGGATACGTGTCCGCCGGTGATATGCGATAACCATGATCTGACCATCGTGCTCCCCGCTCCCGCGGCTTCGTTTTATACAACCAATACGGCGAAACTGACGCTCAAGTATACCTGGACCAGCACGGCGCCTACTGACCTTGATATTTTTGCCATTAGCCCCAATGCGGCTGATCACGGCCCAGGCTCGCCCGACGTTATGTCAACCGGAGCGGGTGAAGAGGACCTTACCGTGACCGATCCAGTCGATGGCGTGTGGCATATACGCTCGGTGGCCGCAACCGCTCCGCTTCCGACCGGCGCTCATCTGGTGGCGACGCTCACGATTGCTCCCCGGCCCACAACTCCGTTGCCGCCTCCGCCAGCGCCAGGAGCACCGGCGTTCGTTGTCTATCCGGCTCCGGAAAATATTCCGCCCTCTTTGGGCGCCTCGACTGCAAGCCAGCATGCTGCCGGCGAGCCTTCCATCGGCGTTGACTGGAATACGGGAAAGGCCTTCATAGAAGCCGGCAACGACACACTTCGTGTTACTTTTAACGACACAGTCAAACCGGCGAGCTCGGTCTGGGAAGACAAGCGGTCTCCCTTTGCCCGCGTCAGTCTGGACCCCATCCTCTTCACCGATGATGGACATTTCGGCGGACCGAACCGCACATTCTCCTCGCAACTCAACCTGGTGACCAGCGAACTTTCCTTTACGGATGATGACGGCAACAACTGGACGCCAACTCAGGGCTCTGGCCAGCCCGCGGGCGTGGACCATCAGACCGTGGGTGGCGGGCCGTATGCCTCACCCGCACCGTTGACGAAGACCGCTTATCCGCACGCAATCTATTACTGTTCGCAGGACATTGCCACTGCGTTCTGTTCACGCAGTGACGATGGCGGTCTTACCTTTGGGCCTGGCGTTCCCATCTATACATTTACGACTGTAAATGGCGTGAATTTGCCCGTGGCCCCAGGGACCTGTGGCGGATTGCACGGTCACGTGCGCGTATCGCCCGACGGCACGGTATTTGTGCCGAACGAAAATTGCCAGGACGTCAACGGCGTCAGCCGTCCGGGTATTGCCGTTTCGGCGGACAATGGCTTGACCTGGACCGTGAACACCGTGCCAGATGCTACCAGCATCAGCCCGGGAAGCGATCCATCAGTCTTTGCGGGCGCAAAAAATACCCTTTATTTCGGATATGTGAATTCCGATGGTCATGCAAAGATTGCGGTTTCTCCTGACCACGGTCTGCACTGGTTTAAATCCAAAGATGCCGGCACTCCGTTCGGAATCCAGAATGCCGAGTTCGCCGAAGTGACCGCGGGCGATGACAATCGCGCTGCGTTCGCTTTTCTGGGTACTCCCACTGCAGGCGATACACAGTCGGCTGATTTCCGGGGCGTGTGGCACTTGTACGTGGCCTTCACCTATGACGGCGGTACTACCTGGACAACCACCGACGCAACCCCATCCGATCCAGTCCAGCGCGGATGCATCTGGAACCAGGGAGGCAACAATCCCTGCCGCAATCTGCTCGATTTCAATGACATTACTGTGGACAAGCAGGGGCGCGTACTGGTCGGCTATGCCGATGGCTGCACCGGAAGCTGTGTGACTGATCCCACGCAAAATGCTTCCGCGGGGCCGGCAACCGCGCAGGACGCTCTCGCGACGATCGCGCGCCAGACTGGAGGCCGCGGACTGTTTGCGGCCTTTGACGGCACGCAGTTTGGCCGGTTTGATGGCGATAACGAAGGTGGCGGCAAGATGTGCTTTGGGGATGCCGCCAAAGGAGTGAACGGCGATCCGGATTGCGATGACAACCGCAGCCACTAGACGCCTTCATGGGTGATTGCCGTCTGCGGCCAGCGAAAAAACGGCACTCCTGCTCTGCTGCTTGCAGGCAGGAGTGCTTGTGCGTGGTTGTAAATGAACAACAATCCGAAAGACTTTACCCAGGAGCACCATTTTGAAAAAAAATATCCTGCTGATGAGCGTCTGCTGTCTTTTGCTGTTTCAGGCTGGCGCTCAGCGCTCTGGAAAGGCGTCGCAGGCTGATCGCACTCAGTCTGGGGAAACGGAAGTCTGCAAACTGCTCGGCAACGCCGAGATAAAAGCGGTGCAGGGAGAACAGGCAGAGGAAGCAAAAGCCTCTCTCCGCCATTACGCGAGTCTGCTGGTTTCTGAATGTTTGTTTCGCACCAGCACGCCGAGCCGTTCCGTGAGCGTGCAACTGTTTGTGCGCGATCCCAAAGCCTCATCCAGCCTGACGCCGCGCGAGTACTGGCAAAAGCAGTTTGGCCCCATTGAAAGCGGCAAAAAAGCCAAAGAGGTTCCGGCTTCTGAATCACCGGAGACAGAAAAAGAGAGCGAGAGCAGGCCCATTGCCGGAGTTGGCGAACAGGCCTGGTGGAACGGCAATCCTGTTGCCGGCGCTCTCTACGTTTTACAGGGCGACCGTTTCCTGCGCATCAGCGTGGGCGGAGTGCGTGAAGAGCAGACACGCATTGAACGCTCCAAAGCGCTGGCGCTTGCGGTGCTGAAGCGGCTGTGAAGCAGGCTTTCCCTGCTTGTTTTAATGCTCTGAGCGCTGCAGTAGTTCCGCCAGGTACTGCTGCCAGATGACGGGCCATGAGTGCGTGCCATGTCCGCGCGTTTGATCGGTGATCGGCAGCAGGATGAATTTGCCGTTCTTCACGCGATGAATCTCTCTCTCCGAGATACCGAGCTCCGGCGGATTGATCTGATCGTCAGCGGAGTTGATGGCCGTGAGCGGAGCGATGATCTTCTCCAGTTGCGGTTCGGGATTGTAATTGCGTGAGCCGTCAAAGTAGTACAGCATGTCATTGGCATCGGTCGTCTTCATGGCCCGCGCGACATAGTCTTCCAGCCAGGCATCGGCTTTTTCGCGGGTGGGATATTCCTTTTGCATCCGTAGCGGGGCGCTGCTCATAAGGATAAGAATATGAAGAGCATCCGCCAGTCCGCGCGGCTGCTTTTGATATTCGCCGTTATTCCACTCCGGATCGTTGTGGATGGCATCGGCCACCATGCGGCGCATCATGCGATTGCGTCCGGCGATTTCCGCGGGATTGCTGGCCAGAGGCATGAGCGCGTCCATGAAGTCCGGATGCTGCTCGCCCCACAGCCAGGCATGCATTCCGCCCTGGGACGTGCCGAGCACCAGCCGCAGATGATTTACGTTGAGCCCCTCGGTCACAAGTCGGTATTGCAGTTCAATGAGATCGTCATATTCATAGTGAGGGAAGCGCATGTGCAGGCCCTCACTGGGGCGGCTGGATTGTCCCTGGCCCAGATTGTCCGGCAGGATGATGAAATACTTCGTTGCATCCAGGAGTTGTCCGGGGCCAAAAAGCACGCCGGCAAAATTTGCCGTAAGAAACTGCCGGCCCGATCCTCCGGTTCCATGCAGAATAAGCACGGCATTGCGCACTCTGCCACTCGAATCCTTTTGCGGAGTGCCCAGAGTGGCGTAATGGAGCCTGAGTTCAGGCAGGCGCTCACCTGATTTGAACTGAAAATTTTTCACGATGAAATCGCCGTCCCGGGGCGCGGGATAATCGGCGGCTTCTGCGCTACAGGCAAACACAAAGACGATGAGAGAGGAAAAGAGAAATCGGGACAGGGCTTTCATGGCGGATTCTCCTTGCAGAACACAAGAGTGTAATCGAAAACAATCCGGAACGGTACTGCAAGCAGCCAGGGAAAAATGCCGTGAGTATTTCCGGGAAGGCTTCTGCGAAAGCCCCTGCCCGGACTATAATGGCCAGCCACTCATAATTCGCAAGGAGCTTTCATGCTGGATCGCAGAGACTTTATTCGAATTTGTTCTGGTTTGGGCCTCACCTCCACGTTGCTGCCCGGTGTTCTTTGGGCCATGGCGGACGAAAAAGGGAAGATCACCCGCGACATGATCGACTATGCCGCGCTTGTCGCCGATGTTCCCATCAGCAACGAACACAAGGACATGATGCTCGAGTCTCTGGCGCAGTTTACCCAGGGATATGAGGCCATTTATAAGCTGCAGATTCGCAATGAAACAGCTCCCGCGTTTGTTTTTGATCCCGTGCTGCCCGGCATGAAGTTTGAAACCGAGCGCCGTCCGCTCAAAATTTCACCTGCGCCCGCGGTAAACGCGAGCGGCGCTCCCAAAAATATTGAAGACGTGGTGTTTTACTCCGTCCGCCAGCTGGCCGAACTGATGCGCACCAGGAAGGTTTCTTCCGTGGCGCTCACCGAGATGTACCTTGAACGGCTGAAGCGCTACGACCCCACGTTGAAGTTTGTAATCACGCTCACCGAAGATCGGGCCAGGGCGCAGGCCAAACAGGCCGATACAGAAATTGCCGCCGGCAAATATCGCGGACCATTGCACGGCTTGCCCTGGGGCGCAAAGGACCTGCTCGCGGTCAAGGGATACCGCACCACCTGGGGTGCGGGTGGATTTGAAAATCAGACCATTGACGAAGACGCCACCGTGGTGCAGCGCCTGGATGCTGCCGGAGCGGTGCTGGTGGCCAAGCTCACGCTGGGCGCGCTGGCCCAGGGCGACAAATGGTTCGGCGGCATGACGCGCAATCCCTGGAACCCAAAGCAGGGCTCCAGCGGATCATCGGCAGGATCGGCTTCCGCCACGGCCGCGGGCTGCGTGGCGTTTGCCATTGGGTCGGAGACGCTGGGGTCCATTTCTTCTCCCTCCACACGCTGCGGGACAACCGGACTGCGTCCGACATTTGGGTTGGTGCCGCGCACTGGCGCCATGGCTCTTTCCTGGACCATGGATAAGCTTGGCCCCCTCTGCCGCGCCGTGGAAGACTGCGCCCTGGTGCTGAACGCGATCTATGGCCCTGATGGTCACGACCGCACCGTGCGTGACGTGGCCTTCAACTGGGACGCCAGCGTGGACTGGCGTAAATTGCGCATTGGTTATCTCAAAAAAGATTTTGAATTTCAGCCCCCCGTTCCACCCGCGCCGAAAGAAGAAAAAGACCTTACGGCGGACGAGAAAAAGAAGCGGGAACAGGAGCAGGCAGAGCAGGCACTGGGCCGCACACGCCAGCTTTACGAAAAGAAATTCAATGACGCGGCGCTCGAAAAGCTTCGTGGCATGGGCGTGAGTTTGATTCCGGTAGAGATGCCGGAACTGCCGTATGGCGCCATGCGCTCAATTCTTGTAGCCGAGGCGGCTGCGGCGTTTGACGACCTCACGCGCAGTGGCAAGGACAAGCTGCTCACGCAGCAAACGAAAGACGACTGGCCCAACACTTTTCGCGCCTCCCGCTTTATTCCCGCCGTGGAATATATACAGGCCAGCCGCGCCCGCATGATTGCCATCGAGCAGGTAGCCAAAGTCTTTGAGCAGGTGGACGTGATTGTGGCCCCCACATTCTCCACCCAGCTGCTGGTCACCAATCTTACTGGCCATCCGGCAGTGATTCTTCCCAACGGAGTCCGGGGTGACGATGCTCCGCAGCCCCGTATGCGAGAGACGGGAGAACTCGACGCCGGCGGCCCAGGTACCACCACCAGCATCACCTTCCTTGGACACTTGTACGGCGAAGCGAAGCTGCTGGCCGTGGCCCGTGCTTATCAGGAAGCGACGGGGTTCCATCTGATACATCCCAATCTGAGTGCCTGAAGAGATATTCGGGCTGGTCCCGATTTGGAACTGTATTCCTCTGCGTTCATGAGCCGCGCCCGCTATCGATGAATTCGAAAGCAGGCCATTGGTGTCCGCCACCGGCATCGTTAGCAGGCCGGTCCTGGAACGAAGGACCTTTTTCTCACTTGTACCATTGGTCCTTGCGCATGGTTCTGGCGGTCTTGTAGCCTGAGCAGCACTCCCCCCCCAAAAAACTCACGGGAGATGTTATGAAAATGATTGCGCGCGTCATGATTGCTGTTTTGGTAATGGGAGTAATGGAAATTTCGTCACAAAGCAAACAGGGCGGGCCGGGGCCTGTTCCTACCTGTCCGGCATTCCCTAATTGTCCGCCCGATGTTCACTCATTGCGCACTGTTTGGTAAAAGTTGTGCCCCATTGAGCGTTTGGTTTAGGCTGGCGCTTGTCTGTGCACATTAACTGGGTTTTGGAAATTGTGAATTGGCTCTCGCTGCCAGTGCTGGCGGTGCTCGCACTCGTGTTTCTGTTCAGGCGCACGCAGCGGTCTTTTCCGCTGTTTTTTGCATATATTCTGGGTGCCCTGCTGATAAGCATAGTCCGGCTGTCGGCTTACAGTGTCTGGAGCAGCCATTCTTATTTTTATGTGTATTGGGCCTCTGAAGCAGTAATGTCTCTGCTTGCCTGGATTGCTATCTATGAAGTATTCGTGTGCCGCCTGTTCACCGGTTTCTATAAGACTAGTTTTTATCGATTTCTCTTTCCTGCGGCAGCGCTGGTAGTGATGGTGGGGACCTTTTCCATCACATTGATGGTTCGCGGTGAGCCACACTTTAGTGTTGAAAGCCGTATCTTCGAATTTGTACGCGGCATAATACTTATATTCTTCGTTGCTCTCATGCTTTTTATGGGACGCCAGTGGAGCCGTTACGAACTGGGCGTCAGCCTGGGGTTTGGTATCGACATCATCTTTTCGCTGGTTCGCTCGGCGGAATGGTCGCGCGCCCACTATGTAACCCAGGCAAACCTGTTGAGTCTGATCGCGTGGGACGTCGCATGCTGTATCTGGCTTGTGTGTTTTTGGAAAGCAGATAGCCGGACATACGAACCGCCAGACGCGCAGATCACTCCTGCGATTGTGAATCAGGCCCAAACGTGGCAGGAAATGCTCAGGACGTGGCTTCGAAAGAATTAATGGTAAGTCAGATTCCCTGAGTAAGGGCATCCTGCCAGGAAGAATATTTCAGGGCAGCCAGATTTACGGCGCTTGCCCGGAGCAATTCATAGGCGTCGAGAACGTCGGCGGAAAGAGAATCTGTTGGCGAAATCCTGTGCGTCCCAAATATCCGGGCGAAATAAAGTTTGCCTAGCCCCATAAAGGCATACAGCCGGACATTGACACCGGCAGTTACGAGTTGCTGTGCAAGGGAAGCGATCAGGGTGTTTCCGCTGTTTACCTGGCTATAACCCAGACGCTGCAAAAGAGCTGCATTGCGGGCCATCTGGCGAAGATATGTTACGGCATTACGCAGATTTTCGGGCGATTGAGTACTTCGATCAAGTTGAATAAGAACTTCTTCCAGGTCCAGAGGAACAAGATGGGGAACTATGGAATCCGGAATCGTGGCCGACAGACGGCTTCGCCGATAGTTGGTAACAGCGGCAAATACCAGCAGCAGAAGAAGTATTGCCGCCAGCACGATCCAAAATATGAATAAGTGATCTGACATCGCAAAACGCAGCCCCAAAACTCAGTAAGCCAGCGCTGGGAGGAAAATGTATCGCGACTGCGTTTTGCGGTCAAACAAAAAAAAGTACAGGTATTTACAATTCATCAGTTCCAAAATGGAACCATTCCCAGTCTGGCAAATCACTGCTCAATCTGAGGATTTATTCAGAATAATGGCCGGTACCGCCTGTTTGCGGACTACCTCGTTGTAAGCAGGCACGTCGGTGCTCAGTACGCTTTTCCATTTGGCCAGTTGTTCATCAAGCTGCCTGCTCAGCATGTCGAATACTTCATACGACACTTGCGTAGGCGCCGAATCCGAGCTGCCCACCACGCCTCCCAGCGCCACCAGATAATTGTTCAGCCGGATGGGGTAATTGAGCACGTCCTGGTTGCTTTTGGCTTTAGTCTGGATCAGGACTTCCTCAATCTCCGTCATCTTTTTATCCAGCTGTTTGCCGGCCTCGGCCACGGCTTTGGCTTGTGACTGGTTTGCCAGGCGCTTATTCAGCTCCGTAATCTGCGCGCGGATGCTGCGAATCTGGTTTACCGTGTCGTGCGCCTGCGTAACGCGTTCGCGGATTTTGAGCAGCAAATCGAGTTGCTTTTCCAAATCCTGCTGCGTGACCTGAAGCCGCGGATCGGCTTTGATCTCCAGAGGGGCGGTGTACGACTTGCCGTTCACGGTCAGCCGGACCTGATAATTGCCGGGCACGGCTTCCGGGCCGTCCGTATTGCCCGCCCACAGTGGTGAATGCGGAACACGGCTTGCCCCCTCATACTGCATGTCCCATACATATCGGTTCAGCCCCGCTTCTGCGGGCAGCCCCCCACGCGGACGGGCCGAGCCTTCTTCTCCACCGCCATCCTCTTCGGGCTGGGGCTTCGCGGGAAGCTTGCGGATGAGTTGACCTTTTTGGTCGAGAATTTCCAGCGTGACTGGGGCATTTTTTGCCGCATCGGCGGCATCCGCGCCGCTCGATTCTGCCGCTGATTTACTATCCGGTTTTTTCAGAGCCGTTTTCAGCGAGTAATAAATGACTACGCCAGCCGGAGGGTTCTGGCCGGTGGAGCCGCCAGAGCCGCCGGGAAAAACGGTATGGCTGGCCGGGCTGGGCGTGTAGAGATGCGTATCTTCATTGGCCAATTCCGGTTTGTACTGCTGCAGTGGGGAGAGATTGTCCAGTATCCAGAATGACCGTCCGTGCGTTGCGGCAATCAGATCATTGTCATGAACTGCAATGTCCCAGACCGGGACCACGGGAAGATTGGTCTGCAGTGGCTGCCAGTTTCCGCCATCGTCAAAGGACACATAGATGCCTTTTTCCGTGGCGACATAGAGCAGCCCTTTGCGCTTCCTGTCTTCACGGACGGCATGTGTGTACGTTCCGGCTGGAATGCCATTGGTGATGGCAGTCCAGCTCTTGCCGAAATCGCTGGTTTTGAAGATATAAGGCGCAAAGTCATCCAGCCGGTGGCGCTCCGCGGTCACGTATGCTGTTCCCGCGCTGAAGGGTGACGCTTCAATCATGGTGACCGTGGCCCACTCCGGCAGACTTTTCGGCGTAATGTTGGACCAGTTTTTACCGCCATCGGTGGTGATTTGCACTAAGCCATCATCCGAGCCGGTCCAGATCAGTCCTTTTTGCAAAGGCGATTCCACCACGGAAAAGATCGTGTCATATACCTCGATGCCGGTATTGTCTTTGGTGATCGGACCGCCGGATGGCCCCTGCTTGCTCTTGTCGTTGCGCGTGAGATCGGGGCTGATGATCTCCCAGCTTGTACCGGCATTGGTGGTTTTAAACAGCACCTGCGCGGCGAAATAAAGAGTGTTCGGATCGTGCGGTGAAAAGACAATGGGCTCGGTCCACTGGAAGCGATACTTCTGGTCCGCTGCCGCCGCTCCAATGGGATTGATGGGCCACGGAGTAATGTTCTTTTCCTGGCCGGTGTGGTGATCGTAGCGTGTGATCGTGCCGCCGTAAGAGCCGGCGTAAACAATCTCCGGATCACGCGGGTCAGGCGCGATATAACCGCTCTCGCCGCCGCCTACCGGATGCCACTCCGGACGGTCAATGCCACCGCGCTCGCTCGCCGTGGAGATACCGACGGAAGAGTTGTCCTGTTGCGAGCCATAGACGTGATACGGGAAACGATTGTCCGCCACCACGTGATAAAACTGCGCCGTGGGCTGGTTGCCCTGCGTAGTCCAGCTTGCCCCGCCATTGGTGCTCACATTGGCGCCGCCGTCATTGGATTCGATCATGCGGTCCGGATCGTGCGGGTCCACCCAGAAGCCATGATTGTCGCCATGCGGCGTGCGAATCGCACGGAAGCTCTTACCGCCGTCGATGGAGCGGTACATTCCTGTGTTCAGAATAATCACCGCATCGGCGGAGCGCGGATCGGCAAAAAGATGTGTGTAATAAAACGCGCGCTGGCGGTACTGGCGGTCGCTGTTCACCAGAGTCCAGTTGTCGCCGCCGTCATCGGAGCGGAAGAGACCGCCCTTGTCTGCCTCAATCAGCGCCCAGACCCGGTTGCCGCTGGCATAGGCCACGGCCACGCCGATGCGGCCAATCGTTCCTTCCGGTAGACCGTGTTTCTCGATATGCTTCCACGTGGCGCCGCCATCGGTGCTGCGATACAGTCCGCTGCCAGGGCCGCCACTATCCATTCCCCAGGGGGAACGCCGCGCCTGCCACAGACCGGCAAAGAGAATGTTGGGATTGGTTGGATCGAACACAATGTCAATGCCGCCGGTGTTTTCGTCTTTATAAAGGACTTTGCTCCAGCTCTTGCCGCCATCCGTGGTGCGAAAAATTCCGCGCTCCGCGTTCGGGCCGAACGGATGCCCCAGCGCCGCCACAAAGGCGATATCAGGGTTCGTGGGATGGACAATCAGCCTGCCGATGGCCGTTGTATCGCGCAGCCCGGTGTAAGTCCATGTCTTGCCTGCGTCCGTGGATTTATATACGCCATTTCCGGCGATGATGTTGCCGCGAATGCAGGCCTCGCCGGTGCCTGCATAAATGATGTTGGCGTCAGAGGGGGCAACAGCAATCGCACCAATGGAGGCCGACATGTCTTTGGTCTTGTCGGTCACCGGATTCCACGTGAGCCCGCCATCGGATGTCTTCCACACCCCGCCGCCCACGCCGCCGAAATAATAGGTGTGCGTATTGCCCACAACGCCGGAAACTGCCAGCGCTCGCCCGCCGCGATAAGGCCCGATTGACCGCCAAGTCAACCCATGCCATGGCCCAGAAGCAGTTTCTGTTTCCTCGGCGGCAGAAGTTTGAACGGCGGATTCTGAACCTGCTTCGGCCGCCGAAGTCTTTGCCGTGCCCTTTTGTTCGGTCGCCTGAGCCGGCTCTGTCTTCTGCTTAGGATTTTTTTTGGTGTTCTCCTGCGCCAGTCCCAAAATGGAAAGACAGAAAAATACTGACATCACTGCAACCACCATCAAAGCGTGCTTCTTCACTGAAATTGGGTGCGACATCATTGGGCCTCCGGATTAAGTCCTCATTTTTAGGACTGCACATCCTAAATTCAGGCGCTGGCAAATAGCAATGGAAAGCCACTGCCAGTCAAAGGAGCCGGGCATTCGGTCACATCTCAATGCTGTGGAGCGGTTGCTTTTATTGCGATGGTCATAGTGGAGTTTTGATTCTCAGCCGGAATGGATTCAGTGTTTGAAAGTACCATTCATGCTGTGATACGGTTAACAGCAACCTAATCCGCAACGGAATTCCCCGTTTATTCCTGAATTCAGGCAGGGCAAGTGCCGGTATTTCCCCTGACGTGGTTTCCCTGGCGGCAGAGATGAGATGCAGAGGAAATGAAAGAAGGAACCGAGTCAACCGCCGCGCGCCAGGCACCTGAAAAGACAGAAGATGGATTTGTTAGCCGCAAACTGATCCGGCCGTCGCTGAGTTCACCTCAGCCGCGGACTGAGCCCGTTTCCGAGCGTCGTGAACGCCTGGAACGCACTGACCGCGTGTCTGGCAGCAGCAATGTCAACCGGCGCAGCCAGCCTCCGGAGCAGACCCATGCGGAAAATTTTTATTATCAAAAGCAGATGCAGAGCAAGACTCCGGTGGTAATCGTCCTTAAGGATGGAGAAGAGATCCAGGGACTGATTGAATGGTATGACCGGAACTGCCTCAAAATCATCCGCAATGGCGGCTCACATCTGCTGATCTACAAACCCGCGATTCGTTATATCTATAAGGCCGGCGAGAGCCGGTAAGCCACACAGATTAAGAGCACGGAAGTCCATGCGACTTCCGTGCTGATTCTTTATGGGTTCCGTGCGCTTAGATAAAGCTCACAATTTCGGCAGCACAATGCCGGTCTGGTTCTGATATTTGCCCGCCTTGTCTTTATAGCTGACCTCGCAGGCCTCATCCGACTGGAAGAAGAGAATCTGGCAGAGCCCCTCATTCGAGTAGACCTTGGCGGGAAGCGGTGTGGTGTTGGAGATTTCCAGAGTCACAAAGCCCTCCCACTCCGGCTCAAACGGAGTGACGTTTACGATGATGCCGCAGCGCGCATACGTGGATTTGCCGACGCAAAGGGTCAGCACGTCCCGCGGAATTTTGAAGTATTCCACCGAGCGGGCCAGCGCGAACGAGTTGGGCGGAATGAGCACGGATTCCGCCTGCACGGTGATGAATGACCGCTCGTCAAACTTTTTCGGGTCCACGATAGCGGAATTGACGTTGGTGAAGATCTTGAATTCATCCGCCACACGCAAGTCGTAACCGTAGGAAGATACACCAAAGGAGATGACGCCATCGCGAATCTGGCGGTCATGAAAGGGGCTGATCATTCCGTGCTCCAGCGCCATGCGCTGAATCCAGCGATCACTCTTAATAGACAAAGAACCTGGCCTCCGTGTTAATTGGCCGGCTGCACTCGCGCACAAAGCCCGCAGAATGGCAGTTTACGGCGAAGGCCCATCTTATCGGCTGAGTGCCTCCATTGACAACTTCTGTCGAAGTCCAATAGCATCTGCAAGTTACGCCTTCCCGAATCAATTTGAGGAGCAGCCGCCAGTGATCAAGCTCGATATCATCAATGAAGTTGTTACCAGGACCGGCATCACCAAGACCAAAGCCGAACTGGCGGTTGAGACCGTGTTTGACAGCATGAAAAAAGCCCTGGCCCGCGGGGAGCGCATTGAGTTGCGCGGATTTGGCGTGTTCAACGTGCGCCCGCGCAAAACCGGCATCGGACGCAATCCCCGCACCGGGGCCGAGGTGAATATTCCTCCGGGCAAGGCCATTCGCTTCAAACCAGGAAAAGAGCTGCAGTCCATCGATTAACCGGACCTCAGGGTTTTCATGCAGGAAAATTCACCTTCTTCGCTGGAATATCAAGTCTACGATCCTGAACGCCGGGAAATTCAGGTTATGGTGGTCGAGCCACCGAAACGGCGATACTGGCTGCATGCGCTGCTGTTTGCGCTCACGATTTTCAGCACGCTGTGTATTGGTGCGCGGCTGCAGTATGACTTCAGCCGCAATGTGTGGCCTTATCTTGACGATGAGTACTTACTGCCATGGAGCTGGGCCCTGCACGACTGGCATCGGCTGATTTTGGGAATTCCATTCTCGGCCTGCCTGCTGGGAATACTCACTGCCCATGAAATGGGACATTTCATTCTGTGTGTGCGGCGCCGGGTTTACGCTACTTTGCCTTTTTTTATTCCCGCGCCTACTCTTATCGGGACTTTCGGGGCGTTTATTCGCATCCAGTCTCCCATCAGGAACCGCCGGGACCTTTTTGATATTGGCATAGCCGGGCCCATAGCAGGATTTCTGGTAGCCGTCCCGGTGCTGGTGTACTCCCTGCTGCATTCCAGACATTTGGATATGCAGTCGGGCCAGTCCTGGCCAATTCTGGGACTTCCACTTATTTTTCATGTGGTCCACTGGGGGCTGGCCGCTTTGGGCAGTCACTGCGCCGCCGCTCAGTATCCTCCGGAGCAGCTCTATCTGGCCCCTGCGGGAGTCGCTGCGTGGTTTGGCATGTTTGCCACCTCGCTCAATCTGCTTCCTGGCGGACAACTGGATGGCGGGCATATCTCCTATGCGTTGAACGAACGCACCCACCGAACAATCTCGTTTCTTACCATCTGCGTTCTGATTCCGCTGGGCATGATCTATTCCTTAAGCTGGTTTGTCTGGGCGATCTTTTTGCGAGTTGCCATACGCCATCCGATGCTTCTGGAAGAGGTCCCTTTGGGACGAAAGCGAAAAGTTATCGCAGCTTTCGGTTTACTGATGCTGGTTCTCACGTTTGCTTATAATCCGCTGCCGGGTACCGGACTGCTGGAGCTTTTGCAGCAGTACTTTCCTCACAAGTAATTGGCCTCACAAGTAACAGGCTTACCCTACAGCAGCGAAAGCGCGTCTACATCCACGATCAGGTGTGTACGCGGTATTTTTTCACTGTCGGCAAAGGCCAGCATTCGGCGCAGGGTAGTGTTCAGTTTTTCGCGGCTGGAGGCCTTTACGATCAGGTGATAGCGGTAATCGCGCTTGAGCCGCAGGATGGGCGCTACGGCCGGTCCCAGCACGCGCACGCCCTCATTCCGCGTGGATTCAAACCATTTCCCAATTTTTCCTGTCCACTGCAGTGTCTGCTCCAGCTTGTCACTGCGGACAAGAATGTTGGCCAGCGCGCTGAAGGGCGGGTAGTGCATCCACTTGCGAAAGCGGACTTCTTTTTCGAAGAAACCTTCGTAATCGTGCCGCTGCGCAAACTGGATGGCATAGTGATCGGAGGCGAAGGTCTGCAGCACGACTTTGCCCGGAGTCTCGCCGCGTCCGGCACGGCCCGCGACCTGGGTAAGCAGTTGTAACGTGCGCTCGGCAGCGCGGAAGTCGGGAAAGCCCAGAGCGTAATCCGCTCCAACCACGCCAACCAGGGTGACGCCATGAACGTCATGCCCTTTGGCGATCATCTGCGTGCCCACCAGCAGATTGATCTCTCCGGCATGAAACTGGTTCAGGACGCGCTCGAAATCGTGGCGCGTGCGCACTGTGTCGCGGTCCAGCCGGCCAATGCGCGCCTGAGGGAAAGCCGCGTGCAGCTTCTCCTCTACCTTTTCCGAACCCGCGCCTAAAAAGAAAATATGCTCGCTGCTGCATTTCGGGCATACTTTAGGGACGGCCTGGCGATAACTGCAATAGTGGCACTCCATGCGATGACCGCCCTTGTGAAAAGTGAGGGCGATGGTGCAGTTTTTGCATTGCAGCGTTTCCCCGCAGCTTCGGCAGAGCACCACAGAAGAGTAGCCGCGGCGGTTGAGCAGGACCAACGCCTGTTCACCCCGCGCCAGCCGCTCGCTGACCTCTTCCGTGAGCTGGCGGGAAAAGATCTGATCTTCGCCGGTCTGCTGAAACTCCATCTTCATGTCCACGACTTCCACTTCGGGCAGAGGGCGGCGTTCCACCCGCTGGCGTAGCTGTATCAAAGTGTATTTTCCGTTCTGTGCGTTGTGGTAGGACTCAATCGAGGGCGTGGCCGAAGCAAGCACCACGGCAGCGCCACAGAGTTTTCCCCGCATTACGGCTACATCGCGCCCGTGGTAGCGCGGCGTCTCTTCCTGCTTATAAGAAGCATCGTGCTCTTCATCCACTACGATCAGAGCCAGACTGGCAACCGGTGCAAACACGGCCGAGCGTGTGCCCACCACGATCCGGGCCTCCCCCCGGCGAATGCGATGCCACTGCTCCGCGCGCTCGTCCGCGGAAAGGGCAGAGTGGAGAATGGCCACTTGGTCGCCGAATACCTGATGTAGATTGGCTGCCGCTGCCGGAGTAAGACCGATTTCGGGCACCAGCAAAATCGCCGAGCGGCCTGCCTCCAGCACTGACTGCATGGCGGCCAGATAAACCGCTGTTTTGCCCGACCCGGTTACACCATGCAGCAGAGAAACCGAGAACGTCCGCACTTCGGCTGAGGCCCGGATCGCCGCCAGTGCGGATTGCTGTTCCGGATTGAAAATAAAATCCAGGTGCGACGGCCCGCGCTTTTTGAGATGGGAAACATTGAATCCGGCGGCCTCTTCCTGCAGTTCGATGACGCCTCTTTTTGCCAAAGTCTGCAGTGTAGTGCGCGGAACCGGCAGATCGCGAATCTGATGCACGGATGCCCGTCCGCCCTGTTGTTCCAGAAAGGAAATGATTTTCTGCTGATTATCATTTAGCTTTCCATTCACTTCTCGCATAACCGCAATTTGCACGGTGCGGCGGGCGTCGCGCGTTGAGGTGGCATCTTCCCGAGCCAGCCATTTTTTTCGCACGAGATTGTCCAGGACCTGGCGGTTTGCGCCGGTTGCTGAGCGGATGGTCCCTTCCAGCGCTTCGTCCGACATGGAAAGATAGTCGAGCACCGCATATTCCAGTATCTGTGCGTCAATTTCCTGGCGTGAACGCCGGGACGAACCTGCCGTGGCCGAAGCATGCAGCGCCTCATGCCCAGTTTCGGTAATGTGATAAAGCTTTGCCTTTTTGATTTCCGCCGCCAGCGGCAGCATGGTGCGGAGCACTTCGCCAATGGGCGCCAGATAATATTGCGCAATCCACTGCCCCAGTTGCATCAGGCTCGAATCCAGCACCGGCTCGGCATCGAGCACCTGAAGTATCGTTTTGGCCTGCATGGAGGGCGGACTGTCATGCACTGCGGTCACGACGCCGGAGAGACGTTCATTCCTGAATGGAACCAGGACTCTGGCGCCCACGACTGGTACGAGGTCAGCCAGCTTGTAGGTAAACACCATGTCCAGTGGGACTGGCAGGGCAACATCGCAAAATGAATGCATTGGACTTGTACTGGACAATTGTACGGGAGGGAAGACAAGTCCAGACGCGGGCCTGGCGTAATCCGGCCACAAACAGGTGGTTACTCAGGCCCGCATGGTTTGTTTAGGCTGCGACGGTCCGTTCAATGGCAAGCAAGGTCACTGTGGCGTTTTCAACTTCATGCAATTTACCGTTCTGCAGGAAGGAGAAGTTGGCTGTGCCTTTTTTCCAGTCATCTTCAAGGACCATTCTGATATGAGTGTTGGGCTGAGTAATCGGCTGGATGCCTCCCTGGCCGGGAGGATACCCGGTGGCTGTCACCAGGATGTGGGTGTTTTTGGGCATTACGGTCATGAAAGTGAAGTCGCCATGCAACACCGTTGCTTCTTCCAAAGGAGGATTGACGGTCTGTGTGATGATGCCAGCACCATTCACGGTCTTACCAGGAGTGTATACGAGCAGGTGTACGGTGAACCGGGGAGATCCCGGCTTGCCGGTGCTAATTTCATAAGAAATGGGAAATAGCCCTGTACGTTGCGTTGACATAATATTTAACTCCCTTCAAACGCCCATCATACGCCCGCACAGGCAATATTTTTCGTGCGAATGAAAGCAGGTTATTTTTTTTAAGCCAGAGATTAAGGGCCGCTAATCCAGGGCGGCCAAGTTAGCGATCTCATCCGCAAGCTTATAGATTTGGAAGACAGCCTGTTTCGTGCGACACAATGGCGTCGGCTTTGATATACAGGCATGCCGCGATATCTTATTCTTCTGAAGCCTTTACTGGCGGTTTCAGTCCCAGATACTTCATCACCATCTGCAGATCCTTCCATGTTTCTTTTTTCTGGCGAGGATCGCGCAGAAGATACGCCGGATGGTAGGTAACGGCAAGCTTTGACTCCCTGAAGTCATACCAGTGGCCACGCAGATTCATCATGCTGTCATTCACGGCCAGCAGGTTTTTGGCGGCTGTGGCGCCCAGGGCCACGATCACTTTGGGCCTGATCACAGCAATTTGCCGCATAAGAAAGGGCGAACACGTATCGCATTCGTCTTTTTCCGGGGTGCGGTTGCCCGGCGGACGGCATTTGACTACGTTGGCAATGTAAACTTCTTCGCGCTTCAGGCCCATGGCGGAGATCATGTTGTTCAAAAGCTGCCCTCCGCGTCCGACAAAGGGTTCGCCCTGCGCGTCTTCGTCCGCGCCCGGCCCTTCGCCCACAAACATCAGCTCCGCATTCATATTCCCCACACCGAATACGAGCTGATTTCTGCCCTGGTGCAGACGGCAGCGCGTGCAGTCGCCGATGTCCTCGCGGATGGCCGCCAGGGCAGAGGCTTTGTCCTGAATCACGGGCAGGGAAGGCGAGGATGGGGCTGATTCCGGCTCTGGTTCGGCGGTTGTCAATTCGGAACTCATCAATATGGGGTGGTCCTGTTCGGCGACTGGCTGCTTATAAAAATCGTAAATGCCCATATCGCGGTAATAGTTTACAAGGGACAAAATCTTTTGCCTGGCTGCAGGATCGGGATTCTTGGGCATTTGAGGTAAGTTTATATCAAAGAATTTGTCATTCCGAGCGGAGCGAGGAATCTGCTCGGCTGCCAGTGGTTTCATCGCCGCTCTTGTGCTGCATTACACGGCGAAACAGCGAATTGGTCATCCCGACAATATAAGCGCCGGCCTTTACTGCTAAGAATGTAAACCCAGAATTTGTAATGGGTATCCAGCAGAGCAGTTCCCTCACTTCGTTCGGGATGACACTTTATTACTCTATGACTTGGCTGCTGCGGTAATGCCTGTCCGTTCAGCCTTCAATCGCACCACCGCGTCCAGTACCCGGTGTGCGACCTCCCATTTGCTGCCCTCGGGAATTTCGACTGCTCCAGAGTGGGTAATAATCGTGACGGCATTGCGTTCGGAATCGAAGCCAATTCCTGGTCGGGAGACATCGTTGACCACAATGGCATCCAGAGACTTGCTCTCCAGTTTTTTGCGGGCATTCTCCAGAACATCGTTGGTTTCTGCGGCGAAGCCCACCACAATGCACTGGCCTTTGCGTTTGCCGATTTCCGCCAGAATATCCTGCGTGGGTTCGAGTTCCAAAGTGATTGCGCCTTTGCGCTTGATTTTCCGGTCTGCGGCGTTACGTACGGTGAAATCGGCCACTGCCGCCGCTTTGATGACCATCGTCGCACGGTCCAGATGAGCCATTACGGCATCGCGCATCTCGCTGGCGGTCTGGATCTGCACAAACTCGGCAGCCGATGGAGGTTTTAGCGCCGTCGGCCCGCTGATCAAAATGACCTTTGCGCCCCGGCGTAATGCCGCTTCAGCCAGGGCATAGCCCATTTTTCCGCTGGAGCGATTGCCGATGTAGCGGACGGGATCAATCGGCTCCCGCGTGGGGCCGGCGGTGACTAAAACTGTTTCACCTGCGAGGTCCTGGGATGCGCCCAGCGTTTCCATGACGGCGCGAACGATGGTCTCATTGTTCGCCAAACGGCCAGCGCCGGTCATGCCACAAGCCAGATAGCCATTGTCCGGCTCGACCACGCGCAGGCCGCGCTCGCGCAGCGTTTGAATGTTCGCCTGAGTGGCGGCGTTCTCCCACATGTTTACATTCATGGCAGGGGCAATCACTACCGGGGCAGTGGTGGCCAGAAACAGTGTGGTCAAAAAATCAGTGGCTTCGCCATGGGCGAATTTGGCAATAATGTCTGCTGTGGCCGGCGCGACCACCAGCGCATCAATGGACTGGGCCACGGCAATGTGCTCCACCGCCGAATCGATGTTCGGCTCCTCGGAGCCCGCGCCAAACAAATCTGTAATCACTTTTTCGCCGCTGAGCGCGGCAAAGGTGAGAGGACGCACAAACTCCTGGGCGGCGCGGGTCATCACTACCTGGACGCGCATACCCCGGTCCTGCAACAGACGAACCAGTTCAGCTGCTTTGTAGGCTGCAATGCCGCCGGACACACCAAGAGCTATCTTCATACTGAAGATTGTAATCCGGAGCCTAAACAGCCCCAAATTCCTGGCAGTTGATCAGTTAGCTGGAAGAACTTTCCGGAGCAGGCTCAGCGGGGCTGGCTTCCGCCTCAGCCTTCTCTTTTGCCGCCAGATGGACCTTGCCGGCTGCAATCTCTTCCTGGGCGATCTTACAAGGCTTGCGGGCGGAAGTATCCACCAGAAGGGGAGCTCCGCCGGTGATCTGGCGGGCGCGGCGGGCTGCCGCGATAACATAACGGTAGTTGCTGTCGAATCCGTTCATCAATTTCATAGGTATCACCTCTGCGCTTCCATCACAGCGGGCAACGAAACATCGAACGATGCCAGAATACTCCTGATCTTCTCTTCCATATTGCTCTTGAGGCATTTACGTGCCAGTTCTAAGTACCTTTTTTCTTCCGCCGAGGGAGGTTCCCCCGACCGGCGAATCCGTTCCGCCAGCACGATGGCCTGTAATTCATCGGCCGATTGCTGAAGCCGATCATTGATCAAAATATAGTCGTAATTCGTGTAGTTCTCAATTTCTTTTCGCGCGGTATCCAGGCGGCGGCGGATGACTTCTTCCGAATTCATGTTCTCGCTCTGGCTGCGCTTGCGCAGGCGCGATTCCAGTTCGCTGCGGCTGGGCGGCAGGACAAAGATACTCACCGCATCCGGTATTTTCGTCTTCACTTTGCGCGCGCCTTGTACATCGATGTCCAGCAGCAAATCGCTGTCATGCCGGTGGGCGCTCTCCAGAACATTTCCGGGAGTGCCGTAGTGATGGCCGAAAACTTCAGCAGACTCCAGAAATCCGTCCGCCTCCATTAACTTTAGAAACTCTTCACGGCTGATAAAACGGTATTCGCGCCCATCCTGCTCGCTGCCTCTGGGCGCGCGCGTGGTGTACGAGATGGAAAACTCCAGGTTGCGAACATATTGGCGCAGTTCATTCACCAGAGTGGTTTTGCCCGACCCTGAAGGCGCTGAGATGATGTAAACGATTCCGCTCATTCCAGGTTTTGCACCTGCTCCCGGCATTTTTCAATTTCCGATTTCATTTGCAGGCCCAGTTCCGTGATGCGCAGGGCCTCGCCCGCCACTCCCGATGTTTTTGAGAGCAGCGTGTTGGACTCGCGATTGAGTTCCTGCAGCAAAAAATCCAGTTTCTTTCCCACTTCGCCACCCTGACTCAGCAGATTCAGAAAGTGCTCCACATGGTTATGCAGCCGTACCAACTCTTCCTGAATGTCGCTGCGTTCGGCCAGAATGGCCGCTTCCTGCAGCATACGGTCTTCATCGGCATTTTCCAGCAGTTCCTGCATGCGTGTCCGGACTTTTTCCAGATACGCGCGTGAGACCGCGGCCCGCAGCGCCGAGACTTCCGTCGTCAGCTTCTCCAGTGACTCAAGACGGCGGCGCAGCTCGGTTTCAATGCCATTGCCTTCTTCTTCCCGCATAAGATTCAGCTTGCGGATGGCCTCGTCGAGACCTGAGAGAACTGCTGCTGAAAAAGTGCCGTCCAGGGGAGCGGACGCGCCCAGCGCTCCTGGCAGGCGGAAGATTACATTCAGATCAGGCTCTCCGGTGGCGCCAAATTCCCTGGCCGCTCTCCGGAAGGCGCTCACATAACCGCCCACGAGTTCATGATTGAATTCCATGCCATGCCCGCCGGCACGCTCCACATTGAGCGTTACATCCACATGGCCGCGTGCGAGCTTTTCCTTGAGGACGCGGCGGATCTTCATCTCCAGTTCATCCAGATCCGGAGGCAGGCGGAGCTGAGGATCCAGAAAACGGTGATTTACCGATTTCAGG
This sequence comes from Candidatus Angelobacter sp., assembly GCA_035695325.1. Taxonomy (GTDB): domain Bacteria; phylum Acidobacteriota; class Terriglobia; order Terriglobales; family Acidobacteriaceae; genus Angelobacter. The sequence continues at coordinate 86,087 of DASSEH010000441.1, forward strand.
GTAAGAGTAAAAGAAACACCTTCGCCTGCAGAGGACTTGATCTGCGCAAATCCGGTCATGGATCGAATCGCCATATAGGTAAGGAAGATTTTAGCTGCTGTGCGGCTCCAGCACAGCTGCGCCTTCACCCATTTTCGGCTCTAAATCCATAAACTGCAATTCATATAATTTGCGGTAGGTGCCAAGACGGGTCAGGAGGTCTTCGTGCGTGCCGGAATCGGTGATGCGTCCGTGTTCGAGGACCACGATACGGTCCACGCGGCGGATGGTGGTAAGCCGGTGGGCGATCACAAAGACGGTGCGACCGGTCATCAGGTTCTGCAGTGCGGACTGGACCAGAGATTCCGATTCGTTGTCCAGTGCGGAGGTGGCTTCGTCGAGGATCAGAATGGGCGCATTCTTGAGCAGCGCGCGGGCAATGGCCAGGCGCTGGCGCTCGCCGCCGGAGAGGCGCAGCCCCTTCTCGCCAATAACGGTGTCGTAGCCATCCGGCAGCCGTTGAATAAAATCATGCGCCAGTGCGGCTTTGGCAGCCTCAACGATGGCGTCCTGAGCAACATCCGGCTGCCCGTAGGCGATGTTATTGCGCACCGTGTCATTGAACAGGATCGTCTCCTGCGTGACTATGCCGATCTGTTTGCGCAGGGAAGCCAGAGTGAGGTCGCGCACGTCGTGACCGTCAATTTTGATGGAACCTGAGCCCACATCAAAGAACCGGGGAACAAGCTGGACCAGTGTGCTCTTTCCCGCGCCGCTGGAGCCGACAATGGCCAGCACTTCTCCGGCGCGTACCTCCAGATTCACACTGCGCAGGACTGGCTGTGCATTTCCGTTCTGCTCCGGATAAGAAAAGCTGATGTTTTCAAAGGAAACCTTGTCATGAAAGGGAGGCAACACTGTGGCGTCGGGCCGCTCTCTGATGTCATCTTTCTCATCCATGAAGCGGAAGACCTCGGACGAGGCGCCGATGGCCTGGCGAAAACTGTTATTGAAGACCGCGAATTTGCGGATGGGATCGTAAAGCCGAAAAACGGCAAAGATGAAAACAAAAAACTCGCTGCTCTCGGTAAACACGGCCTTTTTAATAAGATTCCGGCCCAGCCACAACAGCGCGGCTACTCCTATCGCGGCCATGATTTCCATGAGCGGCCCGCTGAGGGCCTGGGCGCGCACCAGTCGCAGATTGGCGCGAAACAAGCGCCTCGCCGCGTCAAAGAAGCGCGTGGTCTCCCACGATTCCATGCTGAAGGCTTTGACAATGCGGTTCCCGGTGATGCTCTCGTGGAGAATGTTCTGGATATCTGCCAGTTTGTCCTGGCCTTTGCGGGTGGTCTGCTGCACCCGGCGCCCGATTCGGCCAGCCGAGATCAGCACGAAGGGGACAAACAGCAAAAGCACCCACGCCAGCTGTTTGCCTTTGATGATCACCACCGCCGCGGTAAAGATAAAAGTGAAGAGCTGCTGCAGGAATTCGGCCATCACGGTGGAGAGCGCCACCTGCACCTTATCAATGTCATTGATGACGGTCGAAACCAGTGTCCCCGTGGGATTACGCGAGAAGAAACCAATCGAGCGATACAGCAGGCGCTTGTAGAGCTTGTTGCGCAGATCGGTGATCATGCCCAGTCCGGCGTAATTGACCAGATAGGTGCCTGCATAGTCGCACACGCCTTTGATAATGGTGGAACCCACCAGCGCAACGGCGACTATGTTCAGAACATTATGAAAGTGGCTGGGAATGAACTGCTGCAGATAAATAATGTGTCTGGAGCCCGGCAGGCTCAGCAAGGGGATGGCCTCCGAGTGCTGGGCGGGGTTCAAAACCGGGCCAAGAATCGGCCCCATGAGCAGAAGGCGGAAGGCATCCATCATTCCGACTACAGCCATGAGCACTACCGAGGCCAGAAACTGCACCGAGTATGGCCTGAGATAACCCAACAACCGTCTTATTTGGCCCATGAAGCCCCATTTGCTGGCATACACATCTTTAACTATTTTAACGGAGTGACTGCTGAATCAGGGCAGCAAGAGGGGCAGGGAGGGTAAATTATTGTGAACTTGGGGCAATCCAGGTGTTTTACCGCGGGCAGTCGCGGTGGGTCACTTTGACTTTGTACCCGGCATTCGTCAGGCGTTTTTTGACGTCCTCGGCAATCATTACCGAGCGGTGCTGGCCTCCGGTACAGCCAAACCCTATGGTCAGATAGCTCTTGCCCTCACGCACGTAATGCGGGATCAAATAGACGAGCAGATCGGAGATCTTGTCGATAAATTCCCTGGTCTGGGGAAACGAGCGAATGTACTTTGCCACCTGGGAATCTTTTCCGGTTTTGTGGCGAAAGGCCGGCACAAAGTGCGGATTGGGCAGAAAGCGGACATCGAACATCAGATCGGATTCAATCGGCACGCCGGCCTTATAGCCGAAGCTGACAATCGAGACCAGAATATTTTTGTCCGCCTCCTCGTGAGTAAACTTCTCATTGATATGCGCGCGCAGTTCGTGGACGTTGAATCTGGAGGTGTCCACTACGACGTCGGCCAGAGCGCGAATTGGCTTGAGCATGCCGCGCTCCCGGCCCAGAGCGTTGGTAACGGTAGCGTCTTTGCCCAGCGGATGCGGCCGGCGCGTCTCGCTGAAACGCCGCACCAGAACGTCATCGGAGGCCTCGAGAAAGAGCACCGTGGTATGGAGCTGTTTTTTGAGCGAGCGGATAATAGCGGGAAGCCGCCGCAGCTGTTCGCCTTCGCGAATATCGGTGACCAGAGCGGCCTTCTCAATTTCCGGTGACTGCCGTACCAGTTCGGCAAAGCGCGGAATCAGATCAATGGGCAAATTGTCCGCGCAATAGTAGCCGAGATCTTCAAAGGCCATCAGGACTGAGGCTTTGCCGGAACCGGACATGCCGGTGATCATGACCAGGGGGCTCGCACTCTCGCGAGGAGGCCTGCGCCGCTGGCGGGGCTGGCTGGATTTCCTCGAAGTGGGCACGAAACCGATACTACCATGAACACCCTGGTCAGACCGTACAGGGAAGAAGGAAGAAGAGAAGAGTCGTGAGAGATTGGAAGGCGAGAGACGCGGGTTCAGCCGCGTCTCTCGTCTGGTTTTATTTCCAGGATTCGCCGCCGAACGTAAACTTCAGTCCGGAACGGAAGGTGAAGGGCAGCGCGGGAAACCCAAAGGCCGCGTCATAATGCTCGCTGGCCAGGTTTTCCAGGCTGCTGTAGAAGGTGAAGTGACGATCCAGCCGGTAACTCGCTCCCAAATCAACCTTCTGGTAGCTGGGGGCAAGATTGCGGTTGGGCAAAAGCAGGCTGGGACCGAAGAAGCTGTCCGAGAGGAACGTGCTGTCATCCCGGCGGCCTACCAGATAGCCGCTCACAGACAGAGTGAACTTTGGTTTGCTGTATCCCACAAAGAAGGTCCCGGTATGCGGCGCACGCCGAAATGGCCGGTTGCCCCGCAAGGGCGAGAACGCTCCTATCTGCACATTGGGAATGGCTGGATTGAAGGACGGGAAAAAATTGTCCGTGGTAAAGGAATGCTCCACCACGGCATCAAGATAGGTGTAAGCGGCCCGGGCATGGAAGCCGTGTCCGAAATCAAACTCCAGTTCCGTCTCCGCGCCCAGCGCCCGGGTGGCTTCGGTGTTCAGCGTCGCGCCAAATGGAGCCAGCGAAACCGGGACGCCGAGCTGCACCAGAGCGCCGGGATCCACAAACTCAAGCTGATTGGTATAGCGATTATGAAAGAACGTGGCCGACAATTTTCCGCGTCCACGGGCAAACAGTTGTTCGGCGCCAAAATCAAAGCTGCGCGAACGCTCCGCGGCAATCGGTCCCAGATGGAACTGATTGATAGCCTGGGTGTTGTTCACCTGGGAGAGCACGGCAAACAGTGAGCTGGTCTGGTCAAAGATCGAGGGCTCTTTGATGCCCTGTCCGTAATTGAATTGCAGTTTGGTGCCGCTCCATGCTCCGCTGGCATTGGGACGAATCAGGTAATAGGCCAGTGATGCGCGGGGAGTGGCTGCCAGCCCGAACACGGCGTTTTTCTCAATTGAGCCGCCCAGCGTGGCATAGGCGCGATTGCCGAGGCTGCCATGCACTTCCGCAATGTAGCTGTAATTCGTGCGGTCGGCCTGGCTTTTGCCGAAGGATGAAGCGGTAAATCCGCGTTCATCTTCAATGCGGAAACCGGCCAGCGCGGTGAGATGCGAGTTCAGGCTGTAATCAGTCTGGAAATAGCCAAAATCGCGGCTGGCCGCCTGGTGAGAAATGCTGGGGAAGACGCCGCCACCAAAATCCAGAATTGCCTGCCCGGTAGTGCTGAAGCCGTTGGCGCCCTTGATGGTTACGGACTGCCCGAGAAAGTCGCCGAAATTATCGGGAATGCCCGTGGGTGAGGGATTATCCACCTGCAGGCGAAGCCGCGTGGCCCCGTAACGCAGCAGATTGTGCCAGCGCGACGTAGTTTGGTTTTGCAGCGTGACTCCTATATAAGCATCCTGGTCTTTTTCAAAGGAATCGTCGGGTATGCCGAAGAACTCGATTGCATTCGGCAGGCCGAGCGCCGTGGTGACCCTGCGCGCCGTCACGCGGAGATCGGTGGTTGAATTCAGCGCGAAGCCAATGTTGCCCAGATATGTTGCATCGTGAAAGCTGTTGTTGGGCACGCTGTTGCCGGTATCGAAGCGGGAAAAATCTCCGAAATAATCCAGGCGATGATAAGCGCCGCCCACCGAGGCATCGTGATGTACTGAGTTGAAATTCCCGCCATCGAGCGAATAGGAAAACTCGGGAAGAGGCGTGGTTCCGCGGCGCGTGGTCAAACTCACGACGCCGGCCAGTGCGTCCGATCCGTAAAGCACGCTGTTAGGGCCGCGCAGCACTTCCAGCTGGTCGATGCCAGTGTTGGCTATAACTCCGAAATTTGCCGCCCCGCCAATGTCATTCACGGGAAGACCATCGATCAGAACTTTGTTGGCATTGCTGTCACCACCGCGGATAAACAGAGAGGTAGAGCCTCCACGCTGCCCGCTCTGGACGACCTGCGCGCCGGGGACCTGGCGCAGCGGCTCCAGCACGTCGAGCTTGTCCTGAAAGTCACTACGGTCGATCACCGTGACGGAAGCCCCGATCTGCGATTCCGGCACCGGAAGTCCCGTGGCTGTGACTGAGATTTGCTGCGAGACAGTCCCAATCGCCAGAGCAAGATTGACTTGCGCCGCCTGTCCGCCGCCGACATAAATGACCGGACTTTTCTGAGTGGCAAAGGTCGGGGCAGATGCTCTTATCTGATAATGTCCCGCCGGCAGAGAAGCGAAACTGTATGTGCCGTTCGGACCGGTGGCGGTCACCGATGCCGGTCTTCCGTCCTGCAGCAATTGCACGGTTGCGTTCGGCGTCACAGCGCCGAGCGGATCCGTGATGGTCCCGTGAATGCTGCCGGAATCGGCGGCAAAAGCGGATACCAGTGTGAATGCGAACACCAGCACGAGGCTGGCGCGAGAAAGCCGTTTCATTTTTCAGGTCTCCTGATTCTCGGAAGAGAAATGAGGGACTAACATGCAGCGATGAGGCTGTCCGGCTCGCCCTTCGAAGCCGGAAACACCCAAATGATGGGGACCTGGCCGGTCTCCTGACTTGCGCCTCACCGAAGCTGTGCGCCTTCCCGGTTTCCCAGTGGCATCGTGCTCAGCTTCTCAGCGTTTACAGTTGCGGGGCAGTGGCGGATTTACACCGCCTTCCCGATTACCAGATGGGGGATTTATAGCTGACGCGCGTCCTGACGGTCAAGCTGCGGCCCAGGCGAAAAGCCTTTACCACAGAGGACACGGAGGGGCACAGAGGCATTGCAAATTTTCGAACTCGCGAGTACTCATTGCATCTGCTTGCATGACATCTCAATTCTCTTTTGCCTCTCTGTGTTCCTCCGTGTCCTCTGTGGTAAAGGTTTTTGAGGGTTCAAGGGCTAACTCTTTGGATAGTATTACGTTCGTAATCTGGCAGCCCTGTGCTTGAAAAGCTCTAATTGTGCTATGAAAACGGTTCTTCCCCAGACCGTGAGTGCCGCGTTTGTGCCTGAATCGGGTGCTGGAGTTGCCAGAGCGGAACCCTCCGCAGGTCTGGCCGCCGAGGACATACGGATCGCCGTTCACAGCTTTTGGGAGCGATGGCGCTGCAAGTCCGTGGATGGATTTTCTGACGCTTATGCCACCAGCAGCATCTGCTTTCGCGCCAATTCGGCGACCGCCGAACCGGCATTCCTGGGCATTGCCCAGCGGTCACGGGAGTATTTCCATGAAGCCTGCATCATGGAAATGGATCTGGGGCCAATCGAGGTGATTCTGCTGAACGAGACCACAGGAATTGCCGTTTATACCTTCCATTTCCGGGCCGTAAACCGCGCCATGGCGGCTGGCGGCAAACTGGAGGCAGAGGACATGCCCCAGGGCCGGGCCACACAGGTTTTCTGCCGGAATGGCGAAGGCAAACTGAAAATACTGCACGAGCATATCTCCAGCGCTTCGGGGTGAAACGGCGTCTCACCGGTCTTCTGTTTTACTGGTGCAAAACGCATTCCTGTCGCGCCTGTGAGTGCTTTCTTTGCATTTCAAAGTACTTGACTTGCAACTGGCTTCTGGCTAGGCTGCTTCCATGCCCGAGCATCGCCGTCCACGGCAACGCCTGTACTCGCAGAGGCGCTCATCGCAGCCCATGAACACGTTGCCCGTGAATGCGCTGGATGACATCCGCTTTATTCGCGAGACCATGGAGCGTTCGTCTTCCTTTACCGCCGTTCCCGGCTGGGGACAGGTAGGCATGGGCGTGACCGCCCTCGTTGCCGCATGGCTGGCGGCGCGGCAGAGCACGCTGCATGACTGGATGGCGGTCTGGCTGGGCGACGCGGTGCTGGCCCTCTCCATTGCCCTGGTGGCAACCCACAGAAAGGCGTTGCGCGCGGGCGTGCCCCTGACCAGCGGCCCAGGGAGCAAGTTTGTTCGCACTTCTTTGCCGCCGATTGTGGCCGGCAGCATTCTCACCGTGGCGCTCTGGTATGCGGGAATGGCCTGGCTGTTGCCTGGCATGTGGCTGCTGCTCTACGGCACGGGAGTGCTCACGGGCGGAGCGGCTTCCGTTTCGATTGTGCCGGTGATGGGCGCTTCGTTCATGCTCACCGGCGTGGCAGCGATGTGTTTTCCCGCGTGGGGCAACGTTTTTATGGCGGCCGGCTTTGGCGGGCTGCATCTGATATTCGGTACGCTCATCGCCAGGAGGTTCGGTGGCTAAGCCAAAATTAGCATTGCGCGAAGAGAGAACCGGCAAGCCAAACCACACGTCTGCCCAGCGCCTTCCGCGCGAGCTGCCGGAGCTCGACCGCCTGATCTATGAGCGCATTCGCCTGGGCATTCTGAGCGCGCTGGCCATCAACGAGTCACTGACCTTCAACGACCTGAAGCGGGTGCTCAAGACCTCGGACGGCAATCTCAGCGTCCATGCCCGCAAACTGGAAGAGGCCGATTACATCCGCTGCAAAAAATTCTTTGACGGACGCGTCCCCCGAACCGAATACCGCCTGACCCCGCATGGCCGCCGGGCCTTTGAGAAATATCTGCGACAGATGGAAGAGTTTATCGCCGTAGCCCGCGAGACATAAAAACCCGCTTAACCACAGAGGGCACAGAGGAACACGGAGTTTCTTGAGTTTTTTAGATGATTACTTATGCGTGCTCCCCCTTTTGTGGTCTCGGTGCGACTTACCTCTGAATACACGTAACCATAAAGGATACGAAGGAACACAAAGGTGAATACGGCTGCGGGTTCACAGTCTTGATCCTCGTGTTTGGGTGGCTTGATCTGTACCGTGTATTTCTACTGCTCCATCGAAAGACTAAAGGCATCCAGCGAGAGTGAGCGCAGCACGTTGCGGCGCATGCCGCTTTGTACCTGACCCAGTTGTTGGGCTGCCTGGGCTATCCAGGGGAAGCTGGTGGTGGCAGCCATGGAATTGAGTTCGGTGGTGATATCGATGTTGCGAACCAAGTCCGGCGTTCCGGAGATCAGGGCCATGATGTCTTTGAGTAAGGAGTAAAGAGCACCCATGAGCTGATCGGTTTTCTCTTTGCCCTCAGCTCCCGCTTTGTAGGTTTCGGTGGCGCGGAAGAGGGCAGAGTGGTCGGCGGGCTGTAACGCGCTGTTGAGCATGGCCAGGGCGTCTTTTCTGGCAACGATGTACTCTTCCAGATTCATGTTGCGGGCGCGGCCTATGCCTCCGCCGCTCAGGCGGGCGGCCAGCTGACGCTGGCGTGCGTTCCATTCCGGGCGGTGCTGTGCCAGATACTGCTCGATCTGTTCTGTGGAAAGCTGGCCCAGCGAGAACGGTACGCAGCGCGAGCGGATGGTGGGCAGCAGTTCGCCGGAATTCCGGGCCAGTAGAATGATATTGGCGTAGTCCGGGGGCTCTTCCAGAATTTTCAGCAGGGAATTGGCCGCTTCCTTCATGAATGCGCCATCGGTAAATATAAAGACGCGCCGCCGGGCTTCCGCCGGTTTGTAATGGATGGTGTGAATCACCTGCCGCACCTGATCGACCTTGATCAGCATCTGCGGCGGATCGGGCGGGACCACGATTACGTCAGGATGCGTCTGGACGAGAATGCGGGTTTCGCGTTTGTCGGTATCGCGCAGGTTCTCGCGGGCCTCTACGGCTTCCGCGAAGCGCTTATCCAGCTCTTCTGCCTGGCCGATGCGCTCGCAGTTGGAGCACGCGCCGCAGTATTCCGGCAGTCCGTCGGTTTCTTTGGGCTGCAGGCAGTTCATGGTGCGGGCCAGCATCAGGGCCAGAGTGTATTTTCCCGCGCCCTGAGGGCCGGAGAGAATTACGGCATGGGGAAAGCGGTCGCGCGCCAGCATCTCGCGCAGGCGGCGAACGGTTTCCGTATTGCCATGAAAATCGGCGAAGGCCATTCCACTATCAGCGTATCAGCACATGTGTTTGTCAGGCGAGTCCTGGCGTATGTGGCAAGATGAATGGCGCAAAGAACAGCTCGATTGCTTAAGCGGATTCGAGCTCGGCGTAAATGGTGTACTCGCCTGCGGACATGTCCCAGACCACCTGCAGCAGATTGGGTTTGCAGCAGACCTGGCAATCTTCCACATAGCTCTGCTTCATTCCGGCGCTCGAATCCACGAAGGTTTCGTTCCATTCTCCGCAGCCGGCGCACTGGAAACCCGAGGTCATTGAACAGCGGTCATTGAATAAGAAGACAGGCGGCTGCTCTCAGGCCTTGCCGCGCATCTTGGCCATCCACCAGCGGACGCCCACCAGAAGAAAGCGCCAGTCGTGAAAAAACTCGGGCGCTTTGTGTTCAAAGGCATGGCCGACAAACTGGAGTATCCAGCCCAGGATGAACAGACCGGCGGCGTACATCCATAGCCCGTGGACGAAGATGCTGACGATGCCCAGGGCGAGTGAGAGAACGATCATGGGAATGCCAAGGGTGTGACACATCCGGTTGACCGGATTTTGGTGGCTGCTCGAGTACTGTGAGATCCACTGCTCGTTGGTACGTCCACCCATCATGACAGCGGGATTATACATCACGGACGTGGCACGGTTTACGAAATACGGAACCCGGCGAGCGTGCGGGCCGTACTTTGGACTATGGGCAGAGCGCGCAAACTTCTCAGAGCCTGCATTGCGATTGTCATGAGCTACCTGTTGTTCACGGTGATTGCCGGAATTGCGGTCACGGAAGGCAGTATCCGGCTGGTGCATCGTCCTCTCGCGCACAGACCAGAGGCGGCTGCGTATGTTCGTGAGCATTATCAGGTTGAGCTGCAGGAAGTCAGCATACCGGCCGCCGATGCAGCGGTACTGAAGGGCTGGTATGTTCACCCGCATGAATTCAACGGCAGCACGGTGCTGCTGTCGCATGGAATTACCGACAATCGTGAGGGAGTCGCCAGTTATGGCAGGCTCTTTCTCGACCATGGTTATGCGGTGCTTCTTCCGGACACGCGAAACCATGGCGAGAGCGGTGGCGAGTTTGCGCTCTATGGTCTGAAGGAAGCAGATGACATTCATCAGTGGGTCAACTGGCTCTATGAGCATGATCCTCCGCGGTGTGTTTATGGTTTTGGCGAATCACTGGGAGCAGCGCTGGTGCTGCAGTCACTGGCCAAAGAGCCGCGTTTTTGCGCTGTTGCGGTGGAGGATGCATTTTCCACGGCACGAGCGATGAGCTATGAGCGAATTTCGGGCTTTGTGCATTTGGGCGACTGGTTTGGTCGCAGCATGGGCAGGCCGATCATCGCCAGTGCGGTCGTATATGCGCGCCTTCGCTACGACATTGATTTGCTCAAGCCCAGCCCGCTGGATGCTGTGAGGCATTCGTCGGTTCCCGTGCTGCTGGTGCATGGAACCGATGACCGCAGTATCAGCCCATGGCATTCTCTTATTCTGGCGCAGGCAGCGCCGGACCACGTGCAGCTCTGGCTGGTGCCGGCTGCTGGCCACACCATGGCCTGGACAGTCGCTCCTAAGGAGTTTGAAGCCAGAGTGGTGGGATGGTTTGAGTCCCATCAGAAAAGCGGGGCTTTCCTGAATGCCTATATTCTGAATCTTTCTTCCACCACGTCGACGATCTTTTTATGAACGGTTCCTACAGGCTCGTGCGCGTCGATGGTGATGACCCGCTGCGGCTCCCGGCGTTGAATGGCCAGAAAGGCGTCGAAAACCCGCTGGTAGAACGGCTGTTGTTCGCGTTCAAAGCGGTTTTCATCTTCGGAGGCATCTTTGGCTTTTTCGAGGTTGCGGCGGCGGGCGCGGGCGACACTGGCCGCCAGATCGGAAACCATCAGAAGCGTGAGATCTGGCTGAAGATTGTGGCAGAGCGTGCGGTGAAGCTGCAGCACAACGTCGCTGCCCAGTTCGCGTCCGCCACCCTGGTAGGCTTCGCTGGAGTCGGTGAAGCGGTCGCAAAGCACCCATTGCCCCCGGTCGAGCGCGGGCAGTATCTTTTCCTGAATGTGCTGCACGCGGTCGGCAAACATCAGGGCCAGCTCCGCCATGGGCACAAGTCCGGCGGTGCGGGAGCTGAGCAGGACGGCGCGCAGCTTTTCGCCAATCGCGGTGCCGCCGGGTTCGCGGCTGGTGACTACGTCCAGACCGCGTCCGCGAAGGTGGACCGCGAGTTTTTCAAGCTGCGTGCTCTTGCCTACTCCGTCAAGGCCTTCAAAGGTGATAAATTTGCCGCGCGGCTGGTGTGACACTCTGAGATTTAATCACAAAGGAAGATGCCGCCGCGAATGCACGAAAACGACGAGTCATTTTCCGTATAACACTGCAAGGTTCGTGGCAGGCTTTGCCGTGATCTTCTAACATTTGTCTGGAGGAAATACCCATGCGACTGGGCGACGACATTGACGACCATTGTTCGCGCTGCAAACGCACCACCGATCACTCCGTGGTCTCCATGGCGGGTGATGAGGTGCTGGTGACGCGCTGCCGCACCTGTAACAGCGAGCACAAATACCGCAGGAACCAGGGTGGGAGGAAAGAGCTGACGGCCAAAGAAGCCTTCGACAAAGTTCTGGCCAGCGTGGAGGGCATGCAGCCGAAAACCGAGCCCCCGGCCAAAACCTCGCGCAAGAAGAAATAGCCCTGTCCGCTGTCAGACTTGCCTTTGCCGAGCGCGGCCCTTTAAGCTGGTGCGCTTATTTATTTGGAGGAATTTTATGACTGCAATTTTCAGGCGCGCCTGCTGCCTGCTGCTCTGTGCTGGCATCGCGGCGGCTTTCGCGCAAAAACACAAGGCGGCCGAGGCGCCGGCCAGCGCTCCGGCGCAGCCGATTACCATCCTGCTCGATGCAACCCGCGCGCCGGAAAAAATTCTTCATGCCGAGCTGCAGATTCCGGTCAAGCCGGGACCGCTGAAGCTGGCCTATCCCGAGTGGATTCCCGGCGAGCATGGTCCCACGGGGCCGGTGGTCGATCTGACGGGGCTGCAATTTTTTGCCAACGGTCAACGGCTCACGTGGCGGCGCGATCTGGTGGATATGTATTCCTTCCATCTCACCATTCCAGCGGGCGTGGACAAGCTCGAGGTCAAGCTGGATGAAGTGCTGCCTGCACCGCCCGAGGGCTTTTCTTCCGGGGCGTCCACCACGGCCCAGCTTGCGGTGCTGAGCTGGAACCAGGTGCTGCTGTATCAGCCTGGCGCGCACACTGACGATATTCCCATCACCGCGTCTCTCAAGCTGCCCGTGGGCTGGCATTATGGAACGGCACTGCCGGTGCAGGGTGACGGCAACGGCGTTATCAACTTTCAGACGGTTGCTCTGACTACGCTGGTGGATTCTCCGGTGCTCGCCGGAGCGCACTTCCGCCGCATTTCGCTCACGCCGGAAGGCCCGATTCAGCACTACATTGACGAAGCTTCCGACAGTGACGCGGCCCTGCAGATGCCCGCCGAGGTCATCGACGAGTACAAGCATCTGGTGGCGGAAACCGGGGCGCTGTACGGCGCGCGGCACTATCGCGATTATCATTTCCTGCTCACGCTGAGCGACCACACGGCCCACTTTGGACTGGAACACCACGAGTCCAGCGATGATCGTACAGGCGAACGTACAATCGTTGACGATCATCAGCGCTGGCTGGCGGCCAGCCTGCTGCCGCATGAGATGACCCACTCCTGGAACGGCAAGTATCGCCGGCCCAAAGGCCTGGCGACCAAGGACTACCAGGACCCCATGCAGGGCGATCTGCTCTGGGTGTATGAAGGGCTTACGCAGTATCTGGGAGAGATTCTCACCGCCCGCAGCGGTTTGTGGACTCCAGAGCAGTTTTTTGAACAAACGGCCGACACCGCAGCCAAACTGAATACGACTACAGGCCGGAGCTGGCGTCCATTGCAGGACACCGCCGATGCTGCGCAGATTCTTTACGGCTCCGCGCCGGAATTTGAGAATTGGCGCCGTTCGGTTGATTACTATCCGGAAGGTTTCCTGATCTGGCTGGATGTGGATACCACGATCCGCCAGCAAACTGGAGGAAAGAAAACTCTCAATGATTTTTGCCGCATTTTTCATGGCGGAGGAAACACGCCGCCCAAAGTGGTGACGTATGACTTCAATGACGTGGTCAATACGCTGCAACAGGTGGCACCCTATGACTGGGCGAAATTCCTGCGCGACCGGCTCGATAGTTATGGTCCGGATGCGCCGCTGGGTGGCATTACCAATGGCGGATGGAAGCTGGTGTACGACGAAAATATGAGCCAGCTGGAAAAAGACACGGAAGATGTACGCCACGCTGTTGATGCCCGTTATTCCATTGGGCTTGCGCTTACCGACGAAGGCGGCGTTGTGGACGTGATCATGAACAGCCAGTCGCAAAAGGCGGGCATCGCGCCAGGCATGGTGCTGGTGGCGGTGAACGGCCGCAAATACACGCCGGAGATTCTGCGCGAGGCGATCAGGGCAGCAAAGGGCAACGGGCCGAATATCGAACTATTGGTTCGCAACGGCGACTTCTATAAGAACTATGTTCTGAATTACCACGATGGGGAGAAGTATCCGCATTTGGTCAGAGATCAGTCCAAACCGGATATTTTGAGCGAGATCATCAAACCGCTGGCGGGCAAGTAAATCGCCAGCTTCCGCTAAACAGTGACGAACAATGGAGTTGAGACGTGGCGGCTGCCACGTCTCAATCTCAGGGCCGCTCAGCCGTCCTCTCATGCCCCAAAAAACACAGGCAATCTGACATCTTTTTTAGTCTTGAGCCACTCTCAATAGGACGACGGTTGGCTGCGGGGAAGTCCGCAATCCGCGCGGGACATTATTCAGGTAATGCGAAGGTGATTGCGCAAGGGGTCCTTTATGAAATTGTCCCCGGTCGCAGGATGTTTTTTCGCAACGCTGGCAGTGATCTGCACCGGCGTTTGCGGCCAGCCGGTGGCAAATCCACTAACCTATCATTCACCCGCCCCCGCCGGATACGAGAACTTCATGATCAAGCCATCCGGCTCGGTGATGGCCCTGCTGGGATTGATTGAATGTCCGGAGATCGAGGGCGCGCAGCGGGTTTCGGAAGGCATGACCTCGAAGGTGCTTGCGGCGGATGGAACCGCCATAACTACATTTCCCAGCCATTTCAGTTTTCGTATTACCGCCTCTCTGCGAAAAACGCTTACGCTGCTGCCCGAGGATTCAGTTACCAGCACGCTGGAGCCGGAAGAGCTTCTGGCCCATCTAAAATTTCGCATGCGGGCTTATGACGGGCTTCGAGTCAGCGAGGTTGAGCCTGAATCCGTGCAGATCATCGGCGTCCCTGAAGATGTACCCTATGATGAGCGGATTTATCGCGTGCAGTTTGCGGTCAAGGGACTTCCCATTACTGCTCGCCTGGTGCTGGACGTGCTCACACCGGAGGGAACGCAACTCACGCATTTCACTTTTTCGCTGCTCTAAACTTCACTGCACTCAACTTTACCAATCTCAACCCAGCTCACTTGGCCAGCACCGGAGACGCCGGCTTGACCACGGGAGCACCGGAGAAAGCCGGGGCGGTTGCCATGCCCAGCGCGGGCAGAAGCGCGCGAATCTGCGGGAGAGCGGCGCGGGCCGCTTCCGCGCCCGCCCGCACCAGCTCAGGAGTGCGGGCAAAATCGTCATAGGCAAATTCGCCGATGGCGGGTTCAATCACAACGTCGGAGAGGTTTTTCCACTCGGTGGACATTTTTTGCTGGGCAATGGAGAAGCACTGCCCGATCACATCAAACACGTGGCGCGGGCCGCCGGCCTTTACCCAGTGGGAGCTGAGATGAATGGAGATCACCCGTTCGGCTCCCATGTCCCGCAGCGGACGAGCGGGAACGGAATGGGCCAGCAGACCATCCACCAGCAATTGGCCGTTGATGTTTACCGGGTGAAACATGCCGGGATAAGCGCAACTGGCGCGCACCGGGTCCACAAGATCACCGGAGGTAAAAACTTTGGGTTCTCCGGTCATGATATCGGTGGCGGTCACGGACAGGGGTATCCGCAGATCTTCAAAAGTCTGGCATTTGAGAATCCGGGAGAGGAAAGCCGCCATCT
This sequence comes from Candidatus Angelobacter sp., assembly GCA_035695325.1. GTDB lineage: Bacteria > Acidobacteriota > Terriglobia > Terriglobales > Acidobacteriaceae > Angelobacter. The sequence goes on from DASSEH010000441.1 coordinate 101,195, forward strand.
TGTCGTTACTGAAGAGGCCAAAGCGCGAGAAGGACCAACGGGAAAAATGCTTGAAGCGGACCAGCGCGGCGATCTCTTCCAGTTCCTTGGCGGAGATGCCGCTGGCATAGGCCGCGCCGACTACCGCGCCCACACTCGTGCCGGCGATGAAGTCAACCGGTATTTGCTCTTCTTCCAGCACGCGGAGCACGCCGATATGCGCCAGACCGCGCGCGAAGCCGCCGCCGAGGGCCAGGCCAATCCGGACTGGCGGCGCGGGTATGGCCGCCAGTTCCTGAGATTGCCGCTTGATCTCGCGGCCAAAAGCCTTGACCGAACGCAGAATCCTCCGTACCGGGTTTTTCACAGGACACTCCTCGCGTGCGCGGTTGTGGTACTTGCGACCAGCACAGAACGTTTGATGCTGATAATGCAAACCGTTCTTTCCATCGCAAGTTGCACATTTTTTTGATTCATCCACCTGCAGGCGGGAATCGAAAATTGTCCTGGTTCGCTGGCCGAAGGGTCCGGCACCTTCGTAAGCTGGTCAGGCTTTGGGCGCGGCCGGTTTTACCATTTCAACGTCGATGGTGATCAGCACGTCATCGCCAACGCCGCCGGGAGCACCGTTGACGCCAAAATCCCTGCGGTTGATCTGGGTGGTGGCGGAGGCGCCCATGTGCATATTGCCCTTCGGGTCGGTGGTCGGTCCGTTGGGGCCTTCGACCTTGAGCACGACTTCCTTCGTGACGCCATGAATTGTGAGGTCACCCGTGATTTTGAGTTTGCCTGATCCATCGGCTTCCACGCGTTTGGATTTGAAGGTCATGGTGGGGAATTTGGCCACGTCAAAGAAGCTGGGACTGCGCAGGTCCTGGTCGCGCGGCTCAACCCGCGTGTCCACGGAGCTGACGTCGATGGTGGCTTCGATCACGGTTTTTGCCGGGGCGGCGGGATCGTACTGCACCGTGCCGCTGAGCTTGCCAAAGGCGCCGCGGACAGTCGAGATGCCGCCATGGCGTATGGCGAACTGTGCCGCTGAGTGGTAGGGATCGATCTGCCAGGTTGGCGTCTGGCCCAATGCCGGGAGTGAGAGCAGCAATGCCGCGATGAGACTGAACAAAGATGTTTTCATGGGATAGTTCCTCTCCTGAGAACTGCGGGAAAAGTATAACGCTCCGGGCAGGGTTTCCATTCGCGATTCCCTGCGAGTTTGGCGTTGCGTTTCCTCGCGACCAGAGTGAAGATGGATGATCTCCTATGCTTCGTGAATTTTCCGCGGGTGCGGTTGTGCTGCGCTACATGCAGGATGAATGGTGGGTGGCGGTGATTGAGCCGGGAAGTCACGGCGAGCCCGAAGACCGCAAAAATCTGGTGGCCCTGCCCAAAGGGAACATCGATCCCGGCGAGAAGGCGGCCCAGGCGGCGGAGCGCGAGGTGTGGGAAGAAACCGGCATACGCGCCAAAATACTCAACAAACTGGCCGACATTAAGTATGTGTACGTGCGCAAGTGGTCCGATGGCGAAAGAATATTTAAGGTCGTGAGCTTTTATCTGATGAAGTATGAGTCGGGCCGGATTGGAGACATCACCGAGGCCATGCAGCGTGAGGTCCGTGCAGCTTACTGGATGCGGCTCACCGAAGCGGCCAAAAAACTGAGCTACAGCGGGGAAAAACAGATGGCAAGGGCCGCCCTCACGCATATGGAGGCCCATCCGGAAGAATTCGCAAAGCATGTGGCAACGGAATGACTGTGTTTGTATCCGGTGACACAGTCTTGGAAAATGATCTAGAATCTTCGGTCATCCTTAATTCAGAGCATTTCCATTTGCATGCCAACAGGCCTTCCTAATCAGCGTATCGATATCGTGAACACGCTCCGCGCTTTTGCCGCTCTTTGGGTGGCGTGGGGGCATCTTTCCTATGGCCAGACGAAATGGTTGAACTGGAGCGGCAGGTACGGATACACCGGCGTCTACATATTCTTTGTGATTTCCGGTTTTATTATTCCTTACAGCCTGTACCGCAGCGGATATCGCCCGGCTGACTTCCTGCGCTTCGTCGGAAAGCGCTGCATTCGCCTGTATCCGCCGTATCTGGTGTCCATCCCCATCACGCTGCTGTCTGCCAACGTGATTCTGCCTCCGATCTTCCACCGCGGTGAGATTCACGTGACCGGCCGCCTGCTTTTCGATCATCTGTTTTATCTGAATGATTTTGTGGGAGCGCCGTGGATCAATACCGTTTACTGGACGCTGGCCATTGAATTCCAGTGGTATCTGGTGGCGGGATTGCTGTATGGGCTTTTTGCCAGCCGCAGCGCGCTGGTCCGATTCGTTCCCGTGGCGCTGGCCATGGCGGCCTATTTTCTGACCACGGGTGACCGGGTGATATCGCACACGCTGCCGATTTTTCTGATTGGCGTCTTTGTGTTTCAGTACAAAGCCGGACTGATTGGCTGGCGGCGCATGCTCGGCCTGATTGCTGTGATGGTGTGGGCCATGCGCTGGCCTACCGGTTGGCTGGTGGCCAGCCTCTCGGCGGCAACCGGTCTGTTGATCGCGTTTGGCTCGTTCCGCCACCGTATCGCCGATTTTCTGGGCAACGTCAGCTATTCGGTTTACCTGCTGCATCTGCCGGTGGGCGTGAGCATTGTGGGATGGCTCTCGCACTCCATGTATGGTTCCGGTTCCTATATTGGCATTCTGGATATGGTGGGATTGCTGGCTTCGATTGGCGCGGCGATGGTGCTGTATCGCTGGGTAGAGAAGCCGGCGCAGGAGTGGTCTTCGCGGATCCGATTCGTAAAAAGCCGCAGCCGGGAGGTTGTGCCCATCCTGCGCGAAGGGGTTTTTCCGGCTCTTACCAGGGAGTAGACGATATCAAAAGGTGTAAGAGTGGCGTTTGCGGCCATGCGTCCGAGACTGTTACGAAACTCTATGCTCGGACGCAGCTCATCGCTGGTGCAACTTTCGGATGGCCGACGATCCGGGTGCACCCTGCCAGAAGCCTGTTTGTGGATAGTTTCCACGTTGCGATTTGCCAGGCCACGCAGATTATTGCGCAGGTGGCAATCCAACAAGGCTATTGAGTGCGCGATGCGGCGATCCCGATGGGGCCAGTGCGGAGTAGCCAGAGACTAGTAGATACTCCGATGAATGATCGTTTTCACAAAGTGGCTAACATTTGGCTAACGCATCAGTAAAATATAGAATGGTGCTGTTTCGAGGTCAAAGGAAATTCCCGTTTGAAGTGCTGGTTCTGACCACCGAGACGTTTTGACTTTTCGGACCATGCAAACAGAGCTTCACACCCCAACGATTCGTGATGCCAAAGAGCTCACAGCCCTGCTCGTTGGGGCGTTTCCAGCCATTGAGGCTGTTCTTCTATGCGGATCGGTAGCGCGAGGCGATGCCAACCCTTGGAGCGACATTGATCTCGTCGTGACTAGCTCAGACCCAAATCTGACAGTGGCTGAGTTGCGGAAGGTCATTTCAGAACGCAATCACGTCTCACTGATCTACTACCGAACACCTTCATTTGAGATGCTATATCGGCGTAGTCCATTGTTCATCGCTCACCTGAAGAAAGAAGGCGTGGTACTGTTCGATCCAAAGAGCGTACTGAGGAGGATTCTAGACAGTCCCACCATTACTAAAGCGGACATTGCCGAGGAAATCAAGATGCACCTGGCGAAGCTGGCTCCCTACCGACATCCAGCGCGTTACAACAATAACTTTCTGTTCTGTCTGTCGCACCTATATTCGATTGGGAAGGGCGTGATTATGCTGAGATTGGCGAGCTGCGGAATCCTAGAGTTCAATCGTGATGCCGCCTTTGGACGGTTCGCGACTTTAAATCCGGATCTGGCGGAACAAGTTGCGAAGGTTGCGCGGCTGCGGCCATTCTATCGGTTGGTGAGCGGTCGCAAGCCCGAGCCGCTGCCTTTCTCCTATCATCACGCGTTGGTGGAGATGGAGGAGGCAGTGAATGCGATAGAATCCTTGGCGGAGCGTGCAACATGCTTGTGACTCCAATTGTCGCGCCTGAATTGTTCGACCGCGTGGTCGAGTATGCCAGCGCGGTTGAACGCGATAAGGAAACTTCGTCTGCACCGATCGATTTCTGCGATAACTTCTATGGTCAGTTCTTCCAAAACCGTATGAAGCAGGAAATCACCGGCTTTGGCAACGCTGCCAAGGAGTCGGCCGTTAAGCTCCGCATTAAGGTAGAGGCAAAAGAGAAGGGCGAGATTGTACTGTTGATAACGTGGTTCGAACGATACTGCGATATTCGTTACGATGTTTTCTCTGAGGAGTACTGTGGCCGAAGCGGTGACGCTCTGTCGACATTTCAAGATTACCTCGACAGTCTGCTGGAGCGCATCATTCGCTGGGCCGCGTTGGAGGAACTGACGGACATCGAGCGCAGCTCTGTCACAGCTCGCTCGGCACTGCAACAAGCATTGCAATCGGTTAAGAAATGAACGAAGCCACACAGAAGGAACTCGTGCGGGTGCTTGAGCTCGACTACGAGAAAACAACCAAAGTCATCGAGGGTATCACTACCAGCAGTTTCACTATTCGCGGCTGGGGAATAACCTTGAGTTCTGCCCTAATTGGCCTCACTTTCCAGACACAGCATTGGGAAATTGCGGTATTAGCTGCGGTGGTGACGCTACTGATCGCTTTCGTGGACGGCTATCACTCCTGGTTGTATGCGAAAGTGCTACAGCACGCAAACCGCATCGAAACCGTCATGCGATATTACTACGCGTTCCTGGCGCGCGGCGATGTTGATGATCAAGCCCGAACCGACTTCCTAGGCAAGCTCCTTGCTCACCGTTTCGGGCGATTTACGGAGATTCGAAAGGGCTTTACCTTCTCGGATCTTCGCGAGGCGCGCCCTAGGTACGTGATAGTCACGCTCTACGCTACGCTCTTGGTTTGCGCGGCCTCAGGCGTTTTGGTGTTTTCGTCCAAGAAGCACCCCGCTGCAACACTAGGATGCACGCAGGTTCCTGGCGCAAGCGATAGCATGGCAGCAAATCATCTGAACTCGGTACTGATTGCGACGATAGGACCATTTACTAGTGGAGTGGGGTGTAGCACACTTCCAGCGCTTGAACGTGGCATTACGGAGGCCGTGTTAAAAATCCAAACAGACAAGGTGATCGGAACCCGTGTCGTGGGAATCACCGATTCCTTGCCAATCAGCAAGAACGCGGTAGGCGAATTTGGCAATAATTCTGGTTTGGCGCTGGCGCGTGCACGCTGTGTGGCTGGCTGGCTGATAGATTCCCTTGCAACTCGCGGGATGCATGTGGAGATGACTGTAGGGATTCGAGATCCCGCTGACCGTTCATCCAACTCCAGAAACAACGGAACGGATCGTGACCGAATTGTTCAGATTTGGGCTACTTACGCTCCGCAGTGAGGTCAAGGCAACCGGTTTAGTAAATGTACCTATCTTGGCCGGATGAGTTGGGCCCATACTCTGATAAAGACCGGTTGCCATGAATCGGTGGTGGACAAGTCCAGTTCTGGGAAGTCGCCGTTCACGATGTGGCCGAATCATTCATTGACTGAATGAACGTTCATTCAGTAGACTTTGTGCGTCTCATTTTCCGGATTCGCGGAGCTATTTTTGCTCATTTACAATCTCGGCGTGCGTTCCACCATCGCTGCTTCAGGAGCAAGGACCTAAATGCACCAAAGTATCAATAAAGTCGCTGTTTTGGGCGCTGGAACCATGGGCGCGCGAATTGCCGCTCATTTTGCGAATGCAGGCACGCCCTGCTATCTGCTGGACATTGTTCCGCCCGATGCAGCCCAGAGCACGGACCGCGCCGCGCGCAACAAGATTGTTGCCGCCGGCCTCGACGCCGCGATCAAATCCAAGCCGGCGGCATTCTTTGAAAAGGGGCTGGAGCGGCTGATCACCATCGGCAACTTCGACGATGATTTGAAGCTGCTGGCCGATGCCGACTGGATCATCGAGGCGGTGGCCGAGAACCTGGAGATCAAGCGCGGACTGCTGAAGAAAGTGGAAGCCATCCGCAAGCCGGGCAGCATTGTTACCACCAATACCAGCGGTCTGCCCGTGGCCAGCATTGCCGCCGGGTTCAGTGACGACTTCCGCCGGAACTGGTTTGGCTCGCACTTTTTCAATCCGCCGCGTTACATGCGGCTGCTGGAGATCATTCCCACGCCCGAGGCCGATCCGGCGGCCATGGCTGCCGTGTCCCACTTTTGTGATGTCCGGCTGGGCAAAGGGATTGTCACCGCGAAGGACACGCCGAATTTCATCGCCAATCGTATCGGCACCTTTTCCGGCCTGAACGTCTTCCGGCTGATGCAGGAGATGGATTTCACCATTGAAGAGATTGACGCCCTGACCACCGCCGGAGGGTGGACCAAGTCGCCGACGTTCCGCACCATTGATCTGGTGGGGCTGGATGTTTTGGGCAGCGTGGTGGGCAATTTCAAAAAGAACGTGCAGGACGAGCGCTCTGACCTGAAGCTGCCGGAGTTCTTTGAGAGGATGCTGGAGCGCAAACTGCTGGGTGACAAGACCAAGGGCGGCTTCTACAAAAAGGTGAAAGGCCCGCAGGGCGAAGAGCGTTTGGCCATCGACTGGAAGACGCTGGAATACCGGCCGGTGCAGAAGGCAAAGTTTGCCTCGCTCGAAATGGCAAAGAACATTGAGGACATGGGCGACCGGCTGCGCATGATGGTCGCGAACACCGATTCGCGGGACAAGGCCGGGCAGTTTTCCTGGACCAGCCTTTCCGACCTCTGGACCTACTCCGCCAACCGCATTCCCGAGATTTCCGACAGCGTGGTGGAAATCGACCGGGCCATGCGCATGGGCTTTAACTGGGAGGTGGGTCCGTTCGAACTGTGGGACCTCGCCGGAGTGGAGCCGACGGTTGCCCGCATGAAGAAAGAAGGCCGTCCGGTGGCGGCGAACGCGGAAAAACTGCTGGCCTCGGGCAAAAAGAGCTGGTACAGCGATGACAACTCTGCATCTGGACGCGCTTATTTTGACCTTTGCTCCCAGCAGTACAAACCGGTTGCCGTATCCAAAGGCGTGTGGTCGGTGGCGGTGGCAAAAAAATCCAATGGCGTGGTGAAGAAGAATGCCGGGGCCTCGCTGCTTGATCTGGGCGACGGCGTGGGCTGCATCGAGTTCCACAGCAAAATGAATGCTCTGGGCGGCGACATTGTGCAGATGGTCACGCAGTCGCTGAAGACCGGCGGCATTGGCGACCAGTTTGAAGCTTTTGTCATCACGGGCGATTCCGCCAACTTCTCCGTGGGCGCCAATCTGATGATGCTCATGCTGGCCGTTCAGGAAGAAGAGTGGGACGAAGTCGATATAGCTATCCGGCAGTTCCAGGGCATGACGCAGGCGGTCAAGTTCTGCTCGAGGCCGGTGGTGACCGCGTCGTTTGGCATGACGCTGGGTGGCGGCTGCGAGATCAATCTGCATTCCGCGGCGCGCCAGCCACACGCGGAGCTGTATATGGGGCTGGTGGAGGTTGGAGTTGGTCTGCTGCCGGGCGGCGGCGGATGCAAAGAGATGCTGCTGCGCGCCATCGACAATGCTCGCGCTATTCGTCCCGATGGCCGGGGCGAATCCGTGGAGCTGATGGAGGGCATGAAGCGGATATTCGAGATCATTGCCACGGCCAAGGTTTCGACTTCGGCCAGTGAGGCGCGAGGCTACGGCTTCCTCGCGAATGGCGATCGCATCTCCATGAACCGCGAGCGCGTGCTGAGTGACGCCAAAGAGCGGGCGCTGGATCTGGCTCGCGCCGGTTACGCTGCTCCTGTCCCGCGCACCGATATACCGGCTCCAGGGGAAAATGTCCTGGCGACGCTGAAGCTGGGAATTCATCTAATGAGGCAGGCGGAATACATCAGCGATCATGACGTGAAAGTCGCGACCAAAGTGGCAGAGGTGATTTGCGGCGGAAACGTGTCACCGGGGATGCCGGTGACGGAGCAGTATCTGCTGGATCTGGAGCGCGAGGGCTTTAAGTCGCTCTGTGGCGAGAAGAAGACGCAGGAACGCATTCAGTACACGCTGAAGACGGGGAAACCGCTGCGGAATTAACCACAGAGGAATCCCCAGGGAATTAACCACAGAGGACACGGAGGATCACAGAGGAGAATCTGGGATCAGTAGTTTTTGAATTGGCAGAATGCAGAGCTGGAATCGAAATATTTAAGTAGCCATGAGGTCGAAGGGAAAATAAATCAGAGTTTGTTTTTCTCTGTGTTCCTTCGTGTCCTCTGTGGTTAGGTTTTTGCATATTTGCAGGACTGAAATGAAGTGATGGGACAACGGCTGCGGAATTAACCACAGAGGACGCAGAGGACCACTGACGAGAATGTGGCGCCAGTGATTTTTGATTGTGCAGAATGCAGAGATGGAATCGGAAATATTTTTAAGGAGCCATGAGGGCAAAGGAAAAACTAAATCAGAGCTTGTTTTTCTCTGTGTTCCTTCGTGTCCTCTGTGGTTAGAGGTTTCATTATGAAAGAAGTTGTCATTGCAAGTTCTGTTCGCACCGCTGTGGGCAAGTCCGGCAAGGGCACTTTGCGCGCCACTCGTCCTGACGATCTGGCGGCTGTCGCTATTAAAGGCGCGCTGGAACGTGTGCCCCAGGTGGATGCCAAAGAAATTGAAGATGTGATCCTCGGCTGCGCCACACCCGAAGCCGAGCAGGGCATGAATGTGGCGCGCATTGCGTCGCTGAGGGCCGGGCTGCCGGTGGAAGTTTCCGCCGTGACCATTAATCGGTTTTGCTCTTCCGGCCTGCAGGCGATTGCCATGGCGGCGGAAGGAATCATCGCCGGGCGCGGGGAGATCATGATCGCCGGCGGCGCTGAATCCATGAGCATGATTCCCATGGGCGGGCACAAGGTTTCCGCTAATCCCTGGCTGGTGGGGAACTATCCTGATGCGTATCTCTCCATGGGGCTCACTGCCGAGCGGCTGGCCAAGCGCTTTGGTATCTCGCGCCAGGAGTCCGATGAGTTTTCCCTGAACAGCCACAAAAAAGCCGTGGCGGCCATACAGGCGGGAAAATTCGAGGATGAGATTGTCCCCGTGCCGGTGAGCTTTACCACTCCCAACGGCTCCAAGCCGAAACGCATGGAGATTGTCTTCAAAGTGGATGAAGGCCCGCGTGGCGATACTTCCATCGACGCTCTTTCCGCGCTGCGTCCGGCATTCCATGCCAAAGGCACGGTGACTGCCGGCAATTCTTCGCAGACTTCCGATGGCGCGGCTGCCGCGGTGGTGATGTCCGCCGAGAAAGCGAAGCAACTGGGCATCAAGCCGCTGGTGCGGTTTGTGGCGTTTGCCACTGCCGGGTACAAACCGGAAGAAATGGGACTGGGGCCGGTCTATGCCATTCCCAAAGTGCTGCGCCAGGCGGGGCTGAAGCTTGAAGATATAGATGTAATCGAGCTGAATGAAGCTTTTGCGGCGCAGGCGCTTTCGGTGATTAAAGAAGGCGGTCTGGATCCGGCTAAAGTGAATCCCAATGGCGGCGCGGTGGCGCTGGGCCATCCGTTGGGCTGCACCGGAGCCAAGCTGACGGCGACGATCATCCGCGAGCTCAAGCGCAGAAACGCCCGCTACGGACTGGTGACCATGTGCATCGGAGGAGGCATGGGAGCGGCGGGAATTTTTGAAAATGTGCAGTGAATCCGAGCTTTCACCACAGAGGACACAGAGGTCCACAGAGGAGAAGCTGGGCAGTGGTTTTTGATTATGCAAAATGAAGAGATGGAATCAGCAATATTTTAAGGAACCATAAGTCGAAAAGAGAACCTAAAAGCAGAGCTTGTTTTCCTCTGTATTCCTTCGTGTCCTCTGTGGTTAGGTTTTTGCAAATTTGCATGGCTGAAGTAATGGGACAAATGCTATGGAATTAACCACTGAGGGCGCAGAGGTCCACAGAGGAGTTCGGGTGAATGAGATTACGCAGGCCATTATTGGCGCTGCAATGAAAGTACATTCGCAGCTTGGTCCTGGACTCCTTGAGAATGCATATAAGGCTTGTGTCGCTCATGAACTGCGAAAGGCCGGATTTAAAGCAGAGACCGAGGTGGAACTTCCGCTCGTGTATGACGGAGTTCGTATTGAATTGGGTTACAGAATCGACATGATTGTGAATAACTGCGTGATTGTGGAGATGAAATGCGTTGAAAAGCTGCTTTCGGTCCATGACGCGCAGATCATTCACTACTTGAAGCTGAGCAGGAAGAATGTTGGGCTATTGATCAATTTTCACGTGCGGCATTTGAAAGATGGAATTCGGCGATTTATTGAGGGAACGGTGTCAGCCTGACTCCGTGTTCCTCTGTGTCCTCAGTGGTAAAGATTTTTGTTTTAACAGGAGAATTTTATGGCGACACTGGCGATTCCGGGCCGGGCAAAGCTGGCCGGTGGAAGTTTTTTAATTGAAGAGCACAATCCCGCCGACGTTTTCACCGTGGAAGACCTCAGTGAAGAGCACCGGCAGATTGCGCAGACCACGCAGGAGTTTGCGCAGAACGAGATCCTGCCCAATATCGAGAAGATCGAGCACAAGGACTTTGCCACCACGCGGGCGCTGATCCGCAAGGCCTGCGAGATTGGCATTGCCAATGTCGACATTCCGGAAGAGTACGGCGGCTCGGAGATGGACAAGATTTCTTCCTCCATCATCGCCGAGTACCTTTCGGTTTCCGGCAGCTTTAGCGTGAGCTTTGGCGGACACACCGGAATCGGCACTCTGCCGATCGTCTATTTCGGCACCAAAGAGCAAAAAGCCAAGTATCTGCCCAAACTGGCCACAGGTGAATGGATCGCGGCTTATGCGCTTTCCGAATCCACTTCGGCTTCCGACTCGCTCAATGCCCGCACCAAAGCCGTGCTCTCTCCCGATGGCAAAGAGTGGATCCTGAACGGCGAAAAAACGTGGATCACCAATGGCGGCTTTGCCGATGTGTTTATCATCTTCGCCAAAGTCGATGGTGAAAAGTTCAGTGCGTTCATCGTGGAAAGGAACTTTCCTGGCTTCCAGTCCGGCGCGGAAGAGAAAAAGATGGGCATTCGCGGATCGTCCACCACACCGATCATCATGAACGACTGCCGCGTGCCCAAAGAAAACCTGCTGGGCGAGATCGGCAAAGGGCACGTCATCGCCTTCAATACGCTCAACATTGGCCGCTACAAGCTGGGCGCGGGCGTGGTGGGTGGCGCGCGGAACTCGATGCAGAACTCCATTGGCTATGCCAAACAGCGCAAGGCGTTCGGCAAGACGCTGGCGGATTTCGGCATCATCAAGGAAAAGATTGCCCGAATGGCTGCCGGCATCTATACCGGCGAAAGCATGTCCTACCGCACGGTGGGCATGATTGAAGCCGCGCTTTCCGATATCGACAAAAATTCGCCCGACATGTACAAGCTCACCTCCAAAGGGATTGAAGAGTACGCGGTTGAGTGCTCGGTGATCAAAGTGTGGAGCACGGAGCTGCTGAACTACGTGGTGGACGAGACGGTGCAGATTTACGGCGGCTATGGCTTCGTGGAAGAGTATCCGGCGGAGCGGGCTTATCGTGATTCCCGCGTGAACCGGATCTTTGAAGGCACCAACGAGATCAACCGCATGCTGATCATCGACCGTTTGATGAAGCGCGCCATGGGCGGACAACTGGCGCTCATGCCGGCCATCAAGAAGCTGACGGAGGAGATCATGTCCGGGCCGGGCAGCGCCGAACCGCTGGAAGGCACACTGGCAGCGGAGCGGACCATGGTGGCCAACGCCAAAAAAGCCACGCTCATGCTGGCGGGCGCCGCCGTCCAGAAATATATGACGGGGCTGGCCGAGCAGCAGGAAATCCTGGGCTCTCTGGCCGACATGGTGATGGAGACCTTTGCGATGGATTCCGTTGTGCTGCGCACGCAAAAGCTGATCGCCGCCAACGGGGAGGCTAAATCGCAACTGGTTCTGGCCATGACCCAGGTGAGCCTCACGCAGTCCATGGACAAGATTGAAGCGGCGGCCAAAAGAGTTGTCGCGGCCGTGGCCGAGGGCGACATGCTGCGCACGCAACTGGTGATTCTGCGCCGCCTGTTTAAATACGAGCCGTTCAACGTGATCGCACTCACCCGGCAGATAGCCAATCGCATGATCGAAGCCGGAAAATATGTAACCAACTAACCAGGTCACTGCATCTAAAAGCGGCTGGCGCAATTTACCGCGCCAGCCGCTCTTTATTTATGAATACCGAATGCCACCGCATTGCCGATCAGATACGCCGCGCTTTTGCCGGTGATCCGTGGCATGGCGACTCGCTCAAAAAGCTGCTGGCTGAAGTCAGCACGGAACAGGCGAACCGCCGTCCGCTGGCTTCAGGCCATACGATCTGGGAACTGGTTCTTCATATCGATGTTTGGGTGCATATTGCCTGCGAAGCCATGAGTGGCACCGCGATGCCCAAACTTTACGGTACGGAAAAAGACTGGCCCGCGCCTGCGGATACCAGCGCAAAAGCCTGGACGGAAGCCACCGGTCAGCTTCTGCGGACGGGTGAGCGGCTTGCTCAGGCTGCCGAAGGTTTTACCGATGCACGCCTGAAAGATATCGTCCCTGGACGCGAGTACGATTTTTACTATCTTCTGCACGGCGTTGTGCAGCACAGCCTGTATCACGGCGGACAGATAGCTCTGCTCAGAAAAGTAATGTGAAAAAATAATTATTGATTGCAGCGGTTCTCCTGTTCGCTGTAAACTAACTAACTGGTTAATTAATTCGCGATGAAAGCATTCTTCAATTCGGCGGAAAAAATCGGGAACTACGGTACGCAGAACCGGGCATCGGCAAGTGCATCCAGGCAGTCGTATCCAAAAGAAACGGCAATGCTTGCTAGATTGATTCTGCCGATTCTGACTGGTCTGCTGGGCTGTTCTTCAGCGCTGGCGCAATTGCCGGGTTTTCCCGCTCCCGCAACACGCGCTGTGGAGCAACAGCCGGCATTAGATCTGGCACAGCCGCAACCTTTTGGTGTTTTCACGGGCAGTGGCATTGTCGATAAGCCGGTCCCCGGTTCCATTCCAATTTCTCTGCTCAATGCGATTGATCGTGGAATCAAACACAACCTGGGCCTGCTGCTTTCTCAGCAGCAGAGCGAGAGCGCCAGGGCGCAGCACTGGAGAAGTCTGAGCGCGCTGCTGCCCAATGTTTCCGTACATGCCAGCGAGACGGTGGAAAAAATCAATCTGGCGGCATTTGGTGTTCCCATTGTCGTAAACGGATCGACTCTGGTGGGACCGTTCGGGATTTTTGATGCGCGGGGCACGGTGAACGAGACGCTACTGGACTTCAGCGCGCTCAACCGGCTGCGTTCCGCGACGGAGAATGAGAAGGCGGCAAAATTCACCTTGCAGGACGCGCGCGAGCTGGTGGTGCTGGTTACGGGAGACCAGTATTTGCTGGCGCTGGCGGATGCCGCTCGTCTGGATACGGCCAGAGCGCAGCTGGTGACGGCGCAGGCCATTCTGCAGCGCACGCAGGACATGAAAGCGGTGGGCACGGTTGCCGGACTGGACGTTCTGCGGGCGAAAGTACAGATGCAGCAGATACAGCAGCGCGTGCTGGTTGCCGAAAATCAGCTGGAGCGGCAAAAGCTGGCGCTGGCGCGGACGATTGGTCTGCCAATCTCGCAGCAGTTCCAGCTTACGGATGCGGTGCCGTCCAGTCCGCTGCCACCCCTCGACGTGGAGACATCTCTGGCGCGGGCTTATGCGCGCCGGCCGGAGTATCTGGCGGCGGAATCGCGCGCCCGCGCGGCGGAACTGGCGGTAAAGGCGGCGCAGGGCGAGAGACTGCCATCACTCAGCGTCGATGGCGATTACGGCGTCCTTGGCCGCTCCGTCGGCGATGCGCAGCCGACCTACAGCGTGGCTGCCGGAGTCCGCATTCCCGTTTTTCAGGGCGGACGCATCAAGGCGGACGTGGCCCAGGCGCAGTCCGAGCTTCGCCAGCGTCGGCTGGAGCTTGAGGACCTGCACAGCCGCATTGAGTTTGAAGTGCGTACGTCGTGGCTGGACGTGAAAACCTCCATGGACCAGGTGGAGGTGGCAAGAGATTCCACCGGTCTGGCAGCCGAGCAGTTAAAGCAGGCGCAGGACCGATATGCCGCGGGGATCTCCGGCACGCTGGATGTGATCCAGGCGCAGGAAGCGGTGGCCACCGCCAATGAGACTTACATACAGGCGCTGTATCTGAATAATGTCGCCAAGCTGTCGCTGGCGCGCGCCCTGGGTGTGGCGGAACAACAGACACGAGAATTTCTTGGAGGCAAATAACGTGGCAGATGTGGCGAAAGTTCATCCCGTGCACGAGGAAGAAGAACGGGCGCCCCGCGTAGTGGAGCAGCAGGCACGCGGTCCACGGGGATTTTTCCGGCAGCGGCCTTATGCCAAGTGGGTGCTGGCGCTGGTTGCGCTGGTGATTGTGACCGGGGTGGTGTTCGTGTGGCATTACTATTCCGTGCGCGAGTCCACGGACGACGCTCAGGTCGATGGCCACATTGATCCTCTGAGTTCGCGGGTGTCGGGAACAGTGCTTCGGGTACTGCATGACGACAATGAGGTAGTGTCGGCGGGCGAGTTGCTGGTGGAGCTCGATCCCAAAGACTACCAGGTTGCCTTGCAGCGAGCTCAGGCCGAACTGGCTGATGCCGAGGCGAACGCCACAGCAGCGCAGACGGGGATTCCGCTGACCAGCACTACCAGCTCCAGCCAGCTGGCGGCGGCCGATGCCGGCGTGATCGCGGCGGAGCGCGAAGTCGAGGCGGCCAACGCTCGCGTGGCGGAAGCCAGGGCGAATTACGAAAAGGTTGAGTCGGACCTGAAGCGCATCAGCACTCTGGTGCAGCACGATGAAGTTTCTCGCCAGGAATATGACACGGTAGTGGCGTCTGAAAAGTCGGCCCGGGCGGCGCTGGATGCGGCCCGCTCTACCGTCGCCATGAGCACCAGCCGTGTGGCCCAGGCGCGTGCCCAGGCGGCATCGTCTCACACAGTTCCAGAGCAGCTTCGCATGAGTCGCGCCCGGTCCGGCGCTGCTTCCGCCGAGGTGGAAAAGGCCCGCGCCTCGGTGGCCCAGGCACAGCTGAATCTTCAGTACACAAAGATCTATGCTCCGGTATCGGGAATTCTGAGCAAGCGGAGCGTCGAGCAGGGCCAGGTAGTGCAGACGGGCCAGCCCTTGTTTTCGCTGGTGAATCTGGATGATCTCTGGGTCACCGCCAACTTCAAGGAAACGCAGCTCCGGGAGATGCACACCGGGCAGAAAGTAAAAGTCCGCGTGGACGCGTATGACCGCGATTACGATGCCACGGTGGAATCGGTGGGCGGAGCAACCGGCGCGCGCTTCAGCCTGCTGCCTCCGGAGAATGCCACCGGCAATTACGTGAAGGTGGTGCAGCGAGTGCCCGTGCGTATTCGCATTGACAAGGGGCAGGACCCGAAGCACCAGCTGCGTCCCGGGCTTTCGGTGGAGCCCACTGTGTTCCTTAAATAGAAAGTCATGACGACTCAGGATGCAAGACCGGCTGTGAATCCATGGATCATCGCCATCGCGGTGATGATCGGCACTTTTATGGAAGTGCTCGACACCACGGTGGTCAACGTGTCGCTGCCCCAGGTTGCGGGCAGCCTCTCGGCCACGCCCGATGAAGCTACGTGGGTGCTTACTTCCTATCTTGTTGCCAATGCCATCGTGCTGCCGCTGACCGGCTGGCTGGCCAGCCGCTTTGGACGGCGGCGCATTCTGCTGATCTCGGTTTCCGGCTTCACCTTTTTTTCCTTTCTCTGCGGCCTGGCGCCCAACCTTCCGGCGCTGATCATCTTCCGCATTTTTCAGGGGGCCACGGGCGGTGGTTTGCAGCCGCTCTCCCAGGCGATTTTGCTGGAATCTTTCCCCCCGGAAAAGCGCGGCAAGGCCATGGCGTTTTGGGCGCTGGGAATTGTCGTCGCGCCCATGATTGGACCGGTGCTCGGCGGCTGGATTACTGATAGTTACAGCTGGCGCTGGCTGTTCTACATCAATATTCCCATCGGCATCGGCGCGGTGATCATGGCCATGCTCTTTATCTTCGATCCGCCTTATCTTCGCAAGGCTTCGACGGGCGTGGATTACTGGGGCATCGGCCTGCTGGCGCTGGGCATTGGCGCGCTCCAGATCCTGCTGGATAAAGGCCAGGAGGCCGACTGGTTTGCCTCGCATTTCATCACCATTCTGGCGGTGCTCACGGTGGCCGGCCTTTTGGCCTTCGTGCTCCGCGAACTGATGACGCGTAATCCCGTAGTGCATCTGAATGTTTTCAAAATCGGCAACTATAGCACCGGCGTGTTCCTGATGACGGTGCTGGGTTTTGTGCTCTACGGCAGCGTCGTGATGATGCCGTTGTGGCTGCAAACCCTGATGGGCTATTCGGCTCTGCAGGCGGGCATGGCCATGCTGCCGCGCGGGCTGGGTGCGTTCCTGTTCATGCCCTTTGTGGGAATACTCATCAACAAAGTTGATCCTCGCAAACTTCTGGCCAGCGGACTGATCATTTGCAGCTACAGTCTGTATCTGATGTCGCGGCTCAATCTGAATGCCGGCTACTGGGACATCTTCTGGCCGCAGATACTGCAGGGCGCGTCCATGGGGCTGATGTTCGTTCCGCTCACTACCGTAACCAACGCGCCTATTCCCAAACAGGAAATGGGCAATGCCACCAGCCTGTTCAATCTCATGCGTAACATCGGGGCCAGCATCGGCATTGCCAGCGTAACCACGCTGGTGGCCCGGCATACGCAGATACATACCAGCGTTTTGGGGGCGAATGTTACGGCGTATAATCCCGCGGCGCGCTCTATGCTGGCCGCCATACGCAACGGCATGATGTCCCGTGGCGCTGACCTGACTACCGCCACCCAGCAGTCGTACGGAGTGGTATTTGGCATGGTCCAGCGCGAGGCGGCCATGCAGGCATATCTCGGCGTCTTCTTTCTGCTTGCGCTCCTTTTCATTGCTGTTCTTCCCCTGATCCTGATTATGAAAAAGCCAGGCAAGCGGGGCAAGGATGATGAGCCGGTGATGGCGCACTAACCAGGGTTGCCGTATCGTTGAGTTATTGTATTCGGGCATATAATCAACTATTTTTAAAAACTATAGTTTTGTGCTGGAGGAAACTATCCATGAAAGCGGTTTTCTGCACCCTCATCCTTTGTTTTTCTATCGTTGGTCTTACAGCTCAAACCTTCCGCGGTTCGATTCAGGGCACGGTCGCCGATAGCAGCAAGGCCTCGGTCCCCGGAGCGCAGGTTACAGTCATGAGCCCCGAGACCGGGCTGAAGCGCACCACCATCACCAACTATGCCGGTGAGTACGTGGTGACGGAATTGCCGCTGGGCGCTTTTGACATCACAGTGAAAAAAGATGGCTTCCGCACCCAGGTGCTCAAGGGAGTGCGCGTGGAAGTGGCTGCCAGCCAGCGCGTGGACGTAACTCTGGAGCCGGGCGCGGTGAGCGAAACCGTGGACGTAACTGCGCAGTCTCCGCTGGTGGAGAGCGCGGAAAACAACATGGGCGGCACGCTCGAAGCAACGCAGTTCAGCGAACTGCCGGTCAACGGACGAGATTTCACCAAGCTGTTGGTGATGGTCCCTGGCTCGGGCGGCGACCCTTCCGGCGCGGCCGATTCCGCCGGATCGTTCGGACTCTTCAGCATCAATGGCAATCGCGGACGCTCCAACAACTACCTGATCGATGGCACCGACATGAATGACGGCTATCGCAACCTGCCGGCCATCAACCAGGGTGGCGTATTCGGCACACCGGCCACGGTGCTGCCCATTGACGCTCTGGAGCAGATTTCCGTGATCAACAGCACTGAGGCCGAGTACGGACGCAGCTCCGGAGCCACGGTGAACATCGTCACTAAATCGGGGACTAACGCCATTCATGGCAGCGCCTACGAATATTTCCGCAACAGCGCGCTCGACGCGCGAAACTTCTTCAACCCCGTGGGCAATCCGCAGAATGCTTTTCACAATAACCAGTTCGGCTTCTCGCTCGGCGGCCCTTTGGTGAAGAACAAAACTTTCTGGTTCGCTTCGTATGAAGGTGACCGGGAAGCCGTGGGCATTCCCACCGTGGCCACCGTGCCGAGCAGCGCCCAGCTCAATCAGGCCATTGCCGATAACGGCGGCGTGGTGAATCCGGTGATTGCCAATTTGCTGGCGCGTAATCCCTGGTCTCTCCCGGCCAACGGAAGCGGCAGTCTGATTACCTCTGACCGGGCCAGCAACCGTGCGGACAGCGTGATTGCAAAAATCGACCAGCATATCGGCGAGAGCGACCTGCTGACGGCGCGCTACTTTTACAGCAACAGCGACCAGAGCTTCCCGCTGGCTTTGGTGAACGGCGGGTTGCTGCCGGGCTTCAACACCGTTACTCCCACCAACCTGAATATTGCTTCCGTCTCGTACACTCATGTGTTCACGCCAGCTTTTCTCATGGAGACGCGCTTCGGGTACAACCGCTTTGCCGAAAGTTTTGCTCCCCAGGACAACGCGTTCAACCCCAATTCCATTGGCCTGAATACCGGGACCACGGCCCAGGATTTTGGCCTTCCCCTGATCACGGTGAAAGGTTTTGCGCCGCTGGGCGCCGCCGCCTCTTCCCCCCGAGGACGCATAGATACCAACTGGCAGTTGCTCGACAACTTCAGCTACAGCGCCGGGCGGCACCACTGGAAGTTCGGCTATGAATACCGGCGCACCAACGTGCACGGATTCTTTGACAATGGCTATCGCGGCAGCCTCACCTTCAATAACCTCGATGACTTCATTGCCGGGACGCCCGACAGCGGACGCCAGGCCCAGGGCAACTCCACGCGCAACACCTTCCAGAACAACAATTCGCTCTATCTGCAGGACAGCTTTCGCCTGTTTCCGCGCCTGACCATCAACTACGGTGTGCGCTGGGAGTACTTCGGCGTGATCGGCGAAACCAAAAACCAGTTCAGCATTCTCGATTCCACGGGAAACCTGAAGCAGGTGAACCAGCTCTATCCTCGCGACCTCAACAACTTTGCCCCGCGCGCCAGCTTTGCCTGGGACGTGTTTGGCAACGCCAAAACCGTGGTGCGCAGCGGATGGGGTCTTTACTATGACGCCTTCTCCCAGGATTTCTTCGTCGGCCAGTTGCCGTTCAACACTTTCAACTCCGGCCCGGCGTATAACGGAATCGGCCCCAACCCCATCACCTTCAGCTTCTCTCCCACCGCCGTGCTTCAGCCGGGCGTGAGCGTGTTTGCGCCATCCACCTTTGGCGCCACCGATGTATTCACCGTGGACCAGAAGCTGCGCACGCCCTACATCCAGGTTTACAACCTGAATATTGAGCAGGAGCTGGCCAAAAACGTCGCCCTGCAGGTGGGCTACGTGGGCTCGGCCGGACGCAAGCTCTTCCGCTTCCTCGACCTCAACCAGACCAACCCGGCCACGGGCACAGTGGCGTTTCCCGCGCTGGGCTTCGTCAACCAGTTTCAGTCTTCGGCCAGCAGCAGTTACAACTCGCTGCAGGCTTCACTCCATTTGCGCGACTGGCATCGCCTCACCTCGAGTGTGAGCTACACCTGGTCGCACTCCATCGATAACGCCAGCGACGGTCAGGACTACGTTCCCAACGCCAGCCAGCCGGACAACAGCTTCCGTCCCGACCTTGAAAAGGCCAGCTCCAACTTCGACCTGCGCCACCACTTTAGCTGGGCGTATGGCTACCGCTTTCCCGACACGCAATCCATGAAATTGCTCACCAACGGATGGGGTCTCGATGGCGTGCTCACCCTGAATTCCGGACAGCCGTACAACGTGAACTATCTGTTTGAAGGTAACTTCAACGGCAGCGGAGAATTCTTTGGCCGTCCGGACCTGGTAGGGAACCCCTTTGCCGGCACCCACACACCCAGCAACTTCCTGAATCTCTCCGCCTTCCAGGTGCCCTGCACCGTCGATGGCTCGGGCAACTGCATTGCCGGGACGCAGCATTTCGGCAACCTGGGCCGCAACGCCTTTACCGGCCCGGCTTATAAGAACCTCGATTTCAGTCTGGTCAAGGACACCAAAATCAACGAGCGGGTCAGCCTGCAGTTTCGCGTAAATGCCTTCAACATCCTGAACCATCCCAACTTCGCCAATCCGCTCTGGCCGAGCTTTGCAGTGGACTTTCTGCAGAATGGCCAGTCCGCCAACGGCCGAGGAGTCGGCTTCCTGCCCATCACCACCACGCCGGACGTAGGTGTAGGCAATCCATTTCTGGGCGGCGGCGGCTCGCGCAACCTGGAACTGGCAATGCGAGTGAAGTTTTAACAGGGAAGGGCTATTGGCTGTTGGCCATTGGCCCTTCGCTTTTAGCCCTTGGCTATTAGCTCTTAGCCTTTAGTTTTTAACCCTTAGCTCACGGAGGCATTCATCTCCGTAAATCAGCAACGAAATGCCCCAATCACCCATACACATGTAGCACAGCCGCCCCCGGCTGTGGCTTTTTTGGGTTTATCTGCGTCCCTCTGCGTAAATCAGCGGCAAAACCGGTTCTATTCTGTCAGCCATCCGCCCGGTCTGTACAGGGGTACCCCCCCTCCCCTTTTTTGCCGACACCACGAGAAACAAAGGCTTTAGCTCAATCAGGCCCAGGGGCGACCCTTGGGCCACGCAAGGGCCGTCCAAGCCCCATCCATAGGAACGGCCTCTTTTGGAGCCAAAAGCCAATGGCTAATAGCCAATAGCCAATTCTTCATTTTTCAAAGACCCAAACCGCCCCTCGTCATCAGACAAGCATCTGCGTGGTACCACAGATGAACGACGTCTGCAATTGATATTTTGTTTTTTTGTTAACGCCCGCTGGCCAGATGTCTCTCTTACATTATTCGGGCTTAATCAGGAATGTGGCCTGCGTGACATCTCCAGTCTTCAAATCGAATGTGTAAACCTCACTATCGTGGTGGTTGACCAGTTCCACGTTGTATCGTCCCGGCGGCAAGCCAATCACGTCATAGATGCCACCAGCGTTCGTGGTCAGGACGGTGCTTCCATTTGGCCCGTGAAGCAAAACCTGGGCTCCTGGAACGGGTTTGCGCACCCACGGCTGGCCGTCATATACGCGGGCCATCAGCACCTCCCCGATAATGCGGACGCCATTTCGCGGCGGTCCATCGCGCAAAATCCTTACCTCAACCTCAGCATTCTGAAGATGGGTCGTGTGTCCGCAGGACATCGGCTTAATAATGGGGAGAAAGCGCGAAAGCAATCCATCGCTGCGCCGGCCCTCGACAAAGTAGTGCTGCAGTTGATCGTCAGGTTTGAAAAGCCCCGCAGGATAATCACATTGCCGGGCCACGCTGGCACCTGGGTGAAGCGCTGCTCCACGCGGGCAATGGACCAAAGGGATTCTCCCTCATAGCTTGCCGGACCAACCAGCAGAATTTTTGCCGTGAAGTCTATGCCGTACGGGACCCTGTTGTCATTGAGTAATGGCATGCCATCGCAATCGCCAATCTCAGGCAGCCAGAACACAAACCAGGAGGCAATCAGACCGATGACAATCAGGCAGCAGAACAATCCAGCGCCTGCAATAGCCACAAGCCGGGGCCTGCCCGCCAGGAATGAATCTGGCAGCGCCACGGGCCAGCCACGGCGTGCTGTAAATAACCAGAAGAGGCCGGGTAAAAGTACTCCGGCGAAGAAAACAATAGCTCCGCCCCAGGCCGCTCCAAACTGCCCGGGAAACGAAATAATCGGTATGGTAGCCAGGGGCGCGGCCCACAGAAAAATCCTCGCCGCCAGTCGCGGGCGCCGCATGGCAATCAGGGAGGCAAGAAGGGGAACAACCTCACTGGCAAAGGTCCTGGCAACGCTGACGAGGCCGTAAGTCCAGTAATTGCTGCCCTCAAGCGCGGCGATCACGAAAACCGCCAGCAGAATCCCATCCAGAATGACGAGCCAGCTGGCCACTTTTTTGAGAACTGGTTTTGAAGGAATTCGCACGCTCTTCAAGAGACACCGTGATTGCCAGACTTGTTCCTTCCCCAATGATTTTTGCCGTCGCGTAGCTTTTCTTCCCAGTGTTTCCGGTTCGTACCGTCTCGTATGCTGGCTGGCTCCATCGGAAGAGACAGGCCCAGTCGGAAAACGAAGATGTTGGCGTCAGTAAATGCTGAGAATGTGAAATAGCGCTTGACGCACTGTGTATTGACTCCGATAATGGCGAAAAGGGCCCGAACGGTTCTCACGTTCAAGGCTGTCCAGGGCACCAGACGATGGGGACTGCTGTGCCAGTCAATGAGTTAACGATTTACCTTAAGGAAAGGGTAGTCGTCGGCGATCAGATATACCCAGGTTCTGCTCTTGCGGTTGCAACACCAGTAACCTGCTTAGCTCCACCTTAAAATAGCCGATATTCTACCTGCCAGGTCGAGTACGCCCGCTGGAATCATTGAGACCGGAGTGGGCATTGATTTCAATTAGACATTGCGACATCAAGAAGCGACTTTTCCGAAGCGCGGTTCTTCTTTTGCTGAGCTGTTTGTACAGCGCTCATCTCTCCCTTGCCGCGCAGCCGAAGCAGTCCCTTCCTCAATACGTGGTCACAACCTGGAGCGGTAGTGAAGGCCCCGAGGGCCGCAACACGATTATTGTCCAGACCAGAGATGGCTATCTTTGGACCATCATGGAAGGATCGCTTATCCGGTTTGACGGTGTTCGCTTCACCACTTTCAGCAGTGACAACACTCCGGAGATCCGGACAAAATTCATTTCTTCTCTGTTCCTCGACCATCGGGGAGATATCTGGATAGCAACCGACAATGGTCTGGTACGGTTCAGCAAGGGACACTTTTTCCGGTACACAACAGCCGATGGTCTTTCCGACAACACCGTTTGGCAGGTGACCGAAGGCACGGATGGAGATATCTGGATTGGGACGGCGAAGGGGCTGGTTCGTTTTCGCGACGGACATTTTAAGGTGTACGAGAGAAATCAGGACCTGCCCAACACCAACATAGACAATGTCTATGCGGCGAGGGACGGCAGCCTCTGGATCGTCAGCGGCAGCGGTGTAAGCCGCTTCAACGGCGAAAAGTTCATTCTCCAGACCGATGAGTTCCTGGCGAAGGACGCCTCACATCGGCAGGTCGTCATGGACGAGGACAGAGATGGTCAATTATGGATTGCCACGTTCCGGTCGGTGGCCCGTTATGAAGGAGGAAAGTTCATCGTTTACGGACGAAAACAGGGACTGCCTGACGATGCAGTCACTGCGATCGGCAGCGACCACTCTGGCACGATCTGGATCGGCACCCAGCATTCAGGCCTGTATCGATTGCAGGATGGAGTCATTGTTCCTTACGGCGCCCAAAATGAGTTTGGGCGTTGGATCAACGCGATCTACGAAGACCGCGAGCACAATCTCTGGATTCTTTCCACTCATGGGCTGACACGCCTGAGTGAAGCACGGGTCGATACGTACGGGGCAGGCGACGGGGAACAGAACCATAATGTCGTTACCGTAACCGAGGACCGCAACCACGACATTTGGCTGGCATCCAACGATGTTTCACGCGTTCATGAAGGAAAATCTTTCATCTATACCAAAGCCGATGGCCTGGCAGTCAACACGGCCAGCATTGTGTACGCAGACAGCCAGGGCGCCGTATGGATTGGCTCGCATAATCTGCTGACCAGATACCAGAACGGCAGGTTCACAAACATGACTCTGCCGAATCATCTCCTGGCACTGTATGAAGATCGCAGGGGCAATGTCTGGGCCGGGACCTGCAAGGGACTGTCTCAATTTGTTGACGGAAAACTCGTTTCCAGTTTTACGGGGCCGTTTTCCGATCCGTGCGTGCGGGCCATCGCCGAAGACAAAGATGGCAGTCTGTGGCTGGGCACGGGGGGCGGAGGTATTTTTCACTGGGATGGTCACGAATCCATTCAGTATTCAACGCCGCAGGGACTGGCCAGCCCCCTGGTGCTGGCGCTCTATATGGACCGGGAGGGGGCGCTCTGGATCGGTACAGATGGAGGAGGGCTATCGCGTTTTCAGGATGGCAGGATCCAAAATTTCGGCCCCATAGATGGTCTGCGCGATGGACACATAGCCTCGATACTGGAAGATGACACGGAAAACCTCTGGCTCAATGGTCAGAAAGGAATTTTTCGCGTCAGCAGGAAAGATCTCAGGGATTTTGCGGCTGGGAAAATTCGCTCCCTGCCCTCGGTCAGCTACGATACTGCTGATGGAATGAAGGCCACGATCTCCGTTGCGGGGTGTCAGCCTCAGGGATGGAAAGCCCATGATGGGAGCCTGTGGTTTGTCACGGGGAATGGAGTGGTCCGCCTCGATCCCCGCAAGCTTAACGTTCCCAGGCCGCCGGCCAGCGTTCTCATTGAGGAGCCGGTCGTCGATGGAAAATTGTGGCCGCTGGCGGCGAACCTGGAGCTTGCGCCTGGAAGCCACCGGCTGGAGCTGCACTATACCGCACTGGATCTTTCCTCTCCCCAGAAGCTTAGCTTCAAATACATACTGGAGGGCTTTGATCCGGGCTGGATCGATGCTGGCCAGCAACGGACCGCCTATTATGCAAACCTGTCTCCGGGGCACTACCGCTTCCGAGTGATGGCCCGCAATCGTGATGGAATCTGGAGTGAAACGGTCAGTCCGCTGGAGATGCATGTGCAGCCCCATTACTATCAGACCCTTTGGTTTCGCCTTCTTGAGGGCGTCCTTGTATTAGGGTTGGCGTTTGCCGCATACCGGCTCCGCGTACGCAGTTTATACCTGCGACAGAAATTACTGGAGAAGCGGGTGCAGGAGCGCACACAGGAACTTCAAAAGCGCACCCAGGAAATTACTGTGCAGAAACTCCGGTTCGAGCAGCTCTTTGAGAATGCGCCGGTCGGCATTGTGATGCTCGACGCACAGGACAGAGTGATCTCCGTGAACCGGGTTTTTGAGACGATGTTTCAGTTCACCTCCGAGGAGCTTTTCCATAAGCCCATCAATGACGCGATTGTCCCGGACTCTTACATAACCGAGGCTGCAGACATTTCCCGGCGCGTGCAGCAAAGCCGCTTTGCTTATTGGGAGACCGTGCGCAAGCGGCGGGACGGAAGCCTGATACCAGTTGAGTTGTACGGCGTGCCAATCGCCTCCGATGGCTGCATGGAAGGCATGTACGGCATGTACGTGGACATCAGCCAGCGCAAACACGTGCAGGATGAGTTGAAGAAAGCCAAGGAATCCGCAGAATCGGCCAATCATTCCAAAGGTGTTTTTCTGGCCACCATGAGCCATGAAATCCGCACGCCCATGAATGGTATTCTCGGCCTGACCGAACTGATTCTGGATACACCTCTTACCCCCGAGCAGCGCAGCGATCTGAGCATGGTGAAAGTTTCCGCCGATTCACTGCTTACAGTTATTAATGATGTGCTGGACTTTTCCAAGATCGAAGCCGGCAAGCTGGAGTTTGAGAGGACCAGCTTTGATCTGCGCCAGACCCTGGGCGAAGCCCTGAAACCGCTGGCCTTCCGGGCCGATAAAAAGAACCTGGAGCTGATTTGTGAAGTCGGCTCGCGCGTCCCGCAAACGGTGGTTGGCGATCCTGTCCGGCTGACCCAGGTAATGGCCAATCTCGTTGGCAACTCCATCAAGTTCACGGAGCGAGGCGAAATCGTGGTTCGCGTGAATCAGCAGACTGGTGATGCGCAAGGCTCGGAAATCGACCAGAACACCGTATGCCTGCACATTTCCGTCGCAGATACCGGCATCGGCATTCCCCCGGACAAGCAGAAGTCGATCTTTGAATCATTTACTCAGGCTGAAGATTCAACCACCCGCAAATATGGCGGTACGGGATTGGGGCTGGCCATCTGCTCGCGCCTGGTGGAGGGCATGGGCGGCAGGATCTGGATGGAAAGCCAGCAGACACAGCCGGGCAGCATCTTCCATTTCACCGTACGCCTTATGCTGGGGAAAGAAGCTGTGTCGCACCCAATCGCTCCCCACGAGATAGCGGCCTTGCGGGGGCTGCGAGTCCTGGTCGTGGATGACAATGCCGCCAGCCGCCACCAGCTCACGGAAATGCTGGCTGGCTGGGGCGTTGCGCCGATTGCCGTGGAGGGGGGCAGCCAGGCTCTCCAGGAACTGGCCCAGGCCGAACGGCAGGGCAAAGCATTCCAACTGGTACTGCTCGATACCCATATGCCGAAGATGGATGGATTCACCGTGGCCGAGAAGATGAGGCGCAGCCCTGGTCTGGGCGAGGTCAGAATCTTCATGCTGACTTCCGGCGGCAGTTCCGGCGATGCGCTCCGCAGCCGGGAGCTGGACATCAGCGGTTATGTAAGCAAACCGGTTCTGGAGACAGAATTGCTTTTAGCTGTTCGTGCCGCTGCTGGCGCGGAAGAAGCGAAGTCCATCAACAACTCTTCAGCTTCTGTGGCGAACTCAATGATCAGGTCCAATGGCAGTCGCCAGATGAAGATCCTGTTGGTTGAGGATAATCGCGTAAATCAGGTGCTGGCGACCCGCATTCTGGAAAAACAGGGTCACCGCATAATCATCGCCGGCAATGGGGTTGAAGCGCTCAAAATATTCAGGAGCGATACATTCGATCTGGTCCTGATGGACGTTGAAATGCCGGAAATGGATGGCCTTGAGGCCACTCGGGCCATCAGGGAAAATGAGAAAGCCGGAGCGAAACACCTGCCGATCATTGCCATGACCGCTCATGCGATGAGCGGCGACAGGGAAAAGTTTCTGACCGCTGGAATGGATGCTTACATCTCCAAGCCAATCGATGCCAGGCAGTTGGTGGAGATAATTGATGCTTATGTTCCCCACAGAGCGCCTCTTCAACCGGAGATGCATTCTGAGATAACTACATGACTGCTTCTCCAGAGACTCTGCGCTATCGATCTGGCGAGGAAATCAAAAAAGGTGATCACGTACTTTTCCACGGAAACGCGGCAGAAGTGGAGTTGGTGGTGTGCGATCCCAGTGATCCGGAAGCAGTGTGGCATATCAAGGAGTTTGGTGGAGGTGTCTTACTTCTCGATCTGATGATCTCCGAGCGTTACTTTATCCGCAAAGACTCGCTTGATGAATACGAAGATTTGGAATTTGTTTCGCGTGCCTGAGCCACGCGAGCTAAGCCACGCCCTGTAAAATATTCAATATTGCTTGCTCCGGTTCGGCTGGCCTTTCCCATGACCGGCAAACTGACCGCGCCAGGAAATTTTTCTTCAGAGCATCTGGGATAATAGCCAATGCGAGCACGCCTTGTGCCCGAGTGGCGCGTGGCCGGAAAATAGGCAGGATTGTTTTGTCGGAGGTGACTTTGCCAGCAGGAAAGTCCATGACTGTATCGGAGCGTAAAAAAATGGCGGATCGTTCCACTCAATCGCAGTACGATATCGCGATTGTGGGTGGCGGATTCTCCGGTGCGGTTTTGGCCGCTCATTTGCTCCGCCATTCCGGGGGCGGGGAATCGATTGCCATCATCAATAAGGAGCACTCGCTCGGTCGTGGCGTTGCTTACAGCACCGAATGTCCGGACCACCTGCTCAATGCGCGTGCCGCGGACATGAGCGCATTCGCCGATCAGAGCAGTCATTTTCTCGAATGGCTGCGAACCGAATCGGACCCATCGGCTCATCCTGATCAGTTTGTCTCGCGCGGTGTGTTCGGCAAATACGCCGAGAGCGTGCTGGCGAACTCAATTCAGCAGCGCCCGGACGTAACTCTCTCACACATTCCCGAGGAAGCCGTTTGCGCCCTGCCTGATACCGATGGCATACATCTCCGGATGCACTCCGGGCGCGAAATCCACGCTCGCTTTGTGGTGCTTGCAACCGGCAATTACCCGCCCGCGGACCCTCCTCAGCTGCGCAACGCCTCGCCCGATCGTTATGTTTCCTATGCCTGGTCGGCGGATGCGCTGGCCGGAGTCGGTGACTTACAGTCCATTCTTCTTATAGGGACTGGGCTTACTGCCGTCGATCAGATTTTGGCCCTGCGAGCGAAGGGATTTCGCGGAACGATCACGATGCTGTCGCGTCACGGCATTTTACCGAATGCCCACACATCGCGCGGCGGGAACTGGTCAAAGTCATGGACCACATCCCTTCCGGCAGCATTGCGGCCACTTCTCTCGATGGTGCGCAAAGAAATCAGAAAGGCTGTGATTTCCGGAAGCAGATGGCAGGACGTTTTTGATTCTCTGCGTCCGGCGTCACAACGAATTTGGCGGTCCTTGTCCCCGGAAGACCAAAAACGATTTTTGCGTCATGTTCGGCCCTACTGGGAGTCGCATAGACACCGTATCCCTCCCGAGGTTTACAGCAATTTAGAAGACTGGATTGGCAAAGGTGAACTCCGTATTCTGGCGGGGCGATTGTCTGGATACCAGGAAAATAATGCCGGGGCCCAGGTAATATTCCAGGACAGGCACACTGGAACAACAGAGACACTGCAGGTTGACCGGGTGATTAACTGCACGGGAAATAACACAACCGCGCGCCTGGCTGAGACTGCTCTCTTCAAATCTTTCATTGAAAGCGGGGCCGTCCGTATTGACCGCTTAAAGCTGGGGCTTGACGTGGCAGAAAATGGCGCTTTGCTGGATTCTGCCGGACAAGCATCGAGCAGACTCTTTGCAATCGGTCCCCTGCAAAGAGGATGTTTCTGGGAGACGACCGCGGTGCCGGAGATACGTTCTCAAGCCGCCAATCTGGCTCTGCATCTTCTGCCTCAGTGTGGTGTGCTGGCCGCCACTTGATGCCGATTTTCATTGAAACATCCGCGTAGCGTATGCCAAAAAATCGGATGTATACCCCTGCCCAAACAGCGCATTTTTGTTAGAGATATTTCATGAACTTTCAGGAGCTTTGAAATTCTTTAGGCCACCAAGGGGGCATTAGGGCTACAATTCTTCCATCGCCTTCCTCGAAGAAGTAAGGACATGCTGGCCTGCAATTACTGTTTTTCGCCCCTGTCGCACGGTCCCCGCAATGCCACCAGTTTCTCTGCTCCCAAAGTGGTTAAAGTTCCGCCAGTCACAGCCGATATCCCAAGCACGGCCCAAATTGGCGCCGTCTACCAAATTGGCGCCGTCTATATGTACAACACTGGGACACCCGTCAGCCTGACCGGCGCACGCCAGGTGTGCATAGTTGTTCAATTTCCGCTTCATATGCGCAGTCAGCGAGGCCTGAAGTGAAACCGATTCCCCGCCTGCCGCATGCCCTGACAAGGGGAATTTCGGTTGCCCTGGCAATTTTCACCGCCATTGCCCTGTATTCATTTTGGTATGAGGCGGACCGCAGCCGCCAGTCCCAGTTGCAACTGATGCGAATCGACGCGGAAATCAATCTCGTCAACGGACTGGAATGGGAAGCTGGCCGGGATAAAAAGATAACCCTGCGGGAGCAGCACGACATCGACTCCAGCCTGCAATCTATTCAACGCATGTTCAGCGAACTGGCCCCATCGGTCCGTGAGTCGCCGGAAATCGCGCACATCCATGACCTTAGTTTGAAATATATAGATGGAATCACCCGGGTAGTTTCTCTGATGTCGGCTGGGCATGCTGATGAAGCACGTGCAGTGGATGAAACCGAGGTCGATCCCACGCTGGAAAAAATCCGCGCTGAGTTGCTGAAGGCCAACATGCTCCGCGGTACACACGCGGAGACCGCATCGCGCATTCAGATCACGGGTTCTCTGGGCGTTCTGCTGATTTCCTCCTGCTTTGTTCTGATTTTGCTGCAGCGAGAGCAGAAACTGCGGGTTTCGCAGCTGGCGGCGGAGGCCTCGAGCCGCATCAAAGGCGAGTTTCTCGCCAACATGAGCCACGAGATTCGCACTCCCATCAACGGCATTCTCGGCATGACGGAGTTGTTAATGGGAACGGAGCTGACTGCCGAGCAAAGAGAGTATGCCCTGATACTGATGTCCTCCGGCGATTCGCTGCTGGGTGTGATCAATGACATTCTGGACTTTTCCAAAATCGAGGCGGGCAAGCTCAGCCTGGATCCCGTGCCCTTCGACCTGCACCAGACGGCAGAAGACGTGATGCGCGCATTCGCGGTGAAGGCGCATCAGAAGCATCTTGAGATTATGCTGGAAATTGGCCATGGTGTCCCCGAGTACGTTACCGGTGACGCCGCCCGGCTCCGCCAAATCCTGGTCAACCTGATCGGGAATGCGATCAAGTTCACTTCCCAGGGAGAAATTCTGGTTGCCGTGCGGCGCAATGCGTGCACCGAACGGGAGTGTGAAATCCAGTTCAGCGTTTCCGATACTGGAATCGGCATCGCACCGGAAAAATACTCCCTTATCTTTGAAGCTTTTGCCCAGGCAGACGGAGCAACCACTCGGAAGTATGGCGGCACCGGGCTGGGGCTTGCGATCTCCGCGCAACTGGCCGGCCTGATGGGAGGCCGCATCTGGGTGGCGAGTGAAATCGGTAAAGGCAGTTCTTTCTCCTTTACCGTACGCTTTGGCGTTGCCGCGGCCCCGCAGGTCATTGTCGCGCGCCTGGATGAAGAACTGCTCAACCTTCCGGTGCTGATCGTCGACGACAATACCACCAACCGCCGCATCCTGGTCGAAATGACGCAGGATTGGGGCATGAACGCCAGCGCGGCCGAGAGCGGCCCGGAGGCATTGAGACTACTGAACATCGCCAGGCAGGACGGCATCCCGGTTCGCCTGGCCTTGATAGACGGCCACATGCCCGGGATGGACGGCTTTGAACTGGCGGAGCGAATCAAGCTCGATCCGCGGCTTGCCGGAGCGACCATCATGATGCTGACCTCGTCGGAACATCAGGATGATGCTGCCCGGTGCAGTAAGCTGGGCATCTCCGCTTATTTAGTGAAGCCCGTACGCAAATCGGAGCTGCTTAAGGCCATACTGACTGTACTGGGGCGTCCGTCTGTTCCATCTCCGGAACTGGTCACGAGAAGCGTCCTGCGGGAGACACGCTCATGTCTGCGAATCCTGGTGGCTGAAGACAATCCCATCAATCAGACTCTGGTTGTCCGGCTGCTGCAAAAGATGGGACATATTCCCACAGCGGTCATCACCGGACGGGAAGCTCTGGAAGCGCTCAAGCGGGAGAGTTTTGATGTGGTGCTGATGGACGTGCAGATGCCCGAAATGGATGGATTGTCGGCCACCAAAGAGATTCGCAAGGCCGAGCGGGCGACTGGAAATCATCTGCCGATCATTGCCCTGACCGCCAACGCCATGAAGCGTGACGAAGATGCCTGCCTTGATGCTGGCATGGACAGCTATCTGTCCAAACCGGTGAGCAGCAGGAAATTGGCCGCGGCGCTCGCGAACATCTTTGCTGGCCAGGGCCATTATGACCAGCAGTCCATGACCACGCCGGCGCCGGTAGTCTGAAAGCTCATATTTGCCTCTGCGCGCTTTGCATTAATTCTGGCTGCAATGGTCTCAGGCCGTTCATTTTAGTGAATTTTCCTTTACAGCTGGATAGTCACTACCTGTCCGTCTTCGGTAGCAATACGAAACTCATTCAGATTACGGAACGGAAGAGGAGCACGGAATAAACCCTTCTGCATCGAGTGAATACACCATGCGCCATTGAATAGCCGCAAGTATTCTGACGAAGTGCCTCGGCGCACTTTCTCTGTGCCGAAATTAAGAAAAAAGTCGCGGCCGTCTTTCAGGTGTACCAACGCAATTGCTTCAGCTTCACCGGCAGGATTTCCGAAGGAAATCTCCGCATCAACCCGATGCTCGTCAATCTTCACTATCCCAAAATCAACTCTTGTAAGCCAGTGTGTAGGAAAATAAGTAAACCATAACCATGCTGCGCTGACGATGAGAAGAAATGAAATCAGCAGCATTGTCCACAATGTCCTTTTTAGGACCATATCGTTCCCTCTAGCGGGCAATACCAAATAAATATCAGTCGTCCGCACTCACCTCTTGTCCTGGTACGCCCAGCTCCTGGTCTTTGTACTGGAGCTGGTAGAGCTTCCAGTAAATGCCGCGCTGGGCCAGCAACTGCTGATGGCTGCCAATCTCGCGGACGCCGCCTTTGTGCATCACGATGATCTTGTCCGCGCGCTGGATGGTGCTCAGCCGGTGCGCGATGATCACCGATGTCCGGCCCTCCACCATGCGGGTGAGCGCGTCGCGCACGCGAAATTCCGTCTCGGTATCCACGCTGGACGTGGCTTCATCCAGAATCAAAATTTTAGGGTTGTGGGCCAGAGCGCGGGCAAACGAGATGAGCTGTTTTTGCCCGGTGCTAAACGTGCTGCCGCGCTCGTGGACCGGCTCCTGGAAGCCTTGCGGCAGGCTGCGAATAAAGTCGGCCACATTGACATTTTCCGCCGCGGCTGCAATCTGCTCATCGCTGATGCCCTCCGTGCCCAGGCGGATATTGTTCTCGATGGTGCCGCTGAACAGAAACGGGTCCTGCAATACCACGCCAAAGCGGCGGCGCAAAGCGGTGAGGTCCATCTCGCGGACGTCAATGCCGTCGATCTTCACGCTGCCGCGCTGCACGTCATAAAAGCGCATCAGCAAAGAGATGATGGTGGTTTTGCCCGCGCCGGTGTGGCCGACAATGGCCACCGTCTCGCCCGGCCCAATGGCAAAGCTTACGTCACGCAGCACCCAGTCCTGGGCAGATAAGTCGCCATCCTGCTCTGCCGTGGCAGCACTCTGGTTGTAGGCAAACCATACGTGGTCGAACTCAATTCGTCCGGGTCCGGTCACGGCCCTGGGTTCGGGCGGGCTGGTCACCTCCGCCGGAGTATCGAGCAAATTGAATACCCGCTCGCTCGAAGCCATGGCACCCTGCAAAATGTTGTACTTATCGCTCAGGTCCTGGATAGGACGAAAGAAGCGTTGCGCGTACTGCAGAAACGCCATGAGAATGCCCACGCTGACCGCCGAGTGGGCCAGCACGCGAATGCCGCCGAACCACATCACCGCGGCAATCGCCACCACCGAGAGAAACTCCACCACGGGATAGTAGAGGGCGTAGGCCAGAATGGCGTCCTTGAAGGCCAGCATGTGCTGGGCGTTCACCTGGTCGAACTTCTGCCACGCGCGCTTTTCGCGATTAAAGAGCTGCACCACCGTCATCCCGGTCACATGCTCCTGCAGGTAGGAGTTGATCCGGGCAATGGCCACGCGAATGCGGCGGTAGGAATCGCGCACCGATTTGCGGAAAATCATGGTGGCCCAGAAGATCAGCGGCAGCACGGCAAAGGCGATCAGCGCCAGCCACCACTGCATGGAGAGCATCACCACGATGATTCCGGTGAGCACGAAAATGTCTTCAAAAATTGAGATCACGCCGGCGGTGAACATCTCGTTCAGCGCGTCCACGTCGGTGGTCACGCGGGTCACCAGCCGCCCGACCGGGTTCCTGTCGAAGAACCCCACGTGCATCCCCTGCAGATGGCGGAAGATCTGGCTGCGCAGATCAAACATCACCTTCTGTCCCGTCCACTGCATCAGGTAGGTCTGCACGTACTCCAGCACAAAGCTGAAAAGAAGACTGGCCACGTAAATCAGGGCC
Organism: Candidatus Angelobacter sp.; assembly: GCA_035695325.1. Taxonomy (GTDB): domain Bacteria; phylum Acidobacteriota; class Terriglobia; order Terriglobales; family Acidobacteriaceae; genus Angelobacter. Next base: position 134,870 of record DASSEH010000441.1, read on the forward strand.
ACCTGGGTGATGCCCTGGAGCGGGCTGGAGCTGAGCCAGCGGTCGAGCAGATGGCGCCGCGCGCCGCCGGAAACCGAAAGATATTTATCAATGACGGTGGCGGTGAGATAAGGGCCAATTACGTCCGGCCCCAGAAACACCTTGAGCAGAATGGACCCGAGCGCAATGCCCGCCTGCCACTTGTACGGGCGAAGATAGCCGAGCAGCCGCTTCATCAGCCGGCTGTCGTACGCTTTGCCTAATACTTCTTCTTCCTGTGACATCCCAGATGTCTATTTTATCTTTTGCCGAGGATTCAGGGCGCGGGCGCTCACACCCGGCGCAGCGCCAGCGCTGAATTCTTCGAGCCAAAGGCAATGCAGTTGCAGACTGCCTGCTCTATAGATGCCTTGCGGCCCGGCTGCGGAGCATAATCCAGATCGCATTCCGGGTCGGGCTTTTCAAGGTTGATGGTGGGTGGGATGAGCCCGTGCTCCATTGCTACCAGTGTCGCAGCCACGCCCGCCGCGCCCGATGCGCCCTGGGGATGGCCAATCTGCGACTTCAGTGACGATGCGGTCAGTTTATAGGCGTGATCGCCCATCGCCAGCTTGAGGGCGCGGGTCTCAATGCGGTCGTTCAGCTCGGTGGAGGTGCCGTGCAGGTTCACGTACTGCACGCTCTCGGCAGAGATGCCGGCTTCCTTCATTGCCAGCTGAATGGCGCGGGCCGGCTCTTCACCACACTCCTGCAGGCGGACGCGGTGAAACGCCTCGCAGGTGGAGCCGTAACCCGCGATTTCGGCATAGATGCGCGCGCCACGGGCCCGGGCCTGTTCGTATTCTTCCACCATGAACATCCATGCGCCTTCTGCGACTACAAATCCGTCGCGGTCCTGGCTGAAAGGGCGTGAGGCGCGTTCCGGCTCATGGTTCCACGATGCGGTCATGATCTTCATCAGGGTAAAACCCTTCATAATGCCCCAGGCCAGCGGTGAGTCCGCCCCGCCCACCAGCATGGATTTCTGCGTGCCCAGCTGGATTTGGCGCAGCGCATAGCCCAGCGCGTCGGTGGACGAGGTGCAGCCCGTGGTGATGACGTGGCTCAACCCGCGAAAGCCAAAGCGCATGCTGAGCTCGCTCGAGATCGTGCCCGGCGTCCCGCTGGGGACGGTGAACAGGCTTACCTGTTTGATCTTGCCGGTGTAATAAAGGTCATACTGCTGCTCGGTAAAGTCCTGCGCGCCGCCGCCCGTGCCCAGCACCACGCCAATCTCGCGCTGTTCATTCAGCGAGAGTTTGCTGGCATCAATGCCGGCATCCGCCAGCGCTTCGGTAGAGGCCGCGAGTGCCAGCGGCACCACGCGCGAGACATGCTTGCGGTCGCGCGCCTCCATCCAGTCCAGTTCCTGAAAGTCCTGGATCTCGCCGGCGATTTTTACCGGAAGCTCCGAAGTGTCAAAGCGGGTGATCTGCTTTACCCCGCTTTTGCCCGCGAGAATCGCACGGCAAAATGCCGCCTTGCCAATGGCATTGGGACTCACCACACCCATTCCGGTAATTACGGCCCGTTTTAGCATAGTAGGAATTCTATAATTGAACCTGGTTTTATACGATTTAATCCCTATGTCACTGGGAATTTATATTTCCGCCCCTTTTTGCCGCTCCAAGTGCACTTACTGCAACTTTGCCTCCGGCGTGTTTTCCGCCGCGCAGATGGGCCGGTACATTGAGCGGGTTTGCGAAGACATGGCCGCCTCGCAAACGCTGGCAAGCCAGTATAAGGCCGAACTCGCCGGACCGGTGGACTCCATTTATCTCGGCGGCGGTACTCCCAGCCTGCTGCCTGCCGAGGGGCTGAAAAAAATATTCGCCACTCTGCGCCAGGAGTTTGATGTCTCGCCCGCCTGTGAAGTTACAGTGGAATGCGCTCCGGGCACGCTTCCTGACACCGTCCTTGAGACTTTAGTCGCCTGCGGCGTGAACCGCGTGAGCCTCGGCGTGCAGTCCTTTATTGATCAGGAAGCCGCCTCGGTGGCCCGGCTGCACACGCGGGAGAAGACGCTCAATGATATCGAGCGGCTGTGCCGCCATGGCATCAGCAATCTGAATGTTGATCTGATTGCCGGGCTGCCCCATCAGACCGAGCAAAGCTGGCATGAGTCGCTGGAGCAGGCTGTCGCCGTGGATGTGCCGCACGTGAGCATATACATGCTGGAAGTCGATGAAGACTCGCGCCTGGGCCGGGAAGTGATGGCCGGCGGAACGAAGTATCACGCGCACTTTGTCCCCGACGATGACGCCACGGCGGAGTTTTACCAGACCGCCTGCGCCATGCTCGCTAAAGCGTGGATTCCGCAGTACGAGATTTCCAACTTTACCCGCGCGGGCTTTGGCTCGCGCCACAACATGAAGTACTGGACGCGTCAGCCGTATCTGGGCTTTGGCCTCGACGCCCACTCCATGCTCCCGGCCAGCGCGGAGTCGCAAGCGCAGGGAAGCGAGAGCTGGCGTTTTTCCACCACCGACTCGCTGGATAAATTTCTGATTTCGGCGGAGACGCAGGCGACCGCGGTTTCAGAGGCCCAGGCGCTGGAAGAGACATTCTTCCTTGGTCTGCGCCTGAATCGCGGCGTATCGCTGCGCGCCGCCGGACAGAGATTCGGTAATGATGCGCGGAAGTTTGTCCCCGCCATCGAAGAGCTGATGCAAAACGGACTTCTCCACCTGGCCGACGATACCATCAGCCTCACGCCGCGCGGACGTCTGCTCTCGAACGAAGTGTTCGAGAAATTTGTACAATGGCAGCCGGCTTCGCATTGAAATTTTTTAGAGAACAGGGAATCCATGACCACACACGCCATGTCCGATGTTGAGCAGGGAACTATCCGGCAGAGCAAACGCGCCATCGATCTTCGCAGTGATACGGTGACCCAGCCCACGGCGGAGATGCGCCGCGCCATGGCCGAAGCCGAAGTCGGCGACGATGTGTATCGCGAAGACCCCACGGTGAACCGGCTGGAAGCCCGGGCCGCGGAGTTGTTGGAGAAGGAAGCCGCGCTCTTTGTGCCCACCGGCACCATGGGCAATCAGATTTGCATTCGCGTCCACACGCAGCACGGCCAGGAGGTCATCTGCGAAGAGCGGGCGCACATTTGCAATCTGGAATCGGCCACGCTCTCCGCGTTTTCCGGCGTCATGCCCCGCACCGTCCGCGCCGAAGACGGAATCCTTAGCTGGGCGGAGATCAAGCAGCGCATCGCCCCGCCGGCCTACTATCGCGCACAGACCGGCCTAATTGAACTCGAAAACACCGGCAGCCTGGCCGGCGGCACGGTGTATCCCCAGGAAGTAATGGACGAAATCTGCGATGGCGCGCACAATGCGGGATTGCCGGTGCATCTGGATGGCGCGCGCATCTTCAACGCCGCCACGTCCATGAAGACCTCGGTGGCCCGCATCGCTAAGAAGTTCGATTCCGTCATGTTCTGCCTGTCTAAAGGCCTGGCCGCTCCGGTGGGCTCTATGATCGTGGGCAGCAGAAAATTCATTGACCAGGCGCTGATGTACCGCAAAGCCCTGGGCGGAGGCATGAGGCAGGCCGGCATTCTGGCCGCCGCCGGGCTGATTGCGCTCGAAAAAATGCCCGCCCGCTTACAGGAAGACCACGACAACGCAAAGCTCCTCGCCGAAGGCCTGGCCCGGATTCCCGGCATAAAGATGGACGCCAAAAAAGCCGCCAGCAACATTCTGGTGTTTGATATCAGCGGGACGGGCATGGACACGGCGGAGTTCAGCAAAAAGCTCGCGGCGCAAAATGTTCTGGCAGCGGGAATCGACACGCGGCAGATGCGCTTTGTCACGCATCTCGATGTGAGCCGGGAAGATTGTTTGCGAACGCTGGAGGTAGTGCGGAAGGTGTGCCCAAAATAATTGCTATTTGCAGCTTTAGTCTTTCTTGGTTGGATGGTGGGATTTGCAGCATTGCCGAGTTGCTACAGGTGGCATAGAATTCGGCCAGGAGCGATTCATCTGTTTGAACAGGTTTATAATTGGCTACAGCAAATCGATTGGACTCATTACATCACGATAGGCATTGCCTTCACTTTGCTTGCACTAATCCGAGGTATTCGTGATATACGCCGCAGGCAAGTGGCAACGGTGCAACCTGTTTTATCTACGACAATGAAGGCATCAATCACAAATAATGCCGACTCAAAATCTAAGAACATCAGATTCCATATCCACAAGCTGTTTCCTGTGCTACGTTGGATACTATTCTTTATCGCAGTAATGATGGTGCTAATAGGGATTCAAAATATGTATGCCGCACTAAATCCTACGGCTGATTTAGTCAGGGGTGCTTTAATTAACAAAGACCCAGAAATCAGCTGGACAGGGGCCGTACTTTCTGCAACGGGAATTGCGATATTATGGTTTGGTCGGCAATGGTGGTCAAATAAGCCCACAACATAGAATTAGCCGACTACCAGAATCGTTGGTGCAACCCAGCCCCGAAGCGCGTCAGTATGTATTATGTGGAGCGCCAGAATCTCACAATGCTGATGTTCATGCGAAGATTCACCAGCAAAGAAGGTCACTAAAAAAATGGCTCTGCATCAAGTTTGGTCTCTTGAAGAAATCACGCCACTGGCTTAGAGTGCAAGTGTGACCTATGACCGCTATGACATCGAATACCACCTAACACCAACAGGATGGGTGTCGCGATCAGAATCAGACCAAACAAGCGATACCATAACTGAGCCGCCAGCGAATCGCGTTGAAACATGGTTGCTGAAGATGCGACAAAGCTCTGGCTGGTCTCGCGAACATCGAACATGGACGTGTATTTGGACTCACCCAACAATCACAGATGTCGACCGCCGCGCTCTTCGTCGTTCATTTTCGCCGCCGTCTAGGGACTTCCCGTCAAACTAAGACGTTACCGTAGGTCGTGATGCGGGATGAACAGAAGAATTCATGGAGGATTGCGCCAAGCGTGAGATAATGAGTACATGAGCGAGCATTACAAAGGTCGAATTATAGACCCTCGCGCCTACAAATTATCTGATGGTACAGGATGGTCAGCGAAGGTTTGCATTGCAGAGAACGTCGACTCGGAAACGACTATTGATATTCCATTTTCATTGATAGACATATTTCCCACCAAAGAATCCGCGATCCAAGCCGCTTTAGCGCATGGAAAACAAGAAGTCGATAAACGTATACGGTCTTCTGAAATCGAGAACATCTTTGACGAGGCAAACAAGCTGCCTGCCGTAAGTCGGCAACCTTTTGGCCCCAGCACGAATTTAGGAGTCACTGCTGACTTAGGCAGCGCAAGGGATGGTCATTCCCAGCCGGTTCCGAGACTAAAGACTCCCGATGATCCCTTCCGCTCATAAAATTCAAACTGAGACACTTACCAATCGTCACAATTACTCGGCTGGCAAGAATATTCGTAGTAATATTGAGGCCTCTTATGGCCATCGAACTTTCAACAGCGCCAGTTGTATCTCTGTCTGACTTTCAGGAAGCCAGAAAAGTCGTCTCTTCCTTTGCCTATCACACACCGCTGCTCACTTCGCGGCTGCTCAGCGAGCGTACCGGCTTCGATGTCCGCCTGAAGGCGGAAATTTTTCAAAAGGGCGGGTCGTACAAGCTGCGCGGGCCGCTGAACAAGTTTCGCCATCTCACGCCGGAGCAGCGGGAGCGCGGCGTGATCTGCTCTTCCGCCGGAAATCATGCGCAGGGCGTGGCCCTCGCCGCCGGGGTGTACAAAATGAAGGCCGTGGTGGTGATGGCCAGCAACGCCACGCAGTCCAAAGTGGACGCCACGCGCGCCTATGGCGCCGAGGTGGTGCAGTACGGCACGATTTGGGACGAGGCCAACGAAAAGTCCAAACAGCTCTGCGAGGAGCGCGGTCTTACCTACATTCATCCCTTTGACGATATGCAGCTCATCACCGGCCAGGGCACGCTGGGCCTCGAGGTGTATGAAGACTTTCCGCAAATCGATATCGCCGTGGTCCCCATTGGCGGCGGCGGGCTGATCTCCGGCGTCTCCATGGCGCTGAAGGCGTGCAATCCGAAGATCAAAATTATCGGCGTGGAATCCTCCGACGGGCCGGGCATGAAGAGAAGCGTGGAGGCCGGGCACGTGGTCACGCTCGACAAAATCGACTGCGTGATTGACGGTCTGCGGGTGAAGCGCGTGGGCGAGCACACCTTCTCCGTGGTGCAGCGCTTTGTGGACGACATCGTCACCCTGCCCGACAAAGACATCTTCGACGCCATGATCTGGATCATGTCGCACAGCAAGCTGGTGGTGGAAGGCGCGGCTGCCGCGCCCGTGGCCGCTCTGCTGCATGGACTGGTGAAAGCCCCGGCTGGTTCCAAAGTTGCTTGCGTGCTCAGCGGCGGCAATGTGAACCTGGATCAGCTTCGTGGATTGAAGTGGAATTAACGCCGCTGTTTGCTGCTGACCGTTGTTCTCTTCGCGGCGCGTCCGCGCGCGGTTACTGTTTTCGCGGTGCGGGTTTTGCGGAACCGCATCGCGGCGAGGAGAAATGCCAGCCAGAAAGAGTGTGGCGCCTCAGGACGCGATGAGAGCTGTGGCTGGAACAAGGTGGCAATGAAGAAACGATGATCGGGTAACTCGACCGCGCGGGCCTCGCCGAGTTGTCCGCGCGCACTCACCCGCAGACCAGCTGCCTGAAACTGCTTTTCGTATTCCTGATTGACGCCGTAATTGCAGTAATACTGCTCGGAATTGTCTTCGCTTCCACAGATCAAATGCAGCAGCGTTCCCGGCAGGATCTTCAGGCGTTCGTCACCCGAACCTTTTGGCCCGCCTTCGCGGCGATTGGGAAGAGCGCAGGAGAGCGGCGTGACCACGCAGTGCGGTGATCCGGAATTGTTTTCCTCGCTGTCGGCATCGGCGATCCCCAGGACATTGCGCGCATACTCTACCAGAGTATATTGAAAGCCCCCTCAGGTACCGGCGAAAGGCCACTGCTGGGTCCGCGCAAACTCAATGCCGCGCAGCATTCCATGGAAGCTCTGGTAAGGACTGCCCGGCGAGGCAATCAGACCGTCCCAACGGCGCAAAATCTTTTCTGTGTCCGCTTCCGTCAGGGATGGAGTGGGCAACCAGCGGATTTCCAGAGGAACTTTGAGCCGGGTGGCTGCGTCATAGAGCGCGGCATTGGTGGCAAAGTGTGAATGGTAAGCAGGCTCGAAGTCGCCGATGATTCCAATGCGAACTGAATCAGACATTCGTCACTCCTGAAAGGGCGCAGTATAACCGCGGAATGAAATTGTAGCCATGCTGCTCACGCAGGTAAATAGTAATTGGCAATTTGCCCTGAATGCTGTAGCTTTTACGCACATGGCCGATTCACAGGATGAACTGGCAATACTTCGGGACCAGGTGCAGTCACTCACGGCCCGCGTTCACCGCCTCGAAGAGCGATTCGCTCACGAAGCGCCCGCGGTAACCGCGCAGGGCACGGCGAGAGACGTGGCTGCTCAAAGACCAGCTCCACCACCGCCTGCGCCCCCAGCGGTACAGAGGCCAGCGCCGCCGTTGCCGGTGATGCCGCCGCCGAGTTTTGCCGCCAGCAAGCCGCCGCGAGACAGCGGCGACCTCGAAGGCCAGATCGGCAAATTCTGGCTCAACCGCATTGGCATTGTCGCCGTGCTCATCGGCGCGGCATACTTTTTGCAACTGGCGATTCAGAACCAGTGGATTGGCCCCAGCGGACAAGTCGGCCTGGGCCTGGTTGCCGGCATTGCTGTTGTGGTGTGGAGCGAGAGTTTCCGCAAAAAGAATTACCAGGCGTTTTCTTACTCGTTGAAAGCGGTGGGGATCGGGATTCTCTATCTCTCGCTTTGGGCTGCATCACAGTATTACCACCTGATTCCGGTGGCAGCCGCTTTTGTGGCCATGATCGTGGTCACGGCCTCAACCATCGCCATGGCGCTCAGCCAGGATGCCGAGCTGCTGGCGTTTTATGCGCAGATTGGCGGCTTCAGCACTCCGCTCATGGTCTCGACTGGACAGAATCATGAAGCAGTCCTGTTTTCCTACGTGGCCCTGATGGACCTGGCGGTCCTGGCCCTGGCAAGTTTCAAGCCCTGGCGACGGCTGTTTTGGAGCAGCTTTGTGGGCACGGCCATTCTCTATGCCGGCTGGTTCAGCACGTATTACACAGACGACCAGCGCACTCTCACCGTGCTGTTTACCCTTGGTCTGGGCGCGATCTTTGCCGCCATTCCCGTGGTCACGCCGCACGAAGAATCGCGGCTGTACAAAGGGACTTCCGTCACTCTGACTCTGCTTCCGTTTTTGAACGCAGGCGCAATGTTCCTTTGCCTGTTCGTGATGTACGAAAGCGAGAAAGCGACTCTTACCTGGTACGCTCTTGGCCTGGCCGCCGGCTATCTGCTTCTGGCCAGCCTGTTCAGGTACCGCACGGCCGCGCCCACGCAATCCACCACGGTCATCCATTTGCTGCACGTGGCCATTGCGATCGTTTTTATCACCATTGCGATTCCGCTCAAGCTCAACGAACACTGGATCACGATTGGCTGGCTGATTGAATCCGCCGCGCTGCTGTGGATCGCGGTGCGCACGAAAAGCGATCTGGTACGAATTTTTGCCGGCTGCACGCTAACTCTGGCGATCTTCCGCCTGGTCATCCTCGACAGCTATCAGACCAACCAGCTTCTATTCAATGCGCGCTTCCTCACCAGCCTCATCGCCATTGCCATTCTGGGCGGGATTGTCTGGGCAGGCGAACGGTATGCCTATCAGCAGGAGATGCCATTGATCCACATGGCGGCTGTGGTCCTGAACCTGCTGGCACTTTGGACGCTCACTCTGGAAGCCCGCGACTACTTCAGCCGCCAGTCGTCGACGGCGAATTACTCCACGGCCTACCATCAGCTTCAGCTGGGGCGTGATTTCAGCTATTCCGCCATTTGGCTGGTGTATGGCGCGGCCCTGATGGCTGTTGGCTTCTGGAAGAAGTCGGCATTTGTGCGCTGGCAGGCTCTGGCGCTGATCGCGTTTACCATCGGCAAAGTTTTTATCTACGATACTGCTGAGCTCGACCGCGTGTACCGTATTCTCAGCTTCATTGCTCTGGGAGTTGTGCTGATGGGCATCTCGTTTGTCTATCAGCGTGACTGGCTGAAACTCTCTTCCCGCGCAACAGGCAAACCGGCTGCGCCAGGGCCCTCCGCATGAAAAGCCTTGGGCTGCTTGCAGCTTTGGTGATGTTTGCCGCTCCCACGACCAGCTATTTCAAATATCAGCGTCCGGCGCAGGTATCGGGGACCGGCCAGCACTATCTGGTGGTGGATGAGACCGTGTGGCAACATGCGCGCCCTGATCTGGGTGACGTGCGGTTCTACAGCGGCGACACAGAGATCCCCTATGCCGTGACCACGGAGCGCGGGGCGCTGCACAGTGAGAGTCGTGACGTCCGGGTGTTGCAGCCGGGAAGAATTGGCGGCAAGACCCAGTTTTATCTCGACATGTCCGGGCTGGCTGAATACGACCATATCGATGTGCGCCTCGCCACTCGCAACTACGTGGCCCATGTCCGCGCCGAAGGCCATGACGATCTGCACACATTGCACTGGGCCGATCTGGGCGGAACGATTTTTTACGATCTTTCCCGTGAGACCCTGGGCGGGAACACCACGCTGCGTCTGCCTCTGACCACCTATAAATATCTGCGCATCACCATTGATGGCCCGGTTGCGCCGACGGATGTGCTGGGCGCATACGCGTCTGTGCGTGAGGAAGAGAAAGCGGTGTGGCGCGAGGTGGGTAGCCCGCCGAAGATTGAGCAGCAGGGCAAAGAAACCGTGGTCACCTTTACCGTGCCTGAAAAAGTACCTGTGGAACGGGTGAGCTTCAGCATCGATCCCGCGCAGCCCAATTTCCGCCGCGTGGTGGAGATACAAAACGAGAAAAAGCAGTGGCTGGGCTCGGGTGAACTTAGCCGCATTCACATGGTGCGGCTGGGCGAGAAAATCGATTCTGAGCAGAGCCAAATTGATTTTTCCACCGCAGGCCAGGGCACGGTCCGAATCTTGATTCACAACGGCGATGACCAGCCTTTAAAGATCACCGGCGCGCGCCTCGAGCAGTTCGAGCGCCGGATTTATTTTGACGTGAAGCGACCGGAAATCGTGCTTACTGTGCCCAACCCGCAGATTCTGGCTTACTATGGCGACGAAAAGCTGGGGCCGCCCGAATACGATTACGGCAAATTGTTTCAAAAGGATGCCCACGCGCAGGCCGCGAGTTGGGGTGAGGAGCGCGCCAATTCTGGTTACACCGAGCGTCCGGATGAGCGCCCATGGTCGGAGCGGCATCCCGCGCTGCTGTGGGTGGCGATTATCGCGGCGGTGGTGGTGCTGGGTGCTATCGCACTGCGCTCGCTACGTGCGCCCGGGATCGGGCAGAGCGGCTGAAAATATTCTTCTTTCATTTATACTTACAGACCTTCCGGAAATTGCATGAGCTACATCGACAAATATCTGCTCTCGGGCGAGACGGTGGCCTTTCGCACCCGTCCACACTGGATTGCCGGCGCCAAGTCGTTCTTTGTGATGCTGGTACTGCTGGTGATGGCCGGACTCGGCATTGTGCTTTACGGACGCACCCTTGATGATCTCGATGCGGCCCAAAGACTCTATCTGGAAGCCGGCGCCGCTGGACTGGTTCTGCTGCTGATTGCAATTGTTCTTCCCATCCTCGGCAACCGGACAGTCGAGTGCGTGGTGACCAATCAGCGCATCATCATTAAGACCGGATTCTGGAGCCACAAGACCACGGAGATGTTTTTGAGCCGCGTGGAAAGCCTGAGTGTGGAACAAAGCTTTATGGGCAGGATTCTCAACTACGGCAGCGTAACCATCCACGGTTCGGGCGGAACCCCGGAACCCTTCCACCGCATCGCCAAAGCGCGCGAGTTCCAGCGGCAAATTCAGGAGCAGATCAGGAACGCGCAAGTCAGATAGTTATTCGCAGCGCCTCGACTGGCTTATTTCTGCTGTGATTCTGTTCCTGATGTGAATCCCACATCAGTTGTGGCTTTTATGAGGGCTTTGGTGTTGGCCTTGGCATCATTAGACCATTTTCGGAATCGATTGGGATGGATAGCCACAATGCTGAAACCAGGCCAGAGCATTGTCCTGGGTAATAGAAGCCAAAGCCTGAGTGATGGCTTGCTCCAGGGTTTCCAAAGTACGAGCCTTGATGGCGCGCA